>JAAUZU010000022.1 GCA_014804445.1 Lachnospiraceae bacterium | reverse complement strand
ATAGAATTGAAAGATTATGATAAGGAATTTAATGCGATTCAAGAACAGTTTTTGCAGCATGAAATAGCGGAAAACGGTTTTCCGGACAGAAAAACCGCTGCGCTCGTCGGGATTGCCTGTCTTGCTTCCATACAGACACCGACAGAACTGACGGTAAAACTGGGTGATTCTCTGGAAAAAGGTGTTTCTGTTACGGAAATCAAGGAAACGCTCTATCAGGCAGCTCCCTATATTGGTTATCCAAAGGTGCGGGAGGCTCTGGCTGTTGTAAACGAAGCTCTGCTTGCGAAAGGACTGGAGCCGGAAGAAGAAGGTCAGGGCACCGTGACGGCCGAAACGCGGTTTGAAAAAGGTCTGGCTGTACAGCAGCAGATTTTTGGCAAGGAGAACATCAATGGTATGCGCGCTGCAGCGCCGGAGGATGTGAAGCATATTCAGGACTGCCTTTCCGCCCATTGCTTTGGTGATTACTATACCAGGGGAACTCTGGACTTGAAAATGCGGGAACTTGTCACCTTTACCGCCATTATTTCCATTGGCGGTTGTGAGCCACAGGCGAAAGCCCACGCTGCGGCAAATTTAAGCGTAGGAAATACAAAGGCAGATCTGATCGCAGTGATTACGACCTGTCTGCCCTATATCGGTTATCCAAGAACGCTCAATGCGCTTTCCTGCGTGAACGAGGTGTGCAAATAGTTTAGTAGGAGGAGAATGCAAATGTCAAAATGCTATGAGTTTCTGAAAGATTGCGGCGTTTTTTATCTGTTGACCGTGAATGGAGATGCTCCAGCGGGAAGACCGTTTGCCGCTGTCATGGAAAGCGGCAATGCTCTATACATTACGGCAGCGGATACAAAGGCGGTCTACCGGCAGATGAAGGGTAATCCCAACATTCAGATCGTTGCGCTGAAAGCAGGAACGCGGGAGTGGATTCGTATCAGCGGGACGGCGGAAGAATGTACAGACATTAAGATGAAGCAGAAAATGCTGGATGAATGTCCGATCCTCTCAAAGCATTATTCTTCACCCACGGACGATCATTTCTGTATCTTCCGCGTGCAGATCAATGAGGCGTATATTACGACAGATGAAGGAAAAGAAATACTGGTTTAGGCTAAAACACAGGAGGTCATTATGGAGTATATAAAATTAGGCAAAACAGAGATTGAAGTATCGCGCTTTTGCCTTGGCTGCATGAGTCTCGGTGATGCAAGCAAGGGTATGCACACATGGGCGGTTCCCTACGGTGAATCGAAGGAGATCATTGGTTATGCCTATGAGAAGGGCATCAATTTCTTTGATACGGCAATGTCCTATCAGGCGGGAACCGGGGAGGAATATCTCGGCAGAGCGGTCAAGGAACTTGGCATACGCGATCATGTTGTGATTGCGACAAAATACACCCCACGTCTTGGAGAGGAACAGCTTCAGGCTTACACCGGCAGGGAATGGATCGAAAAATGTCTTGACGACAGCCTTCGGCGGCTGGATACAGACCATATTGACTTGTATATCATGCACGCATGGGACTACAAAACCCCGGTTCTGGAAACGCTGGAAACACTGACACGGGCGAAGAAAGATGGAAAGATTCGTGCGTTTGGAGTATCAAATTGCTATGCGTGGCAGCTTGCAAAGGCGAATATGCTTGCCAGTAAAGAAGGACTGGATTCCTTTGTTTCCATACAGTCCCATTACAATCTGCTGGCGAGGGAAGATGAACGGGAAATCCTGCCCTATTGCCGGGAAGATCAGATTGCAGTAACGCCATACAGCTCCCTGGCCGGAGGCCGCTTGTCCCGCCGCCCGGATGAACAGACCCTGCGTTCGCAGCTGGACAATATCAATCGCGGTAAATATGGAGCCACAATGGAGCCAGACAGTCGCGTTATACAGCGGGTTATTGAGATTGCTGAAAAGAGAAATGCTTCTATGATTGAAGTATCACTTGCGTGGCTTTTGACGAAAACCACCTCACCTGTAGTCGGCGCAACAAAGAAATCACAGATTGATGGCTTTGTCAAAGCGATCGACTTCAAACTGACCGAAGAAGAAATCCAATATCTCGAAGAACTCTACATCCCGCATAAGCTGGTCGGAGTTATCGCAATGAACCCTGTTGAGATGCAGGCAAAATAATGAGCTGAATATGTTGATTGATAATCAAATGGAGGTAAAGAATATGAGCAAGAAATTAGTAGCATATTTCAGCGCCAGCGGGACAACGGCAGACGTTGCTAAAAATCTGGCACAGGCAGCAGGTGCAGACCTGTATGAAATCAAGCCGGAAACACCTTATACAAGGGCTGATCTGAATTGGAATGATAAGAAGTCTCGCAGCTCGGTGGAGATGAACGACAAATCTTTTCGTCCTGCGCTGGCGGATAAGGATGCTGATATTGCGGCTTATGACACCATTCTGTTGGGTTTCCCGATTTGGTGGTATGTCGCTCCCACTATTATCAACAGCTTTTTGGAAAGCTATGATTTTTCCGGAAAAACAATTATTCTTTTTGCCACTTCCGGAGGCAGTGGATTCGGGAAAACGGTGCAGTCTCTAGCAGGAAGCTGCCCGGGTGCAGTAATCAAGGAAGGCAGACTCCTGAATGGGAATCTTTCCGGTGATGCGTTGAAAAAGTGGGTAGAATCGTTATGAAGATAGTAGTCTTAGAAGGCAGTCCAAACAAGAAAGGTTCCTCTAATCTGTTGGCAGAAAACTTTATCCGTGGGGCAGAAGAAGCAGGGCATAGTGTTCGGATTATTGATGCGGCACATGCGAATGTGCATCCATGTACCGGCTGCATCCATTGTGGTTATGAAGGACCATGTGTACAGAAAGATGATGTTGAAGAGATCAGAGCAAAAATACTGGATGCGGATATGCTTGTATTTGTTACTCCTCTTTACTATTATGGGATGTCTGCGCAGCTTAAATCGCTGATTGACCGTTTCTGTGCTTTTAATAGCAGTATCCAAAGAAAGTGCATGAAATCGGCACTGATTACAGTTGCCTGGAATAGTGATGATTGGACATTTGACGCATTGGAAGCACATTACCAGACATTGGTCAGATATCTGAATTTTAAGGATATGGGAATGGTTCTTGGAATCGGATGCGGAACGCCTGAAATGACACAGCGGTCAAGATTTCCAAAGATGGCTTATGACTTGGGCATAAAGTTGAAGTGATGAGCAATATATCATCATGATTTTCAGGAAGATTCAGTCATTGACAGGTTGAAGGATTGTGCCGCCTGCTAAGCTTGACATTTAGCTAAAAGTCTGCTAATATTTTATTCAAATTTGAAATATCTAAATTTGAATAAAATAAAGGAGGCCATAATGAATGCAAGTATGGATTTTGCACTAAAAATGTCTATGGCATACAGTACAAAATGCAAACCGCTATGTCAGGAGCTCAGGCTGCCACAGACAGCATTTGATATTTTAATGTTTCTTGCCAATAATCCCAAATATAAAACGGCAAGTGACATCGTTGAGGTCAGAAAAATCAAGGCGAATCTGGTATCCGTTAATGTTGATAAATTGGTGCAGGAGGGTTATCTGGAACGCAAAGCGGTTGAAGGAGACAGAAGAAAGACAAAGCTGATATGTACGGATAAGGCACAGCCGATTATCGAGAGAGGAAAAACGCTGCAGGCATCTTTTTTCGGGCAGTTATTTGAAGATGCGAGCGAAGAAGCAAAAGAGGTCTTTTTTGAAATGGTAGAGTTGATCAGTAAAAAACTGGATGAAATCATAGAGGGAGGTGATTGATGTGAAATTGCTGATCACAATTGTTGTGACTTTTTTTGCAGGCATGGGAGCCGGATTAGGTACGGGATTTGCCGGAATGAGTGCGGCTGCCGTCATCAGTCCGATGCTCATTACTTTTCTCGGCATTGATCCTTATATGGCTGTAGGAATTGCCCTTTCTTCCGATGTGCTTGCAAGTGCTGTATCAGCCTACACATATGGCAAACATAAAAATCTTGATATCAAAAACGGTCTGATTATGATGGCAAGCGTTTTGGTATTTACTGTAGTGGGAAGCTATGCTTCCAGCCGGGTTCCTTCTGCCGCAATGGGCAACTTTTCTGTGTTCATGACATTCTTGCTTGGCATAAAGTTTATTGTGAAACCGGTTATGACAACAAAGGAATCCATGCAGGGCATTTCTGCAAAGAAAAGGGCGGTCCAATCTATTATATGCGGCGTCCTGATTGGCTTTATATGTGGATTCATTGGGGCAGGCGGAGGCATGATGATGCTTTTGATACTGACGTCTGTTCTTGGATATGAATTGAAAACCGCCGTGGGTACCAGTGTGTTTATCATGACATTTACTGCGCTTACGGGAGCGCTTTCCCATTTTGCGATAGGCGGCGCTCCTGACCTGATTGTCTGCATTTCCTGCGTGGCATTTACCTTTTTGTGGGCGAGGATTGCGGCCGTGTTTGCAAATAAGGCAGAACCCAAAACACTAAACAGGGTGACGGGAATTGTTCTTGTCATATTGGGGGTGGCAGTGTTTTTATTTTCGGTGCTTACATAAAGCAAAATCAAATGTCAACGCTGCATTACCGTGCATCAACCGATGGGTTAAGGCTCAGAAGCGAAGGTCTGATCTTGTCTGCGTCCTTGCCCGTAACGGTTATCGTGCGCTTTTCGCCGATAAGCAGATCGAAGTCGTTGTCCGAGAAGGATATGCCGTCAATGTCCGAAATGTGGAGCATCCACACGAACGTATCCGCCTCCAGCGTAAGCTCCGCGGTGTTTTCGGAAACGCTCTTCACCTCGCACTTTACATTTGCGGGTTCGAGTGCGAGCTTGTTGTAAGGCGCAAAGAAGAAGCGGTTCTCGCTCACGAGCTTTCCGCCCTCGCAGACGATTGCGTGGAGAATGGTCTCTTCGGGTACGAGTTTATCCTTGATGTCCGCTATTTCAACGTCGAGGAATTTCCCGGCGCTGTTTGCGGGAACGGTAACGTCCTTCTTTCCCTGCTTGAGCACCTCGCCCTTGAACGTGATCACTCTGTATGCAAGCGCAACGTTCTTGTCCTCGAGGGTATCGTTCGCTATCATAAGCTCGATAGGCTTGGGTTCGCCCTTGAAATATTTGCGGTATTCTTTCATACCGTCGAAGTTCTGCACCTCGTAGCCCATAAACGAAACGTTTATGGGAGCCAGTGAACGTTTGAGATAGTAGTAAATGGGGCGCTTGCCGAGGTAGTAGTCTATCACCGACCAGTTGTTTATGCCAAAGGAATCGCTCAGCGTCCAGAGCAGAATGCCTGAGCATCTGAACTTTCTCGAACGGAGCTCGTCGTAAACGTGCCGCATGATCTCCGCCTGAATAACCTGGCTTCGGAGTATATATGTCTGAAGATCCTTCGCTTCCGCTGTGCCGAAATACTTTTCGGCGAAGAAGTCCATCAGCTTGTAGTCCGAGTTGGAGTTGGTGTGGTGTTTCCACTCGTCCGAATGCGTGTTGAGGGCCTCGGGCTTTATGCACTTTTTCAGCGACTCCAGATTCATCGCACCGATGATGCCGAACTCGCTTAAGAACTTGTAATCGAAATCGGTAAATCTCCACAGGTCAAGATAATGTTCCCAATTGGGTCTGTGCGTGAAGTGCCATATGTGCTGATCGCCGGTCTCGAAGTCCGCAGGCTCGTCGGGNTTTTTNCCNTAGGGGCTGCTCGGACGGTANATNCTGTCGGGNCAGAGTTCTTTTACATNNGTCGGCAGNATNTCGTCATAGANCTTGCCGCCGANCCACGGGATATCGNTGCCCCAATANNTNGCNGANCGGTACATCTCCTGTATCTCGTTGTTTCCCGACCAGCCGACAAGGCTNGAATACTTNCGCAGNCTCTTNATAGCNGCNGTGACNTCNGTGNGTATCTCCNCGCAGAACTCNGGGTCGTTGTCGGGNTANTAAGCGCANGCAAACATAAAGTCGTGCCATACCATGATACCCAGNTCGTCGCAGGNGCNCATAAAGTTATCGGTCNCGTAAATGCCGCCGCCCCAGATACGCACCATATTCATATTNGCNTCCNCNGCCATCTCGAGGATAGCNCGATCCTTTTCGGGCGTGATACGTCCNGGNAAGCAGTCNGCGGGAACNTGGTTAGCGCCCTTNGCNAATATCTTNCTGCCGTTGATAACGAACGTAAAGCNGCTGTTGNNNTCGTCAAGCTGCTCNTCTANGATANCNACCGTTCTTATGCCGTGACGTATGCTCTCNGTGTGANNGGCATTGCCCGCATNGTCCNTGACNGTNACGGTCACATTATAAAGNTAAGGCTTGCCNGAGCCGTTAGGCCACCAAAGCTNNGGNTNNTNTATNTCGAANTTGATNNNCGAAACGACGTTCTTCNCNCCNGATACNTCGACNGCTGCGNTNTCNGTCAGGGCATTTTTTGCGCCGTAACGCTCATCGCCCGAAACGGTGCATGCAACGGTATACTTGCCCGCCTTTAAGAATTTCACGTCCGTTTTAACGGAAAGCGTAACGCTCTCCGCCTTGCAGATATCCTCGCCCCTGAACTCGTTCGTTACATAGATATCCTCGATCTTTGCACAGCAATAGCTGTTGATATAAACATCTCTCCAGATACCGCACGACGGCAGCCAGATAGTCCAGTCCCAACCGTACACGAACTGCGGCTTGCGCATCCAAGAGCGGTAAAGCTGCTCGTTGTTCCATGAGTGCTTCATCATCTCGATATCCTTGTCGCGCACNGCATAAACNCCGTCGTCTATGCGCACGACCAANTCATTCTCGCCCGCCTTTATTGTTTCGGAAATGTCGATGANCTTCTCGATAAACGCATTGTTNTGCCGACCGATGTCCTTNCCGTTNAGNCGGATATCCGCCGTAAGGTCGAGACCCTCCAGCACGAGCTCTGTATATGTCTGCAAAAAACCCTCTTCTACAGTGAACTTTTTCCGATACCAGAACTCCTTGCCNTCCATCCAAGTACAGTCCTTGCTGTTGAGATCCTCCAGCGGCTCCTTAATAACGCCCGCCGCANTGAGCGCCATATGAACGTCGCCCGGAACGGGGCAGGGTATGCCCTCACTGTCCAACTGCTTTTCCGCCGTCTCGAAAGTGCCCTTGCCGGTGTCGTTCCAGCAAAGCTCCCACTGTCCCGAAAGTTTAATTGTATTCTGCATATCTGTTAATTTTAACATTTGTATTCCTCCCGGATAAACAATGCTTCATAAATATTATACCATAACACAAGTATTTTTGAACCCTGAAAGTCTTTGAGTTTACTGATNTTCGAGGTGAGGAGGAACATTCGGAGGTGCTGTGCAGATGTTCATGAGAAAATCAGATATGCAAATTATGCTTATCATATGGCAATATATGAAGAATTGTGCTATTCTTGACTTGGCTTTGTGTTTTTGAAAAGAATTAGAAGAGGAACACTTATGGAACTGAAAACATTTCGATTATACATTCGCAATCTGCGTGAAGATGATTGGCCCNAAATGAAAGGTCTGTTTATCGATTTTAATAATTCAGAGTATGCCGCTTATGACAGNNCGCTGCCTACAGAAGATATGGAAGTAGAAGCATTGACAAAGCAGTTTNNTGAAACCAANTTGTTTTTTGCAATATATTTATTGGATAAAGATCAGATGATTGGTTATGTGTGCTTTCATAAAGAACAGGAAAANTATGATTTGGGATATTGTTTTCATTCGGCATTTCATTCAAATGGATATGCATATGAAAGTACGAAAGCACTCATTGATTATTTTGTTCAAGAATATAATGTCACTACCTTTACAGCGGGAACCGCAATTGATAACGTACCCTCTTGCAAATTGTTGGAAAAATTAGGGTTTGCGTGTGTTTCNACGGAATATCTATCATTTAGTAAAGAGTTTTCATTTGAGGGTGGAAATTTTATATTGGATAAATCAAAAGCATAAAGTCAGGGAGGATTGTCTTGAGAGAAGATAGAATCATAAGTGCATTGATCGGTCTGGTCGGTGCCTGCAATAACAACCCCAAAACAGCAGATACAGATAGTCTGGTAATAAAAGCTTTGGCTTTTCCCTTGCTCTGCCCCGAATACGGAGACAGAGAGATGCAGGAGATTGTGAACGATATCTATTTGGAAAAAAATGCCATAGCACCCGGCTGTGCTTCGTGCACGGCTCCATGCGGGAATACATCGGATTATGATATNCGTCGAATCTACGAAGCTGACGATGGAATCCGCAATGCGAAATTGCGGGTACTGGCAAANATNCNGGAATTGGCGGCATATGTCTGCCAATGCCAAAAGAACGGAACAATCCGATACACGGATAGCGGNTTTTTCTACAAGGCCCTTTCGTATGTGAGTTATGATATGGATGAGGCAGCCNTACTCGGACTTTTGGATGAGGCAGAAAATATAGAACGTGATATCAAANCAGGAGTNATACANAATGATTCGGAAGATTATAAAAATTGACGAAAGCAAATGCAATGGCTGNGGNGCGTGTGCNGCAGCCTGCCACGAAGGGGCGATTGAAATCATTGACGGNAANGCNNTGCTTACCCGCGAGGATTACTGTGACGGTCTGGGAGACTGTCTGCCGGAGTGTCCGTCCGGNGCCATCAGTTTTGAGGANCGGGAAGCGCCTGCGTATGACGANGCCGCTGTTCTTGCCGCCGCACAAAAGAAGAAGGAGTCGGAAAATTCCACTTCCCATATGNNGGCAGGCGTTTCACGGCTCGGCCAGTGGCCCTGCCAGATTAAGCTGGTNCCNGTGAGTGCCCCCTATTTCAAAGGNGCCAAACTGCTGATTGCNGCTGACTGTACGGCATACGCTTATGCGAATATCCATGAGGATTTTATGNAGGGCAGAATCACNTTGGTCGGCTGNCCCAAACTGGATTCTGTTGATTACAGCACAAAACTGGCTGAGATAATACGGCATAACGACATCAAAAGCGTTACTGTCCTGCGGATGGAGGTTCCCTGTTGCGGCGGGCTTGAGATGGCTGCAAAGAAAGCCCTGCAGGAAAGTGGAAAATCCATTCCATGGCAGACCATAACCGTATCTATTGGCGGAGATATCATTTAAATGCCGGGTGACTGCCCGGAAAATCCAATTCGGACATTTTTAGCGAGGAGAGATTAGATATGAATCTGGAAATGATAGAGGCAGGATGGCTGTCCCTTCTGCCGCCGTTGATTGCAATTACGCTGGCATTGATAAGCAAAGAGGTATATTCCTCTCTTTTTCTGGGGATTTTGGCNGGCATGTGCGTATACTGCTTTTCCACGGGAGGGAATATTTTACAGGCGGTTACCTATGTCTTTGATATGATTGCGGTGAAAATCGGCGAAAACGGATATATGATTATTTTTCTGGTTCTTCTGGGTTCCCTGGTAGTNGTGGTGACCAGGTCGGGAGGTTCCAATGCCTACGGACAGTGGGCAGGAAAACGGATTAAAAGCAAAGTCAGCGCCAAGCTGGCAACTGCCCTGCTGGGGCTTCTGATTTTTGTNGATGATGGATTTAACTGTCTTACAGTGGGAACCGTCATGCGNCCGATTACAGATAAATGCAGGGTTTCAAGAGAAAAACTGGCGTACCTGCTGGATGCCACGGCGGCTCCTATCTGTATCATCGCACCGATTTCCAGTTGGGCGGTAGCGGTGGCATCGGAAGTGGAAGAGGCGGGCGGATTGAATGCGTTTATCCGGACAATTCCGTATAATCTGTATGCGATTCTGACGATTGTCATGGTATTTTTCCTGAGTGTGACGGATTTTGATTTTGGTCCCATGAAAAAAGCAGAGGAANTCCGGTACACAGAAGATAAGAATGTAAGCGGGGAAGAAGCTGCGGCAAAAAAGGGCAGGGTGCCGGACTTNGTGGTGCCGATTCTGACNTTGATTATCTGTTCNATTTTGGGNATGGCTTATGTGGGCGGCTATTTTGACGGACGCTCNTTTGCGGAGGCCATCGGGGAGAATCCGACGGCAGGCCTTACCCTTGGCACCTTTGCGGCGCTGCTTGTNGCGATGGCTTTGTACATACCGCGAAAGCTTATGAGCCTGCGGGAATTTATGACAGGGGTGATTGACGGCATCAAAACCATGATTCCGGCGCTGATGATTCTGATACTGGCATGGGCGCTTGGCGGCGTATGCCGGGAGATGATCGGGACCGGAGCGTTTGTCAGCAATTTTGTGACAACTGCCAATCTTTCNCTCNGTTTCCTGCCTGCCATTGTGTTTGCNGTGGCNTCATTTTTGTCCTTTTCCATGGGNACGGCATGGGGCACCTTTGGCATTCTGCTTCCNATTGTATCCATGATTTGCGCAGGNNCCGGAGGCGCAGCCGTATTGATTCCGGCTTTGGGAGCNACCCTTGCAGGTTCCGTATACGGGGANCATTGTTCCCCTATTTCCGACACTACCATTTTGGCGTCCACCGGAGCGCAGTGTGATCATCTGCGCCATGTGGANACCCAGCTTCCCTATGCGACNNTAGTGGCGGNNGTATGCTTTGCCGGTTATCTGATAGCCGGATTTGTCCGTAATCCGTGGATTACCATAGCNGCCTCGGTTGTGCTGCTTTTCCTTGCGTTTGGCGGGATTTGGTATATCGGGCGGATAAAGGAGGCCGGTGTGAAATGACGAAGGATATGACGCAGGGAAAGCCGATGAAGCTGATATTGGGCTTTGCGATTCCGCTGCTTTTCGGATATTTGTTTCAGCANTTTTACAATCTGATAGATACCCTGATTGTGGGGAGATACCTNGGCGTGAANCCGTTGGCGGCAGTCGGCTCGACCGGCTCNNTCAATTTTCTGGTGATTGGTTTCTGCATGGGCATTTGTGTGGGGTTTTCCATTCCGATAGCNCATAAATTCGGCGCGGGGGATTTTGTCGGTTTAAGGAAATTTGTGGCAAACAGCGTGTGGCTGGGAGTTGCGTTNTCGNCTGTTATGACCGTGCTTACGGTAGCGCTGTGCCGTGNCATTCTGAGGCTGATGGCGACGCCTGCGGACATTATTGAGGATGCGTANGCCTATATTGTGGTGATTTTTATCGGCATACCGACGGTGTTTCTGTACAACATCCTTTCCGGCATTATCAGGGCCTTGGGGGACAGCAAAACGCCGGTTGTTTTTCTGGTGCTTTCCTCGCTGGTAAATATAGGNCTGGACCTTCTCTTTATCGTNTATTTTCAGATGGGAGTTGNGGGAGCGGCATGGGCAACNGTACTTTCACAGGGGCTTTCGGGTGTTTTNTGTCTGNTATTTATCATAAAGAAATTTGAAATTTTGAGNATCAAAAAAGAAGAGTGGAAGCCGGAATTACATATGATGGGCAGNCTCTGCAGTATGGGAATCCCCATGGGNCTGCAGTATTCCATCACGGCAATCGGCAGCGTCATATTGCAGACTGCCGTAAACGGNCTGGGNTCTCTGGCAGTNGCATCCGTTACGGCGGCAAACAAAATCGGCGCTTTTCTGGCNTGNCCCTTTGACGCAATGGGCTCTACCATGGCGACCTACGGCGGACAGAATGTGGGNGCGAAAAAGCTTCGNCGGGTGAAGGAAGGCATGTACGACTGTATCAAGCTGGGNGCCGTCTATGCGGTCATCGGATTTNTNATTGCNTTTTTCTTTGGGGAGCCTCTCGGTAAGCTTTTTGTGGAAGCNGAGGANGCTGAGGTNGTGGCGAAGATTGTAGAAAATGTGAGACTGTTTCTCGTGATTACCACAGCGTTTTATTTTCCGCTTGCNCTGGTAAATATTATCCGTTTTATGATACAGGGCATTGGCTTCCCTACCTTTGCCATTCTGGCGGGCGTGTTGGAGATGGTTGCCCGCGCGCTGGCAGGNTTTGTGCTGGTGCCGCTTTTTGGTTTTCCGGCAGCAGCGATGGGAAGCCCTATTGCATGGATTTTTGCGGATGCCTTTCTGATTCCGGCATTTTTCTATGTCTACAAAAAGCTGCGGCTGCAGTTGGGGGANGAGTAGCGCTGTACTTTACTGCTCTTCCAGATAAAACAGCACGCCGAGTGTCCCGGGACCGCAATGGCTGGAAATAACACCGCCCGCGCGGGTGATATAGACAGCCTCAAAATGGTTCAAGCTTTCTAAATAGTTTTTTACGGCGTCGGTGATATCGTCGCTGCAGCCGGAGTGCGTGATGAATACACAGGACTTGTCCGCGTGAAGAAGCTGCGGTTCCAGATCCTTGGCATATTTCAAAATCACGGATTTTAAGCTTCCTCTGTATTTTTTTGCCACGTTCATGGCGCCGTCCGTCACCACAATTTCCGGCTTTAATTTGAGAGTGTTGGCAAGCAGTGCCGTGACGGAGCTGCAGCGGCCGCCTCTTGCGAGGTAGGTTAAGGTATCTACCACAAAGCTGGCGCGCACATCTTTTCTGCGTGCTTCTACAAGCGAGACGATTTCTGCCGCGCTTTTTCCTTCTTCGGCAAGGCGGGCAGCATACAGTACCTGAAGCCCGATGCCGGTGGAGAGGTTCATGGAATCGATGACATGGATTTTAGCGGTATTNGNCTCATCTATNTTTTCNCCAATCATGCGGATGACATTGCAGGTAGTGCTCATCTGTGTGGAAATCCCGAAAAAGATAATTTCCTTTCCGGTGTCGATAAAAGGCTTTAAAATTTCTTCTGCTTTTTCAAAAGTAACTGCAGCCGTCTTCGGTGTGGTGCGGTTCTTGTCCGCCCATTCAAAAATTTCTTCCGGTGTGACTTCGATTTTGTCATAATAGCTTTCTTCGCCCATGATAATGCATAGGGGAATAATGCTGATATCGTACTTTTCAATTAGTTCCGGGGACAAATCACAGGTGCTGTCTGCGACGATTTTAATGTTGTTCATGTGTTTTCCTTTCTGTGTCCGCAATTACCCATCGGCATTGCAGGCAGTATAACGGCGGGCGCTTTATTTTGCCCAAGCCGNATTTTATAANAATAGGTCTTCTGCGGTGNGGCAGAAGACCNATTATNGTTGCTTNTTTACTGAAGAACTCCGTTTACATACCTNTCTACGCGTATCAANACATTGTCANNGGAATAGATTGNTTCCGTGTAAGAGTTGGNAGCNCTGTCNCGGTCTGTAATTTCTGAATATTGGANCAGGNNGTNGTTTGCNTCATAAAACTCTCTNCGAATCACGGTACCATCATCGCCCTTAATNNNAGTGATGTGTCCTNCNGAGGGAGTTACCACCTGTNGNNNTGTTGCCACCGGTAGTNGTGNTNCCNCNGGTAGTNGTGNTNCCNCCGGTAGTTGTGCCGCTGCCNGTTGAAGTGCCGNTGTCTGTCGTGCTGACGCGGACACCGTTTACATATTTATCTACGCGTACCAAAACATTGCTGCTGGAATAGACTGTTTCCGTGTAAGAGTTGGCAGNGCCATTGTAGTCTGTAACCACTGAGTATTGGAACAGGCGGTTGTTTGCGTCATAAAACTCTCTCCGAACCAAAACGCCATTGTTATAAATGCAAGTGATGTGTTNTCCTGCGGGGTTACCGACATCGACAGGAGCGCCGGNNGCGGTTTCGCGTTGTGCTTCTGCAAGGTCTGTGTAGGCACCTGCAGTGCCTGNTGTACGGTTTTCCGCGATACCGAAGGTCACGTAATGGTTTACGACTGCGGAAATGTCGTCGCCAAAGGCTTCTTTGATGTCACTGTAGGCTTCTGCGTAAGCAAGAGGGTTGAAAAGGACGCCCATGGTCCTTCCTTCGTACATGCCTGCAGTCAGGTAGTGCATAATATACGCATTTGTATCGTCACCGAAAGCTGCATCCAAATCGGGGTATGCAGCCCGATAGGCATCTACATTAAGAATCAGGTCTGCCGTCCCGTTTTCCTTCAATGCCTTTACATAGCTGGCGTCTATTCCAGCCGCAGATGCAGGCAGAGCTGAGCCGATCAGTACAAGCGCCGCAGTACTTGCTGCCAAAGTTTTCTTTACGTTCATATTGATACCCAATCCTTTCTTTTNATAATCTACCTTGATTATATAAGGTATGGATTTCTTTTGTCAACCGTATCTTTGTGTGTATGGCGGAAATCGTAAAAAAATGGGGGTTGCACGGCGGCTTTTTTTCGTTATAATAGACAAAAAGAAGGAGGAGTAAAAGGATGGTCAGACAGGAAGGAAACCGGCTGGTGATAGAGGAAGGTGTTTCGCAGGTTTGGATTGAGTGCTGGGGGGAGGATTCCCTGCGCGTGCGCATGACNGCGGAGCCNGTGATGGATGGAAACGAGTGGGCGCTGTGTGANCCGGTAAAGGCNGTGACGCCCGTGATTGCTTTTGCGGAAATCGACACGACAGACCCNTGGTATAAANGTGAGGAGTGGGCAAAATACCACCAGAAGGGGACGGTNGCNACGNTCACNAACGGAAAGATAACGGCGCGNGTAAGTCCGGAAGGGTGGATAAGCTTTTTGAATGATAAGGGAGAAATCCTGACAGAAGAGTATTGGCGCAACCGCAACCGCATCAACCGCTACTGTGTGCCTCTTAGGGTGGATGCAAGAGAGTTAAAGCCCATAAAGGGCAGCAGCGACTATGAACTGACGGCGCGGTTTGAGGCGTATGATGATGAAAAAATATTCGGCATGGGGCAGTATCAGGAGAAGCACCTGAACAAAAAGGGTGCGNTTCTGGAACTGGCACATCGCAATTCCCAGGCGAGCGTACCTTTCTTTGTGTCAAGCAGGGGGTATGGATTTTTCTGGAACAATCCTGCAATCGGGACGGCAAGCTTCGGCATGAACAAGACCGAGTGGTATGCGAAGAGTACCAAGAAACTGGATTACTTTATCACGGCGGGTGATACGCCGGCGGATATCGAGCGCAATTACAGCGCGGCGACGGGGCGTACCCCTATGATGCCGGAGTTTGGTCTGGGGTACTGGCAATGCAAGCTGCGCTACCGCAATCAGGAGGAGCTTCTTGCTGTCGCAAGGGAGCACAAGCGCAGAGGGCTTCCCATGGACGCCATTGTGGTGGACTTTTTCCACTGGACCATGCAGGGCGAATTCAAATTTGAACCCCGCGACTGGCCGGATCCGGAAGCGATGGTAAGGGAATTGAAGGAGCTTGGCATTGAGACGGTGGTTTCTGTCTGGCCCACGATTGACGAGCGGAGCGAAAACTTTGGCGAGATGAACGGCAAGGGCTATNTGGTGCGTGCGGACAGGGGCAATGCCAACCATATGACATGGATGGGCAATACGGTATTTTACGATGCGACCCACCCCGGCGCACAGAAATTTGTNTGGGAAAAGTGTAAGGAAAATTATTANAAAAAGGGAATNCGNATCTTCTGGCTNGANGAGGCGGANCCNGAATANGGNCCNTATGATTTTGATAACTATCGTTATNATATGGGNCCGGCGCTTCANTGNACCAATATTTATCCGCTTATGTATGCAAAGGGCTTTTANGACGGGCTGAAGGCGGAGGGGGAGAAAGAAATCCTTTCCTTGGTGCGTTGTGCGTGGGCCGGAAGCCAGAAGTATGGCGTGCTGACATGGTCCGGCGACATTCACTCTTCCTTCAGGGCTATGCGTGAGCAGCTTCAGGCAGGGTTAAATATGGGAATGGCGGGGATTCCGTGGTGGACGTCCGATATCGGCGGTTTTGTGGGCGGCGATATCAGCGACCCGTATTTCAAGGAGCTNTTGGTCAGGTGGTTTGCATGGGGCGCGTTCTGNCCNGTATTCCGTATGCATGGGGAGCGTTCCCCGTGGTATGAGCGGGAGCAGGAGTTTATCAATAATGTGCGCCAGCTTACTTCGGGACAGGACAATGAAGTCTGGAGCTTTGGCGAGGANAACTATGAAATCTTAAAGAAGTATNTGTTTGTGAGGGAAAGACTGCGTCCTTATATCAGAGAATGTATGANGCAGGCAAGCGAGACGGGTGCGCCCGTTATGCGCCCNATGTTCTTTGATTTTCCGGAGGATAAAATCTGNTGGGAGACNGAGGATGAGTATATGTTTGGTCCCGACCTTTTAATAGCNCCTGTTATGGAAATAGGNATGCGGGAGAGAAGTGTATATCTGCCTGCCGGTCTGTCATGGACGGAAGCGGCGACGGGAAAGCAGTATGCGGGCGGTGAAAGAATCACGGTGGAAGCGCCNCTCGATATCCTTCCCGTATTTGTACGGGAAGGAAAGCATATCGAAGTTTATTGAGCGCTGCCGGATAAACCGGCGNGTATCAGCCATATATCAGTACCCAGCTATCCAGCCAGCGTAAGAGCTTGTCAACATAGGAGATGCTGACGGTCTGACCGGAAAGAACCGGATAGAACATAAGGAAGAGCCATACGGAGGCGGCGGCATACAGACCGAACGCCATCCGGTAACTTCCTTCGTTCATCCGGTCTTTTCTTTGTTTTGCAGCGTACACAATCATAAGAATAACGAATGGTACACTGGGGAAATAGTGGTAAATAAAGGTAAGCCGCGGCACCAGACACCAAGGCAGGTATTGCGCCAGATAGCCGACACAGAGACCGGCAGCNGTCCTGTCTTTTTTGAAAAGGGCATAGTAGGCAACATAGAAGAACGCCGGAATACCAACCCACCATACAAGCGGATTGCCGAAAGCGCTGATGCCCTGTCTNGTGTTGCCGCCGATNATACCCGAATAATAGAAAATCGGGCGTATCATGGTAGGCCANTCATACCAGGAGGAAGCATAGTAGTGCGTATCGTTCAAAGTGGAGTGATAGCGCAGCATGGAAGTCTGATTGTTCCACATTTTGGAGAGCAGTCCTGTGTGGCTGCTGACAAACGGTATATAAGAGAGTGTGTAAATGNCCGCGGGAACCAGTACGAAAAACATGATACAGAACAGAATTGTNTTCCGTGTATGGGGCCAAAAACTGCGGATTATCCTCCTGTGGGTAATTCCGTTTGATATGCCCTCGGGTTCCTTCTTGGCATAGCGGTACTCGCGGTAGCGCCGGTACAGAGTGGCAAAAAACAGAACAGCGAGTCCCACGCCGGCGTAAACCCCCGTCCATTTGCAGGCAATGCCGAGCCCCATGGAGATGCCACAGGCACCGAGCGGCAGAAGGGTCTTGATAAGCGAGGTGTCGTAAAAGCTCATTCTGCAGTAGCGGTACATAAAGAAATACATCAGCAGAATGAAGAAGGTGACAAAGACGTCGATGGTGGCAATCCTTGTCTGGGCAAAATGCATAAAGTCAACAGCAAATAAGAGGCAGGCGAGTCCTGCGAGAGGACGTTCCTTTGTGATGCCGCGCGCTATCAGNTAAATGAGCGGCAGCATGAGGATTCCCAAAATGGTACCCATAATACGCCATCCAAAAGGCGTCATGCCGAAGAGGGAGATNCCGATGGACATGATGGCTTTGCCCAGAGGCGGATGGGTGGTCTCATAAGTGGGAAGTCCGTGCAGAAACTCATACGCAGTTCTTGCGTGGTAAATTTCGTCAAAGTAGGTTCCGTTCCGGAAGCTTGGTGACTGCGGGAACAAATCACCTTCATCAAACAACTCGTGATAGTCGGGGGCATTGAACGGCATAAAGGCNTTGTCATCCGCGTCAACCAGTGTCATTTCCAGGATGGCTGCTTTGTCTGACAAGCAGGTGATTCTAATATAACGGCTGTTATTGGGCAGAGCGGCAGAATCCCATCGGAAGACGGAGGTCATGCAGAACTGTTCCAAATCCTCTACGGTGTGCCATGCGTCATTTTCGTTTTCTTTTACTTCCAGCAAAAATTCGCGGTGGTCGTAGCAGCCATTGTAGTAGTAAAGACGCGACGGGAGATAATCTTCGCCGGCATAAAGCGTGATGGAATCGCCCTGCTCTAACAGGTATTCTGACTGTGGCGAATGCGTATCGCCGAGGTCATACAGGGCAAAAGCCGAGTAGACAGCAGTAATGACCAGTATAATGACAAGATCAACCCAGATAAACGGCAGNTTTCTTTCCGAAGGAACGGGCATATATTTTGGAGGCTTCGGCTCGTCCGTCTTTTCGTGACGTTTTGGAAGCCGGATGGGCGCAAAGGCAAAACCGCCGCCCTTTACGCGGGTCCGCAGGACATCATACCGGTAAAGCGTCCGGTAAAAGAGGAGGCCGCAGAGCACCATCAATGCGGAAATAGTAAGGAAGAGCGGCGCTTTCCGATTATAGGTCTGCGGATCGTAAAAGAAGAGAATGTAGGCTGTATTATAAAAGTGCAGCGCGGAAAATCCCGTGAAGCAAAGGAAAATTTCCTGCGCAGGTCTTTTGACATAGGCGAGCAGAAGCAGAATGAGAGCAGGAAACAGATAGCGCTCATGCATCCTGACGGAAAACAGGAACATGGAAACAATCAAAACGCTCGCAGAGGTAAAATAACGGGAAGGATTTCGCCTGTTTTTGAAGAAAAAGTATGCGGAAAGCAGTACAATCAGGACAATGATGATGGGTCCCCACTGCTCATAAGTCAGAAACAGCAGCCGNTTTTCCTGCGAAATCCAGTTCAGACCGAAAAATCCCCATAGATTGAAGGCGTTTACTGCAATATAAGGATAGGAACTGAGCGTGGAGGCATACTGCGTGATGACCGTTCCGAGCTCGAAGGGCATGCAGAGCAGAATCATGCAGAAAATAACGCACAGTCCCGAAAACAGGTTGTGGAAAAAGTACCGCACGGAAAAGCGGTTCAGGAAAACGTGATCCACAATGCCGTAAATCAATACGGGAGTAAATACAAGTGTCTGCGGCTTGAGCAGTACGCCGACACCGAAGGCTATGTAGGCAGGAACCATTTTTTCTTCTGTTAAGAACAGACACATCAAGACGACGCAGAGCGTAAAGACGGCGTCAACCTGTCCCCAGACGGAAGAATTTAAAAAGACGGCGGGATTGAACAGATACAATGCGGAAAAGAGCACAGCACGCCCGTCGTCCATCGCTTTTTTTGTGATGCGGTATACCAGAATGCCGGTTGCCATATCGCAGAGAATGGCAGGCAGCTTTAAAAGAAGCAGACAGGCTCCTGATAAATACGGTATTTTAAATAGGGAGAAAATCGCGCCGATTACCCACAGTATGTAGATGAATCCCGGGGGATAATCCGTAAAAGTGCCGGAAGCATAAAATTCCGAAAAACCGTTTTCGTAAGCGAGATTCGCCCAGCCGGCAAAGCAGGCGGTATCGCTTGAAAAGCCTTTATAAAAGTATGCAAAAATGCAGCGCAGAGCAAAAGCGGTGAAAAAAACCACTATAATCCATCTTTTTTTCAAAAAAGAGGAAATCCCCTCGATATGGCGGATGCATAGGAGAAATCCAACCATAGTCATCAGTGCAATTAAATGAATAGCAAGCATGAGTATACCCCCTTTAAATGGTAACAGCTTTCAAGGAATGTACGCAGATTCCTTATATATGAAAGCATAACACAAAATTGGTGAAAACGCCACAAAAAGACGTTGCGGAAGAAAGAAAATATGTGTATAATAGTAAATATACAGGAAGGAGTGGCAGCATGGAGGGAAAGCCGGTTAAAAAAGCAGTATATATTATAGGTACAATACTTTTTTCGTTGCTTGTCCTGTTCTGCGGGTATGAAATGGTCGCTGCCCGTATTGCTTCCCAAGAGGCGGAAAACGCCTACGGCGGACTGGCCGAAAAGGTGGGGGCAAAGACTGACACGGAAGAGATGTCAGAGGTGATAGCGGAAGCGATAGCACAAAATCAGTATCCGCCGCTGGAGATTGATATGGATGCCCTGAAGGAAATGAATGAGGATTTCAGGGGCTGGCTGTACTTTCCGGCACTTGATATCAGTTATCCCATTGTGCAGGGCGAGGACAATAACTACTATTTGAAACACTCCTTTGAAGGAGAACGGATGGGTGCGGGATGCATTTTTATGGATTGCGGCGCTTCACCGGACTGGTCAGACAGAAACACCTTTGTGTTCGGGCACAATATGCGCGATGAAAGCATGTTTGGATCTTTCAAACGCCTGATGGCGGATCCGACGCTGTGTCAGGTCAACACCTGCTTCTATATATATACGAAGGATTACGTTTATACCTACGAGATATTTGCTTTCTATGAGACTAAGTCCACCAGCGACAGGTATATGACGTTTACCTCTGATGAGAACTATGATTTATATGTCAAATGGGCGGTGGAACATTCCGAATATCAGTCAGAAGCGGATTTGTCGGAGAGGGGAAATATTGTATCCCTGTCCACCTGCTACGGTTCTGCGGGGACGAGCAGAAGGATGATTATTCATGGAACGCTGACGGCCACGGAAAATTACGAATAATTTTTTGAAATTGGACCTTTTGGTCTTTTGGGACAGTCTTTATAAGTAGAAGAATCTTTAACATCATATAGATTGCGAATTATGGGGAAAGGATGAAATTATGAAGAAAGGGAAAGCAAAAACGCAATTCAAAAGAGCAATGGTAAGCCTGTTAACGGCAGCCTTGGTTGCCAGCGGCAGCTTTGGCCTTACCACCATTACTTCCAGCGCTTCAGTTGCAGACGTTGATTTAAGTGATCCGCTGAAGTTTGCGGTGTATACCAATACATTCACAAACAGCAATCATGTTGAAGGCAATGTTGCGATAGGAAGCTTGCAGGCGAGTCTGGATATTTGGGAGGGCAAGTCCTATATCGGTGATTTTGCAAATTCCAATGCGTCGTTCAAGTGCAATGTAAGAGACGCTATTGTGGCGTTTGCTGCAAACAACAGTGATGGCACGGCAAATATCATTGCAGACCAGCCGGGACAGGGTTACAAGTTTACGGTCGTATCCAAAGGAACCGGTGAAGAAGCGGAAGATGTTGTTGTAAGAGAATTTATCACCGACAATAAGATGATAGGTTATGAATGCAGAACAGATATCGCGAGCAGAATCAGCACGGTAATCAATGCCTGCAAGAATACCTCGAGAGAGCTGTATGCTTTGGAAGATGCTGAGACTGATAATCTTCTGGTTTTAAATATCAGCGCGGCTGATTTTAATGGCAACGGAGAGTACTATGACAGATTGATTACAGAGAGCGCAAACGCCGGTAAGACAGTTGTTGTGAATGTGAAGGATTCCGGCAGCGTGACTTTATATAGCAGCATGAATGCTACCACCGTGGGAGGTGGACTCGGATATCAGTCATGGGCCGGCAATATTGTATGGAACTTTGGAAATGCTTCCTCTGTCACCACAGGCGGCATGTTTGGAACCATACTGGCGCCTTCCGCATCAGTTACCAATAATGCAAATATTGTGGGTGCTGTTATTGCAAATAGTTTTGCACAGGGCGGAGAAGTACATCAGGTAAATTATACCAGAGGCATTCCGAATCCTCCGCCAGTAGTGCCGGAAGAACCGATAGAGGTACCGACACCTACCCCGACGCCGGAAGAAACACCGACACCTACTCCGACACCGGAGGAGACACCTACACCTACCCCGACGCCGGAAGAAACACCTACACCGACTCCTACGCCGGAAGAGACACCTACTCCTACCCCGACGCCGGAAGAAACACCGACACCTACTCCGACACCGGAAGTAACGCCTACTCCTACGCCGGTAGTGACACCTACCCCGACACCGGAAGTAACGCCTACTCCTACGCCGGTAGTAACACCTACCCCGACACCGGAAGTAACGCCTACTCCTACGCCGGTAGTAACACCTACCCCGACACCGGAAGTAACGCCTACTCCT
>JAAUZU010000021.1 GCA_014804445.1 Lachnospiraceae bacterium | reverse complement strand
GCCTCCTGCTCTTCCGCTTCCNTCTGCTCTTTACTGTTTTTGGTTCGTTCTTTTTCTCTGAATATTCTTTTTAGGAATTTTCAGGGCTGCACTGCTGTTTTTTTGTCAAGGTTCTTCGTTTCNTNAGCAGACGCTTTTGAAACCTCGTTGCTGTTCTTGCCGCAACTCATTTAGAATATCACGCNGTTTATCCTTTGTCAATATCTTTTTTGGAATTTTTTGACGAAAGTCGCAGTAGCTTTTTTCTTCATTAATTTAGGGAAATAAACTGCTGCAAANGCGCTTTATTCTCCATNCGNCTTCTCAGACGGTGGATTTTTATTATAGCATCAGCTGAGAATATTTGTCAAGAAATTATGTCTGCAAATTCAGGGCAATTCAAGAAGATAACAGGTTTTTAAATTACTACCGAAAAATCTTGCGAATCATGTAGCTTTTCTGTATGATATTTATGATTCAAAAAACTTTTATAATCATGACTCAGCGCNGCAAAACAGCGCAGAAATAAGGTTAAGGGGACTGTAAAAATGAAAGTAATCAGTAAACAAAGAAACAGCAGGATGTGTTTTATTTGCGGGATGGACAACCCGGTCGGTATGAAGGCCCCGTTTTACAATATGGAGGATGGAAGCGTCATGACCTTNTTTCGGTACGGCGCTGAACACCAAAGCTTTCCGGAACGAGTTCACGGCGGACTTGCCGCAACCATGTTGGACGAACTGGGACTGCGAGCGTTATGGAGCAAAAACGGNGAGGATGTCTTTGGTGTTACAATGTCAATGACGGTAAAGTACCGGAAACCCGTCCCCTACGACGAAAATTTGATTGGCAGGGGCATTGTGCTAAAGGAAACTTCACAGTTTGCCACCATGAAAACAGAAATCTATNACCAAAAGGGCATTTTGCTTGTCAACGCAGANGTAAGCTACATAAAGCTCAGTCCCCAGCAAATAACAGAGGGCGTCCGGCCGCATGAGGAAATGTGCTATTTAATAGAAGACAATGTAAAGGAAATTCCTTTTTTGCCACTATAAANCANCNCNTAAAAACTTTAGCTTCTGCGCAAAGAACTCAACCCAATGCTGCAGATANTTATATTTATAGAAGAATCCCAGTATCGGGTTTTCAGCGGCNCANGCTCTGATAGCCTCGCCCCACCACGTATTCANCCCGAATGTTATNGTAAGAGAGTAAACCATCCAGAGCAGCAGCACCGTTTCCAGAACGCCGATTACCGCACCCATCAGCTTGTCCGCGGTTCGTATAACGGGCAGCTTTGCAATCAGCTTTGCAGAGAAAAACACCANNCTCAAAAGCCTGTGTGCAATGCAGAGAACCAGCAGCAAAATCACTGCCACTATGATACCGACAATATCTTTTTCAAAATATTTGCTGAGCGCCGTTCCCAGAAGTCCAACCACAAGACACAGCACAATCAGGGAAATAAAAGANATAATTTCCTTCACCATTCCCCTGTGAATCCCCTCTGCAATCCGCCAAATCAACAACACCGCTGCAACAATCAACAACCAGTTCATAAGTATTCCTCCGTATTCTCAAAACATGCCATAAGCACTTTATTTCATCTGTATAATATCCACCGAATCCCGTGTCGCCAGNGTATAACGGTAGTTTCCGTTCGTGGGCACCAGCAGCCTGACCGCCTTTTTAAAACTGCCGTTGTATTTTTCAACGCCGCTCATGGACATGATCATACATTCTTCTTCATTATAAATAATGTANGTGTCCTTATCAAACAAAATATCCGTATAATCCAAGTCAAATTCCTGTGTTCTGACATGCTCCCCCGCATTGTTATAAATTTCCATGCGGTATCTGGTATTTCCCATGGCATTGTAGAAAACAACACCGACATAACTGTCATTATGATACACGCCNCGAATTTCTGCGTCAAAATAATGGACTGACAAAAACTCCGGTATCTGNCTNCCTTTGAAAAACACAATGCTGTCGTCGCACACTGCAAATACGCCTGCATTATTCATAAACTGCACATANGGAACCACTGTATCCGGATAATTGTATCCACCCACCAGATTGTCAATCTGATTTTGCCCGTATTCGTCAAAATTGTAAAACGCCACTCTGGATTTCACAACTCCGGCATCCACATANATGTAGGATACTGCACACAAAAGNGCATTNGGCGAAAGGCTGATTGCCGCCGGATATCCGGTGTTCTGCATTTTCGTATAAAAACTCACCAACACCTCNCCCGACGTGTCATACACATAAATCCATGTCGCATCACTGTCCTCTAAAACCGCTGCCACNACGCCGTTTGCCGCAACGCACAGATTCCGGACGGGAAGATTCGTTGTAATGGTTCCAAGCTGTTTTTCTGCATTNTATATGTAAATACTTCTTCCGTTATAATCTCCGATTGCCGTCACACTGCCGCAGACGGAGACAATCGGGCTCTGCATCTCATAGGTCTGGTCCCACAAAACATTGCCCGACGCATCGCTGCAATGTGCTCCATCCTTACTATAGGTTAAAATATAATTTCCAAGGCGGATATCTTTTGACCCNCTTACCGCCGTGCGGCNGGTGCTTCTCGNCACATCATAGTCTGTGTAGGTTTTGTTTTTATACTGTATGATAAAAAGCGCTACGATTGCGCCGCATATCAGCGCAAACAACAACAGCCTGTACAGCATGGTTAATCGGTGCTTTTTCAGTTTTNCCAAAAATGTTTCTTCACTCTCGGATTTGATGAGCTTAAACCGGTTCTGCCGNACATTCTTCTGCTGTTCTCTTTTTGCTTTTTCCCTTGTATAGCTTCTGATATCTGCCATCGTATTTCCTCGCGCCATAAAATGACCTTTCCTTGCTTATCACAGTATATCACAGAACTGCTATGGAAGTAAAATAGTTTGTCCCACTTGAATATTATCTGCNTTTGTAATTCCATTCAAATGACATATGTCGTCAATGTTTTCCAANGAACCGTACCGTCTCATGCAGATATCTATCAGTGTATCCCCTTTNACTACCGTGTACGCTATAGGCTGCGGCTGCTCTGCTGCCCCTTGATTTTCTACTGCATTACTCTGTGCCTCCTGTCCCGTTTGCGCAGCATCCTGATTCCCCGGCTGCGTTTCCGTTCCGGCGCTGTCCTGTCCCGTTTGTGTCCCTGCGCCTGCATTGTCCTGTCCTGACGGCGTTCCGCTTCCCGCATTTTCCTGTCCCGCCTGCGTNCCNGCGCCTGCATTGTCCTGCCCCGTCTGTGTTCCCGTGTCCTGATTTCCCTGTCCCGACGGCTGTGTCACACCTGCATTATCCTGATTTGCCTGTCCATTGGAGGCTGCCGGCGTCTGCTCCGGCTGAACCGGCGGCCAATAAGGCGGCGGTGTGTTCTGCGCTGTTGTTTCCGGCGTGGGCGATGGGCTCGCGTCCNGCTGCACATCCGGAATTTTTTGCTCCGTCATGCTTGCAATTACCTGTCTTGCCGCAACCTGCAAATCCTCCAGCTTACCATGNTCNTTCAGNGTTGTAATGCCGATTACGCACANAACCAAAAAGACTGCTGCNACTGCTATTTTCATGTGCTCGCTCTTTTTGGCAGCCGCACTTTTTCTTTCCGAGCGNCTTTTTTGCTCCTCCGNTGTTTCCGGTATCCGCATATAATCTGCTGCNTTCCATTCTCCCCGTGCCGGCCTTACAGACTCCTTCTGTTCTCCAATCTGAACTTCTCCTGTTTCCGTCCGCTTTTCTGACGTGTTCTTTTTACCNTCATCCCCNAAAAGCAGCATATAATTTAACATGCTCTCATTCTTTTCNTAAAAGCATGCATAGCCGCTGATTTCAATCCCTTTTCCCTGTACAAGCACAAAAAAGCTTTCCAACGGCTCGCCCTTAATGCTGCACCACGCCAGAAATTCATACTCGTCAAAATATTTTTTCCCGGTCTCGTCGATTTCATCTTTATCGGCCTGGGAAAGATATGGTCCCCTCTGTTCCAGACCCTGTATTTTGGATGCGCCGTACAAGAAATAATAATGACAGCCCTCTTCCTCACAATGTTTTCCGTATAAAGCCAGCCCGATTGCCCTTCCATCACAGGCTTTATTCAGTTGTTTGATATAGGATACAACGTAGTCCTCCACGAAAATCTTATGTACCTTGTCCGGTCTTCCTATTTGTACAATGTTCTTGGGCAGTTCCATATGCATCCCCCACTTCGTGTTTTTGCGGACAGTATACACCTTTTGTTCTGCATATTCCCTCGAAAAATGTTTGTCCCAAAAAGAAAAAATCGACAAAAAAATAACACAGCAGTGACACATCAAAATCCCCGCTGTGTTACCCTTTTTCTTCTTTTTACAATTCAACACGCCCTTCCAGCGCGCGAAGCAGAGTCACNTCATCTATGTATTCCAAATCACCGCCCACCGGAACGCCGCTGGCAATCCTCGTCACCTTAACGCCCATGGGCTTAATCAGCTTGCTGATGTACATCGCCGTTGTCTCTCCTTCAAGACTGGAATTGGTGGCAATGATNACCTCCTCCACTTCNCCCTCNAGGCGGCTCACCAGCTCCTTCAGCTTGATATCGCCGGGNCCGATTCCCAGCATGGGAGAAATTGCCCCATGCAGCACATGATANACCCCTTCGTATTTGCCGGTTTTCTCATATGCCGCCAAATCCCTCGTGTTTTCCACCACCATAATCTGCGCATGATTTCTTTTCGCATTTGCGCATACCGGACAGATTTCTTTATCGGTCAGGGTAAAACACTCCTTACAGTAACGCACATTTTCCTTGGCNTCCACAATCACGGACGCAAGACGCTTTACCTTGTCCGCAGGCATNTTAATCAGATGAAACGCCAGCCGCTGCGCCGACTTGCTTCCAATGCCCGGAAGCGCCGCCAGCTCTTCTATTAATTTATTGATATGTCCGCTGTACAGTTCCATCAGAAAGGAAAGCCTCCTCCGAGTCCGCCNGTCATCTTATTCATAATGGCNGCATTTTCCTCCTCTGCCTTNCGCAGCGCCTCGTTGGTTGCAGCCACNATNAGNTCCTGCAGCATCTCGATATCCTCGGGNTCCACANCCTCCTCNGACAGCTTCACACTGATNATTTCCTTTTTGCCCGACACCGTCACTTCAACNGCACCGCCGCCCGCCGTTGCAGAAAACTCCTTGGTCTCAAGTTCCTTCTGGCTTTCCTCCATCTGACGCTGCATCCTCTGTGCCTGCTTCATTAAATTGCTCATATTGCCGGGCATTGCACCGCCCGGAAAACCTCCACGTTTTGCCATTTGCTTATCCTCCGATTTATTCGTCTACTTCTTCTATTTCCATATGGATGAGCTTTGTCAAATCCACATAAGAATCCTCAAATTCTCTTTCATTGCCCACAACCCGAAAATCNATTGCTATCTGCTTCCCTGCGAAATCCGAAACCACACGTTCAAGCTGCTCTCTGTTNGTNTCNTTTTTCAAAAAATAATCCGACGCAAGCCCGTCCTGCAGCACGACCTGCAGTCTGTTGTCGCCGCCAAGGCTTAAGTTTGCNGATTTCAAATACATCTTCATGGGATTTTCCGTGTTTCCCACGACGNCCTGCCACTTTGATACAATCTGCTTCACATCCTCGGGAATCGCTTTCGGCAGCACCGGCTTTTCCCTTGGAGGCACAGAGCCTGCCATGGATGGCGCGCCGCTTCCCAATCCCGTCAAATCCATTCCTTCCGGCAGGATTGCAGCATTTTCCACCTTATTCTCCACCTGTCGAATCCGCTCTAAAATCGCGTCGTCCGTCGTCTCCATCGCCGGCCTGCAAAGCTTAATCAGCGCAATCTCCGTCAGAATTCTCTTTTGGGAAGCATAGCGAAGCTGCCCCGAAAGCTCTGAAAAAATCCTGATATACCGCATGATGGTGTCAAGCTCCGCCATCTCCGCTTCCTCTTTTAAGCGCGCCAGATTTTCTGTAGAAGCATCAATCACATCTTCTATGTTATCCGTCGCCTTTGCCAGCATGAGGTTCCGCAGATACCATGTAAAATCGCTGACAAACTGCGCCAGCTCGCGCCCCTGCATAACGACCTCCTCCAAAATGCCGATACAGGAGAGAACATCAGAGCCGAGAACACTTCTGAACAGCCTGCCGAACACCTCCGTGTCAACTGCCCCCAGCACATCGAGCACCATGTCATAGGTAAGCTCCTGACCCAGATGAAACGCAATACACTGGTCCAAAAGGCTCAGCCCGTCACGCATGGAGCCGTCCGCCATTTTTGCCACATACCGNAGTGCCTTATCCTCAATCTGNACNTGCTCCGC
Source organism: Lachnospiraceae bacterium (assembly GCA_014804445.1). Taxonomy (GTDB): domain Bacteria; phylum Bacillota; class Clostridia; order Lachnospirales; family Lachnospiraceae; genus Acetatifactor. The sequence goes on along the minus strand of JAAUZU010000021.1, from coordinate 60,952 downwards.
CTCCATCANATCCCGCATACGNCCTGCAATGGTGTCTATGGTAATCCTNCTGAAATCGTATCTCTGACAGCGGGACAGNATGGTAATGGGAATCTTGTGCACCTCNGTNGTCGCCAGTATGAAAATAACATAGGAAGGCGGCTCCTCCANAGTCTTGAGAAGCGCATTGAAGGCTCCTATGGACAACATATGCACNTCATCAATAATATAAACCTTATATTTTCCTTCNGCCGGCGAGTAGGACACTTCATCTACNATTTCCCTGATATTATCGACGCCGTTGTTGGAAGCGGCGTCGATTTCGATTACATTCATGCTTGCGCCGCCCGCAATGGAGCGGCAGGACGCACAGTTACCGCAGGGACTTCCCTCAACAGGATTTTCGCAGTTTACNGCTTTTGCAAAAATNTTGGCAACCGTGGTCTTACCCGTTCCCCGCGTTCCGGTAAACAGATACGCATGTCCGATACGTTCAGCCTTTATCTGGTTTTTAAGAGTTGTTACAATATGCTCCTGCCCCTTCACATCTTCAAAATTGTCGGGGCGGAACTTTCTATACAGCGCTGTATAAGACATAGATTAATCACCAAAGCAAATACCNAGACGCTTTGCTTCCTTTACAATCGCAGCGTCAGGGTCCACGCTCTTTAACTTGCCTGCCACATCCTCGAGAGGCACCCTTACAATTTCACGGTTGACATAGCCCACCATAAATCCATATTTTTCTTCCATAATCANACTGCCCGCNTCNGAACCAAGACGGCTGGCAAAAACACGGTCGTAAGGACAGGGACTTCCGCCTCTCTGCACATGCCCCGGCACAGTTACACGTACCTCTCTGCCNCATTTTTCCTGAATCTGTGCCGCCACCTCATANGATACNGAAGGNTACTTCCNNGTGCGCAGCTTCTCCTTGTACTCCTTCTTGGACAGCTTTGCGTCCGCTTTGGATATGGCGCCNTCTGCAACNGCAATGATGGTAAAGCGGCTTCCGTTTTTATGACGCGTTTCAATGGCGTTCACAACCTTATTAATATCNTAGGGAATCTCGGGAAGCAGGATGATGTCTGCACCGCCGGCCATNCCNGCNTTCAGCGTCAGCCAGCCCACCTTATGCCCCATAACCTCTACAATAAACACCCTGCCGTGGGATGCCGCGGTGGTGTGGATACAGTCAATGGCATTGGTCGCAATGTCAACAGCGCTNTGGAAACCAAANGTCATNTCCGTGCCCCAGAGGTCNTTNTCAATGGTCTTNGGCAGNGTAATGACATTGAGCCCTTCGGTNCGCAGCAGATTTGCCGTNTTGTGTGTGCCGTTGCCGCCTAAAATAACCAGACAATCCAGNTTCAGCTTCTTATAATTTTTCTTCATAGCCTCCACNTTGTCGATTCCGTTTTCATCNGGTTCCCGAATCAGCTTAAANGGTGTGCGGGAGGTGCCGAGTATCGTGCCGCCCACTGTCAGGATACCGGAAAAATCCTTGCCGGTNAGCATCCTGTAATCGCCGTAGATAAGTCCTCTGTACCCGTCTATAAAGCCGTAGATTTCCATCTTTTCNCCACTGTTNAACAGCGTNTTCACTACACCNCGCATGGCAGCGTTGAGTGCCTGACAGTCNCCGCCGCTTGTCAACATACCGATTCTCTTCATCGCATTTCCTCCTTGCTATGGTTATCGTTTATTTTGGATTGCACTTAACTTTATTATAGCCTATCACGAAATAAATTTTCAGTCAATGCTTGCAAATTAAGATGGGTATGATATAATGACGAAAGCAANCAAATTNGGAGACGTATCGAAGCGGTCATAACGGGGCGCACTCGAAATGCGTTTGCCCTCCGGGGCACGAGGGTTCGAATCCCTCCGTCTCCGCTGAAACTGATACCCCTTTTGATACAATCGTGTCAGAAGGGGTATCGTTATATATGTGATTATGGGTAATTCGGTTANGACAGGAGTAGACCATGAAGGGAAGGAGGCGTATTCTGTGGCATACAACGAGCTCGTGAAGAACTTTGAAAAGGTTCGCGCCTATATGNGTGATTTCTATGTATATGGCTTTAAGAGCAGAAACGAATATGATGCCAAAAGTACGCGCTCCTACGATGACGAACGGCGGCGTATTGAGAGCTGGCTTGGAGATTATATGCGCTTCACGCAGACCCCGGAAGGGAAAAATGTCTTTCTATCGATTGACAGCAGAGTATCACAGCATAATCCGCTGTACAAAGCGTGGAAAGCAAAGAGTTTTACCGATAGAGACATTACGCTCCATTTTATTCTTCTGGATATTCTCTACTCCCCGGAAGTAAAGAAAACTCTTACCGAACTGGTAGAAGAAATTGATGAGTACCTTTGCAATTTTGATGAGCCCATGACCTTTGACGAGTCTACCATACGGAAAAAGCTGAAAGAATACGCAGCGGAAGGCATCGTTCAGGTAGAAAAAGANGGGCGCAAGGTGTTCTATCGCCGGTCGCCGGACACAGATATNTCCGGCCTGACTGATGCTCTTGATTTCTTCAGTGAGGTTGCACCCTGCGGCGCGATTGGTTCTTTTCTTCTGGACAAGCAGGAAACTCATAACAATATCTTCTCGTTTAAACACCATTACATCACTCAGGCGATTGACAGTGATGTTTTGGCNTCGCTGTTTGATGCTATACGTAAAAAGAGCTATGTCACGGTTGACAATTTGGGCAAGCACTCCGATGAAGTGCGAACCATACGCCTTGTGCCGCTCAAGATATATATCAGTGCGCAAAATGGCCGCCAAAATTTAATCGCCTTCCATGAGAAAGCTAACCGCTTAAGCTCCTATCGTTTGGACTACATGTCCAATGTACGATTGGGTGAACCCTGTNAGAAATATGATGTTCTGAGAGATGCTCTTTCTAAAGTCGAAGGATATATGTGGGGCGTAAACTGCCGGTGGAACACAAATCGTTTGGANCATGTGGAGTTTGACGTCCGAATCGATGATNACGAGCAGCATATTGTNCATCGTCTTGAGCGTGAAAAACGATGTGGGNGCATTGAAAAGCTNGATGAACATAACTACCGTTTTGTCGCGGATGTTTTTGATACCAACGAAATGCTGCCATGGATCAGAACCTTTATATCCCGNATTACTCGGATGAGCTTTTCAAATAGAACGGCTGAAAACCAGTTTAAGGCAGACCTGCAGGCAATGTACAATCTGTATGGTCTTGACGGAGGTGAAGAAGCATGATTTTCAGTGAGTTGTACTCCGCCTACTACAATACAGTTGCGGCTATTTTAACTCGTGTGGCCAAGGGAAATGTATCCGAACAGGAACTGCAGCAAATTGTTATAGATACGGCTTTCTCGGAAAGTGTAATGACGATTATGCCTTCACTCAAATCCGAAAAATGGCAATTGCTTCATCGGGATATGACATCAGTCCTGCACCATTGTCCTACCATGCCATTGACGACATTGGAGAAACGGTGGTTGAAATCAATTGCCGATGATCCGCGAATGAAGCTGTTCAACATTAAAGTTCCAAACCTTGAAGATGTTGAGCCGTTGTTTACACACAACGATTATAAAATCTATGACCGGTACGCAGACGGTGATCCCTTTGAGGATAATACATATATCTCCCATTTCAATTTAATCCGGGAAGCGATCCGAACAAAGAGTCCGGTGAAAATCACAATGACAAGCCGACATGGTAAGGAAATATGGGTTCGTTTTTTCCCAAAGGGATTTGAGTATTCCGTAAAGGATGATAAAATCCGTGTCCTCGCATCCGGATGCAGATTCCATCATTTTAACTTGAGCCGCATAACCAGTTGTCACTACTTTCATGGCAACGGTCCATGGAAGGAACAACCAAAGGCTGAGCAAGTGCAAGAGCTCACTATGGAAATTACAGACGGACGCAATGCTTTAGAGCGCGTGATGCTGCACTTTGCACATTTCGAAAAGCAAGCAGAGCGCGTTGATGACAATCATTACATTCTGCGCATCAAGTATTATGAAAGCGACGAGACTGAAGTGGTAATTCGTGTTCTTTCATTTGGTCCTTATGTAAAGATTATGGAACCGGAGAGCTTCGTCGAATTGATCAAAAAACGCTTGATTTNTCAAAAAAGCTGTAAACTCAGATGAGTTCGCAGCTTTTTTTCCGTGAAAAACCAGTCTGCCGGACCTATAATATGATTGNAAGNCACCAACAGCAATTATGATGGTTCGAATCCCGTTTCGATGNTGCCTTGTCAAAAAATGAANGGAGCANCGATATGATTGAAATCAAAGGAAAAGTAAATACAGCCATTTGCTATGCCACCGTAGTCGAGGACGAAGCTATCGAACANATNCGCAGAATGTGTGACCATGATTTTACTGCAGNTTCCAAAATTCGAATCATGCCGGATGTTCACGCCGGTAAGGGCTGCACCATTGGAACAACGATGACGATTGAGGATAAGGCGGTNCCTAATATTGTCGGCGTTGATATTGGATGCGGCATGTATACGGTGGAACTGGGTAAAATCGATATCGACTTCGTNAANATTGATGAGGCGACTCATTTTATCCCAAGTGGCAGAGATGTTTGGGAAGGTCGTATGGAGCGTTTTGACCTGACCGGTCTACGCTGCTATAGAAGTCTGAAGCAAGCCANGCGTCTGGAGAGAAGTTTGGGTACGCTGGGCGGAGGAAATCATTTTATTGAGATTGATGTCGCATCAGACGGCACAAAATATTTAGTTATTCACTCCGGCAGCCGGAATTTGGGTAAGCAGGTCGCTGAACTCTACCAAACTTTGGCAATCGATTTGAATGCCGGTAAAGCTGACTACTTTGAGCGGCGTGATGAGCTGATACGTACATATAAGGAGCAAGGCCGCAGAGCCGAGATTCAGACGGCGCTCAAGGCAATGGAAAAAGAGTGGGCAGCCAAAGAACCTACCATTCCGGCAGACCTTTGCTATCTGTATGGCACTTATCTGGACGACTATCTCCATGATGTAGAAATTTGCCAGCAGTTTGCAAAGCGCAGCCGTGAGCGAATGGCAGAGATTATTCTGGAACGCACCGGCATAACTGCACTCTCTTCCTTCCACACCATTCACAACTACATTGACACCAAGGAAATGATCCTTCGCAAAGGCTCCATTGCAGCCCATGAGGGTGAACTTGTTTTGATTCCTATCAACATGCGCGACGGAAGCGTGCTGGCACGCGGCAAAGGCAATCCTGAATGGAATTACTCTGCACCGCATGGAGCCGGTCGTCTTATGTCCCGTACCAAGGCAAGGGAAACTCTGGACCTTGATGCATATAAGAAATCTATGGAGGGNATTTACACTACATCCGTAAATGAGTCCACAATCGACGAGGCTCCTATGGCTTATAAATCTCTTGAGGATATTATAGATGTTATTAGAGAGTCGGTCGATGTAATCGAAGTATTAAAACCTATTTATAATTTCAAGGCGTCTGAGTGAAANAGCACTCNGGCGCCNTTTGATTGAAAAAAGGCGTCGCTGAACGCTTCCTGAGAGNCNCTCTCTGTCTTCCATAATCACTTTATCGAGTTCTCCTCCCGGCCTCAACTCNTCGAGNTCAAAGGTAAGACCTTTGTNGAGCGGCTGNGGTAGTACCTCNTTTCAGATATGGAGTTTAACGCTTGCGTCCGAAATGCATCTCCGTCTGCAATACACCCGTCCGTCACTGTCGATTAACAGACTCTACATGAATTTATGCAGAAAAGTTTCTATATTTTGATTAAATTCTTCTCTTTCATCCTCACAGAACCATTCATAGCATTTATTCTTTTCCAATGCTTCTGTATATTATTATTTAGCAATCGAAGTACCTTACTTCACATAATATTAATACTACATTCTCCATTTTACCTAATAAATTACTCAGACTTTATTTTCTGATTTCCTCAACCTTTCCATTTTCCAATACCCGATCTTCCCGCTTTAACTCCTGCAACAACTCTTCCTCGCTCGGCAAGTACAGCTTATACTTTGATGCAAAAATCTGAGTTTCATTCTCTGGCAATGTGAATCTAACCACTGACTCACTCTTATCCGCACACAGCACAATAGCTATCGGCGGATAGTCTCTCTCATTCATCAGCTCCCGCTCATAATAATGGACATACATCTGCATTTGCCCTAAATCTTGATGCGTCAAATCGCCAACTTTCAAATTAATCAGAACAAAACATTTCAGAATATNATTGTAGAATACAAGGTCAATCCAAAAATGCCGTCCATCAAAGGTAATTCTTTTCTGTCTGGCAACAAAGGAAAATCCTCTGNCCAATTCTAACAAAAACTTCTGCAAATGGGTAATCAATGCCTGTTCCAAATCACTCTCATAGAAATCATCATTTGGATTTAATCCAAGAAATTCAAGCACATAAGGGTCACGAATAATATCCTCGGGTGCTTTAGCCGCTTCCGATGTCTNAATCTCAGCCGCAACTTTTTCTTTATTTTTACCGGACAACAGCCTTTCATAAANGAANGTATTNATCTGNCGTTCAAGCTGTCTGGTAAACTTTGGTTCTTGCGGAAAGCAAAANNGTTCTTATTTGNTTGTAAAAATTTTGATTCACAAAAAATTCCCCTTTCATCAGCTATATACAAATTTATTCTCCGCATGATACCTCGCGCATATTTAACTTATAGAATCATATATATTACTGTAACTTTAGTTAATACACANCAAAAAGGGAAATGGAGGTAAACGCAGTGGGATCAAAACAAGAAGCTTTTNTAAANAACGCCNAGAAATACATCGGCCAAGGACCAGCCAAATTTCGGAAATGGTNTTNTGGGNNCGACNAAAAANGTANTCCTTGGTGTGCGATATTTGTTTCATATGTAGCAAAAGAAACAGGAATATTGNANACNCTAATCCCCAAANATANTGGTGCCGGCAGCATTGCACGAGAAGGTGTAAAGGCAGGCTGCGGAACATGGTATGAAGGTNATAACACAAAGCCGCAGGTAGGTGATCTNATTNTTTTCGTTTGGAATGGNCAAGGNAGATNTCCTGNNNANGATANATATTATAGNNACCACNTNGGAATTGTATNTAAAGTCGGCACCAANTATGNTTATACTATTGAGGGAAACNCNNGTGAANATGATNTTGCGGTTGATGATGATTCGTCTAAAGTTGNNGCTAANNNANGTNTGAGCTATATTCAGGAATGATCAATGGCTATTTTCGNCCTAATTGGAATACTCCTCCCTGCCCCGACGCCATCTACCGTGTACGGGCAGGNGGNAAATGGTATCCTGCTGTAAAAAATCTTGAAGACTATGCAGGTGTGATTGGTACNCCAATTACAGATGTNGCTGTAAANTTTAGTGAAGGAACTTGCAAATACAGGGTTCATGTGAAAGGCGGCAAATGGCTGCCATGGGTTACNGGATATAATTTAAANGANGACAATAACGGCTATGCAGGAGACAAAAAGGTAATTGANGCCATTCAGATTGTTTACAACGGCAAATACAAAGCACAATATCGTGTCAGTCCCGTCGGCAGCAATTACTATAGTTACCAAAACAACACTGAAAAAACAAATGGGCAGGATGGTTATGCCGGTAGTTANGGCACAAGTATTGACCGTCTCCAGATAAAGCTCGGNAAATAAAGATGTATGGAAANCAAAGGTTTACATAAACTTTGAAATNGTTTAGAAGATGNCTCCAAAAGTCATTTCATGNCTCGAGGGGCATCTTCTTTTNTTATACCGGAAAACGGANCTAANGCAGCAAATCCACAACCAGNTCNGAAAATATTCCCGAAATACGGATTTCANTTTCGCTGTCAGCGGCGTTCTCACACTCTGCTGCTTTTCCTTCTTTTACATAATAAACATTACATTTTCTGCCTTTATTTCTAACGTTTACAATATTTTCTTCCGGAATATGAATGAGCGCTTTTGCCTTCCATTGGTTAATATCCAATCTNCCCGTAATCTTATCAACCGTAATTTCATAATTTGTCTTTGCTGTGAATTCCAGACTTCCACTGCTGTCTGAAATCAAGACCTGCTCTGCATCACCGTCATATTCCAAACGGTTCAGATGCAGATTACTTATCGCAAGAAGNTTAACGCTGGCGGCAATCTCGCAATGGTCAGAATATTGATTCGGAAGAATAATCTCAACTGTCAGCGATTCCTCCGCTTCATAGNGGCTTAGCTTATTTTTGTTAAGACAAATTACATCAAGCTTGTTTTTCCCGTCATCCAGCTTTATCTTATACATGGAGCCTAAATTCTCAAGNGTTTCNGAAGACAGCNTNACATGCAGNTTCTCATCATCGCCTGATGACAGCATGATTGTAGCTGCNCTGCCAATATTGATATCAAAATGTTTCTCACAGTCGATATCATAAATTGTTTCACTGGTATATACAAATGTTTCCGNNGTTTCCTTTGNGACGGAATTCATAAGCAGTTCATCTATGGTAGTCTTAAAAATCTCTNCTATGATTACCATATTTTCAACATNCGGTAAACCTTTTCCGGTTTCCCATTTCGTGATAGCCTGCCTTGTAACACCGATTTTTTCGGCAAGCTGCTCCTGCGAGATACCTTCTTTTTTTCGTATTTCCTTTAATTTTTCAGAAAAATTCATATCAGAGTTCCTCCCTAAGTGTGCACACTTTATTCTTTTAACAGTGAATATGCGGTAATTTTTTTAATTGGCGCTGAAAGAAGTACGCTGATCACAAATGCCACCGCAGTGAACATTATGGCAAACACAATCAACATCCAAACAGATACTTCAAAATGATTTTTTACAGCCCCAATCAGGGAAAAAATGATATTGTTGATTGCGGGAAGATACCACAGCCCGGCTATCACCGAAATGATTGACGCTGCTGCCACAACGGGTATAAAACCAAGCGCTGTCTTAATCGTAAGCTGCCTGTTTGTGTATCCAATCGCTTTATATATGCCAAATTCCTGTCTGCGCCTGCTTATCATTGAATTTATGATTACATACATCACAAGCAGCACCATCAGAACGGAAATCACAAACAAGATCACCACAATCGCAGAAACAATACCTGCATACATCATTCTGCCGTTTTCACTCATCTGTTCAAAATTTACGGATGATTTAATGAGTGCATCGTGGTTTTCTTCATACTCATTGATAAACTTGTCGGCATTTTTATTATATAAGTAAACATTGACAGAATTCGTTGTTTCTCCGATTTTTTCGTATCCTTCACTTGTCAGTTGGCATACTGCTCCCGCATTATTAACGCTTTGAATATAACCGGTTACAATGTAATATGTCGATTGACTGCCAACCGTCAGCTCTATTTCGCTACCGATAGGATACTTGTCCGAAATTGCATTTCCTACTGCAATTTCATTCTCTTTCACAGGACTTTTGCCCTCATAACAGATATCATTGGTTACTTTTGAAAAATCTTCACACACAAAGGCCGTGAGACTTCCGTCTTCATAACTTACAGATACAGAAGCATACTCCAAAACAAGCCTTACACGACTGTCATTTTCAAGAAGTTCCTCAAGTTCCGTCATTTTCCCATCCTCTGCCGTAAAAATAACAGACGGTGATTCTTCTGAAAGTGTATTCATAAAATTGTCCGGCTTGACATTTACATTGTATAGGAGCGTTCCTGCAAAAGACAGCAGCACCATGATACCAAATGAGACAATAAATAATAATATATTTTGTCCCGCCGATTCGTTTCCGGTAATNCCTCTTATGGCATTGATTGGCTCTAATCTATGTATTTTCCCCGCTGAAATATAGGAAAAAAGCAATATTACACATGTCAGTGTCAGNATTACAATCAGCAAAGCCATTATATCAAAATCAGGCGTATAAGAAAATCCTGATTGGATTGCCAAAATACCTGCTACGGAAGGCAGGACTGCATAAGACAAGGCAATTCCCATTACCGTGGCGGCAACGCCTACAAGCATGTAGGGCATAATTGCCNCCGCAATAATCAGATTGCTTGTATAACCAACCGCTTTTAATACCCCCATCTGTGCCAGTTCNCCTTCAATTGCACTTCGTATCCGAAAGTTNCTGAGAAAAATACTCACTACCAGTATAATGGCCGCAAGCGCCAAAAATATAACGATAAGCAGGGTACAGACCATCGTTCTGGTCTGNTTTGCGGTATCCTTGTCATTGATGCTCAATAACGCAATNCCCTTCTCTTTTAACATTTCAGATATTGTATTTTTNATTTCGCTTAAATCAGTGGCGCCGGTTGTTTTTAAGGAATATTCTGCAATGACATGGTCACTATATTCANNCNCAAATTCCTCATAGACANCTTCCGGAAAATANCNGCCGATCATCCCNGTACCGTAATTNCCATACTGCATTTCCGATACAATTCCGCCAATATCATAGNTNTGCTCCTTGCCATCTATGGANTAAGCAATACTGCCGCCTTCTGCAAAACCGCCTAATTCCTTCATATACATGGGAATATAAACAGAACGGTCACTTTTTCCGGAATATTCCGTAACATCAAGCAGATTCAGNGTTCTTTCNNCNTCAAGATTGTAAAAAACAGTATTCATGTCAAAATCAGANCCNGCAAANTCNCGGACTGTTNCCGACGTAAATACCCCGCCATGCTTTTCANCAAAGGATACCCCGTCAATTCCTTCCACCTCTGTAAGCAAATCTTCATTATCCTGAATCTGAGGAATNATAAAATTGATNTCNGCTGTGTCAAGCTTGTCAAACAGACTGTCATAAGCATTAAATGTTTGAAAAGCAAGCACAAGAGCAATATTGATAATAAATGCGGTCAGGCAGATAAACACCCCAAAGGATATGTATTGTCCCTTTGCTTTCTTCANATTATGCAGGGTAAGCGTGGATACTTTATTCATGATGCGAAGNTTCATTTGTTACCACCCCATTTCTTTTATAAATTTATCAAGTTTTTCAGNTCTTTCGGTATCGTCCTGCTCAAATTTNNCCAAGTCNCACTCGCCAAAAATNTTTCCGTCTTTAATATAAATAATACGATTTCCNCGCAGGGCTGATTTTTTGTCGTGCGTAACCATGACGATGCTCTGCCCTTTCCGGTGCAGTGAGGTAAATACATCAAGGACTGCCCCCGAATTTGCAGAATTTAACGCACCTGTNGGCTCATCCGCAAAAAGTACGTTGGGACTGTTGATAACCGCCCTGACAATACCTGCCCTTTGNGCTTCGCCCCCTGAAATCTGGGAAGATGTTTTTTTCCATGTCTTTTCCGGAATATTTACCAATGAAAACAGCTCCTTTGCACGTTTTCTGATATCTTCCCTGTCTTTGCTTGTCAGTACCCCTGCTGTAATAACGTTATCCATCAGGTTCATCTTATCAACCAGATAAATCTGCTGGAATACAAATCCACACTGCTTCCGCCGAAATACAGCTAACTTATCATTGTTCAGCTTCGTGATATCCGTTCCGTCAAAGAAGATCTCCCCACCGTCCGGCTTATCCATCCCTGACAGGGAATACATCAGGGTAGACTTGCCCGCGCCCGATGAACCCATGATAACGGTAAAATCCCCCTTGTAAATATCAACATTCAAGTCTGAATAAATAACCTGCATACTTTCGCCTTTGCCAAAAGCTTTNTTCAAATGCTTTGCCGATATGACTGTNTGNNTGTCCATAATACAACCGCCTCTCTTTTTATNATGTGANAACCATAGCGAAAAAGCCNANGTTGCGCCACCAACAGTTGTATACATTTAATTTTCTTTATGCTACTTTCCGTTGCATAGCAAANCNATNATGTCTTTTTAGAAATTGATANNCNCAAAACAAAGAGCCGACAAACTGTGATTACTCACAAGTTCGTCGGCTCTACGCAATACTTAAAAGACCAATGATTTATATAACAGCACTTTTTCACAATTTTACTTTCTGCATAACATTGGCAGAACAAGAGCGCTTTGTTTTATAATCTCTGTCTTTTTTGATAAAAGTTCATATTATATTTGTGCTTTTCCTTTGTATCTGCAAATCATAGCAAAAAGCAATGCAGCCGCAAAAGCCAATACAATAGTCGTAGCTGCACTTGCTTCAATTCCGTATGCGCCACCATTCCAAATGTTATCACTTACTGATTGCATATGGAAAATTGCTGTCACGGTTTCCTCATTACCACTTAGATTTAATCCAAGAACACTATACAAAATGGCATTCCAAAATGAATGAAGACCGCAGGCTGCCCAAATGCTCTTAAAATAAATCGTGAGAAATGAAAAAATAACAGAAATCAGAATNAGATTGATAACGCCGATTGCACCATAAATTATTTCCCCTGCGAATAAGGATGACCAATGCGGTAAAATAAATAAAATTGTACTTACAATCATTGCCGTCAAAAATGAAGTTTTTTCTTTGAGTACGTGTAAAACAATNCCCCTGCAAAGTATTTCTTCCGCTGCACCTTGAATCATAAATCCTCCGGTTAAGAGGATAATCATAAGAACATCCGCATTTTCAAAAATCCCATGATATTTCATATTTCCTGTCACTATGATTATAATGACAGACAAGACAAGCAGAAAAACACTTATAGCGATACCGATAAAATAAGTGCCAATTTTTTTCGACAATCCCATTGCCGCCAAAGGTTTCTTTTCAATCACTTTCCAATAGAGTAATGCAACACCCGCTATTACGATATAGCCGTAATAAGTAATCAACGTAATAGTTCCTGCATCAAACACATCACCGACAAACACGTTCTTTCCTAATGCAAAATGCAAAAGAATNACAAGTCCTTCCGCTATAAACAAGCCNGCTATGTAACATACCCAAAAGGCAAGTATTTTCTTGATTATNAATAGTGATACAGGCATCTCCGTGCCATTATTGAATGGACTGACTTTTTTCAAAAGCTGTTTCATTTTTCCATTTCTCCCTGCAAATCATGAATACCATTCAATATTGTTTTCAGTGCAAAATCAAAGCTGTCATTTATNGATAATGGGTTTCCATATCCACCGTGGCTTTCAATGGAAGAAAAACCTTGCAGAAACCCCCGAAACATACGCACAATATGCACCTTTTGCTCCTCATTTAATTCGTAGGAATCAAGGACTTGAAAAAAAACAGACACCAAGCCTTGTGTCGCTTGCAAATGTTCCTCTGACTGATACATATTGTACCATTGCATAGCTTCAAACAATCCCTTATGCTCGGCAGCAAAATTACGATAAGCATAACATATAGCCATTATTGCATCATCCTTCGCCTTGCCTATGGCGACTTTTGTAATCCTGCTTTCCAAAGAATGCCAGCCGTACAGCATAAGTTCTTTGTTTAGTTCATCAAGTCCACCATTAAAATGCTTGTATAAAGATGGAGGTTTTACGCCCAATTCTGCCGCCAAAACCTTTAGGGTTACATTAGCAATNCCCCTCGCNTCTGCCATATTAGCTGNCATTTCTATAATNNTTGTTTTATCTAAACCCACTTTCATAATGNCTAATCCTTTCTTNTTTTTAGCTAATCNTATTAGCCATTATAGCATTCATGTTCACCAGTGTCAACTCATCCGATGAAAGTATAAAACAAGCAGCATTCTAAGAGCTATTTCATCTATTCCGCCTCCTCTTAACCCACCAGACTATACACAGCCTTATAAATAAATGGAACATACATACAAAACAGAGCCAGCCGCTCCCACAATCCCTCATACCTTAAAGCTGTGTTTTNAAATTNCTCCTTATCCCCCATAACAAAGCAGGCAAAGAAAACAAGCGCCAAGATAAAGCTAATAATACTTACAATGCCGAAAATAACATCTTTTTGCTTAAATGAACAAATTCCATTCAGCAGCGGAAAGAATAATAATGCCATAAAACCAATTGCTGCACCCAATCCATGTATCCTTGAAGACATTGTAACNATATCCTTGCTTTCATTTACGCTGAATATGCCTGAAAGCAATCCTGCTCCGACTGCAAAAATCCCAATGGAAAGTGCTATCAAAACAGACAAAACAGGAAATTTTGTTTTTATTGCCGAAAAGTACACATATGCCGTAAATGTCAAAAATCCGCCAAGCCATATCAGCCATATATTATAAATAAGCCGAACAGGACTTTTCGGGCTTCCCAATGCACTCATTACCATTGTTTTGCTATTGTATCCGGTATAATACCGTCCCAGTATCCACGGAAGAAAAAATTCACCGATGATTGTAAGCAATAAAATTACATGGAACCACTGACTGTTTATTACGCTTTTCATTTCGTCTCTCCTTAATATCTCGTAATATTGCCGTGGCACACAAAAAGTATCTTAATCATGTTAATTTTCCCTCCTGAAATGCCAAAACGGGGCAAATTGATTCCGTCAATCGTAGTAAAAACGTAGTAGGAATTGGGGCTTTTACTACTCTGATATTTTAGCATAAATCCGTGAATTATGGTATAGTCAAGTGTCAAATACCCGGCTTGCGATATGCAGCAAAAAACGGTATAATTAAGCCGTAAGCAGTTTTTTTAATAATATTAGAGAGATAGTAAAAAAGGAATACAAAATAATGAGCCAGTTAGTCTATACAAATGAAAAGTGTCAGGGGTGTAACCGTTGTATTTCTGTCTGTCCGGTTTTAACTGCAAACTATTCCGTCCGGTCGAAGAATGGGCAGCGGATAGAAGTGCATAGTGAAAACTGCATAGCGTGTGGAGCCTGCTTTGATGTTTGTGAGCATAAGGCCAGAGAATATTATGATGATACGGAGCAGTTTTTTTGTGATTTAGAGCGAGGAGAGCAGATATCCGTACTGCTGGCGCCATCCTTTCAAGCGAATTATCCGGAAGAATATGCCTCTATTTTAGGTGGATTGAAAGATTTAGGTGTCAATCGGATTATCAGTGTCAGTTTTGGTGCCGACATTACAACATGGGGGTATATCAACTATATTACAGAACATAATTTGGAGGGAGGAATCTCCCAGCCGTGTCCGGCGGTGGTGAATTATATTGAGCATTATGCACCTGACCTGATACCGAAATTGATTCCGATTCACAGTCCTTTGCTGTGTGCAGCGATTTATGCGAAGAAATATATGCATATTACGGATAAGCTTGCATTTATCAGTCCATGTATTGCAAAAAAAGTGGAAATTACCGATTCAAATACACAAGGTTATGTATCTTATAATCTGACTTTTCAACATTTTATGAAATATGTAGGCAAGTATCATATTTTTGGAGAGGATGCCGCAGATGAGATTGAATATGGTCTGGGCTCTGTCTACCCCATGCCGGGAGGACTGAAAGAGAATGTTTACTGGTTTTGCGGCGAAGAAGCGATGATACGGCAGGTAGAGGGCGAAAAGCGGGCATATGCCTTTTTGGAGGATTATAGGAAAAGACTAGCCGGAGGACAGAGACTGCCATTTATGGTTGATATTCTAAACTGTGACCGTGGCTGCCTTTATGGAACGGGTATTGAAATAACTAAAAATGATTCCGAAGATAACTTTTATAATCTGCATAAAATAAGAAAAGACTGTAAGAAAAACAATGATACAGATCCGTTTTCCCCAAAACTCACTCCAAAACAACGGTTAGAACAGCTTAACCGGCAGTTTGCAGAATTGGATATCCGGGATTTTATACGGAATTACACCGATAAATCAAGCAGTATTTCCCTTCGTGAGCCAAGCGAAAAGGATTTGGATACCATTTTCATCTTGATGAATAAAAACGACCGGGAAAAAAGGATTATTAACTGCGGGGCATGCGGCTATGGAAATTGTCGTGAAATGGCAGCGGCAATTTATAATGGAAGCAATATACCACAAAACTGTGTGCACTTTATGAAGGATGAAATACATAATTTTTCTGTTCAGTTGAAGAAACAGAATGCGGAATTGAGGCGAGCTATTCAGGAAGAAAAAAACGGGGAAGTGTTTATTAACCAAATGATACGTGCTTTTGCAAAAAGCATTGATATTAAAGATCAATATACAAAGGGACATTCCTTTAGAGTTGCGGAGTATGCCAAAATGATTGCAGGCAAAATGGGATATACAGATAAAACGCTGGAAAATATATATTATATTGCACTGCTTCATGATATTGGAAAGGTCATGATTCCGGAAGAAATTCTAAACAAGCCAGGGAAGCTGACAGACGATGAATTTGAAACAATTAGAAAGCATGCACAATATGGCTATGAGATTCTCAAGGAAATTGACTGCCTGCCGAATCTGGCATTAGGAGCCGGATACCACCATGAACGTTTAGACGGAAGGGGATATCCAAACGGAAAACCGGCAGAAGAAATTCCGCAAATTGCTAAGATTATCGCTGTTGCAGATACATTTGATGCCATGCATTCAACCCGCCCATATAGGGAAAGAATGCCAATGGAAAATATTATTTCCGAACTAAAACGGGTTGTCGGCACTCAATTGGATAAGGACATTGTAAATATTCTTCTGGAACTTATTATGGAGGGTGCCTTTACAGCAGAAGATCAATATGATAGAGAATGCCATTAAAGGGAGTGTCGCAAAATAACTAATTTCTAGTTATGGAGCGGCACTCCCTTTTCTTTTTTCATCCCTTGACAAGGTTGCAACAATTCCCAAAATCCTGAAACATCCAATAAAGTTCTTCTTTTTTCACAATATTTTGAATCCAGTTATCAGGAATATCACAAAAACCATAATAAGCACCCGCCATTCCTCCGGCAACTGCCGCTATCGTATCTGTGTCACCGCCCAAATTCACGGCTTTCAAAATCGCCTCACGATATCCGGTTGTGTGGAAAAATGTCCATACAGCCGCTTCCAGCGTATCGACAACATAGCCTGTGGATTTCACCTGCTCTTCCGGCAGACTAAGAATCTGCTTGTCTAAAATGCGCGCAAAATATTGCAATTCATCTGCATATGATATGCGACAGTTCTTTTTTACAAAATCTACTGTTTTTTCCAGTGCGTGCTCTTTTTCATTTTCCAAAAGCTGTATGACAAACTGCACATAAAAGATGCATGCCAGCTTGGAACGTTTCGTCCTGTGTGTCAGGGAAGAAACTTCTTCCACCATTTTTATCAAATCATCATCGCCCAGTTTATACGCATAAAAGGCTAAAGGAAGCACCCGCATCAGCGAACCGTTTCCATTATGGTTCTCCTCCGCTCCGCCGCATTCGACAGGATTTTTCCCTGCACACATTTGAATCAGGGCATCTCTTGTCGCATTTCCGATATCAAATATTTCACCCCAGGGAGTGAAGCTGCTTTTTTCATAAAAATCCACAAAATTTTGTGCCAGTCTGTTGACAGAGTACCCTTTGTTGATTGCGTCAATCAAGCACAGTGTCAGCGATGTATCGTCAGACCAAGTCCCAAACGGCTGATGATGTGTTCCATATGCCCACATTCCCTCAACCGGATTGCGCTTTCTCTCCTCCCGGGTTGAAAATTCAACCGGAACCCCCATTGCGTCCCCAACACAAAATCCAAACAAGCTGCCATATATCCTGCTTTCCTTTTCATTTTTGATATCTAAAACCATTGGCGCATGACTGCAGTAAGACGGGCACTCCCTTTCCGGAAACATGACGTATTTCGGTTTTTGCTCGCTGTCATAACATTTACAGTGTAATGCATTGCCTTTTATATAATTTTCACATGTTGTACATTGCGGAGTTGACACCAATCGTTTGGCTCCGTTTTTATAAGATTCAGTGTCCATTGCCCAACGCTCCTGCAATGACCTTTGCTTATATCCTCTACGCATTTTCTGACGCCTCTCCTGCTCCCACATCTGACAGTGAGCTTCACATACATTATACCGACAGCCCGGCAGAATAGCAACAAGAGCATAAAACAAGCCGGTAAACAGCGGGAAATTCCCGCGGGGATTTCCCGCAGAAGTTCTCCACTGTTTACCGGCTTTATGTGTACTTTTACGGGCAGTTACCGCAAAACTGCCACGCTGTAGGACGGCAGGGTAAGCGTATCTCCTTGCAAAGTCACCTTGCCTCCATCCACGGTAAGGTATCCTGCAAGTTCAGAATAACCATACTGTTCCGCAGACAGCACTACCGTTTTTTCGTCCGTCTCGGATAAATTGTAAATTACATATATCGTAGTTCCGTTATAGGTCTTGGAAATCGCGGCGATATCCAAATCCGTAATCTCCTCCAGCCGCGCCACGGTTCCCCTTGCTATCTCGGGATTCTGATTGCGCAGCAGAATGGTATCTTTAAAAAAGCTGTATATCGAATTGGAGTCCTTTATCTGCTCCTCCGCGCAGGGGAATCTGTTTTCCTGCGGCTCCATGTCAAGCGGTCCTCTTGTCATTCCCGCAGCAGAAGCGTCCGCAGACCAGTACATGGGCGCGCGCTTATTTTCATCTTTTCCGCTGCCGGTCATGCCGATTTCTTCACCATAATATACAAAAGTGCTTCCGCTCATCAGAATATTCAATGCGGCTCCCATCTTAATCTTGCGCTCGTCATAACGCAGGCTGCCCGCACCTCGCCCCAAATCATGATTGACAAAGAACGGCGCATCAATGGCATCCTCCCGATATTCCCGTATGGCATTCTGCACCCTGACCAGAGCCTTTGCGTATGCCTGCGCGCTGTTGCTCTCCCCGGTATATGTCAGTGTTTTGGCAATCACGCCGGAATAGTCCGCAAATTCAAAATTAAAGAAGCTGTCAATCCCGCTGGCATAATACTGCGCATAGGTAGCCAAACCTTCCCATGCCTCACCCACCATGTAGGCATCGGGCTTTATGGATTTGACATAATCATTTATCCAGGTCAGCACCTCCACATTTTTGCCCGTGGCGCCACTGTAAAACTCCTTCACCGCGTCCAGCCTGAAGCCGCCGACGCCTTTATCCAGCCAGAATTTCATAATGGCTTCAAATTCCTCACGCAGAGCCTGACACCCAAAGTTTACATCCGGCATCTCACCCCAGAATATGCCCTCATAATAGTAGTCCGTGGAACCGACCTGATGCCAGCTGCCGGAAGGAGGAGCGTCCTTGATAAAATTGTAATACTCATAATACGGGCAGTCCTCAGCGGAGGGCTCCTCTCCCTCGCCAAGTCCCTTCAAATAATCACATGCCGCCACAAACCACGGATGAGACGAAGAGGTATGGTTCATCACCAAATCAATAATCAGCTTAATGCCCCGCTTGTCGCACTCAGCCACCAATTCGTCAAAATCCTCCATCGTGCCATAAGCCGTATCGATGCCCATATAGTCCTTGACATCATACTTGTGATAGGTATTCGACGGCATGATGGGCATCAGCCAGATTCCATTGAAGCCCATATCCGCAATATAATCCAGTTTCGAGATAACGCCCTGCAAATCTCCGATTTTATCCCCGTCGCTGTCACAGAAAGAATAGACAAAAATCTCATACCATGTGCGGTAGTTGTCGTCTATCGCCTGCACATCCTTGTTGCGCCAGTCGTCCTTTTTACCGCACGCCCCCAGACAGCCGATGAGCAGTACACCAATCACAGTCAGTGCCCAAAATGTTTTCCACTTTTTCTTTACGCAATTCACCCGCAGCTCCTCTCTTTCTAATTAATTTTTCGCAGAGTTTCGTGATTTGAGAATATCACTTTCCCGAAAATTTGTCAACGCGCTTTCTACTTGATTATTTCATTTTTTTCACCTTTTCTCTTACCGCTCTGTCAGCCCCGAAATTTTCGAAACTCACGCCATAATAAGTTTCGTTCGTCTCTCGTCCATCCTATAGCTCCATTTCCGTTATTCCGCCAGCAGCAGTCCTACCCTGCTCTGTATAATATGCGCCACATCCTCCGCACTCTTGTCTCCGGCAAAATAAGCCGCTGCTTCCTCCTCCATAATATCCCAGATATCTTCATTCATGCGGTCGGGAACAAACACGCCGTTATAGACGACATTTTCTATAATCTGATATTCTTCCTCCGACATTGTCAGCATCTCGTTCCCCACTCTGCATGTCACATCCTTCCACTCCTCTTCCTTCATGCCCTCCAGAACGGAACGCCGGATTGGCACACCGGGCTGCGCCATGGGATGGAACTTTTGATTTTCCTCTTTCAAAAGGCTCTCCAAAAATTCCCATGCGCCCTCCTTGTGTTCACTGCCGGCATAGATGGCGCAGCTATCCGAACTGGAAACCTGATAAACCTGCCCGTCAGACGTGGGATAGCCATAAATCTGATACTCCCTGCCATAAACATCTGTATTAAATACATAATGATAAAAAAAGTTAAATATCTGTTCTGAGCAAAGATTGTTCCGGCCATCCCACCAGTTATCTTCTTCCATCCGGCAATTTTCCGCATATTCCTTGCACAAAGCAAGCATATTTATAAATTCCTGTGTTTCAAAAGACGCCGTTCCCTGCTCCTTGTTGATAAATTCCCCCTGTCTGCATGCAAACATCTGATACAGCAGATCTAAAGGATTGCTCTGATATATACTGTAAATATTCTTTTCCCATCCATTTTCTTCAATCATGGCAAGAAAGGTATCCGTGTTCCACTCCTCCAACGGACATGCATATTCCGGATGTATCAGCACGCCGTAAAAATAGAACTGCGGCGCCAAAAGGTATAACCCACCATTTACCTCATATGCATTTAACACATTCCACAGAATATCATCCTTGTATTCCGACTGTTCCAGATAGGGCCGCAAATCTTCCAGATACCCGTTATTTACAAAAGGCTCATAATAGCTTTCCAGCGCCGAAATATCTATAATATCCGGCGCGTTTCCGGCCGCCATATCTGCAAAAAAACGCTGCTGGGTCGTAATTCCCAAATCTCCCTCACTGTAGTAGTTGCGAATGGTAACATAATATTTGTCATTTTCCTGATTAAACGCCATGATGGCAGCTCTGATATCTGCAGGCGCATCCGCATTAAATTGACCCAGTGTTCCATATACCAGCTCTGTCCGCTGTTCTGCCGCCGCATCCCTCTCACTTAAAAGACTGCATGTCAGATTGCCGCTGCTCTCGCTCTGCCCTCCCATTCCGTAAAGCCGCAGAGTCTCTGCGTTTGCGTCATACCGCCCGGTCATGCAGGAGGATACGCCGGCCAACAGTAAATCCGTCCTTGCGAGCAAGGTGCCTGTCTCCCAGTCGATAAACAAAAGCTCCGTCCCGACTGCCAGACACAAGGGAGCGCCCACATTGCCTTTGATTCCCCGCACATCTCCGGCAGAAATTTGCAGCGTCCATTTTTCTTCTGCCTTTCCATCGCCCAGCCCGTACAGCATTATGCCGTTTGTTTTTGCCGCTACACACTCTACAGCGCCGTCATCAATCTCTCTGAAAAAGCATGCCTTGCCGTCCAACTCGTATTCACCGGTCTTCGTGCCGCCTTCGCCAAAACGCGTCACCGTATTTCCGCCTATCAGATATACATTTTCACTGCCGTCCAAAAAAAGACCGCTCCCCACATAGCACCATTCCGGATTCTCCACTTTCACCGTCATAACAGTGCTCCATTGACTGCCCGCGGTTTGTCTGCGAATTTCAAAAACATTTTCCCTTTTCAGATAAACCTCGGCGTAGAGTATTCCTTTCCGCTCCGCAATATTGACAAGGCTTTCCTCCTCGCCCTGCCGCCATTCAATTTCCTTTATTTCCTTAACGTCGCTCTCGTAATCTATCTGGTAAATAAAACCGTCCAGCCGTGTCGTAATCGCCCACATGCAGGTCTGCCCGCAGACGACCTGTTCCGGATTTTCGAGGCTAAACCTATCCACCATGTCGATTCCAAACGCCTTTGTCTCTGCATCTGTTCCTACCTGTACTGTTAGACCGGACTCTGCGCCGCCGGTGGTTCCTTTCCCGCCGCAGGCCGACAGGCAGGCACTTAGAAGCAATATTAATAAAACAGACAATAGAACCCGTTTCCTTCGCAGTTTTATGCGCATTTTGGTTTCCTCCTTTTACCGTGACGGCGATACACATTACTTTATATTATTTTAGCATCTCTAAAATGAGGTGTCCATATTTCAAACTGTTTTACCTTCAGCGGTTTATGCAGTCAAGTTCCCATATGCTTTTCAGGTAGACAATGCTTGAATGGCGGGCTTATACAGAAGCATTGTAATTACTGCATTTAGACCGCCTTTTATCAAATTGAAAGGCAAAAATGCGGGAAGCAGCAGCTTAACAACCTCTTCTCTCGGACAGCCCATATAAATTGGCGTGATTAAATAATTCCAAAGCAGCATTACCGTAATCATACACCCCCAGCCACAAAGAAGTCCAATGACTGCGCCCGACAACTTGCGCTTCCTTTTGTATACAAATGCGGCAGTACATGCAAAAGAACTGCTTGAAATGACATTCATTATAAATCCCGGCACACCATTATCACTGATTGTAAACATCTCTATCAACGCCACAACCAGGGCGACAGAAAACGAAGCAAATGGACCGAAAAGCAAGCCGCCTATTGCTATGACAATATCCTTGGGGTCGTATTTCAAAAAAAGTACAATCGGAATACGTCCAACCACTGTTGTCACATAAGCAACAGCGCATAACATGCCTATCATTGTAAGTTTTTTTGTTTCATGATTCATTTGTAATACCTCCTAAAAAAATTAACACCGAAAGGCAACGCATGTCTTTCAGTGTTAGAATTTCAGGTGTATCGAGAATGTCAACAGAGCAATCTGCAAATCGACAGAAAAAGAATGTATAAAGTTCAATACACCTTCTTCAAATCCAGACTATACTGTCGGTTTTGGACTTTCACCAAATCAGCGTTTTGACGCTCGCGGACTTTACCGCCGATCGGGAATTTCACCCTGCCCTGAAGACATTTTTGCTATTCAGTTGTCTTTATTAGCCAGTAAAAATTTCGTTACTGGCTTTTATAAATATATTGCGTTTTTTTCCTGTTGTCAATAAATTTTGAAAAACATTCCCCCCTTCCCACCCTTGCAGAATTCCCCCGCATCATATAAAATGTATCTTGCGTCCAANAAANNGACGACATACTNCAACGGAGTTTTTATATGACGGAAATGACTGAAATTATTGCCAGAAGACAATTTTACCCTGCATACATATGGCTGGACACCGCTTTCCTGATCGTATTGGNGGGGCTTCTGCTTTGGAAAAAGAAATACGCCACGGTTCTGGTGGGACTTGCCGCCGGCGTACTTTATATGATAGTGGACTATGGAATTTTTCATCTGGTGTGCGGTGCGCGCAGTATCAGCGAAGGCCACAGCCTCTTTCTTGTGCTCCTTTGGATGAGCATGAGCTACGGCTTCACCAATTTTGCATGGATTTGGCTATGGATATCCAAAGACCGCCNTCTNTTTGCATGGTCGCTGCTCATTCTGCTCTGGTGGTTCTGCTGCCCCATGCTCGCNGAAACCTTTGGCNCCGGNGCGGCTCCCATTGTGATACAGCGCACCACNGGNGCTTATCACGGATATATGGCNTTNATTCTGTTTATCGGCTATCTGGGCNCCATCCTNTGGAACCTGCAACACGANAANCGCAATGAACAGTTTCCTCTNGGCTGGCTTTTANCCATCGGCATATTGGTACAGTTTGGCTGGGAAGCGGCNCTTTTGCTCGGNGGTATCCGCAGCGCCGGTTTTACNTCTTATGGNGANAANNTNATAACACTNNTTGTNAATTCCCTTTTGGAAACCAATCTCGGGATGCCCTATGTGTANGCGCTCTTTCTTTTGTATGCCNGACGGCGNACCGAGCGGCTNAAGAAGCGCCGCNGCCCTTTGNGCTTTACCGAGGCNCTTAGAGAAAACAATGGATTGCNCGTAAACAGAGAGGCAGAAANCAGNGAATTTTATNCNGAACAAATCACTCCGTAAGNGCCTTATACACCTCAAGCGTCTGTGCGTCGTCAAAGCCGCTCAGATANTANACGGTTCCTCCCGCTTCCAANCGGATNAAAATNCTGTTTTGNGGATTTAAAAACACCTGNCAGCGNCCAACCTCNGCAATGCGGTANTTCCCCTTCTTCANCTCATCCATNCTNGTGCCGCTNACTCTTTCCAGNCGCGGCAGNTCTTCAAGCAGGNTAATGTCCTGTATCGAACCTGCAGGCAGGGAATAATCNACCNTGATTTGGCTCGCTATCAATCTCCCATCCTCCACAGACAATTTTATCGGTACAAATTCCAGCAGAATNACCCATACNCAGATACAGGGCAGGCTCAAAATACCAATACCACCCAGCAGTCCCAGCAGGAGCCCGGCCAGTTTTCCCTTCGGCGTGCCATAATTCATGGTAGTGCCGACTCCCACTCTCTTTTCTACCATTGCATGACCGTCTGCCGGATTGCAGTAGAACAATCCCCAAATCCAGTAATCATCATCATCTGTTTCTACCAGCTCTCCATCGGCAAAATATGCCGCCTCCAGCCTCTTTTTCGCCTTCAATATCCANACCAGCAGCACAATTGTCACGATAATATAGACTGCGCTTATCCACCAGAACAGCCCCGTCATCCGCAGTTCCTTATCAAAGGAAAACAGGANNCCGGCAAGATACGCCGTATTCAGCCACGCGCAGCCCACCCACAGCTTCTTCCACAAATTCTTTTTGGCGCGGGCATAATTTAAGTTGACCGCGCTGTCCATGCTGATAACCTGCGTGTTCTGCCGATCCATCCAGACTGCAATCCCCCAAAACAAAAACGTAATTGCCGCAAAAGTGCCCGTCATCACACCAAACATCGGCTCATCTGCTCTTGCAAATCTGGCAAGAGAAACCGCAAACAGCACTACACTGAAAAGACAAGGCGGCGCGAAATGATACCATTTTACCTTGCGGATTTTACCCGCATTCTTAATTTCTGCCGCAATCCGGCAGGTACTTTCCTTCTTCCACCCTTTTTCCAGTTTCAATGCCTTCAGCCTTTTGTTTGCCCTGATATAGGGAATAAAAAAGATAAAAATCCCGACTATCAGCCACAGCATCCAAACAGTGAAAAAAATGGAGAACCATGGAATCAACAGCATGGGAAGCGGCGCAAGCATCAGCACGACAAAATCCCGCTTCATTGNGCGGCCGCAGTCCGCAATAATCCGCTCCGCCTCCGGCGTCTGCGCATTCTCCTTTGTCAGCCTCACGCCACAGTAGATNCCGNGTTTTGGCGCCAGTTCATTTTTTAAAANAAAAAACATAATCGCNACAAANGGGTAAACACTTATTGTNANAATCAATCCNATNACATTCATAANTTACCTNTCTCTCCGACCGCCAAAGCAGTACTCCATATACATTCAGAAATATTTTTCACATTCTCTGATAAATTCCTCTTTCGACATGCCGCCTATNTTNGCCTCCGAGATAATNCGCTGCAGCAGCTCCCGCGACTCGCCCGACAGGCTTTTNCCNCCCTCAAATGTTTCCCTGACCCTTGCGCCNTTCCGCTTGTCAGTCAGGATATAGCCCTCCTGNTTCAAGAGCTGATACGCCTTGTTTACCGTCATGGAGTTGATGCCGATTTCCTCCGCCAGCGCCCGAACNGTCGGCAGCTTTTCCCCCGGCTGCAGCCGCCCGTCCGAAATCCCTATCACTATCTGATTCCGTATCTGCTGNTANACCGGCACATCGGAAACGTCGTTTAATATAATTACCATGCTNTNNTNTCTCCATCTGTANTATCAAAAATTTCAACAAAACTCTACTTTGTATTATTTACCATAATACAAATAATACAAAATGTCAAGCCTATGCATTNCCTANCATATGCAAAACTTTAATCGTATTGACTTTATCTGTGTCTTGCTATAGTTCTTCCAGACACAATAAACNTTAAAAATAATTTAGAGGNGATACCTATTACAGATTTCAAATTATAGAANAGAAATAAAAAACAGAAATTATTTTATCACAAATATTTTCATCGAAAAGGCAGAACGCCTATTTGTTATCTAAGCACCTTGAATATCATTAATAATAGCGGCAATATGAGCCAATTGTTGGTCTGTTAATCCGCTAATTTCGATGTATTTACGTTGTTCTAAACCCAAAAGGTAATCGGTTGAAACAGAAAAAAACTCCGACAAACGAATGAGCATGTCGATGGAAGGCTGAATATTATTGTTTTCCCAATTGGATATACTCTGTTTTGTGACGCCAAGAACTTTGGCCAAATCAACTTGTGATAAGTTTCTTGCTATGCGCAACCGCTTAATATTTTCATTTAGTGTCATACGACTCTCTCCATACAATTGTCAATTATTTATATACTATTATAAAAAAATGATTGACTATTCAAAAATACTATAGTATAGTAAAAATTGACATTTTTTAAAGAAAAAGGAAAAGGATATTCTATACTGGTTGAAAGATATGAAACAGCATCCCTCGCCAATTAGTTGTGTATGGAATTATCTAGCGTGGATACACGTTTTCTATTTTTTGAAAAATGAGGCTGAAAAGGAAAATGATAGAAAAATAAATGATAGGATATCCGTCAGTGGATAAACCGTAACTAAAATATTATTCTAAAAAAGTAATTGATAAAAAATACCACCTACACTATATATGAATATTTATGAAAATACGAATAAAATTAATTTAATATTGTCAACTTTTTTGAGTAGCACATTAAATTGGGAGAGATCATAAAATGAAAAGTACTGGCTTGCAGAGATTTGAAACTGCTACTGTGGATACTTTCACGTCTAATATCGGATTGAAAATACGGAAGTCCGTTAATGTCGTGTGGCGCAGGCTGCTAAAGTTAGGCATTAAAAGACAGGTATTCATCGAAAACTACCCTAAACTTGAGCGAAAGAAAAGCTATATTTTTGTATGTAACCATTCCTTTGATGAAGATGTTATTTCTTTGCTCTATACTATTGATAGAAATGTATATGTATTAAATGGAACGACCGACCAAACAGAACATAATCCGATTTTCATTGTATTGTGGGCAAACGGAATGATATATGTCAATCGCCGAGATACACAAAGTAGGAAAGATTCTTTATCAAAAATGAAGAGAGTGCTTCAGGCAGGTGGTAGTGTAATGCTATTTCCGGAAGGGGGCTATAATAATACAGAAAATCAACTGATTATGCCTTTATTTCCTGGAGCCTATCAACTTGCCGTAGATACAAATACAGAAATTGTGCCACTTATTACATTTAATGATATTGGAAGCAATGAAATATATCTCAAAGCACATTCACCCATAGATATTTCGAAATACGAAAAATATGAGGGAATGGCAATACTAAGAGATATTATGTCCACAATCGTATATGAAATTATGGAAAAGCATACTCAATCAGTTTGTAGAGCAGATTTGGGCAAAGAGCCACGTATGGATTATATGGAAGTGCGCAGACAGATATATGAAAGTCAAAAATGGTATAACAATGTTTGGGAAGAAGAAGTCACCATGTACAGCGGGCATGGGGTAACTACACCAAAACAGGCAAGAATGTATGTAGACAAAATTCAGATAAATACAAAAAATGCTGGAGTGTTGGCAGATGTACTTGTGAGGAGAGAAGAAGATAAACGTTATGATTTAATAAAATATTTACAAAACAACATAAAATTACATACAATAAAGAAAAAACGTATAGATAAGTGATTCATATCAAGTGGTGTTAATTCCAGATTATAAACCGCGAAGATGAAAATGCATTTAAATGTTTTGAGCAATTATAAATAGCTATAATTAACAAATCCTGAATATATAACAACAAAATTGAGGAGGATTTATTATGGGTTTAATGAGGCAGATTTTCGAAACTATGGGAGAAAACATTTCCAAAAGCAAGGAAGAAAGGAAACGAGAAGAATCGTTTGTTCGAGATAACAAAGGTACTGAGGCAATCTGTGCTTTTATGACAAATTTGTTTGAGAAAGGGAATGCCGGATATAACTGGGTCAAGAAAAACAAGGTAGGACTTTTTCCGGTCATTAACAAAGAGTCTGTTTCTCTTTGCTACATGCAGCTAGGAGATGGACAATCTTTTTCAGGGATGAAACCAAAAGACATTGAAGTTGCAAGATATAGTTTTAGGGAAATGTATGACTGGTATGGTCTTGATGAAAACTGTGGATACGATATATTAAATAGCAGAACGCAACTTAATGTATTAGAGGATATGATTAAGTCAGATGTTGAAAAGCTTTCGCACATAAAATTCTGTAATGGTTTTTTAGTGAAGATGTTCCAATGAAGTTTTCGATTATAGACAGTTATAATCAAGGAAACTTTAATTTAAAACAACTAAAGAAAGGGTGTAAAAAATGAAAAAAGAAGCAAAGAACAAAACAATGATACCAACATTAAAGTTTAATAGTGATTGGTTTGAATGCAGAAAATGTGGCTATAAGGAAATGCGTCTGGTTTTGGGAGATATTTCTTCTTCGCCATGCCCGGAATGCGGAAATTCCCCAATGTATAGGGTTAAATAAGCTGTATGAACATATTTATTCCCAAAATTATTGTCAAAGAGACAGCATATACAAAACTTTTGAAGCATATATATGACACAGATTTTCAATATGAAACGGGTGGAATACTGCTGGGTTATAGTTGTTTACAGATATTTTATGTGACTGCCTTTACCTTTCCCCGTCATTCTAAAAACGCAACAAAAATGACATTTATATTGAATGGGGAAGAGCATATGGAGGAAATGGAAAAAGTCAGGAAAAAATTTCGCTTTCCTCCCAAGTTGATAGGTGTCTGGCACAGCCACACAACAGATGATAGCTCTCTTTCGTTTCAAGATAAGGAATCTAATGAGGTGCTTGTAAGCCAGTTCGGGGAAATATTATCATTCATCATTACACAAAAGGGAGTAGATGGGATTCAATTGACAGCTTATTACATCTCTAGAAAGAGAACAATTCATTTATGTAAGTGTAAATATAATAAATGAAATAGGAGAAACTAACATGGCAAAAATTATTAAAGAGTGGACTAAGGGAAGTATATCTATTGCTGTAGAAGCAGGGAAAGATGATATGAACAAAGAGGATACACATGTTCACATTTACAAAAGAGGACGCAGAACTAAATCTAGAATCCCAGGAAAAAACTATGATCTTGATAATGCTGATTTTGATATTGCAGAAGAACTCTACTATGCAAACTATAGTGAGATAGCCAGACTTTGTGGGGAAGTCAAGACTGGTAAATATGACGGATAGGTAGTATTGGTACCAATGTCCTTATATATCATAAGTGTTTAAAAATGAGGAAAAGAATAACGAACACTTCAAGATATAATTTATGAGGAAAATTCTTCTTACATTGGCTAATGACAATAGAGAGCAGAACCATTATAGTTTTGGTTCTGCTCTCTATTCTGTTAAAAATTACTAGAGTTCTAAGACATCCTCTGCCTCTATCCGCATCTGCATATCGCCCTCAAGGCAAATTCAGGCATATTCCAGCGGTTCATCAATAGCAAGGACATTTAGGGCATATTCCGAGTAGGGAGTAATTTTTAGCCCTTTTTCTGCTTCCCAACAGTCAATTCGCAAAATATACCCCGCGGTAATGTCTATGTCTATACTACTATGCTGTATGTTGTATCCTCATATATGATATTCACTGTATTTGTCCTTTCCACAAAAATTGTGAAAGCATTTCAATCAATTCTTCACGTCCTATTCATATTGTGTTATACTTTGTTACAGATTTTTCTTTCCCTTATTTTTGCCCTTATGAGAGTTCGTAACATGAGGGAAAAGGATATAACACAAAGGACAACAACGCAGAAACGAGGATTCATATGCCCAGATACAAACAAGAACCACTGATAAAACTGACAGACAAGCAGAAAGACCTTATCAAAGACGAAATCAAGGCATTTTACCTTGATGTGCGGGGAGATGAAATCGGAATCATCGAGCAGGAACAGCTTCTCGACTTGTTCGTCGAGCACTTAGCCCCCATTGTGTACAACAAAGCGCTCGACGATGCACAGTATTGGTATAAAAGACAATTAGAAAATATGGAATCGGACTATTTTTCCCTGTATCGGAACCTTTAGTGTATGCTAGTCCTCCACCACAATATTGGACAGCCACACGCCCTTTTTCACAAGTACAAAGCCGATGGCGCATTTTATCAAATCCAGCATTTGGCAGCACAGATACAGCGGCACAATCGGAACCGTCGTAAACCGGCTTAAGATGTACGCACAGGGAATGCTGGCACACCAGACAAACACGCTGTCAAACAGAAACGTGATGATTGTCCTGCCGCCGGCGCGCAGGGTAAAGTAACAGGCATTTAAAAATGCGCACACAGGAATATAGATTGCGACAATTCTGATAAACCATGTGGCAAGCGCCCTTACGGAATCCGTAGTGTTGTACATCATCGGGAAAAGCGGCGCAAAGACTGCCAGCACTGCGCCGACCGCCACGCAAGACATGACCGTAAACGCAATCAGCTTTCTGTCCGTATCCTTTGCTTCTTCCATCTTGCCCGCACCCAAAAGCTGTCCGATGATAATGGATACCGCATTGCCCATAGAGATATAGACCACGCCAAAAAGATTGGAAATGGTAGAGGCAATATTTAATCCAGCCACAGTTTCCAGTCCGCGGATAGAGTAACACTGCATCAGCACCGCCATGCCTGCTGCCCACAAAACCTCGTTCAGCATCAGAGGCGTGCCTTTTACCAATATCTTGGACACCAGATTTCCCGGAATATAGAGACTCTTGTACGCACCGATGATAAACGGATACTGTTCCGCGTGCCTGTGCGTCCAGACAATCACAATCGCCATCTCCACATATCTTGCCACGACCGTCGCAACCGCCGCTCCCGCAACTCCCATCGCCGGAAATCCAAACATACCGAAAATCAGAACTGCATTGAGGCAGAGATTGACAATAACCGCCACAATGCCCGCTTTCATCGGCACCACCGTCTCCCCACATTCCCGCAGCGTGCTGGTATAACACTGTTCCCAGGCAAAAGGCGGCAGCCCAATCAGTATAATCAGCAGATACTGCCTGCCGTAATGCAGCGCCGCTTCCAACTGCTCCGCATTTTCC
This sequence comes from Lachnospiraceae bacterium, assembly GCA_014804445.1. GTDB lineage: Bacteria > Bacillota > Clostridia > Lachnospirales > Lachnospiraceae > Acetatifactor. The sequence goes on along the minus strand of JAAUZU010000021.1, from coordinate 29,870 downwards.
TCCCCATGCAGGTACAGTTTAATCAGCATATCGCCACCGAACAAAAACAGAAGCGATGCCCCAATGGTAATCACCGCAGCCGCAATCAGCTTAAACCGGAAGGTATGCCTTACCCCGTCCGGCTTGCCGCAGCCGAAAAACTGCGCGCCAAAAATGCCCGCTCCGGATATCGCGCCAAAAATACTCAGATTAAAAACAAAAATAAGCTGGTTCACGATGGCTACGCCGGACATGGGCTCCGTCCCCACGCGCCCCACCATGATATTGTCCAGAAGGCTGACAAAATTTGTGATGCCGTTCTGTACCATAATCGGCACCACCACCGCCAGCACCATAGCATAAAAAGCTTTATCACCAATATATTTCCTGATACCCTTTTGCATCTCCCTTATCTCCTTTAATCTATTCCCCGCAATTCGACCCTTGTAACAGTTTGCCTTACGATTTGGGCAAACTCCTCCATCTCTGCCTTATCGTAAGCGGTAAATCCTCCTGCAATCACATTTTCATTGTCCTGATACGCCTGCAGAAAGTAAGCTTTTGCGCCTGCAAGCCACTCCCCTATAGCAGCAAAATCCTCTTTCCTGTGCAGCTCCCGCACCACCGTAGTACGAAATTCATAGGCAATCGGACTTTTCTTCAGGATTTCCACGCTTTCCTCAATGCACCCGATATCCAGATTTTCCTTTCCCACCGTCATTGCATAGCGCTCTTTTGCATTCTTGATATCCATTGCCACATAGTCAAGAAGCCCTTTGTCCAAAAGTTCCTGCAACACCGCCGGTCTGTAACCGTTGGTGTCCAGTTTCACCAAATAGCCCATTTCCTTGATTTTTTCAATAAAGGCAGGCAAATCCGGCTGCAGTGTCGGCTCGCCGCCGGTGATACACACGCCTGTCAAAATGCCCTTCCGCTTTCTTAAAAAGGCAAGGACTTCCTCTTCCGCTATTGCCGTAAGCCCTGCTGTCCCTAATACCAAATCCCGATTGTGGCAGAAAGGACAGCAAAAATTACAGCCCCCTGTAAAAACAGTGGCCGCCACATGCTCCGGAAAATCCAGCAATGTCGTTTTGTTTAACCCGTATATCCGCATCCTTCTTGCCTCTTTCTCTTTTGGAAGTTATAATACATAATAACACAACAGAAGTGAAATGCAAATGAAATATAACATGAAGGAGTTTCCACATGATGGAATTACATGAAAAATATATGAGGGAGGCCTTGAAGCAGGCTAAAAAGGCGTATGCGCTTGGGGAAGTGCCGATTGGATGCGTTATTGTCTGCGATGGTAAGATTATCGGCAGGGGCTACAACCGGCGCAATACGGATAAGAATACGCTGTCCCACGCGGAGATTACCGCTATCAACAAGGCAAGCAAACATGTGGGGGACTGGCGGCTGGAGGACTGCACGCTCTATGTGACTCTGGAGCCGTGCCAGATGTGCTCCGGCGCCATCGTGCAGGCGCGGATTCCCGAAGTCGTTATCGGCTGCATGAACCCGAAGGCGGGGTGTGCCGGTTCTATTTTAAATATTTTGCAGATGCCGGAATTTAACCATCAGGTCAATGTTACAAAAGGCGTTTTGGAGGATGCGTGCAGCGATATGCTCACTACCTTTTTTAAAGAGCTTCGCGTCCGCAACAAACTGGAAAAGGAGATGAAAAAACATGAGGAAACAGACAATCCGTCACAAAATTTATAACCCGCTATGGGTCGTTTTACTGCTGCTTTCCCTGTCATTCTCCGGCTGTGGCAAACAGAAAGCCGAAACCACGGAAAACCCCGAGACAGAAGAAATCTTCTGCCAGATATTGCTGTTTTTACAGGAGGGCTTTCGCCAGCACGATATTCATAAAACCTATGTGGTCTATTTTTCCGCTCCCGACGAAGCTTACACGGACGACGACGGCAATACGGTTATGCACTGTGATTTGCTGCTGGAGGATACGGACAACGACGGAACAAATTTCCTCTATTGGTATGAAAATCTTGACTACATCTTTGATGAGGACTCCGGCTGGTATACCTTTACATGGCAGTACGGACCTGTTATGACACAGGACGATTCTTTCGCCTATGATGCCGATTCCTCTCACGTAGAGGAACTGTTGGAAAACTGCGTTTATGAAACCACGCTGTCTTTGAACACCGTCGTTGAAGCCCCAATACGGTATTATGCGCCTTCCGGCCCCTTTATCTTTGACAGCCTTTTTGCCGCAATCTCTCCTTTTTCACAAAGTAAGACAATCTCGGCAGAGCTTTATACCTATCAGGACGACCGAATGGGTGTTTCCGTTATCATCCATTACCCTGCTCTGCGTGTTTCAGATTCCGACTTGACAAAAACCCTGAATGCACGAATCCGTGACGCCTTTTTCTACGGCTATAACTGGAACGAAGAGCCCAACCTGCTTATGCCGGAAAGAGAGATACACGCCTCCATTGAGCGAGACTATCTTATTACCAGAGAGGATGGGCAATATTTTTCTGTATGTATTTCCGATTATGGTGAATTCCGCCGCTCTGCGGGTCCCAACGAGTCGAAAACAGGCCTTACGCTTTCTCTGGAAACAGGAGATGCTCTTACACTCCGCGATATCGTTGGTGAAAAATATACCGCAAGACAGCTTCTTAACAGCGGAGCTTTCCATTGCATGTGGGGTGACTTGAGCGATTATCTGGACGAGGACTGGATGGCGGAAGCCGACGGAGAATGGATGGCGGAAATCGCAGAACATTATCAATACTGGGAACTGGAAGACTTCGATACAAACTTTTATCTGACCGATGACAGCCTTGGACTTATCGTCACCGTATTTGCCGATGAGTATATCTGTATCGAAGCCAAATTAAGTGATTTAGGACTGGAAGAGTGGATTGCTTATTCATGTATATCTGCAAATTGAACCGTTTGGGCTATTTCTATTACCTCTTCTTTCGTAAACAAATCGGCTCTCAGACGAAGGTTATAGCAGTAAAAGTCCGACTCCTGTGCAAAATATACGCTATAATACTGTGTGGACTCTCCATTCTCCTCCTCTACCGACATTACTGTGAGTAATGCCGGACATTGCTCTATGGAAAGCCTCTCTTTCTCACTATGGTAAATATTATTATCATAGTGCGCAACCGCAAGCATTTCTCCCGAAACAATGCTTGGGCTTACCCTGTCTCCATTTAAAATATAAATTCCGCCGCATGGAACAGTGCCATTTTCACCAACAAGCGTCAGGCTGCAGCCGCCAAAATGACCCGCATACAAATCATAGTCCCCTACCAGAATTTCTTCCGGGAACGCAAAGGTCAAATAGTCTTCCATCAGCACTTCATTGCAAAGCAAATGCTCTATATTGCCCGTACGAATATCAATACTGAGCATAGTCTGCATGTCTACCAGCCGTACAAACCCTAATTGCCCGTCCTGTCCGGTTGAAAAATCCAGTCGATATTCCTTATCTTCTTCAAAAACTGTATAATAATAATGTTTTTCAGAAATCCCTGACAGGGAGGATTCCTGCAGTCCTTCCCACCCAAGCAGGTCTTGCAGAGAAAGCTCCCCTTTTTCGGCAAGCAGCTTTATCTTATCCATCGTCAGTTCTTCTTTTGCGATTTCTTCCTGCTTATTCTCTGTTTCTGTTTCGACCGGCAGAGCATTGTCTGCCGTTTCCGCTTCAACCGGCAGCACATTGTCTGCTATTTCTGTTTCTTCCTGCTCTACTATTTTTTCTGTCTGTGCAGCGCACCCTGTACAAAACAGCAGGAATGCAAGAAAAATGTACAGCTTTTTCATATTGGCCCCCTATCTAACTTCTATTGATGTGCCACAATTTTTACTCGTGCGCCTCGAATTCCTGGTGCACTTCCGTAATACTCCTGCAAAATTTGAAGACAACTATATCCGCTTTGTGCCAATGCAAGTGCTCCCGCTTGGTTCAAAATGCCACTATGTATATTTCCTTCATTTGTACGATATTGCGTTTCAAATATACTTTCTGTATCTTCTGTAACTAATGCAAGCCCATTTGCATAAGCCAATGCATTTTCCAGATAACGTAAATATTGTGCTCCCTGACTTTCTATATTGCTGGCAGAATAGCACCAATAATTTTGATCATTTGAATTATCTAAAACGCAAGCATAATACGGCGCATAATTTCTTTTCGGATTCACGGTATTATACCACGCATACATTTTACTAGCCATCACTCCTGCCTGTAAATACGCAGGGTAATCCGCATACCTTGCAACTACCCACTCTTGACCAACTGTATTTTTTAAATATGTTGCAAAATTTAAAGAAGCCTTGTTTGAACCATAATAATTGATATTATCATCTTTTGTAAAATACACCGTTATACTTGTTGGCGCAGACAGTGATGTGGTTGTCAGAAACATACCGTTTTGTGATATGGCTCTGCCATCTATCATTGATTGCATCTGCGCTTCCTGCCTTGACGCAAATACACTCTCATTAACACCTCCAAATTGCTCGCCATTCTCGAAAATGCACTGTATATAGGGTACTGAAATACGTTCAATTTTCCAAGCATTGTTCTCTTTAGCCAAAACAAAACATACATACGAAATAGTGGAACTATTATTTTCTTTTATTTCCTGTTCCACATATACACATTTTAACTCGCCATACATTTGTACTTCAGAAAAATTAATTGCACTTGCTATATACGCCGTCTCGTCAGTCAACACTTTAATATTTACTGCTTCCAACTTCTGATTGTTGAAAAATGCTTGTTCACCATATTGAACTAAATGTTTATGCATCAAGTCACGCTGGTCTACTGTAAATAACGAAATATACTCATCAACATTTTTATCATTTACATATTGATAGTATTTTAATATCACTTCCGTTTCATCATTATTTTCCACAATGTCTATTTGTTCTGCAGCATTTATAAATATGCTATTCTCCAACAAGACCACTAATAGTAACAGTACGCCAAATATTTTTTTCATTCCATGTTCCCCCTTTTTTTGTAATTTATTGCCACTTATAAAGTGTTATTTCTATTTTATCATGTCTCCAATCACCACTCAAGGGACAGAGTTGTCAACGCTGGCATTGAAAACACAGAGGAAGCCATACTAACGCCTTGCAGAGAAAACTTCGAGATATTGCCGAGGAAATATCAGAAAGAGCAACTTAAAATCAAAGGACAACAAAAGATAAGAAATGCTCAAAAAGCAGAATAAAATGCAAGAGTAGGGAAAGAAACAGGACGGCTTCTATTGAGCCGTCCACACGAAATAACCAACTGAACATCAGCAGTAAAAATACCCTGCACTGGACACACAAGGAACCTCTCACTGTATAGAGATTTTTACTAAATTGCTACTCCTCCGGCAGATAGGTAGGCGCCGTCTTAGGGCTTTTGCCTTTGATAACATTGTGATAATATGCGTAAGTCATGGCAGTATCGGATTTCAGCACATCGCAGTCAAGCACCTTGCCCAGAAAAACGGTATGCGTCTCCGTTTCCATCTTATCGATAACCTCGCAGACAATGTACGCGCAGGCGTCCGACAGCACAGGCATATAGCTTTTTACTTGATGCGCCACGCCATCAAATTTGTCACAGTCCCTTCCGCTACGGAAACCAAAGGTTCCGATAAGGGAAGGTTCCGAATGTTCACCCAACACGGATACGGCAAATTTTCCGGTATCCTGTATGCAGGCGTTCGTGTAATTGTCGTGGTTGATGCTGACCGCCACGGTTGCGGGCTCAGACGTAATCTGCATCACACTGTTCGCCGTGCAGCCCGTCGCCCTTCCTTTATCCCATGTGCTGATAACATATACACCATAAGAAAGATTCCTGAATGCATTTTTGTTCATATTTTCTCCATTCTGCCGCATAAGCGGCGCTTTGTTTTATTTTTCAGTATACCCATTTTATCAAAACATCTTACCAATCCGAATCCCAGTCATAGTCAAAGTCCCAGTCATAGTCTCCGTAATCAGAGTCCCAGTCGGAATCCCAATCAAAATCCCAACCATCATCCGAATCCCAATCAAAATCCCAGCTATCATCCGAATCATCGCTGTAATCATAATCCCAATTAGAGGTATGGGAATCATAACCATATCCATAACCGGAGTTGTAATTCCAGTTATAATCACTGGAACTGTAACCGGCGCCATAGCTATGTATAATCTGTCCGATATTTTCCGTACATGACGGAAAGGCTACTAAAAGTACTACAAGAATAACAATCAGGGCTATTCCACCTATACGAGAGGAATTCAAACTTATACGATTCGGTCTGTTATTCCACTTATAACTGTTACGATTACTGCTTTGATAGCCGGAATATCCGCTATAAGAAGTATTTCTGCTATTACTACTATTACTGCTTGGTGTACGATTTGTCGCAGTAGCCATAGCCATCATTTCTTTTATCTTAAGGTAAACTTCGTTTACTGCATAGGCTTCGTCTGAACCCTGATATCGTATTGCTCTTGTTCCGTCAGCCTTATTCTTATAGACGATAACCTCTCCGCCCTCTCTGTATATGCCTATACATTTCGGTTGAGCTCCATTCACGCCTATATACACCGGCACTTTATCAAGCGGTACGTTATTCTTTTCAACCCACTCTTTTAACTCTTCAATCGTCTTGGGAACACCATTTGAGAATCTGCGGTTACCCGCAGCGGAATTTACCGCTCCGCAATAGGGGCAGCCGGATTCCGTGTCCTCAAAGTAGTTTTCGCAAAAATCACATTTTACTTTCATTCTTGCTCCCATCTGCGGCCTCAGCGCGCATGCAAATCAAGGAAAATATAGCCTCATGCGTTGATTATAAATCACAATTCTTCTTTGTGTCAACTTTGTCAGCCAATAAAAAAAATTTCATTACTTTTTGTCAATTCCTGTCAACTTTTTCCGATTTGCAGCGCTCTATATAACAGCAACTATGATTTACGATAATTCCATATACAGAAAGGATACTTAGAACATGGCGTTATTTGACAAAAATCCAAAAGAACAGCCTCATTCGGGGATTCTCGGCTCATTTTCCGTCGATACGATTAAATGGGAACCGGAAAGCGACCGCGAAGCCGGAATCATTGTGCATAAGCACATCTATGAAGATTTTCCCAATGGCTCCTATCTGATTGTGGGCGCCTCACAGATGGCGGTCTTTACAAATAATATGGCAGCAGAAAATTCTTTGAATGCGGATGGTTCGGGACAGGCACAGATATCGACGTTTGTTGGCCCCTGTAAGATCAAGCTGGAAACAGGAGACAGCCGCTTTGCCCCGTTCCGAAACATTGCGCATGCATTAGCCGGAGGAGAATCTGCCTTTCATAGTACGGTTTATTTTATAAATACGACTTATATGAATGAATTAAGCTGGGGGACGCATGCTCCGATTGTCGTGGAAGACCCCGAGGAAGGTATCAATGTTCATGTTCGTGCATTCGGATTATTCGGCGTACATATTGACCGAACCGACCCGGCAAGTGCCGTGCTCAATGCCCGCAGATTTCTCTACCGAATCGTGGGAACACGGGCAGATTTCACAAGAGATGAACTCATCAGCTTTATGAGGGCTAAAATTCTGGAATACGTGCCTGACCTGTTAGCCAAGAGTATTGTTGACCACAAGATTGGCATTTTGAAGATTAGCACGCACCTTTCCGATTTTTCCCGGATAATTCAGGAAAAATTAGCGGAACATTTTGCAGAATTCGGCTTAACACTGGACAATTTCTCTTTTACAAATATTAATGCGCCCGATGAAGACCTTGCCGCAATTAATGAAATGAAAATTCAAAAGAAACGTGACCAGCTCGAAGCAGAAGGCTCAGCGGCAAAGATGGATATTGAATCTGCCGCAAGGGCGCGCATGCGGGAGCGGGAAGGTTACACTTATCAGCAGGAGCAATCCTTTCAAGTCATGCAGTCCGCTGCTTCGAATGAAGGAACTGCTGCAACGGTTATGGGCGCAGGCATGGGGCTCGGCATGGGCTTCGGCGTCGGCGGCGCCGTAGGAACAGGAATGAGCGCAATCGCCCAAAATACCATCGGCAGTATGCAGGCGGCTCCGGCAGATAACCGGCAGACGACAGTATGCGCCGCATGTCAGACGCAAAATCCGGCAGCAGCAAAGTTTTGTATTAACTGCGGACAGGCGCTTGCACAGGAAGAACACTGTCCGGAATGTGGCAGTGTTATCGTAAAAGGTGCGAAATTCTGTCCCAACTGCGGCAAAAAATTATCGCAGGTATGTGCAAACTGCGGCAGGGAGCTCGTAAGCGGTGCAAAATTCTGCCTTGAATGTGGAAACCCTGTATAGAAAAAAGCAACAAGGAGGCTAATATGGATGCAAGCGGATTACAATGTCATGGCTGTGGCAGCTCTAATGTGGAATTTGACCCCAAAAGCAGAAAACTGATTTGCCGTACCTGCGGCAAGGAAGAATACTATTCAAGAGCAACCCTGAACATGAATGGGAAGGTCGTTTTCAGCAGACAAAATGCCATTCACTTTTTTATGGATGGCAGATTTGAAGATTCCAGGCATTATGCAATGGAAGTTTTAAACATTTTGGCAGACAACGCGCCTGCCTTGTACATTATGGCTTATTACGAAGAATTTGTCGTTAAAAATGACAGTGCGATGAAACGCTTTTTTCACCAAATGCAGGAGGTCGCTCTGGAATATGATGAGGTGCAGGATTTGAGAACGCTGCTCACGGCCTCTTCATACAGGCTTCAGGATTTTGAGGAAGATATGATACAACTGATTGCCAAAAATATGCAGGCGGAGGAAGACATGGAGGACTTGTGCGATTTTATCGACCGAATATGTCCATACCTCATCTCTAAGAGAACCTCCACAGGATATCTGACAAAAGAGCTGGCCGGCATGTACAAAGAACTGGCAGAATACTGTACCATTCCCAAAACCTGTTTCGCACTGTTAAAGTCGATTGAAACCAATCCGGATTCGCCCTATGTGGACAACAGTTTTTATTTAAAGTCCAAAACACGCTACTTTTACGACAATTACATCCTTCCGGTTGGCGATATTATCAGTGCAATGAGCAATCAGGAATACAAGGAAAAATTTATCAATTCCTATCAAAAGAAACAGGCTAAATTTTTAGCCGATGCAGAGATGGAGGTATAAAAATGGCAGAACAGACCGTACAGACAGTACATATCGACGTGACAAGGCTGGAAAATAAAATTGACCGGCTCTCGGAAACAACAGAAAGACTAAACACAATGGTGCACAGCGCCAACGCGGCAATTGAAACTGCGAATCAGAATATTCAGGTTTTAACACAAAGATTTCAAGAAATGGTAAATAACCAGAAAAAACAGGCGGCTCTGCAGCAGGCGTCCACAGAGCTTGTCCGGGTACGGCAGGAATTGGAGCAAAATTACGGAAATTATAAGGTAATCAGGGAAACCATGCTCGGCGTACTGCAGGCCACGGATTTGGCGCTTGTCAAAAAGGCAACCATTTCAAGGGTTTCGGAGGAACTAATGCTTTCCACGCCGAAATACTGGCTTGCACCGTGCCTGGTTGCTGTTGCCGCATGGATTGGCAATGACAGGGATTTAGCACAAAGAGCTATCTCTGAAGCAGTCAAGAGAGATGAGGAACGGACCGCAATCACAATGGCGCTGATTTGTCGCAGAAATAACAGAGTACAGACATGCTACGAATGGTTGTCAATCTATTTCTCCCATCAGAACGCAGCCAATTTTTCAGAAGGAAGCTTTGCGTACATTGATGCCTATGTCAATGGCGTATTCGGCCCTGACGAAAAGCATATGTGCGATGATTATGTAATGCAGTGGATGAACGAAATTCGCGGAAACAGCAGCAATCTTGAAGCTTCGCAGGAGAACACATGGAAAGAATACTGCAGCCGGTTCAGTCTCGATATTTCACACCTCTATCCCGATTTAAACGGAACGGTGGCAGAGTATGAAAACATCAATGAATATGTCAGCAGAATTTTGGCGGTAGATTCCATCGCAGACAACCTGACAGGAATCAATAACGCATACATCGATCAGAATAGTTTAAAGGCCAAAATCGATAAAAGCCTGATTCAGCTTATCAGCAGATATAATGAAGACGAGGAACCGCTTCGAAAAGAGGAACAATATTTGAAAGCCATAAAGTATTTTGAAGGTGATAAGGAAGCTGCAAGGCAGTCCATTGTTCAGGCAGAGCAGGAACGGCAGCAAAAAACGCTGAACCTGGTTGAGCAGATGTCAAATGTCATTCTGACGGACAAAGACACTTCTCCTTCGGAGAGAAAGACGGCTGTTTCTTTTTTAAGCGGATATATCAGGAGAGGCTTTAAGTCATATATAACCGAGAAAAAAGAGGCATTTCCAAATCAGATTACACTCAACATTGACGGCTGGGTCGGCACTTCTGCAGATGGAAATAACACCGAGGAGCTTTGCAGAAACTTTGAAAAAGAAATGATGCAGCGGCGTACAGATGAACTCAAGAGAGCAACTCGAAGCAAAGAAAAGGCAATGCTGATAAGTGCAATTGTACTGGCGGTTATTGGTGTAATCGGTCTGTTTGCAAATGCAGTAGCAGGAATTATTCTGTTGGTTGGTGCCGGAGTCCTTGTTGGTGTCTCCTTCAAAGCAAAAAAGGAAACCACAGAAAAGATCAACACAATCGAGCAGGACTATGCGCGCCGAATTGTGAATGGAAAAGCAAAAATCAACCACACAGCAGCACAGTGGAAGGAAGCCAAAGCTGTTGTGTACCAATTTGAAAGCAATCCGGTTCGAGAAATTATTGCATAAGGGAGGAAATAATAATGGAAACTAATTTTGATGATGATTTTGACGAACTTGAGCTGATGTTCGGTCAGGGCGAGTCGGACCTTCAAAAAATGGAGAAGGTAGTACTCACACAGAATATCGAAGGCTTCGCTAGCTGTTTCCCTGAATGGGATTTGCATCCCCCCGTAAAAAACTCTTAGGACAAGCCGTCTGCAGCGCGCCACTTTCGGCTTATACTCCGGTAAAACAGAGCTTTTGCATATATCATATTGCTTGACAGCGCCCGTCAAACACGTTATACTTAGAAAGTCGTGTATACGGATTTTGGCGGGCGCTTCTATGGCGGCTCTTCTTTCCGGTGATGAAGTTTGGGTCTTGCGCAATGGACATCTGCGAACCGTGTCAGGGTGGGAACACAGCAGCACTAAGCAGAACCGTTCATGTGCCGCAAGGGTGCCTGGCGGAGCCGGCGGGGGAGTATCGCGTAGGAGTGTCCACCAAAAACCGGATATGCGGCTTTTTATGTAACGGAAATCGCTTATACTGAAAGTTTTTTGAGGAAAGCGGCAGAATCAGAAAGCCGCAGAAAGGAGCTGCATGGGCTGCAGACTATGTCCCAGGGAATGTAATGCGGATCGTGAAAACGGACAGAAAGGTTATTGCGGGGAAACCGCTTCCCTTCGTGTGGCAAGAGCATCTCTGCACATGTGGGAGGAACCCTGTATTTCCGGCGATACCGGCTCGGGAACCGTCTTTTTTTCCGGCTGCCCTCTGCACTGCATTTTCTGCCAAAACAGCGCCATCTCAGAAGGCGCCACCGGGAAAACCATTACCCCTGAGCGCCTCGCCGGCATTTTTTTAGAGCTGCAGGAAAAGGGCGCCTGCAATATCAATCTGGTAACGCCCACTCATTTTGTACCGCAAATTGTTTCTGCCCTCAGGACAGCCAAAGCAGACGGGCTTTCCCTGCCCATCGTCTACAACACGGGAGGTTATGAAAAAGTAGAAACCCTACGTCTTTTGGAAGGTCTTATCGATATCTATCTGCCCGATTGTAAATATGTGTCCACCAAACTTTCCTCCCGCTATTCCAATGCCCCTGACTATTTTTCGACTGCCTCTGCTGCGATAGCCGAAATGTTCCGTCAGGTCGGCAAGCCCGTGTTTGACCAAGAAACCGGCCTGATGAAGCGCGGTGTGATTGTTCGTCATCTGCTTCTGCCGGGGCATTTGAATGATTCCAGGAAAGTCGTCGTAGATTATCTCTATCAGACCTACTATGATGATATTTATATCAGTATTATGAACCAGTATACACCCATGCGTACTTTCCCTGATATGCCAAAGCTGAACCGTCGGGTATCACACAAGGAGTACAACTGGCTGGTTGATTATTGTCTGTCCGTCGGCATCGAAAATGCTTTTATACAGGAGGGCGAAACTGCCTCCGAAAGCTTTATTCCGCCCTTTGATTTGGAAGGAGTCTGATTTTCAAATGTCCACCTGCTTCATATAGTAGCCAAAGCCGCCGTCCACTGCCCGCTCCGTTCCGGCTTCAAAGCCTTCAAAGCCAAACATAAGCGCTGCCTGCTTTTCCCGCGTATAGTAGACGCCGGGAACACCGAGGTAAAATCTCTCTCCATTCTTTTCCTTGATTCTTGTCAAAATCACATGCCCATAATTATAATACCCATGGAGCAAAAAGCTGTTCTGCACCAGTTCCTGATACTTCCGCGACAAAATTACAAAATCCCGTGGTGTAATGGAAAGATATTCGCGCGCGTCGCCAAAAGGGTGAATGTGCGGATACTGCTTGTTAAGCTGTTCCCACTTATCGCCGGAGAGTAAGTCCCTGCACTGCGGATTCTGTTTGCACTTTCTCTCTACCGACTTCGTCTCTTTTCCTCTTGCGGATTCTCCCCTGTTCATTCCGGCAAGCATTTCTAACGCAGTTTTTCGCTGCGCAGTCCCCCCTTCTGCCTTGGCAGACGCTTCCGGCACACTCTCCTTTTGCGGCTGCTTCTCCCACACTTTGGCAGACACTTCCGGCATGGCTTTTTGTTCCGGCTCTTTCTCTTCCATTGCCGCAGACGCTTCCAACATGCCTTTTTGCTCCGCAGTCTCCCCTTCTGCCCCGGCTTGGACTTCCTGTGCGCTTTCACTTTCCGGCTCTTCTGCTTTCGTTTCCATTTCGGCAGAGACTTCCGGTACGCTTTTGCTTTCCNNTTCTTCCGCTTCTGCTTCCATTTCNGCNGAGGCTTCCGGNNCNCTTTNNCNTTCCNNCTCTCCCGNTCCTGTTGCAACAGANGCTCCCGGCATACTTTNACTTTNCANNTNTNCCGCTTCCGTTTCAGCAGAGGCTTCCGACACACTTTTGCTTTCCAGCTCTTCCGCTCCTGCTGTAGCAGAGGCTTCCGACGTACTCTCTTTTTCCGCAGTCCCCTCTTCCTCTTCAACAAACGCTTCTGATGCCTCTTTGATTTCTGCGCTTTCCGTTATACTATCGTCCACTTCTAATGCCTCTTCTGTCCTGTTTTCCGTTTCCGGCACTTTGCTTTCCTGCAGTGCTTCCCGTCTTCTCCACTGCCCGATTAACAGCCTGTTTTCCGAGAGTTTGACCTGAACGCCGTCACATTCCTCGTAGNTGACTGCCGTTCCCGCCAAATCCTCATTTTTCCAGACTGCCACATATTCCCCNGANCCAAAATCAATTTTCACATTATCCGCCGTATGTACATCTTGACGTGAAATAAGCTGAATNTCGCCNCGCAAAGTATCCGTCGGATACAAGCCCCGTATATGTATCTGAATCCGGCTTGTTCCGCCTCTTGCCTCCCATTTCACAAAGCCGCCGTTTTTAACCTTTTCCCCTCTCTCGAGATAGTCGAGATACACAATTTTNCTGTCATAAAAGTCCTTGTCCGTTTTCACCATAAAANTCCCCGATTTTCTGTAGATTTATCTCTACATTATATTCGGGGANTTGTNTTCCTATNCCTGTTTTTAACTGTCAATTTCTTTTCCGTTCTCCATTCGTATCACTCTGTCCGCATAAGAAGAAAGCTTTTCATTATGCGTTACCATAACNAATGTTGCNCCTTCNTNTTTCACNNCATNAATCANACAGGTCATAACCTGCTCNCCGGTATCCTTNTCNAANTTNCCCGTCGGTTCNTCTGCAAAAATCACCTTCGGATGATTGATNAANGCCCNTACAATTGCNGCNCGCTGCTGCTGNCCGCCTGANAGCTGATTCGGAAATTTATCAAGCTGCTCTTTNATNCCAAGGCTTTCGCTTANCTTTTCNACNTCNTTTCGCTGNACANGCTTTTGATCCANAAGAAGCGGNGCAATNATATTCTCATAAATNGTCAACAGCGGAAGCAGATTGTAGGACTGAAATATAAATCCAAATTTCTGCCTGCGCAGNTTTGACATCTCNATATCCTTAAAATTNGTATACGGTTTTCCNTCTAAAAANATNTCNCCNGANGTCAGAACATCAAGNCCACCCATAANATTAAGCANGGTACTTTTTCCNGAACCGCTTTCGCCCAAAATCATNATGATTTCTCCCTGCTTCACCTCCAGNCTGATATGATTNAATGCACGTACCGTAATNTCTCCCGCTGTGTATTCCTTTACCGCATTTTTNAATTCAATTAANCTCATCNCTATTCCTCCCTGATATCTGCCATAATCTCATTTGTTTCCTTGAATTTNAGNCCCGACATGACTAAAAAGTACACTAANAATANGGAAACAATGCCAACCCCAAGATANCCNGANANNATACCNNCTGTATTCCAATTTTCNATCATGTTACACAGGTAACATTGAATCGGAAANGAAANAATGACAGCTANCATATAGGAAGCAAGNAGCATTAATAATANCTCTATGCNNACCGTTCCTTTTAACCGNTTTAAGGACATCCCNAATGCCCNCCATACTCCATATTCNTTTCGTCTGAGNATCAGATTTGCCTTNACAATAATCATCATATTTAAAATCGCTGTTACTGCCGTNGCNNCTGCAATCAATGCTGCAATGTAANTNATNGCCAGCGCATCCGTAATNATCTTTTCCATGCCNACTTCATAAGAGCCGCATATTGCGTACTCATTATCCGNAAAAATNCCNATAATATCCGCGTATGTCCTTTCATCGGCAGCAGAATTGCATTTTATCATCACATCNAAATAACTNTAATCAGCATAAATTTCCGAAGCNGCTTTTTCNGTCAGAATCATCNCNGCCANACCNCTGTCGGTTCCCTTATAGNCCGGCATATAATCCGTATGCAGCACGGCATCGACATGCAGAACACCGTCTTTNCCATTGNTCAGTCTATATCCAATGGCGCCTGTTTCCTCTATTTCATCAAGAAATTTCTTTTCTTCTTCTCCATCCGTTCCCGTTATCACGTAAATGGAATCCGGCTCTTTTTCCCAAAGTCCAGACTCTCCGTTTTGTTCTAGCAGCCACTGAAACAATTCATCATTATACACAATAATCGGAATCCTGTTATCGTCTCTGTTATACAAGGTTTCTTCTCCCATACCGATTGCATATAATTTCTCCACACCATTTATGCTCTTCACTTCTTCCATTTCCAAGAAAGAAATTTCCGCAGGAGAAGTACTATCCAGTGTATCTATTATGCCGGAAAGAGGAATATAAACTTCATAATCTGAAAATTTGCTTTTTCTATCCTTCTCCGGCAGCTTCACAGAACTGATGGTATTGACAATCAGCAGCAGTATCATCATGGAAAAAATCATGGATATCATTACTATCATGCTTTTACTTTTTTCCCGCCGGATATTTCTTCCTGCAAATTTTACGGCAGACCATTTCTCCATCGCCCGCACTTTTGGGTTTTTGATAATGAGCCCGTTATATTTACTTGCCTCTATGGGCGTCAGCGCCAGAATTTTATGTACAGATAATACGAATGCTATGACCAGGGAAANAAAGGCAACTGCCGCCGTCAGCAGATAACTGCTCCCGAGCTGCCTGATTTCCACATGATCGTCGGTCAGATAATAAAGGATATTTTTTGCCAACACCTGATTCAATATATTTCCGAAAGCAATTCCGATTCCGTATCCTAAGATGCAGTAAAAAATATTTTCCGAAAATACAACCAGACCGGTCTGTCTATAATCCATTCCGATACAGCGGAGCATTCCCAGTTCTCTCGTGTTTTCGGCAATGGTAAGGTGCATGCTGTTAAAAATCAGCAAAACCATGGCAACAGCTATCANNACCACAAATGCCTTTAATGCATTTCCNANCTCGGACTGTGACTCATATTCCNNAATATTTTCTGTTTTTGAANGATTNNNTCCGATTTTTNCACCAATTCTCNCCAAAGCATCTTTCTCTTCNTCTGACNCCCGNCCGTTGACNGCTTTCTGAANCGTNTNANAATAATCTATCCCNTAANGTTCTGCGAGTAATTCGCGNNCTTTCATTNCCAGTTNNGTTATNTTNTCNACATCATNNGCGTCNATATCTGAATTTACCGTAATAATCAGACTATANTCTTCTGCNTCCGGCNTTACCANNCCNGCATNANANNGGAACTCNNGNGNAACNCACAGAAACCCTCTCGTCCAGTCGCTGCTTGCCAGAANNGGTGTATTTTCCATGATTCCNACAAGCCGNAAACGATAGGTATCCNCNGACANGTTNCAAATGACTGTTATNTCNTCGCCAATCTGACTTCCCAGCATATCACAGACATATTGTTCCAAAACAATTTCATCCGGCAGTTCACACCATGTTCCTNCGCGAAGCCGCAGNCCGGGTTCTTCAAATCCTNCCTTNGTTCCCGCNCATAACTGAAGCTCCATTTTNTGAAATGNTTCCAGTNTCATTTGCNTTTCACANTAATCACTATAAAGGATTCCTGACGCTTCTATTTCCTCTTTNTCAAGTTCTCNNTTTAACCAATCTGCCTGCTCTTTTGTCAGACCATTGATNT
Organism: Lachnospiraceae bacterium; assembly: GCA_014804445.1. GTDB lineage: Bacteria > Bacillota > Clostridia > Lachnospirales > Lachnospiraceae > Acetatifactor. The sequence goes on along the minus strand of JAAUZU010000021.1, from coordinate 13,075 downwards.
GAAAATCATACCGGTTCGTNCCCAATGCCTGTTCTTTATATTTGTNGNTGATGCTGTCTCCCATTTGAATCATGCAGAACATCATTGCCACNGANCAGGCAATGCCCAGTATTATCATATAACTGCGCTTTATATGGTGCTTTATCATCATTTTGGCAAAAGTGAGCATGGATACCTCCTGTGTTGTAGACTTTCTANATCTCTTACAATCATTATNACACCCTTGCGTCCTTACGTCAAANAGATTTNCAANNACAGCTCTCGTTGCCTTCTTTCCCTAAATATGCTATAGTTGGCATATGGAGCGGCTGCGGTCTGACTCTTCCGTCGGGCAAATTAATGATGTGTCTTGTAAAAGGCACCTGCAGCAATTTTCTCATGGTNTTAAAGGTTCGAATCCTTTCCGGCCGCTCCTGTTTTTAGGGCTATAGCTCAGTTGGTAGAGCAGGAAAAAGGAGCTTTGTCAAAAGCTCTTGCAGCAACTTTACAATGGACTGTCACTCCCCTTGTCGTTGGTTCAAATCCAACTAGCCCTGTTTACCAAAATTGCAGATGGAGGAAAACGCAATGGNTTTCATGCAGAAGCTTAAGGATGTTCTGAATAATGAGTACAACACTTCCGTGACCGAAAACGGCGCCACNGGCTATAGGACTACGGGCAAGGCTCTGCTTGATTTGAATTTCGCCGTTTCTTCGCTGAGAAATGCTTCTCCGGATGAAATTGCNGATANATTTGTAAAGGCATATTATGAAGATTCCCTTCTTGCCATAAANTGGCTTTTNTTCGCCGGTGACGTCAGACAGGGACTTGGCGAAAGAAGGCTCTTTCGGACGCTTTTTCTTTATCTGGCACAAAACCATACCGAGACAGCAAGAGCNCTTATGCCGCTGATACCGGAGTACACAAGATGGGACATCGTTGTTTCGCTTATGCAGACGCCCCTTGCGGACGATGCTGCCGCTATGCTTTNGAAGCAGCTTGAAAAAGACCGCATAAACATGGNAAATNGCGCTCCCATNAGTCTCTGCGCCAAGTGGCTTCCNTCGGAAAATGCATCCTCTGAACANACAAAGCAAATGGCACNNNTNCTTGCACAGAAATTCTCTATGACAGCCAAAGAATACCGTCAGATGCTCTCTGCCTTCAGAAAATACCTGAAGGTCGTGGAGGTTATGATGAGCAGCGGAAAATGGGCNGATATCCGNTATGATGCCGTTCCATCCAGAGCCAATCTTATCTACAATAAGGCGTTTCTGCGAAACGACGAAGAACGCCGCAGGGAATTTCTCGGCGCTGTCAAAAAGGGNGAACAGCAAATTCATGCAGATGTGCTGTTCCCNCACGATATTGTACATTCCTATATGGAAAGCCGCCCCACGNATCCTCCGGTGCTNCGNCCCNTTGANGCGACATTGGAAGAGCTNTGGCGTGCCCTGCCCGATTACGTGCAGGGAACAGGAAATACACTCTGNATCGCCGACGGCTCCGNCAGNATGACCAGCCGCATAGGAATAACAAATGTATCCTGCCTCGATGTGGCAAACGCACTCGCCATTTACTTTTCNGAGCGCTGTACGGGACAGTTTAAGGACTGCTATATTTCCTTCAGTCAAAATCCCCGGTTTGTGGATTTATCCAAAGGAAAGACACTGCATGACAAAATAGAAATTGCGCTGCATTACAACGAAGTGGCNAACACTGATTTAGAGGCCGTGTTTGAACTGATTCTTTTAACTGCCGTGAAAAACCATATGACGCAGGNTGAGNTCCCCGCCAACCTGCTGATTCTCTCNGACATGGAATTTGATACTGCAACAAGCCATCTTATCGCACACCAATTGGTNCCTCCGGATGAGAGGTTATTCGAGACATTTGCCAAACGCTATTCCCANNATGGCTACCGTNTGCCGAGGCTTATATTTTGGAATATNCGCAGCAGAACATGCACAATTCCCATTACGGAAAATGCACTTGGCGTTGCACTTGTGAGCGGTTTCTCTCCTATGATTGCAAAGATGGTCCTAACGGGCGAAACAGACCCTTACAAAATATTGACAGACCAGCTTGCGCTGCCCAGATATGACGCCGTAGAGCAGGCAATAAAAGAATACTTATAAAGGAGGCTTTATTTATGTCCGGAATTTTTGATGAAGGAAAGATGCTGCAGGTTTTGGGAGAATATATTCCTGACGGCGAAACACTTTTGGCGGGTATACATGGCAATACCCTTCAGGTAAACAAGAAAAAAAGCTCACAATTTAGTGTTTATGTCGGTATCACTGCGCGNCATTTGCTTGTCGCCGAATGTGAGGAACGTGAGTACTTAGATGGATACAATCTTATTGCCGACCTGAGAAATACCGTGGAGGAAGACGTCGGCGCCTGCTTTTTGTTCACCGACATTAAAAGCTGCATCATCAAAAAAGGTATGCTAGGCTCCATCAACTGCTCAATCACCTTAAAAGACGGAGGTTTTCTCAAGCTCCAGTTCCCAAAGCTCGCCGGATTGGGCAAAGGTATGCCGCACCATGCAGAATACCGCGAAANGATNATAGCGTGTCTGAGCGCCCTGNACTGCGAACATTAGCCGGACTGCCAAAACCGTGCAACTGCCGGTTGCCAAAAGTTCCATGTCGGGTTGGTTGAGNAATCCTATTCTATATGCCATAATACATATGGAGGTGGTCATTATGACAATAGGCGANCAGATACAGCGCATACGCATTCAAAAAGGGCTGACGCAGGAACGTCTTGCAGAAATGCTTGAGGTTTCCCGCCAATCCGTTTCCAAATGGGAACTTGGACAAGCTATACCTGATGTAGAGAAAATTATAAGGATGAGCGAATTGTTTGACGTTTCGACAGATACNCTTTTGCTCAGNAATCCCGAAGATNCGGAAGAAAAGAAAAATCCCCTGCATTTAGGAAGCGTTTATCTTGTAGTCAAGGACTTTGAGAAATCAGTGGCTTTTTACGAAACATTTTTTGANACCAAAGTCGATAACAGGTGCCGGAGCGGTAATAAATTTGTAGANTTCTATGTGGACAATAANTGCATTGCNCTCATGAACGAAGACAATCTTATAGGGCACTGTACCGATTTGAACAGTCCATACAAGTTTGTNCAGAACTACTGGGTTGAAGATTTGCTGTCAGAATATGAGCGGGTCAAAGCGCTCAATATCGGCCATGTCACCGAGATAATGGAAGCGTATCCAACCTATCACTATTTTCATCTGACCGACCCCGACAACAATATTATTGAAGTGACGGGAGGCTACCATATGACTGAAAACATCTGTCAAAGCTGTGGAATGAAAATGAACGAGGGAGACTTTGGTACAAATGCCGACGGCAGTGCCAACAAAGAGTATTGTAAGTACTGTTATGCAGACGGAGGCTTTATCAAAGACCAGACCCTTGATGAAGCAATTGAAAGTTGTATTCCGTTTCTGATACAAGACGGTGACTGTGCATCCGAAGAAGAAGCACGAGAACTGCTTCGGAAAGAAATGCCGAATTTGAAGCGTTGGAAGCAATAACACATCGAAAACAAATGGCGCAAACAGCTTTGTCAGACTGTTTGCGCCATTTACTTTTCATTAATATTCCAGCGAATCCAGATAATTCATATAGCTTACTACCATCAACGCTATCTTAAAGGTAAGTGCATCGTCAAAGGTACGAATGTCCAAGCCCGTGCTCTTCTGCAGCTTCTCAATCCTGTACACCAATGTATTTCTATGTACAAAAAGCTGCCTTGACGTCTCTGAAACATTGAGGTTGTTCTCGAAGAACTTGTTGATTGTACCCAGCATTTCATCGTCCAGTTCTTCCGGCACATTATCACCGAAAATTTCCTGTATGAAAATCCGGCACAGATTGACGGGAAGCTGATAAATCAAACGCCCGATTCCCAATGTACTATACGCAATCACATTTTTTTCTGCATAAAATATCTTGCCTACATCCAATGCCATCTTCGCTTCTTTATAGGATTTGGATACATCTTTCAGTTCCGATACCACGGTACCGTATGCTACTTTCACATTCAGCATTGCTTCCGCGCTCATCATGTCCGCGATGGTGTTGGCAACCTGACTCAGAGTATCCTGCGTATAATTTTCTTCCAACGACTTTATCAGTATCACACTTCGTTCGTCTACCGCAGTAATATAATCTCCGCCATGGGAAGAGAACATTTCCTTCAAAAGCTCTGTGACAATGCTGTCCTTTTCCATTTTAGCCTCTACGAGAAAGACCGCCCGGGGAGCTGTGACCTCCACATGCAGCTTTTTAGCGCGGTTGTAGATATCAACCAAGAGCAGATTGTCCAGCAAAAGGTTCTGGAAAAAGTTATTCCTGTCAAATCGCTCTTTGTACGCAATAATCAGATTTTGAAGCTGGCAGACCGCAATCTTCCCTACCATATAAACGTCGTCGCTGAGCCCTCTTGCCACAAGCACATACAAAAGCTCACCGTCGTCTAAAATTTTCAGAAGATGATGCGCGCCAATCACCTGACTGTCCGCCGGTGAATTGGCAAACCCCGTTATCAGTGTATTGTTTATCTCCGACATGTCCATCGTGCCTGCTACCAGTCCACCATTCATGTCATACACACAAAGGTCAACCTTGGTAATCGCCTTTAATTCCTCAATACTTGTCTGAATAATCTGGCTGGAAATCATTTTTTCTTCCTTTCGCAATAATTGTTGTCAGTAATGAACTCTGTCTTTTCCGAATTGCAAACTGTTATTATAATCATAGCTTATTTTAATTTTGACCGCAAGCCATAAAGAAAAATTTTATAAAGTTGCAGCCGCCGGCCGCATCAAAAAAGGAGACGACAACGCGCCTCCTTTCATTTTGTTACTAGTTGGTAATAATCTGCTCTGTTTCCTTGTCGAATACGTGAATCTTCTCTACATCCATTGCAAACTTCACGTTGTCGCCAGGTCTGGAAGTTGTACGGGAATCTACTCTCGCCGTTACAGGGAACTCCTCAATATCAAAGTACAAGTAAACTTCTGCACCGAGCAATTCGTATACCTTAATGGTAGATTCAAATACGCTGTTCGGATTAGACTCGATGTACATCTGAGAATCATAGATATCCTCAGGACGGATACCGAAGGTAACAACCTTTCCGTCATAACCGCCGTCAATCAACTTCTTAGATTTAGCAGCCGGAAGAGGAATGCTGTGGCCTGCAATCTTCAAGCTTGCAACATCGCCATTAACCTCAACAGTTGCATCAAGGAAGTTCATCTGCGGTGAACCCATAAATCCTGCTACGAACAGGTTCTGAGGCTTCTCGTACAGGTTCTGAGGTGTATCAACCTGCTGAACAACGCCGTCCTTCATAACAACGATTCTGGTACCAAGGGTCATAGCCTCTGTCTGGTCATGTGTTACGTAGATGATAGTGGTGCCAAGTCTCTGATGAAGCTTGGAAATCTCAACACGCATCTGCACACGCAGCTTAGCGTCCAAGTTGGAAAGAGGCTCATCCATAAGGAATACCTTAGGATTACGAACGATTGCACGTCCCATAGCAACACGCTGTCTCTGTCCACCGGAAAGAGCCTTCGGCTTTCTGTCAAGAAGCGGTGTCAGGTCAAGAATCTTAGCTGCGTCCTTAACCATCTTGTCGATTTCATCCTTCGGAACCTTTCTCAGTTTCAGACCGAATGCCATATTGTCATATACGGACATATGAGGATACAGAGCGTAGTTCTGGAATACCATCGCGATATCTCTGTCCTTAGGCTCTACATCATTTACGATTCTGTCGCCGATTTTTAATTCACCGGAGGAAATGTCTTCCAAACCTGCAATCATACGAAGGGTGGTTGACTTACCGCATCCGGAAGGACCTACGAAGATGATAAATTCCTGGTCTGCAATTTCAAGATTGAAATCCTTAACTGCCTCAAAGCCGTTGGGGTATACCTTGCAAACATTCTTTAAAGATAAACTTGCCATTATAAAACTCCTTTCTCATTGAAGATACTTACGTATCACTAACTGAATCTAAGTATAGACGAAAATCTTCATTACCGCCATACCACTATTACACAAAGATTTTTTCTTTGATTGTAAATTTTGCTTATAAACACTATTTTTTTTATTTTGTACCGACAAGTTGACCAAAATCAGCAGCTTATCCTATACATGTTGTACAAAAGGAACTGTTAATCTGCATCTCCATAAAACGCCAACTGATTTTTTCCACGTTTTTTCGCGACGTACAATGCCTTATCTGCCGCCTTGTAAAGCGTTTCGAAATCTTTGCCATCCTTGGGGAATATTGCCGCTCCGATACTTGCTGTCGCTGAATATTTGACAGATTCTCCCGGTTTGAAATCCTTGAAGAATCGCTCTACACGGCTTGCCTCCGCCCGGATAATCTCTTCCGTCTTCATATTACACAGGAATATGGTAAATTCATCGCCGCCGGTACGTCCCACGATATCCGTGGCACGGAATTCCGCCTTGATACGCCACCCAAGAGTCCGAAGCACCTCGTCACCAAAGGCATGCCCCATGGTATCGTTGATTTTTTTGAAATTATCAATATCAAGGACAAACAGCAGCCCAAGCTCGTCAGGATGCTCCGCCATTTGTTCTTTGATTTTTCTTTCCGTTGCCATCTTATTGTAAAGGCCGGTGAGAAGGTCCGTATCTGCCTTATTGGCCAGTTCCTTGCCCTTTTCATTGCTCTTTTTCTGCGATATGATATAAATCGTCAATACCGCTCCCACGAAAAGAAACAGCACAATTGCAATCTGCCATACCATGGCATTACTGGAAGACCAGTTGCGTTTCACCATCGAATCAACATAAGACTTTTCAACGCCTGACAGCAGCGTCAGATTTCCAATACCGACCGGTACATAAATCAATATTCTGGCATCCTTCTGCCAAGTCAGATAAGTAACGTCGGAATTTTTATTCTGCACGCGTGTATAAAGCCTGTCAATCACCTTGTTGTCCTGATTCTCTCTCAGGAACACAAAGTAATCTCCATCCTTCCTGCACAGCGCACTGTTTGTGCTGCCTGCCGCTGCCACAATCTGTCCGGAATTTTCCAGAAGAATGTAAAAGGTATTGGAATTCAGATGCGTCCGTTTTACCAGTTTTTCAAATTCTGCGATATCAATATAACAGAGCACATAGCTTACGACACTCTCATCCTGCATCACCGGTGCCACCACCAGTATTGCGCCCTGACCGGAAAAGCCGTCATCTGCCACGTAGAGCACCTTTCCTTCTCCGGTAAAAGCACTCTCAAAATATTCCGTTCCTGACAAATCGATGCGCTCTCCGCCAAAACGGTATCCCGTACCATCCACATCACAGATTGCTGCATCGTAAACTGCTTCATCAGCATAAACCGCAGCCAGCACTGCTTCCTGCTCCGCACTGCTGTCTGCTGCCATATAAACTGCAGCGGAATCCGCGCTCTTCTGGACACCATATATCAGCATCTGCATCTGTGCAGCATACCCCTGCATCATGCTAACCAGTTTTTCTTCTGCTTCTGTCCGCTCCTTGCTCTTGCCCGATACAGTAAACCGCACTAATAACACAATAAAGACTACAAGCAGTATAAATACAGGAGTCAACGTTTGCCTAATATTACTGTTTTGTTTACCTTTCATTTCTTCTCTCATTCTGCCGCTTTAGCGGCTGTAATCATAAGAATCTTGTACTTTGCTACATCCTAATTTTGCTCAGTTTCCTCAAAAACCGGTGTGTCACTGAATATCTTTTCTGTTTCTTCGCTTTCCGGCTCTTCTTCGCCTTCTTCGGCTTTCTCCCCCTCGAGCCTTTCCATTATCTTATCTTCCAGCTTTTTAAACATTTTATTGTAAAGCATGGCGCTTACATACACTGGAACAGATATCCCCAGCACTAATATGACGGGAAATAATCTGAGGCTGAAGATGCAGAGCACATAGGGCAATACGTACAGGACAGCCATCACAATCGTTTTCGGCAGCTGGATAACACTTAACGCAAACGCATTTTTGATGGTTTTTGTAATGGTATTGACAAACTTTGCCTGTACTGCAAACACCCATAAGACCATAAAGAGGAACAAAATGGCGATTGCCATGATAACTACCTGCAATGCCGTCGGAATACTGACCTCTTCCACGTTCTTCATGATGTAAAAATCCGCGCCGAAAATAACAAGCACGAGCAGTATGATGAGCCATATGGCTGTAGACTGCTTAAAATTCATCTTGAACGACCTGAAAAAGTCCTTTGTGATGTACCCTTCCTCATTGCGGTGAAGCTTCAATGCCACATAATGCGCCGAGGTCAACGCGGCTCCCGCCGTAATAATGGGAATACAGCACAGTAACGTCAGAATATTCAGCCACATCAAGTCCGCCACTTTGTTGAGAAACTGTATCAACGGACTGTCAATATCAAACCATTTACCCATGTAAGCACCTTCCGTTCTGTTCTTTACTGTAATTGTCGCGATTGCCGTTACAGGAACTTTTCCATAGACGTCACGCGGATGCCGGAATACTCCTCTTCCTTCGAGCAGGCGTGAAAACCTACCCTGTAATAAAATCCGAGCGCGTATGGAGCCGCTTTGACCGACATGTAAAGTTCATGTCTTTCCTCTTTCAGATATTCCGCCATCCGTTCTATCAGCTTCCTGCCCACTCCCTTTCTGTGATAGTCCCTATCCACAAAAAGAAGTGAGATATGGTTGCCGTTCCTGACAGATATCTGTCCGATAATCCTGCTTCCGTCCACCGCCACCAGCATAGGATAATTGCCCTCCACAAACATCCTGTATAACCTGCCGTCAGTAATGAAATCGCGGAAACTGGCAATCCCTTCCTGTGTGTAGTCCCCCGCCTCAAACTGCAAAAATGTCCGCCAGACCATGTCCATGACCGCCTGCCAGTCCTCAGAAGTCGCCCATCGTATCTGATAAAGCGCCTTGTCTTTCTTCCTCATAATCAAAAATTTATCCCCTCTGTCGGGCTGCCGTCCGAAACTTTCCCTATAAATCATATCAAATTTAGCTTCGAATGGCAAGGTGCTTTGTCAGCCAGACTTCTATGTCCTCCATCACCTTTTTGCGATCCGGCTCTCCCAAGAGCTCATGCCTGTCCTCGGGATACAATTTTATCTCAAGGTCTGTAAGTCCGGCATCCGCAAGCGATTTGTACGCTTCCTGCACCCCTTTTCCGTAATTGCCTACCGGATCCTCCTCCCCTGAGAGAAAGATAACCGGCAGTTCTTTGGGAATCTTTAAAAGATTTTCCCGTTTCTTAGCCCTTGCAATCAACTCGAACAGTGTTTTAAAACCGTTTACCGTAAAGATAAAACCACAATCCTTGTCGGCAATGTACGCATCCACCCTGTCCGAATCCCGCGAGAGCCAGTCAAAATTGGTTTTGGCATCCTTAATACGTTTGTTATAACTGCCGAAGGCTCCCTTGTCAATGAACCGGCTTGGATGCTTTGAGCCTTTAAAGAAACCCACCACAGCCGCTGTCGCCTTGGAAAAACACAAAAGCGCATTGGACTGCATGCCCGTGCCCACAATCAGCGCACCATCGATTCCGGTTCCATACCTGCAGATATAATTTCTGAGAATAAAAGAACCCATGCTGTGACCCAGAATGAAATAGGGCACTCCGGGATACATCTCCTGTGTCATTTTTTTCAGCCTGTGCACATCCCGTACCACCACGGTCGCCGGATCCTGCTCACAGAAGTAACCCTGAAGCCCTCCCTCCGGCACGCTCTTTCCATGCCCGAGATGGTCGTCTCCCGTGACCACATAGCCTCTCTCCGTCAAAAATGCCGCCAATTCCTCATATCTTTCGACATATTCCGACATGCCATGTACAATTTGTACGACAGCCACGACGTTTCCCACGTCCGGCGTCCACCTGACGGCATGTATCCGAGATTGATTGTCTCTGGAATCAAAATAGAATTCTTCTTTTTTCATCCTGGCACCATCTCCTTCGCTGTGTATATATCAAAATCGCATAGTGTCCAAAAGTACACTATGCGATTATTATACACTATTCCCGCAAATAATTTAAGAGTTTTCATATAAATTTTTACATTTTTATTGTTTTAAAATCTATGCTTCCCCTTTTAAGTCATTTTTCTCGTGAAATTTCGGTAATTTCAGTGCTTCAACATATCTCTGCGCCGGCCGGCATATCCTTTTCCGGCGTCATAAGCGCCAGATTTCCTTCTGCATCCTCCGCGCAGAGCAGCATGCCCTCGGATACAACACCGGCAAGTTTGGCAGGTTTCAGGTTCACAAGCACCATCACCTTTTTGCCAACCATCTCCTCAGGGGTATAATACGCCTTGATTCCGGATACGATCTGCTTCACCTGACTGCCGATCTTCACCTGCGAGCAGAGCAGTTTTTTCGACTTCGGCACCGCTTCACAGGCAATAATTTCTCCCACCTGGAACTGGAGCTTTGCAAAATCATCATAGGTAATTTCTGCTTTTGCCTCGATATCCACTGCATTTTCCAAGCCCGCCGCAGTCTGCACTGCATCACCCGCGTGAGCCGCTTCTTCTGCCGCGCGCCTTTCGGCATACATCGCATCCGCCTTTTCTTTTACCTTCTTGATATCCTGCCTTGCGAAAAGAATTTCCGGCTCCTTTGTCACAGTGTTTCCCTTCGGATAAATCCCTGTCAAAGTAAGCTCATCAAAACTCCTGAGCGTCGTATTAAACTGCCTTGCAATTTTTTCGGCGGTTTCCGGCAAAAACGGCGCCAGCAGCGACGCGCCCGTGATAATGCTGTCCGCCAGATGGTAAAGCACTGCGGCAAGCCGCTCTTTCTTTGTTTCATCCTTTGCCAGCTTCCACGGTTCTGTCTCATCAATATATTTATTGCAGCGCTTAAACAATGCAAAAATTTCAGTCAGCGCATCCGCAACCCGAAGATCTTCCATCTTTGCAGAAGTCTTAGCCAGCGTGCCCGTCACCACTGCCTTTAAATCGTCATCGAGCGCCGCTTCCTCTCCCGCCGCACTGCTGCCGCCGGACAACACGCCGCCAAAATACTGGTTTGTCATGGAAATGGTGCGGTTTACAAGGTTGCCCAGCGTGTTGGCAAGGTCGGAATTCATCCTTTCCACCATCAGCTCCCATGTAATCACGCCGTCATTTTCAAAGGGCATCTCATGCAGCACAAAATACCGTACCGCATCCACGTCGAAAAAGTCAACCAAATCGTCCGCATAAATCACATTGCCCTTCGACTTGCTCATTTTGCCGTCCCCCTGCAAAAGCCAAGGGTGTCCGAAAATCTGCTTCGGCAGCGGCTCCCCCAGCGCCATGAGGAAAATCGGCCAGTAGATGGTATGGAACCGTATAATATCTTTACCTATTAAATGCAAGTCCGCGGGCCACAGCTTCTTATACTGTTCTGTGCTGCCGCCATCCGCATCGTAGCCGACGCCTGTAATATAATTGCTCAGCGCGTCCAGCCACACATAGACCACATGCTTCTCATCAAAATCTACCGGAATTCCCCATTTAAAGGAAGTTCTGGACACACACAAGTCCTGCAGTCCCGGCAAAAGAAAATTGTTCATCATCTCGTTTTTACGGGAAACCGGCTGTATAAACTCAGGGTGCGTATTGATGTGCTCTATCAGCCTGTCGGCATATTTACTCATTTTAAAGAAATATGCCTCCTCCTTTGCCGGCTTTACCTCCCTGCCGCAGTCGGGACATTTGCCGTCCACGAGCTGCGACTCCGTCCAGAAGGATTCACATGGCGTACAGTAAAGCCCCTCATATGCCCCTTTGTAAATATCTCCCTGATCATAAAGCTTCTTAAATATTTTCTGTACCTGCTTCTCATGGGGAGCATCCGTGGTTCTGATAAACTTGTCATAAGAAACATGCAGCATGTCGCAAAGTCCCTGTATTGTCCCTGCTACATTGTCCACGAACTCCTTCGGCGTTATGCCCGCCTCCTGTGCCTTTAACTCAATCTTCTGACCGTGCTCGTCCGTGCCTGTCTGAAAAAACACGTCATAGCCCTGCGCCCTTTTATACCTGGCAATACTGTCAGCCAGCACTACCTCATAATTGTTGCCGATGTGCGGTTTGCCTGATGTATAGGCAATCGCTGTCGTAATGTAATACTTTTCCATAGTTCTCCTTTCTTCAAAACAAAAAAGCCCGTCCTCCTGCACCTATGTGTAAGAAGACGGGCATATACCCGTGTTACCACTTCTCTTCATCCTTCTCTCGCGAGAAGAACCTCCGCGGGTGTCAGCCAACACCCTCCCGCTATAACAGGCGGACCTGTTGCAGCCTTACCGCAGAACTCTTTCCTGACATCGTTGTCACATTTCGTTTTCTGCCGCTCGGTGCACTGCTCGGAAGCCATGTTCCCCATTGCCGTATTTTCTCCCTCTCAGCCTGTCATGCCTGCTGTTTGAAGCCATGGCACGGTAACGGAAGATTCTCTGTAAAAAACTTTCATGGGTACTCTCTTCGTCATTGCGTTTCTACTTTTTCTGATGTGATTAGGGTAGCACAAAATGAGGGGGTTGTCAATTGTTAGATGAAAGCGCAGAAGTGATGTAGAATGACTTCCCGGCAAGTTAATCACTGTAAAAAATTATAAAGACTTCCTGTTTACCATCTTTTTTACCGTCGAAAACGCCAAAACAGGAAGCGCTGTCAACTCCGCTATCCCTATCATGACAACTGCAATATGCGGCAGCTCTATTCCGGCAATCCTGGCACCCATCAATATCATTGTCGCAACACCTATAACCAATAAACTAATTCCCCACATCAAATTAATCTTCTTTGATTCCATCATTCTTACACCCCTCTATTCATCATCAACCACTCCGCTTCTTACCAAGCGAATACAGCGTATATATCAGTTTTGCAGCGAGGGACGCGTGGAGAGGAGCGGTATGTCTGTGCAGACCGTTTAAAAACGCCGGCATTTAGGCGCCGTCCTTTGGCGCCTTACGTGCCGCTGCGTTTTTATCCGAGCGAGAGCGCGTCTGCACAGACATACCG
>JAAUZU010000020.1 GCA_014804445.1 Lachnospiraceae bacterium | reverse complement strand
GTGCACATGGTATATTCCATAAGCAGACCCTTGCTTACCGTCGGTACTTAGCTGCCGTATTTTGGCAGCTTACGTACCGCTACGGTAAGCTCGGAGCGAGAGCGAGTCTGCGTTGGAATATACCATGTACACAATGACAACGGCATCATTCCACCTCAGAATCCCCTCTCATATCCGGAACCTGCACATCCTTCAACACGCCGAAGTCGATTCTGTCCGCCAGCTCCTGCAGGTCTTCTTCCGTCATGCCATCATCACTTCCAAGCAGCACATTTACCGTAATAAAACACTCCTCAAAGTCCGCAAAAATCAGTGCCTTGACAGGGCTTATTGCAAGCAGCACCGTCTCTCCGCCGGCTGATACGTACTGCCATTCTGTATACTCTTCCACCCGCCCGATGTTTAAATATGCCTCTTCAAAGGTTCCCTTTACACTCCGATCGAACTGAAAATCCGTCAGCCCACAGCCTTCCAGTTCGGCATCGCATTCCGTATGAAAAGTTCCGTTCTCGTAGATATAGCCCCAGTACATCGTGCAATCCCGTAAAAAGCTGCCGCCGACCCGGTATTCCAGCTCCTGCGGGTTTATGACATCACACTGCGTGTGCAGCTTTAAGCCGTATTTGTCTGTAATTTCATCCAGTTTCTCCCCCATCTCATAAGAATAGACACCGCCATACTGGGCCCAGTCCTCCCTGCCTTCCGCTACAAACACGCCATTGCCTATGGCAGACAATATTTTCCCATCCGTATCATAGCTTGCGCGAAATGCCTGCCATTCTGCAAGCGCTTTTGCCTCCGGACTTTCCTGATAGCCGGACAAAGATATCATGTCCCCGCTTGTGATGCCCACACTCAGCTCCGACATATGAATCCCCCACAGTGTGTAGAAATCAATTCTGTCAGCAAGTGCCTGCAGCACTTCCTCCGTTATGCCGTCGTCGGTTCCGCAGGGTATCGCGACTACCGCAAGATACCGCTCTGCTTCCGCAAGAATCAATGCCTCCCTGCTGCCAAGCGCAAGCAGCACAGGCTCGCCGCCAGCCGTCTCATAGCGCAGTTCCTGATATTCTGCCACATCGCCGATAAGCGGCAGCGCTTCCTGGAAGCTTCCCTTTACGGCATACACAAAGTCAAACTTCACCCTTCCATATCCGGCAAGCTCTATGCTGCCTGCAAACAGGAAGGAACTGTCCTCATAGAGGAAACCGTCTTCCGTACTGCTTCCCGCCAAAAAGCTTTCGGTAACCAAGGGCTCCCAAAGAATGCGTTTTATTGTCCTTCCGCCCGTATGCAGCCGCAGTTCGTACCTTTCTGCGATTGCATCCAGCATTTCGCCCATTTCCTGCGAATAGACACCATGCAGCTTCCAGCTCTCGTTCTCCACGGTAAAGCCCGTCTTTTCTGCTTCAAACAAAATCCTGCGGTCCACGTCATACTCTGCAAGAAACGCCTTCCACTCGGCGGCCGCCTGATAGGCAGGGCTCTCCCGGTAAGCTGTCAGGCTAAAGGAATCCGGCTGTTTTTCTCTTTCCGGCAGCAGAAGGTCCTTCAGCCCAAACCAGTTGTATGCCAGCGCGGCCGCCGGCAATATGATGAGCATACAGATACATGCCGCCACGGTGCCCCAAAGCATCCGCACCGGCTTTTTCACTTTTTCTTTCCCGGCTCTTTTCTCCCGCTCCACAATATCCAGAAACTCGTCATCCACATATTGAAACGCTTCACATAATCGAAGATACCCTTTATCCATCACACAATGACTCCTTCCCGCTCAAAATAAATCCGCAGTTCATTCCGCATTTTGGATAGAAGATATTTGACCTGACGCGCAGAAAGCCGATACTGCTTCGCCAGTTCATCTATGGAATAAGAATAATAATATCTCGCCAAAAAGACTGCACAGCTTTTGTCATCAAGCGTTTTTAAAAAACGGTTGAGCGCTATCCCGATTTCCTTTGTCTCCCATAAATGCTCCACTTCGTTCTGCCTGTCCGGAATACATTCGTCCAATTCCACAAACAATGCATGTCTCTTTCCTGCTTTCAGATAGGACAGACGGTTAAAGGAAAGATTTCTCGTGATGCGCGAGAGAAAATGCTTAAAATTATTCGGCCTGGTGGGCGGAATCGCTCCCCATGCGCCCATGTAGGTATCATTCACAATTTCCTCTGTATCCGAGATATCCCGCAAAATATTGTAAGCCACCTGATGCAGATATGCGCCATATTTTCTGTCTGTCTCCTGAATCGCTGTCTCCGACCGCGCAAAGTATAATTCAACAATTCCGGCGTCCTCCATGCCTGCCTTCCTCCTTTGTTTTCATTCGCCTCTATCTATATAGTAAAGAAAAAAAATGAACCGGACAAAAATTTTTAAAAATATTTTACCGGTTCATTTTTTACTTAGTTTTCTCTCATTCAAAACGGAACATGCAATATTTATCGGGAATACGCTGCCCCCACCGCGATGTCCTCCTGAAGCTGCACCCTCAATTCTTCCACATCATGAAACTGTTTTTCCGGGCGTTTAAATTCGTACAGATTTACTTCTATTTCTTCTCCGTAGACGTCCCCGTCAAAATCGTACAGATAGGTTTCCACGCCCAATCGCTTTATCTCCTCTTTTATCGTCGGCTTGTATCCAATGTTGCTGATGGCTTTATAATACTGTCCCTTCAGCCATACGCCGGAATAGTATACGCCGAGCGGCGGGAGCAGCTTGTCCGCAGGCGGAAGCAGATTCAGGGTCGGCATGCCGAGCGTGCGCCCGATGCGGTTGCCGTGCTGCACTGTCCCGAATACCGGATAAGCCATACCCAAAAGCCGCTCTGTAAGCGGCATATCGCCCTCTTCCACTGCTCTCCTGACGCGTGTGGAACTGACCTCCTGCCCGTCCACGGCAACCTTCTCAATGATATGGACATCCACGCCGCTTTCTGCCGCCATGCGCTTTAAGAGGGCCGCATCGCCAACGCCGCCTGCGCCGAAGGATATGTCCGTCCCCGCCGCCACGAAGCCTGCCTGCATCCTGCCAAAGAGCACCTCCGACACAAAGGTCTGGGGCAGCATTGCCGCCGTCTCCCTGTTTAGAGGAAACTCTATCAGAATATCCACCCCCAGCGCCGCAAAAAGCCGCCGCTTTTCCTCACGGGTGGACAATTCTTTTTCTTCTGTTTTTCCGAAAAAAACGGAAGGCGGCGGGTCAAAGGTAAAGACACACGCCTTTCTTCCGGCTTTCTTCTGGTCGAGAATCTCTTCCAGAAGCCGCCTGTGCCCGACATGCACACCGTCAAATTTTCCGATTGCCGCCGCACTTTCCTCCCGCAGATAAAAATCTGTGGTTTTTGTGATAATTTCCATTTCTGCCTCAAACTTTCCTAAAAGCGATATTTGTTCTTATTTGATTTATCATATAAGCGGCGTATTTGCGGGCATATTCTCCATCCGGCTTTATCGGTTCGTTCCCTGCGTATTCATGTAATGCCTGCAAAATCAAAGGATGGTATATTTCGGGAATATTGTTCAGCCCCCATTGTCCGCCTTCCTGTTTTGACAAAATAAGTTCTTCTTTCCCGTACGCCAGCACTCTGCACAGGTTTAAAATGAGATACATGGGGTTTTTGATGATTTCTTCCTCAGCCTCTTCGACATCACACCAAATGCTGTCAAAATAATATTCCGGACGGACTTTTTCAAAAACATCCTGAATCTCTTTCCCGCAAAGACATTTTCCTCTGTGATAAAGAATCGTAGCATGAGCTGCCAAATCCTTATCTGTTCCATTCATCTTCGCAATGTAATCGGATGGATTTGTTTGATACCATTCCAAATAGGTATTGGAAAAATGTAATAGAAAAGGAGTCGGATAAACAAAGGGTTTACATACGTCTTCTCTGACAATACTGAGCTCGATTCCTTTCTTTGGCGCGGATACATTTAACTCCACAACCATATCCATATATCTGCGTTTTATTCGTTTCGGGATGTCCTGCTTCACTACCACCAGTAAATCAATATCGCTCTTTTTGGCATGGAAGCATCCCATCGCCGCTGAGCCGTGCAGATATATCCCAACCAGATTATCTTCTAAAATAGTTTGACTTTGTTTGACAAAGCTTTTCGTTATGTTATCTAAAATATTCATATCGTTTTCCCGGGCAAAGCATTTGCTTAGAGCATTCCTCTTACAAAAACATCTTCCTTGGCTTAAAAACCCCCGCCTCTCCGTCAAAGGCATAAATGCCGTAAAAGCGTCCCATGCTGTCGTACACTCTGACTTCCTCGCCAGGACCAAACATGCAGCGCTCCTTAATCTGGTGCAGAGAAAAGAGATTGCCGTTCTGCACCGCTTTGATAAAGATATCCGGTACATGTACCTGCGCCAGTTCGTCAAACATGGCATCCACAGGTATCAGCACTTTTTCCACGTTTTTCTCGTCCCTCAACTGTTCCAATGCGGAGAGCGTAATTGTCGTATCAAGGGTAAAGCAGCCCGATTTTGTCCTCTTTAGGGACGACATGGCAGCGCCGCACCCCAGCTTTTCGCCGATGTCATGGCAGAGGGTTCTGATATAAGTTCCCTTGGAGCAGGCAACCCGAATACACACCTCGGGAAGCTGCATGGACAGGATTTCTATGCTGTACAGGGACACGCTGCGTGCCTTGCGCTCCACCTCGCGTCCCTCCCTTGCCAGCTCATACAGCCTTTTTCCGTTCACTTTTAACGCCGAGTACATGGGCGGCACCTGCTCGTAACCGCCGACAAAGGAACGAATGACTGCTTCCACTTCTGCGGCAGATACCTGCACCGGCTTTTCCTCCAAAACCGCTCCCGACATGTCCTGTGTATCCGTCGCCACGCCAAGGCGCATAACCGCCTCATACTCCTTGTCCCTGTCCGTCAGCATGTCGGCAAGCCGCGTCGCATTTCCCAGACATACAGGAAGCACTCCGACCGCGTCAGGGTCAAGAGTGCCTGTATGTCCCATTTTCTTCTGCTGTAAAATCCCACGCATTTTTGCTACTACATCGTGGGAAGTAAAGCCTTTTTCTTTATAAATATTTATGACTCCGTTGTACATACTTCCTTTTCCTTTAACTGCTTCTCGATATGTAGGGACAAATTGTTAATCACGTCATGCACCGTACCTTTCATGGTACAGCCTGCCGCCCGCATATGCCCGCCGCCGCCAAAATAAGCGGCAACCTTGGACACATCTACCATTTCATCGGAACGCATACTGACCTTGTACTCCATCAGCCCTGTCTCGTACAGAAAAACTGCGCAGTTTACGCCCTTGATATTGCGGAGTTGATTGACAATGCCGTCCAAATCCACCGGCTCCACATTGTAAAACTGCATCATTTTTTTGTCCACACAGCTTACAATACATCTGCCGTCCATAAAGCGAATGCTCTCCATCAACGCCCTGCCGAGTATCTGATTCTGCAGGTAGGTCTTCTGATAAAAGCTCTCCTCAATGATTTTAAAAAAGGGAAAATCAAACTCCATCAGCCTTGCTGCAACCCGCATGGTCTGCGGCGTCGTGTTTGAATACTGGAACACACCGGTATCATGAATGATTCCCGTATACAGCGCAACCGCAATATCAGTATCCAAATATGCCTCGTCCAGCAGTCCGTAAAGCACCTCTGAGGTAGAGCCAATCTCCGGCCGCACCACATTGACGTCGCCGCAGCCGTTCTTGTTGCTGATATGATGGTCGATATTGATTTTCTTTTTTGCGCCTTCAAAAAATTTCTCTGCCTCTCCCAGACGGTCAGGCACAGTATCCAATACAAAAAAGACGTCAAAGGGCTTATCATAAGCATACGTGGAATCAATGTCCCCAAAATATTTCAAATACCGAAAACAGTCGGGGGGCGTTTCCATAAAGAGCTTAATCTCTGCATCGGGACACCGCTTTTTCAGGTATAAATACAGCGCCATACTGGAACCGACTGCATCGCCGTCCGGTCTGATATGGGTGCTGATTCCGATGCTTCCCGCTCCTGCACACTCCTTCAGTAAATCCATACTAACCTCCCTGCCAAAGCTACTCTTTCTGCAGCACTTCATCTATCCTCTTGGACATATTGACACCATACTCGATAGATTGATCCATAATAAAGGTAATCTCCGGCGTGTTTCTCAAATTAATTGTCTTGGCAAGCTGGTTTTTGATATAGCCCTCCGCGCTCTTCAAGCCCTTGTAGGTTTCTTCCCTTGCCTTATCGTCCCCCAGCACGCTAATCCATGCCTTACAGGTCTTTAAATCGGGTGCAACCTCCACAGAGACCACGCTGGTCAGCGGGCTTATCCGCGGATCCTTAATATCCCCGCGGATAATCTCTGCCAGCACTCTCTGCACCTCCCCGTTAATACGGGTACTCTTCACACTATTCTTTCTCATTCCCAATCTCCATGCTATCTAAACCATTCAAGAAAAATGGCCTTTCTAAAGAATCGCCCCGGCGATTCTTTGAGGAATGACTTAGTTGCTCTTAGGCTGTGTATTTTACAGCCTTAGTGCAACTTCATTCCTTTTTACCGATGAAACTTAGCAACTCTTAGACTGTGTCCTTTACAGTCTTAGTGTTGCTTTTCATCGTGGTACCTCGACCATGATATAAGCCTCTACAATATCCAGTTCCTGCATCTGGTCAAAGCCTTCAAACACCAGACCGCACTCAAAGCCTGCCTTGACTTCCTTCACATCATCCTTGAAACGCTTTAAGGAAGCAAGCTCGCCCTCGAATATCTGCTTTCCTTCGCGGCTGATTCGAACCTTGCAGTTTCTCTGGAACATACCATCCAGCACGTAAGAACCTGCGATGTTGCCGACTGCGGACGCCTTGAATATCTGGCGCACTTCTGCGTGACCGATGACCTTTTCCTCGAATATCGGGTCCAACATGCCCTTCATCGCCGCTTCGATATCCTCGATTGCCTGATAGATGACACGGTACAGGCGGACATCCACGCCCTCTCTCTCCGCAATGGTTTTTGCGGTTGTATCGGGACGCACGTTAAAGCCGATGATAATCGCAGAGGAAGCGCTTGCCAGCATAACGTCGGATTCGTTGATGGCACCTACGCCGCCGTGAATACATTTTACTACCACTTCTTCGTTCGACAGCTTTAAAAGGCTCTGCTTTACCGCTTCCACGCTGCCCTGTACGTCTGCCTTGACAATAAGGTTCAGCTCTTTCAGATTGCCCTCCTGAATCTGGGAGAACAAATCGTCCAAAGACATCTTGCTCTTTGTCTCTTCCAGCATCTTTTCCTTATTCTGCGCCAAATATGTGTCTGCAAAGGATTTTGCCGTCTTATCATTTTCATGGGCAAGGAAAACTTCTCCGGCGCTCGGCACATCGCTCAGACCCAAGATTTCCACGGGTGTGGAAGGTCCGGCCTCCTTCACCCTTCTTCCCTTGTCGTCTATCATCGCACGCACCTTGCCGTGGCTTGCGCCTGCGGAAATAAAGTCGCCCACATGAAGCGTTCCCTTCTGCACCAGCACGGTGGCAACGGGTCCGCGTCCCTTGTCAAGCTCCGCCTCAATCACAAGACCTCTTGCGCGCCTGTTGGGGTTCGCCTTCAGCTCTAAGATATCTGCTGTCAGCAGAATGGTCTCTAACAAATCCTCGATGCCTTCTCCCGATTTTGCGGATACCGGAACAAATTCCGTGGTTCCGCCCCAGTCTACCGGAATCAGCTCATATTCTGTCAATTCCTGTTTTACCCTGTCAATGTTGGCATTGGGCTTATCTATCTTATTGACCGCCACCACAATCTCAATTCCGGCAGCTTTCGCATGGTTGATTGCCTCCACGGTCTGCGGCATCACGCCGTCGTCCGCTGCAACCACCAAAATGGCGATATCCGTCGCATTGGCACCACGCATACGCATAGCGGTAAACGCTTCATGTCCCGGCGTATCAAGAAAGGTAATTTTTCTGCCGTTTGCGGAAACGGTATAGGCACCGATATGCTGTGTGATACCGCCTGCCTCTTTATCCGTCACATTCGTTTTACGAATCGCATCGAGCAGGGAAGTTTTACCGTGGTCAACATGCCCCATAACGCAGATAACCGGAGGCCTCTGCGCCTTCTCCTCTTCCTGTTCTTCCTCTTCTTTTAAAAGTTCCTCGATAACGTCTACCTTGACTTCCTTTTCGCAGAGGATATCATACTCCATCGCAATGTTTTCTGCTTCTTCATAGGAAATTTCCTGATTCAGTGTCACAATTTTTCCTTCCAGAAACAGCTTCTTGATAATCGTGGAAGACTGGATTTTCATTTTTTCCGCCAAATCCTTGATGGTGATGGATTCCGGCAGCACAATCACCTTGATAACCTCTTCTACCACTTCTTCTTTTTTCTTCTCCGGCTTGATAAACCTGCCCGGTTTGTTCTTTACCTGTGCATCTTCTTCTTCGTAGATAAAGTCTTTGCGTGAACGCTTATCCTTCTCCTGGCTGATACGGCGCTTTTCTTCATCCCTATGCTTTTCGGCATCCTTGATGGGAGCATCTGCAATAAAGCCTTTGCCTGCGCCCGGCTTTCTGAAGTTATCTCTCTGTCCTCCATTGCCTCTGCTATCGCGCCCGCTATTACCGAAGCTCCTTTCGCCGCCTGCGCCAGCGCTGCCGCCGCGGAAGCCACCTTGATTATTGTACGAACCCTGCCTGCCGCCGCCTTCAGTTCTTCTATCCGGTCTTGCACCCTGCGGCCTGTCGCCTCTGTTGTTTTCCCTGTTTCCATAAGAAGGTCTCTCGCCTCCCGTTCTCGTCTGATTATAGCCCTGACCGGTCTGTCCGCCGCGATTCTGTCCGTTCCGGTTCTGGCCGTTCTGACCATTTCGGTTCTGACCGTTCTGGCCGTTCCGATTCTGATTGTTCTGTCCATTCTGCCCGTTCCGGTTCTGACCGTTCTGCTGCCTGTTATGCTCTCCCTGCTGTCTGTTCTCCGCATGGTTTGCTGCTGTCGTTTCCTGTACCTTTTCCGCCTGTACTTTTTCAACCTGCGGCTTTTCTACAACTGCCGCCTCTTCGCGCACCTTCTCCGCTGCCTGATTCTGCTGCTTTTCAGCGGCTGCCTGCTCCGGTCTCGCCTTCTGCGGTCTTGGCGGCGGTACCATCTGTACGCTCGGCGTAGGGGACGGCGGCGTCAACGGCTTAATCGGCCTGATCGGCGCATTCTGTCCCGGTCTCACGTTCTGCGCCGGCCTTGTATTCTGCCCCGGCCTTCCATTCTGTGCCGATCTTGCACCCGCACCGTTCCGGTTTTGTCCATTTCCCTGCTGTCTGCCGTTCTGCTGCCCGGGCGCTCTGGAATTCTGCGGGTTGCTCACCACAATGATCGTTTTTTTCTTTTTGGGCGCTTCCTCTTTCGGTGCTGCCTTTGCCTCCTCAGCAGGCTTTGCCGTCTCTGCAGCCTTCTCTGCCTGTACTGTTTTATCCGCGCCTGCTTCTTTGTCTGTCTGCGCCGCTTCTTTTGCCTGCGCAGCCTGAGGCTGCTTTGCCGGTTTTTCCTCAGAGACTTCCGCCTTCTCTGCATTTTTTCCAAAATGCTTCCTCACCAGTGCGACAGCATCCTCGTCAATGGTGCTCTGTGCCGCTTTGGCTTCTATTCCCTTTTCCTGCAGAAACGCAATCACTTCCTTGCTCTGCTTTTCTACCTCTTTTGCAAGCTCATGTATCTTCATTTTTGCCATGCTTCTTTATTACCTCCTAATTTTGTATAGCTTCCAGATGGTCTGCCAACGCACTTGCGAGACCTTTATCCGTAACTGCGACTGAGGAGCGCGGCTCCTTTCCCATTGCATGACCCAGTTCCTCTTTTGTCCCATATGTATAAATGGGTACGTGATAAAAAGAGCATTTATCCCTGAATCGCTTTTTCGTATTGTCTGACGCATCCCCTGCCACGATAACCAGCATGGCCGAGCCGCCCCGCACGGCATTTTCCGTAGAAAACTCTCCGCTCACTACGTTTCTGCCCTTCATTGCCAGACCCAGTAACGCATATATCTTATCCTGCTTCAATCTCACCAAACTCCTTTTCTAAGTCCTCATAGACTTCATCCGGAATACTCATTTTGAAGGAACGCTCCAGACCCTTGTTCTTTTTTGCCTTCTTCAGACATTCCACACTCTTACAAAGGTATGCGCCTCTTCCGTTCTTTTTACCTGTTGTATCTAAAACAATGGGGCCTTCCGTGGTTTTTAAGACGCGCAGCATCTCCTTTTTGCCTTTCATCTCCCCACAGCCGACGCACTGTCTCAATGGAATTTTTTTACTCATCGCCGCCGTCAACAGCCTCCTCGTCGAACTCATAAGCTTCTTCGGAATCCTCTGTGTAGTCCTCCTCGTATTCCTCTGCGTAGCCCTCTTCTTCATCGTACTCGTCAAATTCGTCCATATAGTCCTCGTACCTGAATCCGGGCGCATCCTTTGCCTGTGTTTCCGACTTGATATCAATTTTATATCCTGTAAGCCTTGCAGCAAGCCTTGCATTCTGTCCTTCCTTGCCAATCGCAAGAGAAAGCTGATAATCCGGCACAACTACCTTTGCCGTCTTCTCGTCAGGATCTGCAAACACCGCAACAATTTTAGCAGGAGAGAGCGCATTCTGAATCAGATTGCCGGGGTTTTCATCCCAGTTCACGATATCTATCTTTTCGCCCCGCAGCTCTTCTACAATGGCATTGACTCTGGCGCCGTTTAAGCCCACGCATGCGCCGACCGCATCTACGTTGGGATTGTGGCTCCATACCGCAATCTTGGTACGGCTGCCCGCCTCACGCGCAATGCTCTTAATTTCCACGGTTCCGTCCTTGATTTCCATCACTTCAGACTCAAACAGTCTCTTTACCAGCTCCGGATGGGTGCGGCTCACATTGATACGGGGTCCCTTCGGGGTATTCTTAACCTCTAAAATATAAACCTTGATTCTCTCCGTCGGCTTGAACATCTCGCCCTTAACCTGCTCGCTCTCGCTCAGCATGGCGTCAGCCTTGCCCAGATTGATGCTGATATTGCGTCCGATATAGCGCTGTACCACACCGGTCACAACATCTTTTTCCTTCTCAAAATACTGATTGTAGATAACGCTTCTTTCCTCTTCACGGATTTTCTGCAAAATCACGTTCTTGGCATTCATGGTAGCAATCCTTCCGAATTCCTTGGACTTGATTTCCACATGCACCATTTCGCCCACCTGTGCCTCGGAGAAAATTTCCCTTGCATCCGCAAGTGAAATCTGCAGGCAGTCGTCCTCCACCTCTTCCGGCGTCTCCACTACCTCTTTTTCCGCGTAGCACAAGAAGTCGCATGTTTCCCTGTTAATTTCTACCTTGATGTTATCCGCTTTTCCAAAATGGTTCTTACATGCCGTTACCAGAGAATTTTCAATCGCCTCAAACAAAGTTTCCTTGCTGATTTCCTTCTCTTTCTCCAATATATCAAGCGCTTCCATCAATTCCTTATTCATTTTCCATTATCCTCCTGTTTTCTTTATTTTTTATAGTACCTTTATTTAAAAATCAAGCGCAAGCCTGATAAGTGCGATATCGCTCTTTGCAAAAACCATTTCTCCGCTTTCCGTCTCCACGGTCACCGTATCCTTGTCATAGGCTTTCAAAACGCCGGCAAACTCCTTGCATTTGTCAATCGGCTTGTAGGTCTTTACCTCCACTTCGCTTCCAAGGCTCTTTTCCAAATGCTTATCCTTCTTTAACGTCCTTCCAAGCCCGGGACTGGAAACTTCCAATATATAAGCATCCTCGATAAAATCCTCTTTGTCCAGCGCATCGGATAAGGCTCTGCTCACTTTTTCGCAGTCCTCGATATTGACGCCATCCGGCTTGTCAATATACGCCCGCAGATACCAGTCCGCTCCTTCTTTTACATATTCCACATCATAGATTTCCACCCCGTTTGCTGTCACAATGGGGGCCAGCAGCGCTTCCGTCTTAGATTCGTATGTCTCTCTTTTAGACATTCGTACACCATTTCCTTTCCATATGAAGTTGTCAATTGCACAAGCAACAAGAAAGAGTGGCGCAAGTCCACTCTTCATCTTGTATTCTATCATTCAGCTATATTCAGTGTATACCTGTTTTTACGGGATGTCAACAGTTTTTTCCACTTTTATGAAACGTCCTTATGCATAAAATAATTGACAACATATCGCATTTCTGATACGATACCCATATAAAAAGGTGCTACCGTACAGCAACGGTCGCCTGATAAAAAGTAGTTCAAAAATAAACCGCTATCTTGTCAGGGGAAGCGGTTTATTTTTGTG
This sequence comes from Lachnospiraceae bacterium, assembly GCA_014804445.1. GTDB lineage: Bacteria > Bacillota > Clostridia > Lachnospirales > Lachnospiraceae > Acetatifactor. The sequence continues at coordinate 60,210 of JAAUZU010000020.1, read as the reverse complement.
TGTTTTTACTGCCTATCGCATAACCCAGTCCAAACGCTGTCAGCACAAGGCTGATAACTGCTATCAGACTTTCAATCGTTATCATAAGCATCCCCCCTTTCATAGTAGATTTCCAATACAAATCTATATGTAACAGAGGGTCACAGTCCCTCTGATGAGGGCAACCGCTAACCGTACCATATATAGTAGCACCTGGCTGTATAAACAGCTTATGGTTATACTATCACAATATCGTTTAAATTGCAACATCAAACAAATTATGTCACTTCTGGTAATACTCCGTTTCCCGCTTCTCCATCTCTTTCCACACATCAGCAGGCACGACTTTCCGAATCAGCTCGTTTACGTCCGCATAAATACCTTCGTCACAGTAGCCGCCTCCGTAATACCGCTCCTCACCTTCATATATCTGCAGCGAGACATAGGCATCTGTTTCCTCCGCCCGATGCGCTCCCGGCGTCAGGCTTTCCACATCCGTCCGCTGTACCCACCGTATTACTTTTTCCAAATCGTCTGCTGAAACCGTGAATTTGATTTCCTGATCAATGCCTCTGTCGCTTACCGTTTTTATGGGAAAGAGCAGAACCCGCCCGCTTCCGTCCTCATAAATATTGATATTGTAGCAGCAGATTTCCCTTTCCATGTCTTCATAAGTGTAATACAGCTCCAGTACAGCCGCCTTTTCCGTATTCACCTGCGAGGAACTCTGACTGCTTTCCTCCCGTCTGCTGCCGACATTTCTAGGCAGTATGCCGGAGCTGAGCGCCAGCATCAGGGCAAGGGTTGCAACACCGACGATTCCGAATATCAGAAAGATTCCGTCGCTTGCCTTTTCATCCTCTTTACAGATTGCTTCCCTTGTCTGCGGGTTCACAAGAATATGTACCTGTCTGCCTATCGTGCGGTATTTTTTCCCACTTGAGCCTATGTTGCCGGAAAGCCGTCTTTTCTCGCCGCCCCAGTCATATTCGTAGACAGGATAATATATGTCCGTCTCCGTTCCTTCGCTGTCCTTACTGGTGCCTACTGTATAATCCACCTGCACACCTAAAAAGGAAAGCATGTTATGCTCGTTCTGCGACCTTTTGACTTTTTTATAAATCCCCAAAGCACCGACTGCCATAAACAAGACACTGATGAAATAACCGAATACTATCGTCGCATTCTCCGACGGGTTTTTCAGGCCCTGCATGCCCCACAGCATTGCAGCCACAATCCCTATAAAAACAAAGAAAAAGATTACAAACCCCAGAACAGCCCGCTTCAGCCCTGCCTGCAGCTCAGGCGACGACTCCGGCAGCAGCAGACCTGTCTTGTCCACATAACGGCAGCGAATCACATCGCCCGGCACATACGGTTTCGCACTCGGCAGAGTTTTGACAAGAGTTGCGCCATTTAAGTCATAAAAATCAACTGTTATTTCATAATAATCCGTTGTCTCATGCGCTTCCCCGTCTATGGATATTTTTTCTTCACAGGAAAGCACTCTTACATCCACCTGTCTGCCCTTTCTGGCTGCATACATAGGCTTCAGAAGCAGTCGGATAAAGTTTCCAATCAGAGACGACGCCATTAAGACAAAAATTATAATTTTCCACATTTCTCTCTGTTCTCCCTTACTTACCGTACTTTGGTTTTTCGGCACAATCAATCCTTGCTTATCTCGTTTCGTAAAATCCCTTTTATTGTAACATAGGTTATGGATTGAACGCTACTGTTTTTTGGGAGGATGTGGATTCTTGTCTAAAAATTATTTCTCCTCGATAATCCGTCTGCTTCCATAGTAGGTGGCGAGGAAATAACCACCATAGATAATAAGCAGAATCAGCGCTGTGACGCCAACGCTGGCGAGCATGTCGCCGCGGTTAAAAAGAGAGAGTACAAACTGTATGAACTGCATACCGAAGACGGAATGAATGATCGCCACAAAGAGCGGCAGCAGGAAAAATATGCCAAGCTGCTCTAAAAGAGCCCTGTGAATCATTTTTTCATCGGCGCCCACCTTCTGCAGAATTTCATAGCGCCCTTTGCTGTCCGTGCTCTCCGACAATGCTTTCAAGGCAAGCAGCGCCGCGCCTGAAATCAGGAAGATAATACCGAGGTAAAGTACAAGGAACGTAATGATGGTGGCAAGCCCCGTTGCCGCTTCGTAAATGGAGATTTTGGTTATCGCGTCAAAGCCGCTGTATTCCCTTGCTTTTTCATCCGGCACCGCCAACAGAATATTTTCTACTTCTTGCTTTTCTTCCTTGGTTGTCCCGACATAATTGCCCGCCAGGAAATTGGCTTCCAGCATAAGCGTCCTGCCGTACTCCGCCTCTATCACGGCGTCCGGTACAATCACAATCCCCGCATTGATATGGCTTGCGCTCATTGTAAGATACCCCTCTTTACACTCTGTGTAACGCGGCTTTAATGTAAAGGCACCGATTGTAATTTCTTCTCCCTGTGAAAGCGCCACATTCCGGAGGTTTCTCATTCCGTCGAAATCGCACAGTATCAGGTATTCCCCTTCGGCAAGCTCATAGGTCGGATTGCCATACAGCTTTGCCAGACTGTTATACGCAGAGACACCGATAATATCCTCCATTGTAGTCATGTTGACAAAGGGATACTGCGCCCTGAGCTCCTCTTCATACGCGCCGAGCGTCGTGCCAAAAGTCAGTTCTTTGTCGGCATAAATAGCAATTTCCACATATTCGCTTAAGTTTTCCGCAGAGAAACCCATATCCGCCAGCGACTCTAAAACTGTCTTCTGCCCATTTTCTCTCTGCACTTCGGTAAAATCTTTCTCCGCCGGCAAATCCATGATTTTTTCTGCACAGATATCAGCGGGCGTCATCTCCCGCAGACTCGTTCTGAGAGAGCTGTTCATGCTCATACCGGAGCAAAAGGCGCAGATGGTGGCAAACAGAAGCAGACAGATTACCGTCATGGAAAACACTGCCGTGTTGATATTGCTGCTAAGCTGGCGCAGCACAAAAGCGTTCAGATTTTTGTGATATACCCCTTTAAACCGCTGTAATAGCTTCAATAAAAAACCGGAAAGCGACCAGAATACCATAAAGGTTCCCACACAGCCCATGGCAATCAGCAGCATGGCGCGGTCCTGCGTCACTGTCTCCGACCGGTAAGCTACCTGATAATATGCATAGCCTAAAATGACGGCGGCAGCCAGAAAGACCACGACGGCAAATCCGGTATTTTTCATGGTCTGCTTTTCCCCCCTTTGTCTGGCCTGAAACAAATCTATCAGCTTATAGCGCGAGATGGAAAAAGCGTTAAAGATAAGCACAATCACATACATAATGCCAAAATTGATGACCGTCTTCTGCACCGCCGTGGCAGAAACGGAAAAAGTATACGCCGTCATATCCGCCTCAAAAAGCTTCGCCACCAAAATGGACATAAACTGGGAGGCAAATACCCCAAGCAAAAGTCCTACGCCCAGAGAAAGCAGCCCAATCAGGATGGTTTCCCCGAACAGAATACCGGAGATTCCGCCTTTTCCCATTCCCAGCATCATATATACGCCGAACTCCTTTTTCCTGCGCTTAATCAGAAAATTGTTGGCATACACAATCAGAAAACCGAGGATAAAGGCAACCAGCACAGATACCATGGAAATCATCTGTACCATCAAGTCCACCATCTGATAGCCCGATTTACTCAAGCCCAGCATAGCCCTCTGCCCCTCCAGAGCATTGAACACATAGAAGATGGCAACGCCCAAAATCAGCGTCAGAAAATAGATGGCGTAATCCTTCATGCTTTTTTTCATGTTCTTTACGGAAAGTTTAAACAACATCGTTCAGTTCACCTCCCAGCAAAGACACTACATCTATGATTTTATTGAAGAAAGAGCGTCTGTTTTCTTCTTCTCCTCTTCGCAGCTCTGTAAAAATCCGCCCGTCCTTGATGAAAATAATTCTGGAAGCATAGCTTGCCGTAAAAGCGTCGTGCGTTACCATCAAGATGGTAGCGGAAAGCTGGTCATTTAAATACGTAAAATTTTCCAGAAGAAGCCTTGCCGCCCTGGAGTCAAGTGCGCCGGTCGGTTCGTCCGCCAGTACCAGCATGGGGTCTGTCACCACTGCCCTTGCACTTGCCACGCGCTGCTTCTGTCCGCCCGATATCTGGTAGGGGTATTTCTGCAGGACATCCGCGATACCAAGCTGCCCTGCAATGGCTTTCACCCGCTTGTCTATCTCTTTGCTTCCCTTTCCCTGAATGGAAAGCGCAAGCGCAATATTTTCGTAAGCCGTCATGGTGTCTAACAGGTTAAAATCCTGAAAAATAAAGCCGAGTTCTTCCCTCCTGAACCGGTTTAAGGCGTTTCCTTTCAGTTCCGTAATGTCCCTGCCATTTACAAAAATATGTCCGCCCGTCACCCTGTCAATGGTGGAAATACAGTTTAAAAGCGTCGTCTTGCCGCTGCCGCTCGCCCCCATGATTCCCACAAACTCGCCCTTATCCACCTGAAAGCTTACCTCCTCCAACGCCTTCGTCAGATTTCCCTTGCTTCCATAATACTTTTCTACGTTATCCACCTGTAAAACCGTATGCATGATTTTCTTCCTTTCTTCTGCTTATCAGATAGGTGATTGCGAAGTATCTTCTGTAAGTGACGGAAATGTTCAATATAGACAAAAACGGGCTCCGAAGCAGTGGCAAGTCGCCCTTATTTTGTCTATATTGAACATTTCCTGTAACTTGCAAGAGATTTTCGCAAACGCCTAACTGTACAAGAAATAAGTAATTGCGAACCCCGTCTGCCGGTTCCGAATTGTGCACATGGTATATTCCATAAGCAGACCCTTGCTTACCGTCGGTACTTAGCTGCCGTATTTTGGCAGCTTACGTACCGCTACGGTAAGCTCGGAGCGAGAGCGCGTCTGCGTTGGAATATACCATGTACACAATGACAACAGCATCGCCCCAGAGGTTTGCAATTATCTAATTTGTTATTCGTGTTACGGTTTTATCTTAAAAAAACAAAACTTTTTCTGCCATAATATTAGCTTACAGTAATCTTACAGTTTTGTAAGAAAGCGCTACCCGCCGCTACGCCTCCTGTGCGCTCACGGATTCTCGCCTTACCTCGTCCATATACCCTGTTTTCGGAAAAATAATCGTGACCTCGCTGCCCTTCCCCTCTTCTGCGGTAAACAGGATCTCATGTCCCAGTCTGCCGCAGAGTTTTTTGCACAGATAGAGACCGATTCCCGTAGATTTTCTATGCCGCCTGCCGTTTGCGCCGGTAAAGCCTTTGTCAAACACTCTCGTCACTTCCTCCGCCTTTACGCCGATGCCCTTATCCCGTATGCGAAGCAGTACTCTTTCCTTTTCCTCTTCCCCCAGAAATTCCAGCACCATGGAATCTCCCTGCGCATACTTAATACTGTTGTCTACTATCTGCTGCAGGATAAACACCATCCATTTGCCGTCGCTGTAAATCTCCGTCTCCAGTCCGTCCAGCTTGATAAGCGCATGTCTGCCCAAAAGCTCCCGCTTTTTCTGCAACAGCACTTCCTCCACCAGCTTCTGTAACGTCAGTCTGCGAATCATATAGTCCTTCTCCACCGAAGAACTTCTCGCATAATAGAGCGCCTGCTCTACATAACCTTCTATCCTGTCCGTCTCCTCTGCCAAGGCCGGATTTTCCTCCTCCCTGTTTGCGAGAATCATACGCAGCGCAGCAATTGGTACTTTGACCTCATGTATCCAGAGCTCAATATATTCCTTGTATTCCCTGACGGACCTTTCGTAGTCCGCTACATGCTCGTACATACTTTTTCCGACACGCCGCAGGATGTCATACAAAAGCCGCTCTTCCTGTCCGTCGCCCGGCTTTAGCATCTCCGGCAGCAGATATTTCTTGGAAAGCCCGTCCGTCAGCGCCTGTATTTCCAATAGATATCGCTTTTTACGCCGATATTCCACATAGGTACCCATAAAAAAAGCAGCGGTCAGGCTGAGTCCTACATAGAGCTTAAGCCACCCACTGCCGGACAGCGTCAGGAGAAAGACCTCTATCGAAAAAAGAAGCCATCCGAATATGCCTGCCCACACCAAATGTTCTTTTAAGTAAGTTGAATATTTCATAACAACTGATATCCCATTCCTCTCTTTGTCATAATAGCCCCTTCCACGCCGATGCTTTCCAGTTTTCCTTTCAGCCTGGTTACGTTGACAGTGAGCGTATTGTCATCCACAAACATACAGTTATCCCAAAGCGTATTCATCAGCTCGTCACGGCTCACAATCCCGCCCTGCTTTTTCACCAATACCTGCAATAGCTGTAATTCATTTTTGCTAAGCTCCGCCTGCTTGTCCCCACAGACGATCCGCCCCTTCGACAGTTCCAGCACAAATTCCCTGCCCGCTTCCTCACCCTTTCTGCAAAAGACGTGCTGCACGTCCTGCGTCCTCACTTCCTTATAGGCACGTTTCATAACCGCTTCCATCCGTGCCAGAAGAATCTGCGGTGCAAAGGGTTTTGTCAGAAAATCGTCCGCGCCGTTATGGATACTCATCAGCTCCGTAAGCTCCGTGTTCTGACTGGTTATCATAATAACAGGTGTTTCCGATTCCTTACAGAACTCCCGCAAAAGATGAAGCCCGTCAAAACCGGGCAGCCCGATATCCAGAAGCAGCAGATGGCAGCCGCTTCCCACAAGAAGCGCAATCAGCTCCTCCTCGCTTTTTTCTTCATATTCCTCTACAGGAAAAGACTGCACCTCGTATCCGTTGGTCTCCAGAAAATACTTTAATTCCCTTGCCAGCGCAGCGTCATCCTCCAATATCCCTATTTTCCGCATATCTGCAACTCCTTTTCTGCCTTCAGTCTGCTTACGGCTCTTTGGCAAAACAGCCCGCAGCTTCCTTTCCTTCATATTGTGCCAGCATCTCCGCCATCGTCCTGCCATATACCGGATGCCGGAAAAAGGGGGCAAGCTGCGCCATCGGCTTTAGCACAAAATCCCGATTCTGCATATCCACATGGGGTATAATCAAATTTTCATCCTCATATACCAGCTTATCATAAAAAATAATATCCAAATCCAGCGTCCGCGGCCCCCATCGCAGCTTTCGCTCCCGCCCCGCCGCCTGCTCCAGTTCATGCAGCCGCGCTAACAATTCATGAGGCGTATACAGCGTGTCAAGCCGTGCCACACCATTTAAGAAATCCGCCTGCTCCACGCCGCCGTATGGCTTTGTCGTAATCATGTCGCTGACAGACAGGTTCTTTATCAGACCATCTTCCGCAAGACCCTTCAGCGCACCGTCTATATACGCCCTGCTGTCTCCCATGTTGGAGCCCAATGCCACATAAGCCCTGTGCCAGCTTCGGTATATCTTGGCGGACACGGATTCAAAGGGCAGGGGAATCGGCGCCTGCGGCTTTCGCAGTTCCAGAGAAACCGCCCTTACCAGCGGATAGTGCAAAAGCAGCGCCTCCACCGCCTTCTCCGCCGCCGCTTCAATTAAACCATATGTGTTATTTATTAATTGCTCTTTCAGAAAAAGACAGACGCTGCCGTAGTCAGTGGAAAGCTTTAAGTCGTCACACTTCCCCGCCTGACGCAAATCTCCATACAATACGGCATTGATATAAAAGAGCTGTCCCTTTTCTTTCTCCTCCGGAAACACGCCGTGGTGCGCAAAAATCTCCAGATTGTCAATTCTGATTTCATCATATCCGCTTTTATTTTGTTCCCTTTCTCCCATGAAAGCTTCCCACATACTTTCACCCTCCCACATGTTTCCTGCATACTTCCAGACTCTTTTATATGCTGTCTGCTAACTGTACAAAATTGCCTCCGCCATTTGAATGGCACGCACATTTTCCTTTACATCATGCACCCGCACAAAGGAACAGCCTTTCATAACGGCAATAACAGTTGTTACCAATGTGCCTTCCAGCCGCTCCGTGACAGGCAGATTCAGCGTAAGCCCAACGACGGACTTGCGGCTGGCGCCCAGAAGCAGCGGACAGTCAAAGATGCGCAGTTCCTCCAGTGCATTGATAATCTGCAGATTGTGCTCATAGGTTTTTCCAAAGCCAACGCCGGGATCTAAGATAATATTCCCCGCATCGATACCGGCATTCTCTGCAAGCCGCAGCGTCTCCGCCAAATCAGCGGCAACCTCCTGCACAAAATCCGTATAATCCGGCTCCTTCCTGTTGTGCATCAGACAGCATGGCAGTCCGCTTTTTGCTATAACATCTGCTATTTTATTATCATACTTTAATCCCCAGATATCGTTAATCAAATCAGCCCCCGCTTCTATACCTGCCTTTGCCACACCGCTCTTGTAGGTATCCAGCGAAACCGGCACATCAAACCGGCTCTTTACCGCCTCCAGAACCGGCGTCACGCGGCTGATTTCCTCCTCTTCACTCAGAAGTGTATACCCCGGTCTGGTGGACTCCCCGCCGATATCCAGGATGTCCATTCCCTCCCGCAGCATTTCCTCCACATGAAAAAGCGCACTATCCATGTCGTTCCACTTACCGCCATCGGAAAAAGAATCGGGGGTTATATTTAGAATTCCCATGACGTATGTTTTTCCCTGCCGTTTAAAATCCCTGCTGCCTATTTTCACTCTTACCTCCGTTCTGAAGCGTCTTCTTCACGTCTGCCGCCGGTTCACAAACTTATCTTCTTGTTTTTCTTTTCCTCTCCCCAGTTGCACGCACTTTCCGCCTTGCAACCAAAACAAGGGCGGCTCATTTTATCCGCTCTGTACAAAACGCCGCTCAAATCTGCATTTTCTGCCACGGTCTTCGTCCTGTGCCGCCGAATGGCTTGTACAATAACATCCGTTTCTTTTTCATTGTAACCGCACTCCTCAAGTATCGCGGGCGCAATCCGCGCTCCCGCCTCCTCGTGAGGCGTCCCGTTTTCATACTGCTCATGCCTGCCGATATCATGCAGAAGAGCTGCGCCATAGAGAATTTCCTTCTCAAGTCCCAGCCCTTCTTCTAAATTTAAAATCATGGCAATCCGTGCCACATCCAACAGATGACCCATATCATGACGGCAGAATATCCTGTCTTGCTCTGCCGCTTCGTTCTGCTCCATATGCTGTAAAAACAGCGGATGTGCCATTATATTGTTTACCCGCTCCATGGTTACCTCTTTCCTGCTTATGATAAGAACGCCGCTCCCGCAATTACGCCGTAATCATGCCAAGAGCCTGCTCACGCAGACGGCCGTCCTCCTCAAACATGCCTCTGGAAGCCAGTGTAAGCGTCCTGCTGCCCGGTTTTTTCACGCCGCGCATGGTCATGCACATATGCTCTGCCTCCACCATTACCAGCACGCCCTTTGGCTTTAGATGCTGCATAATGGCGTCCGCAATCTGCCCCGTCATCTGTTCCTGTATCTGCAGCCTTCTCGCAAATACCTCCACCGTCCGCGCCAGCTTGCTCAAGCCCACTACCCTGCCGTCCGGTATATAAGCGATATGGGCTTTTCCATAAAACGGCATCATATGGTGCTCGCAAGTGGAGTAAAACACAATATCTTTTTCCACTACAATGTCGCTGCCTAAAGCAGAAAATGTCTTTTGCAGGTGTGCGCCTGCGTCCTCAGAGGAACCTGCAAAAATCTCTTCATACATTCTCGCAATCCGCTCCGGCGTTTCCCGCAGACCCTCTCTGTTTATATCTTCGCCGATACCCTCCAGAATCATTCTGACTCCGGCTTCTATCTTTTCCTTATCCATATCACACCTCCATGCTGAAGCGTTCTCTGCGCAGGCTGCTTTCTGATACCTCTGACGCTAACGCCTGTTTTTCTGCCTCTCCTCCACTACTTTTGCCAAACGTCCCAGATAGGACAGGGAGCCAAAGCAAAGTATGACATCCGCTTTGTCTGCCAGAAGGTACGCCATCTCCACACCCTCCTCCAGACTTCCTGCCGCCGTTACGTGAGGGTGGTACTCCTTTACAATCTGCGCCAAATCCATGGCAGACAGCGCGCGTGAATTGTCCGGCGGCGTTATCGTGATAATCTGCTCCGCATAGGCACAGGTTTCCGCCACCACCTTCTCACATTCCTTATCCTTCAACATTCCCATTATATAAACAATTCTTTTATTTGTAAAATAGAAACGTATGGATTCTGCAAGTTTTTTGGCAGCCTCCTCATTGTGGGCACCGTCCAGAACGAGAAGGGGCCTTTTTCCCGCTATCTGAAACCTTCCCCGCCAGCTTGCCTCTGCAAGACCTTTCCGAAGCTGTTTTTCCGAGACTGGGTATCCGCACAGGGCAAGCCTGCCTGCAGTTTCCACCGCCAAAGCTGCATTTTCTATCTGATACTTTCCCGCAAGGGAGATTTCCAGCCCCTCATAGCGCTTTCCCGACGCATCCTGATAGGAGAAACTCTGTTTTTCCAGACCGTACTTGATTTTCTGTGCTTCCCCTGTTATGGTGAGCGGACACCGCTTTTGCGCCGCTTCCTTTTCTATCTCTGCCAGAATCTCCGGCTTCTGTCCCGCCGTTATCACATAACATCCGTTTTTTATAATGCCTACCTTGTGCGCGGCAATTTTTTCCGGCGTATCCCCCAGAAACTGCATATGGTCCATGCCGATTGGCGTCAATACCGCCGCTTTTGTTGTATTGACCAGATTGGTCGCATCCTCCCTGCCCCCCATGCCGGTTTCTAAGACCACAATATCACAGGCATTTTTCCGGAAATGCAGAAATGCGGCGGCCGTCTCCACTTCAAAAGGCGTAGGCTGTGCAAACCCCTCCGCTGTCATGGCATCGCACGCCGCTTTCACTTCCTCCATACATTCACAGAGAGCCTTCTGGGAAATGGCGCGCCCATTTATCTGTATCCTCTCACAATAAGTAAACACTGCCGGCGAATGATAGCTTCCCACCCTGTAACCGGCGCATTTCAATATGGAAGACAAAAACGCCAGCACCGAACCTTTGCCATTTGTGCCCGCTATGTGCACAAACGAAACCGCATCCTGCGGATTTCCCAGCCTTTTACAAAGCTCCGTGATACCCGAAAGCCCCGGCACGATGCCACAGCCCTTAATTGACTCCATATATTCCATCATCTCTTTAAAATTCATTGTATATTTCTTCCTTTTGGGGACATACTTCTCTGTATGAAAAAGTATATCCATAATTTTATTCACTGCGGCATTTTGGGCTGGTGCATGGAAATCACCTTTACCGCTCTCAATTCTTTCAGAAGACGGCAATTCAAACTGACCGGAAACACTTCCATCTGGATGTTTCCCATCTACGGCTGCGCCTGCTTTCTCGCTCCCGTCAGCCGCCTTTTAAAGAAAAAAACGCCGCTCGTCAGAGGCCTGTCCTATGCCGCCCTGATTTTTACAGGTGAGTTTATCACAGGAACCCTTTTAAACAAAAAAGATATCTGTCCATGGGATTACAGCCGCTCCAAGTGGCATATTAAAAAAATCATCCGCCTCGACTACCTGCCCTTCTGGTTTATGGCAGGGCTGCTCTTCGAGCGCCTGATTTCCGAAGGTGACTGTATCAGTCAACAAGAAAGTTCCACCGATTGACAGCTATATCGGAAGCCATAAACAGGACGGGGGAAGCAACCACCGTCCTGTTGTATACCGCTCTATGCAATTAATCCACATCGTCCAAATCGCCAATTCCACTTGCACCGATATCCAGCGTATTCAAGGTACGCCGCCTCATGCGGGCAGCCTCGGACGCCTCTAAAATATAGTTTTTAATCTCTTTGGAGCGCTTTATATGCTGTAAAATCAGCTTTGGATGTGTTGTATCACCCGTATAGCAGGTGATGGTGCCCATTCCAAAGATACGCTCACCAAGGCTTGCCGTGTGCTCCACATCCTGTACCTTATACATATAACAGTCGTTTTCCACCTTTTTCAAAAATCCCTGATTGATGGTAATCATATCGTCTTTGATGATATACTTGGTAAAAGTAAAGGGCAGCCCCAAAAACATCCACCGCTTTCTTTCGCTATATACAATATCCTGATCCTTCTCTTTTGCCATGTCCTGCCTCCTGCTTTTCATCTGCCTCACCCGTCCCGCCTTTCAGATATGCGCACAGGGTTTTGGAACTTCTTACGCTCATTATAATGGAATCCGCGGTAAGATGCAAGCGGCATGCGTTTTTTCTCTCTGCAAAGATGAAGTCCGGTAAGTCGCAGCATCATTTTACTGCAAGTCACGCCGTCGAGGCCACCATACCTGTTCAGACGCGCTCTCGCTCGAATAAAAACGTAACAGTACTAGGCTCGAAAAGACCTCGCCAAGTGCTGACGTTTTTATACGGTCCGAACAGGTATGGTGGCCTCGACGGCTGATAGCCGTATAAGCTGCGCTTACACGCGGTCTTTAGTTATTAAAAAACGGCGCAGTAAATGCGCCTTGCCTTTTATAAAACACAAATGTGCTTGCTGCGCTCGGGCAGGAGACAGCCGGTACAGCCGTATATTCCCACGGAGCCCTTTAAAAAACGTTGGCGCTTGGCGAGGTTCTTTCGAGCCTAGCGTCCGCTACGTTTTTTGTTGAGCGAAAGCGCGGCTCCGTGGGAGTATACGGCTGTACCGGCGTCCCTTGCTACAAACCTATTTTTTCTCATTGCTTCCCCACCCCACTTATGCTATAATGTTCCAAGAGCAGAACAGCACCACCTGCTCGCAAAGAGGTCATATGACAGGAGGATTTCCATGACAGCCAACGAATGTATCCGTGGACGCAGAAGTATACGACAGTTTACCGATAAGCCCGTATCGCGGGACGTGCTTGCAGGTATCGTAGAGACAGCCTCTTACGCACCTAGCTGGAAGCACACACAGATTGTACGTTATATTGCCGTGGAAGGAGAACTGAAGGATAAAATTGCTTCCGAATGTACCTCCTCTTATGCAAAAAACGGAGAAATTATAAAGAGTGCTCCCACGCTCATCGCTGTTACCTTTATCAAAAACAGAAGCGGTTTTGAGAGGGACGGCTCTTTCAGCACTCCCAAAGAGGGGGGCTGGCAGATGTTTGATACCGGCATCGCTGCCGAGGCATTTTGCCTTGCCGCTTATGAGCAGGGACTTGGCACCGTTATTTTAGGTATTTTTGATGAAGCCAAAGCATCGGCTTTGCTTTCACTTCCCGAGGACAGAGAGCTGGCGGCGCTGATTCCCATCGGCTATCCCGCTGAAGAACCTGTTGCTCCCAAACGTAAATCCGTGGAAGACTTGTTATCTTATATGGAATCGTAACCAAAATCGAAGAGATTTTTCTCTTCGATTTTTTTCGGAATGACGCAATACGCGCGAATATCATAGAAAGAGAGGAAAAAACATGAAACACTTAATGAGCCCACTTGATTTTTCCGTGGAAGAGCTGGACAAGTTGTTCGCTCTTGCTGGAAACATCGAAAAAAATCCCGCAAAATATGCCCATGCCTGCGATGGCAGGATTCTGGCAACCTGCTTTTATGAACCGAGCACCCGTACCCGTCTCAGTTTTGAATCTGCCATGCTCCGCCTGGGCGGCGAAGTCCTCGGCTTTTCCGAGGCGGCCAGTTCCTCTGCGGCAAAGGGAGAAAGCGTATCGGACACCATCCGCATCATCTCCTGCTACGCCGATATCTGCGCCATGCGCCACCCGAAGGAAGGCGCTCCCATGGTGGCTGCTGAAAAATCCGGCGTCCCCGTCATCAACGCAGGCGACGGCGGTCATCAGCATCCTACCCAGACCCTGACCGACCTGCTGACCATTCAGACCTTAAAGGGACGCCTCGACAACCTGACCATCGGACTCTGCGGCGATTTAAAATTCGGACGGACTGTACACTCCCTGATTAACGCACTGGTCCGCTATCCGAACATCCGCTTTGTCTTTATCTCACCCGAAGAACTGAAGGTTCCGGACTATATCACCGACTCCTTAAAGGAAAAAGGAATTCCTTATGAAGAAGTCATCCGGCTTGAAAATGTAATGCCCTCCCTTGACCTGCTCTACATGACGAGGGTGCAGAAGGAACGCTTCTTCAACGAAGAAGATTACGTCCGCTTAAAAGATTTCTATATTCTTGACGCTGCCAAAATGGAGCTGGCGCGCCCTGACATGCTGGTGCTTCACCCGCTCCCCAGAGTCAACGAGATTTCCGTGGAAGTGGACAGCGACCCCCGCGCTGCCTATTTCAAGCAGGCGCAGTACGGCGTCTATGTCCGCATGGCGCTTATCCTTACGCTGTTGGAAATCAATGTAGATTAACCATAAAACGCAAGTATGTGCCTGCGCAGCGCCATATACTTGCACGCTAGAGTGACTTATTCAATAAAGCCGCGCAGAAATGAGGATAACTATGTTAAATGTAGGAAAAATTGAAGAAGGCTTTGTCCTTGACCACATCAAAGCAGGCAAAAGCATGGATATTTACGAGCATCTGCAGCTTGGCAAGCTGGACTGCACAGTTGCCATCATCAAAAACGCCCGCAGCAATAAAATGGGCAAAAAAGACATCCTGAAAGTGGAATGTGACATCAACCAGCTTGATTTGGACGTGCTCGCCTTTATCGACCACAATATTACCGTCAATGTCATCAAGGACGGGGAAATCGTGGACAAAAAGGAACTGGTGCTCCCCAAGATGATAAAAAATGTAATCCGCTGCAAAAACCCCCGCTGCATCACCTCAATCGAGCAGGAGCTGCCGCACATCTTCCTTCTTGCAGACGAGGAAAAAGAGCTGTACCGCTGCAAATACTGTGAAGAGAAGGGCGGAACCTTTACCTAAGGAAACGCTGACTGAATCAGCGTTTCCTTATCCACGTATCTCTTTTACTGCTTTTTCCAGCCTTTCCAGCGCTTCCTCAAGCGTCTTTCGCGTACAAGCCAGCACCATGCGCTGGAAACAGCCGGAGGCTTCTCCGAATACAGCCCCCGAAGTAAGCCAGAGCTTTGCTTTATTCACGATAAAATCTCGCAGTTTCTCCCCGTCAGGCTGAATCGTCGAACAGTCCAGCCATGCAAAATAAGTTCCTTCCGGCTCTACCAGCTTGATTTCAGGCAGCCTTTCCTTCAAAAACGAGCGCAGAAAATCAAGGTTGCCATACAGATAATCCCTGCACTGGATTAACCACTCTTCTCCGCCCTCGTATGCCGCCTGCGCCGCCACCAGCCCGAGGGAATTCAACTGGGAATAGCCGCAATTCCCGATTTCTTTTAGAATCTTCTTTCTTATGTCTTCATTCGGAATCCAGATATTGGAAACCTGCAGCCCCGCCAGATTGAATGTTTTGCTCGGTGCAGTACAAATGATGGTCCGCTCCTCCAACGCAGGACACGCCAGAGGGAATACCGTATGTGGATATGCAGGCAGCGTAAAATCGCAGTGAATCTCATCCGACGCCACAATCACACCATATTTTTCACATATTTCTCCCAGTCTTTGCAATTCCTCTTTCGTCCAGACCCTGCCGACAGGATTGTGCGGCGAGCAGAGGATAAACAGCTTTACGCCATTCTCCTTGATTTTTGCTTCAAAATCGGCAAAATCAATTTCATAATGTCCGTTCACATACAACAGTTCATTTTTCACCAGCTTCCTGCCATTGTCCAGAATCGCAGAATGGAGCGGATGATACACCGGCGTCTGAATCAGCACGCCGTCGCCCGGCTCTGTCAGGGCACGGATTGCCATAACCAGAGCAAAAACAACGCCCGGTGTTTTTACCAGCCATTCCTCCTTTGGCTCCCAGCCAAAATGCTTTTTGTACCACTTAAAAACCGCATCATAATATGGCTTTTTCACCTCGCTGTACCCGAAAATCCCGTGGCTGACAGCATTGTGCAGTGCCTCAAGAACCGGTTCTGCCGTCGGGAAATCCATGTCCGCAAGCCACAGGGGAAGCGCATCTTCCCTACAGCCCCGCTCTGCTGCAAAGTCATATTTTAAGCTGTTTGTATTTTTCCGTGAAATCTCTCTGTCAAAATTGTACTCTCTCATCTCTACTCCTTTCACTTCCATTCTGCAACTTTTCCTGCATTTCCCCGCTTGAATACCTACAAAGTATATGGTATTATAGGATAATAAGTGAGGAGGTATTTCTTATGAAAATTTCAACAAAAGGACGTTATGCACTGCGCATGCTGCTGGATTTGACGGAACATCAGGGGGAAGGTTACGTTGCCCTGAAGGATATTGCAGAGCGTCAGGATATATCAAAAAAATATTTGGAACAGATTATCCCACTTTTCAATAAATCCGATATCCTGCGGACCACGCGCGGTTTCCAGGGCGGGTACCGCCTCGCCAAAGCACCCGATAAATGCACCGTCGGAGAGATACTCCGCCTTACAGAAGGCAGCCTTTCCCCCGTTGCCTGTCTGGAACACACTCCCATCGAATGTGAACGCTGCAACGAATGTGCAACCCTCCCCGTCTGGCAGGGACTTTACCGGGTTATCAATGAGTATCTTGACGGAATAACCTTACAGGACATTCTGAACCAGCAAAGGGAACGTTCCTCCGATACGTATGTGATATAAAGCAGTGTGCATTTGTACTCTTTTTGTTAATACCCTACTATTTTCATATGTTTTATGTGTGTTATAATACCACGTAAGCGTACTGTTGACAAGTATTTTTCAAAGAAAGGATATTTACATTTATGGCAGAAATTCTGACAAGAGAAGCAGCGTGGTCGCTGCTTACCGAATTTAACAAGGAACCTTTTCATCTCAAACACGCCCTGACCGTCGAAGGCGTCATGCGCTATTTTGCGAGAGAGCTTGGTTATGCTGAGGAAGAAGAATTCTGGGGCATCGTCGGTCTTTTACATGATTTGGACTTCGAGCAGTTTCCCGAACAGCATTGCATCAAAGAGCAGGCTATTATGCGGGAACGCGGTATCGATGAAAACATCATTCATGCAACGGCAAGCCACGGCTATGAACTGACAGTAGATATCAAACCGGAACATGAAATGGAAAAGGTTTTGTATGCTGTGGACGAGCTGACCGGTCTTATCGGCGCGGTGGCGCTTATGCGCCCTTCCAAAAGTGTGTCCGATTTAGAATTGAAATCTGTCAAAAAGAAATATAAAAATCTGAATTTTGCTGCCGGCTGTTCTCGGGACGTCATCGAACGAGGGGCCGCCATGCTCGGCTGGGAACTGGACACCCTGATTGAAAAAACCATTCTTGCCATGCGAAGCTGTGAAGTTTAAACCTAAGGAGCCAAGATTGAAAAAATGAAAGCTTTGATTGCCATGAGCGGCGGCGTCGATTCCAGCGTAGCTGCCTTTCTGATGAAAGAACAAGGATATGATTTAATGGGTGTAACCATGAAGCTGTTTCAGAATGAAGACGTCGGCATCCCTCGGGCGCACTCCTGCTGCTCGCTCGACGACGTGGAGGACGCCAGAAGCGTTGCTTATAAACTGGATATTCCCTACCATGTGTTTAATTTCTCGGAAAGCTTTGCGCAAACTGTGATAAGTCGTTTTATTGACGCCTATGAAAACGGAAGAACGCCCAATCCCTGTATCGACTGTAACCGCTATCTGAAATTTGACAGACTTTACAGCCGCGCCCGGGAACTTGGCTGCGGCTGCATCGCTACAGGACATTACGCCCGTATTGAGCAGGACAGGGAATCCGGCAGATACCTGTTGAAAAAGGCTCTCGATGACAAGAAAGATCAGAGTTACGTGCTGTATAGCCTGACACAGGAGCAGCTAAGGCATACTCTGTTTCCCTTAGGCTGCATGACAAAGCAGGAAGTCCGCCGGATTGCCGAGGCGCAGGGCTTTCTCAACGCCCACAAACACGACAGTCAGGATATCTGCTTTGTACAAAACGGAAACTATGCAGAGTTTATGGAAAGGTACACCCAAAAGAAATATCCTGCCGGCAATTTCATTGACCGAGAAGGTCATATTCTAGGCAGGCATTGCGGCATTATCCGTTATACCATCGGTCAGCGGAAAGGACTTGGGCTTTCTTTTCCGGAACCGATGTATGTCTGCGCGGTGAATTCCACTGATAATACAGTCACACTGGGCAGAGAATCCGAGTTGTATGCCACATCCCTGATTGCCAACGACATCAACCTGATTTCCGTTCCTTCCATTCATACTCCCCTGCGGCTGAAAGCAAAGGTACGCTATCGGCAGGCGGAGCAGTGGGCAAGTGTGCTGCAGATTGACGGCGACACACTGCAAATTAAGTTTGATTCGCCCCAGCGCGCAGTTACAAAGGGACAGGCTGTTGTACTTTATGACGGGGATGTTGTAGTCGGCGGCGGCACTATCTGCGCCGTTCTCTCTTACTCCACCTGAAGTTTGCAGCTTCCTCCTGCCATTCCCAAACTGCAAAAGACTAAGCGCTTATTGTACTGTCCAATCATAAAAATCAAATCCATAATAGAGATTGATAAGCCTGAGCGTCCGCCTGAGTGCAATATCCCCGTATGTATAATACAAGGTTCTGTCCTCTAATTCCTCTATACTGTCAGCATAATAAACCTGTAACCTCTCTTCCAGCGTCTCCGCATTACTTTCCTCCCAGCGCTGCTGTTCCGCGTTTAAGGCCTCAAGCGCCTCACCGGATAACCTTTCCTGACACAATTGGTATATCCGGTTCATCTCCTCATAGCATCCGTCATAATAACTCCTGGCATCTGCATTGAACTTTTCCAAAGTTTTACTGGTATAATCATAGGTTAAATCAAGCAGATAAGAAAGCGAATCTAAGTAAGCCTGACGCTCCTTTGCATTTTCTGCAGCTTCTGCAGAAGGTTCCCTAAACAAAACGCCTTCCACAAAAATTTCACAGACTGTCTCTTCCGTATAGTTATACCACTCTGCCGCCGGGGTTTCACTAAATAATGCAAATGCCCTTTCGTATTCACTACTGTCTACCAAAATATCGTCTATATAATAGGATTCCCGATCTATGCTTTCCAAAAATCTCAGCTTATCGTCATCAACAACCGTATCCCCTATAAAACACAGTTTTCCTACAGAACCTTCAAACGCGCTGCTTGCGCCATGGAATGCACCATTTTCTTTCAATAAGTTCATACTCCTGTACCCAAACACATTTCCATGTATCCGCCCGTCCCTATAGCGAAGAACGATAAATCCCCCATACTCCGCCAGTTCCAGCACTACTTCCGGTATAGCATCCCCGTCTAAATCCAATACCGCAAACCGGTCTATCCGCCTTGCATAATCATATCCGTATGGCATTTCGCTTAATAATCCTTCAAACTCGTTGGCTCCATTCGTATCACTCTTTGGAAGCTTATCCGTACAGAAAACGGTTGCTTCATTCAAAAGTACATCTCGAAAAGCCGATGAGACAGATCTATCCGATTCTCCCCTTTCCTTGCCACACCCTCCGCAGAAGCACAATAATGCTAAAACCAATACCGCAAATGAATATTTCGCTTTATTCATTATGAACATCCTCTCCGTCATCCCTGTTTTATCCTGTTTACCCCGCTGTCGGATAATAAAACGTAATTGCAGCAACAGCATGATCTTTTACCATAAGTGCAAGGTAAAGAGGTAATGTATCTTCCGCACCCAAATCGATATCCGCAATCATAATACAATCAAACTGATCTGACCATTGGTAATCTTTTCCTGCATAATCCCAATCCGCATCCATGCCTACATAGCTGCGAGGATACGCAATTGGGTTCCAACCTTGATGCCCTGTCACTTCTTTATCCAAATAACTTCCATCAAAATTCATCACTGCCATGTTGGGATATTTTTCAAGTACTTCTTCCATCGTCATTCCTACAGAGATTCCGTTCTGCCGGGAATAACTGCTGCTGAAAATAGCATACCCGAAATAATCTGCCCCTTCTGCGTCTGTATGATCATACTTCCCATAATAATATTCCACACCATCAATGGATACCATGTACCAGACTCCCTCACCTGTACCCGGCAGCATACCCCGTATTTGCTGCATCGAGCCCATACCTTTTGCAGCCGCAAAATCATATTCTTCTATCACAGGTATCACTGCCACGTCACTTTCCGTAAAGGTCTGAATCATAGCAGGTTCATTCTCGTCTGCATGCCCGTTCTCGCCACTGCATCCTACGCACCAGGCACCTGCCAGAAATAGAATCAGTAATATTTTGAATGTTTGTTTCATAATTCTTTTCTCCTCTGCTAAAGTTTCATCATTACTCCATCTCCGCAAGGTAAAGCTTCACCCTGTTTTCTATCACGGCNCTGATTTCTTCTACTGTCTTGTCTCCCGTAAAATAAAGCTCCGCTTCTTCCTCAATAATGGCAAGCACCTGCTCCGTCCGGTAGGATGCCGGCTTTGCATTGGCAAGGCACTCCCAGAACTTTTCCTCTATCCCCTCCGGAAGCTCCGGCCTGATAATATATCCTCCGTCACTTGTCATTGTATTATTATAATAATCATACAGGTATTCCTCCACGCTCCATTCCAGCGCCCCCACATGCACCGGCATAATNTGTTCCGCCGACACCAGCTTCTGGTTTTCCTCNTCCANNAGAAACCGGATAAACTGCCACGCGCCCTCCTTGTGCCCGGAATCAGCGTTTATGGCAACAGAATCCAACCNCAGCTCGTTTACCATGCCNTCTTCNGATGGGTAGCCTGCCTGCATCATACCCTGCTGTCCGGCATCCCGTACGCGCCACGCCAGATCAGAAAAGTTATATGTGGATCCCCAGCCGGCAACTTCCTCCCACTCCATGTTTCTTTCCGTCAGGCCATACTGCCCGCAGACCCGCAGTATCTGTTCCCAGAGTTCCCCGCTGAAATCGCAGGTTTTCCCTTCCCAGTCCACCATGCCGTAAAANTNATCTGACATCCTGAAAAAATATCTTAGCAGATTGACAGGGGTATAGTTCAGCATTTGGTTAAAAATCGCCTGTTTNCCGTAGCTTTCCATATTGTTTANCAGGGTTTCAATGCTGGTCTGNCCTCCGCNGTCCAGCAGTTCNTNCTTAATGTAGATACTTTCAACATACATCATATATCCGGCGCTNTATATGCCATCCGCCATGCCCTGNCTCTGAAACGTTTCCNGATGGTAATCCTCNCTNTTNATTCCNGCCTGTNCCAGATAGGGNTCCAGATTTTCCAGCGCTCCTTTTTCTGCAAGCACCCGCATGTCTGACACGGCATCCTCTGCAATCAGATCCGGTCCCTGCCCCGTCGCAATCTCCATGTCGTTGCGCGCCTGAAAGTCCCAGGCGTATTCCCCTACACGTTCCTCTAAAAACACATGGTATTCCTTGTTTTCCCTGTTAAATTTTGCCACAAGCTGNTTTAATCCNGCNTCGGCANNNAANACCCTGAAAACCAGAGGGATTTTCCCCATTTCCTCAGGATTTACTTTCTTTAATCCTACCACATAATAAGTATCCCCGTCGCTTTCTATCTGCTCCAGNATGCCGTCCTTCCCCATGCCNGCGGCCAGCCAGAACCGGTCGCCCCTCGGGCTGTAGGAAGTGCCGTTCCATTTCATGTGCCAGCTTTTCTCCCCGCTTTCCATGTCAATGTCATAAGCTCCGGTCCAGTCTACCACAAGGATTTCCCGCTCCGTTCCCGTCCCTATGCCGACACATTTTGATATCGTGCAGGCGCCCGACAGCGTACCGCCCTCCNCATCCAGTGTNTTCAATACTGCACCGCTNCCGCTTTCNATGGCAAGGACAATACTGCCTTCCCGCGACTGACAGAGGCTTATGATTCTCCCCTCCGGATACAGCGTATTCACTTCGTTTCCTTCCGTATCCAGCACTGTCAGCTTATCAAGATTGTAAGCATAAAAGTTTTCCCCGTCCATGTACAGATTCCGTCCGGTAAAAACTGCCGGNACATGCTCCAGNAGCAGCTCCCGCTCCCCCTTATCCTCNTGGTAACACAATAACTGCCCTGCNNCNTNTTTCAGGAACCAGATCCGTTCCCCGTCAAGGTACTGTGCCCCAAGTATAGTCTCTCCTGACTGTAAGGAAAANACAGGTGCTTCTTCTGTTATTTCAAAATCATACCTCTCTTCTTCCGAAATACCGCTCTCTAAATCTTTTCCGGTGTTCTCATTGCCTTTGCTGCCACAGCCTGTCAGCANCAAAATGGCGGATAAGAGCAGACAGAACCATTTTCTTTTCTTCACAGTCAGTCCTCCTTGCGCATTTTTATTTACATCTGAACCTTTCAAGGGCGGCTTTAAGCCGCTCCCATTTCTTCACCTTTCGCACGTTACTCCATCTCCGCAAGATAAAGCTTCACCCTGTTTTCGATGATATCACTGATTTCTTCTATGCTTTTATCTCCCGTAAAATAAAGCTCCGCTTCCTCCCGTATAATGGCAAGAATCTGCTCAGTCCTGTAAGGTGCAGGCTTCGCATTATCCAAACATTCCCAGAATCTGTCCAGTATTTCCTGTGAAATGGTGCCCTCCAACTCCCTGCCATCTATAATCACATGGTAATCCTTGCTGGTCTCATTGACACTGTCTGACAGCACTTCCTCATGCACCGGCAGAAGGTTGTCCGACAGTACAAGCTTCTGGTTTTCTTCTTCCAGCAAAAATTGTATAAACTGCCACACCCCTTCCTTGTGTGCGGAGTCGGCATTCATGGCAATATCGCCCGTTCTCAGATAGCTTACCATACCTTCTTCCGTAGGATATCCGACCATCACCATGCCTTCCTGCATGGCATACGCATCATAGCTCACAAAACCCGAAAACCCAAACGTGCTCACGGGATAAGCAGCTTCCTCCCACTCCCTGTTCCTGTCCGTCACGCCGTATTCTTTGGAAACCCTCAGTATTTTTTCCCACAGTTCCCCGCTGAAATCACAGGTTTTCTGCTCCCAGTCCACCATGCCATAGAAATCTTCGGACATTGCAAAAAAATACCGCAGCAGTCCTCCAGATGACCTATAATAAGTGGAATTAAAAATCATCGGTTCATCACAGCTTTCCATATTGTCTAAGAGAGCTGTCAGCCCGATCTCCCGGCTGCCGCCCGTCAGTTCTTCCCTGATATACATGGTCTCTACACGCATTTCATACCCGACGCTGTAAATTTCTCCTTCCCTGCCGAGATTCTGAAATGCTGCCGGATGATAATCGTTCCTGTCAATTGTACTCTGTGCAAAATAAGGTTCCAGATTTTCCAGCGCCCCTTTTTCGACAAGCACATAGATATCCGATACCACATCTTCTTCAAACATATCCGGTCCTTTTCCCGTGGCAATTTCCATATCGGTGCGCGCCACAAAGTCCTCGTAATACTCGTCGTCGCTCCTCTCCTGCAGAAACACATGGTATTCCTGATTTTGCTGGTTGAACCTCGCCACCAGCAGCTTCAGCCCGCTGTTTGCATACATCACCCTGAACACCAGCGGGATTTTATCCATTTCATCCGGATTTATCTTTCTTATGCTTACTGCATAATATTCTTCTTTTTCCCATCCGCCCTGCAGCATCTCCATGCCGCCGTCCTCTGTCATTTTAAGGGTGTAAAAAAAATTGCTGTTTATGTTGGGGCTGTAAGAAGTGCCGCTCCACCTCATGTACCAGATTTTTTCCCCGCTTCCGACGTCCAAATCATAAGCCCCGCTTAAGTCCAGCACAAGAACACCTTTTACCGCTCCCTCCGCTATGCCGAAACATTCCGAGAGTGCGTAATTGCCTGACAGTGTACCTGTCTCCGGATTGAGAATCTGCAGCACATAACTAAACCGGCTTTCGTCTCTCATTACTAAAATAACATCGCCCTCTTTGGACAGGGCAATATCCTTTATGCTCTCTTCCGGCCTGATTTCATATACCTTTTCCCCATCTGTATCCAACACCAGCAGTGAAATACCGTTCAATATATAAAAGCGCTCCTCGTCCCTGAGCCACTTACACAATTTGCTCCGGCGGGTCTGCTGCACTTCCTCCAGAAGAAGCTCCCTCTCTCCCTGTTCCTCATGGTAGCAGAATACCTGTCCTTCCTCATTCCCGATATACCAGAGCCGCTCNCCNTTATAATACTGNGCTCCAAGGAAAGTCTCCCCCTCCTGCAGNGGAGACGCCAGCTTTTCNTCNTCCATTNCCACGTCATAAACTCCGTCCGACATCATGCGNTCTATCACTGCNGCGTCCNTTGTTTCTCCTGTCTGCNNACCGCTTTCCATGCTGCCGCTGTTTCCTGCGGGCTGNCCGCCGCCCCTGCTGCCGCAGCCTGCAAGCANCNTAANNGCNGACAAAAGCAGACAAATCCATTTCCTGTTTTTCATGGTCGTTTTCCTTTCCATCATNCCGCNTAGNGCATTCTNNTTACTTTGTCANTATTNTAGNATTNTTTCGTTAACTTCACAATGATTNNTCCGGTTTTGTAAGANTTTTGTAAGACTCTCGTAAGAAATAAAAAAGCCCCGGCTCTTTCGAGCCGGGTACNNACTTTGTCTACNGTNTNNANCANNCGCTNAGCGTATGGTGATTTCATGTGTTACCAAATATCTGCCGCCCTGCAGTTCCTCCAGACTCAGGTTCATATCCCATGCAGTCGCCCCGACTGCCAGCACTGCATTTTCCATATACCCCTGACTGTACGCTCCTGTCTCGTAAATCTCGTACCAACTCTGCAGCGCATCGAGATNCCCAAGTACATTGGAAAACNCATAGGTGCCGCTTCCCTTCTGCACAATCTGATTATAGCAGTCCGTGTAATAGTCCTGAATGGAATNNAGNACATCTGACTCTGTTTTTCCTACATCTGCCAGACTGCGCAGCGTGCCGCTGCCGTCCGGATTTTCCACCAGTTCTATTTCCTGCGTCCGNTANAGCTGCCCGTCACACGGCGGCAGATATACCGAAAGCTCCTGCCTGATATGGGTATCCGCATAGTCCGCGTCNGTTTTATTGAANTAATCATAANCGCCTGCACCTGTGTCNTCCCATGTNGTATCCACATTGTAGTAACCGTCNCTNAGCAGAATTAAATTCCATGCNTGATTCTCCCCTGCAAAGCCGGTGCAGTAATAACAGGGGACATTTANCTGCTGCATCANATACTGAAAGGCTCTGGCATAGCCGGCNCACACCGTCCTTCCGTTTACCAGCGCGCTGTACGCNCTTTGATTCATCTCCGCCGAAAGGCTGTATTCCACCTGCGCAAGCAGCATNTCATGTACNTATTTTTCCTTCTCATATTCGCTTCCCAGATTCTGTGCCCCGCTTACAATCACGGCNNCCCTTTGCTCAAATTCCGCTCTGGNGCTGTCCAGATTCTGTGCCGTGCGGTTAAANTGTAAGTCAATTTCCACACACTGTCCGTTCNNTATNTATTTGCAGGNATATGNNGTGTCAAGCCAGAAAANCTCCGGATGGTCATTATAAACCGCCGCNAACACATTTCGGATTTCATTCACGGNTATATCCTGTGCAGGAGCAAAAACCCCGTTCANATTAAGCGCATTGGCATATATCTGNCGGTACAGNCTCTGNCCGCTCTCGCTCAGCATGGCATAGTACGGATANTACAAGGAATCAAAGGTCAGTCCTTCCCCGGTTTCTCCCGTCCCAATCTGCTGCCGCAGTACCTCGGCTTCCGTATCCGCAATCTGCGTATTGTCTTCCTGAACCGGCTGATACCCGTTTCTGCCCGATACATTTTCCGGTATTACAATCTCTGTCCGGTCAGGCGGCACATAGCCCGAAGAAAGTCCGCTCCCTGTCCCGTCCGCTGACGGTTTATACGTCATACCGGCGTTTTC
Source organism: Lachnospiraceae bacterium (assembly GCA_014804445.1). GTDB lineage: Bacteria > Bacillota > Clostridia > Lachnospirales > Lachnospiraceae > Acetatifactor. The sequence goes on along the minus strand of JAAUZU010000020.1, from coordinate 34,445 downwards.
TGCATTGCCCTGTCCGCCCGAAGGCTGAAGGCTCACAGACTGCCCGCCTGACGACTGCCCACCTGCAGGCTGTCCGCCCGATGACTGCCCGCCTGACGTATATCCACTTGTACCGTTCGGATACAGGAAAGCCGCCACAGCATTTGTCAGCTTCGGATTAAAAGCGCACAACAGTATAAATAGAATAATGACTGATANAAATCCCAAAAAAGTANACCAGATTATTTTTAATATTTTCATATGCAATCGCCTTTCGTCCTTGCATTTTGTCCTTTAACGCTTTTGCGGGGTNAGCAGCACGACCGCCTCTATGCTCGAAGTCCACGGAAACATATCCACGCCCGCNCCCTTTGCCATNCGGTAGCCTTTGCGTTTCAGATAACGCAGATCACGCGCCAGCGTCTCCGGATTGCAGGAAACATACACAATTCTTTTNGGCTTCAGCGTTACAAGGGAATCCAAAAATACCTCCGTGCTGCCTGCGCGGGGCGGATCCATAAACACCACGTCCACTGACGCCTGCTGCTCCGCCATCTGTCTTATAAANTCTCCCGCATCCTTCTCATAAAACGTAATATTGGATACGCGGTTCTGCTTTGCATTGATTCTGGCATCTTTTACGGCGGCAGAATTCAGTTCCACGCCGATAACCTCTTTCACACTGCCGCTTGCAATCAGACCGATTGTCCCTGTCCCGCAGTACGCATCCAGCACAGTTTCCCTGCCGCTTAAGTCTGCATACGCAATCGCCTTCTGATACAGCTTTTCCGTCTGCACCGGATTGACCTGATAAAAGGAACGGGAAGAAATACGGAACGTCTTTCCCAACAAAGTATCCTCAATATATCCCTTGCCGTACAGCACGGTTTCCTTCTCTCCCAGAATCATGCTGGTATCTTTATCATTTACATTCAGCACAATCGTGGTAATTTCGGGATGCAGCTTCAATAATGCCTTCACAAAATTATTTTTGGACGGCAGAATCGGCGACGCCAGCACAAGCACCACCATAATCTGGCCTGTGGCATACCCCGTCCTGATTAATACATGCCGAAACAAACCATACCCCGTATCTTCATTGTAGGGGCGGATTTTAAAGGATTTCAGCAGCCCGCGGATGGACACAATAATCTCATCCGCCCTCTTATCTTCCAAAAGGCAGCTATCCACCGGCACAATCCTATGGGTGCCTTCCTCATAAATGCCCGATATGATATTGTGCCGCCTGTCCTCGCCAAATACGGCATGCACCTTGTTTCTGTAGTGATAAGGATTCTTCATGCCGGCAATCGGCTCAAACTTGCCAAACTGCCCGCACTGCTCTTCCAGTACCTTCGCTTTCTTCTGAAGCTGCTGATTGTAGGACAGCCCGAAACCTTTGCAGCCGCCGCATTTTTTTACAACAGGGCACTGGGGTGTGTTAGAAACCTTCTTCTCTGCGCGTTCCATTTTTCTGCCATCCTGCTTCCTTTGCTCCTGCCGCGCGGCATCATGCCTCTGCCCTTCACCGTTTTTCTTCTGCGATACCTTCTCCATAATCCTTCACCTGTTCAATCATATGTCCGATATTTCCTTCCCCCGCAAACTTTTCCAGCGAAAAGAAATCTTCTTTTTCCAGTTCCAAAAACACCAGCGGATGTTTCTCCTCCCGCAGCACAACCTCGCTCTCAAGAGAGCCCACATAGACCTCGACATAACAGCCCTGATTGTAATAAGTAAAATCCATCATGTGTTTCAGCGTCACCTGCTTTTCTGAAATGCCCGTTTCCTCATAAAGCTCCCTGTACGCCGCGTGAAAACCGTCCTCTCCCCGCTCAATTTTCCCGCCCACAAGATTGTATTTCCCCTTATACGGGTCCTTCGTCCGCCTGCAGAAAAGCAATTCCTTCCCGCCTTTTTTGTATATCATAATACAATTATAGCCTTGCATTTTACCATCACGCTTTCTTTTCTCTGCTGCTATTTTCATTCGTCAAAGCGAACCTGCTGCTGCCTTTATCCGCTACTACATTATGCCATATTCCCTGCTTTTCTTCAATCCCTTTTGAACCCCCGCGGTGCATAATCATCTTATGCCATATTGACGTATCTGTTTTTTTGTTGTACGATACATATATCAAAAATATCTAATTTTTCAACAGGGAATCTTTATTCCAATCAGTATCGTTATCATTCCTGTTTTTAATCCCAACGCGCAAAGCTAAGACGCAGACAACAGATTCAGGGCACAATAAATGCAGCCTTTCATTATCAGTCAACATAAAATAGAAGAAGGGAGGTCTAGTGCAGTAGTCTATGCCACGAAGAAAAATTGGCGAATTCTCAGCAGGAACAATAAACGCACTAAAACTGAATATATCTGTTGGAACGCCAATCTATATCGCAGATTCCAACATAGAACATATGAAGTCTTCTCATTTGGAGGATTTCAAAAAGTACGGAAATGATATCGAAACCATCATAGCCTCTCCCGATTACATAGGAAAGAATGTCAGAGATGATTCTATTGAATTTGTAAAAGAATATGTTCTGAATGGTGATTTTGTTAAAGTTGCCGTCAGGATAAGCTTGCAGAATATCTATTACGCCCGCTCCCTCTACACATTGAATCCAACCCGTGTAAAAAATTTTATCGCCAAGGGCACATTAATAAACTTGACAAGTAATCAAAATATTGTATAATAAAACTCAAAGAAGCATAAGTTATATTAAATGAAATCAGAGGACGGAACGGGCAGCCGTCACCCCAGTTGGAGATGTGGGAACTGTCAACCCACCTGTTTCATTTAAAATGTTTCGAGGGTACTGCACATAACGGTTTTTCCGTTACGCGCAATACCCTCTTCTTTTTAAAAATTTCTCAAGATATTTTCATCCCTAAAACAGCACTCCTACCGGCTTAAAGCCGCAAGCATTTCTTCTTTTCCGAGCGCATTCTCCATACACGATATTTCTCCATCCTCTGTAATCCCAAGACTGCTTTGCATTTCCTTGTATGACGCCTCATCGGTCTCCTGTCCCATATAATAATAGTTTTCAATTCCCGCGCCTGTGTAATTACCCTCATCATCATAGACAGCATTGTAAGTATCGTTCAATATAGGTGTGGCGTCGTTTGCAAGCGTCCCATCCTTCGATGTCTGATAATAATACTGTCCATAGCCGCCTTCATCACCCCCGCCATTCCAGCGGTCAAACCCACACACAATGCCCGTCCGCTCAAAGTAAGTCAGGGACACAGTAGTCAGGGAATCCGCCATACAGAATATGGTATTGTCCTTTACTGTATAAATGGAATAACTTTCATCACGCGAAACCACCAGTTCCGGAATATCGTCATTGTCCAGATAAATCAACGAAAACATCGCAGAATCCGTTTCGGAAACTGCCTGCGCATACATTTCTTTATAGGTAAGATTTCCTTCCTCTTCGGCAGGCGCCGGTGTTTCTGCTCCGCCATCAGGCTGTACCGTGGCTTCCGGCTCCTGCGTCTGATCTCCTTCTGCTGCATGATCCAAAACGTCAGAAGACGTACCGCCATCTTTATTTTCATCCCGCGTCGTTTCACCGCCTGCACCGCCAATGAATTCCACAAGGTCTTCAGGTCTGGAAACCTGTGAATCTTCTCCCTTTACCGAGCTGCAGGCAGACAGCAGCAGCATAAAAGGCAATATGCCAGTCAAAAATTTCTTCCGCATAATTCTGTCTCTCCTTTCGGAAATTAATCTACCATAAAATCACCGGCCGTGCAATTATCTGTGACATAATTTATATTTCTTCATATTTATTTCAGCAGTATACAACATGAAATGCAACACGAAAAAGAAAAAGCCTGGCATTTACCAAGCTTTTTCTATCGGAGTGACAAGATTCGAACTTGCGGCCTCTGCCTCCCTAAGACAGCGCTCTAACCAAACTGAGCCACACCCCGTAACACGAATGTTATTATACCGTGTCACGGAAATAAAATCAAGTCCTTATCTCAATTTTTATTTAAATATTTTTCTGTGCCAGAAGCCTCACCAGATAATCCCATACCCGTGCCACAGAGGATACCGACAGGGTTTCTTCCGTGGTATGAATGTTTTCCATATTGGGGCCGAAGGAAATACAGTCAAGGTCCTCCAGCTTCGCCGCAAGGATTCCACACTCCAGACCTGCGTGAATTGCTTCCAGACGCGGCTTTTCGCCGTACATTTCCTCGTAAAGCGCCACCATTTTATCCCGAAGCGGGGAATGAACCCGATATGCCCAGCCCGGGTAATCCCCGGAAATATCACAGCTTCCGCTGGCAAGCATCGTGACTGCCTCTACCTTCTCCACAAGCGCCTGCTTTGCACTCTCAATGCAGCTTCTGAGGGAAAAAGTGCAGCGAAGCTCCTTGCTTCCCGCAACATAAGATACCATGCCCAGATTCAGTGAAGTCTCCACAAGCCCTTCCACATCCGCGCTCATTGCCTGCACGCCGTTTGGCAGCGCCGCCAGAAAAGCCGCCGCCTGCTTCGTGCTTTCCACGTCCGCACAAATGGTATGCTCCTCCCCGGTAAAGACTGCCGTAATCTGAAAATCCTTATCCTTGGAGGCAAGTTCCTTCTTTATTTTACCTTCTATCTCCAAAAGCAGCGCCTTAAAGGTATCCTCCTGCTCCTTTTCCAGCACCACCTCGCAGACGGTCTGCCTCGGAATCGCATTGTCAGCCAGTCCGCCCTCCATGGATTTAATAGAAAGCGCCACCTTTGAAGCCAGACTGTTTAGAATCCGACCCATAAGACAGTTGGCATTGCCGCGCCCCTTATGGATTTCCGCGCCGGAATGTCCGCCTATCAGCCCTTCCACACTGATTCTGCATACCGGCCCTTCTTTTTCACAGACTGACATCGGCAGCCTGCACTCCATGCGGGCGCCTCCTGCACAACTCGTCAGGAAAATACCCTCCTCCTCGGAATCCAGATTCAACATTCTCCTGCCGGTCAAAAACGACAAGTCGATGCCTCTGGCGCCGTCCATGCCGACCTCCTCGTCCACGGTAATCACTACCTCCAGCTTCGGGTGGGATAAATGGTCCGCCTCCAAAAGCGCCAGCGCATAGGCAACCGCAATCCCGTCGTCGCCGCCCAGACTGGTTCCCTCCGCATAGATTTTATCGCCATTCACTTTCAGCCTAAGCCCTTCCACTGCCATATCAATCGGGCAGTCCGGCTTTTTCACCGCCACCATGTCCATATGTCCCTGCAGAATGACCGCAGGCTCCTCCTCATAGCCGGACGTGGCCGGTTTTACAATGATAACGTTCTTTAACGCATCCTGTACCGCATAAAGTCCCTTCTGCTTTGCAAAATCCATCAGGTAATTGCTGATTTGCTCTACATTTCCGGAACCATGCGGTATCCCGCATATTTCTTCAAAATAGTAAAATACCCGCTCAGGGGCAAGTCCTTCCAATACTCTCATGATCATACCTCCACATGTTTGTACTATAAACAATATAGCATCCCAATCTGAGTTTCCGCAATCTCTTTTTAATTACCCATGCGCTTCTTTTTCTGCATACCCGGTTTGCGCCAGATGCGCATACGGTAAAGCACATACAATACTGCCGCTGATATGCCATTGCTGACCACCACGCTGTACCATATGCTGCGCACGCCCATATGAAACACCGTTTCAAATAAAAACAGTGTCAGAAACCGAAACACCCAGAGTCGTGACACATCCACAAGCATCGTAACTTCTGTATGCCCCGTCCCTTGGAAAAGTCCGATGGATGAATTGTATATTCCGTTTGTCCAGCACCAAAACGCCATAATACTCAGGAAATCAGCCGCCATCGCAACAACGACGTCATCATCCGAAAAGATACCTACAATTGCTTTTGAAATAGGAGCAAAAGACAAAATCATACCACCCACGAGCAGAAAAAGAATACTGATATTTCGGGCAAGCTTGTAACCCTTTTCTGCCCTGTCATACTGCTCGGCTCCCACATTCTGCCCGACAATCGTAGCAACCGCAGAGCCAATCCCGTTTGTGGGAAGTGTGATGAGGCTGTTCACTTTGTTTCCGATACCATATGCCGCCATTGCCTCCGTACCATATTGATAGACGTTTTTACTCATCAGCAGGAAACCCAGTTGCATGGTAGAACCGCCTATTGCAGTAGGAAGACCGACTTTTAAAATCGACATCAGCTTTTCTTTTTCAAATTGCAGTTTCCTGAGGTCAATACTGATTGTCCGGGAAGGTCTTGTCAACGCATAAAACGCGATAACTGCAGAGGGAAGTTTTGCTGCCAAAGTGGCAAGTGCCGCCCCCATAATATTTAAGTCCAGAACAAGCATGAAAAGCGGGTCCAGAATCATATTGATGACAATTCCCAAAAAATTGAGCAGCATCGGGCGCACGGTATCTCCTTGCGCCTGATGGATGGCATTGTATATATTTATTGTATACAAAAGCGGCATATCAAGCACAACAATCCGAAGGTATATATTTCCATAATCATAAGTATTGCCGTCGGCGCCAAGCCACCCCACAATGGCAGGGGTTACAAAAAAACAGATAGCGGCACAGGTGAACGCAAAAAGAATTGCACAGGTAAAAATCTGGTTCGCCATTCCCTTCGCATTCTCGTCATCGCCGGCCCCGATATATTGCGCTATGAGCACCGAACCGGCCACTGTAATACCGGTGCCGAAGTTGAGAATGATATTCTGTACCGGTGTCACCAGATTGATTGCCGCCAATTGTTCCGTGCCGATTTTTCCAAGCCAGTAAGTATCCGTCAGGTTGTACATAGTCTGCAAAAAGGAATTCAGCGCAACCGGTATGGCGATAGAAAGCACTGCCCGCAGCATATTTCCACTTAAGATCAGCTCTCTGTTGGTTTCTTTTTTCAGAAGGTTCATTTACTTGCTCTCCCGTCAATCTGTTCATCAAGATGGTAAATGGGCTGCCGTCTCTTTCTCCTCCCTCTCATGCAGGGCGGAAATATACTGCTCCCTGTCTACCGGCAAAAAAATCTTTTTTCCCTGCCAGGCAGAAAAATACGCGGCATTGACCAGCTCCAGTGTATCTGCCCCTTCTGTTCCCGGGGCTATCAAATCTTCCCCTTTCAATATGGCATCCGCAAAATTTTGCAGCATGGTCTCATATGCCTGCTCCGGAGTTCCGAATTGATATTCCTCCACCGTCTCATGAAGTTCCTGTCTGGAAGTGACCTGCGCCTTTTTTCCATATTCCCTCACATCACAGTCAAAGCGCGTCAACTGCAATTTCAGACCGTCAAGTAAGATTCTCCCCGCAGTCCCTGTGATTTCCAGCCGTTCTGTCCGGCTTCCCTCTCCCGTTGACACCACAAAGAGACCCGTCATTTTCCCGGGATAGTTCATAATCAGCGTTGCCTCATCATCCACAGCAAAATCATTGTACTTCCCAAAGGGGATGTCGGCGTAAACAGACTGCGGAAGCCCAAACAGATACTGCCACATGTCCAGAAGATGATACCCTTGATTAATCAGCAGTCCTCCGCCCTCTCCGTTCCAACTGCTGCGCCAGCCTGCGGAACTGTGATAGTACCGCGTTCTGAAATAATTGCTGTTTTCAAGGCTTATGCGGGTAAGCTGACCGATGGCCTGTTCTTCCAAAAGCTCTTTTATCTTCCTGTATTGTGCATAGGTGCGCTGATGGCACATCATAGCAAATACTTTTTCGGAGCGGCCTGCCGCTTCATTTATCCTATGTGCATCCGCAGTGGTGATTCCGGCAGGTTTATCACACATAACATGTTTTCCCGCCTGCAAGGCACGAACAGCCATTGCGGGATGCTGCTTGTGCGGCGTTACAATCAGCACCGCATCAAATGACTGTGAAGCCTCATACAGCATATCCTCGCTGCGGTAAATCCCGACAGAAGGCTCCAGATTGGCTGCGGCCCATGCGGCATTTTCCGCGCTCCTGCAGCATACGGCAGTCAGCGTCAAACCGTCAATTTTTCCGCTTCCAATCTTGGATGCGTATTTTTTCCCCATCGAACCGATTCCAATAATGGCACAACGAACAGGCTTCCCTTTTTCCTCTATGTTTAATTTCATCATCAGGTCTCCATCTTTCTCTATCGATAAGAAGAATTTACAATAATTTTTCTTGATTTTCTACTGATTATGAAATACAATTGCCTCAAAATACTGTTTTTTCAACAATATTCGGAGGCTGCCATGACAAACAACAGAAGCGTAAGACAAACAGAAAAAATGATTGACAGAATCTATGCGGAAGGGGAAGTCAAAAAAGCCGGTTATGTAATGCCCTCTCATCACTGCCACCCTTATTTTGAACTTTTTTACATTGAAAGCGGCGCCTGCCGTTTCTTTATAGAAAATAATTTGCATGATATGCATAGCGGCGATTTTTTGCTGATTCCGCCGCAAGTGCTGCATTATACACGTTACAGTTTCGGGGACTGCAAAAGAAGCATTGTCTTTTTTCGTGAAGATGACGTCCGGGAATCCGTAAAACAACTGCTCCCACAGCAGACAGACTTTTTTTCCGAAATGCGGATTTTTCAAGTTCCGGAAGCGCATCGGGAACAGATTGCCGCGCTTCTTTTGCGCATGGTAAAAGAGGAAAAAATCGGTGACAAACGTTCCTCTCTCATGCTTCAGACATTATTGCAGGAGCTGTTTTTACTTTGCAGCCGGGAATGCCGGTTCCCGCAAGACATGCCCGTCCATATTCATACGACCGACCAACAGATTGTGCAGGCGGCACAATTTATCAGCAGCCATTATCCGGAGTCCATTACCATGGCGGATATTGCCAAAGCCGCAGGCTACAGCCCCAATTATCTGAGCCGGAAATTCAGAGAGGCTGCCGGCATCGGCGTACATGAATATCTCGTTTTTATCCGGCTGCAGCATGCCGCACTGGAACTCATCACTACGGATGATTCCATTACGGAAATCGCACTCCGCTGTGGTTTTTCAGACAGCAACTACTTTAAAGACGCTTTTAAGAAAAGGTACGGCGTTACGCCAAGAGCCTACAGGAAGTGATATTTTCCATCTTCAGAGCATCACACATCTTGTGTCTGAGGTTTTAATGTATCATATTCATAGCGGCGTCGAACGCTTCGCCGGAAATCTCTTTTCGTGAATAGGCGGCTTCATTTAATGTTTGAATCAGTATTTCTGTTTTTGTTTCTGCCCCTAATGGAAAGAACCCGTATTTGGCAAGCCAGAAAACCTGTTCTTCAAAGTTTTTGGTTTTCGCAAATTCTTCTCTTAGTTCTCTGTTTCGGCTGCTTTTTATATATATGTTGCGAATCCTGTTTCTGTAATGCATCAACAGCTTCTCACTGCGGTCAGCATGGAGGTAACGGTAGAGCCATATGCATTTTCTGATGAGAAGTCCTGCCGGTACGGCCATTATCAGGATACCAAGACTAATGGCAAAGCCAAAACCTAATATGCGAAAAGCGGCTGCAATGTCAATATGATTCTGTGCAGCTCCTATTGCATTGTCAGCGCCGGTGCCATTCGAATTCGTTTGAAAAAGCCGCAGGAACATGTCCCAGATACTGCCTTGATTTCTATCTTCTTCTGTCCGATAGGGGGTGAATTCCACCGGATACCAGCCTAAATTTTGGTCATAAACTTCCACCCATGCGTGGGCGTCTCCGTCGGTGGCATCATAGGATATGACAGCGCTCTGTGAGAGCAGGGACACCCCATCATAATAGTCAGAAACATCTTTTTCTGTGAGACTGCCATCCTCTGCAATTTCTATGGCATCGACGGCATATCCCTCCACGTAGCGCGCAGGAATTCCCATATATCGCAGAATCAGTGTGGCAGCGCTGGCATAGTGGGCGCAGTAACCCTTTCGCTTTTCTGTCAGGAAATAATTAACGAAATCCTTACTGCGCGGTGTCATTCCGGGACTTAATGTGTATGGAAAATTGTCCTGGAAGTAATTACGGAGTTTGTCTATGATTTCGTCTCTCGAACCGGAAAGACCGGCTTCGTTACAAAACTCAGCAACAACTTCCCTATTTTCCTCCGGAATTTCAAGCCATAGACTGTCCGCAGGTATCAAGTCATTGTTGTCCGGTTGTGATGTGAGCAGCGGAAAAAAGACATAATCATGCTGCATGCCCGGACGTATTTCCACAACGTCCTGAGAGTAATATGGCTGATAAATTCCCGTCATTGCTGCAACATTTTTGACAGTCATGACGCCTCTGGCATAGCCGTCCTCTCCGGAAAGATATGCCATTTGCAGACGATCCGCTGTTTCGACAGACCAGCCCTGTTCCAATGTTTGCCTGGCCCATTGATTTTGATAAGGAAGATATTCTGCGCCGACAAATGTTTTCAGATAAATCCTATCATAAGTATAGGGCACAAACTCCAAAGTCAAGTCTGTCTCATAGTCCAGCCGGACAGAGTTGACGCCGCCGAGCCGCCCGTTCACAAGCCCGCCGGTTGTCGGATAGATGTTAATCAATCCCATCATGCCTAAGAGATACAAATTTTCCATTATATCCATTGTCTGAAGCTTAAAATTACTTCTTTTGTCTGCTGTCATAAAGGAGTTTTTGGGGATAAGCAGCCCTGCAATTCCAATCACAACAGTGCATAAAAGGGCAACCGCAAAAAGTGTTCCCATGGCGGCTCTGCCGGAATAGCTTCCCGGGAATATATGCTTTTTGGCGGCTTTCTGACATGCTTTTTTCTTTTGGGACCGACAGGAATAATGGTTTTGCCTGAGAATATATGCCGTGAGGATTCCCACAGCCAGTAAAATGACATAGCCGCCCGAAGGCTCCTGCTCCAGATAAATCGGTACAAGCAGAAAGAGAACAGAAAAAGCAGTCACAGGCAGGTAGTGCATTTTGCGGGAAATCAGTCCGTTTGTAAAGAGGCAGCTAATCAGGGCAAAATAGCACATGGCAACTGAGATAGCAAGGGAATGGTTCGCAACCTGTTCGGGATAACTTATCTGCGCGTTTGAGCCGAAAAATTCTGCGGCAGCAGCAGAAATATCATTTAAAATACCATAAAATCCACTGCTGATGTATGTCCGGAGTCCCAATCCGGCATTTAACACAAAGAGGAAAGCAAGGACATAGCCGATATTTTCCCACCATGCAGCAAAATACAATGAGGCACAGTAAAGAGAGGCGATAAGCACTGCCATGAAAAATACCCACTTTTCATAAGCAATATCAAAAGCGGATAACATTCCGCCGAGGCTGCCTGTGACAATTGCAAACAAAGACAGGACACGCACAAAATAATCTGTCCACCTTTTTTCACGCTGTTCGCAAAAATCACCGGATAATACAATACCTTCTGACAATACTATCTGCGGTTGTTTTTTTGTTTTTCGCTTTTGTTTCTTTCGTAAAATCCTAGCCATTTACACAAATCTCCAATGCTACAGAATTTTCCTTTTGTCTCACACACAGATAGCTCTCAAGCTGCGGATAGCAGTTTTTCATATACTGATGCAGCATACCGCTGCTATGTGAAGACAAATCTGTCTGAAAAATTTCGCAGAAAGCCGTTTCAAGTTCCTTTATGCAGGTACAGGAATAGCTTTCAAAAGTAAACTGATGATTATTCCATACCAGCAGCCTTACTGCCATATGCTTATCCAACAGCCCTTTTATTTTGTGATAACCTACTGCTAACAATTTTTCTGTCTGCTGCCTGTCGTCAGAAAATTCTAACAGCAGCACATGCTCACTGCCGGAAAGCGACACACGTTCTTTGACCATCAACTCCGACTGTCTTGCCGAAAGCTTCCAGTGGATATCCCGTGGGCGGTCACCCTGCCGGTAGGTACGGATATCACTGACCTCACTGTAATCGCTGCCTTTTCTCTCGCTCTCGGAAAGCTCAGCCACACCGAAACAGACATCCGGAATCTCTTCCTGTGAGGAACCGTCCGACTGTGGAAGTACAAAGAGTCGGTTTTCTATAATACATCCTTTATGAATTGCAAATATACCGAGAAAATCCGTAATAAAAAAATCGTTGCACGCAAAGACTATCCGTCCCAGATTCGTCAGAGTGACAGTTATTTGGTAGTTCTTTTTTCCATGGGGCGGAACGGACAACAGAAGCTTCTGGCTGTCGAATGTCTGATAGAAGGAATTGCCGATTGTAAGGAGCCATGTCCCGCGCAGCGCACAGAGCCAGCTGCGGTTTGCAATGGAAAATACGACTTCCGTTTCTTCGCCCTGCCTGACGGTTTCATTTTGGGAGACAATCATTCCCGTCACAAAGTCAGTAAGCCGCCACGCTGCGCAGAAGGAAAGCGGTACAAGCACCGTAAATAAGACAACCATTATCAGAAAGAGATAGCTGCGAAAGGCGAGAAAGAGCAGTATAAAAATGATGTAAACAAGCAAAAATGCCAGCAGATGCCGAAGAGATATCCGAACTCTTTTTTTCCCGCTCCGGGTATTTGTTTCAGTGCGCATGAACCCCTCCATATTATATCCTGGGACTTTTTACTGTTTCATACAGCTTTTCAACCGCGGCCGCCACAGTGGTGCCCTCCGCACGCGCCCTTGCGCTTAGACGCACGCGATGGCAAAGAACATCGCAGAGTACATCCTGCACATCCTTTACCGTTACAAAATCCCGGGCAGCAAGCATCGCCATTGCGCGGGACATGCGAAGCAGCGCAATAGCCGCACGCGGGCTGGCACCCAATGAAAAAAGCGGGCTGTTGCGTGTTTCCTCCACAAGGTTTACAATATATTCGTAAATGGAATCATGGACAAAAATTTCCTCTGTCCTTTTCTGAAAATCCCTTAATTCTTCCAAACCAAGAATAGGTGAGATATCAGAGAGTTGTCTCCATACCTCACCTTTCAGCAACGCTACAGCGTCTTCATGTTTGGGATATCCCATGGACAGGCATACAAGAAAACGGTCAAGCTGTGATTCCGGTAAAAGCTGTGTGCCTGATGACCCTGCCGGATTTTCCGTCGCAATCACGATAAAGGGTTCGGGAAGTTTACGGGTTGTCCCCTCGACGCTCACCTGACGTTCTTCCATAACTTCCAAAAGCGCCGACTGGGTTTTCGGAGAAGTCCTGTTGATTTCATCTGCCAGAAGCAGGTTGCAGAAGACCGCTCCCTCCTGAAATTCAAACTCACCCTTCTGACTGTGATACATAGAAAAGCCGAGCAGGTCACTTGGAAGAACATCCGGTGTAAACTGGACTCTCCTATATTCCAGGGAAAGCACTCGCGCAAAAGTGGTGGCAAGGGTTGTCTTACCGACACCCGGTATATCTTCCATCAAAATATGCCCGCCTCCAATGATTGCAGCAAGCACCTTTTTTACCACATCCTCTTTTCCCTTGATAATCCTGTTTACCGCTTCCTGAACTTCGATTAATTTATTTTCCGGCATATAAATCCTCCATTCTTATGCAACCTGCAAATTCTTGACCGTGAAAAGCATAGCAAAAATCCGCTTGTAATCCCTATGTTTCATTATACAATGAAACATAGGGATTACAAGCGGATTTTGGGGCTTTGGGAATCATACATCCTTTTTCAGAGCGTCATCAGTTCCAACACCTCATCCCTGCCTTGTTCCACGGCAAGCTGCACAGGCGTCACATGTTTATTGTTTGCTATGTTATAATCCGCCCCTTTCTTGATCAGATATCTCGCTTCCTGAATACCGTTATTGTTTAACCGCAGATGCAGGATCGTATCTCCATCGTTGTTCTGGGCATTGATATCCAGTCCGGCATTCACCATTGCCTTTAACACCTCCATATGGCTGTACCATTTCGCAGCCAGCATCATCGCGTTATTTCCGTCGTTATCCTTGCGGTTGACGTCGGCACCCTTCTCAATCAGCACAGGAGAAACCGTGTCGGATATGTATAAATCACGAGCCTGTGCAAGCATCAGGGGAGTCTTTCCCTCCGTGCCGGGTATGTCTATATTTTTCAGGCTTCGTAACATCTCCACTCTTTCCTCAGGCTTTATTTCCTTAAAGAAAATCTTTTTCGAAACGGCTATGTGGGCAGGCGTTTCTTCCTTCACATTCTGCATGGTGTCGTCTGCCCCGGCCTCCATAAGCATCTGTACGATTTTGGGAAAACCGTATTCACAGGCTGCGTGCAGGGGAGTCGTCCCCGCCACCGCCGGGCTGTCCTCTGTGATATTGATGTTAATTCCCTTTTTGATCATTGCCTCAAGCACTTCAAAATGGTTTTTTCTGACTGCGGTATGGATCGCAGATGTCCCATCCTTGTCCAATGCCTCCATGGATTCCACACTGAAAAACTCCATAAGCTCTGCAAGTTCCTGTTCCCTGGGCTCGGTTTGACAGGGTGATCCTGCCCGCTCACGGCTGACCAGCACATGTACCGGGGTCCTGCCGTCCGACAGCGCCTCATCCAAATCAACTCCTGCCTGAAACATCTTCTCAATCAACTGCTTCTTCGCATAAACCTTTTTTATCAGATAATCCCGCAAATTCGTCTTGTCATGCTCACAATACCTTGTTTCGGTAAAGCTGATACCCTGCTCCACCATAAAGTCCAGAATGCCCAGAACCTTTTCCCTTCCCTCCATCCCGACGTCAGATGAGTCAAAGAAATTCAAAAGCCGGCACGCAGACTCAAATGCGCATGACGTTTCGTCATCATCATCAGGATCCGCTTTTAAGATCATCAGCTGGACCAGTTTCACAAATCTTTCAAGTCCTCCGTTTTGTACATCCTCGTCCTTGTTATACCAGTATTCTATCACCTGTCTTTCCTTACACAGCATCTCCAGTGCAGTTTTACTGTCCTGCGCCATTACATCCACACCTTTTATCAAAAATTGTTCTGCCATTTTTCTATTCCTTCCCGTCTGTTTTGTCTTTTTTCCGTTCCCATTCCGGTTTTTATTCTGCCTGGTCCAACTCTCCCTTATAAGCCTTTACCACGTCAACCAGATAGGGATTTAACATAACAAGCCCGTCCAGCTTCGCATTGACCGCCACCGCCGACAATTCATCCACGACGCGGCTCAGCAGTATCCAGCCTTTGGCAAGCTCTGTCGTCACGCCCTTCACCTCCGGATAATCCGCCGAGAGATATTCCAACATAGCCGCAGCCTGCCAGCCCTGCATTCCCTGAATGCCACACAGCCCCTGTAAACCTTTGGCAAGCTCTACCGCTGCCTCCGTATTCTCAGGATGCGCCACAAGAAAACTCCGCAGTTTCTCCACCGCCCTGATCGCTTCCTGCTGCTTCTCTCCCAGTTCCTGACCGGCATAAGGCGGTATCATCCCCGCATCATCTGGGCTTTCTTCCTCCGGTTCCTCATCGTCATCCTCCAAAGATTCCAGATATTCCAAAGCCCTGTCATATTCTTCCCTTATCTTGTCAGAGTGCGGGTATTCCTCGACAAGTTCTCCTAATCTTTCAAATGCTCTTGATACGGTTACTTCCTCATCCTCAAAACACAGATTGGCAAGCCCTTCGGCATATGATGCGACAATATTCATTTCACCGCGATACTCTGAAGCAAGATTTTCCAACTTCCCGACCGTTTGAAATAAGGCCATTCCTTCCTGCTCATAGCTTAAGTTGGCAAGGCCTATGGCATACAGGGCAACTATCACCGTGACGTCGAGATGCTGCATGGCAACTTTCTCAAGACGCCTTACGATGTCATGTGCAGCCGCTCCCTCGCTCTCATAACTCAGACGCGCCAGCCCCTTCGCGTACTGCACGGTTATCTCCGTAACGTCAGGATTCTTTGCTGCAAGTTCTTCCAGACGCTGCACCGTTTTTAATCCTTCGTCCTGATTCTGGTCATGACTCAGATTAAACAGCCCCTCGGAAAGCCGAATCGTTATTTCTTCCACATCCGGATATTTTGCCGCGAGCGCTTCCAGCTCCCGGACTATCTTCTGCAACTCCCTTTCATCATACTGGTCGGCGCTGATATCAACCAATTCTTTGGCACGCCTGACAGCCATGCTGCTGCTTGTGATTTGTTCATTTGTGTTCTCGTCCATGCCCTTTCTCCTCCTGAAAAATACCTTCGCATCTCTCTTTGCTCGTCTAAATTATAGCATCGTCAGGCATGTGAACAAGCGGTCTGTCCAAATCGACATCTAAATCGGCAAATTTTGTCCTTATCATGCAATGTGCCCGTCAAGGCAGTCCTTCGCAATGGTCAGTATTGTGGTAAAGCAATTGTCTTTCTGCTCTATATAAAGCAATCCGCCGTATTTTTCCGCAGTATCCCGCACGTTTAAAATGCCGAAACCATGCTCTCTGCCATCCGGCTTCGTAGACAAAAAGACTTCCCCATTCGTACACGGCTGTCCGAGACAAGTGTTCTCCACCTCCATCACAAGAAAATGCTCTCTGGCATGCAGCGCCACATGAACACTGCCATCCTGACACTGCTTTGCCGCTTCAATGGCGTTATCCAGAAGATTTCCTGCCATGACGATTAAATCCCTTCCCGGAACACACGCCCATTCCGGATTTTCCTCTGTCGTGATGTCCATCCTGACCCCGTATCTTTCAGCCAGAGCCGTCTTTTCCCAGAGAATGGCATTGAGTATCTTGTTAGATGTATAGCGCCTTCCTGTCAAAGTATCAAGTTCGACCTCCATATCGCCCAACAACTCCATAATCTCCCCGTTTCCTCCTGCAGCGGCCAAGGCCCCTATGGAAACCATAAAATTTTTTAAATCATGGGCGTAGCGCCTGTGTCCCATGTCAATTTCTTCCAAATGTTTATAATATCTCTGCTGCAAAGCAGTCTGTTGTTCCTTTAGCTGCTGTTCCCTGTTTTTCCCGCAGACAAAAAACAGTTTGTTTATTGTGTAAAACATCAATATGTTTGCCACCACCAATAAGATGTACCCCAGATTCAGACTATACTGCGCCCATATCCCGCCCGTCTTTTCAAAGAAAATACCAAGGTAAATCAGCGCTGTGGAAAAAGGAAGCGCAAAAAAAGACAACGGAAACCGTTCCCACATGGCATATCTTGTGCTGAGAAAATAGGTTTTCAGACTGTGCAGTATCAACCAGCACAGTATATACGACAGGATTCCCATCATAAAATCTTCCGTTTCCTGCGTGTAATGAAACGTCTCTCTAAGCAATGCACATAAAGGAAGCCTTCCGATAAAAAGGTAAACCACAAGTTCCATGAAAAGCGCCACCGCCTCTCCAATCAAGAGCAGAAACACTTCTCTCTTATAGTCATCTTTGAAAATCAGTAATATCTGCACTGTCAGAATCAGCATTCCGAATACCAGATTTAAAAAACCGCTATGAAAAGAATTAACCACTCTGATAGCCGCCGCACATAACAGGAGAATAAGGAATATTTGTTTTCGGTTCTCCACCCTCGGTCTCAGCTGTCCCCTGAAAAAATCAAAAAAAACAAAGTTCACAAACAGATTGCCGCCAAATTTCAGTATCGCCGCCATCATTCCTTATTACCTCTCTTGTATTTTTTATGAAAATACGCGGAAAAGCTCTGGTGAAATTTACTGCTGCAGGTTCTGCTGATTCCCAGCTTGTCCCCGTTCATCATCGTCAGTTCGTTCTTCACGATTTTCGTGACAGCCCTAAGATTCACGATATAACTGGTATGCGCATATTCGAAGCCCTGCGTGCAGAGCTGGACATACCATTTCTCCAGCCTTTCATTGCTTTGCAGGGTTTTCCCTCCGCCCGCATAACTGTCTTCTACCGTGAGCAGGCTGCCTCTCTTGGCCTTTGCAATGTAAAGAATACTCCTGATAGGAATACGCCGTGCTTCTCCATCACAGACCACTTCCACCATTTCATTTAGGTTCCGCCGTTTTGTTTCCCGCAAAAGCTCCTCAATATCCCGGCTTATCTCGTCTTTATTCGCATTTTTCAGCAGATACCTGTAAGGCTGCACCTTGAAATGCTCCGGCTTTGGCAGAATTACTCCTGAGACAAAGGCGATAACGACAGAATCGTCCCTTTCCCGCAGTTTTTGCGCCGTCTCATATCCGCTTTTTCCCTCCATCTGCATATCCAGCATGACCAGCTGATACGCTCCGTTATCCGCCTGCAAAAAATCGACGCCGCCGGAATAAGTGTCGCAGACCATACCCTCCGTAAATTCCCCGCAGCTTTCCACGGCTTGCTTCATCTCCTGCAAAAAAACCTCATTGTCATCTACGATTGCAACTTTTATCATCCTGATTCATTTCCTTTCACCGGGTTTCTACTTCATTTACTATATCCTTCCGATGATTATCTGTAAATACCGTTCTTCGCTTTTCATTATCCTTTGTTCCAAAACAAAAGCCCGTAAACACTACCGTTTGCGGGCTTTTGCCAAATCTCATCTATTTGTCGCGAATCATGATTTTACGGGCAGCATGGATGCCGATTTTATAAGGCAGAGGTCTGAGGGCATGATCGGCTTCCTTTAATTTTTCACGGATATTGATATGCTGGGGACAGTGCTTTTCACACTTACCGCAGCCTATGCACTGTGACGCAAAACCGGGCTCCTTGCGCAGCCCCATGTTCTGGGCGAACTCAAAGCGGGCCGAGGATTTTTTCTCCATGTACATCAAATTGTAATAGTAGAAATTGCCCGGAATATCCACTCCCTTAGGACAGGGCATACAGTACCGACAGCCCGTGCAGCCTACCTTTTCCCGCTCACGGATGACCTGCTTGATCTGCTCAACAATCTCCCTGTCTTCTTCTGTAAAATGCCCCGGCACAGCCTCTGAGGCAATGCGGATGTTCTCATTTACCATATCCTCAGAGTTCATACCGGAAAGCACACAGGTCACTTCCGGCTGATTCCACAGCCAGCGCAGCCCCAGTTCGGCGGGCGTATAGCCCTTGCTGTCAGACGCAAGTATTTCTTTTGCTTTATCCGGCAGATTGACCAGTTTGCCGCCACGGAGAGGCTCCATAATAATCACCGGAATCCCTTTCTCTGCCGCCGCCTGAAGGCCCTTCCTGCCCGCCTGGGTATGCTCATCCAGATAATTATACTGGA
Source organism: Lachnospiraceae bacterium (assembly GCA_014804445.1). Classification (GTDB taxonomy): domain Bacteria; phylum Bacillota; class Clostridia; order Lachnospirales; family Lachnospiraceae; genus Acetatifactor. The sequence goes on along the minus strand of JAAUZU010000020.1, from coordinate 15,391 downwards.
TCTGGCAGAAATCCCAGTCATAAGCATTCAGGATTCTCAGGAACATTTCTGTCTCGCCATGGTAGGAAAAACCGATGTTGCGGATACGTCCTTCCGCTTTTTGGTGCTCTATCCAATCCTCGATACCCAGAGTCTTAAGATGTTCCCATTCCGCATAATCCGTGAACATATGCATCAGATAATAGTCAATATGATCCGTGCGGAGACGGGACAATTCCTCATGAAAAGTTTTATCAATTCCCGCAGAAGAACGCATGATATACTGCGGAAGCTTGGTCGCAATGTAAACCTTGTCACGGCACTTGTTTTCATCCAGAATCCGTCCGAGACATTCTTCACTGCCGGGGTAAACATAAGCGGTGTCAAAATAATTGACACCCTTTTCGATAGCAAGAAGAACTTCTTTCTCTGCCTTTTCATAGTCGATGCCATTTCCTTTTCTGCTGAATCTCATGCAGCCATAACCTAGCTGTGAAATCTGATTCCCGTATCTGTCAAGTCTGTATTTCATACCTATCCTCTTTGCGACCTCCTTAATACATATTATCTGTTCGTCCCAGTCATGTCCTGCTCATATACATAACAACCCTAATCAGGATTGGAATCGTCATAATGGAACATTACAAAATCTCCTCTACTTTCGCTTTTACATTGTCAATGGACTCCGTCGGCTCAAACCGGGCAACTATCTTACCTTCACGGTCAATCAGGAACTTTGTGAAATTCCACTTGATGTTGCCATTGTTTTTATAATCCTTATCCATCTTCTTAACAACACCTTTCAATATAAGAGCCATCGGACTCTTGCCAAAACCGGCAAAGGAAGTATTGGCAGAAAGATATTGGAACAGCGGACTTGCATTTTCACCCAGCACCTCAACTTTGGAAAACTGCGGGAAAGTAATCCCGTAGCGGCCCGTGCAGAAAGAATGAATCTCCTCATCGCTGCCGGGCGCCTGTTCCGCAAACTGATTGCAAGGGAAGTCCAGAATTTCAAACCCGTCTTTCTGGTGAAGCTCATACAAATCCTGCAGCCCATCATACTGGGGTGTGAATCCGCATCCCGTAGCCGTGTTGATGATCAAAAGCACTTTTCCCTTATACTCGGAGAGCGGTATTGCATTTCCATCCTTCGTCTGTACCGTAAAATCAAAAATACCCATAGTGTTTCCTCCTGGTTTTTTCATATAATTTACTGCCGCGGGAACAGATACGAGGCAATATATTCCATGCCGTTCTCTGCCTTAATCCCCGGTTCATTTACGTTAAAACAAATATCTATGTCATTTTCTTTTGCCGCAAGGGCAAAATGACAAAGGGCTATCCCCAAGTCTACCTTCTGCATATCACCTACCGCTTCACTGACAAAGCCCTTTGCTCTCTTCTGATAAAAGTGAACGCCATTTTTATCTACCAGAACACGCCATGGCTGCTTGTTGACCGCTGACGGTGCCAAGCGGACCATTTCCAGAACTTCTGCCAATCTGCCTGCTTTTTCCTTCGTCAATGGCACATCAAATGTGCTGTCAAAGAAAATCGTTTCAAACGGATTCCTGCTGTCCGCCCTGATGGCTTTCCGCATTATATTCTCACGGACAGACCTTTTTCCTGCCGGGTATCCCAAGGGGCTTACGCAAGGCATCCTTTCATTCTGCTCCAATACCATCGCACGTTCAAAAGCGGGACGATCCATCGTGCCGCCGATCCAGACTGTACCAATCCCAATGGACTGCGCATATAGCACAAACATCTCAAAGGAATAGCCAAAAGCCTCCTCCATATGCGGCACACAAGGAACCTTTGCCCCCACATAGAGATCTGTGCCGCTGACAACGGGACATGAAAGCGCATGCTCTTTACCATCCAGAAATTTGAAACTGACAGGTATTCCATATGGATTTTCTATCTTTTCCATAAACAAAGCTAACTTCTTCCGGTCATCCTCATTGATTTCCCTGCCATCAAATGTCCGGACACTTCTCCTATTGTGAACCAGTTCTGTAATGTTTTCCATTATCCTCTCCTTCTGCTGTGTTCCACACAATTGCTCCAAATTATTTACCGGCGCTTTCCGCCAGAAGCGCCTCCACAGTCTCCCTCCGCTCAAAGAGGACGCAGCCGCCGCTGTGTTCTTCCATCAGAACATTCTGTTCCCGCAACGCCGTAAACAACGGGGACTCCAGCGCTTTCCGCAGGGAGGTATTCTTCACGTTTGTGTCCGAATATGGTGAAAAAGGACACGGCTCGGCTCCGCCATGTGAATTGATGTGGAAAAACCCTCTGCCTGCCGCAATACAGCCGCCGGAGCTTTTTTCATCACCCGGAAAAGATACAAATACCATCTCCGAATATTCCTCACGCAGCCGCTCGATTCCATCTTTTAAAAACTTCCTTTCTTCCTCTCCGGGCGCCAGTTCTTTGCTTTCTTCCGTAACAGGTACGAATTCAACATAAACTACAAGTTTGCACCCGCGCTGTGCAAGGCTGTCTATAAAAGCATCGGAAACAACCTCTTTCACATTCTCCGTCGTTACTGTGACAGACGCCCCAAACAACAGACCTTTTTCATAAATACTGTCCATGGCCCCGATCAGTTTGTCATAAATTCCCTTCCCACGGCGCATATCTGTTTCTTCTTTTCCACCCTCTATACTCATAACAGGAATCAGATTGCGGCATTTGTCAAAAAGCTTCAAGTACTTTTCATCTATATAAGTCCCATTCGTAAATATAGGAAAAATAATATTCTGCATTTTGCCTGCTGCTTCTATAATATCCCGCCGAAGCAGCGGTTCGCCGCCTGCAAGCAGAATATAGCTTACCCCGATTTCATCAGCCTCCTTGAAAATAGAGAGCCACTCCTCACCGGTAAGCTGACTTACCGGTTCCGAATCCTGCGTTGCATGATTGCATCTGGAATAACACCCGGCACAATGCAGGTTACAGCTGCTTGTAATGCTCGCAATCAGAAAAGGCGGGATATGTAATCCGTTTTTTTCTTCCTCTGCCCTGATTTTAGATGCTTTTCTGCTGGATGCAGCAAATTTGACCATGAATGCACTTTCACGGGGGTCTTTTAACGTTGCTCGCAAAGAATCGGCCACGATTCTTTCCACCCCCTGCGTCATATATTTCTGGATATCAAAATTTTCTTCCATACTAAGACCCCCTATGCTTTCGCGCAATGCAAGTTTTTCTTCATGTCATAATATCCCATTAACACGCTCCAGACATAAGCGCATGTTTTTGGTATCATAAGCATTCCAATCATAGGAACTGCGTCCGCAAAAAGCACTACCGGAATATAAAATCCGAAGCTTAGCACAATCGCCAGCCACATAAAACGAAAGGCCCTATCGTTTGTTTCGTGCGTCTTTTTGTAAAAGAGAACAATGATAAGTAACCCAAGCAATAAAAACGGAATATTCCTGTATATCCCCCATGACAGAGGTGCATCTGCGGATGTCCATTTATTTTGCGGAAACAGGCACAGCGCAATTCTTGCAGCCGCCAACAGGCAGATACAGACAGTCAAGCCGTTCTGTTCCTTTACACCATAACGGATTCGCCATATATAATACAGCAGTACATAAAATAAAGTCATGGTAACAGAAGTAATCAACTTGCCAATGCCAAGCGCCGCAGTGAAATTTTCCAGACCTGTTGTACATAATGCATAGGCACGTGGAATAAGATGGAATGCATCGCCACTGCCGAGAATTACCGCCATCAGCCCAAACCAAAAATACTGCCTTTCCTTCCTGCCTTTGATTATCATCCTGATTCCGATGGTAATAACCAAAACTAAATACACAACGTCAAACAACGTTTCCATAATTGCCCGCATAATCATTTCCCTTTCTCTTTACAATTTCTTTTCCGTGTCAAGATAACCCGTCAAGCAGTTTATACAGAAGCTGATATAACTGCTGCGCTTCCTGCGGTTCCACATTCACACAGGCTGCCAGGCTCGCAGGTATCTGCACAGCCTGTTCCTTCAAGTCCTCGCCCTCCTGTGTAATGGAAACAATCAGATTTCGTTCATCTGCTTTAGAGCGCTTCCGTACCACGTAATTTTTTTCCTCCAGCTTTTTCAGCACTGGAGTAAGCGTGCCGGAATCCAGATAGAGGCATTTCCCAAGCTCCTTGACTGTTACCTCCTTTTTCTCCCACATTACCATCATTGCGATATACTGGGTATATGTCAGGTCAAGCTTGTCAAGATACGGTTTATATCTCCTTATCACTTCCTTGGAACAGGCATAGAGCGGAAAACATAACTGGTTTTCAAGTTTTAAGCTTTCGTATTTATTGTTCGGCATATTATCGTAACTCCCTTAAATTGCCCAAAATTAAATTGCGTACAATCTTATTTTTGATTGTACGCAATTCATTTTGATTTGTCAACTATGTTTTCTATTTTTTAACTGATACACTACTTCCTCGCCTACCGCCGCTCTAATTGCATAAACGGAATTTCCTCCAATTCGGTCTCCCGAAAAGAATATTTGATACGGACACCGTCTTTGGCATTTCTCTCCAATACTACATAGATCATTTCCTCACTATCGGGAAACGACGGCATGGAAAAGGAAATCTGTGTATCCTTGGATTGTTTTGGCACTTCCGCCTCATTTGAAATAATATTCCATACTATCACGTCAAGACCGGCTTCTTGCCCCAAATATGTTCTTGCTTCAAGTCTGATATACAGATCTTCCGCCTCTTCTATATGCAGTTCAATTACCTGACGCCTGTAAGAACCTTCTCCGTTTTCGTCGTACATATATTCATCAACAAAATAATCGCCTTCCCATGATATCTTCCGGGCACATATCATGCCCAGACAAAAGAGAAGTAAAATAGCAGCCGCAAGGGAAGAAAAAATACCATACATTTTCAACTTATTCTTTTTCAAAATTGTTTATCCTCCTATAATGTCAAGCCCTTTTTATTGATTTTTCAGGCTTAACTGCCCAGCAGAATATACAGTAAAACAAGGAGCGCTAAAAAGAAAATATTCCCGGCCGTGAAAAGCAGAATATATTTACTTTTGCGTCCACTTGCCTCCTTTGCCACATACTTGTAAGAAATCAGACTCGCCATGGATGCGATCAGAGTCCCCAGTCCTCCCAGATTTGTACCGATAATAAGCCCTGCAAAATTTTCCGTAAAACCCGATAAAAGCAGCGCTGCCGGTACATTGCTGATCACCTGGCTCACAATAACAGCCGTGTAAACCTCCCTGCCGGCAATCATACCTTGCAGAAAATCCCGAAAAGCCGGAATCCGTCCTACATTTCCGATAAAAATGAAAAAACATATAAACGTAAAGAGCAGAGAATAATCTACTTTTACCAATACCTGCCTGTCAACTGCAAATACCATGATAAGCACTGCAAAAAAAGCAGCCTGCCACGGCAATATACGCCCTACTGTCAGCAGGCACAGCAAAAACAACATAAGGTAAACCACAAGCGGGTAAACCGCTTTTTTTCCGTGCGAAGAACCTTGCTGCACCGATGCGCCGTCTAACTTTGGAATCTGCGGACACACCCTGCCCTGTATTATACTCCAGACCACCAGCAGCACCAGTGACAGAAGCGTATAGGGAAGCATCAGCATAAGGAACTCATAGATAGAAAGCCCTGCCTTCCCATAAAGATACAGGTTCTGCGGATTCCCCAACGGCGTCAGCATGCTCCCAAGATTCGCCGCAATTGTCTGCATCACCACAACGGGCAGGAGCAGCCTGTCTTTCTGTCCGTCCCCGAGCATGTTCAAGACGATAAAAGTAAATGGGACAAACGTTATGAGTGCGACATCATTCGTAATAAACATACTGGAGAAAAAGCAAAGCAAGACCAACGTCAAAATCAGGCTATGCCCGCTTTTTACATGGCCTAAAAGTTTCTTTGCGACCCGGTCAAACACCCCGATCTTTTGTAGTCCCGCCATAACACTCATCAGGCAGAACAGAATTGCCAGAGTCCTAAAGTCAATATATTCCCAATAGTTTCTGTCCGGCGGCACAATAAACATTGACGCCACTGCCAGTATGAATGAGACGCACAATACAGTTTCTTTCTTGAAAAATGCAAATATCCTATTCATCATCTTAAACCTTTCTGCGTCAACATTGTACCACAGCATATGCTGCTTATCAAGAATCCCCAAAGTATAAGGAATAAAGTGTTTCCCAAAACATAAAAATCCGTAAGCACTGATGCTTACGGGTTTTCAATCGTCATCTCTTTGACACTTTTAACTCCCCGAGTAGGGCTCGAATCTACAACTCCGCGGTTAACAGCCGCGTGCTCTACCATTGAGAGATTCACAGCCCAAAATTCCTGCGATTAATCATTCAGTTCTCTTTTTCAAGCCAAAATTATTCTAAATCCGCTCCTCATAGATTGCTGTAAGGATATATTCCATAGTATCTCCTAACAAAATTACCCATAAAAAGCAAGAAATTTCTTGCTAGACGATATGACAAATCTATCTGACTATAAAGCGATTCCAAAATTCTCATCCGGTCCAATTCCACATTCCTCAAGATAGTCATTTTCTAATGAAGCCGACATTGCAAACCATACCGTCCATCTCTTAAGAAATATACTCCTTCAACTGGCATTACATCTCTAAAGATTTCTTCATCGGTTATATAAAATACATTTATTACAATTTCTTCAACGTACTTTTTATATGTTTCTAAATTCTTCAAAAACTCTCTACAAGTGTCTTCTTGTTCCGATGTAACAGGCTCATCCCATGCAAAAGCACGCATACGAATAGAGTATTTCTTTCCCCAGAAGGTAAAATCAAAGCACTCAGCGGTATATTGGGTTCCAAAGTATCACATTTTTCCAAACGCAGGATTATCTATGGTTATTGGTTCTTTGGGTGTATTTTTTCCTTTTAAATATACTCATTCTATTATTCTTCCTTGCTAATTCACCGCTGACAGTTATGCTGCAAATCAATTCGGTAAGACCTTACATTCAGTGAGGTATACTCTTTGGTTTTTCGGATTGAAAACGTAAAAAATCTGCAACTCATTTTTAGTTTTCTGCAGTCACAAAATCTTTCTGCGGACAAAGTAAATTTGTTGGAACTCTATAAAGTTCATCTATCGCACTCTTCAGTGAGTTCTCAATGTTTTCTTTAAATGCTGTGGCTTCATTGGCATCTATATTAAACTTATATCTGTACTGCTTTGTCTTTCTCTCATTATATGTAATAGTCAGTTCAATAATATAGTCTGCTTCCTTCCAGTAAAAGTTTTGCAGTAACTCATCTCTGAAAACTTTATAATTCTGCGAACTGACAAGCTTTTGCTTAGCTTGCTCAATTGTATCGTTAGATCGGGTGAGGCTGAAAGCTTCAGCAGCTATTGCGCTATAGATTTCAGACCGTCGATTATTTTCTTGCGTGTTTACAGATTCAAATTCGACAAATACGGGATAAAGGCTACCTGCTTCCACCTTAAATGGTCGTGCAATTTCGCTAGTAGTTACCGCATTGCCGCCAACGGATTGAAAAACCGGAACCATGAATGATGACCAGTCTAAATTCAATTCAGCTTTATCATTTAGTCGAATAACTTTAACTGATATATCTTTTACTATGGCTGCCTGATTTTTTGATTCAATGACTCCGCCGAGATATATATACGCCCCACTTCTGTTATAATAAAGCTTGATTTTAGCAGACGGAATAAATGAGACACATATCTTCCTCAAAAAGCGATTGCAAAACATGATAATCCACGGTTGAAAAACTGCCAATACAGCAATAACAGTTGCAATAATTTCGTATGTTGTCATAATGTTTGTTGTTTCTTGCGGCATATACTTACCCCTTTTTAATTTATCCTTTATACCTACAGTTTCTAATATATATTTTTTCTGCTCTTAATTCTCGCGTCTTTTGGCTTCGGCCAGCGTCCAGCATTGCTCATGATTAATTAATCCATATTGCACCGGAACATGCCCCTCATCACAAAGCCCTTTATGCAGCAAGTAGAAATATCTCAGTGTTCTGATGTCTCACGAACAGTCAGATATTTCAATACCTTGTATCTCTTTTAGGTACATTCCAACAAATATATTATTGTCAAAAAAGCAAATATAATTAAGATGTTTTTTATAAAGTATCAAAATTTATAAATAAAAATCATCTCCGATTTCCCGTCACTAATATCAGTATGTATCCTTAATCAGCACCTTATGACTTCTGGCTGTCCCATCCCTGATCCGAGCATCAGCCAACTCCAGAAACAACGTGCCCGCACAAATGGAAAATTTGGTCTTGCCTGTATTTGCGCCCATAAGATTCCCCGTCCAGCTTCCCCAAGCCACCTGTAAAGTTTCCACTTTTACTGACGTGGGTCCAGACCGCCCCTTGTGCCCTGTCACTTCCTCCTGCTGCTGTTTTGCGCTATCGCTTTCCCCGCATCTGTAAACAGGCCGTGATTCCCCACCCGTTCTACCCTAGGACGGTTTACAATGTAGCCCACATAGTTCTCCCGCTTGTCAATGAGAACTAGGTGCTGCTCCATGGCGCAGAAAATAAATTCCGATGTGTTCCACATGGTTGGGCACAGTTAAAAGTTCGTGTACTCCATCATCTCCTTTGCGGATGGGATGTCACGGATAATCTGACAGCGGATCAGGTCTTTCTTTCTGCTGCGCCGCGGAAGACAGACTATCCCTGCTCCCTTCCACTTTCTCCACACCCTCACGGGTGCTGACGTAACGGACATAGTTCTCCAACTGTACCTGCAGCACACCTCACAGGTAGCGGGAGGTAAAAATAATTATGGGAATGGTATTCCTTAGATACACAACAGGTATATAAAAAGCTGAGAATTCATTTCTAAACCCTCAACTCTTTTCTTTGCTTATCAATTTCCTTACGCAGAATACTCACGCATATCATACTGTCTAAGAGATACAAACTTCATGGACCATAAATCCTTTAATGAGGATTGAGGAACATCAACACATAAACAAGGTAACTCGTTCACCTGTATATTTCCATCCTCATTCACTTGATAAAAATATCTTTCTTTCTCAATAACAGGAATCCCGCTACCCAAACGATAATAAAAAAAATTAAAGCATCGAACAGGAGACATTCGTATAAAATCAAACCTCTCTAAAAACTGTTTAATAGGAATCTGCTTAGTAAGAGAATATGTTTCAAAGCGAAATGCCGAAAGCTGGGCATCCAAATCAGTTTTATCTATCTCCGCTCCGACTTTATCTTTTGCAACCTCATAAACCCTCAAAAATCTTTTATACACTTTACTTGCTTTAATCTCATTACATATATCACCCTCTTGCAAACCTGTACAAATACATTCTGGATCATCTACTTTGGCAAGTTCCATAGCTGACATATTAGCAAGATGGGTTACAATCGCACGAGGTAACAATGCGAGACCGTCCTTTGTTTCTTCCCATTTGAATATCTCTTGATGGATATAATCATCTGTAAATGCCAAATATTTGACCTCACTATGCTCACTCTTGACTAGATTCAGCAATTTCTCACTGCTATAATTCTTATCACGTGGAATGATATATTTCGTCTCCAACTTTTGGAGCATAGCTTCTACAATAGAAACATATTTTGTCAAAATCATCTGGCTATATGCTTGAAACTTACCAACTAAAAACTGTTCTACACTACCTAAACCCTTACGTTTCACTCCAATAATATACTTCTTCTTGCCCTGTTTCTCATCCTCCAAACTACTGACAGTCAAACAATTAAGTAATACACTCATATCCATGGTGCCATAACTGGTACCCGAAAATGTTGCGTCTCGAATCAAATAATCAAAGTTGTCCGCATCAATATCTGAATGGATAATCTGAATCATAGCAGAATATTTCTTAAGCCACGGATATTTCTCATCCACAATATTCTCATAATTTCCTCGAACCATTTCGCCAATTGCACCTAGAAGTTTCGATGTAATCTCATCTGCCTGCTCTTTCGTTACTATCTCAAATGGTGCATCCCCATACTTCATCACTCTAAACTTAGGGTTGAGTACGAGTTCATTTTCCACGGGAAGAAGAACAAAATTATCTCGCACAACATTGTGAATCTCTCGATTTTTTGAGATGATTGTGCAACCAATGTTCTCATGATGAAAGCCATCAGAGCCACTAATACTATATGCAAACTTCTCCGCTGCTTTTAGTTTTGAATCCCCATTGTCATTCTTTTTACGCCCTCTTTTTTTAGAATCAGGGTGCAAAAAGCCAGGACAATTCGTATAAAAATCCAAATGGCTTGACACATATTCCGTGTTATATGTATCAAGCTCCTGTGAATCACGATATGCTGCCTCCACATTATGCGACATGGGATAATGCCCGATATCATGCAACATCCCTGCAAGACGAATAATTTGAATGTCACTGTCATCAAAAAAATCATGTTGCATGTTGCTATTAATTCGCTGTGCCATTTCTCCGGCTACATGCATAACACCAAGCGAATGTGTATAACGTGTATGTAATGCGCAAGGAAAAATTAAATTAACCAATCCTAACTGAGAAATATTATGAAGCCTTTTGAAAATTGGCAACCGCTCTAATTTCTGTTCAACTTCTGTTAGTCCAATCTGCCCATAAATATTATCAAGAATATGATCGCAAATTGCGATACGATACATTTCGATTCCTATCTTATACCCCATGTATTTTGTTAGCCCACTTTCTTTCGTTCTTGGATTGCTTTCCCTTAAATAATATATTAATCATAAAGTTTCAGCATATCTGCTTCCTTCAAAATCGACCATGCTGCAAATTCTTCATCCACGTCATTAAAATAGCTTTTTCGCGCTGTTAATTCTTGTCTAACACAATCAAAATCTTCCCCTGGCAGAACTGAATAAGATAGAAACGCCAGAGAACCCAAGAGTTCCATCCATCGCTCCAAATCCTGACCATGCTCTGCCAAATGTAGCACACTAATCAGTCGTTCAATTCTGTTATCGGCATAAAATTGCTCCCTTTCAGTTTCTTCATAGAATAACTCCACATCCTCATTTCTCATATCTAAGTCATGGAGCGCTACCTGAAGACCTGGAGAAAAGGGTCCGTAAGTATCCCAAGAATAACCAAAATTTCCTACTGATATTCCAAATCTCTTCATTAGGTAGCACATTTTCTGCACATTAATGTGTTCCTGTGTGGCTTCCTCCCCAGCCAAACCGCACTGATACCTTTTACCATAAAACTTTGGGTACAAGTCTAGAATCGACTTCTGATTGAAGTTCAATTTCATAAAATTTTTCCTCTTTCTTAGTAAAATGAATACTGTTAAAATGAGCAGAGTCAAACGACTGTAATACAAAATCCCAAAGCCTAGAACACATGCTTTTTAACAAGACATATACAGTATACAATCGAGTATAACAAAACACAAGCGTTTTTTTAATTTTTAAAGAAAAACATTTTTTCTTTTACTAGCTTATGCGATTTTTATACTTATATGCGTCCTCTAAACCAATTGCGCCGTTAATCCGCTTCACTTCCCCCACGCATTTCGCTTGGAGGCGGCTAAGTGCTTCTTCCTCCACATCATGGGTATATGCAATAATCTGGGACAATCTTGACAGTTCCCCTGCGATTTTAAAATCCATCCAAGTCAAACGGTTCTCGCTGTCCTGCACCGTCCCAGTCATGGCAGAGGATAAGGGCTGAAGCGAGTAATCCTCCACTTTCCCTGCCATGAGATAGCCCAATTAGAACCACAGCGCATCCCCAATCAGTTCCGTGCGGTTCCTGGCTGCGCCCTCCCCGATGCAGAAGTCTACCAATCCAAAAAGCTGTGTATCCACCCGTATGAAAAATTTGGTTTTTTCCGCATTTGCGCACATAGTATTCTCGCCTTTTCATGCCTGTTTTTCCCAAGCCACCTCCAAAATCTCCTTTTTTCTGCCAATTCCTTTGACAAGCCAACTAATTTTCGGCAAATCTGCATTTGTGGGTAGCAATTTCTTTTCCCGCATGATCTTTGCAAACGCCCAGCTTTGTTGGGCATTGTGACGCTTTTTCAGAGAGTGGTTACAAAAGTCACCCGCCCTTTAACCTGCACACATTTCGACCCTCGCTTATCTTCCTTGTCTTCCCTCTTTTTTGGCTGCCCTGCACTCCCTGTCAGCGAGGGCGGAAGCTATTTTCGCCAAATTGCCCCAAACAGTGCAGAAAGGGTGTCAGACGGCATTTATCCACTCTTCCCAAACGAGATCACAAATCGCCACACGGACGGCCACAGAAGGTAATATGTGACTTCCTCGCTCTCTGTCCATACCCAGCGTTGCTCTCAATTCCATAGAGTCAAAGGGCCGAAAGGGTACTGCCACATTTGCAGAAACAGAAAAAGGCGCCCATCTTTCGATAAAACGTCTTGTTCCTGTTTCAGTCACTGCCAGCTCTACCAGCATAGCACCCCAAACTTCAGCAAACAACACAATCCCTGTTTGTTTTCAGTTAATAGTTACTCGCCAGATCTCTCAGATATTTTTTCTTTCTGGCTTTTATAAGCCGTTTCTTCTCTCATAAAAATCCCGCAAACACGAATGTTTACGGGATTTTTCTAGCTACTGCTCCGGCGGCAGGTTACGCTCCCCGAGCAGGGTTCGAACCTACACCCCCGCAGTTAACAGCCGCGTGCTCTACCTGTGATTGATATACAACCGTAAAATATAAAGAGGCATTCCCCATATGCCCCTGTAAGGATGTCCCCCTTGCATTTCACATCCTCAGATTCTTCTTTGTTTTGATCATAGCATAGAAATTCTTAACAAGTCTTTAACTTTTCAAATATCTTACAGAATTCACCGTATTATGATTGATATGGACCGCTGTTTGCTCTATAATAGAGCGGTAGAAAATCGACTGTTAGTACATAAAGAAAGGTAACAAACAAATGAAAAAACGCAGCAAACTCCTTGCACTGCTCCTGACCCTGGCAGTGACTTTCACCATGGCGGTTCCTGTCATGACGGCGCAGGCAGCAGAAGACGGCATCATGACAATCTCCGCCGTACCGGAAGACGTAGCCGGGAAAACCGTGATTCTGCACACCAACGATGTCCACGGGACAATCGAGGGCTACGCCAAAGTTGCCGCGCTGAAGGCGGAGTACGAGGCCGCCGGTGCCAACGTCCTGCTCATGGATGCCGGCGACTTCAGTCAGGGCGAGACCTTTGTCAGCGTCTCCAGAGGCGCTACCGCCATCGAGCTGATGAATATGGCGGGCTATGATGTGGCCGCACCCGGTAACCACGAGTTCGACTACGGTTACGCCCAGTTGAAAACTCTGATAGAGGCCGCCGATTTCCCGGTTCTGGCCGCCAATATCAAGTGCGGGGACGACAATATCTTCGGCAATCACATCGTTCTGACTGCGGGTGAAATCAGGGTTGGCGTGTTCGGCCTGGATACACCTGAGACCGCCACCAAAGCCCACCCCGCTAAGATCGCGGGCGTGACCTTCGTGAGCGCTCAGGAGTTATACACCCTGGCCCAGGCCGAGGTAGACGCCCTGAAAGCCGAGAACTGTGACTACATCATCTGCCTGGGCCATCTGGGTATTGATGAGGAGTCTGCACGGGAGGGCAACCGCTCTATCGACCTGCTGGAAAACGTGACCGGCATCGACGTATTTATTGACGGCCACTCCCATTCCACCCTTGAGCAGGTTCGGGAGGCCACCAGTGGTACCGGCAAGGTGGGCGGCACTTACCTGACCTCCACCGGCGCCAAGCTGGCCAACATCGGCGTGGTCATTCTGGACGGCGAAACCATCACCATCACCAGCGTCTCCACCGAGGACATTACCGTGGCCGGGGACGACGCCATTGCCGCCCGCGCTCAGGAAATCCAGGAAGAGATCAAGGCTGAGTACGGCGCTGTTTTCGCCACTTCCGCCGTCAACCTCAACGGTGACCGCGACCCGGGCAACCGCACCGAGGAGACCAATCTGGGCGACCTGATCACCGACGCTATGCTTTGGTATGCCACTAAGGACGGCGGCCTTGAGGTGGATGACGCCCATGTGGTGGCCATAACTAACGGCGGCGGCATCCGTGCGTCCATCGAGGCCGGCGACATCAGCAAGAACAGTGTCAACGAGGTTTTGCCCTTCAACAATACCGTGACCATCATCTATGTGACCGGCGCCCAGCTGTTGGAAGCGCTGGAGGCTTCTACCTTCTGCACGCCCACCGCCGTCGGCGCGTTCCCCCAGATCAGCGGTATGAATATCACGGTTGACGCCACCAGAGAATTTGCCCAGGGCGACCTGTATCCCAACAGCACCTACCACGCTCCTGCTTCCATCAACCGGGTGACGATAGACTCCGTCAACGGCAAAGCGTTCTCGCTGACCGACACCTATGCCGTTGTCTCCAATGACTTCTGCGCCGCCGGCGGCGACACTTACTACGCTTTCTCCACCGCCACCGTCATGGACACCGGCACGCCGCTGGACGAGGTCGTGATACAGTATATCACGACTGTGCTGGATGGCACTGTGGACGAGCGGTACACCGAGCCCGCCGGCCGCATTACCGTCATTGCCTCTGAGGTGACAGAGCCCACCTCCTACACCACCTATGTGGTCATTCACGGTGACTCCCTGTGGCTCATTGCCCGGAAACAGTACGGCAGCGGCTCCCAGTGGCGCCTGATTTACGAGGCCAATCAGGACACCGTCAGCGATCCCAGCCGCATATGGGCCGGTCAAACGCTGAACATCCCCACCCGGTAAAACGGCCGCGCCGCCCAAACTCCTTAGCGGCAAAGGACCGGAGGGGTATTGCTATATTTACAGAAACAGGCACAAAGCGCTCATCCTTCGATAAAACGCTTTGTGCCTGTTTCAGTTAATAGTTCCCGGCCTGCTTTCGCAGATGTTTTTTCTTTCCGGCTTTTATAAGCCGTTTCTTCTCTCATAAAAATCCCGCAAACAATGATGTTTACGGGATTTCCCAAGCGCCATTCCTTTGGCGCTTTGCGCTCCCCGAGTAGGGCTCGAACCTACAACCCCGCGGTTAACAGCCGCGTGCTCTACCTCTGATTGATATACAACCGTAAAACTCCATGGCAGAAATACTCGTTTTTACTGTATAGATCTGCTTTGCTGATGCCTATTACCTTAACTCCACAATCCCGTACTCCACATTATTGCATTTCTGAACTTGATACAAACAATCCTCAATCCAAAATGTAATCCGATCTCCGGCCTCCTCATTTGTAGCAATGTTCGTACAAAGCAGGTTAGAAATCGCATTGCTGCCGCCAAAAGTTCTCGGTAAAATGTGATGCAGGTTCCACCCACAATAAATCTTCTCGCCAGCCTC
>JAAUZU010000019.1:90163-119015 GCA_014804445.1 Lachnospiraceae bacterium | reverse complement strand
GTTTTTTCAAGAAACAAACATTTTTTCTGCACTTCCATTATATCACGGAATGGGCACAAATGCAGTAAATTCAAGTATGTTCGAACATTTTTTATTGCTTTAAGCAGACATTAATTATAAAAAAAGGAAAACTTGTAACACAGGTAAACATTTTTAGAAATAACTCTCCCTTTTTAGATTAGGGTTGCTAATGCTCTATTTTCTAAATTTTTCATCAAAGTGCGAGGACGGGGAGCTATCCATAACAAATAACTCTCCGACAAACCGGAATTTTCCTCTATACAGCATCATCTATGTCTACTATCAAAATGCCTTCTTGGTCAAATGGGAGCCTATCAAGGATTGTCCCGTTGAAAAAATAAAAAGCACCACCGTGATTTTGAGGCTCATAATCAATTGGATTGACCATCAAGACATGTTCTGTTGCCAGTGCGGCTTGTCTTGCGTATGATGCCATTTCCGCACGTTCCCATTCTTCCACAGCAAAATTAACATATACTGGCCAAATCAATAGATGCTTTGTTTTGAATCTCTCAGGACAATCCCACATATCTCCACATAGGGCAAGTCTAATCTGATGATTACGGAAGATGAAGTCCTCGGTTTTATTCCCTTCCTGGTAATGCCCATCTGTTTTCCAGTATTCTTTCCAGCCTTTTGTGATCCTCCTGTAATTGTGCAAAATTTCACCGTCTTCAATGACAATACAGGAAGAATACAAACACTCTTTTTCTTTCTCGATATACCCTGTCAACAGTGCTACGCCATACTCCTTTGACCACTTGCACAATTGACAGACAGTCTCCGACTTCATCTCTAGCGCCATTTCTTTGTCAATCGCGTAGTCCCAGCAAAGAGAATCGAACCCCTGCAAGTAGGCTTCTCCAAAGCAGAGTAAATCTACTTTCCCTTGAGACTCTCGCATAGCCCGTTCAATTTGTGACATATTGAAGGACACATTTCTGTTTTTGCATTCAAAAGTTACTAAACCAACTCGCATTGCACATTCTCCGATCAAATCCCAGTTTGTTACTCTGAATATTATCATAAGTCTCCAGAAAATTCAATCTGAGCTAGTGAAATTACTGGAGTTTTATCCCAGCAACCGTTATCTTAAAAGAGACAAATAACTATCCCTTTTCTCTTTCGTGTCGATAATGTCTCAAATATTTTTTTGTTTGTCATAGTGACGGAGCGTTGCGGTCCTTTCTCAATTCAGGCTTGTTCTGAATGCCATTGGAATCAATAAGGCAAAACCATTTTACGTGAGGAAAAAACGGATAAGCATCTAAATCGTGCTTTATAACGATACCTTCCGCGATCAGATAATCAACCTCCCCATTCTCGTAAATGTCCTCCTCATATATACTGACCGGCATTCCTTCGTAAAGAATAACGATACTTCCATGGGAATCCGTTCTTGCATCAGTTTGAGATAACATAACGATGTTGTGGTCAACCATTTCATTAAAATCAACGGAAATTTGCGTTTTATTCATAGTTAAACCCTCTCATAACAGATTCGTTAAAACATTTTATAGTCAAAGCACTTCACAAGAATTATTTTGATTCTTTTGAAGTCTGCAGCGATTTCCGCCGCAGAAGGCCGCAAAAACGACCTTGCTTTGGACTTCATAGGCAGCGCTTGCACGCTTTGTGTTCCCGGTGGGCCGATGGACCACTGGATAAAAAACGCAATTTGTGTTTTTTCGAGTGTGTTGACTATATCATACAACTTCCATTACACGCAAGAACACTTATTTTATTAGAGACGGTTGGCTTTTAGTGAAATCGCCGGAGTTGTTTCCATCAACACGAAAGAGAAAAGGGAGAAATAACTTCCGAGTTTGCAAAATAACAAAATATATGCTACACTGTAAAAGTAAAGCATAAAAAACAGCGCGAGACGGGAATCGAACCCGCGACCCCCTCCTTGGCAAGGAGGTGCTCCACCGCTGAGCCACTCGCGCTTATCAAATGTCCATATTTAACGGACAAGTAATAATATACTACAGCTAATCATTTTTGTCAACTAGAATTAAATATTTTCTATCAACCAAATAATACTTTCACAAAATAGAATGGGGGGATTCTATGAGTGTCTTTTAATTCAAAAGAAAATCCAAAATAGCAACAAGCAAACTTAATATTAATTTCGGGAGGTTATTTTTATGCGAAAAAAATCTTTAGTAAAAAAATTCATTGCTTTCTTGTTTATTACTTTTTTTATCATTATTAGTCCATTATCTGTCAAGGCTGAAGCGGACAATTTCTCATCAGAAAGCATTGCGCTGCAATTCTATCTTGAGCACATCGGAACAACTGATAGTTCCTACCAAAACAATTTGATGATAGGACGCATTGTTACATTCTTCAACATGGAAAACCATATCAGTGCAACCATGTATTCATTTGTTGATTCAAATAACCAGCCTCACGGCTATGTTGTAATTGATGAAAACAATGCGCTAATACCAATTATAGAGTTTGCATTTGATGGCGAAAGCTTTATAACAGCATTTGAAAACCAATTAGCAGCAGATACCAAGACAACCGATACCAATATCACCTATTATTACTTAGGCGGCTATCAATATATTGCAAAACTGGAAAGCGAGGAAATATCCTATTATAATCTTCTCAATGGACAGCAATTAGATAGCATTGAAAATATCAGTTATATTGCCCCTACACTTGAACTTCCAGTGTCTTCTCGCAGCACTCAGGCAACGGAAGTCACAGTACTTGGATATAATCAATCTTATTATACTACTTCCTATTTTGGCGGAAGCAACAATTGCGGTCCGACAGCCGGCGTCAATTTATGCGTTTACTATTATAACAACGGAAAAACCAATATGCGGTATAATTCATGGGAGCAGACCTATAACCTAATATATGAAGCTATGAAGACCAATACTCTCAACGGTACATATTCCCGATTTATACAAAGCGGAATGGAAGAATACGTCACCAGCAGAGGATATAGCTGCACCGCATCCTTGGACGTCATGGATGCGGCTGGTGTCGCCAAAACTGAAATAGACGACGGCAGACCCGTATTATTGGTGCTACATGGTGACTCCACTTATAGGGATCATGCAGTTATGGCAGTCGGCTATAAGATAGAAAATGGTACAACTTATTTCAGAATAGCCGATGGCTGGGGTTCTACCGCAAACCGCTATATTTACGACAATGCGGGAACTATTTCTGAATGTGTTATGCTGCTATTCAGGTGAAAATCATGAGAGAAAAACTTTGTTTCTTCATTACCATTTTAGTCGTGCTGCTTCTGACCGCCTGCAGCCTCAAAACCGACAGCAACCGGCTGGACGATTATCCGCTCAGCGAAATAGAACTGGCGACTCCCTGCTCATACCCCTCCTCCAACCATGCCGCCGCACATGTGCTGCCGCCATATGTTTTGTACAGTGACGTTCTCCATGTCCGCATAATCTATGCTTACTACTATGAAGGGAACGGAACTACTGTTGACTGGGAGTATGGCTATATCCTGGAAAAATGGGATGGCAGCCAGTGGCATACCCTGTATCATTACGAGCTGACCGAAACACCAGATTCAGAAGAAACGCCGGATTTGCTGCAGCACTCTGCAGACGGTGCTTCCTTTGAGGCAGATTTTGAACAGGTTTTTTCAGAGTATGGCGCTGGTTTATACCGTATTGTCAGAAAATGCAACGCGTCGTCAGGTTATGATGAACCTTTCTACTGCGCACGAAACGTACAGCTTATTGATACAAAAGATTTTGAAAACGGTATTACCTTTCAAGAGCTCTTCGGCGCAGAGGAATGTCCCACTGACATTATATTAAAAAAAGGGAAGGACACGCTGGAATTAACAGAAGAAGACGCTGAGTCCATATTTCAGTTTATCAGTCAAATGCATTGCGTCGCCACCGGAACCGATAATTCCAGCGTTGGCCTCGGCTCGGTTGACCATGAATACCATGTGTGCTTTCTTCTGAGTGACGGCAACTATTTTATCATCACACCCTTTTCAGGCAAAACATTGGACGGAAAAAGTTATTCCGCCATATGCCGGGCGTCAGGAATGGCGGGTGCAATCTATTTGTACGACAAAGATAATGATTTGCGCCATGTCATATCCCCTGATTAATTGAAAAGCGGGGATTTCATCTATTGACCATGAAATCCCCGCTTTTTCTCCATCTGTATTTTCCACTAGAAGCACTTCTACTCCAACGTTTTCCCCAAATACAACACCAATTCTCCCTCCTCCACTTCCGAGAAAAGAAATTCCGTAAATCCTAAGTGCAGGTAAATTGCTAAGTTTCTTGTTTCCTTTGCCTCGACCCCGATTGTCAGTCTTGTTATTTTATGATTCTTCGCATAACATTCTATTTCACGCATCAATTTGGAAATATGACCATTCCCTTCATATTCTTTGCGAATACGCAAGGCATTAATATTGGCAGTTTCTTTTCCATCACACAGGGGCAGTCTGCCCGCAATGGCATTGCATGCAGGCGACAAAATCAAGGTT
Source organism: Lachnospiraceae bacterium (assembly GCA_014804445.1). Classification (GTDB taxonomy): domain Bacteria; phylum Bacillota; class Clostridia; order Lachnospirales; family Lachnospiraceae; genus Acetatifactor. Next base: position 114,487 of record JAAUZU010000019.1, on the reverse strand, counting down.
CCTTCCCCGATTGGAAGATCGGCATCTAACACAAGAAAAGTGAATGCCTCTCCGTTCAGATTGTATCCGATATATTCCTTCTTCCAGTCAACCCAGCGTTCATCTTCACTGTTTTCCGCAATATTGAAATCCCAAATCCTCTCCAGTTCTTCTTTTGATGCCAATCGATACTCCATCCTTTTTCCTCCGTTAACATTTAATAGCGGCTAATCTTATGGTAAACCATACTTTTAAAAATAACAACCCTGAAGTTCCGTGCAATTTTGTATCAACCGAAACACATCATATGCCGCGTCAGCTTGCTTTGTGTCTTCCATACCGATGAAATATGCGACAAACAAAATTTCTATACATTCCATCACACAGGGAATTGCTGCTTTTTCTTTTTCAGAGAGTTTGCTTATGCTCTCGTAGCCCGCAACCACTGCTTTTACATTTGCAAGCCACTCACTCTTTGTAAGCACTTCCTCCGTTTCTTCTGCCAGCAATCCTGTCAGGAAATAACAAATATCGAATATCCTGATATTTTTCTGACTCAAATCAAAATCAATATATCCTGTAAAATTGCCCTCTGAAAACAAAAAGTTCCCGGAATGCACATCTCTATGAATCAACTGCTTTGGCAGAAAATCATACACGCGCTCTAACGACTCCACTGTCCTTTCATATTCTGCTTCGTCTACTATCTGCCAATCATGATTGCTTAAATTGTCCCGTACCCAGCCCTTCATCTCCTTTAACAGGCTATTGTCCCAAAATTCAACTTCCTTTTCACATTCCCGGAATGCCATATGCAGCCGCGCGATTGCACAGCCCATTTTCCAAGCCATTTTTTCATCTTTCATGTCAAAATCATTACTTCCCGGCAGTTTTTTTGTCATAAAGAAATAGGCGTTTTGACACTCGACATATTTTTCTCCTGTTTTGGCAGGTACTATCTCCGCCACCGGAATATTGCAGCCCGATAATATTGTCAATATTTTTATATTTCTTTCCAACTGTTTTTTGTCATCATACACTTTTAGCACATAGGAATGATTGACCTCCCAGGCCGAAGGATATATTTGTTCTAATTGTCTGTTTTCCATTCCCCATAAAGGCAAAATCTGTTCTATGATTCCTTTCATTTTTTGATACCCCGCCCTTTCCTTCGCAATAATTCTTCGGATGCTTGGCTCCGACAGATGATATATATTTGCAAGCTGCCTGTTCGTTCTCCCTTCCAGATGCTTCAAATAGATATACTGATTCCGTTTTTCCAACTCAATCTTGTAGTCCGTCTTCTGTTTTACCTCACAGGCATTTCCTTTTGGTATATACAGATAACCGCCTTGATAACATTTTTGAACCGCCGCAAGTAATTCTGCAGGCAGCACCTCGTTTGCATTTACATATTTCATAAGTGCACTCCATAAAATATTTGCTTTATTATAACATGCCATCCTCGCTTATCGGTGATTATATCACATTCTGTATAAAATATAATCACCGGCAAACAGAAAAGAGGAGCAATCACCTTGATTGTGATATACTCCTCTGTCCGATGTTTCCTTTTATCCGGCATTCTTCTGCCTTGAAAAGCAGCGCAGTATTCCGCCTGCCGCTAATCCGTCAGCTTATCCGCATATTTAATCCGGTAAATGCGGCGCAGGGCATCGTTGATGCGCTCCTCGGAAATCGTACCGTTTCGTACTGCCTCTAAAACGCCTTCATAAGCCTTTTCAAAATCCTCAGGCATCAGTATCATGTCGCAGCCGGCGCGCAATGCCAGAATTGCCGCCTCGTCCGCATCGTAATACTCCGTTATGGCTCCCATATTCATGGCATCCGTGATAATGACGCCGTCAAAGCCCAGCTCTTCCCGCAGAATATCGGTTACTACCTCACGCGACAGGGTACAGGGCGTATTGTCTCCGGTAAAAGGAGTCGCCGCCATGTGGCTCACCATAACAAAATCCGCTCCTGCGCCTATTCCCGCCTGAAAGACTGTAAACTCCTCCGCCCGAAACTGCTCTGCAGTCCTTTCCGTACTTGCAAGTCCCACATGCGTATCATCGACGCTGCTGCCAATACCCGGGAAGTGCTTCAGGCATGAGCTGACGCCGTTTTCCTCAAGCCCCTGCACCATGGATGCCACCATGGAAGACACTATCGTACTATCGCTGCCGTAAGAACGGTCTCCAATTACACTGCCTTCCACATTATTGATATCCGCTACCGGTGCAAAATCCAGATTAAAACCATATTCTCCGAGATATCCCGCAATCTCCTGTCCCGCCTGATAAGCCTGCGCGGGATCGGCTGTCGCGCCAATCGCATGTGCGCCACCTGCATTTTCTGCAAGTCCGGCCTGCACAAGACGGCTCACCTGTCCGCCCTCCTCGTCCACAGCAATAAACAGCGGATACTTGCTGTAAAGCAAAGTGTTTGAAATCATCTCTTTTAACTGCTCAGCCGATTTTATATTTTTCTGAAAATAAATCAGACCGCCTACCGCCCACTTATTCAGCGCATCCTTTGTGCCTTCACCTGCCTGTATCGCCGTGCCGGCTCCGGTAATCGCCTCCGGCGTGACAATAAAGAGCCCCGCCACCTTATCCTCAAGCGGCATAACCTCTATCGCCGCATCTATAATCTTGTCCAGCTTTTCTTCCGGTGTCGGCTCCGGAACCGTCGTGTCCGGAACTTCCGGTTTTTCCAAACTTTCCTCCGGCCCCACCAGATCGTCAATCTCCTCTGCCAAAGACCCATTATCGTCCGGCTGCTTTACCGGCTGCTTCTTTCCGATTAAGATAACTGCCGCCACAACGCCTGCGACAATCAATATCACAAACAATATCAGTGTCAGATAAGCAAATACCTGATTACGCTTTCTCCGCCTGCGCCTCTCCTCACGTCTGATAAGATCCACAGCGCTGGTATCTGTTTTTTTAGCCTGACTGCTTCTTGCGTTTTCTGCCATCTAATCATTCTCCTCCACTATATATGGTATATCATACTCTATTTTGAGACACTTTTCTACACAAAATACTCTACTTTTCTTAATTTTTTTCTTAATTCGTCAAATTAATATGGCAGAAATATATTTTTCGCTGTTTTAATCCTTTTTATTACATGAAAAGAGCGCACCGATTATTTTTAATCAATGCGCCCTTTCAGACTATGCTATCCAATGGACTACCCTCCTATGAAATTATGATAATGGTTTACAGTTACCGAAATTCTCATCCATATTTTTTCTTTTGTACCTTTCCACTTCTTCTTTTGTACTGATTGTACTGTAACGTCAACTTATTTTTATCTGTTGTACTTCGTTACTTTTTCCTGTGTACTTGTACTCTTTTCTCTTTTGTATCTATATTCATTTGTATTTTAATATGGATGTTAGAATAAAATTTACGTTTTAGGTGGACTGTACCTCACTTTCTTTTTTATTAGCACCTCTGCTGTTGTCTGTCTGTTTCTTTGTTTGTAAGTTCATTATATACATATATTTTTCATTTGTCAACACTTTTTTCTAATTTTTTTCAAAATTTTTGTCTTTTTTGCCTTTTATAGTAAATTTTTCCATAATTCTACTATTCTATTGATTTTCTCCCTATTTATGCTATATTGCAACAAACGGTTGACACATTGGCAGGTTAAAATGGTGGAAATGCAACCATCATATATATTACAATGGCACTATCAAAGATTCAGGAGGCAGCGTCATGACAATAGCAGACAGAATACAATCCCTGCGAAAAGCAAAAAGCATATCACAGGAAGAACTTGCAGATAAAATCGGTGTTTCAAGACAGGCAGTATCCAAATGGGAAAGTGAACAAAGCAGCCCCGACATGGAAAAGGTCATCCTGCTAAGCGACTATTTTGATGTGACAACGGACTATTTATTGAAGGGAATTGAGCCTAAGCCGGATTTGTCCCGGGCAGACAGACGGGATGCAAGAATGTATTCCACAGTGGGCACGGCTATCAACTTCGCAGGACTGATAATTGCCATTATGATTTGGATAGAAAAACAAACTCCTCTCTCCGTCGCAGTCGGCTTTATTCTCCTGGCTGTCGGCTGCACTATCCATGTAATCGGGCAGCTTACAGGAGAACATAAAACTTCTTCCCAAAAATGGTTTACGGCCATAAACGTATGGTTTCTTCTTTTAATGCCTGTTACCTGCATATTTAATTTCATACAAGGAACCATAAACGGCACCTGGTGGACCTTCAGCCCTTTTCCCTCGCTTCTCATGCTGAACTCCCACACCGCATTCATCCTGTGCTGGCTCCTCTACGCCATGTTATGTATGATAATAGATGTTATTGTGATGATAACAAAGAAAACTCGCTAAAAGCTGATTTCTATTAACATCACACCCCTTTGCATAATTCTGCCTTTTGCTGCTCTCAGCCAACAGTCAGGCTTATGCCTTTTCAGACCGTATAAAAACGTCAGTACTTGGCGAGGTTCTTTCGAGCCTAGTACTGTTACGTTTTTATCCGAGCGAGAGCGCGTCTGAAAAGGCATAAGCCTGACTGTCGGCGTGACCTGCTGCATTACCCATGTGCAAATCTTCCGATTCAAGCACCACTTGATTCCCCTGCCGCCACATTTATGCTACAATCATCATGACGTCAAAAAACAAACCAAGCACAAAAACACCGCGGTAATACTGATTCATGAAAACAGGAGGAACGAGAAATGTTTGATACAATGAAGGTTGCAGAAGAAATTAAAACAGCGCGAATCGCCAAAAATATGACACAGGTAAATCTGGCAGACCGGATGGGCGTCAGCTATCAGGCAGTCTCCAACTGGGAACGCGGCAATTCCATGCCGGATATCAGCAAACTCGACGAGTTATGCGGGATTCTTGATATAAGCTTTGAACAACTATTAGGTTCTGAACAACAGGCGCAAAAAATCCAAAAGGTCATGGAATACAGAGAAGACAACAGCGGACCAAACCCATCTCCCGAAGAGCTCTGCGATGTCGCACCGCTTATGCCGCCAAAGGCTTTAAATGAGATAGCAGAAAACATAGAAGTTGATTTAGGCGGGCTGATTGGACTGGCACCTTTTCTAGATAAAGACATGGTCAACAGACTGGCTGAAAAACTCTCTCCCGAAGACATAGACCTCTGCCTGCTTAGCGGACTTGCCCCTTTTGTAGACAGCAGCACATTGGATAAGCTGACACAAAACGTAGAGACCGTTGACTTAAGCGGATTAATCGGACTGGCACCTTTTCTAGACAGAGACACGGTAAACAGACTGGCTGCAAAACTTACGGCAGGAGAAAATATAGATCTCTGCATGCTTAGCGGGCTTGCCCCCTTTGTAGACAGGGAAATTCTGCAGCAGCTTTTGTGAGAATCACACACACACAGCATAAAAAAATAACATATGAAAAAAGAAACAGAGCGTCTGCCGCTTTCAGCAGTACCCTCTGTTTCTTTTTATATTTTCTCTCTTATTCTTTTACAACTGCGTCACCACAAAAATATCATAAACCGCTTTGATTGCCGTCTCGAAATCCTCATTGGCAACGCCTATGATAATATTCAGCTCGGAGGAGCCCTGATCAATCATCTTGACATTGATATTGGCATGCGCCAATGCAGAGAACAGCCTGCCCGCAGTACCGCGCATGGACTTCATTCCCCTTCCTACCACTGCTATCAGCGCCAAATCCGACTCAATATCGATGGAATCCGGATTTGCAAGCCTGTGGATTCCTGCTACTACTTTCTGCTCCTTGTGCATAAACTCATCCTGATGGACAAACACAGTCATGGTATCGATGCCGGACGGCACATGCTCAAAGGAAATGCCGTTCTCCTCAAAGGACTGCAGCACCTTTCTTCCGAAACCGATTTCTGAATTCATCTTATCTTTTTCAATATTGATGGCACAAAAGCCCTTTTTGCCCGCAATACCCGTAATGACATACTTGGACTTCTGGCAGGTGCTTCCCACAATCCATGTGCCCTCGTCCTCCGGCGCATTGGTGTTGCGGATATTAATGGGAATTCCCTGCTGGCGCACCGGGAAAATCGCGTCCTCATGCAGCACGCCGGCTCCCATGTAGGCAAGCTCTCTAAGCTCCCTGTAGGTGATAACTTCAATCACTTCCGGATTATCGATGATGCGGGGGTCTGCAACCAGAAAGCCCGAAACATCCGTCCAGTTTTCATATACATCGGCTTTTACAGCCTTTGCCACAATGGAGCCGGTAACGTCGGAGCCGCCCCTGGAAAAGGTCTTGACCCGCCCGTCCGCGTAAGCGCCGTAAAATCCCGGAATTACCGCATTTTGGCAGTGCGACAGCCTTTCGGCAAGCACTTCGTTTGTCAAATCGGCATCAAACTCGCCGTTGTCCTGAAAGAAAATCACTTCCGCCGCATCTATAAAATCATAGCCAAGATAGGCAGCCATGATGATACCGTTTAAGTACTCCCCGCGGGAAGCCGCGTAATTATGTCCCGCCTTCTCTTTAAAATTCTTTTCAATCACCTGAAATTCTTCGTCAAGAGAAAGCTCCATGCGCAGTCCATCGATAATTTCCTGATACCTCGCCTTAATCGCAGCAAGCTCAGCGGAAAAATCCTTCCCTGCCTTTGCAATCCCGTAACAGTCGTAAAGCATATCCGTTACCTTGGTATCCTCTGCAAACCGCTTTCCCGGCGCGGAAGGCACCACATAACTCCGCTCCTTATCCGCCCTGATGATATTGCCCACCTTGACAAACTGCTCCGCACTGGCAAGAGAACTGCCGCCGAATTTTACAACCTTTTTCATAACATCCCGTACTCCTCACAATTATTTTTCAAAAAGTCTGTCGATTAACCGATGCCCCTCGGCAACCAATATGCCGCCGGCACGCCCTTCCCGCTCGTTATAGTCGCGGCTGCCTTCTTTTTCTTCCGTACTGTCGTACAAAAGGTAAGGCACGCTGTCCGAGGTATGCGTGCGCACCCGTATCGGTGTCGGATGATCCGGCAGCACCAGAAGCCTGTAATCGACGCCGGCTGCAGCCAGCTTTTCTACGGCAGGTCCAATCACTCTGGTATCCAGATAGTGTATTGCCTTCACCTTTTTCTCCACGCTGCCCTGATGTCCCATCTCGTCCGGCGCTTCCACATGGATATAGGCAAAATCATAACCGTCCTCCACAAGCGCCTTAATTGCCGCGTCCACCTTGCCTTCATAATTGGTATGTAAACCGCCGTTAGCGCCCTCCACACAGGCAACACCCATGCCGGCGCCCACTGCGATGCCCTTCAGCAAATCAACTGCAGAAACCATCATGCCCTTCTTTCCCGTCTTTTCTTCAAAGGAAGAAAGCGCAGGTTTGGTGCCTGCCCCCCAGAACCAGCAGCAGTTTGCAGGATTCAGTCCCTGCTTTTTCCGCTCTGCGTTAATGGGGTGATCCTTTAATATCTCATAGCTTCGCTCCATCATGCTGCGAAACTTTTCTTCCGTGGGAAGATACTGTCCGATTACCTGCCCTAAAACATCATGGGGCTGGGTAAATTCCAACACCTTTCCATGGTTCCAAATCAGGCAGTGTCTGTAGCTGGTGCCTACATAAAACTGAAATTCCTCATTGGCAAGTTCCTCTGCTACCGCCTTCAGAAGAACCGCACAGTCCTCCGTGCTGATTTCAGAAGAACTGTGGTCAATAATCGTCTGTTCTGCAAAGGGACACGCCTCTTCCGACAATGTCACAATGTTGCAGCGCAGCGCAATGTCCGTATCCTTCATGGGAACGCCGATGCTGAGCGCCTCCAGAGGAGAACGCCCCGAATAATATACCTTCGGATTGTAACCCAGCACGGACAGATTGGCGGTGTCAGACCCGGGTTTCATGCCGTCGGGAATCGTATGCACCATGCCGATTTCAGATTTTTTGCTGAGACGGTCCAGATTAGGCGTGTCCGCGTACTCCAAAGGCGTTTTGCCGCCCAACTCCGCAATCGGCTCATCCGCCATGCCGTCCCCTAAAACTATCAAGTATTTCATATGACTCCTCATTTCGCTTATGCTTCAATACGAATCCTGCTGCCCACTGTAATGTCCGCAAGTTGTTCATACAATGCTGCAAATTCTTTTTCTTTCATAACATCTGTTACGTAACCGGTTTCCTCCGTCACGTCGGACAGACTGATTTCCTGCAGTTCTTCGCCAAAGAGCTTTTTAAGCCTCTCGCCGTTTCCTGCCTTCGCCCTGAAAAAGAACTTTCTCTCCACGTCGTCTATGCTCATAAGCGCCGCTTCTTCGGCATCCCAGAAGCACATAAGCGTCTCACCGATATGACGGGCACAGTCCACCACGTCCGCCACAACCGCGCTCGCCGTAGGAAGCTTGCCTGCGCCGCGCCCGTAAAACATGGAATCGCCCAGCATATTGCCTTTTACCATGATTGCATTGAACACGCCGCTTACCATGTGCAGCGGGGACTCTTCGGAAATAAGGAACGGCGCTACCATTGCCAGCGTCTCCTCTCCCATTTTTCTACTCAATGCCAAAAGCTTGATAGACATACCCATGGCGCCTGCGTATGCAAAGTCTCGGGCCGTAATCTTTGTGATGCCTTCCGTGTAAATTTTTTGGTAATCTACATTCTTTCCTGTCATCAAAGAAGAAAGGATTGCAATTTTTCTGCAGGCGTCATGGCCTTCCACGTCCGCCTCAGGATTTCTCTCCGCATAGCCTTTGTCCTGTGCCAGTTTTAAGACAGATTCAAAATCCGCGCCTTCCTTCTCCATTTTTGTCAAAATATAGTTGGTCGTGCCGTTCAAGATGCCGGTAATGGCTTCGATGCGCTCTGCGGTCAGAGCGTCCTTTATCGGTCTGATAATGGGAATACCGCCGCCCACACTCGCTTCAAACAGGTAATTACAGTTGTGTTCCTTTGCCAGTGCAAGCAGTTCCGGTCCGTGTGCGGCAACCAGCTCTTTATTGGAGGTACACACACTTTTCCCTGCTGTCAGCGCCTGCTTCGTAAATTCATACGCAGCGCCCACACCGCCCATGGTTTCACAGACAATTTTCACTTCGTCGTCTTCTATAATCTGCTTGAAGTCGTGAATCACTTCCTTTTCATGCGGATCCCCGGGAAAATCACGTAAATCCAGAATATATTTTACATGGATTTCCTCTCCGGCATTCCTGCCTACCATATCCGCATTCTTTTCGATTACCTCCACGACGCCGCTTCCTACTGTGCCGTATCCTAAAACCGCTGCCTGAATCATCTTCACACCACGCCTTTCTCTATCATCTATTTCCTATTCTTTCTTTATATAAGAGGATATTTATCCGTAAGCGACTGCACAATGGCTCTTGCCTCTGCAACCTTTTCTTCGCCGCCCTTCAATACCATTGCAATCGCCTCTGCAATCCTGTCCATATCTTCTTCCTTCATACCGCGGGAGGTGACTGCCGGCGTACCCAGACGAACGCCGCTGGTCACAAACGGGGACTGAGGGTCATTGGGAATGGTATTCTTATTGCAGGTGATATGCGCTGCATCCAAAAGCTTCTCCACTGCCTTTCCGGTCAGTCCGAGATTGGTCAGGTCAACAAGCATCAAATGGTTGTCCGTACCGCCGGAAACAATTTTGATGCCGCGGCTTATCAGTCCCTTACAGAGTGCCTGCGCATTGTCTATGATACCCTTCTGATAAGTTTTAAATTCATCGCTGAGCGCCTCTTTGAAGCACACTGCCTTTGCGGCAATCACGTGCATCAGAGGACCGCCCTGAATACCGGGGAAAATTGCCTTATTGAAATTAAAGCGCTCTGCCGCCTCTCTATTGCAGAGAATCAGACCGCCGCGGGGACCTCTTAAGGTCTTGTGCGTGGTAGTCGTCACCACGTCTGCATAAGGAATGGGGCTCGGATGAAGCCCTGCCGCTACAAGTCCTGCAATATGCGCCATATCCACCATCAATACCGCGCCCACCTCATCGGCAACCTCGCGGAATTTTTTGAAATCGATGGTTCTCGCATAGGCGGAAGCGCCTGCGATAATCATCTTTGGCTTGTTTGCAATGGCAAGCTCACGCATTTTATCATAATCCAGAAAACCGTCGTCATTGACGCCATAAGGAACAATGTTGAAATATTTGCCGGACATATTAACCGGACTTCCATGTGTCAGATGTCCGCCGTGGTCAAGATTCATGCCCATAATCGTGTCGCCGGGCTTACAAACCGCAAACTGCACCGCCATATTTGCCTGCGCACCGGAATGAGGCTGTACATTGGCATACTCACATCCGAAAAGCTCCTTTGCCCTCTCGATTGCCAGATTTTCCACTACATCCACGCACTCGCAGCCACCATAGTATCTCTTGCCCGGATAGCCTTCCGCATACTTATTGGTTAAAGGGCTTCCCATCGCCGCCATAACTGCCTTGCTCACCCAGTTTTCGGAAGCAATCAGCTCAATGTGGCTGTTCTGCCTCTCCTGCTCATCTACAATCGCCTGTGCAATTTCTTCGTCCACAGCTCTTACTTCATCTAATGAATACATCCTGTTCCTCCTCTATATTTCCTGATAGTCGATAACCACAACGATTATAGCATAGCCGCAAAGGTTTGCGCAATACATTTCATTTACATTTGAGCGTCTACCTGTTACAATAAAAGCGTGTGGATTGCGGTTTTTTTTGCACTTACTGCACAAATTTTGTAACCAAGGACAAATTCGGAGGCGCTCTATGTACCATATTATTGTAAATCCTGCTTCCCGTTCGGGACGGGGCAGGCTTATCTGGAAAGAAACCATAAAACCGGCTCTTATTGAAAGGCAGATACCCTACAAGGCGTATTTTTCCAAAAAAGCAGGGGACGTGGCTCGTCTGGCGCATAAAATTACTTCACAGGCAGACAGCGATGACCTGCGCCTTATCATTCTCGGCGGCGACGGCACGGTAAACGAGACCCTGCAGGGCATTTCTTCTTTTGCACATGTTGTCATAGGCTATATTCCCACCGGCTCCAGCAACGATTTAGCACGGGATTTGGGAATTCCGCGTGATCCCCTTGCCGCGCTTCTTCATATTTTATCTGCGGAAAAGGATACGGAACGCATCCGCCTTATGGACAGGGGCAGCGTAATCTCCGGACAGACGAAACGCTCCTTTGCCGTAAGCTGCGGTCTTGGCTTCGATGCCGCCGTTTGTGCGGAAGCCATGCAGTCTAAAATAAAGGATACCCTGAACAAAATCGGACTGGGCAAGCTTACCTATTTAGGCATCGCCTTAAAACAGCTTTTTGCCGCAAGGCCGGTATCTTGCAGGCTGTATCTGGATGAACGTGAGCCGATATATATTAAGAAATTTTTATTTGCCGCAGCCATGAACCACCGCTATGAGGGCGGCGGCTTTAAATTCTGCCCTGACGCCGACGATACGGACGGAGTTCTCGACTTATGCGTGGTAGGCAATATTCCTAAAATTGTTATCCTGTTCGCCCTGCCGACCGCCTTTTTCGGCAAACATTTTCTCTTCCCCGGCGTCAACCACTACAGCGCCGAACATGTCCGCCTTGAGGCAAGTGCGCCGCTCTGGCTCCACACGGACGGAGAAGCCCTCGAAAAGACGAAAATGCTCGAAATTGACTGTCATCATGGTGACATACGTTTTATCGTCTGATTTCTAAAGACTTTCTTAATAATCTCTGAATGTTAAAAAAAAGGGATTGCAAAATAAAAAAACTTGGCTATACTTGTCTTGTACGAGGAAAAGTTTAAATTTTTATTTTAGGCAGGCATCTGCCGCTTATGATGGGAGTCTTTATTGTGAAAAAATTAAAAAAACTGTATACCAATTACGGTCATGCGATTCCGCTGATTATTTACGGAATCATTTACATGACATGGTTCTGCCACTTGGAAAAAACGGTAACAAAGCAATATACCGTTATCCACATGGGACTTGACGATTACATTCCGTTCTGCGAGGTTTTCGTCATTCCATACTTTTTATGGTTTGCCTATATTGCCATCGTTGTCGCTTATTTCTTCTTTAAGGACAAAACGGAATATCACAGGGTCTGCGCCTTTTTATTTACCGGCATGACTGTATTCCTGATTGTTTCGACGCTCTGGCCCAACGGACATCACTTAAGGCTGAGTGAAATGCCGCGCGACAATATCTTTACCCACATGGTTTCTGCCCTGTGGAAAACGGATACGCCGACCAACCTCTGGCCGAGTATTCATGTTTACAACTCTTTGGGGGCACATATCGCCATTGCAAAGAGCAAACACTTTGAAAACAGAAAGGGTATCAAAATTGCTTCTTTCGTGCTGGCAGTTTCGATTATTCTTTCCACGATGTTAATTAAGCAACATTCTTTATTTGATGTATTGACAGCTTTCATTTTATGTGCTATAGTATATACAGTCGTATATAGATACGACTTGGTTATGGCAATTAGCCAGCGTTTCGCTGGTAAATCCAGACCACAGGTCGGCTGAGATTCCGACCTGGAAGCAATATTCATTGCTGAATTCCTATTAAAGAGAGCCATGGATACCCCCTATGTCCATGGCTCTCGCCCTGTCCAAAAATAAATATTTATATAAAAACAGCGCGGCAATGTAATTTTTCACATTGCCGCGCCATTGTTTTTATTTCTGTCTTAGTTAAAGTTAAATATTTTTTTACAGATATCGTAACCTTCTATGGAAATTTTTCTTCCTCCCCTGCCCGGCAGGTTCATGGCGCCTCCCATAATGCCGTTCCGCAATTTAAAGTAAAGCTTCTTATCCTTCTTGCGCAGGTAAGACCAAAGCTCCTTCTTTGCTTCCAGATGTTCTTCGCTCCCTGACTTAATACAGAAAATGGAGGATACCGTCATAATAATTTCCAGATAATTTCTCATGTACTGATAGCGCCGCTTGCTCGATGCAATCTCCGTCTTATGCTCCACAAGGTAATCTATCATCAGCTTATTGACCCGAAGCTGCTGGTCCAGCCTTGATATCATAACGTTTTCATTGACGGACTGATCCTCGCGTCCGATATAGTACCGGTAAAAATTGACGTCCAGATAGTACATATTTTCCACATAAGGAAGCGGCTCGAAAACATAGAGGTTGTCCACGTAAAAGGTATGTTCCGGCAGCCTCAGCCCACAATCCCGCAAAAGCTGGGTTCTGAAAATCACAGAGTGCATCAGGATATAATGTCCCTTGCTGAAATGCTTGCAGTCCGCCCATGTAAATATTTTGTCCTTTGGAAGAATATGGCGGTAATGCATCACCTTTTTGCGCTTTTCGCCCACCTTTTCATAGACGAAATTGCTGACCAGCATGTCCAAATGCTTTCCGCCGCCGGCTATGGCGCGCAGTGTGTCAAGAATCTGCCTGTATGCCTCCTCCTGTACCCAGTCGTCGCTGTCCACTACCTTGAAAAAGAGACCTGTTGCATTTTCAATGCCTGTGTTGACAGCAGAACCATGTCCGCCGTTCGCTTTGTGAATCGCCTTGATGATTCCGGGATACTTTGCCTGATACTCGTCTGCAATCTCCGCGGTATTATCCTTTGTAGAGCCGTCGTCTACTATCAGTATCTCGACATCCTCGCCGCCTAAAAGCAGCGAATCGATACATTTTCCCATATAGGCTGCCGAGTTGTAACACGGTATTGCTATGGATAATAATTTCATTTTATACCTCCCGGTACTTTTCATTTCCCAATTTTATATTTAAATAACCTGTATACGCCGCAAATGCGGACGGGACAGGATATTTTTCCTCAGTGTCGGCGGCTTCCGCAAAAATCCAGCCTTCCTTTAAAAGTGCGGCCTTGTCGGATGTAAATTCGTCCACTCTTATCATATATCCCCACATATGCCATTCCTTATGCGTAAAAATATGGCAGGACTCGCGAAGCGGCGTAATACGAAGCGCCTTTAAGCCTCTCTCCTGCAGCCAGACTTTCACCTCGTCAGCGCTTTTCAGTCCCTCCATGGAAGGAAATTCGTACATGCCCGCCAAAAGACCTTTCGGCGGTCTCTTTCGGAGCGCAGTCCTGTTTTCGTCCTGTATCACCAGAACTGTTTTTTCTTCTATGCTGCGGGGTTTCTTCGCTCCCTTTTTCGGGTATTCCGTCTGCACGCCGGCTTCCCTTGCCAGACAAAGCTCTGCTAACGGACAACAGTTGCAGCGGGGCGCGCCGTTGGGGATGCACACCGTTGCGCCGATTTCCATCATCGCCTGATTGAAATCCCCCGAGCGCTCAGGCATAATCTGTAAAAGCGCCTCCTCTGTTTTTTTCTTGACAACAGGAAGCAGGATATCCTCCTCAAGCCGCTGAATCCGTGCCAGCACCCTGAGCACGTTGCCGTCAACCGCCGGAACCCTTCTGCCATATGCAATGGAAGCAATGGCTCCCGCCGTATAGCTTCCGATTCCTGAAAGCGTCAGAAGCTCTTCATATGAGGACGGCATAACGCCGCCATATTCGTTTACAATCCGGACTGCCGCCTTTTGCAGATTTCTGACCCGGTTGTAATAGCCGAGCCCCTCCCACAGCTTGAGCAGCACATCCTCCGGCGCCGCTGCCAGGCTTCGGGTGTCGGGAAGCGCCGCCATAAAACGGTCGAAATAGGGCTTGACCGCTTCCACCCTGGTCTGCTGCAGCATAATCTCGGAAACCCACACCCTGTAGGGCGTCGGATTCTCCCGCCACGGCAAAACCCGCTTGTTACTATCATACCATTTCAGAAGCGGTTTGGGAATATCTTCCAGACAACCCTTTCTTAATTTTGTCTTAGTTTCAGTAGAATTTTTGCCAAAGACATCCTGAAGCTCTACTCTCACGGGCGCATGTATCTCCATACTGTCCGCCGTAACCAGGCAGTCGTAAGCAAGAATATGCACGCCTGCCTTTTCGGCCGCAAGAAGCGTCTCCGCAAACAGCGGCTGCGTGCTGCGGTTCGGGGTAAAATAGTCCACGCCCTGCATCTGTATGACAAAAACCACATATGCCTCGTAGCCCTCCCGTACCGCTTCTATCAGTTCCTCCACATGCTTTACGGCACGCTCGCTCGGTGCGTCGGGAAACAGCACCACGTTGTCCTGCTCTAAGGTGACGCCTTTCACTTCCATGAATATTTTTCTATCGTCCGCTTCCAAATAAAAATCAAACCGCGAATTCTTGTATTTTGTTTCCGGCCGCACAAAAGACAGGCCCGGAAAGAGCTGCTTTTTTAAAAGCCACTCCTCCACAGCCCTGTTTGGCGCCTGCGAATCCATATTAATCAGCCTGCCGTCCTTTTCCACGGCAATCAAATCATAGGCGGTCTTTCTGTCCGTCCTGCCGCTTTTTTCCAGATAGACCGCCGCATTTTCAGAAAGCAATTCCCTGCATCTGCCGGTATTCTTCACATGGACGGTTTTCCTCCTGCCGGCAAGCTCCACATACGCAATAAACCTGTTTGGCCGCTCCAGAAAAACGCCCTTTTCTACATTATGATACTTCATTTATCCTTCTTTCCAGCCTGTATATGGCGGCGCTTTCCGCCATACTTCTTAAGGGCACTCTCGCCGCCGGCACCACTTCCGACGCCTGACTTGTATGTATCTGCTGGTCGTCAAAGAAAATCTGCGCGCCAAATGCAGACAGAACCTCCCGCTTTGTGATTCCCCCCAAAAAGAAAGCCTCGTCAATTCTGACGTCCCACGCACGCAGCGTGCGGATTACCCTCTCGTGAGCCGGCGCGCTTCTCGCTGTAACCAGCGCCGTTCGGATTGGTGTCTTTACTATGTCAAACTCTTTCTGTAAATCTGAGAGAAGCTTCAAAAACCTGGCAAAAGGGCCTGCGTGGAGCGGCTGTGCCGCCTTTTCCCTCTCACTGTTTTCAAATGCTTCTAACCCCTGCTCCCTGTATATCCGTTCCGCTTCGTCCGAAAACAGCACGGCGTCGCCATCAAACGCAATTTTAATCTGTGTCGGTGCTTCCTCTCCCCAAAAAGGAATTGTTTTATCGGAAAAACTCTCTTCGCATATGATTCCTGCGGCAATGCCCGCATCGACAGCCGCCTGCACATCCTCCTCGCATGCGGACAGAAACAAATCCGTCCGAAATGCTTTCAAATAAGGAACCAGAGGTGCACCGCTCAAAAATACCGATCGGGTGATTTTCAAGCCATAATGCTCTATAGAATGGAAAATCCGCAGCGAAACGTCAGGATTATTGCGGGACATCAGGATAATTTCCACCCTGTTAGCCCTTCCCGGCAGGCTGTTCAGCCGCAAAAGAGCCTTTATCAGCGCAAACGCCGGTCCCGGCTTTAGAATTTCATCTTCATGCACTTTCTGATATGCCGTGTACGCATCAAGTCCCTGCTCTTCAAATATGCCGTTATCCTTCCGCATGTCAAAGAGCGCACGCGCGGAAACACCTATCACCATACTGTTTTTTAAGCTGTATTCCATGGAAACCTCCTTATTTCGTTGTCCCCATGGCAGCACGGCATCAGCGCAGCCTGTTACACTCAAATCGCTCCAGCGTGAGCAGACAGCTCTTCAATCCCAGATAACGCTCTTCCAAATCACCATCCGGCACTTCTATGTCACATGCCACCGCCATCGTGGTAATCATGTCGTCCGTAATCCGATTGTGCAGGTTTCCGAGTATCTGCAGGCGCTCCTCATAACTGCCCGCATCCAAAAATGCAAGAACCATGGGGTCTATATTAAGTTCCTGTTCTCCTTCTGCTTTTTCCTGCAGTTCAAATCGGAAGGTCTGCTCCGCAGAAGGATATTTCTCTCTGTCCAGCTTCTCTATAAAATTTTCCAGCGGGCGGGCATATATTTTGGATTCGCCGTACATTGCCTGATACACCACCAGCGATTCTCCGGTTTCCGTGTGCTCTGCAACTGCCAGAATCTGATAGAGACTGCCTTTAAAGTGCTTATAAATTTCATGAGGTTTTGGAATCTTGGACATAGGATTCTCCTTTCATCCGCTTCTGCGGCTCCCTCTATTATAATCCCAAATTCCATACTTGTCATGCATTTCGTGACAGGTGGCGGAGAAATTTGTTCTGCTCTGTCAATCCTTTTTTATTATAAGCTATTCAAAGTACAATAATCCGCCCTTTTAACCGGTGTTTCCCCTGCTAGGAAAAACTCGTCCTATTTCAAATTGAACAAAAAGGCAAACCTTTCTATAATAAACTTATATCAGGCGCGCAGGATAAATACTTACAAGGAGATTTTGATTATGCGATTATTTACAATTAATGAAGTGTCTATGATGACGGGCTTTACGACAAGGACGCTGCGGAATTATATCAGCGCCGGCATACTGGAAGGAGAAAAAATAGAGGGCGTATGGAAATTTTCTGTGGACGATTTCACCAATTTCATTTCAAACCCGAATGTGATTTCCGGTATAAAAAGCAAAATGAACGCGCAGGCACTTGATTTTCTTGCAGATGATAAAAAGAAGGAAAACTATATCTGCACAATCCTGGATTTTTATGTAGATGATGAGGAATCCACTGAGATATCCGACTTTTTCTGTGAGCAGATGAATTGCAGTCCAAAGAACATCACACAATTTTCTTTACAAAGAAATGGCAGAAATACGCGGATTATTCTGACCGGACCGGAAGATATTATCTCGGAAATCATGCATAACTATTATTCCAGATAGAACACAAAAACAGGAACTAAACCACTGCCGTGATTTAGTTCCTGCTTTTATTCTCAATTTTTTCTTACACTTTAAACTTGCTGATCGCCTCCAGCAGTTCCTCCGTCTTGCTGCTCAAACCATCCGTTACTTCGCTGAGTGCATCCGCCTGCTTCATCTGCTCGGATACGGTTTCATTGACAAGCGTTGCCGACGCGGCGGTCTGCTCTACAACACTGGAGATACTCTCGATGGCTGCGAGCGTTTCAGCCCTGCCGTTGCTCATCTGCTGCATGTTGTCCTGTATCGCCTGTACATTGTCAAGCAGCTTGCCTATACTGTCATTCATATTGGAGAAATTCTGTCTTGTCTGCTCTACAATTTCTCCCTGTTTCTCTACCACTGCTTTTGCATTGGCGGAGGACTCTCTTGTCTCCACAGTCATGTCGCTGATAATATTGACAACCTTTCTGATTTCCTCTGCCGCCTGCATGGAATGGTCTGCAAGCTTCTTAATTTCTTCCGCCACCACTGCAAAGCCCCTGCCGGCTTCGCCTGCTCTTGCCGCCTCAATGGATGCATTCAGGGACAGCAGCGTCGTCTGCTCTGATATTTCATTTATAGTGTCAACAAATGTTGATATCTCCTGCGATTTTGCGGAAAGCTCTTCGATCTTTGCATCTACCTGTTCCGTCATTCTGACAGTTTCGTCCGCCTGTCTGGTGAGAATCTCCATACTGCCGCTTCCCGCATCAATCATGGATTTGGTACCATCAGCCAAATGCCCCATCTCAAGCACGCTCTGTTCCGTGGTGAGAATTATTTTGGACAATTCGTCCATCTTATTTAAGCATTGTCCGGCATCCTCCACCTGACGGTTGACGCCCTTATCAATTTCTTCCATGGCGCCATGGATGTTTTGTGTGCCCGCACTGAGCACCTCCGTTGCCTGCGACACATCGACGGCGGACTCGGATACGTCTTTGGAAATCGTTACCGCCTTTGCCACNAGATTCTTTGTATTGGATACCACGCCCATAATGTGGCTTGCCAGTGCGCCAAACTCCGACTTATTTTTAATCGTCATATCCACCGTCAAATCGCCGTTTGCCACTCTTGACAATCTGCGGATAATGCTGCCCATATTTTTGCTAATGCCAATCACAATGAATACGCCCAGCACTCCCACAAAGATGCACGCAAACAGAACAAACCACAGCACAGCCCGTTTCAGCTCGTTTGCCTCCTTCATCATCACATCTCGCGGAATCAGTGCGCAAAGCATTGCATTGTTTGCCTCNCAGCGGGAAGCCATAAAGCAGTACTCNTCTCCGTTCAGCNTTACATCTTTGCTATATTCNTCTTCGGACGCAAGCGCCTCATCAAAATANTCCTGCCCGATAAAACTGAANCCCTCTTGTGAAACTTCGCNGCCTCCCTCTTCGGTAAGGCCTGTCAGAATCTCGTGNCCGTCCGCTGTAATAAATCCTACAATACTTCCCTCGCCGAGGCCGGTCTCCTGCATGATTTCCATTATGTTCTGACTGCTNAAGTCAATTACGATACACGCATTGCCCGCCTGCATCGGCATATACAACGANATGACATATTTGTCAGGATTCAAACTGAATACCTCGTCAATCAAGTCATGTCCGTATATCCATCTGTCCTTTATATTTCTTGCCTTGACCACACTTTCCTGCTGTGCAAGCAAATCAGAGAAAAAACCGTCCTTTAGCTTTAAACTCTCCTGACTCTGGGACGTCAGGCTGCCGATACCGGACTGTGGGATTATATGTATATTCTCAATAAACCTGTTGGCAATCTTTCTGGTAATAATATTGCTCGCAAGGTCCGACTCCAACAGCCTGACCTGTTCCTGATTATCCTTAAAGATATTGCGCGTATAATTTATTACATCACCGTCATTGTAAAGCTCAAGTGCACTGGAGCTTACGGTTTCAAAACCGTAGTTCATATAGTCCGTGGTCATCTGCAGTGCCTGCAGCGCCGTCGCACGGTAATTATTGACCATACCCTTTTCAGCCTTATTGTATGCATAAATACCAATGCACACCACCAATAAAACCGGCAGGGTAAATCCAATGATAAGCTGTGCCTTTAAACTCAAGTGAAGGCCCTTTCCTGTTTTGACCTTTTGTATATTGACTTCTTCGGTCACTGTCTTTTCACCTTTTGGTGCCTTTTCCTTTTTCGGTTTTGGTTCTTTTATCTTCTTCGGTTTTGGTTCTTTTATCTTCTTCGGTTTCGGTTGTTTTTCTTTTTTCGGTTTCTTTTCCTTTACAGCCTTTGGCTTTTTCTCCTCCGGCTTTTTTTCCGCCACTCCCTCAGTTTCATTGACCACTACACTCTCGTCCCCTGTGTTCCTTATATTTTCATCTCCCATATGGTACCTTCCCTCCGAATACCTGTGTTCTGGCGGTATTCCTGTCTTTATCATAACATGGAACCCACCCAAAAAGCAATCTGCAATAGCCGGCGAATTACATTTATTCTGTCTGACTGTCTTCGTAGACTTCTACTCCATACATATCGAGGAAATACGTTTCTATTCCCCGATAGCCCCACTCCCGTATGGCATTGCCCCGCTCAAGCGCAACTGTCATGGGCACAAAGCCCCAGCGTATTCCCTCACTACTCAGCAGACTGCTTGTGCACGGCCCTCTGTAGACGGCATATTCCCCTCGCTCATAGCCCAGCATAAGAATCATTTCCCCATAAGCAACATCAGTCATTGCCTCATAGCCTTCGACCTCAAAATATTCATTACAGCCGTCCATAAACTGCCCGTTTAAAAATTCAACCACTTCCTTATCGTCCGACATAAGCTGGGTATTGTACTCCAAAGCCTCCGCGCAGTACAGCTCCATCTGATAGATAACATACTCTTTCGCGTCGATCCGGATGGTTAAATCAAAGGTTTCAGAATCCGTAAAGCGCAGATTCCAGAAGGCATTTTCCACATTTTCCGTTGCGCCGTTACTAATCGCGTAATATTCTGCGGTGACAACATTATGCTCAAGATCATAGGCGGAGACATCGGGTATCAGCTTGTACTTCGCCGCAAATCCCAACGCTTCCCTTACTCTCTGCAGCAGTTCTCCCGAAATTTCACTTCCGCTNAAATACAATGTTCTCTGGAGCGTTCCCCGTCCGCTGAGCGCCTCCATCATTTTCTGTACCTTCTCTCCCACGGTCATCTCCACAGGATTTGCAAAATAGAAGCTCTCCCGTTCTACCACATGTATCCGGTTCAAATCCTTACTGTCCACAATCACACTGTATAACTGCGGCAGCAGAAAAGTTGCCAGCAGCAGAATGGTAATCATCAGCACACCGATGGCATAATCGAGCATGCCGCCGTTTTTCTTTTTAGTTTTCATCCGGNATCTCCCTTCCGGGGAAACATACGCAGATTTCCGTACCCTGCCCCTCACTGCTGTTGATACTCCACTCTGCGCCATGCACTTCGACGATGCGGCTGCAGAGCGTCATGCCAAGACCGGCGCCTCCCTCCTTGCGGGAGCGCGACTTGTCCACCATATAAAAAGCTTCCGTGACTTTATCGATTTCTTCCCTCGGCATACCGCAGCCGTTATCACGCACCGTCACTTCATAGCCCTTCTCCGTCTTCTGCCCGCTTATCCATATACTGCCGCTCTCCTGCAGCGCTTTTCTGGCATTATCGACCAGATTGGTAAACAAAGATATCAGAAGATCCTTTTCCCCATATATGCAATCCTCTTCCAATTGTAAAGAGCAGGTAATATTTTTCTTTTCAAGGCTTTTTGCCGTCAGCTCTTTGACCTCATGAAACAGCGCCGTGACAGAAATCGGTTTAAACTGATAATCCTGATATTTCGTTACAATCAATTCCAACAGCTTAAACGAGAGGCTTTCCAGTCTCTTGCCCTGTGAATAGATGTAGTTTGATGCCTCCACTGTCTCCTCTTCCGTCATCTCCATGGTGCGCAGCATATCCGCATAGCCGATAATGGAGGTAAGCGGCGTTTTCAGTTCATGCGCGAAGGAAGCCGTGAAATCCTCCTGCTGCCTTGCCGCATCCGTCAGTTCCTCCATTTTCTGGTTCAGGTTGTCCGCCATCAGGTTAAAATTCTGGGCAAGAGTTCCTATTTCATCTTCTCCGTATATGTCGGCACGCGCCTCATAATCGCCTTCCGCAAACCGCATTGTGGTGTCGGACAACTCCGCCACGGAACGGGTGAGCAGATGGGACAGCACAAAAATCACCAGACTGCTTATGCCAATCAGCGCCAGCATGACGACCCTGTACTGATTGTAAAACTTGTCGCGCTCCTCATACAACTCCGTGATGTCTTTTGCGCTCTCAAGGTAATAGGTTCTGCCGCTCATCACGCTTTTACAGACAAAAATCAAATACCTTCTGTCACCCGCCTCCAAAACCTGATAAACACAGTCATTCTCTACAAGTTCATCAATAAGCTGATGCTCCAGTTGGGTTTCCGTGTTTTCATAAATAAGCCCCCATAAATTCCTGTAAAGCCTGTAAGAATACTCCTGATCGTCCAAATTTGTGATGATGGACTCCGCCAAATCCCTTATTACCTTTTCTGTCTTATAATGTTCGGACAATGAATTCATATTGGTCTCAAAGGCAAGCTGGAATATTCTGTTTTCCCGATTTCCCTCCTCAATTTCCTTTTCCAGCGAATTGCGGAAGGTTTGTGTAATCATCCATATACCAAACACGCTGAATACCAGCGTTACCAGTGCCGTAAAGGCAAAAAATATCTTCCAGAAAAATTTCATAATACCCCCTGTGTGCAGCCGCTTTTTAAGCCTCCAGCCGGTATCCTACTTTATACACCGCCACAATTTTATCCTCCCAGTGCAGTTTCTTCTTCAGCCGCTGCACATGCAGGTCAACAGTCCTGCTTTCCCCCATATATTCGCTTTCCCACACATTTTCATATATGGTGTCACGGTACAGTGCAATGTTTTTATTGCGGACAAAAAGCAAAAGCAATTCAAATTCCTTCAACGTCAGCATAACCTGTTCCCCGTTCTGCGTTACCACGCGGGAGGAAGTGTCTATCTCGATATCCAGAATTTGTATGATGCGCTCCGCCTTGTTATACCGTCTGAGCACAGCTTCGACCCGTGCGAGCAGCTCCACGATCTCGAAGGGCTTGGAAATATAATCGTCCGCCCCTTTTTTCAGTCCCTTTACCTTGTTTTCCACCGTTCCCATCGCCGTTATAAAAATAACCGGAATATTAAGACTCTGTGCATACTCTAACAACTCATAGCCGTTTATCTTGGGAAGCATGATGTCCAGCAAAATCAAATCATAGCTTCCCACTGCCATCATATCCGCAGCCTCCTGCCCGTCAAAAGCGCATCGGCACTGATACCCCGCTTTCGTCAGGTTCATACGTATCAAATTGGAAATCGGTTCTTCATCTTCCACTATCAATATTTTAATCATACCGCGTTTCCTTTCTGCTTTGTTTTATCTAAGTGATTACGAAATATCTTCTGCAAGTGACGGAAANATTCACATTTGCCAGTTCCGTAATCATCTATTATTATACAATATGCTTGTATCGAATTTGCATCAAAGCACCGACATNATCAGAAGNTCGACACTCAANGTATCATTCAGCCTTCCGGTCTTCACCGCTTCCTCAGACTCCACNCATTTTTCCACCGCGCGCCTTAAGTCCTTTTCTTTAAACTTTGCCGCCTGTGCGGCATATTTGCCCGCAACAAAACCCGGCAGACCCGTNTTTGTCCCGATGGTTTTATTGTCAAATCCTTTGTTTTTCAACTGCTTTACCTGCAGAAGCGTNTTACACTGNCTGGCTATCAGGAACAAAATCCGCATGGGCGGCTCCTTCAANGCNAGCAGCTCATAGTAAAGTGTAAGCGCCTTCTTTGTCTGCCTGTCGCCAATGGCGGCAACCATGTCAAAAATATGGCTGCTTATGCGGGTTGTGCATACCATATNCACATCTTCTTTTTCCACCACGCTTCTGTCCATGCAAAAGCACACNAGTTTTTCCAGCTCCAGNCGGATATTCCCCATATCCGTGCCGACCTTATCCAGAAAATATTCCGCACAGCTCTCCGTAATCTGCTTTCCGTCCTTTTTCAAAAGCCCTGCCACCCAGCGCTTTAAGGTGCGCTCATCCTGTGTGGAAAATTCCACCGCACGACCTTCCTTCTGCACCTGTTTAAAAAGCTTACTGCGCTTGTCTACCTCACTCTCCGCAAACACAAAATAAGCCGTAGGCGACGGCTCCGCCAGATATTCCGCCAGTTTTTCTCCGCCCGACTTAAACAGACCGGTATTTTCAAAGACCAGAACTCTTCTTTCTGCAAGAAAGGGAAGGGTTTCCGCCAAATCAATAATCTCCCCGATATTCTGATCCTTGCCCTCAAAGCTGTGGCTGTTCATGGAATTCTCCATAGAAAATCCCATGGAAGCCTCTCCGCCGTCCAAAGCCTCTTTCAGCTTATCCCGATACTGCCTGCGCAGGTAGGCCTCCTCCCCGTAGAGCAGGTACATCTGCTTAAATTGTCCGCTTTTGATATCTTCGTTAATCTGCTGCATCTTCTATCATTTTCCTGTTTTCGTCAACNTNATTGTCGCNGNT
>JAAUZU010000019.1:7077-90157 GCA_014804445.1 Lachnospiraceae bacterium | reverse complement strand
TNANNTCCGNCANTTNCNGNNNANATTTTNCAAACATTTATTGTTTATTATAATACAAAACGCCGTACTTCTCAATGAAAATCAATGCTGCAAAAATCNTTTCACCCGCATAGTCTTTCCATCCGTCTCAATCATAACCGCCCCATTTTCATANGTCACCATAATATCCGCGCCGCACACAGCAAGTCTGTCAAGGAGTTCTCCATGCGGATGCCCATAGGTATTGTTCCGCCCTGCGGAAATAACGGCAAGTTTCGGTGTCAAAATTTTCAGGAAATCCTCTTTTGTCGCATATTTTGAACCGTGATGCGCCACCTTTAAAACTGACAGGTTATGTATCCCCTCTTCTTTCAGTCCCTGCAGAAGTTTTTCCTCCCCCGCTCCCTCCACATCTCCCGTGAGCAGCATGGAAAAACTGCCGTAAGAAAGATAGAGCACCGCCGACGCCGCATTAGTATCTTCCCCCACAAAACGCTCCGCCGGATGCAGACACGACATACTTACCCCGCCCTCTTCCCATTTCATGCCTGCTTCCAGCCACAAAACCGGAATATTCCTCTCCTCCGCCAGAGAAAGCAGCCTAAAAAAGCCGCTCTCCTCCTGCCTTTCCGTACAGGGCAGCGCCAGAAGCCCGACCGCAATGCCGTCTCTTTCCAGCAGTTCCACCACGCCGTTTACATGATCCTCGTCGGGGTGGCTTACAAAAATGCCGTCCAGACAGGTTATCCCCCTGCTTTTTAAAAAGGGCTCTATCCGATAGGTTCCCGTCCCCGATACACTTGTGCTGCCGCCGTCGTACAGCCATGCGCTGCCGTCGGGCAGTTCCATACAGATACAGTCTCCCTGTCCGACGTCCAGAAAAGTCACGCGAAGATCCGTCCTGCTGTTCACTGCAAAGAGCAGAACCGCGCCGCACAAAAGACCTGCTTTATATTTCCATATCAGCTTTTTACAGAAAAGAAGCACACCTATAATCAGGTAAAATCCTGCAAGCTGCCATACTTCCGGCTTCCCAACTGTACGGACGCTGCCCGGTATGCCGCCGAAAAATCTGCTTCCTTCCTCGTAGGAAGCAAAAATCAAATGTACAAAAAATGCGGGAATCGCAGCCGCCTGCGGCACCAAAAAGGAAATGGCAAGCGCTGCCGTTCCCAATACCAGTGCAACTCCGGCAAGGGGAATCACAGCCAGATTTAAGAATACTGCATACACCGGCGCCTCATAGTAAAAGTATAGCTGTACCGGCAGCGTAAATACGGTAATGGCAAGGGACATAAAAAAGCTGTCCAAAAGGGGCGGCAGTTTCTTATCCGGCTGTATGGCGGGCTTTAGCACTGCCACCGCACAGACTGCCGAAAACGACAAAAGAAAACCTGCATGGTACAGATACAGCGGATGCATGGTAAGCATAACCACAGCGCAGACTGCAAGCGCCGTCAGCATGTCATAGGTTCTTCCTATACATTCGGCGGCGAGCCTGCATACAAACATGCCAACAGCACGCACCGCAGAAACCGGCATCCCAATCATCATGCCGTACAGCACCATAACCGCAACGCCGAAAAAAGCGGCAGGTATGATGGGCATGTATGCTTTTCTGAGCAAATAGTAAAATCCCATTCCCAAAAAGGTGATATGCAGCCCGGAGACAGCAAAAATATGCATAATGCCCGCCTCCTTGTACAACGTTTTCGTCTCCGCATCCATGGCGCTCCTGTCCCCAAGCAGCATCCCTTTCAGCAAGGCTGCGTCCTGCTCAGAAAAAATCCGTTCCAGACCGTCTCCCAAAAAATTCCTGAACTGCCATAGCGTTTCCCGCAAAAAATCCTTTCCGCCTCTGTTTTCCACAATTTTGGCACGGGTTATACAGGCAGAAACTCCCATCTGCGCATAATAGCTTCTCTCATCAAACTGCCCCGGATTTCCCGCCGCCTCATACTCCTTCAGCACGCCGCACACCGTGACAAGGCTTCCAACTGCCGGTTCTTCCCCGCCTTCCTGCAGGATACATATGAAATTGTCATAAAAAGGAATTGTTTCTTTTTGAAAAATAAGATGTTTCGGTTTTACATAGATAAGTAAGACGGGCGTTTTTTGACCACCCTTATATTCTTTTTTATACACGCGTCCGGTCAGATATACCTCCTCTCCGGACGCCTCCCCATAGGAGGCGTATGCCGGAGGATGCAGCCACATGCAGACTGCCATCAAAAGGATTAACGCCAGACATACTGCTGCCAACGGTCTTTTCATACAGCCTATACCTCACTGTTCCACTGTTGTAATCAAATCCAGATTCCTCTCAAATACCGTGCTTAAGCTTATGCTCTCACGGTACATAATATCCGTCTCTCCGTTTACCGATATCTGCACCCGGTTCACATTGGTCAGTTCGCCCAGCGAATTAACAATCGAATAAATTGCCACCTCGGAGGATACATTATAAGTCTGGTTTAAGAAATTTTCATCAAAATTGACATAACAGATACCATCCCGCACGGAGACGCTTACGATTTTGGTATTGGGATTCATCACGGGATAAACCACATCCGCCACATCGGCGCCCGGTCCTGATAAAAGCTGCTCTACCACCAGCCTTTCCAGCGAAATATTGGTGTTGTACGCCATGGTTCTGTTGGTGGCAACTAGCGCCGTGCCGTCCTCATTGGCAAAATACAGCCGCAGACGCACCTTGTCATACGCGTTAATTTCATCTCCAGCATTGTCTATAAACTGCTCCGCAGACATCAGTCCCACTATATTTCCCAGACTGTCATGAAGCTGACTGCCCTCCACGGTAATCGCTACATACTTTATGCCTTCTACCTGAGACATTGTCCTGACTAACGCCGCCCGCACCAAAATCTCAGTCGTCGCACTTAAACCGCGGTAACCTTCACTGACATCCAGATACAGTTTTTCTCCGTCAATATAAGCGGAAAGCAGCGTAAAGCCCATCTGCAGGGGCGCCTTGTACTCCAGTTTCGGCGGCATTGTGCCAAGCTGTTCCAGCAACTCCGCAAGCTGTCCCTCAGCATCCTCGGCGAGCATTTCATATTCATGCATCTCCACACCCGTCTCAGAATTGTTAATATAATATACTTCTCGTACCCTGCTTCTGTCCGTCCTGCCGCTGCTGCCGCATGCCGCCACCAAAAGCATACCGATAAGCAGCAGGATATAATATCGTTTTTTGCTCATGTTTTCCTCAATTCTCCTCGCATTTACACCGTCTTGATATGGATGAGCGGCACTTTTACGAGGAAGGTGGTACCCTCGTCCAAAAGGCTTGTCACCGTTATCTGCCCTCTGTGCATCAGCACGGCGCTGCGGGTAATGGCAAGTCCCAGTCCGGTTCCCCCGATTTCTCTGGAATGTGATTTATCCACCCTGTAAAACCGCTCATATATATGCTCCAGCGCTTCCTCCGGCATACCGATTCCCGTATCTGAAACTTCCAGTGAAAACATTTGGTGATCTGCATCAAGCGTTACCTTCACAGAGCCGTGGTCCTTGTTATATTTTATGGCATTTTCCACCAGATTTGAGATAATCAGCGACATTTTAACTTCATCTACCTCCGCCGTCACCGGCCGGATGCTCTCAAACACAATCTCAATATCCTTTTTCCTTGCAATCGGACGCAGCCTTTTTAAAATGAGTTCCGTCAGCTCATTCATATTTACCGTGCTGATATTTAAATCCGCCACCGTCTTATCCATTTTAACAAGCGATAAGAGGTCCGTTATAATCCTGTTTTCCCTGTCGATTTCCGCGGCGATATCGCCCATAAACTCCCGATACATCTCAACCGGTGCATCGGGCTGCGATATCAGGGAATCCGAAAGTACTTTTATGGATGCCATCGGCGTTTTCAGTTCATGGGACACATTGGACACAAACTCCTGACGCGATTTATCAAGCACCTTCATCCGCCCTAAAAGCTGATTGAAGGCAGTCATAATATGCTCCGTCTCCAGATAATCCGGAACGGATATGCTCTCGTCGGTATACCCTGCCTTTATCGCGCTAATCGCCTGCGTAACCCGTCCAAAGGGACGCGTGAGGAGATTGGACAGCACGATGGCAATCGCAATAATCGCCATAATCATCAGTGCTTCCAGAATCAATGCCTTTCTGTTTAACACTTCCTTCGTCGTCATAATGCTGTCCGACGAGATGCTGGTAAGCATAACACCGCGCACAAAGCTCTGCTCGACTTCCCCCTCATCTGTCATGACCTTTACCGTCTCCGTAATCGGCGTGGTCATCTCAATAAAACCGTGCTCCCTGTCATAATTGGACAGGCTTTCGCCGCCGAAGGATCGTATCACCTCTTCGGATATAATGATTTTGCCCTCGCTGATGGCATAGGTATCCTTTACAACCTTGAAATTGCCGCCGATAATGAGTACACGCCCTTCATAGAGATTGGATAGCATGTCTAACTCCGCGCCTACGACCTCGGAAGAATTGTCCTGCAAATAATTGTACGTAATCAGATGGTTGGCAAGTATACGTAGCTGTGTCTGCACCGTAGTTGTCCGCAGGGCAATCGCATGTTCCTCATAATTTTCCATAATGCCATAGCGCGTCAAAACGCTGGGCACAATACCCACAACCAGAAATATGACGAACAGGCGAAACCGCAGACTTCTTAAAAACGTAATCCTGCCCAAAATTTTTTTAAGTTTCAATTTCCATTTCATGTTTTTCTATTCCGCTAAGAAATAATAGCCTACGCCCCACTTTGTATGCACAAACTTAGGCTCGCTGGGATTCTCTTCGATTTTTTCCCGCAGCCGTCTGATATGCACGTCCACCGTGCGCACATCGCCCGGATAATCGGTTCCCCACACCAGTTTCAAAAGCTTCTCCCTGCTGTAAACCTTGTTGGGATTGCGCATCAAAAGCTCCAACACTTCAAACTCTTTGGCTGTCAGCCCGATTTCCCTGCCGGAAACATAGGCGCGCCTGCCCTCACAGTCTAAACGCATGGCGCCGCTCTCAAGGCTGTCGATTTTCTCCCCTGAAGCTGCCTTCGGCTCCGCCCTGCGCATAATTGCCTTAATTCTCGCCTTGACCTCCAATATATTAAAAGGCTTTGTGATATAGTCGTCCGCACCGTACTCTAACCCGAGTATCTTGTCCATATCGTCGCCCTTCGCCGTCAGCATGATAATCGGCACATTTGAAAACTCCCTGATTTGCTGGCATACTTCAAAACCTGTAAGCTTCGGCAGCATGATATCCAAAAGTATAATATCGTAGGGATTGCTTTTTGCATATGCAAGCGCCTCCTCGCCGTCATAGGCACAGTCCACCTGCATATCGTCCTGTTCCAGACTGAAACGGATACCCTTCACAATCAACTTTTCATCATCTACAATTAATACTCTCTTTCCCATTTCTCCTCCCGTTCCAGGAACCTGCAATTCCTCTTTTTATCATTCCCGCAATTATTCCACATATATCTTATTTTTCAGTTTTTCATAGGTAGCGCTCTTGATGCCATCCACCTGCATGATTTCCTCTATGGAAGAAAAACCGCCGTGCGCCTCTCGGTATGCGATAATGGCAGCCGCGCGGCTCGGTCCGATACCCGCAAGCGTACACAACTCCGCCTCCGTCGCCGTATTGATATTGACAAGCCCGCTTTTCTCCTGCGCCTTTTCTTCTGCCGCTTTCTCCGCCGCAATCAGAGAGGGAACCACCACCTGCATCCCGTCCACAGCCTGTCCCGCCATATTCACGCTGTCCACCGCTGCTTCTTCTGTAAATCCGCCTGCCAAAGCCAGCACATCAAAGAGCCTGCTCCCGGCAGGCACCTCATACACCCCCGGGTAAACCACTTCCCCGCAGATATGTACAAAAACAGTCTGCTCCTCTTCCTGCTCCACATAGTTTCCCATCACCGGCAATGCACTCGCGGAGGCAGACTCCTGCTCTCCCAAAAGCGTCACAATACCCGAAGTCTCTCTGACTGTACCACAAGCCAGCAGCAAAACCACCGGCAGGGCAGCACAGACCGTCCCTATGATTTTATTTTTCTTTAACAGCATATCTTTTCCTCCTTCTTTGTGGAGGAATGCCTCTCTTGCCGTGTATTCATTGTAAAGGAAGTGACGGCGATTTACAAGGGATTTTTGATTTTTTTGTAGCGGGAGTTTGCTTGGCAGGGAGAACTTGCTGCGCAGGACGCTCGTACAGTAATCAATTCCCACGTCACCACCTCTCGCTCTACAAGAAACGTAGCGGACACTAGGATCGAAAGAACCTCGCAAGTCATGCTTGCATGACTTTGGTGCCGACGTTTCTTAACGGGTGCCTTTGGGAATCGCTTGCTGTACGAGCTGTCTCCCACCAATTAAAGCACTGCAGCGGCGTAAACGCGCCAAAAATAATTTGTATAGATAAAAGGTAAAACCATATCCCTCGTGCCGTATTTGTTGAATTGATTGATAGAAATATTTTTGATTTACTTTGACACCCGATACTGTAAGACACGGTATCGGGCTCAGATTTGTTTTAGATTTACAGATGATACTCCTTTAACATTTCCTGACAAAAAACTTCTTCCTTAAGTTGGGGAATCAAATCCGTCTTTCCATCGGCTATCATGCGGGAAACCAGTTCCAACATCTGCCGCGTACCTTCGTCATGTTCTCGTTTGAGCAACTCTTCAAACTGCATGTACCTTCCCTCCAGTTCCCTGCTCTGTTTCAGCGCTTTTATCCGTTCGTGGATTTTCCCAAGCTTCCATTCCTTTGCCCGCTCTACATAGGCATCCGTGGAATCTGTAACATACCGTAAAAAGCTGACAAGCTCTTTCGATACATCACTTTCATTAGTACCCTTTGTGCTTAGAAAAATACGCCTCGTGCCATCTTCCAAGGGAAAGTCCGCCTCTAAGCATCTTGGCTCAAAGGTGTAGCGGTACAGTCCCTTTCCAAATGGGTCAAAGCTGCAGATAAACACAATCACGCTGGGCCTTAACTCTTTGAAGTCCTGCCCTGGCTTTAAGGACGACAGATCCATTTCTGCCTGATGGTAGCGGCTTCTCTGCGGAAGGTTCTTTTCGTCTGTGTTCTGCATTTCCAGATTATAATTCACATTCCACTCATCGCTGGCAAATACATCCAGCCGCACAAACCGGAAATCGGAGCGGAACAAAATACTCCGTTCCGTTTTTACCTTTACCTTTTCCACAGGCGTTCCTAAAATACACTCCAGCACCAGCCGGCAGGTTTCCTCGTCCTCCAACGCTGCTGCGAACAAAAACGCGTTGCTTAAATCCAAATCTTTAAATTGTTTCTTTTGTGCCATAGTCTCCTTTCATGGCACAATCGGGATATGGTTTTCCTCTTATCGCTATTATATACGAATAAATATATTTTTGCAATCTTTATTTTCGTTATTTTTCTCTCATTTTGGAATTGTGTACCTGCTGAAAATAAACTATAATTATACTAATAATACCAAATTTGAAGGAGTAGAAAATTCCTGTTTAGCTGCTGAAAGGAGATAATGATGACAAAGGAAGAATTTTTAAAATGTATGCAAGAAGATGAAAACTATTCGCCAGGATGGCAGGCGATAGATGATGCTTTTGAAAAGCTATATCCGGGACAAAAACCCGATCATTTTGGAACACTTATAACTTCCAGAGCCATGTTTGGTGGAGAAGAGTTCTTGGATGGTTTTTCGGTATATACATCACCTAAAGGGTATAAGCATCTAGTTACATATGGAATGACTGTTTTATATGGTGATGAGGAGGCCTTTGGTGGCGAATGGAATGGTTGGGGATATGAAATGACCATGAAACTCAGGGAAGATTCCACTGAAAGCTGTAAGTGGGCTATTGATATGATGTCCAATCTTGCAAGATATACATATAAAACAGAAAGATTTTTTGAACCAAACCAATTTGTAAAGGGTAATGGAACATCTCTTCATATAGGGGAAGACTCTATGATAACTGCTCTTTTAATTGTAAGCGATACGGAAGCAGAAACCCAGATGTCTGTATATGGAAAAACAGAGTTTCTCCAATTGGTCGGAATAACCGAATCAGAAATACAGGCGATCATAGACGATATAAGTAATGTTAAGAAATTGATTGAATTAATGAAAGCAGATGGAAATGAAGATTTGGTTACAGATATGAGAAGAACAAAGTCATATTTATAAGTCGCACTTCCGTATGAAGTTCAAAGCAGGTTATAATTGTATTGAAAAATCGGATACTGTAGAGGCAATAAGGGGAAGAAATCAAAAATCTGTATTTGATTATACAGTGACAATACGATTCGCAAAGACCCATTTTTCTATCGCTGCGATGGCGGTTTGTGCTTTGATTATCTAAAAGAACTTGAAGAAAAATACTCAAATTAGAAGCCCGCAGCCAAATAGAACGGAGAAATCATGGAATATTTATTAAAAAACGGAAAAAATGTTGTTATACGTAAACCACAGCCGGAAGATGCAGAAGGTATCATTCATGTTATGTCCATTGCGGATACCGAAACCCTTTTTTGGCACGAAATCCGGGAGAATTTTCTACACCGGTTGAAAGGGAAAGAGAAATCATAACAAATATTCTGAATGATAATGATGTTGAGTGGTTTGTTGCTGTTTATGAAGGCAAAGTAATTGGGCAATGTTCTGTTGGTCTGGTTAGAAGAAATGCAAGATATCGTCATAGAGCAGAAGTTGCATTTGTCATTTTGAAAGACTACTGGAATCTCGGAATCGGCGGGAAAATGATGGAAGAATGTATTCAATGGTGCAAAGATAAGGGCGTAACTCAAATAGAGTTAGACGTCGTTAAAGATAACGAAAGAGCTATCAAAATGTATAGAGATTTCAGCTTTGAAATTACCGGTACCATTTCAAAGGCATTACACTATCAAGATGGCACCTATGCTGATGAATACACCATGATAAAGAATATTTAAATTCCGGTTTTTTAAATCAAAAAATCAGGATTCGGAAAGGATAACAAATAGATTGAATATAGCAGTATTATCAGATATACATGGCAATTATGTTGCTTTACGAAAATGTTTAGATTATGCGATAAATACAGGAATAGATACATTCATCTTTCTTGGAGATTATCTTGGTGAACTGGCATATCCCCAAAAAACAATGGATATATTATATTCCGTAAAAGAAAAGTATAAATGTTTTTTTATTAAGGGAAACAAGGAAGACTATTGGATAAATTATGAGAAGGAACCAAAAGGCTGGAATGAATACGATTCCACTACAGGCAGCCTCTATTATACATATCAGAATTTAAACGAAAAAGATTTGCAGTTTTTTAAATCTCTCTCGTTTAAAGAAGAACTTGTATTGGATGGTTTGCCGCCAATCACAATCTGCCATGGCTCACCCCGAAAAGTAAATGAAAAATTGCTGCCTGACAATGAAAATACATTTCTTATTATGGAAAATAGTCTAAGCGATTATATTTTATGTGGACATACCCATGTACAAGGCAAAATAGAGCATAATGGAAAAATAGTTCTGAATGCCGGTTCGGTAGGCGTGCCAATGCACAGTAATGGCAAAGCTCAATTTATGATATTAAAAGGAATGCCCGATATGTGGGATTATGAGTTCATCAGCTTGGAATATAATATAGAGGAGGTCATTGCAGATTTACACGCTTCGGGCTTAAATCGAAAAGCCCCCTATTGGTGTAAAATATCCGAAAACTTATTGTGGACGGGTGAAATATCACATGGTACAGTCTTAGCAAGAGCCATGACATTATGCAAAGATAAATTCGGAGAATGTAACTGGCCAAACATACCGGAAGAATGCTGGGAGCAGGCAGTAAAAGAACTGATATAATCAATCCACAGCCAAAAACCAAAATAAAGATTAAACAAATCGCACCGCTTAAGATAACTAACTATGTGATTGTTTCTCCGAAACCGAAAAACGAAGCATATGAACAAGCGGGCGGCTTACAGCCGAAAGCGGAGCCATATGTCGGTTCAGACCGTATAAAAACGTCAGCACTTGGCGAGGTTCCTCACGAGCCTAGTACTGCTACGTTTTTATCCGAGCGAGAGCGCGTCTGAACAGGCATATGGCTCCGCTTCCGGCGTCCCCCGCCGCACCCCTACTTCCACTTAAAAATCACAATCCCCGCAATCGCAACTCCCATACCAACCACTTTTCGTACCTCGAGAGGCTGTTTTTCCACGCCGAACCAGCCGAACAGTTCAATGACGTATGCCACAATCAACTGTGCGACGACGATAAGCATAACGGCACGGGCAGGTCCTAAAAGCTCCATGCCCTTGATAACGGTATAGGTGATTCCCGCGCCCAGCACACCGCCTAAGAGCATATACTTCGGCTCCACCTTCAGCAAAGTAGCAAAAGAGCTTCTGTCAGCAAAGAGCCACACGCACATACAGACTAAAAATGCCGAAAACTGTACAAAGGCATTTGCCACCCAGATGCCGGACGTTTTTGTCACCTGCGTATTGAACACGCCCTGCACGCTCATCAGCGCGCCCGATAAAAGCGCAATTAAAAATCCAACCATGAAAGCCTCCTGCATAAACTTTTTTGTCTATTCAGTATGCCCATACGGTTGGATTTTATTCCCGTCTTTACCTGTATTCATCAGCCTGAGCCTTACGGTACTTGATATCTAAAAGAGCTTCCCTGTTGTTTTTAAACATATGGCTGTATTCCGGACCGTCACTCACCAGAATATGCGGATATTTTTCATATAGCGCCATTATGACAGAAAGCTTTTTGTAAGGCATGCTCGCCCTTTCCTCCTTTCCATCGACAAGTCCCAGACATATCCAGTAACTGGTGGAACGTCTTGAGCGCATGGAATCGGTATGTACCCAGACAATCTTATCATTTTCTAACGGAATATTGTCAAACTGATGATTAAAAGTCCACCGCTTGCCAATCCATATATCATTTACCTGTTCTGCTGCCGCAAAATCGCTCTCCAGCATGGACATCGTAATCTCTCCATGCTCCGCAAGATAACGATTCACCCTCTTTTTTACCGATTTTTTCAAGGTTAAAATAAGCATAAGCAAGGCAAGCAGAACGAAAAACACTCCCATAGCAGATACCACATAGATTGTGCTTATGGATTCCCTGCCGGCACGCGCAGGCGTCAATCCTCTCATCGCATCAATTGCAGAAGGACCTTCCGTCCAAAGCATAAACCCGCCCATTGCCAGCAAAAATAAAACCAACGGTCCTGTATGTACCCATTCTTTAATAGTCAGCTTTTTTATCATTTTTGTATCTCCCTCTCTCTCAAACTATTTTGCCACAATTTCTACCTTTTCTCCGACACGCCTTCTCACAAGCGTCATAAAGAGCCCTGCTGTCTCTTCCAAGTTAAAAGAAATCGCCACGTCAAAGCGCTTTTTCACCTCGGCGTTCTGATAGAAAAATCTGATGTCATAGGAGTGATAGTAGGTCCGCACCCTATTGACCCTGACTGAGCCGGACGTCTTTTCCGTCTCAATTTTGGCAAGGCGCGCAGAGTCCACAATCGTCACTAATCCAAACTCTGTAAATTTAGCCCAGTACCGGCTGCCTACAGTGCCATAGACCATGGGCTCGGAGCCTACTTCCTCCGTAAAATCCCACTCGTTGTCTGCAGTTACGATATCCTCAGCAAAGGCCTCCTGCTCTGCGGGCTGCGGCAGTTGCCGCTTTATTTCCTTTTCTACTTTCTTTACAATCTTCTTCGGCTTCGACTGTCCGCTCTGTGCTTTCCACAGCACAACTGCGAAAATCTCACCCAAAAGCAGTCCTAAAGGAAAATGGAACACCAGAACTTTCGGAAGAGTCAGTCCTACGGCAAAACCGATCACGGACAAAACACAAGTGGTACCAACCGCCGTCAGAAATGCCATCAGCCTTGTCCGGTTCAGCCTCTCCTCGCACTGCTCTGCCATCCGCTTTTCAATCGCATCCAAAAGCCTTCCCATAGAACCCGCCCTGCCGGACACAACGCTGTCTTCCTTTTTTCCTTTCAACAGAGAAATCAGACTGCACACAAAAATAAGCAGACTAAACAGCGCCGTCAGCATACAAAGCCATATCTGCCCTTTGGACATGCCGTCTATGCAGCCTTCCTCTATATAATACCATTTGCTCTGCTGCCCTTCGTTCAGAAGCGCACACATGCCCTTCATAATCTCGCCATACTCGTCACCAAAATAATAGGAGGTAAAATCCCCGTCATTGTAGTAGGTGAGATAAAGCTTCGCTACTTTGCCGTTGTCAAGCTCCTTCTGCACCTTTCTTACGGAATCACTGTCCATAAGTTTCAGGGAACCCTCCGCCACAAACGGCGTCATATCCCTGCCTTCCCGCAGTTCCACATTCATCCCCAGATAATACATCAGGTTAGAAAGCCTCGCATCATCTTGTTCATCAATGATAATGTAGACAAAAGCCTGTCTTGCTTCGTCATATACCACATATCCCATCTTTTTCACCCTGTCAGGGTCTCCGGAATAGTACTCCGCCCCGAAGGAAGCAACCGGATAAGCAGCCTCATATGTAACATATTCGCCTTCTGCCTCAGCCAATGCGTCCGAAGTCCCAAGCGCCCGTGCCCCCGTCTGAAACTTTAGAAACGGGCCTCCGCATAACACCAAAAGACCGATACCGGCAGCCAATGCGCACAGTGTCACTACAATGTCCAACAGCTTTTTCATACACACTCTCCTTATCATAATTTAAAATAGCTTTGGCAAATTTAATAGATAATCCCGTCATTTATTCCACATGTATCTGTGACATAATCTGATTTGACAGTCCAAACAGCAAACTGTCAATATCACCGCCCTCCCACACGCGGGAGAAAAGTATCTCAAGCTGAATCCAGAAATTACTCGTTTCCATCATCTTGGGAAGCGAGCTGGAGTTTTTATATTCGTCCATAAAAGCCATCAGATTCTCATTATCCTGATTGGCCGCAAGGTTTGCCGAAGTCTTGCCCGTTCTCTCATAAAGGGTTTCGTAACAGCTTCCCGTCAGGTACGCTGCAAAAGCATTTGCTAATTCCTTGTGCTCCGAGTAGCCGTTTACCGCCACACAGCTTGTCACGGACAGGGAACGCCCCTTAAGCTCCGTACTGGGCTGGGGAATCATACAGATACCATATTCATAGGGGAAGGTGCCGTCCGCCTGCGCTTCCTCAAGTTTTTTCAGCACATCCGTGGTCGCCACGGTAAAGACTATCTTGCCATCCAAAAAATCCTGAATGACCGACTCCGGTGTCACCGTGTCGGACTCGATGTAAAAGAACTGGTTCAGGTTCTGGTACACCTCCAGGCACTTTTTTGTCTCGTCATTGTAAATGTTGATATTATTGTCGTCGTCCCCGCTTTCGCCGCCGACTATCATATAATTGCCCACAAAATAATAATTGTAAAAAATATCGGAAACAGCCCATTTCAAAACGGCTTCCACATTTTCGGGCGCCTCATAATTATCCGCAAAAGCAAGCAGCTCGTCCATATTGGCAGGGATTCCCGCCGCAAGCTGTTCCGGTGTGACCTCCAATGGAATCTCACCGATAAACTCGTCGTCCTCTCCGCTTTCATTTCCCTCATCCGCATCAGGCATATCCTCAAGTTCCTCAGCGTCCTCTCCGCTTCCTTCTGCCTGCGCCGCAAGCTGCTCCGCCGTCCACGCCTCCAGATAAGTTTTGTTGTACAGAAATGCGCTGGTCTGATAATAAAAGGGATAGGCAACCAGCTTATCTTTATAAGTGACCGCTGAAAGCGCTGTCTGGGGAAAATGCTCCGTCGTGCACAACTTGTCACTACCCTGTATCTTGGAAGCAAGCCCCGCCAGATAAGCCTTTTCCAGTGAATCATTGCTTATAATATACGCGTCCGGAATATGCTCTCCGTGAAGAGATGCCTCGTTAATGGCTTCCAGATATTCACTGTCAGAAGTCAAAACGGGAATCACGCGCACATCCCGACTCTCGCCAAAAGAAACCGCTGCACTGTTGATAAAATCCGTCAGGCTTTCATCAGAGTACCAAAAATAAATCGTCTCCTTCTGGTTAAAAATCGGGTATAAATCCTCTTCCGCTTCTATCGTCATGCCGCTTTTTCCTACATAAAATACACCGGCAAGCATACATAAAACCACCAGCACAGCCGGCAATCTTTTCTTGATACTCATGCAAATTCTCCTTAATCAGGCTCCTCCGAAAGGCACTTATCGAGAATCTCTATCATCTCGTCCACATTTTCTTTGGTGATAATAAGGGGCGGCACAAAACGAATAATATTTGTTCCCGCATTAATCAGAATCAGCCCCTTATCCATTGCCCTTTTGATAATCGGCGAGACAGGTCTTGAAAATACAAGGCCCTGCAAAAGTCCCGCGCCTCTTCTCGTCTCTACAAAGTCATATTTTTCACAAAGGACATCCAGGCGCTCTTCCAGATAGGGCGCCACCATGCCCACATTTTCTATTATATGATTCTCCTCAAATAAATCAAGCACTTTGTTGATTGCCGCGCAGACAAGCGGATTGCCGCCGTAGGTGGTGCCGTGGTCGCCCGCCGCAAGGGATGCCGCGCCAACTTTCTCCGTCATCAGAAACGCTCCCACCGGCACGCCGCAGCCTAACGCCTTCGCCGTTGTCATAATATCGGGCTTTACGCCGTATTTCTGCCATGCAAACATATAACCGGTACGTCCCATGCCGCACTGAATCTCGTCTAAAATCAACAGAATATCTTTTTCATCACAGAGAGCACGCAGCTCTTTCAAGAAAGACTCCTCTGCCGGGTAGATGCCGCCCTCGCCCTGCACAGTCTCCAGTATGATGGCGCAGGTCTTCTCATTGACACATTCCCTGACGCTCTCGATTTGATTGAGCTGTGCAAAACGAATATTGCCGATGCCGGGCTCAAACGCCTCCCTGTAATGAGGATTGCCGGTCACGGAAAGCGCACCCATAGTTCTGCCGTGGAAAGAATGTTCCATCGCTATAATTTCATGGTCGGTGGAGCCGTCCTTCAGCCACGCATATTTTCTTGCCGCTTTGATTGCGCCTTCTACCGCCTCCGTTCCGGAGTTAGTAAAAAACACCCTGTCCATGCCCGATACCGCTTTTAACCGCTTTGCAGCTTCCACTGCAGGCACATTATAAAAATAGTTAGAAGTGTGAATCAGCTTGTCAATCTGCGCTTTTAAGGCGTCATTGTACGCCTGATTATGATACCCCAGCGCAAACACGGCAATACCTGCCACAAAATCAAGATATTTTTTCCCTTCTATATCATAAAGATAAACACCCTCACCCTTATCCAGCACAATCTGGTAACGATTGTAGGTGTGGAGCAGCGCTTTTTCCGCTTCTTCAATATATTCCTTCATCATAATTGATTTCCTTTCTAAACTTTATCCATCACAGGCAATTGCGAAACTCTTTTTTGCCAAATCCGAATTGTGTATCTTGTATATTCCATAAGCAGACCCTTACCAGCCGTCGGTACTTAGCTGCCGTCTTTTGGCAGCTTACGTACCGCTACGGCTGGTTCGGAGCGAAAGCGCGTCTGCGTTGGAATATACAAGATACACAATGACAACGGCATAATAATCGCGTTCCGCAATTGCCTGTCAATCCATCAGCATGTGGCTGTCCTCGTCTGCAATAATAGCAGTGCCGATACCCTTGTTTGTGAAAATTTCAAGCAACAGGCAGTGCGGGATTCTGCCGTCCAGTATATGCACCCGATTGACCCCGTTCTTGATTGCCGAGGTACAGTTGCCCAGCTTTGGCAGCATGCCGCCGCCGATAAACCCGCCCGCTATCAGCTCTTCCGCCTGCGTCGCCGTCAGTCTCGATATAAAGCTGGACTTGTCGTTAATATCCTTATACAGCCCTTCGATGTCCGTTAAAAACGCCAGCTTTTCCGCACCCACCGCCTTGGCTATGGCACAGGCTGCGTCGTCCGCGTTGATATTGTAGGTCTGGAAATTTTCGTCCAGCCCGATTGGCGCCACAATGGGAAGAAAATCTTTTTCCAAAAGGTCATAAAGCACCTTCGGCTCCACTTTTTTCACTTCGCCCACATAGCCAATGTCCTGTCCGTCCGCATATTTCTTTTCCACCTGCAAAAGCCCGCCGTCCTTACCGCTGATGCCGACTGCCTTTACACCCAGCTCCTGCACCATGGACACCAGATGTTTGTTGACTCTGCCAAGCACCATCTCCGCGATTTCCATGGTTTCCTCATCGGTCACACGCAGTCCGTTTACAAACTGCGCCTCCTTACCCACCTTGCCGACCCAGCGGCTGATGTCCTTGCCGCCGCCGTGCACAATGATTGGCTTGAAGCCTACCAGTTTTAAGAGGGTCACGTCCTTTATGACGTTCCTTTTTAATTCTTCATTGCTCATGGCGCTTCCGCCGTACTTTACCACAATAATTTTCCTGTTGAACCGCTGTATGTAGGGCAGCGCCTCGATGAGAACCTCTGCCTTCTGCAATACGGTGTCCATGTTTTTATCCCGCATTTTGATTTCCTCCTTGTAGTGCTTTTTATCGTTTTTTAATAAGATTCAGGCCTGCAAACCCGAACATTACGCTATCTTCTCTTTTACTGCATCCAACTCATACAACGTTTCCGGATCAATATCAATACATGCAGTATTATCCCTATTTCCGGCCACATCCCATGCTAAGGTACCATTCATTATAGTACAGGTTTTTATAAAATACTCAACTTCCCTTAAAACAGCAAACGCTTCTTTATCCAACAACGGGATTACATCGTAGCATACAATTTTGCCATCTTCAAAATATACATATACCGTATGCTCCTCTGTCGGAACGACTTGAACGATTTTAGGACACATACTACTCCTCCCTCTTTTTATGCAATCTCCACTTAACCGGGAATTTGGTGATACTACTATTCAAAAACTTCTGCACCTAAAGACTTTGCAATTTCTTTTAATTTAATCAATACCTTTTCTGAGTAATCATCACAACCAATATTTCCTTCTTTGTATAT
Organism: Lachnospiraceae bacterium; assembly: GCA_014804445.1. Classification (GTDB taxonomy): domain Bacteria; phylum Bacillota; class Clostridia; order Lachnospirales; family Lachnospiraceae; genus Acetatifactor. Next base: position 73,095 of record JAAUZU010000019.1, on the reverse strand, counting down.
AATTTCAGAATCGTCAAAAAGTACCCTTCCTGTAATTTTTATCTTTACTTTCTGTTTTGTAATAGGGTTAATTCCTTCTCCAAATTCCATTAAAACTAAATCTTTATCCGTTTTAACGTAATCTAACCATTCTTGTAGTGATATATCTTTTTCACGCTTTAGGTATATATCCATTCATACTTACCTCCCTTTATTTCTCAGGTATATCTACCAGTTTTTGTCCTGCATTTTGATTTCCTCCTTGTAGTGCTTTTCTTCATTTACTAATTTAATTTCACAACCAAATGCCGATTCCCCCGCCCATCTGTTTCCATATCAAGAATTTCATAACCTCGAAACACTTTTTGAATATCTTCATCGGAATAATAGTGAAACAATAATCCATTTCTGCTTTCATCGGTATATAAAAAACTTCCATCTTCCAAAACACTATGTGCAAGTTCTGTGTCATCAGGTTCAAGTGAATCAAAAGAAGCATACAATAACCCATTTTCTTTCGTTATTCTTTTTAATTCAGCCAGCGCCCTGTTAAACTCATTCACACACAAATGGTCCAATGCGGCTCTTACAGCAACTGCATCAAAAAAATTATCAGGATAGCCCGTGTTCAATATGGACGCTGTTTTAAACTGCTCCCTTCGAACTCCATAAGGAGTTAATAATTCTTTTGTAATCCACACTGCGCTTTCAGAAATATCAAGGCCCCAGACATCAAATCCATTAGACTGTAAAATTAAGCTGTTCGCTCCAAAACCACAAGCCGCATCACATACAACATGACAGTTATGCTTTTGAAACTCACGAACCATTATATTTTTTACATTTTCATATCCCTTTATATAATGTTTATAATTCTCAATATCCTCTTTGTGCCAGACAGTATCCCAATATTTCATCTCGTTTCTCCTCCGCAAAACCGAATCCCTCTTTCGGAAAAGTTAATTCAAAACTTCCATCACTTTTTCAAATTTATCTTGATAATATTTTTTGCTGTCTGCTGATAATTTTTTAAAACTTCTTATCAATTTGGCTTTCACAAATTCCTTCCCCTCTTCGATGTCCATTCCTTTTTTCACATACGCCAAATGCAATAAGCTCGGCACGCTATCAAAATGGGAAATTGCATCTGCATCTGCCACGCATAATTCTTCAAGGCTATTCTTTTCCAGATTTATACTCCCTCTGTGGTTTTTTATACATTCCTGTACCAACGCAATCTTTTTATCGTCATAATTGTATTCTTTTAAAATACCATATGCCATCTCTGCCCCATGTATATGATGCAGCTCATATAAATCATAATCCGTAACGGAAGCAATATCATGCAGCCAGGCAGCAATCATAACGATTTCCCTGTCCGCTCCATATTTTTCCGATAAGATTTCTGCATTTTTCACTACTGCAGCGATGTGATAATAGCAGCCCATTCCAAATTTGTTCGTTTCTTTTTGGCATCTGCTATATACTTCTTTTTGTAAACCATTTAAAATGTCTTCCCGCATGATTCTATGTTTCCTCTAAAAATAGCTTGGTAGAAAATAGCTTTTGCTTTTTCTGTTATCTTCCGGGCGCTTCTGATAAAAAACAAATAATAGCATAATCCGCCTCCTAATGCAACTAACAGTCCGACTGTTTTCGATCGGATAAAGACAAAGAAAAAGAGAAAAACTGACAAACAAAGCCACGCCAGCCAGAGCAGCCATGTCAGTGCAGTACCGCACAAGGTCAGTTCCACTTCCTTATTGCCGTTATACTTGTTCCTGCTTTTTGCGCCCAGTCTCCAGAAAGGATTACCGCTGCACAATGTGCTCAATTCCTCCATGGTTTCTTTTCTCACAAAAGGTTCCTCCGCCCTAAGCCTTTTAAAAGGACAGAGCAATGGGGCATTTCCCTTCATTTTCCGGTGTCTATAGATTTGGACACTATCGTCATATCTACGAATCAACTGCTCAAAATCCTTCTCTTCCGAACGCAACAGCCCCACTGAAAAGTGAGTGCCATCCTCATAACAAAACTCCAGTTCGTAGTAATGCATATGCGCTACACTGGCGTAAGGACCTCCTCCTCGGCGTTCATACGCCAGATATACAGCTTCCAGTCCCTTTCTTGGAATCCGGCAGGAGTCTATCATAAAGTACTCCTCCGTGCTGTCTTCCCAATCCGGAATCCTTTCCTTTTCCATCAATCAATTGTTCTCCTTTGAACTTTAACAAGTCGGGCGCACTCCATTAACCATAACATAAAATTTTCCATGAGCCCCACCCCACGAAATTCAATAATGTTATTTTCTGCAATCCCCATATGCTAATCTCCTCTCGCGATCCTTTTTACAGATTGCAAAGCCTTGTCTCTGCGCCTCGCTCTTATCGTAATTTATTTCTGAGAATTCGATAAACCGGAAGTTATCAGTGAATAGTCATTGATTGTTTTTGTTCACCAGCAATTTCTCAAATTCATATCGATAGGGAGCAAAGCCAAGCCTTTCATGCAGTTGGACGGAAGCGTTGTTGCATAAGCCGGTTTCTGCGCGGATGACTTTTGCGTCGTTGCGTTTGGCTTTCGCCTCGGCGTACTCGTATAATTGGGTTGCCACACCATACCGCCTGAACTCCTCTTCGATATAGATTTCTTGGATCTCTGCAAAGCGAAAGCCGCTTTCGTCATCCTCGCAGAAAGTCGTCCAAAGATAGCCGACGATACACCCAGCCTCCGTCTCAATGATCTCCGCAATGGAGCGTTCATCCTGGGCGGTTTGTTTGAGATAGCCGTAAAATCCTGAAACTTGGCTTGTTAGTGAGAACCATTCTGAGCGGTAGTCAGGGTAAGGCATTTCCCGTACCCATGTACTCTCACAGGCGTAATTAATGCGGCAATGACGCTCCAAAATGTAATCTCTGTCTTTTTCAAAATCGATACTTCTGTGAATAAGATTCAAATTGTCCTCTCCCTTTCAAATCCCGATTTATCGAATTAGTCCGCACTAATACATTCTGCTTTCATAATCCTGTAATTCATGAAATATATTATCGATGAACTTCTGCATCCGAAGCGAGAACTATCTTATAATCCATACTTCCCCCTCATATCAGAAATAACGTCCCCGGCATCCCTATATTTCCCCTGCTTTGCATGCTCGCGGGATTTTTCCAGTTTGTTTAATATTTCCTCCTCCCGCATTGCCTCGTGCGGATTCGCCTGTGTTAAAAAAATTCTGATTTGATTCGACATGATTCTCCATTCTACGAGCGATAGTCCGCATTGATTTTGACATATTCGTAGCTTAAATCGCAGCCCCATGCAGTTGCCGTGGCATCGCCCATGTGCATGTCCGCCAAAATGGTGACTTCCTCGTCGGAGAGGATTTTCGTTGCTTCCTCCTCGCTGTAGTCCGCAGCAGAGCCGTTTTTGTAGATTTGGATACGTCCTGATTTGCTCTGGAAAAACAGTTCTACCTTTTCTGGGTCAAAGGCTGCACCGGAATAACCGAGGGCACAGAGAATCCGTCCCCAGTTGGCGTCATGTCCGAAAATTGCCGCTTTCGTCAGGCTGGAGCAGATGACGGATTTGGCAAGCAGCTTGGCAGCTTCCTTGCTTTCCGCTCCTACAACCTGCACTTCCACCAGCGCTGTCGCGCCTTCGCCGTCTCCCGCAAGTTTCTTCGCCAGCGTGGTATTGAGAAAGAGTAGAGCCTCCTTAAAGGTTTCGTATGCCTCGCCTTCCTCCGTGATTTCCGGGTTGCCCGCCATACCGTTTGCCAAAAACAAGAAGGTGTCATTGGTGGAGGTATCGCCGTCCACGGAAATCATATTGAAAGTATCTGCCACGCTTTCTTTTACCGCTTTTGTCAGAAGTTCTTTTGAAATTGCCGCATCACAGGTCACAAAGGAAAGCATGGTGCACATATTGGGATGAATCATGCCGCTGCCCTTGCACATACCGCCCATGGTCACGGTTTTGCCGCCCACCTCAAAGCTGACCGCAATCTGCTTATCCACGGTATCCGTCGTCATAATCGCCCTTGCCGCGTCGTCTGCCGCTTTTACGGAGCGCTCTTTTTTGCCCGCAAGCTCCGCAATGCCTGCTTTCAGCCTGTCTACGGGCATCTGCATACCGATAACACCGGTGGAACCAAGCAATACACTGTTTTCCGGAATCTGCAGCCTGTCCGCCGCCTCCTTTGCTTCCGCCTTACAGCAGTCAAGTCCTTCCTTTCCCGTGCAGGCATTGGCAATACCGGAATTGACTACGATTGCCTGTACAAAAGGAGCGTTCTCCACAAGCGCCCTGTCCCAAAGCACCGGAGCCGCCTTCACCACATTTGTGGTAAAAGTGCCTGCACACACACAGGGCACTTCGCTGTAAACAAGCGCCATATCCTTCCTGTCCTTATATTTTACACCGGCTTCCACGCCGGCCGCCTGAAATCCCTTTGCGGCACAAACGCCGCCCTCTACTGTTTTCATAAAACGCTACCTCACTTCTTTATTGATTAAACGCTGTGATATTTTCCGCATTCAGTACAAAATCATAATAATTCAAATCTTCCCTTTTTGTCCAGCCGATACGTCTCCAAAAAGCGTTTCCCACATCATTTACCGTAAACGCGATCAGAGATACCTTGCTGATCTGCTCTGCTTTCAGTTTTTCCATACAGAATACGACCATCGCCTTTCCTACGCCCCGCATCCGGCACTCCTGTCTGACGCAGACATGATACAGACAGCCTCGTCTGCCGTCATGCCCGCACAGTATGGCGCCAATGATTCTGCCGTCCTCTTCTGCGACCACGCTGGTATCGGGATTGCGCAAAAGGAAGCGTGCAACGCCCTCCCTTGAGTCGTCAATGCTCCTGATGGCAAAGCCTTTTATGCTCATCCACAAGGCGTAGACGCCCTCATAATCCTCTATTGTCATTGTCCTTATTGTATACACAGTCTTTTCCTCCCTCGTACCCATGCGTAAATGCCGCTATGAAGTCATCTTTGCATTGGGATAAATTTTTTCCATTCTTTCATCGGTATAGCGCTCATCCAAAAAACGTTCGACGGCGTTTTCCGCCTGCTTTCCCGCCGCCCTGTCGCTGTATCTGGCAAGGGCAAGTGCGGAAACTGCCATATTGCACACCATAAAAACAATAAACAGCCGGCTCAGCCACGTTCCCACACGTTTTGGCACTCTTTCAATCAGGCGTGACAAGAACGGATAAACAAACTTCAGCCATATCAGTGCTGCAATCCCCCAGAAAAAGCAGAATAGCAGATTAATCCTTCCCCCCAGATTAAAGGGAATATGGCTGTAATCCCAGAAAACTGTTCCAAACACCAGCTCCGTAAACACACTGCATATGTATTCGTAGGCACCGCCGACCACCGTGCCGAAAACAAAAATATATCTGTCCGGTTTGTCCTTGTATCTGTCTAACAAAAGCGTCAGCATCACAACGGCAAGCCCCCAGACAACGCTGAAAGGGCCATAGATAACGCTGCTGCGGCTCATCAGCTTTCCCGTCGTCACATAGCACCAAATGGTCTCCGTAATATCTCCCAAAAAAGCGCCGAGAAAGAAAAGCCATACCAGCTTGTGAAAGCAGCATCCCTCGGCAAAAACCTTCGCCTCTTCTTTTCCTTTGGCTTTCGCCGGAATGGCTCTTTCTTCCTTTATATTCGGGAATGCCTTTGCCATTCTTCTTTGAATCACACCGAAGATGGCGCTGCCCATTCTGTCGGTCAGCCGGTTCACGCCTTCGGTCAGTTCCTGTATTCTGCGCCCCTGCTTCTTCATCCGCAGAACGGCTTTGGTCGTCACCAGCCAGTCACAGACCAACAGAACCACCAGCGCAATCAGGATAATTCTCCCCACAAGGGCGGGTATCAGACGAATCACGGAGGTGACAAAGGGATTGACCCATCTCATCAGAACCACTGCCCCGGCTGCCCATATCAGGGAAAAGCGCAGACACACATAACCGCCGTAATTATATTTGTAATCCGAATAATCCCACCATTTTCTGCCATAAAGCTTTTCCATCAGCTTACCGGTCAGAAGTTCCAGCAGGGAAGTAACTACCATACTTCCCAGAAACAAAAAGAACAAATTGTGCAGGAGCCCGCCAAAGAACACCAGCAAGAACACCATGCCGCACCCGTACACGGGACAAAAAGGTCCGTTTAAAAAACCTCTGTTTGCCAGTTTCTTATTGGTGAAGGCAGCAAACGCCACTTCCAGCACCCAGCCGGCAAACGCATAAAAAAAGAAAAAGCAAAGCAGCTCATATCCTGTATACAGCAATTCTTTATCCTCCCCAGGCGCCTAATCCGAAACGGCATCCATGCGCCCGTTTAAAAATTACTTTCTACAGTATAACATAAAGTTTTCACAGGTAAAATAGCCATACTGCCTTTCTTTTGCTTATTTTTAAAATTATTTTTGTGCATTTTTATACATTTTGCTTATGCAAAAATTCATAATATTCATTTTGACGCCTTATTTATGCAAATATTTTTTATTATATATTCATATTTCCTCTTGCAATCGGAACAAAGATGTTGTATATTAGGGAATAAGTTAAAAAGAAGAAAGTGTAAGCCTCATTACATAAGGCACAGGAAGGACATGGTGAATACATGAAAGAAAAAGTAATACTTGCATATTCCGGCGGTCTTGATACCACCGCCATTATTCCTTGGTTAAAGGAGAATTTTGATTATGACGTTGTTTGCGTCTGCATCGACTGCGGACAGGAGGAAGAACTTGACGGTCTGGAAGAAAGGGCAAAGTCCTGCGGCGCAGAAAAGCTGTATATTCTGGATGTGACAGACGAGTTCTGCGACGAGTACATCGCTCCCTGCGTACAGGCGCATGCCGTATATGAAAACAAATACCTTTTGGGTACTTCTATGGCAAGGCCTCTGATTGCCAAAAAACTGGTGGAGATTGCACGCAAGGAAAACGCTGCTGCCATCTGCCACGGCGCTACCGGCAAGGGCAACGACCAGATTCGTTTCGAGCTTGGCATCAAAGCGCTTGCACCCGACATCAAAATCATCGCTGCATGGAGAAATGACAAGTGGACCATGGATTCCCGTGAGTCAGAAATCGCCTACTGCGAAGCACACGGCATCCACCTTCCCTTCTCAGCAGATTCCTCCTACAGCCGCGACCGCAACATCTGGCACATCAGCCACGAAGGTCTGGAGCTGGAGGATCCTGCCAACGAGCCCAACTACGGACATCTTCTCGTTCTCGGCACCACGCCTGAAAAAGCGCCCGAGGAGGGAGAATATGTCACCATGGAATTTGAAAAGGGAATTCCTGTCTCCGTAAACGGCAAAAAAATGAAGTATTCCGATATTGTACGCGAATTAAACAAGCTTGGCGGCAAACATGGCATCGGTATTATCGACATCGTGGAAAACCGTGTTGTAGGCATGAAGTCCCGCGGCGTTTATGAGACTCCCGGCGGCACCATTTTGATGGAAGCGCACCAGCAGCTCGAAGAACTGATACTGGATCGCGATACCTACACCATGAAAAAAGAGATGGGCAACCGTTTTGCAGATATCGTCTATGAAGGAAAATGGTTTACGCCGTTAAGAGAGGCTATTCAGGCTTTTGTAGAGAAGACACAGGAGTATGTGACCGGTGAAGTCAAATTCAAGCTTTACAAGGGCAACATCATAAAAGCCGGCACCACCTCTCCCTACTCCCTGTATAATGAGTCCATCGCTTCCTTTACAACGGGCGATTTGTATGACCACCATGACGCAGAAGGATTTATTAACCTGTTCGGCCTTTCCTTAAAGGTACGGGCTATGAAGCTTCAGGAGGCTTCCGACAAGTAATTTGGAGATTTTATTATGACGGTGATTCTGTTTATCGCGGCATATTTCGCGCTTATCAACTTGATCGCGTTTGCCCTTATGGGAATCGATAAAAGAAAAGCAATAAAGGGTGCCTTCCGGATTCCGGAAGCCACCCTCTTTATCATCGCCATCATCGGCGGCAGCATTGGCGCTATCGCAGGCATGTACACATTCCGCCACAAGACAAGACATTTTAAATTCGTGTATGGCATGCCCGCCATTCTGATTATCCAGATATTGCTGATTGTGCTGCTTTTTTATTCGCCGATAGAACTGATTACCATGTGATTACAGCAGTGTTTCCTCAGGCCGCTGTTGCAATTGCTTCCCTAGAAGGCTACGATGACGCCCCCGTCATTGGCGTACATGCTGCTGATTCCGGCAGTATCCATGACCATAATTTCCTGACACCGTATTTTTTCACGAAGAAGCCGCATAACGTTTTCTGCTCTTTCTTTTGCATTGCAGTGGGATATGATAATCCGCTTTCTCTCCGCTCCCTTTAACGTCTCTGCAATCTTATCCACCATCCTGGCAATCGCTTTTTTCATGCCGATGCCCTGCCCCATCTGAAAAATAGTGCCCTTGTCGGCTCCCATAATCGGTTTGATATTCAGCGTGGACGCCACTGCCGCTTTGATATTTGAAAGCCTGCCGTTTTTCCGCAGCGTTTCCAGATTATCCAGCACAAAATAGGTATTCATATTGTCCCTGAAAGCCATGATCTGCTTCACCACCTCTTCAAAGGAAAGACCTTCCTCCTCCAGTTCCTGAAGCCTTAGCGCAATCTGCGTTTCTCCGCAGCTCGCCGACTCGGAGTCTACCACATGTATCTTTTTCTCCCCGTACTTTTCCAGATACATTCTCTTGCCCAACTCCGCGCTGTTATAGCTGCCGCTGAGCTTGGAGGACAGAGTTACCACATAAACACACTCCGCATCGGTGTGATACGCCTCCATATATCTCTCAGGAGACGGGCAGGAAGACTTGGGGCATTTGGGGTAAGCCGCGACTCTTTTCAGGAAATCCGCCTGATTGAAGCTCTCATCGTCAAGCAGATTATAGTCTCCTATTTCAATTCCCAATGGCACTCTCTCGAAATTTTCGCTTTGGAGCTGTTCTTTTGGAAGCTCACAACAACTGTCCACAACAATCTTATAACTCATGTCTTACCATACCTTTCCTGTATACTCTGTTATTTTCTGCTTCGCAAGGTTTTTATATGTATTATATTCAGAGTAATCAAAACTTTTATATGTAGTTTTTATTACTATGTATGATGGTAACACATGCATATACGTTTGTAAAGAGGATTTTCGTTATATCATAATACTGAAAAAGAGAAACTGAATTATATGTATTTTGTCCGTTTAAAATGCACCTTATCATGAAGCTGTAGAAATTTTAAAAACATTTTGCTAAAGTAAATGTGACGCAAGGCAGTTTAGAGAGGACGCGATGCCATTATGAAAGTGAAAATACGAAATGTTTTATCAAAACAGGAAGAGCAGATTATTATTGAATGTATGGAAATGACAAAAGAATTTGAGGATATCAAAAATTACTGTCTCGCAAAAAACAGCTTTCTGACCGGATATACGCATGCGGCTGAACAGCAGTCCGTTTCTATTAAAGACATCCTGTATGTGGAAGCAGTAGGTGAAAATGTATTTGCATATACTCGCACAAACGTACTGGAAATCAAAAAGCGGCTCTATGAGTTGGAAAGGGAATTGGAACCTCATAAGTTTGTACGTTGTTCCAAATCGTTTCTAATCTGTCTGCTGAAAGTAAATTCTATCCGTCCTGCTTTGAACGGACGTTACCTTGCCTGTATGGAAAACGGTGAAAAAGTAATGATATCCAGAAAATATGCAAAGTTCGTAAAGAAAACTATTATGGAGGGTTTGTAATGGAATTTCGGGAATTTTTCAAAAAATGTATAATTGACTTTCTGCTGATACAGGCCGGAATAACCCTGTCCATCGGTATTATCGGGTGTACCAGCCCATCTGCGGGCAGACCGGACTATGCCCTTCTGTTCCTGCCGTTTGTGTATGCTTTTTTCTGCCTGCTCCCTTCCTTTGTAGTCTATTCCTCCAAAGAACTAAGCCTGAAGCAGATGGTGTTTAGAAAAATTCTTCAATTTTTACTGATTGAAGCAGTTGTACTATTGGTTTCCTATATTGCGGACGCGTTAATCAGCAAATCCCTTTGTATAACCATTATGTTGACCGTTGCCATCATCTATGCCGCTGTCAATTTGATTGATTATTACATGGAAATAACCGACTCAGCCGCAATGACAACAAAGATACAACAGCTAAAGGAGCAGACCCAAAATGAATGATAACCAAAAACAAATAAGACTGTATCTACTATTGACGCTGGGAACATGTTTTTTGCTTGGCATGGCGGCGTTCTTTACACAAAGCAACAGGGAAAATGCCGCCTATCAGATATTGCAGAAAGGATTTACTGCCTTTCCGGTTACTGCCGCCATTCTGACGAGGCGCATCACGAAGGATAAAACAAAGTGGCGATTTTCACTAAAGCTGTGGAAAAATCCGGTTTTGTGGGCTTTCTGCGCCTTTGTTCCCGCCATTCTGATTGCAATGGGATCCGTCCTCTATTTCCTGTTTTTTCCCGCGCAATACAGCGGCGTTTTTGATATCAGCAGCTTAGCCGGAACAGACGCTGTCATACAAATCAGAAATCCCTTTTTCTTTTGCGCAGTGTGTGTATTGATTGCCGCATTTTGTATTCCTCTGCAGTTGCTGGAGCTTGGCGAGGAAATCGGCTGGCGTGAATACCTGCTTCCAAAACAAATCGCCCAATATGGGCTGAAAAAAGGAATACTACTGAATGGTTTTTGCTGGGGTCTGGCACATATGCCGTTGATTTATTTCGGTTTTAATTACAGTTCGGAGAATATAGGCGCGCCGTGGAGCAATATGGCAATGATGATGCTGGCATGTATGACAATAGGCACTATCTGTTCCTGTGTCATGGTAATCAGCAATAATGTTATGTACAGCGCCATTATTCACGGCGCAGTCAATGTCATCGGCGAAATTCCTGTTTTTATTTCCGTTTCACACAAAAGCGGACTGCTAGGTCCCAATCCGACAGGCATTATCGGTATGTCCGGATTGGTATTATGTGCGGTTATTATGTTGATACGATTGGACTTCCCTCATGCCGGAAACTTACCTTAAACTGACAAAATAATATATACCAGAGCAAGTCACGCCGACATCGAAGAGGTCTGTCTGTTCAGACACGCTCCCGCTCGGATAAAAACGCAGTGGACGCTAGGCTCGAAAGAACCTCGCCAAGCGCCAGCGTTTTTAAACGGTCTGAACAGACAGACCTCTCCAATGCCGGCTTGAAAGCGTCAAAGACGCTATGTACTCCGGCAATAGCACTTTATTTTGAGCATTGTTTTCACCTTGGGACAGTTGATAGAGCCGTCAGCAATACGCCGATGAGTACGACTGTATCTACAAGCAAAACGGTTACTACGCTTTTTACCAGTCCTTGCACGAATAGTATGGAAAACAGTTCTACTGACAGCGCAATAAAGCATATATAGTTGGACAGGTATTCCGTGATGGCTCTCCGTAGGGATGGTGCATGCATAATTTTACATAGATAACCGGCCGTAACAAAATGCGGATGATGATACAGGCCAGCGGATATACAAAGATAATTTTTTTGTCCATAAAGGAAACTGCTATTCCCTGATTCCACTGAACAGGCATTTTATCCGGTAATTTTGTATACGACAATATTCCAACTATCAAGCATAGAGATGTGATAACTGCCCATGTAATGAGGCTGCCCCATATATGCAGGAAACCGACCGAATCCAGTTTGAAAACGGTTTTATGATTATTCCAATAATGCGGCAGGTCTGTCACATATTTTTCAACCTGTAACTCACCAAAACTAAGGTTTCCGGCCTCCACCATTCTCTCGCACATGGCTTTTGCTTTATTTAAGCCGTCAATCTGCTCTTTTATTATTGCAGCCTGCTTTTCTATCACTTCTGCCAACGACACTTTATCCAATATGATGCTGCGGATATCTTCAATGGAAATTTCCAGGGTATGCAAATAAGCAATTTTTTAATCGTTTCAACGTCCTTTTCAGAATAATCCCTATATCCGTTTTTATCATTCCGCGACGGTTCTATCAGACCTTCTTTTTCATAAAACCGGATATTAGAACGCGCCAGTCCTGTCCGCTCCTCAACTTCCTTTATTGTCATACTGCTGCTCCTTTCCATCGGTATATGAAACGTATTGACTGTACCATTGTCATTGTGCATGTTGTATATTCCAACGCAGATTCGCTTTCGCTCCGAGCTTACCGTAGCGGTACATAAGCTGCCAAAATACGGCAGCAAGTCATGCCCGGCATGACTTTGGTGCCGACGGTAAGCAAGGGTCTACTTATGGAATATACAACACACACAATTCGAAATCGGCAAATAAAAGTTTCGCAACCACCTACGTATATTTTATACCACCTATATAGTAGCCGATACCATATATAAATATAAAGTATCAACCAAGTTTACAGTCAAGTTTTTTCATTTATTTTGCAAACCGGATAAGCGGAAGATACAAATTGACTCTTGATTTTCTGAACAGCGTTCACTATAATGTATGTGAACATTGTTCAGAGGAGAAAGGTATTATGCGCGATAACGAAAAAGTCAAAAACCATATTATTGAAATTACTACCGGATTGATTGAAAAGTATAACGGGGACACCAAAAAAATTACCGCCCGCTTAATTGCAGAAAAAGCAGATATAGGGTTAGGTTCCATCAATTATTTTTTTGGAAGCAAAGAAAATCTTATCACAGAATGTGTACAAAAAATAATCAACAACATATTGGCCGGCTTTACGCCCGATATTACAGATTGCTCAAAATCCGATGGACTGTCCGATAAAATGCGTTTAATATCCTGGGCAAGCCAAGTCTTTGATTTTCTTTTTGAAAATAAGGCAATTGCCAATATATCTATTTTGAGTGATATGCAGAATTACTTGGCAGACAGCAATTCTGTCTATACACAGAAAGGGTTTGCATTTGCAATCAGAGACAACAAAAATGAGGAAACAAAAAAGTTACTTGTATTCATTCTTGCTTCCGCTATGCAGACAGCATTTCTTGCCAAAAATGCTGCAAAAGAAATTCTGGGATATGATTTATATTCCAAGGCTGAACGCGATTTATTCATAGCGAATACAGTCACCATGCTGTTTTGCGGTATAGCCGGTGAGGAGGATAGCCGCCATGCAGAATAATCAAAAAACTGGTCTTTTCCTTCCTTTGCGCTGTTTCCTGTTTTTAGCTGTGTTTTTCTTATGCAGCATAATGACCCATAGAAATTTATCAGAAATTACACATTGGTGGTCCGTGATTGCCTCCGCACTAAACATTGTCACAATCCTTATTTTATGGCGTATTTGCAAACGCCGTCACATCACATACCGTGAACTGATACATTATGAAAAAAACACAGAAAGTGTTCCCCAAGGAATTTTATTTATTGTCATAATGCTGTTCATCAGTATGGTGGGAATGTATTTGGCAGGTTGGCTCTGTTATGGTGAACTCCCCTATCTTGCGCCGATGATGATAGCGCCAATCCCGCCTTATCTTGCCATAATCAATGTTTTGGTACTTCCGATAACGACGACAGTCGCGGAAGACGGATTGTATCTGGGGTATGGCGTAAATGGCTTTCAGTCCAAATGGACAGCTATTTTTATCCCCGCATTTTTCTACGCCCTGCAACATAGTTTCATTCCGACAATGCTTGATATGCAATTCATAACCTATCGTTTCCTGTCATTTCTCCCTCTGACGATATGGATATGCTATCAATACTATCGGAAAAAGAATCCCCGCTATATTATGGCAGGGCATTGGATTTTGAATATAGCAACGACAGTGCAAATTGTAGTGATGTCTTTTATGCCGGAAGCGTATCTTGAGATGATAAAGTAATCGCTCTCTGCATTGTGGTTTGCCAAACAACAGGATTTGTCTTGCGTCGAGTCACGCCGACATCGGAGCCATATGTCTGTTCAGACGCGCTCTCGCTCGGATAAAAACGCAGCGGTACGTAAGGCGCTAAAACACAGCGCCTAAGTACCGGCGTTTTTAAACGGTCTGAACAGACATATGGCTCCGCTGCCGGCTGAAAGCGGCAAAGGATACTATGCGTTGGATTGTTCAATAGGCTTATCTTCTTAGGAATTTACGGCAAGGGACACCACGCCGCCTCGCACGCGGAACAGCCCGTACCGCAAGCTGTTCTCGCGGCACCCTTTAAGAAGCGTCAGTACTTAGCGAGGTCCCTCACGAGCTTAGTACTGCTACGCTTCTTTCTGAGCGAGAGCGCGGTGCAGCGGGAATAGATTGCGGTACGGGCGTCCCTCGCTGCAAGTCCTCCCCTTATCCCTTGCCGTAAACCCATCCCCCTACTCCTTGACACCCAATTTCAAAACCGCTATACTTATACCTAGTTTACACCACTTCTTATCATCTATCAGACCTAGGAGAAACGAACAATGCTTGCACTACAAATCACTACCCTGAAACCTTTTATGAATTCCCTCCTGTTGGGAGAGCTTTTTGATTCCTTCCTTTTGGAAAAAGCAGACATCGACACTTTTGTTACATATTCCATTGACGGACGGCTTCACAAGGATTTTTTCCCGCCTGAAGAACGGGAGGACAAGGCTCTGCACCCGTATGATTTTGTGGAATGGAAGGACATGAAGGGCTTATGTTTTGATTTTATTAAGGGAAAACGCACACCGCTGCGCTTTCAGTTCGTCTTTCATCTGAAGCCTGCTTCTGTGGCTTCTATTTTAGAAAAAGGCGGCGCTGCTTCTTCCTTAAGTCTGATTCAGGCATTTGTGCTGACGGTACGGTTTGACGGGGAAAAAGCGCTGCTTCTGACCGGAACCTCTTTTACTTCCTTCGTCCCCGACAAGGAACCGGAAAAGCTTTGGGATGCCGCGCTGCGGCAGTATCTTGATAAAAAAGAAATCGCCTATGAGGAACTGTAACCTCATAGGCGTTTTTATTCACCCGACAGCGTCGGTCTCATCCTGTTCTGTATCCTGTTCCGTTTCACTCGCCGGCGTTTCCTTCGGATCCGGCAGAGGCGTCGGCTGTGGTCCGGGCGGATGCGGCGCAATCCACTCGGGATCTATCTGCGAGCGGTACTCCTCCGGCAGTGCTTCCTCCACATAGCGGTAGAAATCGTTGTTCAGAATACCGGACGAATAATTGATAAGCCCTTTCACCTGCTTTTTCATCGCCTCATGATACTCCTCATCGTCTTCCGTACCGTCGCGCCACATGACCGGCACGCTGCCCTTCCTGTTATAAATAATCCTGTCCGTAATAAAGCTTCTGTCTGAAAAAACGACAAGCGGCAGACTATCTGAAAGAATATCCCTGCCCACATAGAGCCTTGAATCGTACTCGAAGCCGAATAAGTTAAGGAGCGTCGGCAGAATATCCAGCGAATATGCCGTCTTTTCCACATTTATTGTCTCCATCTCGCTGTTCCAGAGAATCAGATTGTTTCTGTAAACTTCGAGCGTTCCGTCAAGCGGTCTTCCTGCAAGTTCCTCTAAGGTTGACATCTCCATGGCATAGGGATAGTGGTCTGCGGAAAGACAAATCACTGTATTTTCCAGCTTCCCGGCCGCCTCAAGCTGCTCTAACAGATATTCCAGCGCCAAATCCAGTTCCATATGGCAGGCAATATATGCCCTTCCCTCTTCACCATAAGGCAGCTCCGCCACATCGTCCTTGTGCTTGTAGGACATGCTGTTGCCGCTGAAGCTGTAATACATATGTCCGGATACTGTCATATAGTACACATGAAATCTGTCTTCATTGATGTAATAGGGTATGGTAGCCACCATCATATCCAAATCGGATGCAGGCCATTTGTTGGCGTTTTCCATCTCAAATACCTGACCGCCCCAGACTTTCTCGTCCAAATCACCCAGCTTGCATGCCATAAAATTGTATCCCAGATTCGGATGCGTCCGGTTTCTGTCATAGTAAGAAAGCGAATTGTCGTGGAATGCCCAGCTCTTCACACCTTCCGCTGCAAAATAAGCAGGAAGGGTAAAAGGCATACTGATGTCCGCGCTACGCTTCAGGCTGAACATCTGGTTGTCCGGCATCAGCCCCGTGCAGTTTGCATACTCGCCGTCGCTGGTGGAAGTATACCACAGGGGGCAATAAAAATCTTCAAAGACAAAACCGGAATGAACCAGCCTGTACAGAGTCGGTGTCAGCTCCTCGTCCACTGCATAGGGGCAGAAGCCCTCTGCCGTCAGGTAAATCAGATTGTAGCCGGCAAACATGCCCGTATATTCGTTTTTATTGGTCGGCGGTATACTCTGCATATATTCCGCCAATTTTTGGATTTCCTTCGAATCCGTATTTGCAATCAAACTCTCAAAGTCGATGGGGAGCACATGGGGTGAGGTATCCAGAACCGGCTCCACCTCTTCCGGCAGGGATACATCCCCTCCCGATATATCATCTTCCACGATTGGCGGCGTCACCTCCCCGCCCGTGGAAACCAGATCATTTCCTCCATAGCTGTCCCACGCCTCCAGGGAATCGTCCCTCCCCGGGAAGGAATCGCCGAACATGTCACGAACCAGCGAGGGCGTTACCCCATATGCGGAAATCACGCCTTTCTGGTCATAAAATTCACTGTAACTCTCGAAATATTCCGTCTTTCCGAAATAACCGCCCACCAGCGCCACAATATAGAGCACCAGACCGCCCGCCATAACCGAAATGCTTGCCAGTCTCTCCCCATAGGTATGGCTCCTCAGCTTCAGGGCTTTAAAATGCAGCAAAAAGCCTGCCGCAACTAACGGCACTGCCAGAAGCAGAAGATATCCCGACGCGCGCAGTATGGCATGAAGCGCCTCCTTCCAATAATTGGTCACCGCATCCTTACCGGCGTTCGTGACCGCGGCAATCAGAAGCGGCTGCCGGAATATTTTGATATAGACAAGCTGGCTGGCAAAGAGAAGATAATCTATCGCAAGCAGAATCCAGAATATAACCCTGTTCTTCCTTTTGCGCAAAAAGCCCGTAACCAAAGCGGACAATCCGGCCAGAAGAAGCCACACAGGCAATGCGAGAACCGGATTCGCCGCTACAAATCCAAAACATCCGAAATGATAAACCAGCTCCATATAGAGCAAGGTGCCAAGAAAAAACAAAAAAACCCACAACATGATTCAACAACTCCCTCGGCTGCCTTTTGGCACGCCTTTTTTCTCACTATATTCTATCACATTTCGACAAAAAGTGGGGAAATATTACGCATCTTAAAAAAAGATTAATATTCTCTTCATAAAATCCTGTTTTCCCGTCATCTATTTTTTGAAAAATCCAGTATTTACAGCATTTTCTCTACTTCACTATTTTTGCCATAATATTACATTAAATTCTACTAGTGACACTACTAGTGACACTTTTTCTTGCCATATCCTCCAATGCCACCCGCTCCGTCGAGCTGGTCCATGTGGTATCAAAGTGACGGGAGCCGCTCCCTTTTATCCCTCTGCTGTAGATATCCTCATACTCCGGAAGAAAAGAACGGAGTAGGCAGGAATCACGTGAAAGGCGCAGCTTCCACAGTGCATTATGTTCAATGTTCCTTACCTTTCCCGCTTCTATCCCCATACCGGCGCTGATTTCCCTGTAAGTGCGCCCGTCCAGATACTTTGCACGAATCACACGCCCCTGCTCCGTCGGCAGACTGTCCACCTGTGCCCACAGAATACGGGCAAGCTGTCCGCGCTGCAACTGATCCAATACACCCGCTTCCAGATTCTCGGCAGACGGCAGCAGGTCACAGAGCGCTGTATCATGCCTGCTGCCGGCAGCAGGCGCAGGCACTTCAAGGCTTTCTGCCTTTTCCATGCGTGCAAGCCTTTCCAGTTCCTCCACTTGGCTTATCGGGATTTTCATACACTCCGCTGCTTCCTGCCTTGTGGGCTCCCTGCCTGTGCACAGAAGGAATGTATTAACCATGTTCTTATATACGGCCAGCCTTTTCACAGCTTCCGCCGGCAGGCTGGCCGCATTGCCGCTTCCGCCTGCATACTGGGACAGACGGCGCTTTATCCAGTAGCCGGCATAAGTAAGAAACATGCACCCGCGCCCCGAATCATACCCTTCAACAGCGTCATACAGGGCAATGAAGCCCTCCTGCTCCAAATCCTCCATTTCAGCCCTGCCACGGTAACGCATGGCGATTGTGCGTATAAAGCCTTTGACCTGTATGTAAAGCTGCAGCATGTTGTTTTCCCTGTCAACATCGGCTTTGATAAGCCGCACAAGCTCTTCATTCGTCATACCTGCCCTCCCGTGTCCTGCCCCTCTATAGAAGCTCCAAAGCACGCTGAAATTACTGTTAAAACTGACTATTTGTTACTTGTCTGTATAAATGCTTTCAAGATTTTCCGTAAAACCTCCTGCATACCACACCCCTTACGCGCATGTTCCCAGTCAGTAACAGCTAAGGCCCCCATCGGTCTGCAAGGGGCAGTATTAATCAGCGTACCCTTGGGGGGAGTCTGCGACCACCAGATAACTTGCAACGTCGCATACTAATTTGAAAGCACGTCTGCTTTGACATTTCCTCATCAAGCCCCGACACGTCCACCCTGTCACTGAACATTCCGAGATGCCGCCCCGGAAGTTCAAGCGCCCGCAGTTTGTCGCACAGCGTGACCTCTACGCCATACTTGCCCTTTCTGATTCCAGAGATCGCCCTTTTCTGATCCGCTGTAAGGCTGTCCGTAAGCATGTTTCCTTCTGCCTACTTTCCCTATAAGCCTGCACGGCAGCAGGCTTATTCCCTGTTTCCCGCAAAAAAGGCACAGGAAACAGCCGCCCCGTTATCAGGCTTCCATTTCCCGCGCCTTATGGCTTCCAGCCTTCCGGCTGGGGTACTCTCTCTATTTGTCTGTACGTAGTATATCACGGGTCACGGAGACCTACAACCGTATTTTTCATGTTCCGCTGCGTTTCCCTGCATGCACGGGAAGCCGTCAAAATCTATGTACGCCTTTTTGTACCGCCCCGCCTGCTGCCGCGGCGTTCTGACGTCCTCCACGCCCTTCCCCAACATGTCAAGCACCTGCTGCAGTTCCTCCGGCCACTCATAGGACACCCTTATTTTTACCGCCAAATCAGCTAAGCCCCCATTTCCGCTCAAATGCTTCCAGAAGCCCATACAGAAACTGCATGAACTTTTCATTGCTGATTCTGTCCACCTTTTCAGCTATCAGCTTCCTGTAATCCGCCTCCTGCTTATGTGTACATATGCTTTTCCTGTCTTTATCTGCCATATTGCGCTTTTCTCCCTTCTCACCATGTCCAGACAGGGCGCAGGACTGCGCCCCCTGCCGTTATCATTGTTTTATAGGTTGTCCCTTGCCGGAGATGTGAACTCCGGCAGGGGCTTTTATCTATGATATTGTAAACCTTCGGCTTGCAACCGGCTTGACATACATGTTGTATAGTTCGCTGTACTGCTCTTTAAATCTCTTGGTGTCAAAGCGGCTGGAAAGAACGCTGGTAAACCGGATAATGAATGTACCTGCCTGCATTTCCTCAATGCCTTTGGTATCCATATCCTTTTTTATTTCCTCCTGCAATGCGCTTATCTGTGCCTCCAACTCCTTTTTCTGTTCTTCCAGTGCCATTAATTTTCTGACCCTGTTTTCAATCGCTCTTTCACCCATCTGATAATCCCCTTTCGTGCAACCCCCTAAGCATCTTCCTGACTATTGGTATTGCCTGCTGCTCACTCACAGGTATATGGCTTAGGGTTTTGGAAGGCTTTCGACCTCTCCGGTTGCTTTTGCTGTTTTGTTTGTTTCTAATATTAGTATAACCCTTTTTTGGTTATTTGTCAACCTTTTTTGGTTATTTTTTATTATTTTTTTCAGATTTTTGGTTTCTTATGTTCGTTTATGGTTGACAAATAACCCTTTTTATATTATTTTTAGATTAGAACAAAAGCAAACACAAGGAGGATTTTCTATGCGTTACACCTCAAAGGAGCAATTGATAATTGAATTCAAAAAGCTACTTCTTGATAAGCAAATCAGCCAAAGAGAAATAGCTTCAAAACTTAACATTACCCCACAGGCATTAACCAAAATCATCAATAAGCAGAATTTTAGCTTTGATGATATGGAAAAACTGCTTAATGCTGTAAATTATGTTATGGATGTCCAATTTATCCCTGCTACAGAGCAACTCAATGGATACAAGCCTGCTGCCGCCAATACGGAACAATAGATTTTCAACCACATGCTTTATAATTGCACCTATAACGCTCACTTTGTGACAAATGATACCCATGAAACCATATGATGAATAGGCTATCCTGTTCTATTTACTTCAAAAGCCCTTTCCCGCACATGTACCCGTACAGGTAGCAATATAACTGCCCTGTCTCAAAATCGCACCTGTGGTGCCCGTCATACAGCCCGTAACCAATATTGAACAGCATTTGCAGCATTCCTTTTTTCTTCGGGCTTAGGGAAAGCCGCTGGTTCCTAAATTCCCTTATGTACCATTCCGCCCGCTCCTTCTTGTCCGCCTGCTGCCGCGCTTCCCTCCAGTTATGCCATATCCGGAATAGTGCCAGGTATGCCGCCCGGTCTGTCCTCTCCTCAAACTCGTCAAGCAGCTTTTCCGTGAGGCTGTCATCACAGTAACGCCGCCCCATGATGTTTAGGACAAGTGCCCTTATCTCCTCCGCGCCCTCTATGTCCTTGTTTAAGAGGATTACGTCACACCCGCGGCTGCTGATGGTGAAACCGTCCGTTTCCGTCTCGTATTCATGTTTCAGCCTTAATACGTCCCTGCCTGTCAGCTCAAGCGGGGAAACCATGATGATATCAGGCTCCTTCTTGGTTGTTATATGCTCCATCTTGAAAATCTCCTTTCCCTTCCGTGCTACTCCCTCAGCTCTACGTAAATATCAATACAGGCGTCATACTCGGGCTTATAGGTATTTAATTCTTTCATGTCCTCAATCGTATTCTTTTTGATTGTCTCCTTGCAGACTGCCTTTCCCGCCACGATTTTTCACCTCTTCCGACACTACAAAAAAATTTTTCAGGAATCGCCCGCTATTGGAAGTGGTTCCTCCCCTCGGTGATTTCACCCTAAAAATGGCTTTCATGAAGTGGGGGGGATTTTTTTTCTTTACCGGTCAAATAATATGCAGCTCCCTTCACTCGTCATTAGGTACGAGTTTATATTGTCCACTCACCCATAGTGGTGACTGCTGCCTTATGCCTCTCCTTTCCCTTCCGCCTGCGCCGCTGTGTCCTGCTGCCGCCTGCCTGTCTCTGCCCCGCCGGAAGGTGGTGCCTCCTGCGGTGCGTTTTCTATTTCCTCCAGAATCCGTCGTTTCTCCTGCTGCCTCTCATTCCTCCGTATGGGCTCATCGGGAAGCCTTACCGCGTAAGTCGTGCTTTCTATCCTGTCCGTTATGCGGTCGTCAAGCCTAAGCTCCTCCGGCGGTATGTTGCTTGTGTAGATGGTAGGCAGGCTGTTGATGTACCGTTCGTTTATAAGTTGGTAAAGCACGGTGTTTATCCATTCCCTGTCAAGCTGTACGCCTATATCGTCCAGCACAAGAAGCCCCGCCCGCCGCACTGCCTGTATATCCGCTTCATCGCCCTTGAATCCCTTTTTTGTCATTTCAAGGAAATCCAGTATGTTTGTGAATTTCACGCTTCCGGCGTGCCTTTTCGCAATTTCATTCAGCAGGCAGCAGGCCAGCATTGTTTTTCCGCTTCCCTTCGCCGCCGAGTAGATGTATAGCCCCATTCCCCGCGCCTTAAACTGCGGGTATCTGACAATATACCGGTTGATAAGGTCCTTTGCCCCGGCAATGTCCCCTCGGTACTTGTCCCACCTGAAATCCGCCGCGGTTGTTTCCATGAACTCAAAGAGCATCATTGCGCGCATGCGGCGGAACTGCCTTTCACGTTCTGTCACGTCCGGATTCTTAAGAAAGATTTCCGTACCGTCCGCCTGTTCAAGCAGGATACCATTGTCAAGTGTCTGGAGCCGCATGCTGTCCAGTTCATCATTGGACAGGTTTTCATAGCGCGGGTACGGTAGCAGTGTTTTTCTCATGTACATGCGCCGTTCGCTCCTCTGCTCCGGTGTCATCTGTGCCGCGAAGAACTCCAGCCCCTCCGGCTTCCATACCCTGAACATGGCAAGCCTTTCACGGCCGGGTATGTTTCTGCCTGTGTTGTCCCTGCACATGCCTGCACCCCCTTACTGGAACGGGTCATCAGGCGAAGGCTGACGCTTCCCAAGCCCTGCATACGTTTCCTGTGGAAGCCCTGCGGCCGGTTTCATGCCCTGCTGCCTGTCCCTGTATGTGCCGCCTGTGCTGCTGCCGCCCCTGTCCTGCTGCCGTGAAAGCCAGTTATTGATAAAGCGCTCAATCCCCCTGCGCGTTTTCCGCTTCGTTGGATTGCTGTCAAGCCATGCCGCCATTTTACGGAGTTCCTGTTTTACATCAACAGCGGGATAGGTTTCCGCCCACATGCTTATTTTGCCCTCCGGTACATCGTAAAGGCTTTTATCGTTCAGCGGCAGCAGGATTCCGCTTTTAGGCTCCGGTGGTTCTTGGGCGGTTTGTTCTTTTCCACTGTTTTGAAGTGAATCATCTTGTAACTCTGTGCTTATAGTATCTTGTATAGTTATATTATCCTTATCTAATCTAACTATATCCTTACTTAATCTATACTGCGGATACATATTGGATACAGATTGCATACATTCAGTATCCAGTCTGTATACATTTTCTGCCAGCTCTAAATGGCTTCTTTCCTCTGTATATTGGGTTTTCCGGTATCTGTCAATCGGTATGTAATTATTCTTTTTCCAATGCCTTATTACAATAATTCCCGTTTCAAACGGTATCACATAGCCCTTTGATATCAATATTTTCAAATCGTCATTTGTGCAGTTTACTGCTTTAATCACCTGTCTGGGTGAAGAAACAAACCCGTCATCGTCCGCCCTCATTCCCATGTGGAAATACAGGCACTGCGCTGATATGGGCATGTCCATGAATTTATCCGTGTTCACCACGTCGAGGCTGAACATTCTTCGGTTTGCCATTTTCCTTCCTTTCCCCTCCCTACGCAAACGGGAGGCTTCCCTCATATCCTTCTATGCCACTGAACAGCTCAAGCTGTTCGTCCTGTGCCGGAGGCGGCAGGCTGTCCATCTTGCTGAATGCGGACATTGCGCGCCTGTACTGCTCCTCTGTCAGCTCTGATATGCTGCCTACTCCATACCGGCCGCATACTTTCGTCAGCTCCGTTCCCGTGCGCCTTGCCTCGTCCTCCAGCATAAGCAGGTGTTCCGCGCTTACTGCCTGCGGCTTCCTTCTTGCTGCCTGCTGCCGCTGGGCGCCCTGCTGCGGTTCCTTTGGTACCTGCTGCCGCGGCGCTTTCTTCTCCCGGGGCGGCTCCTTCCGTTCCTGCTGCCCTGCTCCGCTGTTGTCCATGGTGTCGGGGTCCCGTGAATCGTCTATGCAGAACAGGCCGTTAAGGGCATATTTGCGAGCGTAGCTGCTGCAGGAGCCCGTTATCTGCGCCGTGTCCATCTTCGGGCGGCTGTCGCACTCCCTTGCATATGCCGTGTTGCTCACGCTTTCCCCGCTCTCCACGTCAAGGAACATGGCAGCAGCCTTTATGTAGTACCTATCCCCCTGCTGCACAATTTCATCATTCAGCAGGAGCACAGCCCCCACATCGCCAAGAAGCGGCTTGAGTGCCTCCTGTATGTCCTCACAGCTCCGGTAATGGTATTCACCGAAGCGGTTATACTGCCCCTTTGGGGCTTTCAGGTTCTTCTGCACGTAAAGCAGCTTCTGCCATACGTTCTTAAATTCCTCCTTCGGCATTCCTATCCGCCTCCTTTCTGCTTTTTAAGCCGCCCGTAGTCTATGTACTCCTCTGCATTGATTCCCAGCGCCCTGCATACCTTCCCGAACCTGTCCATCTTTACCAGATAGCCGCGCCGTATCCGGTACACAATGTTTATGCTGACGCCTGCGCTGTCCGCTATCTCCTTCGGACTCATGCAGGAAGCCGTCATTGCGGCGATTATCTTGTCAACCATGGCACATACCATAAAAGCACCCCCTTTCCCTGTACACGCTTGTTTCAAGCGTCAAATCCTGTTTAAAATCTTTTAGGCTGTAATTTATGCCTAGGCTGTATTTTCGTGCGGATTTTGGGCCTATCACCTTAACAATTATTAATATTCTGTCCTGCTTCTCCGCCTGCCTTGTCCTGCTGCCGCATTACAGATAACCTTTTCTATGGTTCGCAAACCATAAAAAAAGATACAAAAACTTTATGCGATACTTTTTACCTTGAAACAATTTTAAATTGCTTGCTATGGATTGCTTGCCAAGAAACTAATTAAATTCGGCATGTCTTAAAGCATGATATTTAATCAGTTGCTCCCGTGCCCTTTCTCTCTGCTTCTCTGTTGTGTTTCGCACAATGTCTTTTGTCCTTATGCTGATGAACCTTTTGGGAAGTATGTAATTCATTGCATACACCTTGCCCTGATACCTCGAATGGACTTCACCCTTAAACTGTTCGGGGTTTTCGCTTACCAGCTTATCCATCTTCCGAATCATGACAGGATCAGCCGTGTAAAGCTCGGCTGTGTCCTCTCCGGCATTGAAGCTTATCAAAGTTTCCTGTTCGATTTTCAGAAATGCCATTTTGAAAATTCTCCTTTCCTTTTTTGGTTTCCTGTGCTATCATGTAAATGCGTAAAGTGCCTATCCACTATATCTCCTTTCCCTTCCGGTTGGGCTGTATAGCTGTATAGGTGCGTATAATCTGTGTTGCCGGTTTCCGGCAGCCGCCCCGTGGGAAGGTGGTGCTTCTTACGGGGCTTTTTCTTTTGTTCCTGCTCTGCCCTGCGGAAGGTGGTGCTTCCTGCAGGGCGTTTCTGTTTTGCCGGTTCCGGCAACAGTCCTATGGAATGTGGTGCTTCCTGTAAGACGCTTTCTCCTTTCCCTTCCGCCTGCGCCGTTATGTACTGCTGCAGAATTCCCTTTACTGCTCTTCTTCGTAGTCCTCACCGTTGCAAAGGCATTCCTGCATAGATATTTCAAAATCGTCCATGTTTGGAAAATGCATGTAGCGCCAGCGGCACGATAGACAGTCATAAAATTGTTGCATGTATTCTCCTTTCAGTTGTGCGACGTCGCACTATTCAATGATTTCCGTCACGTCCACACCTAGAGCTTCAGCCAACCGTCCAGCAGAAACTACAGATACTTCCCTTTGGTTCAAGATGACATTAATTCTTGCCCTGCTTACCCCGTAAGTCTCAGCCAAGGATGTAACTGTCATCTTCTTTCGTGCCATCTCAACATTTATTTTCTCTCTGCTGAGTTTCATTTACTTATCTCCTTTCCTCATCTTTTATTGTTGACATAAGTCTAAACTTATGTTATTATCAATTTATCATAAGTTAAAACTTTTGTCAATGTCAAAAATATAAGTTTTCTCTTTTTTTCTTTTGCTAAATATGTTATTATTTCACTGAAAGTAGGTGATGTTATGAATTTTGGCGAAAGTATTAAAAAGATTAGAAAAGAAAAAGGCTTTACGCAAAAACAACTAGGAGAAAAATTAGGTGTTTCGCAAGCTGCTATAGGGCAATTTGAAAGCAATAAAGCTAATCCCAAAATAGAAACCATACAAAAAATCGCCGATGCCCTCAATGTAACAATCAATGAAATAATACCTGATTCACACGAGCAATATATGCAACTGGGTCTTGAATATTCCGTAACAGACTATGGATTAATAGAAGTAATGGCAAACCACAAAATATTTTCGAATATAGAAAGAGAAAAAATTTTTCAAAAAATAGAAATTCATAGAACAGCTCTATCTAAAATGAACGATATAAATCGACAATTAGACTACAGTCGAAAAACTCATGATGATTTAGAAGACTCTCTTTTAAAAATACTTTTAACTAAACCAAATTACAACATGTCAAATGCAATAATAGTTTTGTCATGTTTCCTCTCGCTAAAAACCAATGAACAAAGTGCTCTAGTTGAAATATTATTAGAACACTGTTATTCTGATATGGATCTTAGGTATGCTGAGCCACCGCAAGCCTAATCTTAAAATACATTGACAATATAATATACTTACAAGCCCCAGAGGGGGCAACCATTCCAGCCACTAGCATTTATGTTCTTATTGACTTTTGGAAGCAATTCCTTTATACTAAGCATAAAAGAATGCAGTTATTCGTGACCCCCTCAAAGGCTTCGGCATGGGTTGCGAATGGCTGCATTCTTTTATATCCCCATACTGGCATGACACCCGCTAAGTGTATTATAGCAAAAACATCAGACAGAACCGCACCATGAAAACATAATATGCTTGCCAGGGGAGCCGAAAGGGCGATATGCCAGTTGCCGGACATTTAAGGAAGGGAGCTGGTGCGATGGTTACATACAGCGATTTATTCACTTTTGTAATTATGCTTTGCGCGGTTATAACTCTTGTTTTGACCATTAAAAAACGCAAAAAGTAGCGCCCCCGCCCTGGTAAGGTAAGGCACTACTTTTTGTAGTTTCACCATTGCCGGCGGCTAGGTGTGTTCTAGCTTTCGGCTCTCTTGTCAAGCATATTATAGCAATATGACGTTCAAAAGTCAATAAATAATGCGGTTCCCGCGCCAACAGGAACCGCACTGATAGGACTATACAGGCACTTGCAGCCGGTATATATGCCACCTCACAGACATATTATACCATTCCTGCACCTGTTTTGTACAGGTGTATTTTTTATACCCTTTTGCAGATAGGAGCGTGATAACATGCCACTGACACAATGCCCTGAGTGCTCCGGCAGCATAAGCAACAGGGCTTACCTCTGCCCGCACTGCGGCTTTCCCCTGTCGCCTGCTGCCGGCAGGCCTGTTATAAGCAGGAAAGCAAAAAAGCGGCGTCCCAACGGATCCGGCACGGTGGTGAAACTGTCCGGTAAGCGGAAGAACCCGTATCAGGTACGCGTCAATACCCGTATCAATGAGGATGGCTACCCCGTCTATGATGTGCTTGCCTGCTATCCGGACAGGGTAAGCGCGGAAATTGCCCTTGCAGAATACAACAAGGCGCCATATAATCCACAGGACAGAAAGAAGCTGTTCAGCGAGGTGTTCGCTTCATGGTACCTCTGGAAGTACAAAGAACCGTTCGCGGCAGCAGGCAAAAAGACCAGCGCCCAATACTGTGCCATGGCGGCATACAAAAAATGCGCTGCCCTCCACAATATGCCCATGTGGGACATACGCGCGGTTGATCTGCAGACGCTGCTTGACCTGCAGGAACTTTCACACGCCACGCTTGAGCACATGCGGAACCTTTTCCGGCAGATGTACAAATATGCCATACAGTTCGAGCTTGTACCGAAAGACTATTCGCAGTACGTGACGATAAGCAAGGCTGATGATGACGTGCACGGCGTTCCTTTTACGCCTGATGAACTGCAGGCGCTCTGGGCTCACAGGGAAATTCCCTTTGTGGACACTATCCTGATATACTGCTACTCGGGCTTCCGGATTAACGAGCTTGCATGCATGCCGCTTGATGACATCAACCTTGAAGCACGTACCTTCACGGGCGGTCTAAAGAACCGCTACAGCCGTAACAGAACCGTTCCGATCCATTCAGCCATATATGACATGGTATGCTGCAGGCATGACCGACGCTTTGACAGCCTTATTTACCACACCGGCACAGACAGCATAACAGAAGCACGGTACAGGGAATTTTTCAACGAAGCCCTGCGCTCCTGCGGTATCCTGACAGAACATACGCCCCACGACTGCCGCCATACCTTCAATGTGCTGCTTGACCGTGCCGGCGTTGAGCGTACAGTCCGGTATAAACTCATGGGGCACAAGGGACAGGACATCAACGAAACCGTATACACACACAAAGATTTAGAACAGCTCAAGGCAGCAGTCGAAGCCATAAAAACAGGGGTATAAACACATCTAATGCGTTCCGCCCCTGTTTTCTACTAGTGACATTACTAGTAACACTCTTTCTACAAAAATGCCGTATTTACTGGATTTCATGAAACCTACATCTTAAAAAAAGATTAATATTCTCTTCATAAATTTTCGTTTTTCTTCGGCTTTTTATTTTTTCATTTTGGGATTAAATACAAAAGCTGCCAGAAGACCAAAGATTAACGCCGCGCTGCAGCCTACCGCACCTGCCTTGAACCCGCCCTGAAACAGTCCCAGCACGCCCGCCTGCTCCAATCCTTCCTTCACGCCTTTCATCAGCACATTTCCAAAACCGAGCAGCGGAACCGACGCGCCCGCCCCCGCAAATTCCACAAAAGGATCATACCAGCCGAACACGCTGATAAAAGCACCCAAACACACCAAAAGCACCATGATACGTCCCGGCAGCATCTTCGTTTTTTCCATTAAAATCTGAACCAGAGCGCAGATAAGCCCGCCCACCCAGAATGCATTAAAATAATCCATGACCTAACTCCTCCTTACAGGTTATTTAGAATCATGGATTATTGTATACTTTTTTTCGGTTTTTATTCTGATGGCAGGCTGTGGGCCTCTGATACCCTTTTATCGTCTGTTTCGCGAAACAGGCGCACACATCGGCAGACCTCTTCCGCAGTCTCCCTGAGGCTTTTTCCCTCGCAGTCCACGGTAATATCTGCATATTTCTCGTAGAGCGGAACCCGCTCGAGATACAGCGTTTCAAGCGTCTGTCCTGCTTTTAACGCAACGCCTCTTTCGTTTAAATCGCCAAGGCGCTCTGTCAGGGCTTCACAGCTGAGCTTTAAGTACACCACAATGCCAATCTGCTTAAGATGTGCCATCGCTTCCCTGCCGTAGCAGACGCTTCCACCCGTTGCAATCACCGTATTTTCTACGTTTAGAGAAGCGTTTACACGGTTTTCAAGTTCCAGGAAGCCGTCTACCCCATGCTCCTCTATCAACTCATGCAGAAGCTTTCCATAGGTTTCCTGAATGACAAGGTCTGCGTCCACAAAACGGCTGCCCATTCTTTTTGCAGCAACAACGCCGACGGTGCTCTTGCCCACGCCGGGCATACCAATCAGAACGATATTTTTCGTCTTATGCAAGGCAGGCAATGACCTCCACCTCACAAAGTACATTTTTCGGCAGCGTCTTGACTGCTACGCAGCTTCTTGCCGGTTTTTCGGTAAAGTATTTTGCATAAACCTCGTTAAACGCAGCAAAATCTCCCATATCCGCCAAAAAACAGGTCGTCTTTACCACCTTGGTATAGTCTGCGCCCGCCGCCGCAAGCAGCTCACCTACATTTTTCATGACAAGCTCAGCCTGTGCCGTAATGTCTGTTCCTTCAATCTCTCCCGTCGCAGGGTTGATGGGTATCTGTCCCGAAGCAAAGAAAAAATCTCCTGCCACAATACCCTGAGAGTAAGGTCCGATTGCTGCCGGTGCCTTGTCTGTTGCAATTTTTTTCATCATCATTTCCTCCATTCTGCCGTCTGACGGCATGACTTTACGCGTCCTCAAACTGAGCCGTCACATAAAAGCCTCTTTCTTTTTCCTCTATATCCAGCACGACGCCCTCCCTTGCCAGCATGCGCTCCCTGAACGGAAAATTGCCGGACATGGCAAGCGAAGGGTCTATGGTATAGTAGTAGTTGCTGGGAAGCACACCTTCCGTCACCGTAATTTTCTGTCCGACCGTAAGCAGCCCCGGTCTTTCCATTTTAAACTCCATTACACGCATATGGGCGCCTCCCTCACTTTAATGTATTCATTATACCAAAATTACCGGATGATTTCTACACTCTATTATCTCATTCCTGCAAATCATTTACACAGGCGGTAACAAGATAGGGCGAAAGCTTTTCCAGCCGGATTTCTCCCTGTTCCATCTGTTTTTTCATCCGGCTTCGGGACAGTCCTAAAACCTCGGCGATTTGTTTTTCCGGACGAATTTTCAGCCCATATGGATTATGTATGGTAATCACAGTCTGCGGCCTGCCGTCATGTTCTTCCGTCGTATCCAGCCGCTTCACAAACCGATACTGCAATGCTTCAAAGTCAATCTCCGCTTTGTTTTTCCTGAATAACTGCATATTTTTACCATACATTTCCGCAAGCTGTTCCTCATTGCTTAAAAATCCCTTGTATTCATTTTTCGGCACCAGAGAAGCCTTCTGTCGCTCATAAATGGCAAGATTGAGTGTATGCCGGCATTTTTCACACTGGTAAATCAGCCAGACATCCAGCTTACTGCCATTGGCGTTGACGCGGAATTTTTTTGTGTTTTTAAAACGGGATTTCCCGCCGCAGCCGGAACAATTATGAATCACCAAAAAGGATTCCCGCGGTATCATTTCATATTCTGTTTTTCTTAAATAGCTCATCTGCATCTCCTGTTCATGAAAGTCCGATGCGCAGGCTATTACTTCTTTTTTATTTTCTTATTTGCAATAGCCTCGCTATGCAGAATAAACGGGTGTTGTCATAAAATAAATCTCTCCTTTCGTCCCATGATTATCTATAGGCGTTTGCGAAACTCAGAAACGATACCGTTGTCATTGTACACATGGTATATTCCAACGCAGACTCGCTCTCGCTCCGAGCTTACCGTAGCGGTACATAAGCTGCCAAAATACGGCAGCTAAGTACCGACGGCAAGCAAGGGTCTGCTTATGGAATATGCCATGTGTACAATTCGAAATCGGCAAATATGAGTTTCACAATTGTCTATAGTTTACCAAATATCCTAAAACACATGTGCCGCAAGCTTTTTTGTAAAAAAATATGAGCCGACTTAAAGTCAGCCCACATTTGAAAGTTTTTCCTGTCTGATAATCCGCTGTATGCTCTTTTCGGATAAATAATAGCTTTTTGCCAGCTCGCAGGCAGGCCTGCCTGACAAATAGTCCCTGTAAATCCGCTGATTCCTGTCTTGCAGTTCCCATCGGTATGCGGTTTTACTTCCCCACTCCTGCCGGTTTTCCTGCCTTCTCGGAATATATATGTTTGTACCGTCAACATACTGTTGTATCAGTTCGATTATCTCAACGGGCAGAATTTCTTCTGCTCTTATATAGCCCATGTCTGCCTCCTAAATTCATATTTTTCAGGAATCGCATTGGCTATAACAATTTATTTGATTGCAATAGCCAGTGCTACGCAGCCATAACATATCGTTTCATATAGAAAGCTCCTTTCCAAGGTTTATGGTATGTGTCACAAACAGTATACCAGAAATCACCCTTGGTTTCTACAAATTTTTGCAGGCTATCCCAGACTCTCCAGCACTACCCCATGCGCAATCCCGGGCACCGTCTGTCCTTCATTGAAGCTGGTCTTGCTTAAGAGTGCACCGGTCGGTACAAAGAGCACCTTTTTCCAGTTGCCCTCTGCAATCTGTTTTAAAATATAAGCCGACAGTGTAACCGCGCTGCAGCCGCAGCCGGAGCCGCCCGCATGGGTATCCTGCGTATCGGCATCATAGATTTCCATGCCGCAGTCCATATGCCTGTCGGAGATATCATACCCCTTGTCCCGCAGGAAATCGAGAAGCACCCGCTGTCCCACGCTTCCCAAATCGCCGGTGATGATTTTATCGTATTCTTCCGGCTGACTATTAAAGTCAATAAAATGTGCCGCAATAGTTGACGCTGCTGCCGGTGCCATACAGGCTCCCATATTCAAGGAATCCTTCAGTCCAAAGTCCACAATCTTGCCTACCGTCATCGCCGTAATCCTCGCCCTTGCGCCCGTTTCCTTCCTGCTTCCCAGCACAAAAGCGCCGCTTCCCGTAACCGTCCATGTCGCGGATAAGGGACGCTGGTTCCCATACCCCAAGGGAAAGCGGAACTCTTTTTCCGCACTGGCAAAATGACTGGAAGTGACACATATGACATTATCCGCAAACCCGCCAGAAACCGCCATTGCGCCCAGTGTTAAAGACTCTCCACAGGTGGAGCAGGCGCCATACACGCCGAGAAGCGGTATGTTGTAGTTCATAATACCGAAGGAAGTGGCTATGGATTGACCCAATAAGTCACCCGCAAAAATATAGCGCATGTCCTCAGGCTTTTTTCCGGCCTTTCCTAACGCCATATAAACCGCATCTTTCTGCAGGCTGCTCTCCGCCTCCTCCCACGTCTTACAGCCGAACATATCGTCCTCGCCCACCATATCAAAGAGAAGGCCAAGCGGACCTTCTCCCTCCTTTTTGCCCACAATGGAGGCACTGCCGTTGATGTACACTTCTTTTTTCAGTTTTACGCTCTGGCTTCCCGCCGTACATAAATTATCCTCGCTCATACAAACCCTGCCTTTCCGCCGTCCGCCTTTTCTTTGCAGGCGGATACAGAATTAGTATGACAATTATTACGCAAAAATATGCGCCAGCCTTATGATGGCTTCGTGTAACACATCCTCGTTTAAATCCGCGTAATTTAAAATAATGGTGCTGTCGTACTCCGGCCTTTTTTCATAACAGAATTCCGACAGACATTCTATTTTAAGCCCCGCCGCTCTCGCCGCCCATTTTATCTGGGTATCGGTAAGCGTAGTATCCACTTTGACAAGCAGTCTGGTTCCCGCATCCTTGCCCCCAATTTCCGTTACCGGCAGGGAAGTTTCTTTTATATACTGTACAATCCTGTTTTTGTACTCCCTGTAATATTTCCGCATACGGTTTACATGGCGTTCAAAAAAGCCCTGCTCCAGAAAGGCGGCCAACGCATACTGCTCGAAACTCGACACCGTATTGGAATAATAGTTCATTTTCTGCACATACCTGTCCATCAGCTTTTCAGGAAGCACCATATAGCTGATTCGCAGCGACGGCGTCAGCGTCTTGCTGAAAGTATTTAAGTAAATGACCCTGTGATTGCAGTCCATGCTCTGGATCGCAGGTGCCGGTTTTCCGAAATAGCGGAGCTCACAGTCATAATCGTCTTCGATAATATATCGGTCCGGCTCCTCCTTTGCCCATGCCAAAAGCGCCTGCCTGCGCCCCACCGGCATGACAAAGCCCATGGGAAAATGATAGCCCGGGGATACATGCGCCACACTGGCGTCGCTTGCAAGAAGCGCATCCACACGGATTCCTTCCCCGTCCACAGGTACATACCGGAAGGGGACGCCATGTCCTTCGTAGAGTCTCGTAATCTTCCTGTAGCCCGGGTCCTCCGCCGCATAGACGCTGTCCTTCGGCAGAAGTTCCAAGAGCCTTCCATATAAATATTCCGTTCCCGCGCCGATTAAAATGCAGTCCGGCGCCACCTGCATGCCACGGTTTCTGTACAGGTACGCCGCAATCTCCTCCCTAAGCTCTTTCACGCCCTGAAAAGGCGCTGTCTGCAAAAGTTCCTTTTCCCGATAGCTTAAAGTTTCCCGCATCACCTTGCTCCACTGGGAAAAAGGAAATTTGTCATAGACCGTATTGGAAGAGGTAAAATCCGCAAACCATTTTTCCTCCGCATAACGCGCTTCCTGCGAAAACGCCGTAGTGTGATGGCGTTCCATATGCTCCACCTTTGCCGCAAAATAACCTCTTTTTTCCTCCGCCTCCAGATACCCTTCCGTCATAAGCTGTGCGTATGCATTCTCCACGGTCTTTACACTGATGCCGTATTCGCCCGCCAGTTCGCGCTTGGAAGGCAGCTTTTCTCCCGCTGCAATTTTGCCTTCTAAAATGTCCTCCTTCAGACATTGATATAAATATTCATATAAAGTAAGTTTTCCTCTTTTTGAAAAATCATACGCTTTCATCTGGTATCCTCATTTTTTATTGATTTGGTTATTTAAAAGGTATCAATTTTCATTATAATGAGATTTATCAGATTTGTACAGACCTTTGAAGGAGGAAATAACCATGGGCGTTTATGCTATCACAGGCGGTTCCAGCGGAATCGGCGCAAAAACAGTTGAATTATTAAAAAAAGAAGGACATGAAGTAATCAATATCGATTTAAAGGACGGAGATATCTGTGTAAATCTCGCGTCTCCGGAGGGCAGACAGCAGGCAATCGACGCACTGCACGAAATGCATCCCGAAGGACTTGACGGCATGATTTGCAACGCCGGCGTATCCGGTGCATGCGGCAACTTAAAGCTGATTATTTCCTTAAACTACTTCGGCACCGTAGCGCTGGCAAGAGGCGTATACGACCTTTTGGAAAAGAAGCACGGCAACTGTGTAGTCACCTCTTCCAACACCATTTCACAGGGTGCGGGCAGAATGGATGTTGCGGACTTATTAAACAACATCGGCGACGAGCAGCGCATCCTCAATCTGGTAGACTCATGGGACGGTTCCAACCTCTCCATTGGCAATAGTATTTATGTGGCAACCAAGTATGCGCTGGCAAGATGGGTGCGCCGTCACTCCGCTTCCTTTGCAGCAAACGGCGTCAGAATCAATGCGGTAGCGCCCGGCAATGTCAACACTGCCATGACCGCAACCATGTCCACCAACGCCAAAATGGCATTAAACGCCCTGCCGATTCCGACAAAATACGGACAGGAAACACTGATGGACCCTGAGGAAATTGCTTCCGTGATTGTCTTTCTGGCCTCTCCCGCTTCCTGCGGCGTAAACGGCAATATTATGTTTGTGGACGGCGGTACGGATGCGCTTTTAAACACCGAGAAAGTATATTAGGAGGAGAATGTCATGAGACCGATTGAAAAATATGTAGAAGCAATGGAAAATAAAGATTTTACAGCATTGGGCGAGCTTTTTACCAAAAACGGGCATCTGTGTGATTACTGCCCCAACGGCACAGCCCAGCACGAATACCACCTGTACGGAAAGGAAGCAATCGCCATGTTTTTCCGGAATAAATTTTCCTTCCGCCAGTACTCTATCTTAGAGGCTGCCGTTGCCAACGACACACAGGCAGAGTTCATCGCCTCCTTCGGCGGCTTTCACGTGATGGCCATCGCCACTGTACAGAAGGTATCCGAAGACGGACTGATTGAGAGAATGACCGTGCGCCCCAAGTAAGACACAAAGGCAGCAATTCAGCCCGACAATATAAAACAGACACAGCAAAAAGCGCCGCGCTTCACAGTTTCACCTGTCAGCTACGGCGCTTTTTTATTCAAATTTACCTTCTTCGACCATGCGCACCAGCTCGTCCATCTCGTGCTCGCTCGTGACATTTTTACTCTTCTCCCGAAGAACCGCTCTCTCCTCGTCGGACATGCTGCCGATTCTTGCCTTCATGTTCTCATCCATGCCAAAGGCTACGGGAAGTCCCCAAAGCATATCTTCGCCCGGGAATATGCCTGCATTGTTAAAGCCTTCCATACTACACTTCCTTTCCTTACACATTTTTCATAGTATGAGCGCAGGCCGCCTGTTTTATACTACATAAAACGCCACTTTCATTTTTTATTTTTGATACAAATCCGTGTGCATCGATTCTGACTTTCCCCGCCAGAACGCTTCCAGCGCAGCATTGAACGCCTGCGGGACGTCCATATTGACACAATGTCCCGCTCCCTCAAAAATTTTCACCGTGCAGTCCGGCTCACTCTCCGCCCACCTTTTCACCGCCTCTTTTTCCATGGGAATATCATGTTCGCCGCAGCCAATCAAAAGCGGATAATTTCTGCCATCCGTTTCGCAGACATTTACCATGCGGTTCAATGTCGCTAAATAGAGAAAGGATTTTTTCGGGAAACGCAGATTTAACTGATAAAACGCATCCTGTGCCTCTTCCGTATAGGCGGATATTTTTCTATTTTCCTTTGCAAACCATTTGACAGAAACCATCGCCTTTAACATCATGCACATCTGTGCACCGCCGTTTTCTTTTT
This sequence comes from Lachnospiraceae bacterium, assembly GCA_014804445.1. Classification (GTDB taxonomy): domain Bacteria; phylum Bacillota; class Clostridia; order Lachnospirales; family Lachnospiraceae; genus Acetatifactor. The sequence continues at coordinate 37,206 of JAAUZU010000019.1, read as the reverse complement.
GCATGGATGAATCAAAATGATTGATATCATAGCCGCCAAAGCACGCCAGTGATTTTACCCTGTCCGGGTAGTGATTGGCAAAATCCTGCGCCAGAACAGCGCCCAAAGAGACGCCTGTTATGTGTATTTTTTCCACGCTTTCCCTGTCCAGTATTTCCTTTATCCAGCCGCTCATGTTATCCAGACTGTCCCCTTTTTTCGCGTTGACAGACTCACCATGTCCTATAGTATCCGGCAGTAAAAGATTGTACCGTTCCTTAAAATACGCAATCTGCGCGTTATACATCCGATGGTCTACAAACGCCGCATGTAAAAAAAGCAGCCACTCCGCAGCGTCATCTTTCTTTTCACAAAAATAAACCAACGGGGAATCCGGCAGTTCTACCTTTTTCATAGCCTTCCATCCTTTCTCTGCATTTCCAAAAGCAGTTTCTCATACCACGCGATATGGAATTGCAGGAAATCTCTTCCGTAATATGCCGTCGCAAGCTGGTATGCAAAAATTTCTCGCCCTTCTTCGGGAATTGTTTCTTTTCCGTCCTTGTCCGAAACAGCAAGCCTCTCTCCTTCCTCGCAGACGACAGCAAGCGCGCGATAGCGGACTCTTAAATCCTCCAGATACTGCTCAATATTCCGCTTCCGGATTTCCTTATCCGCAAAGCCCATAAAATAAATTTTTGCCAGTTCCGGGTTTTTTACATTTTCCTGTGACATCGGCTGGTTGACCCACTCCTTGAAATGCGCTCTTCCACTTTCGGTGATGGCGTACAGTTTCTTATGCTTTCCCTGCTCTGTCAGCTCCTTATACTGAATGTATCCATGCTGCAGCAGCTTTCTGACTGCCGCCTGAATACTCCCCATACTGCTGCTATACATCAAATGCAGTCCCTTGCCGACTCTGTCCCGCAGTCCGTAAATGGTTCTGTCGCTCAAGAGCAGAAGGCCGAGTATAATGTATTCCATTGTGTTCTCCTTTCCGGCAGTGATAAGGCTGGTGATTGCGAAGTATCTTCAGCAAGTGACGGAAATGTTCAATATAGACAAAAACGGGCTCCGAAGCAGTGGCAAGTCGCCCTTATTTTGTCTATATTGCCCATTTCCTGTAACTACAAGAAAGTTTAGCAAACACCTGCTGCCTTTCATAGGATAATTGCGAAACCTACACTTGCCGTTTTCGAATTGTGCACATGGTATATTCCATAAGCAGACCCTTGCTTACCGTCGGTACTTAGCGAGGTATTTTCGAGCTTAGTACCGCTACGGTAAGCTTGGAGCGAGAGCGCGTCTGCGTTGGAATATACCATGTACACAATGACAACAGCAGCATTTCTAAACTTCGCAATTACCAAACCTTAAAGAAACTCTTTTATTGGCATTTTCCTAATTTTTTCCCGGCGTTAATATTACTATTAGTAATATGCATCTTATCACTTGTAAAAATTCCTGTCAATCTACTGTTGACTTCCTATATACTATGTGGTACGATATACCTCGTCAAATGAATTCACAAACCTTACGACAACACAGAACTTCGAAGGGACGGTGGTTTTATTGAATCTTGAAGATTGGAAATCCCAAATAAAGCGTGGAACACTTGAATATTGCATTCTGCTGATGATAAGCAAAAAGGCTTATTACGGCTATGAGATTATCAGCGAGCTGGAGAAATCACCCATGCTCGCCGCAAAGGAAAGCACCATCTATCCGCTGCTCAGGCGGCTTTTAAAAGACGGGCTGCTCTCCTCCTACTGGCAGGAAACTACCGAGGGACTGCCGCCCAGAAAATATTACACCATAACGGAGGACGGCAAAACATATCTGGCGGCAATGTCCGCGGAATGGCAGAGTCTGCTGCAGGCGATTGCAGAAATCAGCGGCGGTACGGCAGACACCTGAAAAGACATTCCTACGGCACACAAATAAAAAGAAAGGATTGACTCACATGGACAAAATTTTAAATGACTATCTTGAAAAAACGGATCGATACTTAAGACCAATGCCTGCCGGTGAAAGGGTGGACATTATAAAAGAAATCAAAAGCGAAATGTTGGAACTGGAGGCGGAAAAGCATTTGACGCCCACAGAGATTACAGAGCGTCTGGGCAGCCCAAAAGAGCTTGCAAGGGCTTATCTGGGCAGTTCCATCTCAAAGGACGGCTCCTTCAGCCTTCGGAAGCTGCTCTGCATCGCCTCATTTACAGGGCTTGCGGGTGGCAGTATATTTGTCCTCCCCATCACAAGCGTACTCGCTTGCGGTCTGCTGCTTTCTGCCATCATCGCACCCATAGGCGGCATCATAAAGCTGGTCGGATTTCTCTTGGGCTTCGACGTTCCGTTTGTTATGTTTCAATTCGGTTCTTATACCGCACATCCCCTTGCGGCATTTCCGCTTTCCGTGCTGTTTGGGCTGCTGTTTTTCCTTGCCGGAAAAGGTCTGTGGTGGTTGACGATAAAATATGTCAAAGCACTCAGCCAATCGAAGGCTAAGATACATGCCTTTGATGCCGGATTATAATGGTACAGGGGCGGCAGGAAAAATGCCGCCCCTTATAAGACACCGCAGGCTATGGAACGCAGCCAACGCGTATTCATTGACTACTTTATTTCAAACTCAGCCCAGCATTCCTCCGTATCATAATCCCCGGAGCCTCTGAAATCACTGATGGGTTTCACAATTCTATAGGTTCCTGCCGGCAGTTCTCCATATAAGCTCTCCCACTTTATTTCCCATGCAACCCTGTCGTCCAAAGGAATGCTATATGCTTCTTTTTTCCATGCCACATCCTCAATCAGATAGGGAACCTCCTGCCAGGTTTCATTGCGCCATGCCAGAAGCTTATAGAAACTGCCTGTTTGCAGTTGCCCCGTTTGTATCCCTCCGGATTGCGTGCACACAAGGGTCAATCCGGCAGGTGTAACGTTTTCAACGGATAATGTAATCCCCCATTTGGTCTGTTCCACTTCTGAAACCTGCGTGTTTTCGACCGTGCTGTCTATTTCCCCGCTGCCCTGCGCATAAAGAATGTCACGGGGAATTGCTTCGCTGTCCGGACACTTTACAAAACTATCTGCCTCGCTGATTTTGTAATCGCCAAAAGCGGCAAAGAATGTTCCATCATCCAACAGTGAAATGGTAATTGCTTTCGTTACTGTTTTGCCATTCGCAAACGTAATTTCCATCACAATAATATCGCTGCGCATTTCTTCCGGCAAGGCTGCAATCGTACTGTCTGCATTGTCAGTCAATTCGCGGATAGTCATATTGGGAACCCAGTCAATCGTCAGGTAATCGTATTCACTTTCGTCCTCTCCATAGATAACGGTAAAGTTTTTCGCATTTCCGTACTCATCTCTCTTTTCAGTCCAGTCCATAAAGCAGATTTGCTGATTTTTACAGGAAAACCGAACGGAAACTATGTCTTTGCCGGAAAGGTAGAACATCAGCGGATGTCCTGTCATTTCTCCTCCGTCACTGATAGTGCCGCTGCTCATGACTGCGCCGGCTGCGGGGATTTCTTCACCGGTACCGTGCGTATAAGCCGTTACCACCACACCTCCGCCAAAAGGGATAAATAGGATACAAAGGGCAGTCACGATTGCCAGACAGGCCGCTGCCGCTCCCCATTTCACCCAAACCGGATTCTTGTGCCTGCGCTTATATCGGGCAGCTTCTTCATAATACGTATCGCTTATCTCGGTCATTGCTTCTGCGAATATTTTTTTGTTCATACACATACTCCCCTTTCCATTAAGTACTGTTTCAACTTCCGGCGCATACGGGTAAGCCTGACAGATACATTCTTTTCAGATAGTCCGGCACGGGCGGCTATATCTGCATAAGTATCCATGTAAGCGTAGCGGCGCATAAAAATAACGCGGTTCTCCACGGTCAAAGTTTCTAAAAAACTCTCGATAATGCCTGCCAGCTCTCCTGCCTCAATTTCCGCTTCAACCGTATTCGGTGCAGACAAACAATCCTCAAGCTCCTGCATAGCAATCTCGTAAACACTGTTCCGCTTTGCTGCTTCATTTCGGTAATATACCTTCAAGGATATGTTGCGAACGATCTTACAGATGTAAGCCTGCAAGGGTTTTGGCTTTGCAGGGGGAATGGCATTCCATGCGCCTAAGTAGGCGTCATTGACGCACTCCTCCGCGTCCTGCCTGCTGTTTACAATGTTGTACGAAAGCCTGTGACAGACTTTACCATATTTTATGTCCAGCTCGCGTATCGCCTGTTCTGAACGCAGGAAAAACAATTCTATGATTTTTTCATCTTCTGCCAATCACGCTGCCTCCTTTTTTGTCTTTACTATATAACTACGGTTTTTCCGCAAAAAACTACATGAAAGGAAAATATTTTTTCCATTTTAGCATATTTATATACTTTGGAGAAATCTATTGACACGTCCACTCTAACGTGTTAGACTACGCATATACTCTAATGCGTTAGATTACATGTGAAGGAGGAAACATTGTGGACACACCAAAGATTTTTGAAAGCGAATACCGCTTCTGCCTGATTCTGTGGGAGCATGAACCCATTAAAAGCGGTGAGCTGGTTGCTTTGTGCAAGGAGCAGCTTGGCTGGAAAAGCTCCACCACCTACACTGTCATAAAGCGTCTGTCTGAGCGCGGTGTTTTGAAAAATGAAAACACCATCGTCACATCGCTTGTCTCCAAGGATGAGGTGCAGGCAGCAGAGATTGACGAACTTGTGGAGAAGAAATTTGACGATTCCCTTCCCAGTTTTATTGCGGCTTTTACCAAACACCGCAGGGTGACGGAAAAAGACCTTGACGAAATCCAGCAAATCATCGACCGCTTCCGGCAAGGAGGTTCCCTATGACCGGTTCATTTTTGAAAATTGTCAACATGAGTCTTACTGCAAGCTGGCTTATTCTGGCTGTCCTTGTGCTGCGCTTTGTCTTAAAGAAAGCGCCCAAATGGGTCAATGTACTTCTCTGGGGACTCGTGGGAGTCCGCCTTGTGTGTCCATTTTCCATCGAGAGCGCTTTGAGTCTGATTCCCAGTACCGAAACCATCCGCCCCGAAATTATGACGGAAGCAGAACCTTCGATTGAAAGCGGTATTCCGGCAGTCAACAACGTGCTCAACCCTATCATAGAGCACAATTTTGCACCGGCGCCCGGCGCAAGCGCAAACCCTCTCCAGATATTACTTCCCATACTGGCAGCCTTTTGGTGCGCGGGTGTTATCCTCCTGCTTTTATATGCCGCAATCAGCTATTTTCGTCTGTTGCGAAGAGTCAATACTGCTGTTCTTTTTCGGGACAATATTTATCAGAGCGAGAACATTGCCTCCCCCTTTATCCTTGGCATCATCAAGCCTAAGATATATATTCCCTTTTCCCTGCCGGAAGAATCGCTGGAATCCGTGCTGGCACATGAACAGGCACATTTGCGCCGCCATGACCATTGGTGGAAGCCCTTTGGCTTTTTGCTGCTGGCAGTCTATTGGTTTCATCCGCTGATGTGGCTGAGTTATATTCTGCTGTGCAGGGACATTGAGCTTGCATGTGATGAGAAGGTAATACGAGAGTTGGGTCGGGAAGCAAGAGCGGACTATTCTCAGGCTTTACTCGACTGTAGCGCAGACCGCCGCCGAATCACTGCCTGTCCGCTTGCCTTTGGGGAAACGGATGTAAAGAAGCGGGTAAAATCCGTGCTGCACTACAAACGTCCGGCTTTCTGGATTGTGACAGCCGCCCTTGCCGTCTGTATCGTTGTGGTAATTTGTTTTCTGACCAATCCTTACTCCGATAAGGTATTTGATTTGGCAGATGCAGATTTGGCGGTCATCATCTCTCAGGATGGCGGAGAACCCGTAAGGCTCTCAGGTGCGCCCTTAGAGACATTTTCCGCAGACATTACGCAGTATCACTACGAAAAAACCGGGAAAGTCAAAGAGCCTGACGAATGGCTTTATCAAATCACATGGTACGATAAAGACGGAAATGAGATAGAAAGCTTATCCGTGCTGGACGAACAACAAATTGCATATCACGATAAACTCTATCGGGCAGACACCGGACAAATAGACCTGCAACTTTTAGAGCAGCTCTGCACATTGCCTGCATCCGACGTACCATCCGAATCCGATTCCTCTTTGGACGACACAGAATCACCGGACTCCGCTTCGTCTCCTAATTCTGACACAAATCCGGATGACACCGAGGAGCCTGATGTAAGCCAGCCGCTTATTCTGGATTTAAACCGGAACGGCATAGAAGAAACCCTGGTGCAGAAAGAAATAGACAACGGCAACGGACAGGCTGTGGAAATATATGAAAACAACGAGCGGATTTTTTACACGGAAGGCGATTATGCCCATGCCGGCTGGAACGCGCTGTTTTTGTGTACTTTAAATGGGGAGAGCTATCTGCTGCGCTATAACCCAACGTTGTATCAGGGAACGTTCAGCTATAGCTATGAATTGTTTACCTTAAAAGACGGGTATGAAACCATTGCCTACAATCATGTTTTTTTTGATGTGAATTTCGAGGCTCCCTATCACGAAGCATTCAATCCGGAAGAAATTGCCGCCTTTATGGAAGAAATAAACGGTTATCTCGCCCAAAGCACGCAGCTGCTCAATACGGATTATACCCTTTTAGCTACCTTTGAGAAGACCGGAAAACTGTATGACGACTTCAGCATTCTTTTGGACGATACTGAGCCCGTATTTACCAGAGATAACACAAAATCCCTGTCAGAAAATCTGCAATTGTATCAGGAAGCAGGGGAGGCTTACGCCGCACAGACTGCCGACTATATTGCTTCCCTCGGACTTCCCATTGATTCCGATTCCGTATTGGAGATGATGTTCTGCAGCGGCGCAGGCGGATGGCAGACGATGCTTAACCTCTATCCGGACGGTAGTTTTTCAGGAGTATACCGTGATTCTGACATGGGCGCTTACGACGATAGCTATCCCAACGGCATAGAGTATATCTGTCGATTTCACGGCAGTTTTAAAGATATTGTGCAGATAAGCGATGCGAGCTGGAGCATGACCTTGGGCAATCTGGTTGTGGATACAAAACATGACGGCGAAGAGTGGATTTTGGATGGCACACTCTATATTGCAAGCAATCCATACGGTTTTTCGGATGCAAATGGCAACATGCCAAAGGAAAACGCGCAGTTTATCCTCTATTCTCCCGAGGCACAAGGACACGCCTCCGGCACCGAGCTATACGGAGCAATAGAATTTCAAAGCTGGCAGCCTGAACGACGGGAATATCTGGATTCCAATGATACGCTGGGCTGCTATGGGCTGCACAATCTGGATACCGGTTATGGCTTCTTCTCCCTTGACGGCTGGGGCATTCAGTAGCAAAAATAATGATTGCAAAAATATATTTATTCGTTTATAATAACGATAAGAAGAAAACCATATCCTGTTTGTGCCATGAAAGGAGACTATGGCACAAAAGAAACAATTTAAAGATTTGGATTTAAGCAATGCATTTTTGTTCGCAGCAGCGTTAGAGGACGAAGAAACCTGCCGTCTGGTGCTGGAGTGTATTTTAGGAACGCCTGTGGGTAAGGTCAAAGTAAAGGCGGAGCGTAATATCTTGTTCAGTTCCGATTTCCGCTGTGTACGGCTGGATATTTTTGCCAGCGGTGAGTGGAATGTAGACTACAATCTGGAAATGCAGAACACAGACGAAAAGAACCTCCCGCAGAGAAGCCGCTACCATCAGGCAGAGATGGATTTGTCATCCCTAAAGCCCGGGCAGGACTTCAAAGAGTTAAAGTCCAGTGTGATTGTGTTTATCTGCAGCTTTGACCCCTTTGGAAGAGGGCTGTACCGCTATACCTTTGAACCGAGGTGTCTGGAAGCAGACTTCCCGCTGGAGGATGGTACAAGACGTATTTTTCTGAACACAAAAGGTACGAATGAAAGTGACGTACCCAAGGAGCTTGTCAGCTTTTTAAAGTATGTCACGGATTCCACAGATTCTTATGTGGAGCAGGCAGGCAATATAAAGCTCGAAAGAATCCACGAGCGGATAAAGGCGCTGAAGCAGAGCAAAATACTGGAGGAAGGGTATATGCAGTTGGGCGAATTGCTGAAACAGGAACATGACGAAGGACATGAGCAAGGCTATAAAACAGGCTACGAAAAAGGCTATGCAGAGGCAGCGAAGATGCTGGAACTGGTTTCCCGCCTGATAGCTGACGGAAAGACGGATTTCATTCCCCGACTTAAGGACGACAAAGACTTTTATCAGGAAATGTTAAAGGAATATCATCTGTAAATCTATCAATCATCTACACCTGATACTGCGTTTTGCGGTATCAGGTGTCAAAACAAATCAACGATAATTCTATCAATCAATTCAAAAGATATGGCACATAGGATATGGTTTATCTCCTACACAATTTCACAAAGTTCTTCAACTTCCGGTTTACTACTTTCAAAAAATCTTCGCTTGTGGCTTTTCTTGTTTTCCTATATTATGAGACACAACACATAATGAATCCCGGTGATTGCAGAAATTGCGTTTCGCAATTGCCTACAATTACCAACCCGGAAAGGAGAATACTAAAATGACAAGTAAAATTCAGGTAGGACAAAACATTCGCGCCTTGCGATGCAAGCGACGGGTCAGTCAGGAGGATTTGGCTGAAACTATGGGCGTTACGGTACAGGCCATAAGCAAGTGGGAAACAGGAAAGGCAAATCCGGATTTACTGCTGCTGCCAAAGCTGGCGGAGTATTTCGGCGTAACTATCGACAGCCTATTTCTCGTCAACGAAGCCGACAACCTGCTGCCGGAGGCTTCTGCCCGTTTACTGGAACAAAACTCCAACTGGTGGGCAGGCATTGCCGAAGCGGATATGACCACCACTGCCCTCCCCCATTACGGCTTTTTTACACCCACTGAGGATACGCTTTGCCTGCTGGGCGACATGAGGGGCAAGACTGTACTTGAACTCGCCTGCGGCGGTGGGGAATCCCTCATCTGGCTGGAACAAAAAGGAGCAAAGGAATTATGGGGGCTGGACATTTCTGCCGCCCAGATTAAACGCGCAGAAGGTCTGTTTCAGAAACAGGAGAAAAAGGCGAAACTGTTCGTATCGCCCATGGAACTGGATCCCGGTCTGCCTCATAGCCATTTTGATTTGGTATTTTCCATCTATGGTCTTGGCTGGACTACGGATTTGGATAAAACCATAATTCATATAGCAGAATACTTAAAGACCGGTGGCAGGCTGGTTTTTGCATGGGACAATCCGCTTATGCAATGTATCGACTCGCAAAACGGACAGCATGTCCTCTCCCGACCTTATGTGCAGGAGTGGGATGTTGTCGTTGACGAAGCCTTCTACCGGCACAACTGGAAACTGTCCACCTATTTAAATTGTCTGGCAAATCATGGATTTCTCATCGAGCAGGTGGTAGAGGAATCTGCCTATGACGAAAAGGAAGCCGACGTTTTTCAGGAAGGGCGCTTTTACTCTGCCGCAAGAGCAAAACTCTTAAATCCTTCCTTTATTGTAAAAGCAAGAAAATTATAAAGATTTTTTGTGATGTATGGCAACTGCATCAAAACAGCAGCGGCAGATTGCCATACATCACCAGTCGGAATATTCCTATCACAATCAAATGTGCCGGATAGTACACATAAAACAGCCACTTCATCCAGCCCGCCTTTCCCCTTTGCCCGTTATAATGCCGCAAAGGGAAACAGACCAAGAACGCAAAAAGCGTGATGAGACCGTATACTTTGTTGACGCAGAAAAAAGATATAACCGCATAGATAAGAACCCACATCATCATCGCCCTCATCTGCTTTGGCAGACTTCCCCTGTTTGAATACATGGCAACCACAGCCATAACCGCAATACAGCTCCAGTCCGCCGAAAAGGAAATAAGGCATATCAATGTCAGCATCACATATTTCTGCCACTGTTTCAGATTATGCTTTCCATGGATATTCTCATTTCCATGGATATTTTCATCTCCATGAATAATCCACAGTGCCGCCAGCGCCCATGCCAATGCCCAGATAACACTTGTCTGATTTAAAATATTGCCTGTGCTGTAGGGCAGATATGGTATCCCAAATGCAAAGCAATAAGCAAAATGAGATATTGCCGCAAAGCAAAACATTCTTATCATATATTTTTTGATATTTTTCGTATAGAAAAAGCCTTCACATAGGAAAAACCACATAATCGGCGCGGTAAGCCTGCCAATAATATGTAATAAAACCGGTAGCGGTTCTGCCGGAAAGCCGGGGAACAGCAAGTCCGCAATATGATCCACTGTCATTGCCACGATGGCAAGCAGCTTTAAGTGATTTGCATTGAGACCTTTTTCGATTCCATTCATTATGTATTTGCACCTCTCATAAAATATTTATCTAAGTTCATTCTCGATTTCTTCTATCGTTGGCAGCGAAGTTCTGTATTCCACAGGCAACAAATTTGTTAATTCATACGCCGATATTCCTATCGGTTCTTTTGAACTATTTACTGCATATTTTGCAAGGATATTATTTTTACTCTTACATATAATCAAACCAATTGTTTTTGCATCAAAATCTGTTTTCACCAAATTATCTACAACATTCACATATGTTCCAAACTGTCCGATAGCTCCTGATGTAAAAGGCACTATCTTAACTTCAACAACAACGTAACAATGTAAATACAAATGGTAAAATAAGAGATCTATTTTTTCCTCTGTTCCCTCAATAGGAATTGTATATTCTCTTCCAACAAATGCAAACCCTTTCCCCAGTTCCATAAGAAATTTTGTAATATTATCCATCAATGCATCTTTTAGTTCTTTTTCACTATAATCTTCCCCTATTGCTACGAAATCAAAATTATATGGATCTCTGGTTATTTCCTGTGCAAGATCACTTTGTGGTTCAGGCAATGCATATTCAAAATTCGAAATTGCCTTTCCTTGGCGCTCATATAAATCCGTATCAAGGAAATTTAAGAGGACTGCCCTTGACCAGTTATTTAAAATCGTTTTCTTTACAAAAAATATCGACTTTTCTCTGTTCAATTTACATTTATCAATAATAACTCTATGATGTCCCCACGGAATCGAAAATAACTCTTTATCCGATAAATCTCCCACAAGTTGTGGAAAATTTGAATCGCTATACAATTCATAAAATTTCTTCATATATCTGAGATTCGAACTAGATAATCCTTGCACCTCCGGCAAAATTATTTTCATATCTTTACTTAAATTATCAAAAAATCCACTTCCTGCATTCTTCATCCCTTCTTATAAGTTGCTTCATGTATACTCCTTTCAAAATTCCGTTTTTTCCCACATTTCTTTGTAGTCATTGACATAAAAATTTATACATGCAGGATATGTGTCAACTGCCGCGCTAAATATATCATCTTCCATTCTATTTGCCCTCCACATATACATCATACCATAGGCATTCTGATAGTTTTTATCTGAAATCCTAAAAACAAATCTTAACCATTAAATAGTTTCCACAACTGCCGATAAATATATAAATAAGTTTAAAACAGGAGATACCCCAATATGATGGCAGCAGATATGAAGCAACTCATAAATTCCATGGAAAATACCATAAAGCTGCAGTACCGCGCAAGAGCTGAGAGAAGAGCCGACGAGGCGGAACGGGAACAAAAAGAATTTAAGGAAAAGTTGATGCGCATTAACGCCAACAAGCTGGAACTTGAAGGCATGGCAAGAAAAGGAAAGGGCGCGGAAGCCGCCACCCAGAGAGACCAATTAATTGGTCTCATGATGGCAGGATTTTAACTCTATCTAACTTAACCAAATAATATTCAATCCGGAAATCAGAGATTTTCACAAAGACCCCAAACTCTTCACAGTCAGTTATGATTCATACCAAAAGAAATACTCATTAGTTTCTTTTTATATAAAGTTTCCATATGAATTATATCATCGGCTGTGACAGTTTTGGGAAGTATTTGCAAAATTGAAAACTGAAAATAATGATAGCGGTCCGGATAATTGCAGATTAACTCCTGCATTTCTTTATTGTTGCCATGCAAAGTATTCACATAACAAGCCCATCGACCAAACAATCCATCTTTTCCGTAAGCAGATCCAACATACTGTTTTCCTGTTTCCGTATCTACAATTAGATAGATTGCATTAACTGATGACAGTGCTGTATGCCAACTATCATAGATAGTTGGATTTTCTACAATTTCTTTTAACTCATCGTATTTCAGGATTAAATTTTCAAAACCCGAAAATACTTTTTTATTATCCGTCCGGATTGCAACAATAGGTTTCTCCGTTGTCCCTTTTTGATGCCACATGCGCGCCGACTTTCCCCAATCAATAATAAGCCGGCCCTCATATTCTTTTAGAGTATTTACATGTTGCAGGTCAAAAAATGCGTTTTTACCTTGGAACCATTCTGGATGTGGAAAGCCGACGGGCATTACATCAGGTGTATCTGATACAGCATTTCCAACTTGGTAAAGCCCAAACAACTTTGCATAATTTCCCGTATCACTGATAAAAACAGCCCAGTAATCATAATTTTTACTGAACCCAACTTTTTGTTGACGTGTATATTCTAACACCATATCCTTTTCATAGCAGTCTTTAAAACCTCTGTCTGTTAGTGCATGACGAATCAATTTTACCTTTGAAGGCTCTAATCCAACCTTATTTAGTACATCAGCAAAGCTCAATATAGGCATTTTATTTCCCCTCAAAAATCATAATTTGGCTGCCAAAAAAGTTATTTTAAAATCAATTACATTCGCAGCGTTCCTCTGCCTCTTCAAGGCTTTGGTAACCGTACAAATGCGCGCTGTTTTTCATGGTGAGCGCAGCAAGGTTTTGCCCTTCCTGACACATTCTGACCACAAAACGTCCATACAACTCCAGCATTTTATCAGAATACGTGCCCAGTTCGCCCCGCAGATAGGTTTCGTAGGAAGTATCGCCAAGGCTGTCCTCGCTGGTATGAATCAGTCTGGCATTGCCTGCGAGACGCGGGAACTGTCCGGCAAACTCCTCCATAAATCCCACTTGAATCTGCACAATGGCTTCGATAATCTGCTTTTTCTCCTCTGACAGAACCGGAAAACGCTCTGCTATCTGCGCATATTCTTCGGGCGATGTGCTCTCCATCATTCTTCCGTATTTTTCCTCAATCAGATTGCGCCCGCGCTTATATTCCGACCGGAAATCATACAGATACTGAATCAGCATTTTACGCTCCCATGTCAGGTACTGGCTTTTGCGCATAATGGAAAAAGTCGGCTTATTATTCTGACAGGATGCTCTGCCGCCAACATTTTTTACTTTGTCAAAGGCTTCGAACTCCGCGTCCACAATTTCCTGAATCAGCTCTTCGTCCGGCAGCTCTGCAAGCCCTTCTTTTTTATACAGTTCGTCTACATGAAACTCCAAAAAGCTTTCGCGGCTGCTTATGGCATCTGCCTCATACAGCCTGTCTGCAAGTCTCTGTGCAAGTTCTTCCACAAGCGCCGTCTGTTCGGCTGTTACTTCGCCTTCCACAATGTTCTGAATCAGCTCCGCTTCCCTTTCATAATCCGCAATTTCCGCGATGCCCCTGTGAAGCCACTTATCATGCAGCGGATGCTTTCCGGCCAGATAATACAGAATTTTCATTGCGTTCTTCATTCCCTCTGCCAAAGCAAGCTCCGCAGCTACCATATCGTTTCGTGCTGCCATTCTGGCAAAATTGTATTGTGCCCCCTGTGCAAAACGGGCACATGCATTGGTCAGTTTTAAATAGTACACATCTTGTGGCATACCGATTCTCAAAAACTCCTGAATCGCCGAAAAGGTGCCTTCATCATCCCGGAAAACCTCTCCGTTTACGGCAGCCGCCAGCGACTCGTCCGCAATATCATCCCAGTATACGATAAGCTGCCCTTCCTTTGCGCATGCTTGCAGCAGCTTTACCTTTTCCTCTACACTGCCCGGGAAATAGGGATGCTCACCATGTACCTCAGTTACCTTTCCGCTCCCTTCCTCAAGCTTGTATGCGCCCGACACAATATCTATCATCGAAGCACAATCCTCCGTGACAAGGATTCTCTGGAAAAATTCGGCTATGGTGCATACGCCCACACGTCCTTTTGCACGCTTTGTCGGGATGCGGCTAAAGCCCATAAATTCTTTGGGCAGTTCTTCATATGCCTTCTGCAGTTCCTCTCCGATTTCATCATAAACCTCAATATTCATCCACATGGCAAAACCCGGTCCCCAGTCGTGGTCTCTGGACACCTTGTCGTCATAGCCGAAACAATCCGAGCCTTCGCCGCAGAGACCTACGGCAATTTTGTCCTCATAATCCGCGAATTTCTCATGAATCATGGCTTTGCCATATTCTTCATAGTATGCCCTGCACAGTGCAAGTCCGCTCATCTGTTCCTTTGATTTTGTTGTCTGTTCCATTGCATCCTCCCTTTGTGCTCTTTCGCACTCTTCTAAATTTTTTGCCAATCTTTGATAGTACTCGTTTTCTCCCAAAGACGCCTTCATGCCTGCCATTGCCTTTTTAAAACATGCCGCCGCCTTTTCATATTCCCCTTTCCCATAGTAATAAGTCCCCATGGAAGACAGTGCTGCACAGTAATGGGAATCCAAAATACCGTGCGCTTCAAACAGCTCTATTGCCCGCCTGCAGTATTCCATGGCGGTTTCGTCCTCATGAAGCACAAGACAAGTGGAGGCAAGATTGGCATAGGTGACAGCCTCCTCAAAGTATGTGCCTTCATTGACCTTTACGATAGCCAGCGCTTTCAGCAAATTCTCCTTTGCCTTTCCGAAATTTTTCATTTCTTGATGCAAAAGACTTACATTGTTGTAGAGACTGGCAAAAAACATGTCATTTCCGTCAAGGCTTGCCTGATACAACTTCAAAACCTCTTCGTAATATGCCATGGATTCTGTCAGCCTGCCGCCGGCCCGATAGGCGTTTGCTATATTGAGGAGCGTAGTCGCGTAGGGCATACTGCCCTTTATCCCCATCCGCTCCATCAGATTAAGCGCCGCATCCGCATAATGATAAGAGCCTTCCACCTGACTGGTCTCACGCATATAACCAATCATCTCGTTTATCAAGGTAAGCAGCGCGTTGTCGTCCGCCTCCTCAATGGCTTGTCTGATGGAATCCTCTAAAAGCTGCTGCGCTTCCTGACCCTTGTTTTCCGTAAGCAGTCTGTCCAGCTTATTAATAATTTCTTCTATCCGCATATTTTTCCCCATTCTGCATTCTTTTTATGATTTATTGCATCTTGCGATTTTCTTTTCCGTACCACATAACCTCTAATGGGATTATAACACACTACCTTGTCTTCGGATAGTATTTTATCGCATTATGCGCAATTTTGGACTGAAATTTTTCTGAAAACCTTAATCCGCCATGGGAATTCTGAGTCCTTTGGGGTAATGATTCTTCATCACATTTCCGGTGACCTTTCCCCAACCCAGGGAATATCCGTCCACACAGACCAGACACCATCCCTTTGCCTGTGTATTGACCGTAATAGTCATTCCGCTGATATATTGCTCCGCCTCCGAAAAGGACACTTCTACTACCTGTTTTGCCTCCTCAGGCTTTAAGGCAAGCGCCAATGCATGGGAAGGTTCAAAACGGTTTTTCTTAAAGGTTCCCAGATGCAGACCCGGGCGAAGCACCTTGAGCCCCTTTAGCGACGGCATTTCGCACATGCCAAGATAAAGCTGCTCCCCGTAACGCAGATACGTGCCCGCAAAATCCCTGCCGGAAAGATACTGCTCTTGAAACTCCGAAAAAAGACTGTATTCCCGCTCCGGGATACTCTTTTCCGTTCCGTTTTTTCCCTTTGCCGAAAAACCGTCCTCGCCCGCTCTCTCCAGAACCGCAAGATAATGCCCTTCGCCTTTCAGTCTGTGCGGCATCAGGCGCGCCGTGTATTCCAGTCCCGCCGCCGGATTTGCCACCCATTCCTTCTGTCCGCCCCAAAAACCTTCCGGCAGCTTTATCTGCTGTATCGAAAAATCCGGATGGCGCTCCAGAAAGCGGCTTACCGTCCCCTCGTCCTCCTCGGGCGCAAAGGTACAGGTCGAATAGACAAGCCTTCCGCCCGGACGCAGCATCTTGGCCGCGCAGTCTAAAATACCGTCCTGTCTTTCGGCACAGAGCGCAACATTTTCCGGGCTCCATTCCGCGCGCGCCTCCTCTGATTTGCGAAACATGCCCTCTCCGGAGCAGGGCGCATCCACCAGAATTTTGTCAAAATATCCTGTAAACACCGCCGCAAGCCGCTCCGGCGTCTCATTGGTAACAATCACGTTCTCAAGCCCCATCCGCTCCACATTTTCAGAGAGTATCTGTGCCCTTGCCGGATGGATTTCGTTGCTGATTAAAATCCCCTCACCCCGCATGGAATCGGCAATCTGCGTTGTCTTTCCGCCGGGCGCAGCGCACAAATCAAGCACCCTGTCTCCCGGGCGCGCTTCCAAAAACACCGCGGGCGCCATCGCCGACGGCTCCTGTATATAGTATACTCCGGCAGCATGGAGCGGGCTTTTGCCCGGTCTGTCCGTCCCGCCTGTGTAAAACCCGTTTTCCGTCCACGGCACTCTCTCCAGAGAAAAATACCCACCCCTCAGAAAGGCTTCCACATCCGTCTTTATGGTATTCACACGCAGCCCGCGGCTGCTTTCCTCCGAAAAGCTTTCCAGAAATGCCGGATATTCTTCACCCAGCAGCTTTTCCATTCTTTTCAAAAATTGTTCCGGCAGCATATGTCCTTCTTTTTGCTCGGTTACCATGTCTTCCATTTGTTGTCTTGCATTTTTAAAGCAGTTCAAAATCTTGGGCGAAAAAGTGCCGCATTCTCCCCGCATAATCATATGAAACGCTTCGTCTTTGGAATAAGCGCTCTTGTATACTCTTTCACTGACAAGCGCATCATAAACGTCAGCCACGGATACAATCTGGGCAGAAATCGGGATTTCCTCTCCCACAAGTCCATCGGGATAGCCCCTGCCGTCATATCTCTCATGGTGGTAGCGGCATATTTCATAGCAGGCTTCGCCGTATTTGTCGTCCCATGCGCCCTTGATGCTCTTTAAGATGTCACAGCCCCTCGTTGTGTGGGTCTTCATGCACTCGAACTCTTCCTGCGTCAGCCTTGCCGGCTTTAACAGGATATTGTCGGGAATCGCTATCTTTCCGATATCATGCATGGAGCTTGCAGATACAATGACCTCCACCTTATCCGGTGTCAGCTCGTATTCAGGATAATCCTTCATCAACTCTTCTGCAAGAATGCGGGTGAAATCCTTGACACGCTTGATATGCTCACCACTTTCCAGATTTCGGCTCTCCACAATCGTGCCGAGCGCATCCAGAATCCGCGCATTGTTTTCCTTCAAACGGTCTGCCTGCACCTTTAAAAGCTCGTTCTGCTCCTGCAGCGTCTTGGTCTGTTCCTCTACCTTATGTTCCAGACGATCCTTGTACATGTATAAATCCGTTATGTTATTGACCCTTCTTTTTACCAGTATATTGTCGAAGGGCTTTCTGACAAAATCGGATGCTCCATATTCAAAGCTCTTCCGCTCAATTTCCACAGAGTCTTCGCCAGTGATTACAAGCACCGGTATTTTCTCCATCCAGCCCTTCTTTTTCATGACCTCCAACACTGCGAAGCCATCCATCTCAGGCATCATCAAATCCAGCAGAACCACGGCAATATCGTCATGAAACTCTTCCAGAAGCTCCAGCGCCTCCCTGCCATCCACTGCCACCATCACGGGATGTTCATCCTCAAGTATCTCCGTCAGAATACCGCGGTTTATATCCGAATCATCTACTATAAGTATTTTTCTGTGCATAATTGTCCTTTCCGAAACCTTACGTTCTTCTTATCCTGTACTGTACAAAAAGGTTACTACTATTTTAAAACATAGGGTTTTTGAAGTCAACAAAAAGAACAATTATCTTTTATTCAAACAATCCCAAACATGGTACAAAGCCAGTAAACAACTCCCAGTACCCAGCTTGTGAAAATACCGTATAGGATAACCGGTCCGGCGATGGTAAAGATTTTACAGCCTACGCCAAACACCCAGCCCTCCTTTTTAAATTCTATGGCAGGCGCTGCGACCGAGTTGGCAAACCCTGTAATCGGCACCAAAGCGCCTGCTCCGCCCCACTTCACGATGCGGGGATAGATATTCAGTCCCGTCAAAAGCACGCTTAAAAAAATCAGTGACAACGAACACCAGCTCGCAGCCGTTTCCTTTTCCATGCTCATCACATCTGTACAGAGCTGCAAAATCCCCTGCCCCAGCACGCAGATGAGCCCGCCTGTTATAAAAGCCTTCAGCATTTGCAGCCACAGGTTGTGGGTGGGCGTCATCTCCTTGACATACTTTTCATAGTTTTGTTTTTTATCTTCCACTCCATATTCCGGTTTACTGTTCTCGTCCTTCTCAGCCATGTAACCCTGTTCCTCTCTTCCTTTTCCTATTCCATATGTGCGGACACTACCGTTCTTTTTTTGTCCGCCCTTTTTCTTAATATGCGCAATATTTTGTTTCCTATACTGCAATCATGGCGAAACCAAAATCCTGACGCTTTACTTTACTACCTCGTGAATCTGATAGATAAAATACAATATGGAGCCGCAGAGCTTTCCTGCCGCCATCGCACAGACCGCCACACCGAGTCCATGCCTGAATCCGGCCCTTCTTGAAAAAATCGGAATACTGTCCAGCATTTCGGCAATGGCAAGCGCCAGACATCCGATAAACATTCCCGCAAACAGACCGAAAACAGTCACAAATACAGTTCCTGCATATTGTACTGCCGCCTGTGAAACGCCCGCCGAGACAAGCCACTCTCCAAAGTGGCAGTAACGCTCAAACACACTTACCAGACCGCCCGCCACGGTTCCTACAATCACCATCTCTTCATATAGCATAATCTGCCCCGCCGTATGGCTTTTGCCTGCAAAACGCGGAATCAGCCCCACAGCAACCAGAACCGTAAAAACACCAGCTGATGCCAAAAGACCGAAGCTGCCGCCGGACAGAACCAGAAGAAGGATTTTCAGGCTATTCCACATCAATTGTTCTACCCTCTCTTTCCGCCGTATCCACAAGCGCATTGTTTACATCCGTTTCGTATTTGCGCATTTCTACCTCGATTGGCGTAGGGTCCTTCGTCAGTCTGCGTCCGCCCACATGGTTAAAGAACACGATAATTCCCAGCGAAAGTCCCACCGAATATGCGATTTCCAGCGCCGATACGCCCTCCGGCTCACTTCCCATCACAATTTGGTGAATACGGGTAAAAACATCCGCAATGCCGATATCATTGTGGTACGCCATAATGGTAAACGCCGTGCCGCAAAAGCTGATAAGGGCAATAAAAAATGCCTTGAGCGCCTGCTGCCAGCCCTTGTGTGTATCCACGTTGATTCGCTCTATCAGAACCTCCGTCTCACCGAGACTTTCCACCGTCACATCGGGACAGTTCTCCTCAATCAGCTCTATGATTTTCAAAACGCTGACCACGCAGCGCTTTTCTTCATATGGATTTTTCTTCTCTTCCGTACTGCAAAACTTGTAGACTTTAATACTTTTTACCTTAGCCGCTACAAGCTTGTCCGCACAGCGGATACTTCCGATATCCTTCAGGAAAACATCTGCCTGTGTGGTTTCTACATTTCTATTCAATTTTATATAACAAACGGTGTCCGCCATTTTGTTATCCCTTTCATCGCATACATGCATTTTTAAAGGTTAGTATATACTTTTGTCCCGCAATTATGCGCAAAGGTCTTTTAAGAATGTTGATTCAAACACATAAAAAGGTCAGGGTATTCCCTAACCTGGGGTATTCCCTGACCTTGCTGTTTTTTCAGTTCATTTCAAAATATCTTCCAATGTCTGCATCAGTTTTTCTATTTCAATCGGCTTGGCTGCATACGCGTTCATTCCGGACTCCATGGCCTCCTTCCGATCCTCCTCAAAGGCATTGGCTGTCATCGCCACAATCGGAATAGACGCCTTGGCAGGATCATCCAGCTTCCGGATGGTTCTTGTGGCCTGATAGCCGTTCATAATGGGCATCTGGACATCCATCAGAATCAAATCATAGGTGCCTGCGGGCTTCTCTTTCATCATCTCTACGGCGATGCTTCCATCATCCGCTGTATCAACGACGAAGCCTTCCGCCTCCAGAATCGTCTGCGCGATCTCCTGATTCAGTTCATTATCTTCCACCAGCAGGACTTTCTTTCCTTCAAAATGCGGTACGGATGTTTCCTCCTCTTCTTCGCTTTCCTGCTCCGTGTAAGGCGCTGTCAGAATATTCCGCAGCTCTGAGAGGAATATCGGCTTAGAGCAGAATGCCGTAACACCGGCCTCTCTGGCCTCCTCCTCGATGTCTGACCAGTCGTAGGCGGTCAGTATAATGATAGGCGTCACATCTCCAATCACCCGGCGGATCCGACGGACAAGCTCTATGCCGTTCATATCCGGCATCATCCAGTCAATGATATATGCACTGTATGGCTCGTTTTGCTCCAGTGCAAACTCTGTACGAATCACCGCTTCTTTTCCCAAGGTCGTCCAGTCGGGATGCATACCGATGGCTGAGAGCATTTTGCTGACGCTGACGCAGGTATTCACATCATCGTCCACCACCAGAGCCCTCAGATCTACTAACTGTTCCACCCGCGAAAACTGCTGGGGGCTGTCAGCGATCCGGAAACTGAGCGTTACGGTAAACTCCGAACCCTTTCCTTCCTCGCTTTCCACCGTAATCGTACCGCCCATCATATCCACAATGTTTTTGGTGATGGCTAATCCCAGACCGGTTCCCTGAATACCGCTTACAGTGGCGGTCTGTTCCCGCTCGAAGGGTTCAAAAACATGCTTTAAAAATTCGCGGCTCATGCCGATACCGGTATCCTTGACCCTGAATTCGTAGGAAGCACAGCCCTCCTGCGCTTCGGAAAGCTGGACAATGCGGACACTTACCATGCCGCCGGGCTTTGTATATTTCATGGCGTTGCTCAGAATATTGAGAAGCACCTGATTCAGCCGAAGCTTGTCACAAATGATCGTCTCGTTTACCACATCCAGCGTATCAATGTAAAATTCAAGCTGCTTGGATTTCACATCTGCCTGCACGATGGTCTTCAAATCGTGCATAATTTCCGGAAGACTGGCCTCTTTTTCCTCAATCTTAACCTTGCCGCTCTCAATCCGGCTCATATCCAGCACATCGTTGATCAGGCTCAGCAGATGGTTGCTGGAAGTCATGATCTTGCCCAGATAATCCTGTATCTGCGCCTTATTGTCAATATGCGTCACCGCCAGAGAAGTAAATCCGATGATGGCATTCATGGGCGTTCGGATATCGTGGGACATATTATTCAGGAAAGTAGTCTTGGCATTGTTGGCATATTGCGCCTGCGCCAGCGCCTCCGCCAAAACCTCCTTCTGCTCCTGCTCCCTGCGGATCATTTCGTCAATATTCCGGAATCCCGCAAGGATAAAGCCGTCCTGTCCCGAGTCGCTCTCTCCCATTTTTACATAAGTATATTGAAAATGATGAACTTCTCCGTCCGTCTGTATGCGGTAGCTCCCCGTGTATTCCCCATCCGGCTCCAGCTTTTCCCTGACCTTTTCCAAGGACAGAGCCTCCGTGAGATACTGCTGATCCTCCGGATGGACACGATCGTTTATATATCGAGCCAAAATCGGCGCATAGGGATTCTCTTCTTTGGATTCCTTTTTCAATCCCTCCGTCACATAACCATCCAATTTCACAATTCTGGCTGTAGCACGCTCCGCACTGATGGCAAAAATATTCGTATAGTCGCGGCTCAGCGCTTCTACAATGGCAAGCTGCTCTCCCAGCTCCCTGTTTGAACGCTCCGTGGCGTTTAAAAGCTTCCTGTTCCACCGTCCCCTCAGCAGGAGTGTCAGAATAATACAAATAGCCAGAGCTGCAACCAAAAATGCAGCGACCATCACCTTCGGATTGCCCTGCAGATATTGCAGAAGGCTCATATCTCCGGCAGTATAGGAGGTATATTTCAGAACCAGTTGATTCAACTTATCCTCCGGCATCTGCTGGATACACTTATTCAGTATAGTGATCAGTTCATGATCCGTGCTTTCACGGACATACATGCGAAATTCCACGTTCATATCATTCACTATACTGTAATATAGGGAATTGGTGGTGTCATGATTCACAAACAACTGTGCCGCATAGGCATATACATATGCGGCGTCCACCTCCCGTTTCAGGACAGCCTGCAGCGCAGCCTCTCTCGTTGGATAACTCAAAAATGTAACATCTTCCGAAAACTCCGGCAAAACAAAGTTTTCTCTCCAGGAATCTGTTATGGCAACCGTTTTGACATCTCCGTCAAAATCCTGTCTTGTCACCCTTGCCACACCCGTCGTCATGTAGGGGTCCGTATTAAATCCGCGGTAGACGGCTTCTTCCATGATGCTGCCGTCGCTAAGACTGTCAATGACCACATCCACGCCGTTGGTATCCGCTATGGCATCATAGTCCTTCCGGTCCTCCGGCACTACGATTTCATAGGGCAGTCCGGCCAATTCCATGACGCAGGCAAAATAATCCGGCAGAATACCTTTTAATTCCCCGTCTTCCACATAGGAATAGGGCTCCCTGTCGCCGAGCGCAATTACGGTAATCGTCTTCTCTCCCGAAAGAACTTCCTGAATATAGGCCTGCTCACGCTCTGTAAAGGTGAACGCAAGGGAAGAGACCGAACCGTAATACCGGTAAAACAGCACATTTTCCCAGTCGCCCTCATGCAGATCCATCTGCAGAATGGCATAGTTGATTTCGTCAAGCAGCTCTTTGTCATCTTTCCTGACGATTGCGTAAAAGTTATCCGTCTGGATAATGTCCAGCGTCTTTTCGTTTTCCGCCTTCCTTAAGTTACTGGAGAGAATCGCATCAATCTCGCCGTTCTGCAGAGCGGCCACAAGGGCATCTGCATCATCATATTCTTTTGTTTGGTAGGAAAATCCCTTCTCCTCTGCAAACTCCACCAGACTCTGGTTCTGACTGCTTCCCGTCAGCAGCCCCACCGTCATTCCGTTATAAGAATTGTAATCACCGCTGCGCCGCTCTGTATTATCGGCCCGAACCGAGAGAACAGTACTATTTCTGCCTATAGGGAGGGAAAAAGCAAATTTCTCCTCCCGCTCCGAAGTCTTTCGGGCAGTGGTTACGATGTCGATCTCACCGTTTTCCAGCATAGTCAGCATTTCACCCCAGGAGTTGTCATAGCCTGTGTACTGGAAATTCAGATGGGAATATTCGGATACGAGTTCAAGAAATTCGATGCCGTAGCCGGTCAGCCTGCCCTCGTCATCCTTCATGTGATAACCCTCGAAGTAGAAGATGCCGGCTTTCACCGTCCGGTTATTAGACTGTCCGTCGTCGGCCGTTACTATCATAAAATTGGATAAAATGAAGATTAAACTTGCCGTAAATGCGACAATTCTTCTGTACGTCCTGTTTATCAATCCTTTCTTCCGGGTACTCTCGATTTTTGAAAACACCTTTCCTCTTTTTTGAATATTCTTCACGACTACATCTCCTTATCAATTCAATAGTATGATGAACTTTATCTAAAAGTGCCAAAACCTTTTTTTAAACATTACTTCAGAAATTGTCCAAGTACGTCTGTTAACTCATCCTGCCGGAAACTTTCATACTATGTCTTTATGTCCGTAGAAGGAATTTCATTAATGAATAGAAACTCAGATTAATTATAGCAAAAGCTATCTGTAGATTCAACAAATTTCAATCAATTCTTCCTGCCTGTTTTATTTTGTGTTATAATAATTGCCAGCTTACGTTTTATTCAAATGCAGGAGGAAAAATTATGCTTGACCGAAAAGGATTTGATTTATGGGCGGACGGATATGACAAGTCCGTAGGTCTCTCTGAGGAAGATAACAGCTATCCGTTTGCAGGCTATAAAAAGGTTCTGTCGTCAATATACAATACAGTTCTTTGCAGGGAAAAGCCAACCGTCCTTGATATCGGGTTTGGAACCGGCACACTGACTGCAAAGCTCTATGCGCATGGGTGTGAAATATACGGACAGGACTTTTCAGACAGAATGATTGCACTGGCAAAAGAAAAAATGCCGGACGCCCACCTCTGCCAAGGAGATTTTTCGCAGGGCCTTGCCGTGCCCCTTTTGCAGAAATCTTACGACTTTATTATTGCGACCTATTCGCTCCATCATTTGACCGATGCCCAAAAAATAACCTTTCTCCGCTCTCTGCGCGGGCGGCTCGCAGACGATGGCATGATTCTCATCGGCGACGTTGCGTTTCAAACCAAAGCGGATATGGAAGCATGCTGTCAAGCCGTAGGTGAGGAATGGGATGATGAGGAATTTTATTTTGTGGCTGAAGAGCTGGAAAGGGAGTTTCCGGATATCCAATTTGAAGCAATCTCGCACTGCGCGGGGGTACTTATTTTGCCAAAGTCATAGTTTAGGAAATTGCGAAATGAAGAAACTATGCCGTTGTCATTGTGTACATGGTATATTCCAATACAGACTCGCTCTCGCTCCGAGCTTACCGTAGCGGTACTAAGCTCGAAGATACCTCGCTAAGTACCGACGGTAAGCAAGGGTCTGTATTGGAATATACCATGTACACAATTCGAAAACGGCAAACAGCGAGTTCGCAATTACCTAAAACCATAACTTAGACGTTTGCGAAACTTACTTGCAAGAAATATTTTGCAATCTCTAAAATCATAGCATAGACGTTTGCAAACCTTTCTTACAAGCTACAGGAAACAGGCAATAAAGACAAAATAAGGGCGACTTGCCACTGCTTCGGAGCCCGTTTTTGTCTTTATTGACTGTTTCCGTCACTTGTAAAATAAATTTCACGATTACCTAAAATCATAACGGGAAGAAAGGCGCATGGTATGAGGGGAAAACTGCGGGGAAAATTTTATATCGTTGTTTTGGGAATACTCCTCTTCCTGTCTGCCTGCGGTTCCCAGGCAACGCGGGATGGGGCAGCGGTTCGAGATACCGTGAAGCAGGGCTATGCGGAAGATACTGCCGTATTTTACGAGTTTGGACCGCTTCCCGAGCCCACAAGGCAGGGCTACGAGGAATACGCTGCCGTATTACTGGAGGACGCAGCATTTTTTGATGCGACAGCGCAGGATTACCGGCATTTAAGCGACTATATGCCGCCGCTTTTCAGGCACAGACTGCTGAGTACGTCTGACTTCTGCCTTGCAGACATAGACAATGACGGAACGGAGGAAGTTTTTCTGCAGTACGACAGTCTGGATTCTTATCTGGTCTTTGACTATGCGGACGGCACTGTATACGGCTACTGCTTCCATCAGCCTGAACTTCAAAGTCTGGATTTCTGTCTGAAAATTCATGAGGACGTCGGTCCCTACATAAACCTGTGGCCCGATGAAACTTTTTGCAAAATCCTTTTTTCCCATGGGGAATACGAACTGATACCCATACCCGAACCGGATTCAGAGAACGGCGAATACGCTGTATGGTATGCTTTTACCAAGGAAAACCTTCTGGAAGTATTCCGACCCGATGAGTTAGCTGCCTATCTGGCAGAGCAGGAAGCGCTGGCGGCGGAATGGACAAAGGGCTGGAATGAAGAAGGCGAGGCATGGGAAGCCTTTTACAGAGTTTTAAACGGTGATTTTACCCTGATTGCGGATGTGGAAACCAGGTATTGGCTCGGACATCACTATTGGGAGGATATCGAAGAGTTTGGAGCTTGTACATGGAAATATGTTTTACTGGAAGATGACTTCGGAAGACAGAGCCTGTTTATACAGTCTGACGAATTATTCTACGCTGACTTCTCCGCGCTGCTGTATTATGACGACGGGGCGCTGATATGTGCCGCTCTGGACATAGGGGATTACCATGATTTCTATGTCCCACTTCGGGACGGGAAACTACTGTATATTTATGATTACTATAACACCACAGAAGAATCTATCATACAGATAGATACTGACTTTGAACATGTGCGGGAAATAGAATATGAAACAATCCGAATTTATTATGAAATGTATGAAGAACGTGATGACTCAAATAGTCAATATCAGTATTTTGCTGAACATTACGATGTTATCACAGGAATCGGCGAATACTATTACTATTTTATGATCGAATCCAATACCAGAACATATCAGGAGGAAAAAATAAATATATCCACGAAAGAGCGATGGAAAATTGAGGAGCTGTTCGACGAGTGGATTGTGCCGGACGGCGCATGGAGAACCTGCCCTGAAAAGACAGATGCTGTCCTGCTGAATCTGGAACAATTATTTGCAGAATATCACAGTTCCTCCTGGTATCCCCTTGATTTTTTATATGCAGATTTTGAAAAAGATGGAAAAACTGCTGCCTTCGCTTTTAACGGAACTATTTATCAGAGCGAGGAAATGTCCTATTACCACTCCGACTCATGGCCCTTTATGAGCTTTGGCGGTTCTGTCTGGTATGTGGATGCACAGGGTTTCACCCTGTTGGAAGAAGAAATCACAACGGACGGCTATGAGCCAACCATTATTTCATACGAGAATGAACGCCATCTTCTCTACACGGCACGACGCTATCAGGACAGTCACTATCAACCCCCTATGTCCTACGTCTGGGCGGTACGGGACGGCAAACCCACACTGCTGTTTGAAACGCCGGGCTTCTGCCGGGTGGAGGACGGAAAACTGGTGTGCACAGACACCATAGAGGCGGCTGTCGAAGAAGATGATACTGCGGAAAAGCGTTACTTTTACTGGGACGCCGCTTCGGGAACTTATAAAGAAGAAAACTAAAGACAGGCAGCGGAAAAATCCTCCGCTGCCTGTTTGTACTACCACTCTTTAAAGCTGATATTTAAATCTACATCGCCTCCGATACCGTCAATCCTTCCCGTATCCGAATACTGCCATATGGCATATTCATAGGGGAAATACAAATCGGTATCGTAGTAGGCAAACCATTTATCCACATCTTCAAACTCCGCCATGTTAATCAGCACGCTCCACATTTCCATGTTGGCATAAATCATGGGGGTATAGCCTGCCTCCTTGATTCTGTCTATGAAAATGTGCGCCATTCTGGTTCTGTCTTCCACACTGAGCTGGTTCATGCGCCCGCTCGCCTCGCTCGTTTTTTCCACGTCGTATACAATCGGATAAGATACGTCATAGCCCGCTATGGCCTCCAATACCAAATCCGCTTCTTCAAGCGCCTCCTCGTCCGTGACTGCCTGTGAAAAGAAGTACACGCCGACCTTGAGCCCTGCCGCTGACGCGCCTTTTATATTGTCCTCAAACTTTTCATCCAGAACAAGCGTACCTTCCTGTCCCCAGCCTCTGATGCCGACACGGATAATGACATACTCCACGCCCTGTGCCGCCACTTTGTTCCAGTCGATATTCCCCTGATAGCGGGACACATCGATGCCCTTGTGAGATATCACTTCACCGTTTTCCACATACTGCAGTTCCCCTGTCTCCAGCACCTGCAGATTCTCCTGCAAGAGACTGTGCTTCTTCAAATCGTCGCGGATGGGCACGAAATGGAACCTGCCGTTGCTGACCACCACGATATGATTCGGATAGAAGGGACGCAGCGCGCCCACTGTCGAAGTTCCGCCTTCCAGACTCTGCAGCAGCTGGTTCAGAATGGAATCGGCTGTCTCTTCCCTTGCGCTCTGCTCCGCCTGCGCAACAGCCTCCGCCAGCATAAGGTTGACCTCTTCCTCCGAATACATCACCACATCAATCTCCGCATTCGCTTCCACCGCTTCGTCCTTCTGCCGTATCTTATCGTATATCAGCAGCGCCGCTACCACTACCACCGTCATCGCAACCAGACAAGCCAGAATTGTCATTATGTAAAACGTAATTTCCTTTTTCTTTCGATTCATATTTCCTCATTTCTACCCCGTAGGTAATTGTATTGTCTGCCGTGAATATGGTTTCATTATACCCTATAACCGGCACAATTGGAAAGTGGAAAGTAAAGGTTTTCAGAATATCTTAAGATATTAACGCTGCAAGCCATTTTACACCATCAGCTCCCCACGCATACGCAGCAGGATTTTTTTCTCCATGCGGCTTACCTGCACCTGACTGATTCCCATTTTTCCGGCGACCTCGGACTGGGTTTTGTCCTGAAAATAGCGCATCCGAATCAGCTCCTGCTCCTTCTCCGAAAGAGAATCCAGAAGCTGTTTTAAAAGCAGTTTGTTTAACACCTGCTCTTTTTCATAATCTCCCGTGTTTTCCCCTACTGCCGTTTTCGTTCCGCCCAGGCCGCCCGCCAGCTTGTCCACCAGAAAGATTTCGCTGCCGTCCGACTGGTAGACTGATTTATAGATGGACTCCACCTCTGTCCCCGCCTCCAGCGCCTGCGCAATTTCTTCTGTGGTAAGCCCTGCCTCTTCTGCCACCTCAAGGAGCAGCGGCTCCCGTCCCAGCTTACCCGTCAGACGCTCCATCGCGGCTTTGGCTTTCATGCCGTTTTCCTTTAACGTCCTGCTCACCTTAATCATGCCGTCATCCCGCAGAAAGCGTTTAATTTCTCCCATTATCATGGGTACCGCATAAGTGGAAAACTTTACCTCAAAGGATAGATCAAACTTGTCTATCGCCTTTATCAGCCCGATAGTGCCTATCTGAAACAAGTCCTCCATGTCATACCCCCTGCCCGCGAACCGCTTTACAATGTGATGTACCAGCCCTAAATTGTTCTCTATCAGTATATCTCTTGCCTCTTTATCCCCTGCCTGTGATTTTGCGATTAATACTGATATTTCTTCCATTCCGAGGTCTATTCCTCCCCCTGTATAAAGTTGCTGCACCCTAACTTTTTCTGCATACGGACAATCGTTCCCACAAGGGGCTTCGACTCTACCTCCAAATCGTCCATAAACGCCTCCATAAAGGCAAAGCCCATGCCTGAACGCTCCAGCTCCGGCTTGCTTGTATAGAGCGGCTCCATCGCTTTGTCCAAATCCTCAATGCCGATGCCCTTGTCCTCTATCTCAATATGCAGGATATCCCCTTCGATTCGGCAGCGGATATAGACCTTCCCTTCCTGCACCTTCACATGCACCGGCTTTACCTCGCCATGCCTGCCGTAGCCGTAGACATTTTCGTAACCGTGAATAATGGCGTTCGTGACCGCCTCCGATACCGCCGTCTTGACATCGGCAAGCTCCTCCACCGTCGGATTTAAAGGTGTGATAAACGCCGCCACCGCTACTCTGGCAAAGCTTTCATTGGTAGATACCGCATCAAATTCCAACGCCATTTCATTCTTCATACTGCCCCCTCCCTGTACCGCAGCCATCTCTTTCTGTTTGATTTCTATCATCTGTCCTGAAACCCTCCTATTCCATAATCTCGATAATTTTATGCAAGCCGGACATATGCAGAATCCGTTTTATCTGCCTGTCCGCATGAATGGCAAATACTTTCCCGCCAAAACACGCAATTTTTTTGTATCTTCCCATGATGATGCCAATGCCGGAGGAATCCATGAAGCGGGTATCCTCAAAATCAAATACCACATTGCTCACCTGCTCCCGCAAAATGTATTTGTCCGCATTTTCACTGATATAAGCGGACTTGTGGTGGTCTACTTCCTCGGGAAGCTTCACGCAGAGGTAATTGTCAATCACTTTAAAATCGTCCATTTCCGTTCTCTCCTTTCAAAAGATTTTAAAATAGATGATTGCGAAATGCCTTCTGTAAGTGACGGAAATGCTCAATATAGACAAAAACGGGCTCCGAAGCAGTGGCAAGTCGCCCTTATTTTGTCTATATTGCTCATTTCTTGTGGCTTGCAAAGGGGCGTTTCGCAAGCATCCGGATTTTATGATAAGAAATTACGAAGCTCCTATTCGCCGATTCCGAATTGTGTATGTTGTAGATTCCATAAGCAGACCCTTGCTTACCGCCGGTACTTAGCGAGGTATTTTCGAGCTTAGTACCGCTGCGGTAAGCTCGGAGCGANAGCGNGTCTGCGTTGGAATNTANNA
>JAAUZU010000019.1:0-7072 GCA_014804445.1 Lachnospiraceae bacterium | reverse complement strand
ACAATGACAACNGCATAGCCGCTAAATTTCAGCAATTACCGGAATCAAAAAAGAGAGCCTATAGTCACTATAAACTCTCTTTCGTGTTTTATATATTTTCTTATGTTCTCTTTACTGCTTATTTTAATTGCTGCTCAGTTCGTTGATATAAGTTCTTGCTCTCGAAGCACGATTTGTTCCGGGGAACAGTTCAATCACTTTCTCGTAGACTTCTATTGCTTCNACNTTCATACCGGCTCTTCTGTAGGCGTTGCCCAGCGTAAAGAGTGCATCTCCATTTGTCTCGTCGTAATTGACCGCCTTGGTAAGGTCGGCAATGGCGGTATCATAATCTTCGTCGTTGTACGCCGCGTTGCCGGAAGCATAATAAACAGTCGAAAGCTCGGGACCTATCTTCACCAGCAGGTTATTGTACAAACGCTGGAACGGCTCCGACATCGCCTGCATATCGCCCACATTGGAAGCAGCCTCGTCCAGATAGGACTCCGTTGCTGCGGCATCCGCAGTCTCCAGATACTCGGAGGCTCCCTGCAGCAGGATATCGATGGTACGCAGCGTACCGTCCGTGCCCACATAGGCGTCAAGCTCCTCGTGCAGCCTGCTGTTTTCACCCGTCATTTCATCTATGGTCTGCTGCATGGTAGCGATTGTCGCCGTCTTGACATCCATCTCATCNCCAATCGAGCGTATCTGTTCCTGTGCCTTGGTGCGCTCGCTGTTGACCGCCGCAGGCAGAATCAAAAAGAACATGGAAGCAATNCCCAGCACAAGCCCGATACCCACATTNAACAGCGTGCTGAGACCTGTATTTTTAGGCTCCTTGAAATTCTTAGGCTGAATGATAATCTCATTGTCNCTCTGATACCTGACTGCATTTTCAGTCTTCTTTTTCTGTGCGCCCCTGCCCTGCTCGTCCGAGGCAAGCATGTTTTCTACTTCTCTTAAGTAGCGAAGCGTCTGCGTATTGTTAATGTCTATTTTACAGCACTTGTCCAACTCCCGTTTCGCGCGCTCCCACTGCTCGCTGTCGATGTAGAGCAGCGCCAGAAGCTGATGTGCCCGGACAAAACGCGGATTTAAGGACAGAACCTTTTTGAGCTGTATGATTGCCAGATCCTTGCTTCCCTGATTGCAGTACACAAGCGCCTGGTTGTACTTCTTGATGGTCTGGTTTATGGTGTCCAGCCTTGTCGCGTTGTTCTGTATCATGTCAATGTAGTCGTCCGCAATATTCTTCTGCGGGCGCAGATTCTTTGAGATGACCCACTCGCTCAACGCTGCGACAACCTCGCCCATCTCAAAAAAGACAAGCCCTAAGAGGTTACGCGCCTCCACATTGTTTTTATTAAATTTTAAACTCTGCCGCAAGCTTGCAACCGCACCGGTCAAATCACGGACGCCCGCCTTTTCCAGTCCCTCGTTGTAATACATGTTGGACACTGCCAGAATTCTCTTGTACAAAGCAACGTCGGCGCCGCAGGCGGTACAATAATCATATTCAGACAAACGGCAGCCGCATTTATAACAATTCATGCCCCTTACTCCTCATACTCGTATTCTTCTTCCTCACTGGTTTCCTTGAGCATTTTTACCAAAATGTCCGCCATATCCGTCATATCCTGATTATAAATCGCTTCCTCCGCATCCTCTACCTCCAGACTCGGATGAAACTTCTTTAATTCCTCTTCAAAGTTAATCATAATAACTCCTTTATCTCACCAACCAGATACAGGGAGCCCGCAATATAAAGCGCCTCTTGATCTTTCTTTTGGGAAAGCAGCGTCCTAAAAGCCTCTCCTGCCGATTCATAGCAGGTCACACTGCAGCCTGTATCGCTAAATACATCCTCAAGTATACCCGTTTCCACCGCCCTCGTATTCCTGGGGCTGACCACGGAAATATCCGTAAACAGGCCGCTTGCGGCAATTTCCTCTGTCATAAATCTGTAATCCTTATCCTGCATAACGCCAAACAAAAGGCGCCTCCGCGCATATCCGTCCTGACTGACCGTCTCTAAAAGCGCTCTGATGCCATCGCTGTTGTGCGCCCCGTCCAAATATACATCCGGCAGGATTTCCTCCATGCGTCCCGCCCAGAAAGCGTCGGCAATCCCCTGCCGCACAGCCTCCTTGGTAAGCTTCCCCTCTCCCAAAACCACCTCGAGAGTCCGAAGCGCAAGCGCCGCATTCTCCATCTGATAGAAGGCACTCGTGTTCAAACGAAGCCTAATACTATCATAATAAAGGGATTGATAAGAAAAATCAATGCTTTTATGATTAAAATTTAAGAAAATATAATCTTTTTTCGACACAGAAAAAGCAGGTATTTGCAGATTTTTTGCACATTTTGCCAAAACTGACGCCACCTGCGCATCGGTTTCCCAATAAATAACCGGCGCACCGGCCTGCATGATACCCGCCTTTTCCGCCGCTATCTCAGGAAGCGTGTTTCCCAAATATGCCGTGTGGTCCAGTCCCATATGCGTAATGACGGCGGCTTCTTTCTTTGTCACCGAATTGGTCGCATCCAGCCTGCCGCCGAGCCCCGTCTCCAAAATGATAAAATCCGGTTTTTTCTGCGCAAACCAGTACATGGCCATCAGATACACAAATTCAAAAAAGGAGGGGTGCAGTCTGGCTTCCTCCCGCGCATCGCCCGCCGCCTCTTCTTTTATAATTTCCCGTATTTTTTCATAGGCGGATACAAATTCCTCCTCCGGTATCATTTCGCTGCCGATGCAGATTCTCTCGCGCATGGACACAAGGTGGGGCGATGTAAACATTCCCACGCTGTAACCCGCCGCTGTCAGCACGGCGCGCAGATAGGCACAAACAGAACCTTTTCCGTTTGTGCCTGCCACATGGATAATCCGGCTGCCCCGCCCCGCATAAATCCGGCGAAGCAGCCTCCCTATATCCTCTAACGTATGCTTTTCCCCAAACTTTGGGATATTTAAAATGTAGCTTTCCGCTTCCGTATATGTGCTCATCAATCTGCCTTCCCGATTCCCTTAAGCTGGTCGATACGAACCCGCACTTCCTTTAACATGCCGGTGTACTTCTCCAGCTTTTCCTTTTCCTCCTCAACCTTCTGTGCAGGCGCTTTGGAAAGGAAACGTTCGTTTTTCAGCATACCTTCCGCACGTGCCAGTTCGCCTTCCAGACGTTTCTCCTCCTTGGAAAGACGCTCAATTTCCTGTGCGATATCGACAAGCTCCGCAAACGGAATATAGAGGGTTGCGCCCGCAATTACCACGGATACCGCATCCTCTGAGATGCCTTCTTTATCTTCCTTGATGAATACCTCTGAGGCATAGGCAAGGGAAGCAAAAAACAGCGCGCCCTCCTCAAAAGCATTGCGGATACTCTCGTCCCCGCTGACTACATACACGGATGCCTTTCTGCCCTGCGCTACATTCATCTGTGCACGCACATTCCGAATACCGCGTACCGCTTCCTTAATTCTTCCGATATCGGTTTCTTCTTTTGTAAAGCAGCGCTCCTCCTGGTATACGGGCCACGAAGAAATCATAATGGATTCCTCCTCGGACTGCAGGGTACAGAAAATTTCCTCTGTGATAAAGGGCATATAGGGATGAAGCAGCTTTAACGCATCCAAAAGAACGGTCTTCAAGGTATAAAGCGCCGCGTTCTGGCTTGCGGCGTCGTCGGAATTGTAAAGACGGGGCTTTACCATCTCGATATACCAGTCGCAGAATTCGTCCCAGATAAAATCATATACCTTCTGCACCGCAATGCCGAGCTCAAAGCTCTCCATATTGTCGGTGACTTCCTTTACCAGACTGTTCAGCTTGCTCAGTATCCACTTGTCAACCGGCTCCAGGTCCCCTGCCGCAGGCGCATGGAGTGTCTTGCCTTCCATATTCATCATGATAAAGCGGGATGCATTCCACACCTTATTGGCAAAATTGCGGGAAGCCTCCACCCTCTCATAATAGAAACGCATGTCATTGCCGGGCGCATTGCCGGTAATCAAGGTAAGACGCAGGGCGTCCGCACCGTATTTTTCAATAATTTCCAGCGGGTCAATGCCGTTCCCCAGCGATTTGGACATCTTTCTTCCCTGACTGTCGCGCACCAGTCCGTGGAAAAGCACCGTCTTAAAAGGCTTCTCCTTCATCTGCTCATAGCCGGAGAATATCATACGGATAACCCAGAAGAAAATAATATCGTAGCCTGTCACCAGCACGTCCGTGGGATAGAAATAGGCAAGGTCTTCTGTTTTTTCCGGCCATCCCAGCGTGGAAAAAGGCCAAAGTGCGGAAGAAAACCAGGTATCCAGCGTATCCGGGTCTTGTGTAAAATGCGTTCCGCCGCATTTCGGACAGGTCTTTGGCATTTCAGGCGCCACCACGACTTCTTTACAGTCGTCACAGTAATATGCCGGAATCCGGTGTCCCCACCAAAGCTGGCGGCTGATACACCAGTCCCTGATATTATCAGTCCAGTTGAAATATGTCTTTTCCATGCGCTCCGGTATCAGCTTTACCTCACCGTTTTTCACTGCGTCCACAGCAGGCTTTATCAGTTCATCCATTTTGACAAACCACTGCTCTTTTACCAGCGGCTCGATGGTGGTGCTGCAGCGGTCGTGGGTTCCTACATTGTGGGAATAGTCCTCTATTTTTACCAAAAGCCCCATCTCGTCCAGTTCTTTTACAATGGCTGCTCTTGCCGCATAGCGCTCCATGCCTGCAAAACGTCCGCCGTTTTCGTTGATGGTCGCGTCATCGTTCATCACATTGACAATGGGCAGATTGTGCCGCTTGCCCACTTCAAAGTCGTTGGGGTCGTGTGCCGGCGTAATCTTTACCACACCCGTACCAAATTCCATGTCAACATAGCCGTCGGCAACAATGGGCATCTCCCTGTTCATAATGGGCAGCATCACCTTCCTGCCGATTAAATGCTGATAACGGGCGTCGTCCGGATTGACTGCCACCGCCGTATCTCCCAGCATGGTTTCGGGACGTGTGGTCGCAAACTCCAGAAATTCCGTGGTACTCACGCTGCCGTCCGCCTCGATAAGCGGATACTTGATATGCCACAGATGCCCTGCCTGCTCCTCATATTCCACTTCCGCGTCGGAGATGGAAGTATTGCAGACCGGACACCAGTTGATGATGCGGGCGCCTTTGTAAATCCAGCCTTTTTCGTGCATTTTGCAGAACACTTCCGTAACTGCCTTATTGCAGCCCTCATCCATGGTAAAGCGCTCCCTGTCCCAGTCACAGGAAGAGCCAAGCTTTTTCAACTGGGAAATAATCCTGCCGCCGTACTCCTTCTTCCAGTCCCACGCGCGCTCTAAGAATTTCTCCCTGCCAAGGTCATGTTTGTCAATGCCCTCTTCTTTCAGCTTCTCTATGATTTTAACCTCGGTCGCAATACTGGCATGGTCCGTTCCGGGCTGCCAGAGGGCATTGTAGCCCTGCATCCGCTTGAACCGAATCAGGATATCCTGCATGGTATTGTCAAGCGCATGTCCCATATGAAGCTGTCCCGTGATATTTGGGGGCGGAATCACAATCGTAAAAGGCTTCTTCTCGTAATCCACCTCCGCGTGAAAATACTTTTTGTCCATCCATTTCTGATACAGTCTGTCCTCTATGCCCTGCGGGTCATAGGTTTTTGCCAATTCTTTGCTCATAGGTCCTCCTTTTTTGAAACATAAAAAAGCCCCTTGCCGATATTTACCGGCAAAGGGCGATTTCTCGCGGTACCACCTTTGTTCGCAGCCTAGGCTGCCTCAGCGACTTCCACTAAAGTCTCGTCCTGTAACGGGGACGGGGCGTGAGGACTTACTCCGCATACGCTTTCTGCCCTCCGGTTCCAAAACTACCTTCCATATCCCTTCCTTTGGACAGCCTCACAGCCGGCGTAAGCCGAGCCGTCCTCTCTGACAAGGGGTAATATGTACTCCTTTTTGTCTCTACCTTTTTCATTTAATTTCTTTACACTATAATCGTATCACCGCATTTTGTCAAGCAAAAACGCTCGTCTGCTGCCTTATTTTGCTGCGGGAGTTCCACACTTTGTGCAGAATGCGCCGCCGTTTAAAGGATTGCCGCAGTTTGCACATACATCAGCCGCCGGCTGTGCAGGTGCTGCAGGCTGCATAGGCTGAACCGGCTGTGCGGGTGCTGCAGGCTGCATGGGCTGCATCGGCTGCATAGGCTGCTGATAAACCGGCTGCTGCTTTACGGTTATCTTGCCATATGCCCAGTTTGCAAACTTGTCTGCAAGAGGAACACCAGCTTCTTTGCCCCCTGCTACCTTTACCAGTCCGATAATAGCAAATATCAGAATGATGATAGCTATTACAGATTCCACAATACTTACGATGGTTCCCCAAACAGTTCCGAAAATGGGAATTCTGTAGAAGAAATCGAACAAACCGAAAAATGTACCGATCACACCGGATACAAACTGAAGACAAACTGCCTGAATTACCTGTCTGCCTGCCCATTCCTCCTTCTCTCCTACGATAACCACACCTGCCAGTAAAATCAATGCGGTTGAATACCCCAGAATTGCAAAAATAAATGCTGCTACTGCATAGAATGACAGCCTAACGCCAAATTTTCCTTTTTCCATCTGAAAAAGCCCTCCTTAAAATTATCTTTCTTAAACTATGTAGTAAGCGGTTCAAAATTCGCTTATTCTTTATTATATACTGCCTGTGGATTTTCGTCAATTTTAATTTACTTTATCTTCGTCAGAAACTCGATGCCTCATTTTTTCTGTGCCGATTGGGCGGCTTGAATTAGTAGAAATATTCCTGTTTTTATGGTATTATGTATTTACCAAATCAAGAGTTGAAAGGATAAAATTATGCAGAACACAGAAATTGAAAAAGCAATACCCTGGAATCCCTGGCACGGATGTAAAAAGGTAAGTCCGGGCTGTAAAAATTGTTTTGTTTTTAAGATGGACCAGAGATATGGCAGGGACACCACAATCATTACAAAGGGCAAAACAACTTATGAACTGAAAGATAAGGACTGTCCTCCAAACTCATTGGTTAAGTTGTGCTTTTCTTCTGATTTCTTTAT
>JAAUZU010000018.1 GCA_014804445.1 Lachnospiraceae bacterium | reverse complement strand
TCTTTGCGCCATTTTCTGATGGCGGTATTTTCAAGGTACTTACGGCAAAATTTCGTGCTGTTTTATGATCAAAAAGGTGCCAATGAATTATTGGCGGCTTAATGAGCAGACATTAATTACATATATAATCAGGTGTAATTTATCACTCATGTAAAATTGTATACTCTTTGCAGTTTTGCTCATTTGCTTGTTGTGTACAATCTTCCTTGGTTTTGCCATAACCGCGTATGGTGTCGTATTCATCTACCCAATAGAACATATCATCTATATCGGCACCAAATATAGCTTTGTGAGTCTCCTTTATAATTGATATCTCGACTTGGTCTATTCTCTCTTGTATTGCTTCTGAATAAGAAAATGCTGTTCGTTCTTTTTCATAGTGTATAAAAGAATCTATGATGTCATAAAGAACACTTGAAAATTTTATTGCGCTTTCATCAGTTGGAAAATAAATACTAAAACCATTGGAATAAACAGAAACAATCTGGTATCCGTTTTCCTTCAATTCCATTGCAATGCCCATGATGCGTGAAAACCTTAAAGGTATTATGGGAAAAAAGGTTTGTAAATCTTCTTCAATAATATCATAAAAACCCTTTTTCTCAATTGTACGAATAAAATCTTTTTCATTTTCCTCATCGTTTATGATTTCTACTACTACTCCCTTTTCTTTTGAAAGTTTGCCAAATATAAGCTCATCGGTAGTCACATTAAATACTTCACTCATTTTTGCTATAGTGGCGATATCTGGACTGCTGATATTTTTTTCCCAAGCTGATACGGTTTGTCTTGAAACGGGAAATATCTCTGCCATTTGTTCCTGTGACAATCCGGTTTTGTTTCTGAGAATTTTAATATTGTCGCTAAATTTCACTATTTTTCTGTTCATAATCTTGGAACCTCCTACTAATTTTTAAAGAGATTATAACATCGTTGTTTGTATAGCACTAGCAAATGATTTTAACATGCGATAAGGGAAAAGGCGAGGAAAATAAGAGTTTCATTAAAACTTGCTGAATTAGTATTTTGTTGTTACAATATAAGAAATTTTGTTATAACATATGGAAGCTGCAAGAATTTATGTAGTATACGTTCATGTAGGGTTCTATGAATTGATGTATTGCAGCATGAAAGAGCAAGGGAGCTAATAAGGCTGTTTTGAAAAAAGGAAGTGCGGAGGAATAATATGGATAGAAAGCTGTTTTACTGTTACCTAAGTTATCAAAAAAAGAGAGGTGATTCAACATGGAAGAGACTTAAAAAAACCCATGTTTGGCAAAAATAGCCCTTTTGGGAATGATAGCTTGTTTGTGTCTGTTTTTCGTGCCGGTGATTCAAAAATATTCTATTGGTATAGCAATTATAGAAGTGATTTTGGCGTTTGTTCTATATTTTTCTACCGAAAATTTTCTGATAGAAAATAGTGATAAAAATCTAAAAGAATATCAGCTTTATTGTCGAGAATTTGTGATGTGGTTAAACCAGCAAGGGATTATGTCAATGGAAACGATAAAGTTATTGCATGAAAGATTGAATGAGCGTATTGGTAAAATCAGGGAAAAACGAAAAGAGAATATGTCTCGTTTTGATAAATGGGTGCAGACACTTGCTATACCAATAATACTTACAATTTTCTCAAAAACGATAACAGAACAAAAAAATGTAATAGGAATGATGAGTATGATTTTGAATATATTAATTCCTTTTTTGGTAGTTTATGCGATTGCTGTAGCTTGCAGATGTCTAGAAGGATTTCCGGAAAAACATGAGTTGGAGCAAATGGAGTACTTTTCCCGTGATTTGCAGGGGGTGCTTGATTTATATTATGTGCAGGAAGATAAAAATAAAAAGTTAGTCTTGCATGACGAAGAAGCGTGTGGAAGCGACAAGGTTGCTAAAAAGAAATCTAAAAAGCGAAAATAGAAAAGCTGAATTTACTGTGAGAAGATTTATTGCAGTTCGTGAATATAAAAATTAAAATCATGACAATCAATATTTCAGCCTAAATTCCTACA
This sequence comes from Lachnospiraceae bacterium, assembly GCA_014804445.1. Classification (GTDB taxonomy): domain Bacteria; phylum Bacillota; class Clostridia; order Lachnospirales; family Lachnospiraceae; genus Acetatifactor. Next base: position 64,255 of record JAAUZU010000018.1, on the reverse strand, counting down.
TACTCCCGACATGATGAAAATCTTGATTGCTTTTTCCCGTTATATAGGATAGAATTTACATAATATCATTGAAAACATGGGTAGTTGTGACGCTTGGAGCGCTGCGGGAGGAAAGGTATCTTGATATGCTGTTAAAAACGCCGATAGTATGTCTTTTGTTTATTATATATATGATTGGGTTTTACTATCGGAAGCCGCATATTCCGATAAAATCCACAAGGATTTTCCGGCTGCTCACGGGAGTGACGCTTCTGAATGCCTTGTTTGACCTCATCACGGTTTATACGGTCAATCACAGAGACATAGTTTCGGATGCGGTGAATCTGGTGGCACATATTATCTATTTAATGTCCATACTGGGTTTTATTTATATGTTGTTTTTGTATATGAGGAGTTATCTGGAAGCCAGTCTGCGGTTTGACAGAACGCTGAAAGTGCTGCACAGTCTGCCGTTCTGCCTGTCAACTATAGGGATTCTGGTGCTGCCGATTACCTATATCCATGGGAAAACCACAGATTATTCTTTGGGACCGAAGGCGTACGCTTTGTATGGAAGTGTTGTCATATACCTGATTCTGATTTTGTATTACTGTCTCCGCTACTGGAAGATTCTGGACGGTGAAAAAAGAATGGCAATCATACTTGCCGTTCCGATTTATATTGTTACTTCGGCCATTCAAATGCTGATGCCGGAAAATCTCTTGGTGGTTGTCTGCTCTACGCTTATTATGCTCGGACTTATGCTGAGCAACGAAAATACGGAAAAATATGTGGACGAAAAATCTGCGTTGTTCAATCAATATGCCTTTGAGACGGTTCTGGATGAAAATGATTTTGAAAAGCAGAAGATGATGATAGCGGTCCTGTGTTTTTGCAAGACGGAAAACAATTTTGACTGGAAACAGGATGCGCTGATTCTGCAGGATATCCACAGGGGAATCAAGTCATACCATCTGCAGGGGTATCGCATCGGTGAAAATGGTGTGGCGTTTATCAGCGGAACAAAGGAAAAAGCCTATGTGGTGCTGGAAAAGGTCAAGAATGCTGTCGAGGGTAAGTACGGAAGGGACAGCATAAGCATTGATACCAAGGTTTTGTCGGACGCGGAGACGGCAGCAAAGCATAACTGTATGCCGAGCATCATTGCTTTTTGCACAGAGACGGGCAGCCATTTTGCATATATTGATTATATGACGCACATTTATAACCGGAATGCGCTGGAGCGGGATTTGGGAAAGCTTACAAAGGACAGCAGCGGTTATTATATCATTGCCGATTTAAACGATTTGAAAAAGGTGAATGATACGATTGGACATTCTGCGGGTGACAAAATGCTGCAGGGGTTTGCCGGCCTGCTTTCCGGCGCAGTAGGAGAAAATGGCAGGGTGTACCGTCAGGGCGGAGATGAATTTGCTGTTTTATATGACGGGGCTGCAGAGCGGTTTATCCGTGAACTGGAGGAACATTGCAGAATCTACAATCAATCCAGCAATGTTCCCATCAGCTATGCGATTGGGTACTGCGAGTTTGGCAGCGAGGATTTCCTGAATGTCGCGGACAGCAGGATGTATGCCAACAAAAGCGCTGTAAAGCAGCAGAGGGCAGTACGTTGATAGAAGAATATTATTTTAAAAATATAAACGACTTTAGTTCAAACAAACTGCGCCCCTTGAAGTAATCGGCAGTCCAGCCGGTGTAATCGGTGGTGATTTTAAAGAACAGGGCATGGCGTCCGGTGACGATGTTTACCCTTGTTTCTACCAAAGCGTCATCGTGTCCGACAGGGCAGCAGCCAATCTCCGTGCCGTCTTCACTGTCGATTAGGATATGCATGGTGCAGTCACAGCCGCAGCCGCCGATTCTGGCGACGAAGGTAAAAGTTTTACTCGAGAAATCTTCCCCAAAATCAAAGTATTTATAGCCGATGATACAGCCATCCGTGATGTTGGTTACGACACGCTCCAATAGGTTCTTTTCCGTGATAAAAGCAGTGCCTTTCAGCACACAGGCAATATCGGCGGGCGTCTCCCTGTAGGGCGATAAAGATTCTTCAAAGCCCAAGGAGGTCATTTCCACAGGCGGAATGGTGCCGTCGGGCATAATTTCGATTTTTTCAACACAGCCCCGTCTGGACATGATGGTGCCGTTTGTCATGCGGTGGTAAAAGATATACCACTGATTGTTGATATAGGCGATGGAGCCGTGGTTATTGCCGCCCGGATAATCGACGCCGTTGTCCACGATGTAGCCCCGGTAGGTAAACGGTCCGGTTGGTTTGTCCGAGGTTGCATAGGCGAGGCGGCATCCCCTTTTGGGAGAATAAATCATATAGTAGGTATCGCCGATTTTGCGGGGTGACGCCGCTTCAAAAAACAATTTTTCTTCTTTGTCAAAACCGTTCCTGCCGGAAAGCTCACAGGGGATAAAATGCTCGATGCAGGTATTGTCTAACACTTCGTACATATTTTCAGGATTTATCTGTGCCATAAAAGAACGTTCAAAGCCGCAGTAAATATACACCTGTCCGTCGTCGTCCACCAACACGCCCGGGTCTATGAACCAGCCGTTGCAGCAGATTTCGTCGGAGATGGTATATTGGTATTTGGACAGGAGAGTAAATGGACCCTCCGGGCGCTCACTTACTGCGACACAGCCTTTTGCATTTACAATGTAGGCAAAGAGGTAATACTTTCCGTCTTTTTCTACCACATCCGGTGCGTAAAGCTCGTTGTTTTCCCCGGTCCAGTCTGTATCCGCTGCGTGGTCATAATCCGCGCGGGTGTGAAAAATATCCCCATGACATACCCAGTCGTTTAGATTGTCAAGGGGTGCACTCCAGCATTTTAAGACATAGTCGCAGAATTTGTCGGAGCCTGCCCTGTCATGGGAGCCGTAGACATAGATGCGGCTGCCGAATACGCGCGGCTCGCCGTCAGGGATATATTCCCAGTTTGGAAGATATGGATTCGCCATTTTGACCTCGTTTCTGCGTATCCCCTGCCGGCCATGGCTTTGGTGGGACGCGCCGGTTTTGTGTAGAAATAAATGATAGGTCAATTATATAGCACGGCGGATAAAAAGGCAATTTAGATTTTTTTTAAAAATCTTGTTGACAAAAGTGTGCATGTAGTGTATATATTGATATATACAGAATATATACGAGAGGAAGACGAGGATGCTGAAACTTGAAACTGTATCAAAAAAGCGGAATACATTTCTTTTGGACAATATATCCCTAGAGCTGCCGGAAGGCTATATTATGGGGCTTATCGGGGAAAACGGCGCGGGCAAGACCACGCTGCTGCAGATCATAGCGGGGCTGCTGTCCGCGGACAAAGGCGGAATCCGGCTTGACGGGATTTCCCTTGCAGAGGAAGAGGCGGCCGTAAAGCAGGAGATTGGCACGGTACTGCACGGCGATCTGTTTGATGTGCGTGACACCCTGCTGCGAAACGGAAACCGTTACGGGCGGTTTTACCGCCATTATGAGGAAAGCGGATTGAAAGAGCACATGCAAAAGTTCGGACTGGACAGCAGGAAGAAATACGGGCGGCTGTCCAAGGGAGAAAAGCTGAAATTTGCAATGGCATTTGCCCTGTCCCACAAGCCAAAGCTGCTGCTCTTAGACGAGCCCGCCGCAAATTTTGACAAGGAGTTCAGGACGCTTTTTATGAAGGTGCTGCGGGATTATGTGGCAGGTGGGGAGAATCACGTGATTCTCTCGACTCACCTGACCTCAGACATCGACATGCTGGCGGATTACCTTCTGTTTATAAAAGGCGGCAGACAGCTTCTCTACGGCGATATCGAGAGCGTCAGGGGGCGCTACCGGATGGCTGCCGGAGAGGAATATAAGCTGAAGCTTTTAAAGGACAGGGTAATCCACATGGAAAGCGGAGAATTCGGCAGCAGGGCGCTTGTGTACAATTCGGGGAAGCCGTTTGATGCAGCGTTGAAGGTGTGGGAGCCTTCCATAGAGGAATTGATGTATTTTATGGAAAAGTAAAAGCGTGCGAACTAAGACGCAGAAATGAGGTTAAAAATGGAAAGAAAAGCAAGAGCGGCGGCGTCAGGCTGCCATATGTACCGGCTGGTGATAAAGGACTATTTTCTGGGATTTTACAGGGATATCAATCCGCAAAGGCTGGGGCTGCTCGTTGCATGGGCTTCTATCGGGGTGATGTTTTGCTGGAGGTTTCAGACGGAGATGTCACAAAACTGGCTGTTTGCAATTCCGGTGGCTTTTGCCGTGCTGAGCGGCGCCTTCCACGATGTATCACTGCCTTTTATGATGTATCTTGTGCCGTTTTCGAAGGAGCAGCGGGAGGCGTACATCCGAAAATCTTTATATGTCAAAGTTGCAATTCCCATACTTTTTGCGGGACTGTGTGATAGCGCGGCGGCGTTTTTGGGAGATGTATCCGTATACGGACTGGTTCTGCAGCTTGTAACCATATTCTGCGTCACCTATATCTGCGGTATGCTCTGGGACGACACGGTGCACAGTACAAAAGAGCGGCCGGCTTACGGAAATCTAAAGGATTTTGCGGAAGTTCCGCTGGTGTTGTGCCAAATAGGCGGCTCGGCAATGTTTGCGACCTGCCTGTATCCTGTCAGTGAGGTTGAATTCTGGGTGATATTTCTCATTGAGATGGTAATTATGCTTCCCCTTGTCTGGGGCATGACAAAAAAATGGAAAACCATACGGCGCAACTTTGCCGATTATGAGAAACTGGGATATTAGTGATGTAAGCAATTGTGAAACGCTTATTTGCCGGTTCCGAATTGTGTATGTCGTACATTCCATAAGCAGACCCTTGCTTACCGTCGGCACTTAGCTGCCGTATTTTGGCAGCTTATGTACCGCTACGGTAAGCTCGGAGCGAAAGCGAGTCTGCGTTGGAATGTACGACATACACAATGACAACGGCATAGTCACCGAGTTTCACAATTGCTTGGCAGTAATGTGCGGAAAGGAGGAAAAGATGCAGATTATTATTGAACCGCATGGCACTTATGCGATATATGAGCAGATTGTAAACCAGATGAAAAATGCAATCGTGTCGGGAGAACTGACCGCGAACGAAGCGCTGCCCTCCATCAGGGGGCTGGCGGCGGAGATAGGGGTCAGCGTTATCACAACGAAGCGGGCCTATGAGGAACTGGAAAAAGAAGGCCTTATCCGCTCTGTGGCAAATAAAGGATTTTATGTCTGTGAGTACAACACGGATTATCTCCATGAAAAGCAGCTTATGCAGTTGGAAAAGCGTTTTACGGAGGTAATTGAACTGGCAAAGCAGGCGGGATTGTCGGACGATGAAATTCGGGCTATGGTGGAGGGACTATTATGAAAAATGACATTTTGTTTTCAGCAAAAGAGGTAAGAAGCATAAGGCCGAAGGGTTTTGGACGGAAGGCGTTCAAACTGGAGGATATCAGTTTTGCGCTGCCGAAGGGTTATATTATGGGAATCGTGGGGAAAAACGGCGCGGGCAAAACTACATTTTTTGACTATATCATGGACGGTAAAAAGCGGTATTCGGGGGAACTTTTGCTGGACGGCAGGGAGATTCATGAAGACCATTTGCAGACATTGAACCAAATTGGCTTTGTCTCGGAAAAAAACGAATTTCTGAATTTGCGGACAGCAGCGCAGAATGTGCAGATGTTGAGCCGGTTTTATTCTGACTTTGACAAAGACTTGTTTGAGAGCACCATGGAGAGTTTTCATGTTTCTAAAAATAAAACGGTGGGGAAAATGTCCCGCGGAGAGCTTATGAAGTTTCAGCTTGCATTTGCGGTAGCGCATAAACCGAAGCTGTTTTTGCTGGATGAAGCCACGGCCGGAATGGACCCTGTGTTCCGGATTGATTTTTACAGGCTGCTGCGCGAATTGATTCAGGACGAAAGCTGCTCCGTCATGTTATCGACGCACATGGAAGAGGAAATAGAGAAGCAGCTTGATTATGTCGGCGTTTTGGAGGCGGGCAGGTTTGTCTCTTTTGGAGAAGTGCAGCCTGTATGAGGCAGGAAGGGAGATTTGTATGAATAGTTACGGAAATGAGGCTTTTAGAAACAAAAAGGAAAGGGAGAAAGAAGAGAGGGCGCGGATAAGGGCCTTTGACAAAGATTTGTTTTCCTATACCGGACAGATTGCATGGTTTCTGGCGGGGCTGTTTTCTTTTATTCTGCTGGCGCTGATGGTAATCCCTGTGCAGGAAATTGCGCGTGGCGAAGGGGCAATCAGGGCGATGTGCATTATGATGCCGGGATGGGCTTCTTATTTTGTGCTGCTGCCCTATGTCAATGTGACGGATTCCTTGACGCCGAGACAGAAAAACAGCGGCACTTACAGGAAGTTAAAGTATCTTCCCGTCAGCAAAAAGCAGTACCGCAGGGTCAGGATGGCATACCTGTTCCGCTTTTTGTGGAAGCTGGCGCTGATAGGAGTTGTGATTCAATGTGTGGTGGCGGCAGCAGATTTAAAGAGCGTTACGGTATGGAATGTTTTGTATGCGATTGGTATTTTGCTTGTGTATCCGCTTTTCTTAGGATGGCTCTGGCTCTTTACGAGTTAAGTTTGTTCCGGTTTAAGGATCCTTTCTCTGTTTGTGTCGCAACTGACATCATAGAGAAAATCGGTATGATTGGGAAGAAGTTTCGGCTTCTTCCCTTTATTTTTGCAACTATAATTTTACACTAATTTACTTAGGAATAAGTGGAATTGCAAGTTCAAATGGAAAAAAATAAATATAATAATTATGTTATTGTTCAAATAATAGTAGGTATTCAAATTACAATTCTTCATCATATTACGCAACAGGTAAAGAAGAAGCGCTTCATAAAGCAAAGTCGTATTTGAACTCGTCTTCTTTTTCAGAATCCGGCTTGCAAGAACGGCAGAATATGAAGGATTCGCTTCTGAAGAAGCAAGATGCGGAGTTGCAAATTGTGGTATTGATTGAAAACAGTAAGCATCATGTGTGTATCACAAAGCGTACTATAATGTAAAGTTTGACATCTTTGTTATAAAATATATAAACATATTGACAACTGACTTTACAAATTGTACTATTATAATGTAGTATATGTTTACATGTTGTACAATATAGGGGGATCAGCAATATGAATACAGAATGGATATTGTCAGAAGAGGAGAAGAGCAAATATATCAGTAAACTGACAGACGAGTTGATTATGCTTAGGGCAAAAGCTGGTATACACCAAGAAGAAATTGCCAGAGTAATCGGGGTTTCCAGACAGACTTATGGTGAGGTAGAGAGAAAATCTAAAAAAATGTCGTGGGGGACTTATCTGTCGCTAATGTTTTTCTTTGATCAGAATAAGCAAACACATCAGTTACTTAGACAGACGGGAGTGCTTAATAAGAGTCTGTCAGCTTTTTTAAATAACGGAATTGCGGCAGACGAGAATGAGCTGGATTCTCTGGCCGGGTTTTCTTTGAAAGATATCTTGAATGAGCTGGATGAGCAGGGGCTTCAGTCGGTTAAAACGGTGATGATGATTGAGTATGCGAGGTGTAAAAATATGCCGGGTGATGCAGTTATCAAATCCTTTGACGGACGAAACTTTGATAGATATATTACAGAATAGGATATTCAAGCAGATGCTGTGCTGATGAGCCGTGAAAACGTGCTTACCAAAATAGAAACTATGAGGAGGAAAATGTATGGAGCGTATTTATGTCGGAAAGACATGCCCGTATTGTAAGACTCCGTTTAAGCAGGAAGATGTGGTTGTGTTCTGCAACACATGTTCTATGCCACACCATTTAGCGTGTTGGCAGGCTAACGAAGGGTGCAGTACGTATGGCTGTTCAGGATTAATTGATACAATAATTAATCAGGAAAATGCCAACAAAATGACCGCCCCAAGCAGCGCTCAGAATGGCCCATCTGCCGGTGTACCGAAACCATCAGGCCAGACTGGAAAATTTGAAACCATTTTTGAAATTACGGATGGAAAAGTTCAGGAAGATGTTCCTGTACTTATCGAAAAGATTTCATTGATAAAGGATATCAGCGATGCTTCGATATTTGCAAGATGTTCTTTTAGAAGTCTTACCGATGAACCCATTAAGGCATTGCTTTTGGATATTAAGGCGACGGATGCATGGGGAAATTCAGCTGAAGGTGTAGAGGGATTCCAGCTTCTTGACTTAAAGACGAAGAGAGAAGCTGTATTTGGGCAGACAACACCAATTCCTATACCGAATAAGAACGTGCGAGAGATTGACGTTATTATAAGAAAAATCCTTTATGAAGATCGCAGAATGGTGGAATGTAATGAGGCATCGTCAGCGGTTCCAATGCAGCCTGCCCTATTGTCTGTATTAGGTAGTAAGGATGCCGTAGAACACTTCGCTGAGCTGACGACTAAGTCCGCAAAGTTAGTTCCGGTTGTGGGTGAAAAAATCTGGCGATGTACCTGTGGGGCGACCAACAATGCAGGAGAAGATATCTGCTATAGCTGCAAATCGAGTCTGGCTCAACTTCAGGATAAATATAATCCGGAGAAAATTATCGCTGAGACAAATGCTATCGTAGAAGAACGAAGAAGAAAAGAAGAAGAAATTCGTCTGGCAAGAGAAAGAGAACAGAGAGAAGCAGAAGAACGGTTAAGAAAAGCCCAGGAAGAGAAGGAACGTCAAGAACGTGAGGAAAAGGAAGCAAAGAAAGCTAAGAGGAAGAAAACAATAAAGGGGATTGCATTTGCAACCTTGGGGCTCATTCTTTTAGCCGGTGCAATATACGGAAGCGTATTCCATCTTATTCCATATATTAGATATTCTGTGGCGGGAAGTAACGTTGAAAAACAGAAATTTGATTCCGCATATAATACATATATAGCGCTTGGCGATTACCGGGATAGTGCGGAGAAAGCAATAGAAACTTTATATGCAAAGGCAATTTATCTGGAAGGTCAGGAACAGTTTGCAGACGCAGCTGTTGAATATGAAAAGATTCCGGACTATCAGGATAGCGGGGAAAGAGCAGTCTACTGCAGAAATGAAGCGAATTACAGAGATGCAAAGTCGAAGTATGAAGCGAAAGAATATGATGAAGCGTTGACATTATTTACAGGTCTTGGAGATTACGCCGATTCAGAGGACTGGATTAAAAAAACAAAATACGCCAAAGCTTCTGAATTGTTTGCAAACAAGGATTATGCTATGGCCGCAGATTTGTTTAAGGAATTGGGGAATTATGAAGATTCCAAAGCTCGAATGAAAGAATCTATATATCAAATGGCGGAAACTGCATATGCGAACAAGGATTATAAAACTGCGTATGAAGGATACAGGACGCTTGGTTTTGGTTATAAGGATGCTACGGATAAAGCAAAGGATGCCAAATATCTCTATGCAGATGAATGCCTGACCGCGAAGAAATACCAAGAGGCTTTAGACCTGTTTAAAGACTTGAAAGACTATAAAGATGGACTGGATAAGTTTAATGAATCGACATATGCGTATGCGAAGGAATGTTTGGCTGCCAAAAGGTATGAAGAGGCAAGAAACTATTTTGCACAAGTAAAAGGTTATGAATATTCGGATGCTTTGTTGAAAGAAGCAAGTTATTATGCCGGTGTAGCTTGTATCAATTCTAAGGACTATAAAAAGGCGGTCCAATATCTTGAAGAAGCCGGAGATTATAGTGATGCGAAGGCAAAGGTTAATGAAGCAAAGTATGGATATGTACAAGCACATATGAATAACCTGGATAAAATAACGTATTCTTATCTGCAAGATTTGAAATCTGCGGGATATTCCGATGCAAAAGATATTTATAATGATTTATATAAATGGTCGGCAACCGTAACAATAAACGATGGTGCATCATCTGTAAAGTATTATGCAAGAACTGTAGTAAGTGCAACATTATCGGGAGGAACGCCTGGCGAAACGATAGAAGTTCGATATGTTATAACTTATCCGAATGGTGATGTTGAATATGAAGACTGGACGGAAAGCGGGCAAGGTAAATTAACTGGTTTTTCCTGGCCTTCCGGTTGTATGAAGAGTTTATATAAAGATGCAACATTAAAAGTAAAAGTTGTTGACAGAGCCGGAAATACATTAGGATCTTCCAGTATAACAGTAAAATGCAGATAACCGGAAAGGAGATTAGTAATGAATGACAATGTAGGAAAAATTTGTCCGGTATGCAAATCGGAAATCAATGAACTGGACAAAATAACAGTATGTCCGGATTGTGGAATGCCACATCATACGGAGTGCTGGGAAATGAACGGTGGATGTTCAACCTTTGGTTGTGCGCAGCAAGGAACAGTGGAGGTAAAGGAGAAAAAGATTATGGCAACATGCGTAAAGTGTGGAATGGAAATTGGGGAGGATCATGCTTTCTGCCCTAAGTGCGGAACACCTAAAAATGCACCTAAGAAGAATGTATGCGGCAAATGCGGAAACGAATTGGCAGACGGACATGAATTCTGCCCTAAGTGTGGTCAGAGAGTTGGTTTGGCAGTTGACAGCAATGTTGCATCTGCAATCAATCAGTTTAATAGCGGAGTGGCTCAGCAGAATGCAAAGAAGAAAAAGACACCGATTATTATTGGTGCGGTAGCAGCAATTGCAGTTATTATTGTTATTGTTGTTGTTTTTGCGTTGAAAGGCGGAGCAAAAAAGGGACCTGATTTCCAGAAATTGTATGACGAGTATTGTAAGTCTACTTGGGCAACTGTTGGTGCTGATGGCAGCTACTTAAGTCTTGATACAAATCCATATGATCGCGATGATGATGGGTTGGCATATCCGGCAGCGTATATAGCAGCAAAAAAGATTAACGACGCGTTAGGCCTTCCTGATTCATTATATGCTGAATTTGGTGAGACAACAGGAGCGGATGGTAAGCAGTCAGAAGATTTTCCGGAACAGGGTGTAACAGTGCAGTGGAGGTATCATCCTGATAAGGGCCTTGAAATAACATATAAGAAGTTAAAGAAATAATAAAACAGAGGTTGCCACGAGGTGCATTTGCATCTCGTGGTTATGTATGTGATAAAGAACAGGAGATAATAACAATGGGAAAAGTAAATGTTGTAATTATTGATGCAACCGGAAATAAGGAACAGAAAGTCGGTCTCCCTGATGATATTAGGTGTGGGATTATTATGGTTAAGCTCGTAGAGAAAATCAAACTTCCTTCAGTTGGACCGGATGGCAATCCTATCAGTTATAAATTTATTCACAAGGTGACCGGAAGACAGCTTCTGGAATCTCAGACTCTTGGCGAAGCCGGAATAAAGGATGGAGATGTGTTAAGACTTCAGCCTGAGATTACGGCAGGAGCAATACGATAAACAGATAGGACGGACTGATATGAGCGATTTATTGGAATTGGATAAATCGGATTTTGAAGAAGATAAATATAGCAGACTTCGGTTGATTCCCTGGTGGGATCAAGAAAGGTTATCTAAAGCCACAATAATGGTTGTGGGGGCAGGGGCAATTGGAAATGAATTGATTAAAAATCTGACTCTTTTAGGTATAGGCCGAATTTTAATCTATGATATGGATGCTATTGAAAATACAAATCTTACAAGATCCGTATTATATAGAGCAAAGGATGTCGGAAGATATAAAGCTGATGTTGCGGCTGAAAGAGCCGGTGAAATGAACCCGGATGTTCATGCCAAGGCTTTCGTCTCCAATATTATTGATGATGTAGGGCTGGGTGTTTTCCGAAGAATGGATGTGGTTCTTGGCGGTCTTGATAATAGGGAAGCAAGATTGCATATAAACCAGTCCTGCTATAAGGTCAATAAACCATGGATTGACGGTGCAATTGAAGCTCTAAATGGGTTTGCGAGAGTTTTTGTTCCCGGACATGGCGCGTGTTATGAATGCACTATGACAGAGACAGACTGGATGCTGATTAATAAGCGTAAGTCTTGCGCACTTCTTACACACGAGCAGATGGCAGAAGGCAAAATACCTACAACGCCAACATCTTCATCGGTGATTGCCGGTATTCAGGTACAAGAGATGTTGAAACTTTTGCATTCTGATAGAAATCTACCGACGTTGGCCGGAAAAGGCTATGTGTTCAACGGATTAACGCATGACTCATATGTAGTTGAGTATCAAGAAAAACCGGACTGCATGAGCCATGATACATACGAGGAAATAATAGAAAAACCTTGGTCTGTTAAAGACAAGACAATAAAGAGTGCTTTAGAAGAAATCAAAGCCGAGCTGGGTGAGAATGCTGTATTGGATCTCGATAGAGACATTGCTGTCGAGGGAACATGTTCTTGTGGAGAACATAAAAAATTATTTATGCCGGTACATAAACTAAAGGGAGCAATGCTCACATGCGAAAAATGCGGTAAGCAGATGAGCTTTGAAAACAAGCATTCATTTAATGGAACAGAAGATTATCTTGATAAGACATTTGAAGAGATTGGAGTTCCGCCATTACATATTATTGCCGGAAGAGTAGGTATGAACATCAAACATTATGAATTTACTGCTGATGAGACCGAAGTATTCCGGGGAATATAGGAGGTAACTCATGGACGCAAGATTAAGAAGAATTGCTTCGGATTATGAGCAAATAAAAAAGGACTTTGCGGGGCATAAGAATATTGTCGTTACTCCAATAGGGGATGAACCGCCGCAGAAATATCATGTTACATACTATGTGAATGGTATTTACCTGCAACCGGATGGAAGAATAGAGACACTCGGAAGACATGAAGTGGAAATTGAACTTCATTCAGAGTATCCGAGATACAAGCCGATTTGTAAGATACAGACCCCTATCTGGCATCCAAACTTTAGAGACGGACAGATTTGTATTGGCGATATCTGGGGAGCCGGAGAATCCCTGACAGATATCATCATAAACATTGGAGATATGATTCAGTACAAGTCATGGAATTCATACAGCCCGCTCTCTGCAGATGCTGCAGTATGGGCAATGGATAATAAGCATCTTTTTCCGGTCGGTAATGTTGATTTATATATAGCGGACTACGCATCAGCTAAAGATACTGTTGAAATCGATTTGTTTGGAGATGAATCGACATCGCCTGATTTAAGTGTTGTTGAACAGATGACAGTACCTGTTGTTAAGGAAGAGTCCGGAAATGATTTTGAAATAACGGCTGAAGAACTGGCTGGAATTGAATTTATACCTACCGCTGAAAGGATGCAGGGGGCTTCTGCTTCTGCCGGTCAGACGGTGAAGGTAAAAATCAGTTTTAAAACAATCCTTGCAAAAGGTATCTTGTGGGCATTGATTGGTGCCATTCTTGGCTTTGGAGGCGCTGAACTGGCACAGAAAGTTTTCTCTAATTCGACCGTGGCTTCCATGATGGGTTATAAAGACTTGTCAAAATATTATGCGTTGCAGGATAAAGCTGATAAGCTGGAGTCAAAGATATATGATCTGGTGGAAGCATATGCCAAAGAACATGACCTTGATATGGACGAAGATGACGTCCTCACAAAATGGCTTGTGGCAGCAATAGATAGTGAGAATAAGATCGCATTAGATTGGTACGAAGCATACAATAAGGCGGATGATAAGCTTTATGAGGCGTATAGGGATGATTTTGACAGTGATGTAGATGATCTGAAAAGTGCAATGGCAAAGGTTTCCAGAACTCACACGGGCATTTGGGCCGGATGTATTGCACTGTTTATTGGATTGTTCCTTGGTATAGGTGAAGGTATTTATTACGGTTCTAAACAAAATGCAGGCAAATATGCAGCAATCGGCGCCGTGGTATCACTTGTAATTGGTGGTATAAGCGGATACTTGGCTCAGTGGATGTATGCGTCCATGCTTAGTGATGAACCGGGTGAAATTGCAGCAGCTTTGGTTAGAGGTGCCGGTTGGGCGATTATGGGTCTTGGTGTTGGTTTGGCAGTGGGTCTGATTAAGCCTGATATTAAGAGAATAATTTCATGTACAATAGGTGGTGCTGTCGGTGCATTTGTCGGAGGTTTCTTGTTTAACTTTGTTGGCAAGGTGGTTCCGAATGATATGGCATCAAGAGGGGTTGCAATTGTAATAATGGGAATTCTTATCGGTGTCGGTGTAGGACTTATGGAACAGTTTGCTAAGTCTGCATGGCTTAAAGTGATAAGAGGAGAATTTGAAGGAAAAGAGTATCTGGTATTCCCCGGTACGACAAGCATTGGTAACAATAGCAAGAATACCATCGTTCTATTTAAGGATAAACTGGTCAGCCCTCATCACTGCGATATTGTAATGCAGGGCAGCAAGTATGTGATTAAGGATTGCGGTTCTCCAATGGGAACTGTTGTAAACGGTATTAAAACAACCCAACGCGTATTGCGTCAGGGTGATGCAATTGCAATTGGTAACTCAGTTCTTGTGTTCAATACAAAATAAGATTTAATGGAGGCGAATGGCATATGAAACGATTAAAACAGGCAATAGGGGTTTTATTTAGTTTCATAATGCTGTTCGCTTTTTCTACTGATTGCTTTGCAATGGACTTTGATGCAGAGGCTGCTTATGAGTCAATTTTTGTAATATATTCCGGAAATTATGAAGGAAGCGGGTTTGCGATTGGTTCCAATACGGTTGTTACAAATGCTCATGTAATCGGAAATCAAAATGACATAATAGTGAAAGCATATTCCGGTCAGGAATATAATGCATCCATTTATCTTTTTAATGAGGCTCTGGATATTGCGATATTAAGTGTAGATAATGCAGAATTTATTCCGCTTGAAATAGGAAACTGCGAGGATATTAAGGTCGGAGACGATATATATGCAATAGGTGCTCCGAGAAGTTTGGAGTATACGCTTACAAAAGGAGTTATTTCAAATAAATNAAGAACAATCGGTTTTAATAAATATATACAGATTGATGCTGCTATTAATTCCGGGAATAGTGGTGGTCCGCTTTTGAATAGTGCCGGACAGGTAATTGGTGTTAATTCCATGAAGATATCAGATGCAGAAGGAATCGGACTTGCAATTCCTATTTCTACTGTAACGAGTTTTATGGAAGGAAATGATATGAATTTAACAGAAGATAAGACCGTAGATGGGAAAATAGAGTATGTTCCTGCAGATTTGCCGGGGGAAAAAGGTAATGTATTAGTTCAAAAAGTTCCTGATTATACTNTAGCAATTATTTTGGGTGTACTTTTAGGTATATCAGTGGTGATAAATATTATTTTTTTAATTATTCTTGTATATAGGAAGAATAAAGATATTGTTGTTCCAANTGACGCAAGAGATAGAACGGATTTTGAAATTGATATTTTGGAGTGATGATTGATAGTTTACAGACCATGATAAATGGAGGTGNTTGAAGTGAATGATTTTGATATAGACATCTTAGAGGAAGAAGAAACAGAACAGGNTNTTATTCAACTTCCGATGAATTATCTGTTGATCGGAGAACTGGAAAATGATGACGTTAAGGTATATATAAAGCAAGATGTTTACAAGGCGCTTGAAGAATATGCTTCATCTGATACTGCTCATGAGCTGGGGACAATTATCCTGGGTAATTATGCAGACNCTTTAGGTAAGATGAATGTAGTCATTTCGGAGTTCATATATGCAAAGTATACAGATGCGTCGGCTTCGACATTAACATTTACNCATGAGACTTGGGATTATGTACATAAAGAGCACGAAAACAATCATCCGGATACAAGAATTGTGGGATGGCAGCATACACATCCGGGATACGGTATTTTTCTGTCTAATTACGATATGTTTATTCAGGAAAATTTCTTTAATTTNCCATTCCAAGTGGCTTATGTAATTGATCCCGTGCAGCATATAAGAGGATTCTTTCAGTGGAAAAACGGTAAGGTTGAAAAGCTGAAGGGTTTTTATATTTATGATGAGGTTGGAAAACAGATTAAGATAGAGCAGCCGAAAGAAAAGAAAAATTCCGGTTCAGGTGCAGNCGGAATGAGCAGGGCTGATAATGGAAGTAAACTTTNTGTGTTTCAACCAATCATATTGGGCGTGTTATGTGTGGCNGTAATTGGATTGCTGATTTCGACAATGTCGCTTCATAAAAGATATGCTCGTCAGGTGGAAGATCAAGAGGCGTTGGAACTTCAACTGGNNGAGCAGAANATGCTGCTNTCACAGCAGGCAATGGAGTTAGAATCGGTAAAGACAGCAGCAACGNCTTCGGNTGATACGCAGTTGGATCATCCAANCTCAGATAATAANGAAGAGGAATCGAAGGATATAGAGGTTGGCGCAACTGAGCCGGAGGAGCCATCACAAGAACCGCCTTCAATGGATGGCAGAGTGTATTTTACTGCATATAAGGTAGAAGCAGGAGATTCGCTCTACGCGATTTGCGTTAAGAATAATCTGGATTATGCTTCTACTTATAAAATCATTCTTGCCATAAATGGAATTCAGGATCCTAATCAGATTTATGTAGGACAGACAATCTTACTGCCAATCGAGGAATGATAGTTAAGGCTGCCTGCGGTTNCCGGCAGAATCCGCAAGGAGCAGTGCACATGCAGTCAATGCAAGCAGGATGCAGGTGAGGATGTCCCATGCNTCNAGAAGCGGCTCGGAAAGAATGGATGCGATGCTGATATTGATNGCGAAGTTTAACGGGATTNCGGATAGCAGGGAAAATGNTANNGCCATNAGTTTTCTGTTTTTNAACNGCCTGCAAATCANGTAAACNCACCAGAGCCAAANTATCGAAATNAGGGAAACACGGATGCTGATTGGCATCATAAAGGTATTTTCNCCGATNATTCNGCTGAGNACATANAGAAATGGAATCAGAAGAATACTGAAAGCCGTAAGAGAGCAAAGTATTCCTTTGGTTCCNTTTTTTATCAGCGGAAAGCATACCAGCCATGCAAAGAGGCAGGAGCTTATCACNTAAAGCGACCATGTGAATTTTCCCGTGATTGCCANATCGCAGATTATGCATACGGCNATGCCGAGCAGAAGAGAGGCNGAAAANNCNGCNGCCGCAATGTTCTGAAAGGATANGATTTTTCTNTTTGTTGTCTTGACCGCGTAAAGCAGNGCGTCGTCAANGCTTCCNGCTGCGGCTTCCGGNGTGTTTTCTTCCCGCTTNCCATTGAGCAGNTCGCCGGTCGTGACGCCGAGAATACCGGCGATGGAGGTTAAAAGCGTAATGTCCGGATAGCTCAGTCCGCNCTCCCATTTGGAAACGGCTTTATCGGTAATATGCAGCAACTCTGCCAAATCTTTTTGTGTCATATTTTTTTCTTTTCNNANNTGGGCAATGAATTGTCCGATTCTGTTTTCNTCCATGATAATCCTCTTTCTGTGCTTTCAGCACGTTCAATGTGGTTTTATTGTACCTAAAATGCGTTTTGTTTACAACCGACCAATGGTTTAGCAGGGGAAAAACAGTGAAAATGCTTGAAACAAGCGGCATATCATTATACAATAGAATCAAAGAAACCGTTTCAGAATACAGTAAACGACTTGGGAAGGGTAAGGGTGTAAATTATGAAACTGACATTTATTGGAGCGGATCACGAGGTTACCGGAAGCTGTCATTGTATTGAGGTGGGCGGCAAGTATATTCTGGTGGATTACGGAATGGAGCAGGGCGTTAATGTGTTTGAAAATGCNGAGCTTCCTGTGGAGGAGGCGTGCATTGACTACGTGCTTTTGACGCATGCGCATGTNGANCACTCCGGTNTGCTTCCGCTTTTGTATGCGCGGGGGTTCCGGGGGCAGGTCTTTACGACGACAGCTTCGGCAGAGTTATGTGAAATCATGCTTCGCGACTGCGCNCACATTCAGGCAATGGAGGCAGAGTGGAAAAACAGAAAGGCAAGAAGAAGCGCGGATGCGCAGCCTGTTGAACCGGTTTATACCATGGAGGATGCGGAGGGNCTGATTCGCCGCATTGTTCCCTGCCATTACAATCAGATGGTGGAACTGTGTGAAGGCGTCAAGGTTCGTTTTACCGACGTCGGTCATCTGCTCGGTTCTGCCAGCATTGAAGTGTGGCTGACGGAGGGCGATGTGAGCAAAAAGCTTGTATTTTCCGGTGATATCGGCAACAAGCAGAAGCCGCTTTTAAAGGCTCCCAGCTACACCGAAGAAGCGGACTATGTGNTTATGGAGAGCACTTACGGCGACAGACTGCACAGTGAGCATGTGATCGACTATGTGGGAGAACTGGCAAAAATCATACAGGAGACCTTTGACAAGGGCGGAAACGTGGTGATTCCTTCCTTTGCAGTCGGCAGGACGCAGGAAATCCTCTATTTTATAAGAAAAATAAAAGAAGATCAACTGGTAAAGGGATTTGGAAATTTCCCGGTCTATGTGGATAGTCCCATGGCGGTAAGGGCAACTTCTATTTTTCAGGATAACGAGAGGGAATGTTTTGACGAAGAGGCGCTGGCGCTTGTTGACAAGGGCATCAACCCGATTTCTTTTCCCGGCCTGAAGCTGTCAATTACCAGCGACGAATCCAAGGCAATTAATTTTGAGGAAACGCCGAAGGTGATTATTTCTGCTTCCGGCATGTGCGAGGCAGGACGAATCCGCCATCATTTAAAGCATAATCTGTGGCGGCCGGAAAGCACGATTCTGTTCGTGGGCTATCAGGCGATAGGTACCTTAGGACGTGCCATCGTGGAAGGGGCGCACGAGGTAAAGCTTTTCGGAGAGACGATTCAGGTACGCGCCCGTATCTGCAAGCTCGTGGGCTTGAGCGGACATGCGGATAAGAACGGGCTGATTGAATGGGTTACAGCCTTCAAGGAGAAGCCGCGCAAGGTGTTTGTGGTGCATGGAGAGGACAGTGTATGCGCTTCCTTTGTGGAATGTCTGACGACAGAACATGGAATAAAGGCGTATGCGCCGTACAGCGGCACGGTATTTAACCTGGCGAGCGGCAAGCTGGAGTACGAGGCAATACCGATTCCCGTCAAGAAGAAGGACAGGCCGGCAGCAGGCGTCTTTGCAAGGCTTTTGGCAGCAGGGCAGCGGCTCCTTGCCATTATCAAAAAGAACGAGGGCGCAAGCAACAAAGATTTGGCGAAGTTTGCAGACCAGGTTACCTCGTTGTGCGACAAGTGGGAAGTGTGAGGAAACTCTGCGTTGCAGAGTTTCCTCACACAGAAGAATGCCCCCAGGGGCATTCTTCCACAGCAGAGTCGAAGGACGCGCCTAAGAATTTTTAAGTCTCGCAGGTGATTCTTCCTGCGGGTAAGGTGATTTTGTGCTCTGTGTTGCAGAGTAAGGCGGTTGCAAAATTTACATTTGCCGGTTTAGAATTGTGCACATGGGATATTCCATAAGCAGACCCTTGCCAGCCGTCGGCACTTAGCTGCCGTATTTTGGCAGCTTATGTACCGCTACGGCTGGCTTGGAGCGAGAGCGCGTCTGCGTTGGAATATACTATGTGCACAATGACAACAGCATAGTTTCAGAGCTTTGCAATTATCCATAACGGGGAAGTACAAATAAGGAGAACGGAAAAATGAGTCTGGCAGATAACATTTTTATTGATATGTGTAAGGATATTTTGGAGAACGGAACCAGTACGGAAGGGGAGAAGGTGCGCCCGCACTGGGAGGACGGGACGCCGGCGTACACGATTAAGAAGTTTGGTGTGGTCAACCGGTATGACCTGTCGAAGGAATTTCCGATACTGACCTTGCGCAAGACGGCGCTCAAGAGCGCAACGGACGAGATACTGTGGATTTGGCAGAAAAAGTCCAACAATATTCATGACTTGCACAGCCATATCTGGGACGAATGGGCGGACGAGGACGGCTCCATCGGCAAGGCGTATGGCTATCAGCTTGGTGTAAAGCATAAGTATAAAGAGGGCATGATGGATCAGGTGGACAGGGTTATCTACGACTTAAAAAACAATCCCTTTTCACGCCGCATTATGACGAATCTTTATGTGCATCAGGATTTGAGCGAGATGAATCTTTACCCCTGCGCTTACAGCATGACTTTTAATGTGACGCAGAAAAAGGGGGAGGAAAAGCTCACCCTCAATGCGGTGCTGAATCAGCGCTCCAATGATGTGCTTGCGGCGAACAACTGGAATGTGGCACAGTATGCGGTGCTTTTGCATATGCTGGCGCAGGTGTGCGGCATGCAGGCGGGAGAGCTGGTGCATGTGATTGCAGATGCCCATATTTATGACAGGCACGTTCCCATTATTCAGGAGTTGATAACGCGGGAGCCGAAGCCGGCGCCCAAATTCTGGCTGAATCCTGATATCCATGATTTTTATCAGTTTACCCGCAATGATGTGGCGCTGGAGGGTTATGAGTTTGGTCCGCAGGTGGAAAATATNCCGATTGCGATTTAAAATGGGGCAGGCGCAGAAAATATGCTGTGCACATGAAAAAGGAGATTGCCATGAACATTATCGTAACAGTGGACGAAAACTGGGCCATCGGAAATCGGGACAGGCAGCTTGTAAAGATTCCGGCGGACTGGCGCGCCCTGCAGGAGCAGACGGCGGGCGGCGTCATTATTATGGGAAGAAAGACATTGAAGCTTATGCCGCAGGAGCAGCCGCTTTTTAACCGGAAAAATATTATTTTATCCGCCAATCCTGCTTACAGGGTGCGGGGAGCGGATACGGCGGATTCACTGGATGCGCTTTTTAAAAAGCTGGAAGGGATTCCCGGGGAAGATATCTATGTGTGCGGCGGGGAGAGCGTCTACAGGCAGCTTCTGCCCCATTGTGACACAGCTTATGTTACCATGGTGGAAAAAAGCTATGCGGCGGACAGGTATTTTGAAAATCTGGACAAGAGTGANGAATGGAGGCTGACGGAGGAGAGCGATGANCAGACCTGTTTTGACATCACCTATTATTTCAGAAAATATAAGAGGATTTAAGGCTGTGGCAGCGATGTTAATCGTTCTTTTTTTGTGCACGGCATNCGGCAGGACGGCGGCAGCAGATTCTGCTGTACAGGCATTATTTCAAAAAGCNGTCGGAGTTTCTTTTGCGGGAAATGATTTTGCGGCAGTCTGGCAGGAGAAGGTGGATGCTTATACTGCAAAAGAGTACACTTGCACAGCGGAGATTACCGTGGACAACGGCAGAGAGCTTCAGCTTGTACTCCACGGAACCAAGGATGAATATTTTTATTTAATCTATAAAATAGAAGTGTTTGACGGGGAAGAGCTCATTCAAAGCGGACTGGTGAAAGAAGCCGTGATGACGGAATGGGAAGAGGACGGAAGCGGGGAGGAGGAAAATTACTATGCGGAATCCTGGGTGGAAGACGGCTTCTTGAGCGTTGCGGACATGAACTTTGACGGAGCCGGAGATATTGCCATACAGGGCTGGGTGGCAAACGCCAATGTTCCTTGTTATTACTGGCTGTGGGATGAAGAGGCCGGGCAGTTTACCTATGCTTTCTGTATATGCAATGCGGAAATTGACGAAGCGCAGAAACAGATTATTTCTCATATGCGGGACAGCGCGGTCTGCCATAGCACATATTATTATGCCTATGACGAAGACGGAAAGCTGCAGAACATCGGATATGAGCTTGAAGATTATGGGAAACTGATAAAAAGCATTTATGAGTTGCAGAACGGTGAGATGAAGCTGGTTTCTGAAGAAGCGCTTGCGCCCATGCAGGGATAAAAAACGGAACGGTAAATTGGAAATCTGGAAGGAGCAAATAGATGTTTTGGGATAAAGTGTCCGGATTATATGATTTTTTTGAAACGGTATACAATGGGAAAGTGTATCGAAATCTCGGCGAAAGAGTGGCGGAAGAAATAGAACAGGATGATATTGTACTGGAATGTGCCTGTGGTACAGGNGCTATCAGCAAATANATTGCNCCNAAATGTAAGCANTTGACTGCAACGGATTTTTCCAAAGGNATGTTAAAACAGACAGCAAAAAACTGNCGGAAATATCACAATATAAAAATAAGACGNGCAGATATGACGAATTTAAAGTGCCGTGACAACCGGTTTGATAAGGTGGTNGCAGGAAACGTGATACATCTGTTAGAAGANCCNTATGCGGCATTAAAAGAATTGGAGCGTGTGTGTAAANCGGGCGGCAAAATNATTGTTCCGACCTATATCAATGCGTCCGNCGGAGTGAATCAAAAGNCCGTGCGTCTGCTTNCNTTGGCAGGTGTAAATTTTAAGNGGCAGTTTGATATGGATTCNTATAAAAANTTNTTTGAAGATGCAGGGTATCAAAATGTTGCGTACTGCGTTGTCANCGGGCGGATGCCCTGTGCNGTGGCAATTATCACGAAGCAATAGATTTCGGCTTATCAGATGCAAAGAGCTGCCTGCGTAAAAGTGTTGACTTTTTATGGGAAAAGTATAATAATGAATAAAAATAAATATGAGAGGAAGTACAAGTCATGGAAAAGAAAAACATTGATTGGGCGAACTTAGGATTTGGATATATGCAGACCGACAAAAGATACGTCTCCAACTTTAAGAATGGAGCATGGGACGCAGGCGCGCTGGTCGATGATTCCAATATTGTAATGAGTGAGTGTGCGGGCGTACTGCAGTATGCCCAGACGATATTTGAAGGACTGAAGGCTTACACTACGGACGACGGACATATCGTTACCTTCCGTCCTGACTTAAATGCGGAGAGAATGGAGCAGTCCGCAAAGCGGCTGGAAATGCCGGTATTTGACAGAGGCAGATTTGTGGAGGCGGTTGAACAGGTGGTAAGCGCAAATGCAGCTTTCGTACCGCCCTATGGCTCCGGCGCAACCCTTTACATCAGACCGTATATGTTCGGCATCAGCCCGGTTATCGGGGTAAAGCCTGCTGAGGAGTATCAGTTCAGAGTGTTCTGTACGCCGGTAGGACCGTATTTTAAGGGCGGCGTAAAGCCTCTTACCATTAAAATCAGTGATTTTGACCGTGCGGCGCCTCATGGCACCGGACATATCAAAGCGGGTCTGAACTATGCCATGAGCCTTCATGCGATTGTAACGGCGCATGAGGAAGGATACGATGAAAATATGTATCTTGACCCGGGTACCAGAACCAAGGTTGAGGAGACTGGCGGCGCCAACTTCCTCTTTGTCACAAAGGACGGCAAGGTGGTAACGCCTAAGTCCGACAGCATCCTTCCTTCCATCACAAGACGTTCACTGGTACATGTTGCCAAGGAGTATTTGGGACTTACCGTGGAGGAGAGAGAGGTTTACAAGGACGAGCTTGCGGATATGGCGGAGTGCGGCCTGTGCGGTACGGCTGCCGTGATTTCACCCGTCGGAAAGATTGTGGACCATGGCAAAGAAATCTGCATGGCAAGCGGCATGAGTGAGATGGGACCTGTCACGAAAAAGCTCTACGATACCCTGACCGGTATCCAGATGGGACGCATAGAAGCGCCTGAAGGCTGGATTCATGTGATTATGTAACAGAAGCAAATATTCCCTGTGGTGTTTTGGAAAGCGCCGCAGGGATTTTTGTTAGGGGAATGCAATGAAAGAGTTTTCCGGGGGAACAATAAAGAAAAAACTTCTTTACTATGTATAAAACTCAAGATATAATTATATCATAAAAATGATATGGAGGTGTTTCGATGATAATTAAAGCATCAGCAGCGCTGCGAAATGACTATACATCAATTTCTAATATGGCAAAAGAAACGAAAGAACCAATATATATTACCAAAAATGGAGAAGGTGATTTGGTACTTATGAGTATAGAGGCTTTTGAAAAAAGAGAGCAAATACTCCAACTTCGGGCAAAGGTTTTACAGGCAGAGCAGGAGCGTATTGATGGAGCGGAGACACTCAGTGTTTCCCAGGCAAGAAAACGATTAGGGGAGAGAGTAAATGGGATATCAGGTTGAAATTCTTCCTACTGCGTGGGAAGATTTGAAACGCATTGAGGACTGGTATTTGATTCAGTTTGATATGGAAACGGCCTTAAAAGTAAGCAATCTCATACTTGATGCGATTGAACGCTTAGAGAGTTTTCCGAATTATGGTTCAGTGACACCGGATGAGTGGCTGAACGAGCAGGGATATAGAATGGTAATTTGTGGAAAACATGTTGCAATTTACAGGCAGATTGGAAAAATTGTTTACATTTATCATATAGCGGATACACAGACAGAGTATACGAAGTTATTTTATTAAGACTATTGTAAAGATTTACAGTGTACTACAATAAGAGGAACATTAATGAAGAGAAAGCAAGGAATATATCAATATATAAGACGCTTTTGCGCTATGGCGCTTGCCGCAGCGCTGGTATTTATGTGCGCCTGCGGCAAGGGGGGCTCCGGTACAACGGTGGTGCTGACCGCAGGGCTTGCGAAGGATGAAGTTTTCAGGATAGAGAACAAATCCTGCAGACTGCCGGAGCTTATGGTGTATCTGACCACCACCCAGAACCAGTACGAATCGGTATATGGGGAAGAAATATGGCAGGCCAATCTGGACGGTGTGACGCTGGAGGAAAATGTCAAGGAGATGGTGCTTGCCAGGATAGCCCAGATTAAGACGTTGAATCTGCTTGCAGAGGAAAAGGGCGTGGCGCTTGACGAGGAGGAGATGCGGCTTGTGCAGCTTGCCGCTGCGTCGTATTATGGTTCGCTAAACGAGACGGAAATAGAAAAAATGGGCGTGACACAGGACACCATTGTCCAGCTCTATGCGGAGTATGCGCTCGCCGAAAAGGTGTACCATCACATCATACAGGATATCAATCTGGAAATCAGCGACGACGAAGCGAGGACAATTACAGTATCCCATATTCTGATTAAGACGTATACAATGGACGGCAGGGGGGAGCGGATTGCCTACACGGAGCAGGCAAAGAAAACGGCTTATGAGCGGGCGTGCGAGGTGCTTGCGCTTGCCACGGACGGGGAGCATAACTTTGACAGCCTGATTATCCAATACAGTGAG
Source organism: Lachnospiraceae bacterium (assembly GCA_014804445.1). Lineage (GTDB taxonomy): Bacteria > Bacillota > Clostridia > Lachnospirales > Lachnospiraceae > Acetatifactor. The sequence goes on along the minus strand of JAAUZU010000018.1, from coordinate 39,331 downwards.
GATCCGGTTGCGACGTATTCTTTCCGGAAAGGGGAGCAGGAAGAAGCGTTTGAAAACGCGGCGTTCAATCTCGGCACCAATGAAATCAGCGGCATTGTGGAGGACAGCAGCGGCTATCATATCATCAAATGCCTCAATACCTTTAATCAGGCGGAAACCGACCAGAACAAGCTGCTTATTATTGAGGAGCGGAAAAAAGAGGTGTTTGGCGAGGAGTACGATGTCTTTGTCGAGACGCTGACCCGTAAGCTGAATGATAAAGTCTGGGAAGAAGTAAACATGATACATGATAAAGATGTGACGACAACCGGTTTTTTTGATGTCTATGAAGAGTACTTTCCGGCCGGATGAGTGTCAGTGACCGTGGTTTACAAAAATTTTAGAATTGAAAAAAGCCCGTAAAATAAACGTTTACAGCATACTATTAGCACTTGCACCGAGCGAGTGCTAATTTTGTGTTGACTTTTTTACAAGACGGATTTACACTATATTTTAGGTAAAAACCGCAGAGGGAAAATGGCGGTCAGTAAAACAAAACGAAAAAAGGGAGTGGAATTTTATGGCAGCAAAAAGAGGCAGTTTGTCAATTAACAGCGACAATATTTTTCCGATTATCAAAAAGTGGTTGTATTCCGACCATGATATTTTTTACAGGGAAATGATTTCCAATGGCTGTGATGCCATCACGAAACTGCAGCGGCTTGACATGATGGGTGAGTATACCCTGCCGGATGGCTACAAGGCAAAAATCGACGTGGTAGTGGATCCGGAGAAGAAAACACTGTCCTTCACGGACAATGGACTCGGTATGACTGCGGAAGAGGTAGAGGAGTATATCAACCAGATTGCTTTTTCCGGTGCGACGGATTTTATTGAAAAATACAAAGACAAGGGAAGTGCAGAGCAGATTATTGGTCATTTCGGACTGGGCTTCTATTCTGCGTTTATGGTTGCGGACGAAGTGCATATCGACACACTTTCTTACAAGGAGGGCGCTGTGCCGGTTCATTGGGAGTGCGACGGTGGCACGGAGTTTTCCATGGAGGACGGAAGCAGGAGCGAGGTAGGCACCACAATCACCCTCTTTTTGATGGAGGACTGCTTAGAGTTCTGCAACGAGTACAGGGCGAGGGAGGTTATCAAGAAATACTGTTCCTTTATGCCCACGGAGATTTATTTAAGCAAGGCGGGAAACACGGAAACCCAGACCATCAATGCAGATGAAAAGCTGGATACGGATACTGTGATAGAGACCATTAAGCCGGAGAAAGAGGACGAGCCTGAAAAGCTGAAAATCGCCAAGCGTCCCGAGCTTTTGAACGATACGATGCCTTTGTGGACAAAAAATCCGAGTGAGTGCACAAAGGAGGATTACCTTGCTTTTTACCGCAAGGTATTTCAGGATTACAAGGAGCCGCTGTTCTGGATTCACCTGAACATGGACTATCCCTTCAACTTAAAGGGCATCCTGTATTTCCCTAAAATCAACATGGAATACGAGTCCATCGAGGGAACCATCAAGCTCTACAACAATCAGGTATTTATTGCGGATAACATCAAAGAGGTAATTCCCGAGTTTTTGATGCTCTTAAAGGGCGTTATCGACTGTCCCGACCTGCCGTTAAACGTGTCCAGAAGCGCGTTACAGAATGATGGATTTGTGAAAAAGATTTCCGATTACATCAGCAAGCGGGTGGCGGATAAGCTGGCCGGTATGTGCAAGACGGAGAAGGAAGAGTACGAGAAATACTGGGATGATATCAGCCCGTTCATCAAGTTTGGCTGCTTAAAGGATGACAAGTTCTGTGAGAAGATAACGGATTATATCCTCTTTAAGAATCTGGAAGGCAATTATATGACGCTGCCGGAATGCCTTGAGGTCAACAAGACCGACCCTGACGAGCAGGAAGAGGGCGCTGCAACGGACGAGAACGGCAACAAGGTGGAGGCTGAAATCGTAGAGGAAGGCAGCGAAGAAGATGCTGAGCAGGAAGACGGCGAAGAGGCTGAGAAGAAGGAAAAGACCATCTACTATGTGACCGACGAACAGCAGCAGAGCCAGTATATCAATATGTTCAAGGCGGCAAAGATGGATGCCGTGATACTGACACACAATATCGACCAGCCCTTTATTTCCCAGCTTGAGGCAAAGAACGAGGGCATCAAGTTCCAGCGCATCGACGCGGATTTGACGGATACCTTCAAGGCAAAGACCTCCAAGAAAGCGGAGGAGGAGATGAAGGCGCAGGCGGAGAGCATCAGCAAAATCATGAAGAAGGCGCTGAAAAAGGAGAAGCTTGAAGTCAAGGTGGAGAAGCTGAAAAACAAAAAGATTTCTTCCATGATTACCTTGTCTGAGGAAAGCCGCCGTATGCAGGATATGATGAAGATGTACTCCATGAACGGTGCAGGGCTTGGTGATTTCGGCTCGGAGGGAGAGACTCTTGTTTTAAATGCAAATCATCCGCTGGTACAGTATGTAACGGAGCATCAGGACGACAAAAACGTGCAGATGATATGCGAGCAGCTCTACGATTTGGCAAAGCTGCAGCATGCACCGTTAAGTCCTGAGGATATGACGAAATTTGTGGCGAGAAGCAACGATATTATGCTGCTGCTTGCAAAATGAAAGGTCGGCGAGGGAGAAAAGAGCGATGCATGATAAGCTGACACAGAGCGATATTAAGCGTATGGAAGAAGAAATTGAACACAGGAAGCTGGTTTTGCGCCCGCAGCTTTTAGAGCATGTAAAAGAGGCGAGGGCGCACGGCGACCTCAGCGAAAATTTTGAGTACCATGCGGCAAAGAGGGAAAAGAACCAAAACGAGAGCAGAATCCGTTTCCTCGACCGTATGATACGTACCGCGGAGGTGATTTCCGACGATTCCGCAGAAGATGAGGTGGGAATCAACAATACGGTGACAGTGGAGTTTGTGGAGGACGGCAGCACGGAGGTCTTTAAGATTGTGACGACCGTGCGGGGCAATTCCCTGGAGGGGCTTATCAGCAATGAATCGCCCCTTGGCAAGGCTCTGCTCGGACATAAGGCGGGAGATACCGTGCATGTACAGGTGAATGACGCAGTTTCCTATGACGTGCGAATCGTACAGATTGAAAACACGGTAGATGACGGCTCCGACAAATTAAGAAGCTTTTAAATTGCGCGTTCCACAATACCGAAGCCCAATGGGTAGGGGCCGGTGTGGACGCTTATGGTAGCGCCAATCTGGTATATGGGCAGTTCTTCCTGTGTTAAAGGGGAACTGCCTTTTAATCTGCTGTTTATGATGGAAAGCGCCAGTGCCCGAAACTCTTCTGCTTCCGCCCTGTCATAGCCGAAGCCGATATCGAGGCTGTAGTCGTGGATATCCTTTCCGGTTTCCTTCAAATAGTCTAACAAAAGGTCGATTACTTTTTCCATGGATTTCCGGCGGCTTCTGGTGATGCCGGAGGGGAAGATTTCGCCTTCCTTTAAGGTGATAAGCGGCTTGATGCCGAGAATGGAGCCGGCAAGGCCGGTCAGTTTTCCGATGCGTCCGCCGTGCTGTAAGTATTCCATATTGCCGACAGTGAAGAAGATTCTGCCAGTGGATTTGATTGCCTCAAGGCGTTTCACCGTATTTTCATAGTCCCAGCCTGCCGCCTGCAGCTTTGCCGCTTCCAGAACATAGATGCCTTGCAGCACGGTATCGACGGTGGAGTCAATCACCGTGATTTTGGCAGAGGGGTAGGTTTCCAGAACCATATCCCTTGCGGTCAGGGCGGACTGCATGGAGCCGCTGAATTTCGTAGTGATGCAGATACAGATAATGGGGATTCCTTCCTTTGCCAGAGGCTCAAATACGTCCGCGTAATCCTGAACGGAGGGCATGGAAGATTTGGGAAAAACCTTGGGATTTTTCACCATCTGCTCATAAAAATCGCGTATGCCGATTTCTTCGATTTCTTTCAAATAATTCTGATTGTCAAAAGAAACATAAAAAGGAACGACCAAAAGATTTTTTTCCTTCGCCAGTTCGGAAGGTAAGTCGCAGGAGCCGTCTGTAATAATCTGATATTTCATAAAAATCCCTTTCTGTCTTATATTTTACACTTCTCGTAGAGTATTATAATACATCAAAATGAAAGTGTCCATACTTTTCGTAGTTTTCATAACTACATTTTGCAATTTTTGCCTATTTTAGAAAAGAAACCGGATATACGGAGAAAAAAACGGACAGGAAGCATGTATGTATGCTTCCTGTCCGGTAAAAAAGGAGTAAGAATGAAAATGAAAATGAATGTATCCTGCTGTTTTCAGTTTATCTGTTCTTTAAGGTGATTCCATGTATTTTGAGGAACTCAACCGCGATATCGGAGAGCCTGTATTCCCTGTTTACAAGAAAGGCGCTTGACACATACATGTCAGGATCGTCAAATCTCTTGACAACCATATCTTTTGTAAGCTCCTTCTCGTCATCCGGCAAAGAAACCAGCGCTACACAGCCGAAGGAACGCGCCCACTCGATAGCGGTGGTCTTCGGGGAAGTGATGATAGCGACATTCGGCGAGAGCAGATGCTGCCCAAAAGAAGTCTTTACAATGCCCAGACAGTCAAACGGAACGGCAAGGTTATATTCATGTACCTGAGTTATATGCAGACGTCCCTTTACTTTTGCGAGCGGATGTCCCTTTGGGACAACGGCAACGATATCCTCACGCTCATAGGGGTAAACAGAGAGAGGAGCGTAGTTTGGCAGATTGCTGCGTGTTATGCCGATTTCGGTGATACCGTTTAATACATTGGGAATGACAAGCTCGCTGGGAACTTCATATAAATCGTAGTTGACCTTCGGATGTTCTTCGATAAAAGGATCAAAAAATTTGTGAAGGAAATGAGCGGAGTTGCCGGCAGGTATGGAGATTTTGAGCATCTCGGCAAAGCCGGTTTTGCTGTTGGTAATGTCATTGCGGAGGCTGTCCTCCAAACGGCAGATTTCCTTTGCCTTGCGGTAAAACATACGTCCCGCATCCGTCAGTTCCAAAGAGCGGCTGCCGCGGATAAGAAGCTGGGCGCCATAGTTTTTCTCAATGTTTTTCAACTGATTGCTGAGCGAAGGTTGTGCAATCAAGAGCTTGTTTGCCGCAGCCAGAATACTTCCGCTTTCTACGATAGCGACAAAATTTTTGTAAGAATCTAAAGTCATATACCCTCCTTTAATGTATGTATGTGATGATGTAGAGGCTTATAATACAGGGACATGCGCTATATTACAAACAATATATTATCCACGTGATAATAATAATTTTATTATACATGATTCCCATATATAATGCAATTAGATTTTCGGTGATTTTAATGTTTATCAATTTTCAGGGCTTAGGAAATAGGTGCAAAGGTACAATGCGGGGATACATTGTACCCTTGCATTTTTTTACGGCAGAAGGTGAGGAGTCTATGGATTGTTATTATGATTTGAGGGTATGCGGGCTTAAAAGAAAGCTGCCGTTTGTGGACATGGCGGACGGGACGGCGTATGCCAGTTTTGTAGTGATTAGTGACACGGAGCTTATTGAAAAGGCGGGGGAAGCGCTTGCCCAAAAGGCAAACGGCGCGGATATCGTGCTTACCATAGAAGCGAAGGGGATTGCCCTTGCCTATGAAATAGCAAGGCAGCTTCATATGAAGGAATTTGTGGTGGTCAGAAAAAGCGTGAAGCCCTATGTCAAGGCTTATTTAAAGGACAGCGTTCATTCCATTACCACCGAGGGAGAGCAGCAGATTTTTCTGGACGAAGCAGATGCGGACAGGCTGAAAGGAAAGCGGGTTGCCATTGTGGACGACGTGATATCCAAAGGGGAATCACTGGCAGCGGCGGAGAGGCTGGTTGTGGCGGCTGGAGGAGAGATCTGCGCAAAGCTTGCCATACTGGCGGAGGGAAGCGCGGCGGAGAGAGAGGACATTACTTATTTAGAAAAGCTGCCCCTGTTCCGGAAAGGGGGCGCGGGATATGAGATTCTTGCTTAGAAATGTGCGCCTTTTGGATGTATTGCAGGGAGAAATTGTAAAAACGGATATCCTGATGGAAAACGGTATTTTTGCACGGATAGAGCCGGATATGCAGATAGAGGCGGCAAGAGATATCAAGGAAGTTTCCTGTGAAGGACTTTTTGCGCTGCCCGGGCTGATTGACGCCCATTCCCATGTGGAGCTGAGTATGCTTTCCAGCGCTTCCTTTGCGGAGGTGGTTCTGCAGCATGGCACCACGGCCGCCGTGCTGGATGCCCATGATGCGGTCAATGTGCTGGGCGCGCGCGGCGCGGCTTATCTGATGAAGGAAATGGCGCATACGCCGTTTACGCCGGTGTGGATGGCGTCTCCCTGTGTGCCTTCCGCCCCGGGATTTGAGGACTGCTACGGGCAGATAGAGCTGTCCGACGTCAAAACCATGATTGAGGAGTACGGCATGTACGGCATCGCGGAAGCAATGGATTTTCACCGTGTGATAGAGGGTGAGTCCTCCCTTGCGGCAATCCTTGCATATGGAAGGGAAAAAGGTCTGATGATAGACGGACATGCGCCCTGTGTGCGGGGAGAAGCGCTGGATAAGTACATTGCGGCAGGCGTAAAAAGCGACCATGAGAGCGTTACCGTGGAGGAAATGCTGGAAAAATATGAGAAGGGCATGTATGTGATTGTGCGCAGGGGTTCCCTGCAGGAGCCGGCGAGCGCAAGCGAACTGCTTGCAAAGGTGGGGGAGACGGAGCGGGTGCTTCTGTCTACGGACGGCTGTATCACCGTGCAGGATATTCTGGCACACGGACATATGAATTATGCCCTGGCACAAATCGTGGCGGAGGGTGTGGAGCCCATGCGCGCCGTCAGAATGGCGACGCTCTATCCGGCGAAGGCCTACGGGCTGTCCCATATGGGTGCGGTTGCCGTGGGGAAAAAGGCGGATTTGGTGCTGGTGAAGGATTTGCAGCATTTTGAAGCGGCATCGGTGTATGTGGACGGTATGCCTCTTCTGCCTTCTTATCAAAGAGAAGACTTTCCCGAGGAAGTTATCCATTCTTTGCACCACAGGCTGCTTACGGACCGGGATATCCGGATAGAAATCCCGGCGGGTGCAAGGGAAGTAAAGGCAGCGGTGCTTGCCATTGTGGACGGCACGCTGGAAACCAAAAAGGAAGAAAAAATCCTTAAGGCGGAAGAGAATAACCTTTGCCTGCATGAGGATATCCTATACTGTGCGGTCGTGGACCGCTACAGGGAAGAGGGCAGTGTGGGGACGGGACTTGTGTGCGGCGCCGGATGTTTCCGCGGTGCGGTTGCCGGTTCCATCGCACAGGATACCCAGAACCTGATAGGACTTGGAAATAACAGCGCGGATATGCTGCTCGCCATGAATGAAGTGTTAAAAAGACAGGGCGGCGTCGCTTTTGTGCAGGGCGGCGAGGTAAAGGCGTTTCTGGCGCTTCCGGTCATGGGCGTTTTGAGCCAGTTGCCGGCGGAAGCGTTTGCAGAAGAGGTGCAGAACCTGAACCTTCTGTTAAAGGAGGCGGGAATGAGTCTGTCCAATCCGCTGCTTACCATGAGCTTACAGATACCGTTGGCAGTTATCCCCGAGCTTGCCATTACAAACAGGGGGCTGCTCGACGTCAGTCAAAACAGGTTTATTCCGGTCTGCAGGCCGGTTTAGATAGGAAAACCAAGGAAGAGAGAGGACTTAAAAATGGAAAAGTTTTTCAAACTGAAAGAAAACGGTACCAGCGTCAAAATTGAAGTGATTGCGGGTATCACAACCTTTGTCACCATGGCATACATCATCATGGTAAATCCGACTATGCTGGCGACGCCTTTTGAGGGTACGGACATGCATGACAAGGTTGTTAACGGCGTATTTTTTGCCACTTGTATTGCTGCGTTTATCGGCACTTTCCTGATGGGTGTGCTGGCGAAGATGCCTTTTGCACAGGCACCCGGCATGGGTATGAACGCATTCTTTACCTATACGGTTATGCTGGGAATGGGTTACTCCTATCAGGCAGCGCTGGCAATGGTATTTATCTCGGGCATGCTCTTTATTTTCATTACGCTTTGCTCCTTCAGGGAGAAGGTGGTGATGGCAATTCCCAAAAATATTAAGGTCGCCATATCGGTGGGTATCGGGCTATTCCTCGCCTTTATCGGCTTTCAGGATGCAGGGCTTGTGGTGCTGAATCAGGATACCATGGTTTCCATGGTAGATTTCTCCACTTACGCGGAAAATCCGCAGGCGTGCTTTGGCGCAATCCTTGCTTTTATCGGCGTTGTGCTGACCACGGTGCTCTATAAAAAGAAGGTGACGGGATCCATCTTAATCAGTATTTTTGTCATTACCATACTTGGCATTTTCACCGGAAACACAGTGTTTGAAGGCTTTTCCATCAACTTTGGCGCACAGGTAAAGGATTTTGCGCAAGTGTCCCTCTTTGCCTGCTTTGCCGGCTTTAAGGAATTGTTTATGGGAAGCAGTGTCGGACAGGCAATTCTGACTCTGGTTATGTTAATCATTACTTTTTCCATGGTGGATATGTTTGATACCTTAGGAACCCTGATTGGTACGGCAAAATCCGCCAATATGCTGGATGAGGACGGCAATATTCCCAATGGCAAGAAGAGCCTTCTGTGCGACGCAATCGCAACGGTAGGCGGCGCGATGATGGGAACCTCGACTGTTACCACTTATGGAGAGTGCATCTCCGGCATCAGCGTGGGCGGACGCACCGGACTGACCAGCGTGGTAACGGCGCTTTTATTCCTGGCAGCGCTTGTATTCGCGCCCTTTGTGGGAATCGTACCGAGCTGTGCAACTGCTCCGGCTCTGATTTTTATCGGCGGACTGCTGCTTAGCGCAATCAAGGATATGGAGTTTGACGATATGAGCGAGGCAATCCCTGCCTACCTTACCCTGATTATGATGCCGCTCACCTACTCCATTGCAAACGGCATTGCAATCGGTCTGATATCCTATACCCTGATTAAAATCTTTACCGGCAAATTTAAGGAGTTGAACGTGCTGACAGTAATCCTGTCCGTGCTGTTCATCATCAGGTATGCGATGATTTCCCTGTAAAATGTAAACTTTGCAAAAGGATTGTTTTTCGGCGCATTTTGTATTATACTATAGAGAAATGCCGCACATAGTAGTGAATGGCTATGTGCGGCATTTATAACGAATGAATTAAGGATGGTGCGAGATATGGCATTATTAGAACAATGGAGAGAAATGGCATATTCCCAGACAACGGACAAGCAGGAACTGCAAAAGCTCTGGGCTGCCTACTTTGAAGAAGAAAAGAACATTTACGCCGAGCTTTTAAAGACGCCGGATACGGTAGTTACCGGAACGGTGAAGGAGCTTGCGGAAAAATACGGCATAAGCCTGATGAGCATGACGGGCTTTTTGGACGGTATCAACGACAGCTTAAAGGAAGCAAACCCCATTGAGGAGATGGAAGAGGACACCGTGGTAAACCTTGGCTTTGACAAGGCGCTGCTCTACAAGAATATGGTAGCGGCAGAGGCGGACTGGCTGTACAATCTGAAAGAGTGGAACGATATTTTTGACGAAGAGACGAGAAAAGCGCTCTATAAGGAGCAGAAAGCTTCCACAACAATCCGCAAGGACCCGAAGGTATACCCGAATGATCCTTGTCCCTGCGGCAGCGGCAAGAAATATAAAAAGTGCTGCGGTAAAAACAAATAAAAAGGCATAAAGCNGTATGGAAAGCAGAGTNAATCAGGCTGTGGCANTATTTGAATCAGGATATAACTGTGCCCAGTCCCTCTTTGCCGCTTATGCGGATTTGTTCGGTATGGACAGGGAGGCGGCGTTAANGCTGTCAAGCCCTATGGGAGCCGGTGTCGGNCGCATGCGNGAGGTGTGCGGCGCCGTATCTTCCATGTCTCTGCTGCTCGGTTTAAAGGANGGCAACAGCGATGCTGCGGACGAAGAGGCAAAAAAGCGGATTTANGAAAAGACCAGACAGATGGCGGATGCTTTCAAGGAAGTAAACGGCAGTATCATCTGCAGGGAGCTTTTGGGAATTGAAGGACGGGAAGAGAGNGCGGCTCCCTCTGTGAGGGACGCCGCTTATTANGCATCGCGGCCATGTCCCCGTCTGATNGCCTGTGCAGCCCGCATTGTNGAGGAAATGCTGCTTTCCGACGAAAGNGCTTTGNACTGTNGTNAANCAGAAAAAACAAAAAGAGAAAGGCATGGATGACCATGGAAATTGCATTAGCGATAGTATTATTTATAGTAGGAATTGTACTGATTGTAAAAGGCGGCGACTATTTTGTGGATGCATCGTCGTGGATTGCGGAAGTAAGCGGTGTGCCGAAGCTGATTGTCGGNGCNACCGTAGTCAGTCTGGCGACGACTCTGCCGGAGATGCTGGTATCGGTTATGGCGGCAGTACAGGCAAGGAATGCGGAATCTGCTTCTATGGTTGAGATGTCAATCGGAAATGCAGTCGGCAGCGTAACCGCCAATATCGGTCTGATCATGGCGATTTCCCTGCTGTGTATGCCGTCTGTCATAAAGAGGAAGGATTACCTGTTAAAATCAATCCTTATGCTTCTTGCAACAGGTATCCTCGTAGTGGGTGGATTTTTGGGAAAGATAACACTTCCGGTCTCCCTGCTTTTGATCGTGATATTCCTTATTTTTGCTGTTGAGAATGTAAAATCAGCGCTCACTGCCATGAAGGGCGAGGGAGAGCAGGCGGAAAAAAAGAAGGATAAGCCGACAAAAAATGAAGTGTTGATTAATCTGATAAAGTTTGTTGTGGGCGCAGTCGGCATTGTGGTAGGCGCGAGGCTTTTAGTGGACAACGGCAGTCTGCTGGCGGCTTATGCCGGTGTTTCGGAGAGAGTCATCGGTGTGACGCTGGTTGCAGTCGGAACCTCCCTGCCGGAGCTTGTGACAACGATAACGGCGGTTGTCAAAAAACAGTCGTCCCTGTCCCTTGGAAATATTCTGGGCGCTAACATAATGGATTTGACTTTGATTCTGCCGCTCAGTGCACTGGTTTCCGGTCAGGCGCTTCCTGTATCGGCGGCAGCGGCGAGGGTCGATTTGCCTGCCTGTCTGTTGGTAGGTATCATTGCGGTAGTGCCGGCGCTGATTGCTTCTAAGTTTAAACGTTATCAAGGCGTTGCGCTTCTTGCCGTTTATGTATGTTATATAGGCATGACCTGTTTTCTGGTAAAATAAATNGAATAGCTGTAAAACTTTATGGAAGTATAGAATCATACAATAAAAAGACCTCTGTGCCGTTTCCGATACAGAGGTCTTTTATTATGTNGGAAAATCTGTTTANGACGGTAAAGTAAACTTGGCAATCAGGGCATCCAGTGAAGCGGCCTGTGCGGACAACTCCTGGCTGGTTGCAGAAGATTCCTCTGCAACGGCTGCGTTGGTCTGGATAACGTCGGAAATCTGACTGATTCCTTCCTCTGCCTCTTTCATGGTATTTGCCTGACTGGTNGAAATAACNCTCAATTCCTTGGAGGAATCNGCAACCTTNCGGATACCNTCTACTACGGTGCCGATGGANGCCACGGCACGGTCAGCAACCTTGCTTCCGTTTTCNACTTCCTGCATAGCGCCTTCAATCAGGGTTCTGGTGTCTACGGCAGANTTGCTGCTNTGTTCTGCAAGCTGTCTGATTTGGTCTGCNACGACNGAGAAACCGCGNCCTGCGTCTCCNGCACGTGCCGCCTCGATGGAAGCNTTCAGGGAGAGCAGATTTGTCTGAGAGGCAATGCTCTCAATCTCNGAAATAATATTTCCGATTTTCTGGGAAGCTTCATTGATACGATCCATCGCTTCCACCATTTCTCTTATGTCTGCNCTGCTGCGGTCTGCNACATCAGCGTATTCCTGTGACTGNTGGTAAGCNTTCTCTGCGGAACTTGCTGCAGTNCCGGCAGCTTCNGCAATNGTTGTAATCATCGCCTGAAGCTCTTCAACGGCGCTTGCCTGCTCAGTGGCGCCTTCCGCAATGCTGACGGAAGTTTCGGCAAGATTACCGGAGCCTGCTGAAACCTGCATGGAAGATTCTTCGATGAAATGCAGGGTNCTTACCATGCAGTCTCTTAACTTCTTGGCAGAATCAAAGAGCTGTTGGAAATCTCCTATGTACCGGGAACCGTCCTTTGACCTTACGGTATAGTCGGAATCCGCCATNGTGCCTAAAATATATTCCATATCCGAGATGATAAAATCGAGAGATTNCGCCATGTCGTTTGCAGAAGCTATCATATCGGCAACCTCGTCATTGGTATCCACTGTCGGGAACGGACTGAACAAGTCGCCCTTAGCAAAGCTTTCCAGTCTGTCNCNNAGCTGAATCAGCGGTTTGGAAATGCCGTCTGCAATATTCTTGCCTAAACGGATGGAAAGCGCAATAGATAATATGATGACCACGACAATGACAGCAACAAGCGCTATGCACACGAACATCATAGTGTTGGAAATACTGTCTCCGCGCTCAACTTTAATATCCATAATGGATTCCAGATCGTTATAGATTTCTTCAAACAAGGGCTTAAGCTCTGAAGAGGCTCTGCCCTGTGCTTCTTTGGAACGTTCCTCATCAGAAGTAGCTCCTAATTCCAGAATTTCTTTGTCAAGCGCCCAGTAAGCAGTTAGATTATTGGAAATGCTGCGGTAGATTTGCTTGTTTGCATCGGATACCATAACACTCTCTAAATCCGCAAAACTCTGCGAAAATTTCTCTACGTTCTCATCATGTACGGTTATCATGTTTGCAATGAAGGCCTCATCATCGAAGCCGATAGCGCCCCGCAGAGCAGATCTTGCCTCTGCAAAATATGCCATTGTTTTGCCGACATCTCCCTGTGCAAATCCGTAGTCACGTAGCGCGCCTGCATAAACTATGGCGACGACAATTAAAGTAGCCAGCGCTGCTACCGCGACTGCTGCCGGAATACCGGTTGCAATGACAAAGGCGTGCACCAGTCGTTCCTTGATTCGATACTTGTTTAATTTTTTGGACATTTCCCGTTCCTCCTTGTTGTATGCATAGGTTTTTGGAAATAATTGTGGAAACTGTTTAACTGAAACTGTCTTTACATTATACATTATACATTTTATGGATGCATAACAAAAATAGGCAACGCATAAAATTGTATCGTTGCATAACTTTGATGACGGCAGCTTACTGCCTCTTATATGGATACCGCTTAATTAATTTCCATTTTACTACTTGAACCGATGTTAGTCAAGGCACAGAAATCTTGTTTTTTCCATAAATATGGTATTTTTTCAAGACATACAAAGCGTTTTCCACGTCGGCATCATCAGGACTTACGATTTCGGCACGGTTTGATAAGCCGCAGATACGGCGCGTTTCGCTGCCGAAGCAGACCCTGCGGTTGCTCGGACAACTGCATAACCTTTCGGGAAACTGCTTTTGGAACCACTCAAAGAGATCGCGGTTTTCCTCATACAGAAGCTTTGCAAATGCATTGATATTGCGGAAGTCGTTAAAGTAAATGCACAGCATAAAATAGGCATTGTCGGCATAAAAACCACAGATATTTTTTCCCTTGTAAGAATATTCAACCTTCCATTTAAAATCTGAAACAATACCCCGCAGAGGCTTGATTTTTGCTTTTATTTTCATGCTGCCCAAGCTGTTTTCCAGCCTTTTCACTACTTCACGGCTTTGGGGCGGGAGCGTCTTGCAGATGTCGTCCACTGTCGGGATTGGCGAATATGCATTTTTAAAATCGAGCCGTAAAAAATTCATCCATTTGTATTTGCTGTCGGGTGCCTGACACAAATACAGCAGTCCCGCCATTGCGTGCGGGTAGGTTTTATGCGTGATTTCAATTGTATCGCCGTTTTCATGCAGTTCTATGCCGAGTTTTCCCAACACATCATATCTTTCTGCATTATGATGGGAGTCATGAATACGGTTCATCTGATTCAGCACACCGGCATAATCCTCCTTTGAGACAATAAGGGCGCCGGATTGAAGGGCAATACCTTTGGCTTGAAGTCCCAGATGGTAAAAATAAGAGGCATAAAACTGTATTGCCTGCTGAAACGTATTTCGGAGCGTACTTTCCCTTGCGTCAGTGGCATGTTCTTTTTCTTTTCCCTTTTTTGTATTCTGCCGTTTTTGCAGATATGCTTCATAAGGAGCGGGAAAAACCAGATATGCTTCAGGGGATTCGTACATGCCATGGTAAATCGAAACCATAAGCTGATAAAACTGCGCTTGCCCTTCTTTGTGCTCTGCAGAAGGGGCAAAAGGCGCAAGCATATCAAGACAGTGCCGGATGGAACGCTGTGCGTGTGTCTTCTCGGTCTGCCGCGCAGCGCGAAGCGTGTAGGTGGCATTCCAGTTTTTCAAAATGCGGACATCAGAAAAGCCGGCTTCTGTTAAAATCCGGATTTCATGCTCCACAGTCAAGGGCGTGTCATAGTGATAAAACGCATCGTCCGTGATATGCTGTTCCTGCTTTAATTTGTTCAAGGTATCAAAATATTCTTTTTCATGCGCCTCGGATTCGGCAAAATAATCGGTCAGAATAAAGTATCCGTCGGGCTTCAGGGCGGCAGCCAGCTTTCGATATAATGCCAGCTTTTGTTCCGCCGTAAAATGGTGCAGTGATTCGACGGATACAGCGGCGTGATAGCTTTCGGCTTCAAAGGGAATGTCAAAGTAGGAGCCGTGAATCAACGTCAGGGCTTTGTCGGGAAATTTCTCTGCCAGCGCATGGAGCATGGCGTCAGATAAGTCGATTCCCGTAATATCTGCATGGGGATTGAGTGGAAAATACGCTTCCAGCTCAAGCCCTGTGCCACAGCCCAAATCAAGAACCCTGCTTCCTGCTTTCGTGGGAAGCCAGTGGGCAGTGTAGGTATAAAATTCGTCCGCGCCTTCGATGGTGGTAAGCATATGCTCGTCGTATCCGATTAATCTGTTTTCAAAGAAAACATCCATTTTTTCTAACATGCAGCACCTCTGTTTTTGATAAGTTGTTTTGTTTTATTATGAACCGTGAAAAAGGAAAAAACAAGGAAAAAGTAAAAGCCGGAGTTGCATAAAAGGGGAGAAGCCAGTAAAATAAGGATAAAGCCGCAGCATGAATTGGATGCGAATCATAAAAATGTAAACCGTCAGGCGACAAGCCATATATGAAAAGCTCTCATTGATTGGTGTATTTTTTTCCTGTATGATGTCACAATGAATAAGTGGTAAATGCTGATGACAGCAATCAGTACCGGAAATTACGGATTGGAGGACGCTATGAGTATAGGAAAAAATATTCAGTACTTGCGGAAGCAAAGGAAAATGACACAGGAGCGGCTTGCGGAAGAGATGTCGGTTTCACGTCAGACAGTATCAAAGTGGGAATCGGACGAAATTGTCCCTGAGTTAAATAAGCTTATTGCATTGAGCGATATGTTCGCCTGCAAACTGGACGCTTTGGTTCGGGAAGACCTGACTGACGATGATGAAATTTATTCCCCTGTTACAATAAAAACGGTAGAGGGATTTCGCATGGCAAGATATGTGATGGTTACGCCGAAACCGGAAGATGATGTAAACAGGTACATGGAAGAATGGGCACGGCAGTCCGGACTGCTCGCGGTAAGTCCCAATGCCAAAAGAATCGGCTGGGATTTTCCGTTTGTTTCGCTTGAACTGCAGAATCGGTTTGGGCTCAAGGGATATGTGGCGGCCTATATTTTGCCGGATGGATTTGATACGGACTGCGGCGGAGTAGAGTACGCCAATCAGGTGGAAGCAGACTATGCCGTGATTACGGTATACGACCCGTTTGTGGCAGCGTTTGAACGGATTCCAAATGCCTATAAGAAAATCTTGGGGTATTTACAGGCAAACGGATTTCGGGAGAAGCCGAAGGAGGGCGTTCTGTCATGTTTTGAGTACGTTTATGAAGAAAATGGCAGAACCTGCATGGATGTACATATTCATGTGGACAGTGTTTCCAGAACGGAAGCGTTTACCAATTTTTCATAGTTTCGCAATTACCCAAACAAGATACAGAGAGAAAGGCGGAGACAATATGCAGTTAATCAAACAAAATAGTTTTACAACCTGCGGACAAGCATGTATTGCCATGATTGCGGGAAAAACGATAGAAACGGTTATTCAGGATATGGGAACGGACGGACCGACCAGCATTGGGCAGCTTATAGAGATTCTGGATCAATACGGGATTCCCCATGCGGAAAGGAATACCAGGATATCCAAGAAAAATCCGAAAGCCTATCCTTTTTCCATACTTACCGTCCACACCGATGCAGGCTATACACACTGGACCCTGCTGTATGACGGCAAGTATTATGACCCTGAGTTTGGATTGATTGAAGGCGAGTATACCTTTGGCAGGATTACGTCGTTTTTAGGGATTTATAAGGAAGACTGATAAAATGCAATACTGGAAAGCACACTACAAAGATGCGAAGCATGACACAGACATTACTATTATAAATACGGAAGAAGAGTATTCGACAGAGCCGCTTTCTTTTACTTTGGATGGCATAACATTTCGGGGTGCAAGCATTTCTGCGTTTCAGCTTGCGGACGAAAGGCAGTATGAAGAAGCAAAAGAAAAATTCAGCCTGTTAAAATGGGGCGGACACAATGAGAGATTCCATATCGACATGCCATATTCCTATGATTTACAGCGGTATGCGTTAGCGGTGGAAATACCGGTCACTGTATGCAGGAAAAGCGATGGCGGGCTGGTTTCAGGGGTGATTTGCTTTGCCTATCAATATAGGGAGCATGATGCAGCAAAGCCGCAAAGCATTTATCAGTGCGATGATGTGTGGGTGTACAGAGATGATGAGACCGTGTCGGATTTTTCGCTTCGCGTGGACGGGATTTGCTATGAAAGCAGTTGTAAGACCCTGTGGTTTGAGGATGCGTTAAAGGATATCTGTACGCAGATGAAAAATGAGTATTATGTAAAGTGCTGCTTTACCTGCCAGTATTCTGACTATTCGCCTTACGGCAATGATGATTACGGAGCCATGTCCTGTTATTGCCGCCACAAGGAGGACTGCCTCAAGGTAAACAATAAGCAGGACTGGTTCCGGTATCTGGAAGGGAAGGATTTTGACGGGCGGCAGGAAACTTATCTGTGTGAACAGTATTGCCTCCGCAGTCAGGCGCGTGGTTACCGCGGATTTGTAGACGGTGTGCCGGGACTGGTGTATTGACAGGCTTGCAATTGATGCGTGTTTGTGGAAGGAAGGGTTTGTACGTGTATAAAGGAGTCAAGATAATGGCAGGGAAAGCAAAGTCGGTAAAGAAGCGTCTTTTTAAAATTATACAGATTGGGAACAGCGCGGATATCCCCAGCATGTGCTTTGATCTTTTTATTGTCCTTGTCATTCTAATCAATATTGCCGTAACTTTTCTGCAGACTTTTGAGGGAGCGGCGAAATATGCCGAAGTGCTGCGCGTTGTAGAATTTGTTACCATGGTAATTTTCCTCGTGGAGTATGTTCTTAGGATATGGACGGCGGATTGCCTTTATCCTGAGAAGTCGTATCCGGCGGCGATGTTTCGGTTTGTCGTATCCTTTTACGGGGTGGTGGAGCTGCTCACGATTCTTCCTTACTTTTGTCCTTTTTTTATTCCAAACGGTGCGGTGGCGTTCCGTATGCTTCGGGTGGTGCGCATCCTGCATCTGTTCAAGATAAATGCACGGTATGACGCTTTCAATGTTATCACGGCGGTACTGCGGGATAAGAGAAACGCGCTGGTGTCCTCCACCTTTCTGGTTCTGGTATTGATGCTGGCGTCTTCCCTGTGCATGTATGGTCTGGAGCACGATGCACAGCCGGAGAATTTTTCCAATGCCTTTTCCGGCATCTGGTGGTCGATGTCAACGCTTTTTACGGTGGGCTACGGGGACATCTATCCGGTCACCATAGGGGGCAGGATTATGACGATTGTGATTACCTTTCTCGGCGTGGGTATGGTCGCGATTCCAACAGGTATTATTTCCGCAGGTTTCGTGGAGTATTATACAAAAATCAAAGTAGGAAGTTATTCCCAGTATGACGCGGACTTTATCACCTTGAATATTGCCGGCGGACATCCCTTTGCGGGGATGCAGTTAAAAGAAATCGGACTTCCGCAGGGACTTTATACCGCGGTAGTGCTTCGGGGGGAGGACGTGTACACGCCCCATGAAAGTCTGGTGCTGGAGGAGGGAGACAGTCTGCTGCTTGGTACTGTCAGCAGGGGACGGTTTGAGTGCCGCATCATGGAAGTGTGTCTGGAGGCAGGCAATGGATGGATTGGCAGCAGAATCAAGGATTTGGATATTTCCCGCAGGATTTTCGTTGTGATGGTAAAGCGAGGCAACAAAAATATTTGTCCGCAGGGCTCCACGCTGCTTAAGGAAGGCGATGTGGTACTGCTGCTGGAAAAGGTGTTTAAGAATAACGGATTGTGACAGACAGTGATTTTGATGGAGGAAACGGCCGTGAAAAACGTACTGATTACGGGAGGCACAGTTTTTGTCAGCCGCTATGTGGCAGAATACTATGTCAAAAAAGGATATCACGTATTTGTTTTGAACCGAAACAGGAAAGAGCAGCCCAAGGGAGTCACATTGATTGAAGCGGATAGGCATGACATCGGCAGCAGGCTGCAAGATTATCATTTTGATGTGATTTTTGATATTACAGCTTATACTGCAAATGATATCGATTTGCTGCTGAATGCTGTCGGAAGCTATAAGGATTATATTTTTGTCAGTTCAAGTGCCGTATATCCGGAGTATTGTCCGCAGCCTTTTAGCGAGCATGCACAATTAGGCGGGAACAAATTCTGGGGCAGGTACGGGACGGATAAAATAGAAGCGGAACAAATATTGTGCAAACGAAATCCAAATGCTTATATTCTCCGTCCGCCATACCTGTATGGACCGATGAATAATGTATATCGGGAAGCGTTTGTTTTTGAATGTGCATTAAAGAACAGGAAATTTTACCTGCCGCAGGAAGGGCAGATGAAGCTGCAGTTTTTTTATATAGAAGATTTGTGCCGGTTCATGGATATTATACTGGAGCAAAGACCTGCTCAGCATATATTCAATGTCGGAAACAGAGAGACGGTGTCCATCCGCGACTGGGCTGCCTTATGCTATAAAATAGCCGGAAAAAGCATTGAATTTGTCAATGTGAATCATAATATAGAGCAGAGGAATTACTTTAGCTTTTATCACTATGAATACTGTCTTGATGTGGCTGCGCAAGAGATGCTGATGCCAAAGACAACGCTATTGGAAGAAGGGTTGCAAAAATCATTTGCATGGTATCTGCATAATGCTGATGCTGTAAACAGAAAACCATATATCGAGTATATCGACGCTCATTTTATTTCAAAATAACCATGAAAAAACTCTTTACAGACCGCATAAATTGCGCTAAAATACCAACTATAAAAAGTATCCGTGCAAGCGGCGATAAAGAAAAGCGATGATGAGAAGAGTAAGATAATGCGAAGCAGCAGAGAAAGGCGTCCGGCATGTCCGGTGGTGTGAGCGCCCATGCAGAGTTTATCTGAAGACCGCCTCTGAGCGACCCTAATCAGGTCCGTGCAGTCCGCGTTAAGGACAAATGAGAGGTCTGTGCACAGGCACAGGCAAGCAGGGTGGAACCGCGTATTTACGTCCCGTGCATTACCGATGGTAGTGTACGGGATTTTTTGTCTTTTCGGTCGAGAGTTTTGGCAAAAACTGCTACTTGCAGCGGGTCTTTGATTGACGCAGAAACGAAAAAAGGAGAGAATCGTATGGAAAAAGTAAAGGAAACGACACAAAAGCTGTTTTGCGGTGAGACGATTGTAAACAAGAGGGATTTGTGGTTTTTAGGCGGACTTATGTTTTTAGCCGGCGTGATTTACGGCTTAACACTGGCGCCCTGGACAAAGGGCGTAAGCATAGGCTGTGGCTGCGGAAACAACGAAAATCATTACCATAACGCTGATTCGGAAGACGAGGAAGCGTAAAAGACAGCGCGAAAGCAGCGCGGATGGGAGAAAAAATGAAGATTACATTAAAAGACGGTTCTGTCAAGGAATACGCACAGGCGATGAGTGCATATGATATTGCGCTTGATATCAGCGAAGGGCTGGCAAGGGTGGCATGTGCCGCAGAGATAAACGGAAAGGTGGAGGATTTGCGCACGGTTATCGATGCGGACTGCACCTTGAGCATACTGACGGCAAACGATAAGGAAGGGCTTCAGGTGGTGCGCCATACCGCGTCCCATGTACTGGCGGAGGCGGTAAAGAGGCTGTTTCCGGAGACGAAGCTTGCCATCGGTCCGTCGATTGACACGGGCTATTACTATGATTTTGACCACGAGCCTTTTTCCAGAGAGGATTTGGATAAGCTGGAAGCAGAGATGAAAAAAATCATAAAAGAGGGAAGAAAGCTGGAGAAATTCACGCTTCCCAGAGAAGAAGCCATCAAATTCATGGAGGAGAAAAACGAGCCTTACAAGGTGGAACTGATACGGGATCTGCCGGAGGACGCAATCATTTCCTTCTACAGCCAGGGCGAGTTTGTGGATTTGTGCGCAGGCCCCCATCTGATGAGCACAAAGGGGATTAAGGCGTTCAAACTGACCTCTTCCTCCGGTGCATACTGGAGAGGAAAGTCCGAAAACCCCATGCTGCAGAGAATTTATGGCACTGCATTTAATAAAAAGGAGGAGCTTGAGGAGTATCTTGCTTACCTTGCGGACATCAAGAACCGCGACCACAACAAGCTGGGACGCGAGATGGAGCTGTTTACCACGGTGGACGTAATCGGACAGGGGCTTCCGCTTCTGATGCCGAAGGGCGCCAAGATGATACAGACCATGCAGCGGTGGATTGAGGACGAAGAGGAAAAGAGAGGATATCTGCGGACCAAGACGCCTCTTATGGCAAAGAGTGATTTGTATAAAATTTCCGGACATTGGGATCATTACACGGACGGTATGTTTGTGCTGGGAGACGAGGAAAAGGACAAGGAAGTATTTGCCCTGCGTCCCATGACCTGTCCGTTCCAGTACTATGTCTACAAGGCAAGCCAGAAATCCTACAGGGATCTGCCCCTGCGCTACGGCGAGACTTCCACGTTGTTCCGCAATGAGGATTCCGGCGAGATGCACGGACTTACCCGTGTCCGCCAGTTTACCATATCCGAAGGGCATTTGATTGTCAGACCGGATCAGATGGTGCAGGAATTTAAGGATTGTATCGCCCTCGCAAGGTACTGCCTGAAAACGCTCGGCGTGGAGGAAGATGTGACCTACAGACTTTCCAAATGGGACCCTGAAAATAAGGACAAATACATCGGTGAGGCTGAGGTCTGGGAGGAAACAGAAGGACACATCAGAAGAGTGCTGCAGGAGTTGGAGATTCCTTTCTATGAAGCAGTAGGAGAAGCCGCTTTCTATGGTCCCAAGGTGGATATTCAGGCGAAAAACGTGTACGGCAAGGAGGACACCATGATTACCATTCAGTGGGATGCCCTGCTTGCGGAGCAGTTTGACATGTACTACATCGACCAGAACGGTGAAAAACAGCGTCCGTATATTATCCACAGAACCTCCATGGGCTGCTATGAGAGAACGCTGGCATGGCTGACGGAGAAGTATGCCGGCAAATTCCCCACGTGGCTCTGCCCTGAGCAGGTGCGCGTGCTTCCCATTTCCGAAAAATATGCGGCATATGCGGCAAAGGTAATGGTTACTTTAAAAGAAAACGGTATTTTGGCGACGGTAGATAACCGCTCGGAAAAAATCGGTTATAAGATTCGCGAAACCAGACTGGCAAAAGTGCCTTATATGCTCGTTGTCGGACAGAAGGAGGAGGAAGAAAACCTTGTTTCCGTGAGGAGCCGTTTCCTCGGCGACGAAGGCCAGAAAACGCTGGATGTATTTATGAAAGAGATTTTAGAGGAAATCCGCACCAAGGCAATCCGCAAGGAAGAAGTGCAGGAAGAGAGTAAATAGCATAAACGGTGAATAAAGACCGCCTTTATCAGCCATACTAAGTCTGACTAATAAAAAAGGAGGACTTACTATGGCTGAATTATGCTGCAGTGTAGAAAATTGTACCTATAACAATCAGTGTTACTGCTGTAAGGGCGATATCTGTGTCGGCGGAGAGCGGGCGCACAGGGATGAAGACACCTGCTGCGAGAGCTTTATGCAGCGCAGGGACGGCGCCTATACAAGCTCTTTAGAGCACCCGAGCCGTATTATCAGCATTGACTGTGAAGCGACGGATTGTGTCCATAACGAGGATTACAAGTGCACGGCGGAGCATGTGGACATCAAGGGCTGTGGCGCCTGCGACTGCCGTGAGACCGCCTGCGGTACGTTCCGTGAAAGATAACATGTAAAATGTATGATAAAAGACTTGTTATCTTAACCCTGTTTGGCATATAATAAACTAAGGACATGTTTCCTAAAATTATATCCAAAGAGGAGAGAACCTATGAGATTTTTCATCGATACGGCAAACATTGAGGACATTAAAAAAGCAAATGATATGGGTGTTATCTGCGGCGTTACCACGAACCCTTCCCTGATAGCAAAGGAAGGACGCGTATTTGAAGAAGTGATTGCGGAAATTGCTTCCATCGTGGACGGTCCCATCAGCGGTGAGGTGAAGGCGACGACAGTGGACGCGGAAGGCATGATTGCAGAAGGACGCGCCATCGCGAAAATCCATCCCAATATGGTAGTCAAAATCCCCATGACCGTGGAAGGCTTAAAGGCATGCAAGGTGCTGAGTGCAGAGGGCATTAAGACCAATGTTACCCTTATCTTTTCGGCAAATCAGGCGCTTCTGGCGGCAAGAGCGGGTGCTACCTATGTTTCCCCGTTCCTCGGCAGACTGGATGATATCAGTGTGCGCGGCGTGGACTTAATCCGTGAGATTTCCGATATTTTTGCAGTGACGGATTTGGATACCCAGATTATCGCAGCGAGCATCCGCAATCCGATTCATGTCACGGACTGCGCGCTGGCAGGGGCAGATATCGCGACCGTGCCCTACAGTGTTATCGTGCAGATGACAAAGCATCCCCTGACCGATGCCGGAATCGAGAAGTTTCAGGCAGATTACAAGGCTGTATTTGGAGAATAACAGAAAAATAGAACGATAAAAATGAAAACGGCGGACACACTTTTGTCCGCCGTTTTCGTTTTTGCGTGGCTACCTGTATCGGAAAAGCTTATTTTGCTGTGGAATTACAGTCGGAATTATGCTAAAATGAAAAAAAGCTATGTGTTTATTTAGGCAGTATCGCAGGTAAAACTTGCGATATGCATGGGGTATAAGGATGAAAAGACAAGGTACAGTGCGATTTCCTATTATGTTGTTTATAACGGTGATGCTTACGGTCCTTTCCGGCTGCGGAAAGCGGGGTGCGGGCTCCGGTGTGGAGGAAGGGATGCAGTATATTGCGTCCATGAATTACAGTGCGGCGCTGGACTCCTTTACGGCGGCGGAGGCAAACGGGGAAGACAGTCGGCTGATTGCGCGCGGCAGGGGGATTGCCTGCATCGGGCTGACCGACTATGAGGCGGCGGTGGAAAATCTGCTGTTATGCCTCTCTTTGAGCGACGGTGTTGTGACGGACATGGACTATGATGTAAACTACTATCTGGCGGCGGCCTATCAGAAGCTTGGCAGATATCAGGATGCGGAGGCGGTGTACGACGCCATTTTAGCGTTGAGACCGGGAGAGGCGGACGCCTATTATCTGCGCGGCAATGCCAGACTTTCTCAGGGGCAGTTTGAGACGGCGAAAGAGGATTTCGATGCGGCAATCAGACTGAACCCTTCCGATTTTGCCCGTCTGATACAAGTTTATGAGGTGCTTGCGGCGAACGGCTATAAGGAGCCCGGACGTGAATATCTGGAGACGGCGCTTGCCGAGCGTTCGGCCAAAATGGGTGCTTTCGATAAGGGCTGTATTAACTATTTCCTGGGAAATTATGAGCAGGCGCAGGTGCTGTTAGAGGATGCAAAGAGCAGCGGCACGGCGGACGCATATCTGTATCTCGGCATGGCCTATGAGGCGACGGGGGATTACAACTACGCGATTACCAATGTCTACACAGGCTATCTGAATAAAAACGAGGGCAATGCCGAAATTTATAACCAGCTCGGACTTTGCTACATGAAACAGGGAGATTACGCACTGGCGCTCGAGGCGTTTCAGAATGCCATGCAGATTCCGGACAACGGCATGATACAGACCTTACAGTTTAACGAAATCATAGCCTATGAGCATTTGGGTGAATATACACAGGCGGAAGTTCTGCTAAACAATTACTTAAAGACCTATCCCGATGACGAGGTGGCGCAGAGGGAGTATATTTTCCTTTCTACGCGGTAGGTGACTGGCGTACATTTACATATCCGGTGATTTTGCACAATGAAACAGGAGGTATTTCATGCCATGGATATCATCCACAATGACAGGGAATTGGAATTTGCCATTTTTTGTGTAGAAAATATAGCGATTCATTTGGGACTTGAGGCGGAAAAAGTATACGATGCGCTGACGGTAAAAAGTGATATCCTGAACAGCTATATTGTTCCTTGTTTCGAGGCACTTCACACACAGGGAAAGGATTATATTGTGGAGGATATTTTAGCAGTCATGAAAGAACAGGGTGTGACGGTATGATATTATATCATGGTTCGTATGAAGAAATTGTAAAGCCGGATATTCTTCATTCCAAAGTAAATGTGGATTTCGGACGTGGCTTTTACGTGACGTCTCTTTTGGAACAGGCACAGAAATGGTGCAAAAAATTTGAGGGAAAAGGAAAAAGGGCATTTGTTTCTGTTTATACATTAGATGAGAGGGCATTTGAAGAATATAAGGTGCTGAAGTTCGAATCTTACTCGGAAGAGTGGCTGGATTTTGTTTTAACATGCCGCCGCGGGGAAGATATATCCGATTATGATATTGTCATGGGTGGTGTTGCCAATGACAAGGTGTTTAATACAGTAGAACTCTTTTTTGACGGTCTGATTGATAAGAAAGAAGCTATCAGGAGGCTGCAATATGAAAAGCCCAATTTCCAGATAGCCCTTCGCTCACAAGAGGTAATAGAGCGGTATCTGCATTTTGAGAGGAGTGAACGACTATGAACGCAAATGCGACGCTGCTGCAGATGAAATACGCCCGTGTAGTGAGTCTGTTCGCAAAGCAGGCAGACATCACCTTAAGCGATGCACTCACGTTCTTCTATCACTCTAATTTGTATCAACTTGTAAAAAATGGTGTATCGGACATGCACTGCATGAGCGATGCCTATCTTGCGGAGGACCTGCAGGAAGAATATGCAGAGCAGAATGGCTGAAAACAGCGTATCGCCGGCCATAGAGAATCACTTTTCAACATAACGGAATTACATTAAAAATGTGCCTGAAATTCAGAATAGAATTTTAGGCACAACTTGTACATACACTATATCACACTCTAAAATAAAAGTCTAGTAATATTTTATTTTTTTCTGTATACTCTTATCAGTTCAAGTTCCATGAAGTAGTTTTATAGGTGTAAAAAGGGGTTTGCGACAGGGTACGCCGCCGTGGGAGGGACATGTCTTTGCGGACGCGCTCTCGCTCGGATAAAAACGCAGCGGACGCTAGGCTCGTGAGGAACCTCGCAAGTCATGCCTACATGACTTTGGGCCAACGTTTTTAAACGGTCTGCCCAGACATGTCCCTCCCACGGCGGCTGAACGTGGCAAAGCGCTACCTTACACCATAGCTTCGCTTTGGCGCAGACGACATAAGAGGTGTAACTGGCGTAAAAAATAACATATTCGCGTTGGTGCAAACGCTCCGCGCTGCCGTAGCCAGCCATTGCGTCAGAGGATTCCCGAAGGAGCCCGTTAAGAAACGTCAGCACTTGGCGAGGTTTTTTCGAGCCTAGTACTGTTACGTTTCTTGCAGAGCGAGAGCGCGGCGACTCGGGAATCCTCTGACACAATGGCGTGACTAGCCGCACACGAGAACCCTCTGACGTAATGGCATGACTAGCCGCACGCGCGAACCCTCTGACACAATAACGTGCCTGGGACACCACCCTAAAGCATGCGCCACATGGAACTGACACTCACAAGAAAACACAAGGAGGTCATCGATGAACAGAGAACAGCAGGAAGAGCAGCACCACTTTGACGAGTGCCGGAAGCTGATTTTAGAGAATACCGTAAAATACGAGGCAGAATTTGAAGAAAGACATAAAAAGACGCAGGAACTCTTTAAGGCAATGCAGGGCGGCGATGTGGAGCTCTACAACCAGATGATGACCAGCGCGAGTCTGGAAGAGCACGCTGCCAACCAGCTTCGGAAAAACCGTGCGGCTTATGAAAATCCTTACTTTGGCAGAATTGATTATCTGGACAAGGAGATGGACAGGGAAGAAAAGGTTTATATAGGAAAGAACGGCATCTTCCGCAACAAGACGGACGTCGTGGTGGCGGACTGGCGCGCGCCGATTTCCAGCGTCTATTATGAGAATGAAATCGGGGATGGGAGCTACAGCCTGCCGGAGAAGGCTTCCGGAAATGGACTGGAAAGCCCCGAGATATCCATCTGCCTGCACTTAAAGCGAACCTATGATGTGGACAAGGGCGTTCTGAAGGGGTATTACGACAGCGATGTTGCGGCAAACGATGCACTTTTGGTACAGTATCTTTCCAAAAACAAGGACGCGGTACTGGGGGATATCATCGCCACCATACAGAAGGAGCAGAATGAAATCATCAGGGAGTCACCCTTTAAAAATATTCTGGTACAGGGGGTGGCGGGAAGCGGCAAGACCACTGTGGCAATGCACCGGATTTCTTACATTCTCTACAATTATAAGGAGCGCTTTACTTCCAATGAATTCTGCATTATCGGCGGCAATGATTTGCTGCTTTCTTATATCACGAGTGGTCTGCCGGAGTTGGATGTGCATGACGTGAAACAGAAGCGCATGGACGCTATGCTCACCCACCTTCTGAAAAAGGAGTGGACGAAAAAGCAGAAGCTGGGGGAGCCGCTGCCGGACGCTGCGGTGCGGAGCCGCATGGACTTTATGCTGCGGCTGGAGCTTTGGCTGCTGCGGCTGCGGGAGGAAAAGGTTGCGGCAAAGGAGCTTACGGACAAAGAACTGGGCATGGTTCTCAGCAAGAGCAGCATCGAGCGTCTCAGAGAGGAAAATCCGGAGTACAGTATCTACAGGCTGCTCGTGACGCTGGACGAGCGGGTGCGGACAAGGTTGAAATTTTTAACTCCGGATGGCGAGAAGGACTATTTTACGAAAAAATGCAGGGAATACAAAAGCTATTATAAGAATCAGGCGGTAGAAAAAAGCGTCTACGCTTTATATCAGGAATTCCTCGCAGATTACGAGAGGGAATTTCCACAGGCAGTTGACTTGGCGTTTCACGCAAAAAAAGCGGCTGCGGGCGAATATGACATTTATGATGTGGCGGCGATGGTTCTGATTTATTACCGTGTAAAGCAGAAAAAGGAAGACGAGGAATTCGGGCAGATTTTTATTGACGAGGCGCAGGATTTTGGCGTTACGCTCTACTATGTGCTGCGGAAGGTGCTGCCTGCATGCTATTTTACCATTATGGGCGATGTATCCCAGAATATCAATTATGAGACGGGCATGAATGACTGGGAAGATATGAAGAAATGGGTGCTGACGGGAGAGCGGGACAGTTTCCGGCTTTTGCGGAAGAGCTACCGCAATACCATCGAAATCTCGGAGTATGCAGGTAAAATTCTGGAGAAGGCTTCTTTTGGACGGTATCAGATTGAGCCGGTGATCCGTCACGGCATACCTGTGCAGATGTATAAGGAAGCGGACGAGGAAGCGATGTATAAGCGCGCGCAGGGCATTGTGGAAGCCGCAAAAAAAGAAGGGTACAACAGTATTGCGGTCATATGCCGCGACGATGCAGAGGCGGACTGGATAGGGAAGTGGCTGGAAGGTGTAGATATTCTTCCCGTGCGCATGACAAAGGGGCTGGAATTTGACGTGGTGGTTTTGTGGAATCCACCCGAAGAAGCGGCGGTACAAGACCCGAAGACCGCGAAATTGCTGTATGTTGCCGCTACGCGGGCGTTGCATGAACTGCATATTTTGCGTATGTGAAAAGTTTGACACACAAGATATGGTATTTTACGTTGACTTTCCTTTTGATAGATGATACACTAGTACTATCGTGTTGAAAGGGAGGAAGTTAGGTGTTTCAGGTAATTAAAAGAGATGGAGAAAAGGTAGACTTTACGCTGACTAAGATTAACGACGCTATTATGAAAGCGTTCAATGCCACGCAGATGCAGTACAGCAATGATATCGTGGATTTGCTGGCGCTTCGGGTTTCGGCGGATTTTCAGAGTAAGGTAAAGGACAACGCCGTACATGTGGAAGACATTCAGGACAGTGTGGAGCGCGTGCTGGGACAGGCAGGTTATGAGGAAGTGGCGAAGGCTTACATCCTGTACCGCAAACAGCGCGAAAAAATGCGCACCATGAAGTCCACCATTCTGGATTATAAAGATGTTGTCAACAGCTATGTCAAGGTTGAGGACTGGCGTGTGAAGGAGAATTCCACAGTTACCTATTCAGTGGGAGGTCTTATCTTAAGCAATTCGGGTGCCGTTACCGCCAACTACTGGCTCTCCGAAATTTATGATCAGGAAATTGCCGATGCACACCGCAATGCGGATATTCATATTCATGATTTGTCCATGCTGACGGGCTACTGTGCAGGCTGGTCTTTGAAGCAGCTTATCAAAGAGGGTCTGGGCGGCATCACCGGAAAAATTACTTCCGCACCTGCAAAGCATCTGTCCGTACTCTGCAACCAGATGGTAAATTTTCTGGGCATTATGCAGAACGAATGGGCGGGCGCACAGGCTTTCTCTTCCTTTGATACCTATCTTGCACCTTTTGTAAAAGCGGATAACTTAAGCTATGCGGAAGTAAAGAAGTGTATAGAGGCGTTTATCTACGGCGTCAATACGCCGAGCCGCTGGGGTACGCAGGCGCCTTTCTCCAATATTACGTTAGACTGGACCGTGCCGGATGATTTGGCGGAGCTTCCCGCTATCGTGGGCGGACAGGAGATGGATTTCCGGTACAAGGACTGCAAAAAAGAGATGGACATGGTAAACAAGGCGTTTATCGAAACCATGATTGAAGGGGATTCCAACGGACGTGGTTTCCAGTATCCCATTCCCACCTATTCCATCACAAGGGATTTTGACTGGTCCGACAATGAAAATAACAGACTTTTGTTTGAAATGACTGCAAAGTACGGCACGCCGTATTTTTCCAATTATATCAATTCGGACATGCAGCCCTCCGACGTGCGGAGTATGTGCTGTCGTCTGCGTTTGGATTTGCGTGAGCTCAGAAAGAAAACGGGCGGCTTCTTCGGCTCGGGCGAGAGCACGGGAAGCGTTGGCGTTGTGACGATTAACATGCCGAGGATTGCATATCTTTCCTCCAGCAAGGACGAGTTTTATACAAGGCTGAACCATATGATGGACGTGGCGGCGCGTTCCCTCAAGATAAAGAGGGGCGTTATCACAAAGCTGCTGGATGAGGGGCTCTATCCCTACACCAAGCGTTATCTCGGCAGCTTTGAAAATCATTTTTCCACCATCGGGCTTATCGGTATGAACGAGGTCGGGTTGAATGCCAACTGGCTGAGAGCCGACATGACGGATAAGCGGACGCAGGAATTTACCAAAGAGGTTTTGAACCATATGCGCAACAGGCTCTCTGACTATCAGGAGCAGTACGGCGATTTGTACAATCTGGAGGCGACGCCTGCGGAGAGCACGACTTACCGCCTTGCCAAGCATGACAAGAAGCGCTGGCCGGCAATCAAGACGGCGGGCAAGCTGGGAGATACCCCTTATTATACCAATTCCTCCCATCTGCCGGTAGACTTTACCACTGATATTTTTGACGCTCTGGATATTCAGGACGAGCTGCAGACATTATATACTTCGGGAACCGTGTTTCATGCTTTCCTCGGGGAAAAGCTGCCCGACTGGAAGGCGGCGGCAAATCTGGTAAGAACCATTGCGGAAAACTACAAGCTGCCGTACTATACGCTTTCACCGACCTACTCCATCTGCAAGGAGCACGGCTATCTGACAGGAGAGGTAAAGGAGTGCCCTCACTGCGGACAGCGCACGGAAATCTACAGCCGTATCACAGGCTATTACAGACCCGTGCAGAACTGGAACGACGGCAAGCTGCAGGAATATGCGAACAGGACGGAATATGATATTGCAAATTCCATGTTGAAGCGTCCCATGGGCGCAATCGTAACGCTTTCCAATTATGCGGAAGATGTGGAGGTTTCCGTCAGGACGCCCGAAAATGTCAAGTATCTTTTTACGACCAAAACCTGCCCCAACTGCAAGGCGGCGAAGGAATACCTGCGAGGCGAAAGCTACGTGCTGATCGATGCGGAGGAAAACATGGAGCTGGCACAGCGCTACGGTGTGATGCAGGCGCCGACGCTGGTTGTGGTAAACGGTGACAGCCACAAAAAATATGTAAATGTTTCTAATATAAAGAAGTATGCAGAGAGCATGGTGACTGTTTAAAGCGAGGATTTAAAGTGAACAAGTAGTTTATTAGGCAAAAATCGATTCATACCATCGGTTTTTGCCTTTTTGGCAGAGGAGCCGTTTGCAGGAGGAATCTTGGGAAACAGTGGAATTTCCCCGAGAAAGCAATTTCCCCGGGAAAGTAATTTCCCGTGTGACGTTTGGAGGATAAAATGTTAGATAAAGAGATACAGGAAGAATTTCTGGCAATTATCAAGGAGGAACTGGTTCCTGCAATGGGCTGCACGGAACCAATCTCTCTGGCATATGCCGCGGCAAAAGGGAGAGAAATCCTTGGCTGTGAGCCGGAAAAAATAGTTGCAAAATGTTCCGGAAATATCATTAAAAATGTGCGCTGCGTTACAATTCCCAATTCCAACGGCATGACGGGTATTGCTGCGGCGTGTATTCTGGGTGGCGTGGGCGGCAATGCCTCCGCCGGGATGGAAGTGCTGGAAGGAATGGGGGAGGCGGAAAAGGAACGTGCGAAGGAGCTGCTGGAAAGCGGCTGCTGCAGTGTGGAATTTTTAGATTCTGAAATACCGCTTCATTTCATTATCAGTCTTTCGGCAGCGGGGCATACAGTGGAAGTGGAAGTAAGGCATGCCCATACCAATATTGTCGCTATTACGAGGGATGGACAGGCTGTTTTTGAGAAGAGCAGGGAACTGGCTGACAAGGGTTATGCTGCCAACCGAGCAAAGCTTTCGTTGGAAACCATAAAAATATTTGCTGATGAAGTAGATTTTTTGTTAATAAAGGATGTATATGAGCGTCAAGTGCGTTATAATATGGATATAGCGTATGAGGGAATTTCAGGAAACTATGGGCTTGGAATCGGCAGAGTGATTCGGGAAGCCTATGCAGACGGTGTGGTAACCCGCATGAAGGCTTTTGCCGCGGCTGCTTCCGAGGCGCGAATGGGAGGCTGCGACATGCCGGTTATTATCACCTCGGGAAGCGGCAATCAGGGAATTGCTTCTTCTGTTCCGGTAATCGTGTATGCGAGGGAGAAAAATATACCGACGGAAAGGCTGTACCGCGCCCTTGCTTTTTCAAGCCTTTTGACCATTTACCAAAAAGAATTTATAGGAAAGCTTTCGGCATTCTGCGGGGCAGTTTCCGCATCCTGTGCGTCGGCGGCCGCCATAACCTATATGCTGGGAGGAAATCTTTCGCAAATCAAGGCGACCATTGACAATACGCTGGCTAATATCCCGGGAATTATTTGTGATGGCGCCAAAATTTCCTGTGCAGCGAAAATTGCGTCCAGTCTTGATGCGGCTATGATGGCGCATCATCTGGCTATGCAGGGCAAGGAGTACGAGGCGTATACGGGAATTTTAAAAGAGGATACAGGAGAAACCATCAGCTGTGTCGGATATATAGGAAAGGTTGGTATGCATCAGACGGATAAGGAAATTATTAAAATGATGCTGGAATAGCCCATGAAAAATGAAATCCGTAAAATTCCGGTATTTCGAATTACGATTGAAAGAGAAAAGCTGGCAAAAGATAAAAAGAATGTTTGCAGAATATTTGAATTGCTGGAGACATGTGGAATTCCATGTGAGTGTATTGCAATCAATATTGACTGGCTTGCCGTTATCATAAGGGAATCGGAATTGGGAAAATCAAACCGGTTCCTGATTTTGCTGCGACAGACGCTGAGCAGGATAAATGTTTCCATCGACAGGGATATGGTATTATTATGCATGGTGGGAGAGCAGATAAGCAGCCGGGGAATCGGCATGGTAACGAGCAGTCTTATTATGCAGGGAATTGAGATTAAAATGCAGCGCTATCTGCAATGCCGCGACAGGTTTATGGTTTGTGTCGCAGCAGGCGAGGAGGACAGAGTAGGACAGATTATGGCAGAAGTAATGGAGAGCCGGGATATGCATATACAGAGCAATTGAAGGCAGAGAATCCATAACTGTCAAAAGGAGGAAAGCATTTTGCAAAAAGAACGGATTGCATATCTTGATTTGGTTCGCGTCATAGCGGGCATTTTAGTGGTTATGGTGCATATTTCGGCACAGCAGATTGAAAGCCTGCCTATGGACGGCGCTGCGTTTGCAGTTACCAATGCTTTCAACTGTCTTGCTTTTTCCGGTGTGGCGCTTTTTGTCATGATAAGCGGCGCACTTGCCCTGCGGCAGGAGCGGGAGACGGATTTAAAGACGCTGCTTTTACATAAGACGCTGCATTTCTTTGTCCTGTACTATATATGGAAAGCGTTTTATCAGGTCGTTGCCATGCTGGAAAGAGGGGAAGCTTTTACGCTTTCCAATATCAAGAATGATGTGGTTCTGGCACTGATTCAGCAGAGGGGATATTACCATCTCTGGTATCTGCCCATGATTGCCATACTTTATATGGCGGTGCCGTTTGTGAAAAAAGGATTTGCGGAAAAGAAAATATGCAGGTACTTTATATGCGTGTTTTTTATTACGGCGCTTTTCGTGCCGACGCTGCTCCACTATGAATTTAAGTTCAAGTATCTGCTGGCAGATTTTTTTGCTGCCAATGATTTTTATCTCTTTGGCGGGTATCTCGGTTATTTTGTGTTGGGACATTACCTGCACAACTGGCGGGAGGAAATAACAGAAAAGAAGCGCGTCGCTCTCTATATAGCGGGCGGATTCAGTTTTCTTTTGGCGTGTATTTTGGGGGTTCTTGACGCCCGCGCCACGGGGCTGCTTTCCTTCCATATGAACACGCCGCTTGCCGCAACGACCTTTTTCACGGCCGCAGCGATTTTTGTGGCGGGACAGTCCATCGACAAAAAAGCGGCTCATTCCGAAAAAACAGGGAAAACGCTTGGTTTTCTGGCAGGCACCGTCTTTGGTATTTACCTTTTGCATCCGCTGGCAATTAACCTGTTTACAAGCATTGGATTTCAGACTTCTCTGTGTACGCCGCTATTGTCCATTCCGCTTCTGACAGTCTGCACAGTGGTTTTGTCGGGACTGGTATCTGCAGTTCTGCTTCGGATTCTACTTCTGAAGAGACTGATACAATAAGCCTTACAGCCCACCGCGGACGGCGGGAAGCAGCCGCAGGGAAACGGGCAGTTCGCCGTTGAGGCGGCGAAGTTCATCAAGAAACGCTTTTGTATTGTCATCTGTTTTTAATTGTATAAGGTACTGCAATTCGCAGGAAGAGTCCGCGCCGCTGTCGTTTACTTTGACGAGCCGCGCGGATTTTGTATATCCGGCAAATACATCGTCAAATGCTTTCCCGTAATCCATATCCCGCGGTACAAAAATGGTAAGCAGCCTTGCATTTTCCTTTTTGCCCTGAAAGGGAAGCGCTTGTATGAGGAGAATGGCGGCGCCTACTGCAAGGAGCAGCAGTCCGGCAACCCCGATACTGCCGAGTCCTGTGGCAAGCCCGATGGACATGGCAAGAAAGAGGCTGGTGATTTCACGTGAGTTGCCCTCTGCGGAGCGGAACCGAATCAGGCTGAACGCGCCAAGCACGGCAACGCCGGTTCCCAGATTGCCGTTGACCAGCATAATGACAGCTTGTACGATAACAGGAAGAATCACGAGCGTCAGGATGAAGTTTTTGCTGTAGCTGTTTTTATACATATGCAGCAGCGCCACCAGCACACCAAAAAAGAGGGAGGCGGCGGTGCAGAGAACAAATGACAAGATACTGGCGTCTAAAGTAGGTATGGTTAAAAAATGGTTCATCATAAGCGGTCAAGTCCTTTCTCTATCATGTGAAAGAAGCGCGTTTATCAGCGTTTCTCTAAATAGTATAAAATAAAAAGAAGGCGTGTGCAACTTTTTTGGCGCTTCAGGGGTATTCCTTATATAAGGGAAAAGGAGATTTTTATATGAGTATTGAAACATATGCAGATATTATGATGAAGTTCTATATGGGGCTGTTCCTGCTTTCTGTTTTCGCAGGTGTCATAGCAATTTGGAGTAAAATAAGAAAGAAAACCTTAAAATACTGGTGGCTCATTCCCTGTACCATCCTTTATTCTATTGTTGCGGTGTTCAATGTCTTTATTGCCTCTATAGCGTATGACGACCCCGCAGACCCAAATTACAGGATATACAAAAACTGGGAATTGAAGGACTTTATTTTAAATGATATAAAAGTGCTGATAATATGGTTGTTTATCGTGGCAGTGCTCTATCTGGTATGGAGAAGAAAAGAGTGTAAAACGTCCGCCAAAACGGGCAGACGGGCAGCATTGATTTTTTTTGCGGTGTTGCTGGCAGGGGCAGTGATTGGAATTTTGTTTACTGTAACGATTTCTCCCAAAAGAGAGAAAGAGTATATCACGATTCATGTGGAAGGCTTTGATGTCACCTATCCGATAAGGGGTGAAAAAATTACCATGGAGGCTGTTTCTGATATTGAACTGGGGAGTTCCGGAATTGAAATCGGAGATAAGCTGGGAGAGCCGGATGCGTTTATTGGAAGCGGCATGCTGAGACCCGTCTATTTTGTGGAAGGGAATCAAGTGGTTGTATTTCATTTTACCTATCCGGCAGCATGGGAGGATTTAAGGCAGATTGTACTGGTTGACGAAAATGGAGAAAGCAGGATTCTAAAAGAAAAAGAAAGCGGGAATGAGGAAGTGTCGGATGAGTTGTGTGCATACACGGAAGAATTACTGGAAATAGATTGGAGTGACTACATGGAATCGGCGGCAGGTAATGTGGAGAAATCGGAGTATGACGAGGAATTTGCGCAGATTCAGCTGGAAGTAAAGCAGGGATATGAAGAAGAGGTCATCAATATTCTGCAAAACAGATTCACAATTAGAACTTCATCGGAAGCCCCTCCTTTGCCGAAAAGTGCAGAAGAAATAGAGAATGGCGACCTTCGATATGTTTTTTCCACTTTTATGGAGGGAAAAAGAGCAAAGACCAGAGAAATAACGGCTTATGTAGTCTATGATGAAAGCGGGAAAATGTACGTTTATATAATGGGATAGGAGACAAATTATGAAATGGTTAAAAAGAACAGGGTTGGCGCTTTTGCTTTTGCCGGTTATTGTAATAGGAATCTTTATACTATATGAAATCTTCGGCATGTGCGTCAATCATATTGCCACCGGACGGCAAACAAAGCAATTACAAGTAAATCTGAAAAATGAAATTCCTGACATTGAGATTATCAATGTATATTCAGAAACGGGCAATACAGGACCAACAGGAAATCATGTTGACTGTTTGTCTACTGTTGTATTTTCAACAAATATGGAGGAATCTGAAATCGTAAATAGAATGTCGGCGTACTATGAGTTTAATGATTGGTACTGTTATGTATACCAGACAGAGGATGGAAATTACTTATTTTACCTCAATACGTCGGCTCCGTTCGTTGATAATATAGAAGGACATTAATGTGATTCGGGAAGGGAGTATGAAATGACGAAAGAGGAAAGGGAATAGAAATCGTATGGGAAAGAAGAAAAAAGCAATATGTCTGTTGTTTTGTATGATATGCAGTCTGTCAGCCTGCGCCCAAAAGCCCGGCTCGAACATGGATTTTAAGGATATGGAATCGGATGTGTCAATTGATTCCTCCCAAATGTCGGCTCAGGACATGCCTCTCACGGTGATTGCGCCGGAATCGAAACTGACAATCGTTCCCTCCGAAACACGGGTTTCCGAATTTACAAAATGCGTAGATTATACAGAGGAGGAGAGCGATTTTTATAACATAACGCCTGATTATATTGCGGATAATTCCGAGTTTGAGATTTTTAAAGATGTTTCCAGTACGGATTCCTTTATTATGTATGACGGTGAGGTATACAGTATCGGTATATGCTTTGGCGGATTCGGCATGACGAGTATGGCTCTAGCGGATTTGAATCAGGATGGGGCGTATGAATTATATTATACATTTTCATTCGGTTCAGGTGTGCATGCTTTAAGTATAGGATATTTTGACCCTGTAAAAAAAGAAGTAACGATACTGGATTGTCCGCTCCAGTCACATGGACACGAACTGATGCTGACTGCAAATGAGTCCGGTGATTTGTGCGTGAATATTGCCGTGATTGATGAGAATACATATCAGTCCTTTGTTGATTTTTCGTTGGAAGCACAGGAATTGATCGGCACAGTTATTTTTGGGGAAGATACGATAGCACTGCAGATATCTATGGATGAATTCATAGGGCTCTTGGGACAAGACGGTGCTGCGGATTCAGAAGAGCGGCCGGTTCTGGTTGAGACAGATGACTGGGTCAGGTTTAATCGTACATTTGCGGCATTTATGGATAACGAAATTCCTGCCTATGATGGGGAGACGGGGGAAAACAAATACATATATGAATATTTTGCCGATTATGGCGTAATTTATGGCATCCATTATATGGTAGAGGACTTAAATCAGGATGCAAAGGAGGAATTGCTGGTACTGGTACAAGATGATAGGGGATTTGGCAGCTTGTTTGTGTTTGAAGAAACAGAAAGTGGAGAACTCATCGCGTGGAAGGAATGGTGGAATATTATGGAAGACCGTTGGCCGTACGTATACTATTGTGGTGACGGCATATTTATAACGGAGGGCGAGGTGGATGGAATATCTGTCGGACATTATACACAGGAAGGCACGCAGGAATCTTTGCTGTTCTATCACAGGACACTGACAGAATCTAATGATACCTATTATGAGTTAAGCATCTGGTGGGAGATGTATGAGAATGGCGAAATAACCAAGTATATGGAATATAAATGTTACCATGACCAGAAAACCCATGAGCATATAAAGGAGCTTGAAACAAAAGAAGCGAGGGAAGGAGAGCGGTTAGTAGATAAATTTCTGGCGGAATTGGGAGAATGGAAAAAAATTTCGATTGAGAATATAGAAGTTGTTTCGTTAGGAGAACTGCAGAATCCTTAATATAATTTCAGGTGCAAAAAAAGAATCTTGTTGTGTTTTTGTTATTGGTATGTGCCGGTAGAGTAGACGGCTGTGGAAAAAGTAAGAATGAACTGCAGGTGGATGCCGCACGCATAAAACGTGAACCGGATAAAGAGGAATGGTATCAGTTTATTATAGATGCGGATGGCACTGTTCTGATAGAAATTGAAAATCATTTTTTCAGGCTGGAAAGAAAACAGAGGAGAATGGATAAATGCAGATGACAGGAATTGTCGCAATAATTATGGCCGGGCTGCTTGCAGGATATACAACAGGAGAAGGCAGGGATTTTCTTGACAAGGGCAGCCGGAAGGTGGAAAGCGGAAGGTATTCTGCAAAAGAGGAACTGGAGGCTTTGGAAATACCGGAAAATATGCTGGCGTATTGGATGGTTGTAAACGGCAAAAAGCCGTTTGTCAGCGCGGGTGAGGGGTGTCAGGAGTTTTACTGGGATGAATATTTCTGGTGCTGCTCAGAATTGTTGCCGGGGTTTAAGGTATATGATTTTGGAATTGTGGATTTAGATAGCGACGGCATGACGGAGCTTGTCATAACAGGATTTCCGGATACCACATGGGTGCTGGATTATCAGGAAGGAAAGGTGTACAGTTATCAGTTTGTCTTTAGGGGGATGGCAGGGATTACCGTCGATGGCATTTATAGCAGTTCAAGTGCATCTGATATAGGAGGCTTTCACAGGATACATTTTGACAAGGGCACCTATGAGGAGGAAACGCTGGCTTATATGGATGGAGACTATTTTGAGGTAGAAGGCGTGGAGGTGTCCGCAGATGCATTTTTTGCATATGTAGAGCCTTTTAATAAAGCGGAACTGATGGAAAGCGTGGATTTTACGAAAGAAATGCTGGACAAAATTCTGCTGGGGGACTTGGAAGAAGAGGAATTATCTGTTGTAAAACATGCAGAGCCGGAGAAAATCTGCAAAGAAAATGACCCTGAAGAGGCAAAGGTTCCCGAGGTTTATCTGGCAGTTTTAACAGGGAAAGAGGAGTTTGTCTGTGCAACGGAGGGCGGGCAGAGCTTTATGATACATGGAAATAAGGTCAAAAACCCGGCGGAAGAAGAATCGTATCAGATTTTATATTTCAGCATGGTAGACATGGATGGCGACGGCGAGGATGAGGTGGTGCTGAGCTGCGGCGGTGACTGGGAAGGCAAAACCTTGGTTTTACATGCGTCAGAGAGCGGTGTATATGGATATATATTTGCATTTCGGAACGGAATGGGCGCTATTGCAAATGATGGTGTGTTTCAGGCAGGATACGCAACGGATAACAAATACGGAAGAGTTATCTCCTTTGAAGCAGATGGCTGCCGGATAGAGCCGGTTACAGATTACGGGCGTATCGGCAGAAACAGGATACGGTACTATTTTTTCGGGAGAGCGGGTTTTATATTTGGAGAGAGAGTAAAGAGATTTGAAAGTTGGATACAATGAGAAAAGGAACCGGATGCTTGAATGCATGAAAACGTTGCGCCTCCCCCTTGTTCTATGGTACAATTCGGAAAGAAACCATTTACCTATAAACAACGAGAAAGGCACGGTCACAGCATGATTGAAAAATTGATAGAAAAGATAAAAAAGACAAACGCCCCCATTGTGGTGGGGCTTGACCCCATGCTCAGTTATATTCCGGAGCATATCAAGGCGAAGGCTTTTGCGGAGTACGGGGAGACACTTTCC
>JAAUZU010000017.1 GCA_014804445.1 Lachnospiraceae bacterium | reverse complement strand
TTGAGTAGTCAAGCTACAGGTCAATAATCAAAAGTCCACAGTATCTGAGTTGTATTGAACCACGATATTAAAAAGAAAGGAAGTTATGGTGTTTTTGCTTCTGTAAACATCATACAAGAATTAATATGAAAGATGACAAAGAAAAGAAAATAGAAAAAACGGTAGAGATTCTAAATCAACTGGACGAAACAAGCCTGATTTTAGTTTTACACGGGGCAAATCTGTTAGCAGCAAGACAGAAAATAGTCGAAAAGAAGGAACTGCAGGAAACATAAGTAAGTGAGTTTGACAACTGTACCTTCCGCGCGGCGCACAGGTGCCGCAATACATTCCTATTAGCCCAGAGCGCGCAGGTTCCCCTAGCCTGCGTGCCGCGCAGAGGGTACAGGCAAGTTGTACATGCAGATATTCATAAATTGTATTTATAAACTATATCAGAGGTGATTTCCATGAATCAGGGTGGAGTGCCGGAGCTTACGCCGGAAATAGAAAAAATGGCAAAAGAGGCATTAATCAGGCAGTTTGAGGACCAGTACGGCGTGAAAGTAATCATAATCAAGGACAATGTGCTAACAACAGAACCGGAGTAATCCGGTAAACGGAGGGACAAGCCATGCAGTTACATAAAATATTAACTTATGCCTGTTTTCTGCTGATTCTTGTCGGTGCGGCAGGTTTCGCCGGCACGATGGAGCTGGAACCGGTAGATAAGTATGGGATAGCGGCTGCGCTGCTTTTCATCGTTGCAGGAATTGCGTGCGGCGTGTGGGCGGTGTGGGAGAACGGCGGCTTCCGGAGGCGGACAAGCCATAGGAGAGGGAAGGGGGAGTGTAAATGCTGAAAAAGATATATCAGGAATTAATGGCAATCAGAAAGGAGCTTCAGGAAATAAAAGAAATCCTGAAGCCCAAACATGTAGATATCTACATAGGAAAAGAAAAAATGAACTAGTTATTCTTCTCGAAGTGGTCTAAAGCTTTTTGGTACCATCTGTCATAGATGTCCATGGGCTCTATGCCATTATTATCCAATTTTCCTGAAGCAATTTCAGACATTTTTTGCTGAAAAATAACAGGAAGCATGGAAACGGCAATGTCATGTGCACGTTTTTCGTTGTCGGTCATAATAAATCCCCTTTCTTTTGACTTGGCTCTGGCGGGAGCCTGTAAGGAGATTGTAACACAGATTTTATATTTTATCACCCATGCCTTCCGCGCGGCGCACAGGCGCCGCATACCCCCTTCTATTTATAGTAAGCGGACGCAGGTTCTCCCTATCCTGCGTGCCGCGCGGAGGGCATGGAAAGAAAACAAGCCTGCAAATAAAAAGTCAAGACTAAATTGATGAACGTTGAAAATTTCATACAGGTTGAAAATTAGGTAACAAAATAAGACCACCACACCCGTGCTGGTCTAAAAATTAACGTGGATCATTAGGATTCTGGAAGAGATGCAAGATATTCTTTCACTCGTCCATAGTAGATTCTTAGAAACTTGTTGGCACCTGCGGTCATATAGACGTAGTAAGGCTTACCTTGCGCACGCTTCTTGTCTAAGAACTGATATACAGGGTCATCCAGTGGTTTTGTTTTAATCAAAGCATCCATTACCTGAAATAAGGTTTTTCTAAGGTCAGAAGAACCACGCTTTGAAGTAGGCACACTTTTTTGTTCGTAGGTTCCTGATTCATTAACACCAGGATCTACGCCAGCAAATGCAGTAATAGCACCTTTATGAGTAAAACGAGAAACGTCACCGATCTCAGCCATTAGTTGAGGACCAAGCGAAGAACCGACCCCTTTCATTGCCATAACGATAGGATATTCAGGGAGCTTAGAAGCAGTTTCATTCATGAGAGTGCGTAGTGACTCAACTGTTGTAGAGGCGCTATTAAGCTGGTCAACAGCTTGCCTGATGATAAGCTTTGTAATGTCATCCTTAGGAAGTACAGGAACAAGCTCCTTTGCTTTTCCATAGATTTCTTCAGCCTTTGACTGGCTGAAGTTGTACTTCTTGCGTTTGCACCAGTTTTGATAATGGTCAATAAAGGCATTTAGGGACATTTTACGGACACAGTCCACATGCCAGTATGAAGATGCAAAATCAACCCATTTCTGGCTGCCGTCA
This sequence comes from Lachnospiraceae bacterium, assembly GCA_014804445.1. Lineage (GTDB taxonomy): Bacteria > Bacillota > Clostridia > Lachnospirales > Lachnospiraceae > Acetatifactor. The sequence goes on along the minus strand of JAAUZU010000017.1, from coordinate 150,589 downwards.
CTGCGGGCGGGACTGTCAAAGTAAGCATTAACACCAGGATAGGTTTGATCAAGGATACCGATAAGATTATTCTTCATAGCCGTCTTATGTTTCATGTAAAAGCCGAATTGACGGTTCATGGTTTTAAGCTGATTACGTAATTCATCCATAACACTATACTGTTTGAGATTTTGCCACTTGTCAAGTGCATATCGGGCAATCTTAACGGCATCAGCTTTATCGGATTTGACTTTACGAAGGGAATCATTATCAAAGTCCTTAATAAGTTTTGGGTTAATGGCACTAACGAAAAGGTTTGCATTGGAAAGCTGATGGGCAAGGATTTCATAATAACGTCCTGTATGCTCCATTACGATTCGAGATTCACCTTCAACAGATTTGATGAGTTCTACAAGTGAATTGATATCACTGGTTGTGTGTTTGATTTCAAAAGGTGTGGAAACAATTTCTCCGAACGGCCGCATGATAGCAACCATACTTTTTCCTTTTGAAACATCGATACCTACTGCGTTCATAAATTTGTCACTCCTTAAAATTTGATTATGCAATGGATAAATACCAGTTTTACTCATTGCCTATTCAATCTACTGTGGTGTGACACGAACGTACCTAAGGCAGTTCAACCTGCATAAAACGAACGCTGCGAATGAGGAGCTGGTTATCAGTCTAATTTACGGACGCGAAGTCCAAGAAAGGAAGCCGACATACCTATTGCTCCATCATTATACAGCTTAAGCAACAAGATGGATAATTCCTTACTGGCTGTAAGGGATATTAACCATAAATATATTGTAGTAGAGAAAGGAGAGCCGCTATGGAGAAAAAATTTGTTAAGCGCTTTTTTATACAGTCAATATCACTTCTGCTGCTGATTGCGGCGGTTGTCATTCTGGCAGACCCGTTTTACCATTACCATGCGCCGGCGGCAGGACTTAAGGCGGTTATCAACAAAGCGGAATATCAGTGTATCGGGACAATAAGGAATTTTAAATATGACGGGCTTATGCTCGGTTCTTCGATGGCGGAAAATTACAATAACAGGTGGCTTGACGAGGCGTTTGGCTGCACGACGATTAAGGGAATCAAGAGTGCGGCGTCCACAGCGGATTTGCTGTACTATTTAGGGGAAGCGTATCAGAACCATGAGCTCAGGTATGTGTTCTACAATCTGGATTTGTCTGCCCTGAGTGCAGGACCGGAGCATCATTTTGCCGGAGCAGGGATGCCGCTTTATCTGTACAACAACAATATTTTGGATGATGTCAATTACCTGTTTAATAAGGATGTACTCTTTGAGTCTATTCCGTATCAGATTGCGGTGTCCTTGCAGCAGGATTATGACGAGGGGACGAGCTACAACTGGGCGCAGTATAAAACCTTTTCGAAAGAAGACGCGTTGCTTCATTATGAACGTCCGCCTGTCTCGGATGAGGCAGAGCTTGGGGCAGACAGGCAGGAAGCCATCGATGCCAATGTATCGCTTCTTGCACAGATGGCAGAAGCGCACCCCGAGACGGAGTTTTATTTTTTCTATCCGCCGTATTCCCTGCTGTGGTGGGATTCCGAGGACAGGGCAGGCAGACTGGAAGAGCATTTTTATGCTATGGGCAGGACGGCGGAAGTGCTGACGGCATTTGAAAATGTACATTTATACAATTTTCTGGCGGCAGAAGATATCGTCTGCAATCTGGACCTTTATATGGATTCCATGCATTTTTCGGCAGATATCAACCGGTGGATTGTGAATCAGCTTAACGGCAGTGAGTATCTTCTGACAGAGCAGAACTATGAAGAAGAGCTGGAGCGGCTTGGCAGACTGGTAGAAGGATGGATAGAATATGATATTCCCGCATATTTTCCGGAAAACTGATGGAAATCGGCGGGAGAGAAGGAAAATTTTAAATTGTATGTAAAAAAATACAATTTTTCTCAAAAACCCCTTGCAATCCTGGAAAATACCATGTATACTAATCCTTGCTGTGACATGATAGCGATGAAACGCGAGGTTGCTGCCAATGGTAATGCCGGATGGCAGGTTTTCCGTGGAGCGAATGTCAAGTTAGGAAACTGACGACAAGTCACTGTACAGACAATAATGTCTGCCACAAGGCAGAAACAACCGTGAGAAACGAAAGAAAACAGATATGATGTGTCTGTAATCAGGATACACACGGGAGAGTGTACAGTCACCGCTTGTCGTACTTAAAGTAAAAGTGCGAAAAGGAGGCGACTTTTTTTATGGCAACAAGTCAAGTAATGAGAATTACACTGAAAGCTTATGATCATCAGTTGGTTGATGCATCTGCCAAGAAAATCATCGAAACAGTTAAGAAGAACGGTTCTCAGGTGAGCGGACCGGTACCTCTTCCTACTAAGAAGGAAGTGGTTACTATCTTAAGGGCAGTGCATAAGTACAAGGATTCCCGTGAGCAGTTCGAGCAGAGAACCCACAAGAGACTGATTGATATCATTGCACCGACCCAGAAGACGGTTGATGCGTTGCAGAGATTGGAAATGCCCGCAGGCGTTTACATTGATATCAAGATGAAGACCAAATAATTTCTCTTGATAAGACCAAACAATATCCCCTACTAGTATGGACGCCGCGGTGCGTCCCGCTGTAGAACAAACAGGAGGAAAACATGAAAAAAGCAATTTTGGCAACAAAAGTCGGAATGACTCAAATCTTCAATGAAGACGGCGTACTTGTTCCCGTAACGGTACTTCAGGCAGGTCCCTGTGTGGTAACGCAGGTTAAGACGGTCGAGAATGACGGTTACAGCGCTGTACAGGTAGGCTTCGTTGACAAGAAGGACAGAATTATCAACAAGGATGCAAGCGGCAAAAAAGAGATTATCCATGCACACGGCACACCTAAGGCTCTGCAGGGACATTTCAAGAAAGCCGGCGTGACATCCAAGAGATATCTCAGGGAATTTAAGTTTGAAAACGCAGAGGAATATGCACTTGGCGCAGAAATTAAGGCAGATATCTTTGCCGCAGGCGACAAGGTGGACGCTTCCGCTATTTCAAAGGGTAAAGGATTCCAGGGTGCTATCAAGAGATTCGGACAGCACAGAGGACCTATGGCGCACGGCTCCAAATTCCATCGTCATCAGGGTTCCAACGGCGCCTGCTCCTCTCCCAGCCGCGTGTTTAAGGGAAAAGGAATGCCCGGACATATGGGCTGCGTAAAAGTAACGGTTCAGAATCTGGAAGTAGTAAGAGTGGATGCTGAGAAAAACTTACTTTTAGTAAAAGGTGCGGTACCCGGACCTAAGAAGGCTTTAGTGACAATCAAAGAAACCGTTAAGGTGGAAGCTTAACACGGGTCTAGATGAAAGGAGGACTTAACAGAGATGGCAAACGTATCTGTTTTTAACATGGAAGGCAAGGAAGTCGGCACAATCGAATTGAGCGATGCCGTTTTCGGCGCCAAGATAAATGAGCATTTAGTTCACATGGCAGTCGTACAGCACCTTGCAAATAAACGTCAGGGAACGCAGAAGGCAAAGACTCGTTCCGAGGTATCCGGCGGCGGAAGAAAGCCCTGGAGACAGAAAGGAACCGGTCATGCAAGACAGGGTTCCATCAGAGCACCGCAGTGGAAGGGCGGCGGCGTGGTATTCGCTCCCGTACCGAGAGATTACTCTTTCAAGTTAAACAAGAAAGAAAAGAGAGCTGCATTAACATCTGCTCTGACCAGCAAAGTGAATGACAACAAGCTTATCGTGGTTGACGAGCTGCAGTTTGATGAAATCAAGACCAAAAAGTTTAAGGCAGTTATGGATAACCTGAACGCAGGCAAAGCACTGGTTGTGTTATCAAAGGATAATATCACTGACGACCGTTACAAAACCGTGGTTCTTTCCGCAAGGAATCTTCCTGAGGTGAAGACGGCGATGACAAACACCATCAACGTATATGACGTGGTGAACGCTGACAAGCTGGTGATAACCAAGGCTGCTGTTGAGAAGATTGAGGAGGTATACGGTAATGGCGGACATTAAATATTATGACGTAATCCTCAAACCGGTTATCACTGAAAAGAGTATGGCTGGTATGGGCGAGAAGAAATATACTTTTCTGGTTCATCCGGAAGCAAACAAGTCACAGATCAAGGAAGCTGTTGAAAAAATGTTCGACGGCACCAAGGTGAAGAAAGTAAACACCATGAACTGCGAAGGCAAGACCAAGAGACGCGGCATGACCTATGGAAAGACCGCCAAGACCAAAAAAGCCATCGTACAGCTCACGGACGACAGCAAGGATATCGAGATTTTTGCAGGTTTATAAAATCGGCTGAATATCCGGCAGGTTAAGGTATGCGGCGCAGGGCGCTGCGCAAATAATCACAAGTAAAGGAGATACAACAATGGGAATTAAGACATATAACCCATATACACCTTCCAGAAGAAATATGACGGGATCTGATTTCTCTGAGATTACGAAAAAGACTCCTGAGAAATCCCTTTGCGTATCATTGGCAAAGAATTCCGGCCGTAACAATCAGGGTAAGATTACCGTAAGACACCGCGGAGGCGGTTCCAGAAGAAAGTACAGAATCATTGATTTCAAGAGAAACAAAGACGGTATTCCCGCAACTGTAATCGGTATCGAGTATGATCCTAACAGAACAGCAAACATCGCATTAATCTGTTATGCAGACGGACAGAAGGCATACATTCTTGCACCCGAAGGCCTGACAGACGGCATGAAGGTAATGAACGGTGCCACAGCGGAAGTAAGAGTAGGCAACTGCCTTCCCTTATCCGAGATTCCGGTAGGTACCCAGTTACACAATATTGAATTATATCCCGGCAGAGGCGGACAGCTCGTTCGTTCTGCAGGCAACAGCGCACAGCTCATGGCAAAAGAAGGAAAGTATGCGACTCTGAGACTTCCTTCCGGCGAAATGAGAATGGTTCCTCTGGTATGCAGGGCAACAGTAGGTGTTGTAGGCAATGCTGACCACAATCTGATTAATATCGGTAAAGCAGGACGTAAGCGCCATATGGGTATTCGTCCTACAGTCCGTGGTTCCGTTATGAACCCCAACGACCATCCTCATGGCGGTGGTGAAGGCAAGACCGGTATCGGACGTCCGGGTCCCAGCACACCTTGGGGCAAGCCCGCACTCGGCTTGAAGACTCGTAAGAAGAAAAACAAGTCCAATAAGCTGATTGTGAGAAGAAGAGACGGCAAGGCTATCAAATAGTTAAGGAGGAAAGACAATGTCTAGATCACTGAAAAAAGGACCGTTCGCTGACGCAAGCTTACTGAAAAAGGTAGACGCCATGAATGCATCGGGACAGAAGCAGGTTATCAAAACCTGGTCCCGCCGCTCTACAATATTCCCCTCTTTTGTGGGTCATACATTTGCAGTACATGACGGCAGAAAGCACGTTCCTGTATATGTAACAGAAGATATGGTAGGACACAAGCTTGGTGAGTTTGTCGCAACCAGAACCTTCAGGGGACATGGAAAAGACGAAAAGAAATCCAAGGTAAGATAAACGGAGAGTTTAGGGCGCTGCCCGAACGACAAGTTGAAAGGAGGACAATTCTATGGCTAAAGGACATAGAAGTCAAATTAAGAGAGAAAGAAATGCTCAGAAAGATACAAGACCTTCTGCAAAGTTATCTTACGCAAGGGTTTCTGTTCAGAAGGCATGTTTCGTACTGGATGCCATCAGAGGCAAAGATGTACAGACTGCGCTTGCAGTTCTGACCTACAATCCCAGATATGCTTCCGGCGTTATAAAGAAGCTGTTAGAGTCAGCAATTGCGAATGCTGAGAATAACAACGGCCTCAATCCTTCAAACCTGTATATTGCAGAGTGCTTTGCAAACAAAGGACCTACAATGAAGAGAGTAAGACCCAGGGCACAGGGCCGGGCTTACAGGATTGAAAAGCAGATGAGCCACATTACCATCGTTTTGGACGAGAAGAAGTAGGAAGGAAGGGAGCTTAGTATTTATGGGACAGAAAGTTAATCCTCACGGCCTTAGAGTCGGTGTTATTAAAGATTGGGATTCCAAATGGTACGCTGAAGCAGAATTCGCTGACTATTTAGTTGAAGATTATAACATCAGAAAGTACCTGAAAAAGAAATTATATGCTGCCGGTGTTTCCAAGATTGAGATTGAAAGAGCATCCGACAGGGTTAAGGTTGTGATTTACACAGCAAAGCCCGGCGTTGTAATCGGCAAGGGCGGTGCAGAAATCGAAGTAACCAAGAATGAGCTTGCAAAGCTTACAGACAAGAAGGTTCTTGTTGATATCAAGGAAATCAAGAGACCCGACAAGGATGCGCAGCTTGTTGCAGAGAATATCGCGCAGCAGCTTGAAAACCGTGTATCCTTCAGACGTGCAATGAAGTCCTGCATGGGCAGAACCATGAAGGCCGGTGCACTGGGAATCAAGACCTCCTGCTCAGGACGTCTGGGTGGTGCTGATATGGCTCGTACCGAGTTTTACAGCGAGGGAACCATTCCTCTTCAGACTTTGAGAGCAGATATTGATTACGGCTTCGCTGAGGCTGACACCACATACGGCAAGGTTGGCGTTAAGGTATGGATATACAAAGGCGAAGTTCTTCCCACTAAAAACAAGGAAGGGAGCGAGAAATAGTTATGTTAATGCCTAAGAGAGTAAAACGTCGTAAACAATTCCGTGGCAGTATGGCAGGCAAGGCTTTAAGAGGCAACACGCTTACTTATGGCGAGTACGGTCTGGTAGCTACAGAACCTTGCTGGATTAAGTCAAACCAGATAGAGGCAGCCCGTATTGCACTGACACGTTATACAAAGCGTACCGGTAAAGTCTGGATCAAGATTTTCCCGGACAAACCGGTTACGGCAAAGCCGGCAGAAACACGTATGGGTTCCGGTAAGGGTTCCCTGGAATACTGGGTAGCAGTTGTGAAACCTGGACGTGTAATGTTTGAGATCGCAGGAGTTCCCGAGGAAGCTGCAAAAGAAGCATTACGTCTTGCAATGCACAAACTCCCTTGTAAGTGTAAGATTGTTTCTAAAGCAGATTTGGAAGGCGGTGTGTCAAATGAAAACGAGTAAGTATGTAGAAGATTTGAGAAATAAATCAGAAGCAGAATTGGCAAACGAATTAGTCGCTGCTAAAAAAGAACTTTTCAATTTGAGATTCCAGAACGCAACGAACCAGTTGGATAATACGGCCAGAATCAAAGAAGTAAGAAAGAACATTGCCCGTATCCAGACCATTATGACACAGAAGGCAAATGCTTAATATTGGAGCGTTCCTTATCATTTCAGATAGCCCGCAGGGCGGGCGGAATTTCAGAAAGGAGATTTAACCGTGGAAAGAAATTTGAGAAAAACACGTACCGGCAAAGTGGTAAGCAATAAAATGGATAAGACAATCGTTGTTGCTATCGAGAACCGTGTAAAGCATCCTCTTTACAAGAAAATCGTAAAGGATACTTACAAATTGAAGGCACATGATGAGAACAACGAATGTAATATCGGCGATACCGTTAAGGTAATGGAGACAAGACCTTTGTCCAAGGATAAAAGATGGAGACTTGTTGAAATCGTTGAGAGAGCGAAATAAATCGGCTCGCGAAATAATCGTACGGTTACTATATTGGAAGGAGAATAAATATGGTTCAGCAGGAGAGCAGACTGAAAGTTGCTGATAACACAGGCGCCAAGGAACTTCTCTGCATCAGGGTTATGGGCGGCTCAACAAGAAGATATGCACAGATTGGCGATATTATAGTTGCCTCTGTTAAAGATGCAACACCAGGCGGCGTTGTAAAGAAGGGCGATGTGGTAAAGGCTGTTGTCGTTCGTACCGTGAAAGGCGCACGCCGTAAAGACGGTTCTTACATCAAATTTGATGAAAATGCTGCCGTAATTATCAAAGATGACAAGACACCGAGAGGAACTCGTATCTTTGGACCGGTAGCTAGAGAGCTTCGTGAGAAACAGTTCATGAAAATTGTTTCCCTCGCTCCCGAAGTATTATAAGGAGGTACTGCATGGCTACGTTAAAAATCAAAAAGGGTGATACCGTTAAAGTAATCACCGGTAAGGATAATGGCAAGGAAGGCAAGGTTATTGCCATTGACAGAAAGAACAATAAGGTTATCGTAGAAGGTGTAAACATGATTACAAAGCATGCAAAGCCTTCACAGGCAAATCCCAACGGCGGAATCCTGCAGAAGGAAGCACCGCTCGATTTGTCCAACGTTATGTACGTTCATAAAGGAAAAGCAACCAGAATCGGTTTCAAGGTAGAAAACGGAAAGAAAGTACGTTTTGCCAAATCAACCGGTGAAGTGATTGACTAACAGCAGGGAAGGAGGAAATAAACGTGAGCAGACTGAAAGATTTGTATAAAGACGAAATCGTTGCAGCAATGACTAAGAAGTTTGGCTACAAGAATGTGATGGAAGTTCCCAAGCTTGACAAAATTGTTGTCAACATGGGCGTTGGCGAAGCGAAGGAAAACGCAAAGGTTTTGGAAAGCGCTGTAAAGGACATGGAGACCATTACCGGTCAGAAAGCAGTCCTGACAAAGGCAAAGAATTCCGTAGCTAACTTCAAAATCCGTGAAGGTATGTCAATCGGCTGTAAAACAACCCTGCGCGGCGAGAAGATGTATGAGTTTTTAGACCGCCTGGTAAATCTGGCGTTACCCCGTGTACGTGACTTCAGAGGCGTAAATCCCAATGCATTTGACGGAAGAGGTAACTATGCACTTGGTATCAAGGAACAGATTATCTTCCCTGAAATCGAATATGATAAGATTGACAAAGTAAGAGGTATGGATATCATTTTCGTAACAACTGCAAAAACAGACGAAGAGGCACGTGAATTGCTGAGATTATTCAACATGCCTTTCGCTAAATAACAGGAGGTAAATTCATGGCTAAGACATCTATGAAATTAAAACAGCAGCGTAAACCCAAGTTCTCCACAAGAGCTTATACGCGCTGCAAGATTTGCGGTCGCCCTCATTCTGTTTTGAGAAAATATGGAATTTGCAGAATTTGCTTCCGCGAACTGGCATATAAGGGACAGATTCCCGGAGTGAAGAAAGCCAGTTGGTAAAAAGGCAAAAAGAAATTCTAAGTCAGCAGAATACGTTGACTAAGAATTGCTATGTTTTGCCTATAAGAGAATTTGCCCCGCAAATTCTCCGGTGAAAAGAAGTTTTTTGGTAAAGAGCAAATTCTATGATGAGAAAGCAAATTCTCGAGAAGAAAAGAGCATGATTCAAGTCAAGAGTAGATAAGGAGGAAACTAGATCATGACAATGAGCGATCCTATTGCAGATATGCTTACAAGAATCCGTAATGCAAATACTGCAAAGCATGATACAGTAGATGTTCCTGCTTCCAAAATGAAACTGGCGATTGCACAGATTTTACTGGAAGAGGGTTATATCAAAAAATATGATGTGATTGATGACGGAGCATTCAAGACCATCCGCATTACCATCAAATATGGTGCGGACAAGAACGACAGAATTATTTCCGGTATCAAGAGAATCAGTAAGCCCGGTCTTCGTGTATATGCCGGCAAGGACGAACTGCCCAAGGTATTAGGCGGTCTCGGTATTGCTATCATTTCCACAAATCAGGGTGTAATCACTGACAAGAAGGCAAGAGAGCTGCAAGTTGGCGGCGAAGTTTTAGCTTTCGTTTGGTAAGAAGGTAAAAGGACGAAAAGATTTTCTAAGCCAACAAAGGACGTTGGCTAATAAAATCTAAGTTTCGTCCACAAGAGAATTTGCGGAGCAAATTCTCCGTGGTAACGAGTAGTAAGCAAGCAAAATAATAGGAGGTACGGGCATGTCACGTATAGGTAGAATGCCAATCGCGATTCCTGCAGGTGTAACTGTAGAAGTTGCAGAAAATAACAAAGTGACCGTAAAGGGTCCTAAGGGTACTCTGGAAAGAGTGCTTCCCCACGAGATGGAAATCAAAGTGGAAGGTGCGGAAGTAACCGTAGCAAGACCGAATGATTTAAAGAAGATGAAATCCCTTCACGGATTGACCAGAACGCTGATTCACAACATGGTTGTGGGCGTTACCGAAGGATACCAGAAGAAGCTTGAGGTAAACGGCGTTGGTTACAGGGCAGCAAAGTCCGGTAAGGTTCTGACCTTATCCTTAGGCTACTCTCATCCGGTAGAGATGACAGATCCGGAAGGAATTGAAACCGTTCTGGAAGGACAGAATGTAATTATCGTTAAGGGCATTGATAAAGAAAAAGTTGGCCAATTCGCAGCTGAAATCAGAGATAAGAGAAGACCTGAGCCTTACAAGGGTAAGGGAATCAAATATGCTGATGAAACGATCAGACGTAAAGTTGGTAAGACTGGTAAGAAATAACAGATAAGGAGAGTATGAAAATGGTTAGAAAAGAATCAAGACAAGAAGTTCGTGTGAAAAAGCACAAGAGAATTCGTAACCGTTTCAGCGGTACTGCTGAAAGACCGCGTCTGGCTGTGTTCAGAAGCAATAATCATATGTATGCTCAAATTATCGACGATACCGTTGGCAACACCTTGGTTGCTGCTTCTACCCTTGAAAAAGAGGTAAAGGCTGAAATCGAAAAGACCAATAACGTTGATGCGGCAGCATATTTGGGAACGGTCATTGCAAAGAGAGCAATGGAAAAAGGTATTACAGAAGTAGTCTTTGACAGAGGCGGCTTTATATATCAGGGAAAAATCGCAGCATTAGCTGAAGCAGCCAGAGAAGCTGGCCTGCAATTCTAGGAAAGGAAGAAAGAAACCATGAAACATGCAATCATTGATGCTACTCAGTTAGAATTAACTGAAAAAGTTGTTACAATCAAACGTGTAACTAAGGTTGTAAAGGGTGGTCGTAACTTCCGTTTCACAGCTTTGGTAGTTGTTGGCGATGGTAACGGTCATGTAGGCGCCGGTCTTGGAAAGGCAACGGAAATTCCCGAGGCAATCCGCAAGGGAAAAGAGGATGCAATCAAGCATCTTGTAAACGTTGCATTAGACGACAGCAACAGTATTACACATGATTTTATCGGTAAATACGGTTCTGCAAGCGTACTTTTGAAGAGAGCTCCTGAAGGTACCGGTATTATTGCAGGCGGTCCTGCGCGTGTTGTATGCGAGCTTGCCGGCATTAAGAATATCCGTACCAAGTCTTTAGGCTCCAACAATAAGCAGAATGTAGTTCTTGCAACCATTACGGGCTTGAGCAAGTTGAAGTCTCCGGAAGAAGTAGCGAAAAACCGCGGTAAAGCCGTAGACGAGGTTATGGCTTAAAGCGAAGGGTTTCGTTTTAGGGCTTGAAAGGAGAGAAAAGACGATGGCAGAAAAGAATGGAAAGATGTTAAAAATCACTTTGGTTAAATCCACTATCGGAGCTGTTCCCAAGAACAAGGCTACGGCAATATCCATGGGCTTGAGAAAACTGAACAAGTCCGTTATCCTGCCGGACAATGCAGCCACAAGAGGACAGATTCGTCAGATTAGTCATTTGATTAAAGTAGAAGAAGTAGAAGCATAAAGAGATAAGGAGGTGTAAATATGAGTACAGAGCACTCATTGGAATTATCGAATTTAAGACCTGCAGAAGGCTCAAAGCATAGCAATAATTTCAGAAGAGGCCGTGGGCATGGTTCAGGCAACGGTAAGACCGCCGGCAAGGGCCACAAGGGACAGAAAGCTCGTTCCGGAGCACCCAGAGTTGGTTTCGAAGGTGGACAGATGCCTTTGTACAGACGTATTCCCAAGAGAGGTTTTACGCCTAGAAATCAGAAAGAAATCGTGATTGTAAATATAGGACAGCTCGAGCAGTTCGAAGAAGGCAGTCTTGTGGATATCAATACATTGCTGGAAGCAGGTATTATAAAAGCAAGAAAAGACGGCGTGAAGGTTCTTGCAAAAGGAAAATTAACCAAAAAGCTTGATGTAAGAGTTGACATGTTTAGTAAGGCTGCGGAAGAAAAGATCAAGGCGCTTGGTGGAACAGCAGAGGAGATGTAATATGCTTACAACCCTTAAGAATGCATTTAAAATAAAAGAAATAAGGCAGAAGTTGTTTTTTACGTTCGTCATGATGGTTGTGATTCGTATCGGATCACAGCTTCCCGTGCCGGGCGTAAACAGCGCTTATTTTAAGAGCTTTTTCGAGCAGAATGCCGGAGGTGCTTTGGACTTTTTTGATGCCATTACCGGCGGTTCTTTCAGCAGTATGTCATTGCTGGCGCTGGGTATCAATCCTTACATTACTTCCTCCATCATCATGCAGCTTCTGACGATTGCAATCCCGAAACTGGAGGAGATGCAGAAGGACGGCGAGGATGGCAGAAAGAAAATTGCTTCCATCACCAGATTTGTCACGGTTGCTCTGGCGCTGATTCAGGGAACCGCAATGTCAATCGGATTTGGCAGACAGGGGCTCTTGGTAAACTTCAATGCATTGAGCGTCATTACGGCGGTAGCGGCAATGACGGCAGGTAGTGCATTTTTGATGTGGATTGGCGAGAGAATTACGGAAAACGGCGTAGGAAACGGTATTTCCATTGTCTTGGTAATCAATATTATTTCCCGTGTGCCGGCAGATTTGAAGAACCTGTTTGCGCAGTTTGTGAAAGGAAAACCTTTTGCTACACAAGCTCTGGCAATCGCTATTATTTTAGCCATTATTATTGTAATGGTGGTTTTGGTAATCTTTTTAAATGGCGGTACACGTAAAATTCCCGTACAGTATGCGCAGAAGGTGCAGGGAAGAAAGATGGTGGGAGGACAATCCTCCAGTATTCCTTTAAAGGTGAATACGGCGGGTGTTATCCCGATTATCTTTGCACAGTCCCTTATGCAGTTTCCGGGTATCATCTGCTCCTTTGTGGGCTATGAAGGAACCGGCGTTTGGAGAGAAATCTTGAACGGACTGAATTCCTCCAACTGGTGCAATCCGAAGGCGCCGATTTATTCCATCGGGCTGCTTGTCTATATTGTACTGGTTATCTTCTTTGCCTATTTCTATACGTCCATTACCTTCAATCCCTTGATGGTTGCGGACAATATGAAGAAGCAGGGCGGATTTATCCCGGGTATCAGACCCGGCAAGCCTACCAGTGATTATCTGACGAAGGTATTGAACTATATTATCTTTATCGGCGCGGTAGGACTGACCGTTATCGGCGTGCTGCCCTATATATTCAATGGGCTTTTCAAGGCGAGTGTTTCCTTTGGCGGAACCAGTTTGATTATTATCGTAAGCGTTGTGCTTGAGACGATGAAGCAGATTGAGTCACAGATGCTTGTGCGTAATTACAAAGGCTTCTTGAATGATTAATTGCCTGAAGGTAAGCAGAGTATCCGGAGAAGTCTTTTTCTCCGGATACTTTTTACATTATCTTATTGCCAACAGGCTGAAATAACGGTAAAATGTTACTATTGAATAATTTGGAAGAGAGGTATGGTATCTTATGAAAATTATTATGTTGGGTGCACCGGGTGCGGGAAAAGGCACACAGGCTAAGATGATTGCTGATAAATATCAGATTCCCCATATTTCAACGGGAGATATTTTCCGTGCCAATATCAAAAACGGAACAGAGCTGGGTATGGAAGCAAAGAAGTATATGGATCAGGGACTGCTGGTTCCTGATGAGCTTACCGTCAAAATTCTGCTTGACAGAGTAGCGCAGCCGGATTGTGAGAACGGCTATGTACTGGACGGATTCCCGAGGACCATTCCGCAGGCAGAAGTGCTTGATAAGGCGCTTGTGGAACTGGGAGATGCGATTGACTATGCAATCAATGTAGATGTGCCGGATGAGAATATCATCAACAGAATGTCGGGCAGACGTGCCTGCCTTTCCTGCGGCGCTACGTATCATATCGTGCACATTCCGCCCAAGACGGAAGGCGTGTGTGACAAGTGCGGACAGCCGCTTGTGCTTCGCGATGATGACAAGCCGGAAACCGTAAAGAACAGGCTGAATGTATACCATGAGCAGACACAGCCCCTGATTGATTTCTACAGTGCAAAGGGCGTGCTCAGAACTGTGGACGGTACAGTGGATATGCAGGATGTATTTAATGCCATTGTGGAGATTTTGAAAGATGCCGGTAACAATTAAATCTGCAGAAGAAATCGAACTGATGAGAGAGTCCTGCCGGCTGCTGGCCCAGGTGCACAATGAACTGGGCAATGCAATCCGGCCCGGGATGTCCACGATGGACATTGATATTTTAGGCGATTCTCTCATCAGAAAAATGGGTTGTATCCCCAATTTTAAAAATTATAACGGATATCCCGCCTCTATCTGCACATCAGTCAATAACGAGGTGGTGCACGGTATTCCCAGCAAAAAAAGGATTCTGGAGGAAGGCGATATTATCAGCCTGGATGCGGGACTGATTTACAAGGGCTATCATTCCGATGCGGCAAGAACCCATGCAGTCGGGCAGATTTCACCGGAAGCGCAGAAGCTGATTGACGTGACGCGCCAAAGCTTCTTTGAGGGTATAAAGAAGGCAAAGGCAGGCAATCATTTACATGATATTTCCAATGCCATTGATGCCTATGTGTCCCAGTTCGGATATGGAATTGTCAGGGATTTGGTCGGACACGGTATCGGCAGAAAGCTGCATGAGGCGCCGGAAATCCCCAATTTTGCCCAGAAGAGAAAGGGTATAAAGCTCTGCGCCGGTATGACGCTTGCCATAGAGCCCATGATTAACATGGGTAGGGCGGATGTCTGCTGGCTGGATGACGACTGGACAGTGGTGACGGAGGATGATTCCCTGTCGGCGCATTATGAAAACACGATTCTGATTACGGACGGAGAGCCCGAGATACTGACGCTTTGATGACCGGAAGGTAAAAGAAAAGGAGTATATTTATGATAGGTATGCTGGCATTTTCCAAAGCCGGTCATGATAAGCAGGCGGTTTATATGATAACGGGCGAAGAAGCGGAATATGTTTATGTAAGCGACGGGAAACGCAGGCCGATAGAAAATCCCAAGAGGAAAAACAAGAAGCATATACAGCTTGTCAAAAAGGGCTTCGATACCTCTGTGGGGGAACGGATAAAGAGTGGATTGCCGGTGCGCAATGAAGAAATTAAAAAAGTAATAAAAGATTTTATGTGCAAGGAGGACGCAGATGTCTAAAGCGGATGTAATTGAAATTGAAGGAACGGTTGTGGAAAAACTGCCCAATACCATGTTTCAGGTAGAACTGGAAAACGGTCACAGGGTTTTGGCGCATATCAGCGGTAAACTGAGGCAGAATTTTATCCGTATCCTTCCGGGAGATAAGGTAACGTTGGAGTTATCCCCCTATGATTTGTCCAAAGGGCGTATTATTTGGAGAGATAAGTAAAAATCCTTAAAAAAACACTTGTAAATAAAGGAACTACATGCTATAATGTAAAACGGTCTTTTTTGAAAGGAGGGTTTAACGTGAAGGTTAGATCATCAGTAAAACCGATTTGCGAAAAGTGCAAAATCATTAAAAGAAAAGGACGTATCAGAGTAATCTGTGAGAATCCGAAACACAAACAGAGACAAGGATAATCACCAACTTAAATTCAGAAATTTAAGTATGTGAGTTCTTGTCCCATTATTGTATGCGGCTGAAAGTGCACCTTCAGGTTCTTTTTGTCTTTCCGGCAAAATCCGTCAAGGCGGACGGCGCTGGTCAGAGGCCGAAGGGTGCAGTTTATATATAATGGAAGAGCTTACGGGAGATTACTTGTTGATACCATGGCAGAACAGCGCCGTGGAAAGGTCGGAGGACTGTCCGATTGGGTGAAAGCCCCAGTCAACTTAGTAATGAAAAGAAAATGGAGGAAACGTAAATGGCTCGTATCGCAGGTGTAGACTTACCCAGAGAGAAGCGCGTGGAAATTGGCCTGACTTATATCTATGGTATCGGCAGGGCAAGCTCCAATAAGATTTTGGCAGAGGCAGGAGTAAATCCTGATACCCGTGTCAGAGAATTAACAGATGATGAAGTAAAGAAAATCAGCGAAGCAATCGAGAAGCTGGATGTTATGGTGGAAGGTGATTTAAAGAGAGAGATCGCCCTGAACATCAAGAGATTACAGGAAATCGGCTGCTACCGCGGCGTTCGTCATCGTAAAGGCCTTCCGGTTCGTGGTCAGAAAACAAAGACCAATGCGAGAACTCGCAAGGGACCAAAGCGTACCGTGGCAAATAAGAAGAAATAATTAAGATTGCAAGACGTTCGCTTGGCGAACCATGGCAAACAAGAAGAAGTAACTTTTATTTTAAGAAAACTTGTGGAACTGCAAACAATTTTGAGAAAGTAGGTTAGTTTAAATGGCTAAGAAAGTAACAGCTAATAAGAAAGTCGTTAAAAAGCGCGTAAAGAAAAACGTTGAACGTGGACAGGCACATATTCAGTCTTCTTTTAACAACACAATTGTCACATTGACAGACAATGAAGGCAATGCGTTGAGCTGGGCAAGTGCCGGTGGTCTTGGTTTTAGAGGTTCAAGGAAATCTACTCCGTATGCAGCACAGATGGCAGCAGAGACTGCAACCAAGGCTGCGCTGGTTCATGGCTTAAAGACCGTAGATGTATTTGTAAAAGGACCCGGTTCAGGCCGTGAGGCAGCAATCCGTGCATTGCAGGCATGTGGTCTGGAGGTTACAAGTATCCGTGACGTGACTCCTGTACCTCATAATGGATGCCGTCCTCCCAAGAGACGCCGCGTCTAAGTGCAAAAAGTTATTCTAAGGCGTCGAAGGACGCCGCCTAAGAATAACTATGTTTTGCACCGAAGAATTTCCCTTGGGGGAAATTCTTCCCAAAATGTGGAAAGTTAGAATAACTCGTTGGAAGAAAGCATTTGGTTAAGGCCGGATGCTGTAAACAATAATTGGGGCAGAGGTCCCGCAGAAAGGAATATGAACAATGGCAGTAAATAGAGTACCCGTACTGAAAAGATGCAGAAGCTTAGGCTTGGAGCCGGCATATCTGGGCTATGACAAGAAGTCTAACAGAACCAATGCCAGAGCAGGCAAGAAGATGAGCGAGTATGGTCTGCAGTTAAGAGAGAAGCAGAAAGCAAAATTCATCTATGGCGTTCTGGAGAAGCCTTTCAGAAATTATTATGAAAAGGCAGACAGAATGAAGGGCATGACCGGTGAGAACCTGATGGTTCTTCTGGAGAGAAGACTGGACAGCGTAGTCTTCAGAATGGGCTTTGCAAGAACCAGAAGGGAAGCAAGACAGATTGTCGGACACAAGCATGTGCTGGTAAACGGCAAGAGAATCCAGATACCTTCTTACCTGATTAAGGCAGGGGATGTAATCGAAATCAGAGAAAAATCCAGATCTTTGCAGAGATATAAGGATATTCTTGAAGTAACCGCAGGCAGACTGACTCCGGAGTGGATGGATGTAGATATCGAGAACCTGAAGGGAACTATAAAAGCACTTCCTACCAGAGAACAGATAGATGTTCCCGTAAATGAGATGCTTATTGTCGAGTTGTACTCCAAATAAGCCGTGATGAGATAGTTCATAAAGGAGGGTATTTGCAGTGTTTGATTTTGAGAGACCTAATATCGAGGTTGCTGAAATTTCTGAAGACAAAAAGTATGGCAGATTTGTGATTGAGCCTTTGGAAAGAGGCTACGGTATCACGCTTGGTAACTCTCTTCGGAGAATTATGCTGTCTTCTTTACCCGGCGCGGCAGTCAGTCAGGTCAAGATAGAAGGCGTATTACATGAGTTCAGCTCTATTCCTGGCGTTAAGGAAGACGTGACTGAAATTATCATGAATATCAAGAGCCTTGCTATTCGAAACACGAGTGACACCAATGAGCCGAAAACTGCATATATCGAGTATGATGGCGAAGGCATTGTAAGGGCGTCCGACATTCAGGCAGATCAGGACATTGAAATTTTAAATCCTGATTTGGTTATTGCGACTTTGTGTGGCGGCAAGGAAACAAAGCTTTATATGGAGCTGACCATTACAAAGGGCAGAGGCTATATCAGTGCAGATAAGAACAAAAATGAAGATTTGCCTATCGGCGTGATTGCAATTGATTCTATCTATACTCCGGTGGAAAGAGTAAATGTTACGGTAGAGAATACCCGTGTCGGTCAGATTACAGACTATGACAAGCTTACTTTGGATGTATATACCAATGGTACGCTTGTTCCTGATGAGGCGGTAAGTCTGGCGGCAAAAGTACTTAGCGAGCATTTAAGCCTGTTCATTGATTTGTCCGAAAATGCCAAGACTGCAGAAGTCATGGTAGAAAAAGAGGATGATGAGAAAGAAAAGGTGCTGGAGATGAGTATTGATGAACTGGAACTTTCTGTTCGTTCCTTCAACTGCTTAAAGAGAGCAGGAATCAATACGGTTGAAGAGCTTACCAACAAGACCTCCGAAGACATGATGAAGGTTCGTAATCTGGGCCGCAAGTCTTTAGAGGAAGTGCTTGCAAAATTAAAGGAATTAGGGCTTCAGCTCAATTCAAGTGATGAATAAATGTGAATACAGCCTGTGGTAAAGCCAAAGAGTGCACAGGCGTATATCATGAGTGGCATTAGAAATTGTATTCGGCAAGTAAGACCAAGGAGCATGGCCGGATGCACCATGAAATGAGAAAGGATTTAAGAAAATGGCAAAGTACAGAAAACTTGGCAGAAACAGCAGCCAGAGAAAAGCATTACTGAGAAATCAGGTTACAGCACTCCTGTACAGGGGTAAAATCGTTACCACTGAAGCAAAGGCAAAGGAAGTACGCAAGATTGCAGAAGGTCTGATTGCACTGGCTGTAAAAGAGAAGGATAACTTCGAGACCGTAAAGGTAACTGCAAAGGTTCCCCGCAAGGACAAGGATGGCAAGAGAGTAAAACAAATCGTAGACAAGGATACCGGCAAGGTGCTTTCCGAGACCCATCGCGATAAAGAAGGCAAAATCCTGAGAATCGAAAACGGTGTTACCGTTACCGTATACGATGAAGTAGAGAAAGAAATCAAGAAGGATCTGCCCTCCAGACTGCACGCAAGACATCAGATGTTAAAGGTGCTGAACCCTGTAACCGAGGTTCCCACCACCAATGCGGGCAAGAAGAAAAATACCAAGGAAGTTGATATGGTAGCAAAGCTGTTTGATGAAATTGCGCCTAAGTACGTAGGCCGCAACGGCGGATATACCAGAATCATCAAGATCGGACAGCGTAAGGGCGACGGCGCTCTGGAAGTTGTTTTAGAGCTGGTATAGTGAAAAAAGGATTGTGGAAGCGGTAAGCTAAGATTGGAAAGAGTCCCGAGAGGGGCTCTTTCTTGTTGTATACGGAGATTTTTGGCAAGGGTGCATAGGGGTAGGTTACGGTGCAAGTCACGCCGACAGCGGAGCGGTATGCCTGTGCAGACGCGCTCTCGCTCGGATAAAAACGTAGCGGACGCTAGGCTCGAAAATACCTCGCCAAGCGCCGACGTTTTTATACGGTCTGAACAGGCATACCGCTCCGCTGCCGGCTGAACGCAGCAAAACGCCGCCATCCCCCAAATAGCGGTTTTGTTGCAAAAGCAGTATGATACGTATACAACAATAAATTTCTTGCATAAAATAGCAAGCGGCGCCCGACTCGTCCATATACTTGCCATCGCTTCTTTCTTCCTATCCCTACGCGGCGAGTTTACAACGCCGCGCGCGCTTTCGGCAGGTGACAGCCCGGACAGCAGGGTACTCCCGCGGAGCCCGTTAAGAAACGTCAGTACTTGGCGAGGTATTTTCGAGCCTAGTACTGCTACGTTTCTTTCCGAGCGAGAGCGCGGCTCCGCGGGAGTACCCTGCTGTCCGGGCGTTCCCTTGCAGAAAACGTCCCACCCGTTGTAACCCCGCCGCTCCCAAAACTTTCGTAAAAAATTTTGTGAAATATGTAGAAAGAATAGTCATCTTAGATTATAATAGAAGCAAAGTAAACAGATGGGAGGGGCTCGTTACAATGAAAATCCAATCTAAAATTTTAATGGTTGCTTTGATGCCGCTTGCTGCATTGGGGGTTATCATCGTGTTGCTCAGCAATGCGCGGATTAACACTGTGGTTTCCGGTACGATAGAAAGCGCGCTGAAAAGCGCCGCTGTCTCTGTGCGGGACACATTGGACTATGCAGACGAGGGCGACTATGGAATGGACAGGAATAACAAGTTCTGCAAGGGAGAGTTTAACATCACCAAAAATCCGGAGCTTGTGGATAATATCAAAGAAGCGGCGGATATTGATATTACTATATTTTATGGCAACATTCGTTATATGACATCCATACTTGACGAGAATGGAAACCGTATGGTCGGCACAAGAGCAGGTGACGAAGTAGTGCAGGAGGTCATAGAGAACGGAAATGAATATTTTTCAAAAGATGTAGATATTTATGGCGTAAAGTATTATGGCTATTATCTGCCTCTGTATGATACGCATGAGAATGCTGTGGGTATGGTGTTTGCAGGAATTCCGCAGACAGATGCCAAGGCGCAGATTCGGAGTATCTTAAGTCTGATTGTTGGGATTGTGCTTGCCACTGCAGTGATTGCCGGCGTATTTCTTGTTTTTATTGTGCGCAAGCTGGTGCAGGCATTGCGAAAGGGTTCGGTTGCGTTGGAGCATGTGGCGCAGGGTAATTTGAATGTGGAACTTGACCAGACGATACTTAAGAGAAAGGACGAAATCGGCAATATTACCAGAGCGATTATGCGTCTGAAAGAGGAACTTTCCGGTACGATTGCCGTGATTAAGACGCAGAGTGATGAATTGAATGGGGCGGCTTCCTATCTGCAGAACCGGACGGCGGAAACCTCTGATTCCCTGTCACAGGTGGAACGTGCAGTCGGCGAGGTTGCAGAAGGGGCGACCAATCAGGCAGAGGAGACACAGAACGCGACGGATAATGTTGTCAATATGGGTCATATGGTAGAAGAGACGGCCAATGAAGCGGAAGAAATGAACCAGAGTGCCCAGAACATGCGCAAACTGGGGCAGGAAGCGTTTGACACGTTACATGAGCTGCAGCGCATCAATGACGAGGCAAGAGAATCTATCGATGTGATTTATGAGCAGACTCATACCACCAATCAGTCGGCGCAAAAGATTAAGGAAGCGACGAACTTGATTACTTCCATCGCAGAAGAGACCAATCTGCTTTCCCTCAATGCTTCTATCGAGGCGGCAAGAGCAGGTGAACAGGGGCGTGGGTTTGCTGTGGTTGCTTCCCAGATTCAAAAGCTTGCAGAGCAGTCCAATGAGTCTGCAAAACAGATTGAAGATATTATATCTGCTTTGATCACGGATTCCGACAAATCCGTAGAAACCATGAATGTCGTCAGAGGCATTATGGACAAGCAGAGCAAGAATGTTGTCAGGACGGACGAGTGCTTTAGTGAAGTTATGAAGGGCATTGAAAAATCGATTGAAACGATAGTGGGAATTGCGGATAAAGCGGAAAGAATGAATGACGCAAAAGTAAGCGTGGTGGATTCGGTACAGAATCTGACAGCCATAGCGGAAGAAAATGCCGCAAGCACAGAGGAAACCTCTGCTTCCATTATAGAGATTGCCAATGCCGTTGCCGATATTTCGGCGCGTGCAGAGCAGTTGAAGCAGATTGCTGACAAGATGGATGAGAGCATGGCAATATTTAAGCTGTAAATGCCAAATAATAATGAAAGAGCAGCCGCCTAAGACAAAAGGCGGCTGTTTCTGACTAATCAATTATTTTCTGGAAGTGTTGGTAATCCTTGCTGGAGTTCCAGTTTCCGCCCCATGTGAAGCCGTGTTCTAAAAAGAGGCGGCAGCACAGGTCGTCGGCGTCAATCTTATAGGGAAAATTCTGCGTGCGGTCGGCATAGATTTCGCTGCTTTCAGGTGAAACGATTTGACCGCCGTCTTTGGTAAAGCGGATATAGGGGTTATAAAAAGGATTCACATCTATGGCAAGTCCGAAAGCATGTCTGGAAAGATTGTCCGTGTCGTCTACATTCCGGTAATTGAAGCAGGAGGTATTGTTTGCCACCATGGAAGTCGTGTCATCCGCGTCATAATAGTCTATCAGCACCACTTTCTCAAGCTGATATTCCGCTGCATACAGCTCGTAGAAGATTTCCACCAAATCCTGTGCAATGGCGCGGTTACAGATTAATTCTCCTTCTGAAGCTTCCCCGTCAAAATTGTAATGCAGAATATGCACATAGTTTAAATCTGTCAGACTGATTTGGGCGGAGCCGTCAGCCGGATAGGAACTGCCGGTTATATAAGCAATCAGATTTTCGGACAAAGGCTCGTAGTAAAAATCCGGCTTGTAGGTGACGCGCTCAGGGCTCTCTGTGCCGCCGTTGCCGGTGAGACCGTCTTCCGAAACCGTCCATGCGGGAACGTTATCTTTCGCAGTATCATCATCGTCATTGGCAGGAGAGCCATCACTGTCTGTGTCCTTACCGCCTGCATCAGCGAGACTGTCACCGCCATCGTCCTGACCGCCGACAGACTCTGTCGGATTGTCATCGTCCTGACCGCCGGCAGGTTCTGACAAATTGCCATTATCCGCATTTTCCTGCGGTGTATTGTCGTTGCCCGAAACGAAATCGGTCTGTAAAGAGGGATTGGCCTCCCCGTACTGGGCGAGGGTTTGTCCGCTCCGGCCGAGGGTACGCGCCAGAAAGGTAAAAAATAATAGAACGACAAGCAGCAGGCCGCTGTATTTCAAAAGCACTCTCTTTCCCTCAGGAGTCAGCTTTGGCAGTTCTGCAATCAATTTTTTAAAGGAAAAATTTTTAGGCAGTTTCTTCATAAAATCCTCATTTCCGTGCGGCAGTATTGGAAAACGGTCTGTCCACACACGATAAGTGTATCATTATCCGGCTATTTTGTAAAATGGTTGTATTTCCCTAAAAAGTTTAGTACAATAGAAGGCGCGCAGGTATCCCACAGGGAATCTGACCGGCGCCATGTCTGCAAACATGGAGGATTGCTATGAGTATTATAAAGACGGATAAGCTTGTATTTGAATATATCAGGCGGGATGAGGATGGCAATGTGGAAGGCATCACCCGTGCGGTGGATGAAGTGACCCTGAAAATTAAGCAGGGTGACTTTATTGCTATTTTGGGGCATAATGGCTCGGGAAAGTCCACGTTTGCAAAGCATATGAACGCGATACTCTGTCCCACGGAGGGCAGCATATGGGTGGACGGCAGGGACACGAGGGACGAGTCGGAGGTCTGGAATATCAGGCAGACGGCGGGTATGGTCTTTCAGAATCCCGACAACCAGATAATCGGGCAGGTGGTAGAGGAGGACGTGGGCTTCGGTCCGGAAAATATGGGTGTTCCCACTGCTGAAATCTGGGAGAGGGTGGAGGAGAGCCTGAAAGCCGTCGGCATGTACGAATTCCGCAAGTATTCGCCCAACAAGCTGTCGGGCGGACAAAAGCAGCGGGTTTCCATTGCGGGCGTGCTGGCAATGCACCCGAAGTGTATTGTGCTGGACGAACCCACCGCCATGCTCGACCCCAACGGCAGAAAAGAAGTAATACGTGCAGTGCGCGCACTGAATGATGTAGAAAATGTGACGGTTATTCTGATTACGCATTATATGGAGGAAATCATTCACGCGGACAGTGTATTTGTCATGGATAAGGGAAAAATAGCCATGCAGGGTACGCCGAAGGAGATTTTCTCCAAGGTGGAGGAACTGAAGGCGCTCAGACTTGATGTGCCGCAGGTCACGCTTTTGGCGTATGAACTGCAGAAAAAAGGAATTGCGCTGCCGGACGGGATTCTCAGCATAGAAGAGTTGACGGACGAAATCAAAAAATACAGTCGCAGCCACGGGGAAAGGAGGTAGTCATGCCGATTATATTAGATCATGTAAGCCATGTTTACGGCGATGATACCACCCTTGCCGTCAAAGCGCTGGACGATGTCAGCCTGGTGATACCGGACGGGCAGTTTATCGGCCTGATTGGACACACCGGTTCGGGAAAGTCCACGCTGGTGCAGCATTTAAACGGATTGCTCCGTGCGACGTCAGGAAACATTTATTTTAACGGGCAGGATATAGACGACGAAGATTTTAACAAGAAGGAACTGCGCAGCAAGGTGGGGCTGGTATTCCAGTATCCCGAACATCAGCTTTTTGAGGTTGATGTGTTTTCCGATGTATGTTTTGGGCCTAAAAACCTGGGGCTGTCAAAGAAGGAGACGGAGCTGCGGGCATATGACGCCTTGAAAAAGGTGGGGCTTCCTGACGAGTGCTTTTACCAGTCGCCCTTTGACCTTTCGGGCGGGCAGAAGAGAAGAGTGGCAATCGCAGGCGTGCTTGCCATGAAGCCCGAGGTGCTGATATTAGACGAGCCGACCGCGGGCTTAGACCCGAAGGGCAGGGAAGAAATACTGGGACAGATATGCAAATTAAAGGAAGAGAGCAATATTACGGTCATTCTGGTGTCACACAGTATGGAAGACGTGGCGGAGTATGTGGACCGTATTCTGGTGATGAACCATGGCAGCATCATGTATGATGATGTCCCAAAGGAAGTATTTAAGCATTATAAGGAGCTGGAGGCGGTAGGGCTTGCCGCCCCGCAGGTGACTTATATCATGCACAATCTGAAAGAAGCGGGTCTTAGTGTGGACGAGAACGCCACAACCATAAAGGAGGCCGCGGAGGAGGTTTTCCGCGCGCTGACGGAAAGGACACGGTTACTGTAATGCTCAGGGATATTACGTTAGGACAATACTATCAGACGGAATCCGTCATACACAGGCTTGACCCGCGCGTAAAGCTGGCCGGCACTGTTGTTTTCATTATATCATTGTTTTGCTTTCACAATATTTGGGGGTATTTGTGCGCGGCGCTGTTTCTGTTTGCCGTTGTGAAGCTGTCAAAGGTGCCTTTTAAATTTATGATAAAAGGCATGCGTTCCATTCTGTTTCTGCTGCTGATAACAGTGGTGTTCAATCTGTTTTTGACGCCCGGGGAAACGGTGCTGACTATCTGGAAGCTGCATATCACAAAAGAAGGGATTCGGATTGCCGTGTTTATGGTAATCAGGCTGACCATGCTGATTATCGGCTCATCCCTGATGACGCTGACGACGACGCCCAACAACCTGACGGACGGCATGGAGAAGGCGCTCAGCCCGTTAAAGCTGTTCCGCCTGCCGGTGCATGAAATCGCCATGATAATGTCCATCGCGCTCCGTTTTATTCCAATCCTGATGGAGGAGACGGACAAAATCATGAAAGCACAGATAGCCAGAGGCGCGGATTTTGAGAGTGGCAACATATTCAAAAAGGCAAAGGCAATGGTGCCGCTTTTGGTGCCGCTGTTCATCTCGGCATTCCGCCGCGCCAACGATTTGGCGATGGCGATGGAGGCGCGCTGCTACAGGGGCGGTGAAGGCAGAACCAAGATGAAGCCGCTTATCTACAAAAAGCGGGATGCGGTGGCGTATCTGCTCTTGTTTGCGTATCTGGCAGGGAGCATTGTGGTGGACAGAGTGCCCAATATGATAGCGAAAGCGCCTGTGGAAGAGCAGGCAGTCACGACAGAGGGTGCGCTTTCGGAAGTTGATTTGTCCGATTTTGGTGGTCTGGACAACATACAGGATTAAGGAATCAGGGAGAAAAAGAATTGAAACGCTTTATGCTGACTGTCGCATATGACGGCACTGCTTATGCGGGCTTTCAAGTGCAAAAAAACTGCCCGACCATAGAAGGGGAACTGAATCGCGCCTTGAGCGGGCTGCTGCGGGAGGATATCCGTGTCATCGGGGCAAGCAGGACCGATGCCGGCGTCCATGCCCTCTGCAACGTGGCAGTATTCGATTCCGACACAACGATTCCGGCAGAGAAGCTTGCCTATGCCCTAAACGCGAGACTGCCGGAGGATATCAGGATTCAGAAGTCCGAGGAGACAGCGCCGGATTTTCATCCAAGGCACTGCGAGAGCAGAAAAACCTACGAATACCGGATTACGAGAGGGGAGTTCCCCATACCGGTAAAAAGGCTTTACTCCTGCTTTACCTATCATGCTTTGGATGTGGACAAAATGCGGGAGGCGGCTTTGTATCTGATAGGAGAGCATGATTTTAAAAGCTTCTGCGCGGCGGCAGCCGTGGTGGAAAGTACGGTGCGGACCATTTACTCCGTCGAGGTAGCGGAGGAGGGCACAGACGTCGTTATCCGCATCTGCGGAAACGGCTTTTTGTATAATATGGTGCGGATTATAGCGGGAACGCTGATGGAAGTCGGGCGCGGAAGGTGGTCGCCCGAAGCGGTAAAAGAAGCGCTTGCAGCGTGTGACAGAACCAAAGCCGGACCCACAGCGCCGGCCTGTGGACTTATGCTGGTAAAATATGAATGGAGTTTTTGAATTTAGGCAAACCGGAGTTTTTGCAGACCTGTCAAGGAAAGAGGAAAGCCATGTTGAAAAATAAATTGATAAAGCAAATAACAGCGACCTTGCTTGCAGGCATCATGCTGTTTGGATTGGCGGCGTGTGGCAAAGAAGAGGAAAACGGCGGCAAAAGCAGTGAAAATAACGGTAACGGAACACAACCGGAGACAATGGGGGATGACGGAGATTATGTCTATATCCCGAAGGTCTATGAACTGTCCGATGCAGCAGAAGCGGACGCGGTACAGTACAGCAGCATAACCTTTGACGAAGATAAAATGTATTATATTTGTGAATCCTATCAAAACGGTGACAGAAGCCTTGGGTGGTGGTGTTTTGATGCAGCCAATCCGGAAGCGGGACCGGTAATGCTGATGGATTTGGAAGAATATGCGGTAAGAGAAGAAGCATTTTCCGGCGAGGTAATCAATGCGACGGTGAGTGGGGACGGCGGGACCATTCTGCTGGTTCGGACAGCGCCGTTAGTTCCTGCGGATGCGACAGACGAAGATTATGCGCGCCGGGCGCAGGATACTACCTACCAAATAAAGAAGATTGCGGCGGATGGCGGGGAAGTTTATGGGGCGGATATCACGGACTGCCTTTTTATGGATAGAAGCAGTTACCCACAGAAGCTGTTTACGGATAAGGAGGGAAACCTGTATATCAGTAACGGCACAAGTTATGTTTGGGTGTTTGACAAGGAGGGAAACCATAAAGCGGATATAGACCTAAAAGCCTTTGGAGGGCAGAGAGTTACGCCGGTTGCGGGAATTCTGCCGGACGGCAGGCTGGGAATCATGTATGCGGCAGGAAAGGGTATCGAGATAGCCATTTATAATAAGGATACAAAGCAGTTTTCGGAAACTTACAGCAATCTGCCCCCCGACTGTGGCAATATAGATTGGGAAACGGGACCACATGGCGGTATTCTGTTAAGCGACAACAGTTCCTTGTACGAATATGATATGGAAGCACAGGCGTATACAGAACTGATAAAATGGGTGGAATGTGATTTGCAGCCTGCCCATATCAAGAGGGTAGCGGCTCTTAAGGATGGCAGTATTGCCGTTTATTGTCTGGATAACGCGCAGACAGCGAGTCTGATCGTGTTGGAAAAAGTACCGGCATCCGAGGTGGAAAAAAAGGAAACGCTGGTTCTTGGCTGTCTGGGTTATGACCGGACGCTGGAGTTTGCCGTGGTGGCGTTCAATAAAGAGAGTGACAAATATCAAATTGAGATAATGGATTATACAGAACTGACAGAAAGCTATGAGGATGCGAAGACACGGTTTTATAATGATATCCTGACAGGCAATGCGCCGGATATGTTTCCGGCGGACGATATCGATATGAAATTGTTTGCAGTACGGGGACTGATTGAAGACCTGTCGCCTTATCTGGAGAGTAGTGAAGCGGTCAGGCGGGAAGATTTATTTGAAACCGTTCTAAACGCCTATACCATAGATGGCGTTCTCTGTGCCATACCGTATGCGTTCAGTATAGAGACGCTTGTTGGCAGAACCTCCGAGGTGGGAGAGGAGTCAGGGTGGACGCTGGAAGAAATGACAGCTTTTGCAGAAGCATATCCGGAAAGCACCATCTATCCCGATGCGCTGAAGGCAAATATATTGCACAATTGTCTGCGGTTTGATTATGATTCGTGGGTCAACTGGGAGGACGGGACATGTTCTTTCAATACAATAGAATTTAAGAAATTGCTGGAATTTGCAAACCAATACCCTGCAGGAGCTTATGTATATGCCGATATTACGGCAGAGGAGCAGATTGGCGGACATATGGCGTTGTTAGACCCGGCTCGTTTGACATTTTCTATGGACTGGCAGATAGAAGAGCTGATATTCGGAGAGCCGATAACGGCGATAGGATATCCTTCTGCAGGCAAAAAAGGCGTGCTTGCCTTTGGAGAGTCTCCTGTCTGCGTGAGTGCGTCTTCCACGAATAAAGAGGCGGCGTGGTCTTTTATCGAAAGCCTGCTGTCAGAAGAAGCACAGGAGAACGAGGAACTGGCAGGAAGTTTTCCTATCAGAATAACTTCCTTTGAAAAAAAGCTGGCGCAGGAAATGGAGCCGAATTATATGAGGTACGCAGACGGAAGTCCTGTGTTAGATGCAGACGGCGATCCAAAGGAGGTTCCCAAAGGTCAATATCGCAGCGGGGATAAACAATGGGATATTTATCCCCTGACAGAAGAGCAGGCTGACAGCATACGGTATGTTATCAGCCAAATAGACGGCATTTACGATTTCAATGACAGCCTGATAGAAATCATTGATGAGGAAGCAGCACCTTACTTTGGAGGACAAAAAAGTGCGGATGAAGCGGCAGATATTATACAAAACCGTGTGCAGCTTTATCTCGACGAGAACAGGTAAAAAATGTGATTTTTATGTTGACAGGTTCGGTTTCATATAATATAATATATCACTGTGGCGGTGTATCAAAATGTGGAACCAAAGCCCCGGTGACACAGGAGAGAATCGCAGAGACGGAGATGTTTTGAAGGGTTTTATGAGGCAGCCGGACATCTGCCGGGTAAGATTCCCGAGAAGCAAAAGAAGGATTCTCAAAAACAACAGGACGGAACACCTGTGGTTTTTGGATTTTACCATGTATGGAGGAAATATCATGAAAACATTTATGGCTAGTCCAGCTACAATCGATAGAAAATGGTATGTAGTAGACGCTACAGACATGACATTGGGACGTCTGGCATCTGAGGTTGCCAAGGTTCTGAGAGGAAAAAATAAGCCGACTTTCACACCTCATATGGATACCGGCGATTATGTTATTATTGTCAATGCAGAGAAAATTAAGGTAACAGGCAAGAAGCTTGACCAGAAGATTTACTACAGCCATTCCGATTATGTGGGCGGCATGAAAGAGACCACATTGCGTGATAAATTAGCTAAGAAACCCGAGCAGGTTGTAGAGCTTGCAGTTAAGGGCATGCTTCCCAAAGGACCTTTAGGCAGACAGATGTATACCAAGCTGCATGTATACGCAGGACCTGAGCACAAGCACGAAGCGCAGAAGCCTGAAGTATTGACATTCTAACGGGACTGAAAGGAGGAAATAAAAATGGCTAAATCAGAAAGATACTACGGTACAGGTAGAAGAAAAAAATCCATTGCAAGAGTATACTTAATGCCTGGAACAGGCAAGGTTACAATAAATAAAAGAGATATCGACGATTATTTCGGACTGGAGACCTTAAAGGTTATCGTTCGTCAGCCTCTGGTAGCTACCGAGACTGTTGACAAGTTCGACATTCTGGTAAATGTATGCGGCGGCGGTACAACAGGCCAGGCCGGTGCAATCCGTCACGGTGTTGCAAGAGCGCTTTGCCAGGCAGATGCGGACTACAGACCTGTCCTCAAGAAGGAAGGCTTCTTAACCCGTGATCCTCGTATGAAAGAGCGTAAGAAATACGGTCTCAAAGCAGCTCGTAGAGCACCGCAGTTCAGTAAGAGATAGGCAGAAACTTTACAGCTTCAAAAATATGGACTCCGCAGGAAAACCTGCGGAGTTTTTGTCTTAACATCTATAGGCATTTGGGGTATAATATAATTTAATACAATACGGATTATTAGAGAGGTGATTGCATGTGCGATGTGAAAAAATATGAAAAAATATATGAAGATATAAAAAAATTGCAACCGGAAGATACCTTACAGCTTGTATTAGAGGCAGAAACAGAAGAACAAAGAAATTTTTATGAAATGGTGGGTGATTTTCTTCTGCAGAAGCAGCAGTGGCAAGTAATAGAAAGGAAGCTCTTTTAGTGAAAAAATATATTTTGATAGCAGGGGTCAATGGGGCAGGTAAATCGACGCTATATCAGTCATTGCAAAGTATGCAGGATATGCCGAGGGTGAACACAGATGAAATATTGAGAGAGTTTGGTGACTGGAGAAATATGGCTGATGTTATGGCTGCTGGGAAAATTGCAGTAAAGAGGATTGCCGCGTATTTTGATGAAGATATTACTTTTAATCAGGAAACCACTTTGTGTGGAAAATTAATTTTAAATAACATAACAAGGGCGAAGAAACAGGGATATTTTATTGAACTGCATTATATTGGAGTTGAGAATGTAGATATTGCCAAGGAAAGAGTAGCAGCGCGTATAAAACAAGGTGGTCATGGAATTGCAGAGCAAGATATTGAAAAAAGATATATTGATACATTTGAGAATTTGAAAATAGTTTTGCCGGAAAGTGATTTGGCGGCATTCTATGATAATACGATAGGGTTTCGGCGGTTTGCTATATATAAGAATGGAAAGCCGATCAGAATTTCCCATAATGTACCAATGTGGTATGAAAGGTTTGTAGCAGACATGTAACTTGCAAACAGTCATATTCTTTTAATATATAGGAGTATTTAGACTTTTGATGACTATCAGGAAAGGTATTACATGGATTTACAAATGAATGACAAGGTTGCTGAAGAATATAGTAACAAATCGCAAAAAATACGGGTAATAACAGAAAATTGGGTGAGTCAGAATTTGTTTTGTCCATATTGCGGAAATGCACATATTCGTCATTTTGAGAATAATAGACCAGTGGCAGATTTTTATTGCCCTAGTTGTTTAGAAGAATATGAATTGAAAAGTAAACACACTGCCATTCATAACAAAGTGGCAGATGGAGCTTATGATACGATGCTGGGGAGAATTAATTCTATTAATAATCCCAATTTCTTCTTTTTGCATTACAACAAAGCCGATTTTAGAGTAAAAAATTTTGTAATGGTTCCCAAACATTTCTTTGTGCCTGATATTATAGAAAAAAGAAATCCATTGGCAAATACAGCAAGACGGGCCGGTTGGGTTGGTTGTAATATCCTTTTAAAAGGGATACCGGATGAAGGGAGAATATACATTGTAAAAGATGAAATGGAACAGCCTGTTGACAAAATTGTCAGTGACGTGAAAAAAATGGATTTCGTAAAGCAGTATGAACTTGAAGCAAGAGGATGGATTTTTGATATTTTAAAATGTGTCAATAGTATTGGGGAAGAAGAATTTACATTGAATCAGATGTATCAGTTCACACATATGTTGGAGTTGAAGCATCCGGAGAATCATCATATTGAAGCAAAAATAAGACAGCAATTGCAACTTTTAAGAGATGAAGGAATCATAGAATTTGTGGAAAGAGGACATTATAAAAAAGTAAAACAGTGTTGCAAATAGAACTCTGCAACACGAATGGGGATTGGTATGGTACATGCAATTTCGGAAATTATAATCATAGTACTGCTGGCGATATTGGGGCTATTCAAAAGTAAAGCACCGGTATTTCTTATTATGACGACAGCAGTGATTGTCATGCTGATTGCATACCGGTCAGTCTGTGAAGAAAAAGAGAAAAGCATCATGATAGCCGACATGGTTTTTATGGCGGTGTTTGCGATATTGTCAGGGAGTTTTTCAGGTTTCCTGATTTTCTTTTTTCTGAAGGATGTAAAGGTTTCTACGCGTGTATGTATCGGAACGCTGTCGTTTATCTTTGTGCAGTTGGTGATTTACCAAAACATGCCCATTGCGATGTGTATGCTGCTCACGATTTTTTTGGTATTTGCGTTTTTGCTTTTAGGCTTTTTATACAGTATCATGGAGCAGACCGAAAAGAGACAAATAAAAGAAAATGAGAGAGTGCTGGCTTCTAATATCAGCGAAATGCATGAGAGGCGGTTAAACAAACAACTGTTAAGGCAAAAGTATTTGGACGAAAGAAATGCAAGGCTGCTTGAAAGGGAAAATATCAGCAGAAATATTCACAATAGCGTAGGACATTCCATAACGGCTGCTATTATGACATTAGATGCTGCCGATATGCTTTATGATGTAAAACCGGAGGAAGCAAGAAAGAAGATGCAGGATGCAAATGATAGAATCCGTGACAGTCTTGCGTCTATCAGAAGAGCAGTCAGGGTACTGGATGATGACAATGCAGAGCTTACGGCAGGAGAACTGAAATCTCAGCTGGATATGATTATGACGGAATTTGGGATGGATGCGGGCACAGAGATTTATCAGAATGACAGGGAAATGGCAGACGATATAAAGCTGCCGCATGATTATGTGGTGTTCCTGACCGGGGTATTGCAGGAAGCCTTGACCAACGGTGTGAAGCACGGTCATGCAAGTGAGTTTATGGTTATGCTCTCGGGGGATTCGGCGCATGTGAAGCTTGCGGTATCGGATAACGGCTATAGTGATTTCAGCGATTGCAATTGTAAGCAAAAAATTGAAAACGGTTTCGGCTTAAAAAAGATAATGGCATATGCAGAAAAATGTGGTGGAAAAACAAAACTGGAAAATCAGAATGGATTTAAATTGATGGTGGAACTGCCTGTCGGATTTGGAGAGTAAGCAGAATGAATGGGTATAAAGTATTGTTGGTGGATGATGAGAAGCTTTTGCTGGAAAGCCTGGAGATTATATTGTCACTGAATGGCATGGAGATAATCGGTAAGGCAAGTGACGGAAGGGGAGCTTTGCAAATACTGGAGGAAAAAGCTGCAGACTGTGATATCGCGCTTGTAGACCTTAATATGAAGGGTATGGGCGGTATAGAGCTCATCAAGGTCATGAAAGAAAAGTTTGCACATGTTAAAATTCTGGTTCTTACGACTTTTTATGACGACAAGTATATTACGGAGGCAATAGCGGGCGGCGCGGATGGATATCTTTTGAAGGATAGCGGAAAGGATGCCATTCTGGGCGCCGTGACGCAGATCCTGAGCGGTGTTACGGTATTAGACCAGCAGGTTATGGCGCATCTTGCAGAACTTATGGCAGCCAATTCCGAAAGAAGAAAGCAGGAAGTTATAGGAGGAAGCATGGGGGACAACGCTGGTGATATTGCAGCAGAGCTGACGGGCAGAGAAAAAGAGATATGCGCGCTTATGGTGGAAGGGCTGACCAACAGACAGATTGCGGACAAGCTATACATATCGGAGGGTACGGTTAAAAACTACATTTCCAATATCTATGACAAAACCGGAATTCATGACAGAGTGAAGCTGGTTGTGGAATTGAAAAGATGATTTCGATTCGGACTGCGGTCATATATCAATATGACTGCAGTCACTTTTTTTATTTTGCCAGGCAGGATAAAATAAAGTAACAAAAATAAGGAGGCTTTGCATGAAAAGTAAACTATCCGCATTAAAATTTGTGCGAAACAATAAAAAGCAGGTATGGGTTATGCTTGTAGCGCTGTCGCTGACATTTATGACGATGTACCTTATTAATTTCCTGCTTTTGACAACACAGGAGAGTTTTAAGGCATTATTTTTAGAGCAGCCCAAAAGAATTGCTTTTGTCAAGCTCAGTATTGAGACAATGGGCGTAGACCGTGATTCCTGTTCATCCGACGAGGAATTAAATCAAAAGATTAACGAGGCAAGAAACCGCATCATGGATAAGTTGAAGGAGCATGAAGGGATAAGTGACGTCATATACACGCAATGCTTATATGCCAATTATCAAGGCATAGTCGGTGGTATGGGATATGACTTCCCACTTTTAGAAGAGAGCCAAATTCCGGGCTTTTTGGAGCACATGAATGCGAAACTGATAGATGGCAGAATGCCGGAGGGGGCCGGTGAGATTCTTGTGGATAAAAAAGTTTTTCATAATAAGAAAATGGAAATCGGGGGATATTTCAATGAGTCCGCCTATGGGAAGGTATTTAAGGTGGTAGGCGTGCTTGAATCGGATAATCTTATCTGTGTGGGAACGCCGCAGGGATACACCAATTCCGGATGGTATATGGTTATTTTGTGTGATGAAGAAAATGCAGATATGGCTAAGGTACTACACGATATTGGGATTGAAACGACAGAATATGATACCCTTTACGACGCCGTGGATTNGGCNGATATGTATCAGAAAGAGGTAACGAACCAACTGGATGNAGCNNTTCTTGCAATTCTGGTTGTGGTAATGATTTTTCTGGCNATCTCAATCCTTGTGGCATATGTCTCTTTTATGCGGAGCAGAGTAAATGAATACTGCCTCTATGCATCCATAGGATTTTCCAGAAGAGATATTTATGGCATGATGATGAGGGAAATCGGCGCTATNTTTGGAANCAGNATCGTNATGGGGGCAGTAGTCACAATTGGAATTATGGTTCTTNTCGGTCATTTTATGTTAGACAGTTTGGGGCTTGTCTACCGCTATTTTTATCCGGAACACCTGCTTCGCCTTTTTGCAGCATTTCTGGCANTTGTNGGATTTTTACAAATACCAATCATAGTGACCNTAAATAATATAAAGACAATGGATAAGATGGAAGAATAGGAGAGCGAGGAAATATGTTTGAAATAAAAAATGTAAGTATGATATATGATATGNATTCGGATGATAAGATGTATGCGCTGGATGATTTTAACCTAAAACTNCCGGACACAGGACTTGTNGGNGTTATCGGACCTTCCGGAAGCGGAAAGAGNACGCTTATGTATGTGATGTCCACCCTGAAAGCNCCTACAGAGGGAAGTATCGTTTACAATGGTCAGGAGCTTACNGAATTTTCCAACAGACAGAGGGAGAATGTGCGNAGAAATGAATTCGGGTTTGTGTTCCAGAAGCATTATCTGGTGCCNTATATGACTGCGTTGGATAATGTAATCGTTGCTGCGNCCGGTGAAAAAAATGAGGTAAAAGNGAAGGCAGCAGAGTATCTGAAAGCNTTGGGNATAAAGGAAAGAGAATTNGGCAAACGCCCGTCAAAGCTTTCCGGCGGACAGTGTCAGCGGGTTGCCATTGCAAGAGCNATGATGAATAATCCGAANGTGATTTTTGCNGANGAACCAACTGCCTCNNTNGANCATGAAAATGCATTTAATGTGATGAAGATACTCAAGAAATATGCNGAAGANNGGCTGGTTATNGTNGTAACGCATGACAGATCCATTTTGTCGGATGTGGATATACTGGTTGAGATGTGGGATGGAAAATTGAGNAATGTTGTGCAGTGGGAAGCGGAAAGGTAAGCAGTTGAGGTTGAAAGAAAAGATGAATAAAANAAATCCATTTTCAGCANTTTATTATATGAAAGAGAACAAAGGCAGAGCNTTTCTCGGTATTTTTATGATGATTCTTGCCACNNTTATGTTTCTGGCGGGCAACTATATTCATTCGGCANTATATACCTTTGAAAAGGAATTTACATACTCTGATAAGCTTGTATGGGCAAGCCTGCAGAGNACGGACGAGGAATANCNGGATTTTTTCGCGTTCCGGCAAATGGTGGAAGNGGATNAAAAATTANAGTATGTGGATGTGACTGTCTATGGCTTTTCCGGTATGCAGCATGGTACGGTACTGGGNCTTGAAATGGGNGGCTGGTCTTATGTATTCAATTCCAAAAGCGATATGGAAAANGTGTTTGCNCATTTGGGNATTNAAGGGGATTTTTCGNATTGTAAGCATAACAGCATGATTATCAGTCAGGATTTTGCAAATNACAGAGGAATNAAACTGGGCGATACGCTTGANCACAGCTTTGACGAAAGCCTGAATCGAACTTACACAGTGGACGCAATCATNGATGACGGAAGNTTNTGNANCTTTTATATTTATGANGACGANGATAGTTTAGGGCGNCTNTATATATACAGCGANGTGATGGAGGGGGAGGAACTGTACAGCTATGTAAAAAANCTTGCNGGAGATAAGAANGTNCAGATAGCNNAATCTGAGCGAAGCGCGNTNCTGCCGCAGTTTGATATGTTTTATGCGNTTTTTTATNCCGTAGATNTTCTGATTGCGGTTGTGCTGGCGGTTACNATCAATTCCGTTATAACAGGACAGTATCTGAAAAGAACCTANGANTTTGGTATNTACAGGGCGCTGGGCAGAAGCNGAAAAGAAGTGAAGAAAAAGGTGGCGGCAGAGATACTGTTCATGAATANCATTGCCTGTATCGTGGGCGGAGCGGCAATTCTTNTATTNACCTATATGNTAAACGANTTGGTTTANAGGAAAACAGGTCTGCATTTGCTGTTTTTCTCAAAAACAGGTCTGATAGGATTTGTTTTGTGTGATGTTNTGATGGCGGTTCCCCTGATTTNGTCTAAAGGGAGNNTNATGAGTAAAGCAGATGTGACGGAATTTTAAATAGCATAAGGTATGAAAAAAGCCCGCGAATATCNGATTCGGGGCTTTTTTCATATGATAAGTATAGTTGCCGTCGTTGAAAACGGAGAAATTCCAAACTGCCTANGANATCTTGCTGTAACTCTTGGCAATCGTCATTTCNATTTCGACCTCTTCTACCACTCCGTTGTCGTNAAAGCGTATCGTATANGAGTACTGNCCGTCCNNATANANAAGNGAGCCGTAGGAAGTTTCGCGGGGTGCTTTAAANGCCTGCATGGCTGCTTTTACNTCGTCAGANTTCATGCCATAGAAATTGATTCCATTTACCAAAACATTGTTTACAGCCCAATAAGATTTTTCCTCTGAATTCATATAGAANCTCATCTTATATATAGTGGCTCCTGTATAAGTGACTTCCTCCCTCGAGGGATTATAGATATAAAGGTAAGCATAGGTCTCACCGTCTTTTTTGGCGGACCAAAGGTCTGACATCCAGCTATTGGCGGGCATTTTGCCAATGGGAATAGCATTTCCGGCAAGCGTNCACTCAAAACCCTGCGGCAGATTGTAAGGNGTGGATTCGCCGAGCGTAATCTCTTTTCCGTCAAACGTCANCACAGGGGGCGTTCCCTTTTCCCCNCAGGCNGAAAGGCATGCAGCCATCATAATAAGTACACAGGCGCAAATCAAAATTCGTTTTTTCATCTTAATATCCTCCATGTTACATTGTTCCGTGAACAGGCGCACAAACANAATATGATACGCCTGCAGAATTTATGATAGCAGTTTCGGAAAATAAATGCAACAGTCTTTTCATAGCAGNCNCGATGGTGTATACTGAGTAAAACAAAAAGANAGGAAGAGTTTTATGCGGAGTGTAGACCAAAAAGAATTTTTAGGCGGGCAGGGAACCGTCCATTTTGACCATATACTGGAAGCGGGGGAGATGCACGGCATGAACCGCGTGTACGCGAAGGTGACGCTGCAGAAGGGCTGTTCCGTCGGCTATCATGTACATCAGGGCGACGGAGAAGACTATTATGTCATCAAGGGGACGGCGACCATCGACGACAACCATGAGCGGACGCTGACGCTNAAGGAGGGAGAGCATTTCTTTACACCGTCCGGCAAAGGNCACAGCCTGATGAATCTGGAAGAGGAAGANCTGCAGGTGATGGCGCTTATCATCTATGATTCATGGCAGGAAGCGCGTGGATAAAGGGATGTCTGAAAAAAGGTTTTGCGTATTTCAAGCGGGACGATTTGCATTGACAGACAGTGGTAAAACAGATAAACTATGTTCCATAACGATTATTATCTATTATGACAAATGAAGGAGGATACGGCATGAACAAGTATGCAGGAACACAGACAGAAAAAAATCTGGAGGCAGCGTTTGCGGGGGAATCCCAGGCAAGAAATAAGTATACCTATTTTGCTTCTGTGGCAAAAAAAGAAGGCTATGAGCAGATTTCTTCTCTGTTTTTAAAGACCGCTGANAATGAGAANGAACATGCAAAAATGTGGTTNAAGGAANTGAGCGGCATCGGCAGNACAACCGAGAATTTGGCGGCGGCAGCAGAAGGCGAAAACCATGAGTGGACGGATATGTATGAGGAATTTGCCAAGACGGCTGAGAGTGAGGGATTTCCGGAGCTTGCTGAAAAATTCCGTCTGGTGGGCGCCATTGAAAAGCATCACGAAGAGAGATANCGCGCCCTGCTTAAAAATATAGAGACGGCAAAGGTGTTTGAAAAGAGCGAAGTGAAGGTATGGGAGTGCCGCAACTGCGGACATATCGTGGTAGGCACAAAAGCGCCTGAGGTATGCCCGACCTGTAATCATCCGCAGAGCTATTTTGAAGTAAGCGCGGAAAATTATTAAAAAGAATGGAACAAAGCTGCCGTGGGAGACTGCGGCAGCTTTGCAGTTTTATTCCTTAATAAACGCCTTATCTGTTTCGGGAACGCCCGCTTCGTCAGACACGTATCGTTCTACCTGCATGTGCAAATCATATTTTTCGCGAAGCTTCATAATTTTTGCCATCATAGGGGAAGCGTGGTGTACATCGATGGAATGTTGGTCTTTCCAACTATCGATTAAAAGAACNGTTTCTGTATCGTTCATTGGAAAAAAGTATTCATATCTGAGATTTCCGGCTTCTGCACGGATATCGTNAACAATCCCGCCTGCAACCATTTCTTCCGCAAATTTTTTTGCATTTCCATCCACACCGTGATAATAGATATTTACTGTAATAGCCATTTAGTTACCTCCGTTAAATGTCACTTTGATACCGAGAAAAAACCGTAAAACAGGCACTCTCTTTACCATTTCATAGATAAAAAATGTTGCAATAAACGAAACCAATACAATCAATAAAAACTGCCCTGTAACACCAACCGGTAATTGNAGGACGAAAAAGCCTGCCACGACCAGAACCGGCATGTGGAGAATGTAAACAGGGAAAGANGCCCGGGTGAAATAAACGCTGAGGNGGTTATGAAAGTTCAGCGTTGTCTGCCCTATGCCGAGCAANGTTATAATNCCCATCCAGCCGAAGAAGATATAGAGCCCGGTCATCCATATGGTTCTGAGATTTTCAAAACAATACAGATAGGTGTACAGACTGCCTGACAGGATGCAAATNGCCANACTNACATACCGATATTGCTTTAGNTTTTGCAGAATGNTTTCTTCCGAAAGGATATAGTATCCGAACAAAAACAGTATCATAAANTGTCCTAAGCTNTTCCCGCCGATATTCAGGATATATTGGCAAAGCCACTCCGGCACAAACAGCAGGACAAGGAAAAAATAGGAAACANTGNCAATCTTAAATTTCGGTAAACACTTCTTTTGCAAGGAAACAATNANAAGTGCTGCTAAAGAAATCACAAACAAATACAGTAAAAACCAAAGATGTCCGGGCGTAAAGCCTCCGTGATATCCTGTTAAATCGGTTTCCTTTGTGAAAAACAATNCATACTGCTGCCAGTAAGTGCCTGTATANCCATTAAAAAACACTTCCGCAGTATAGGTCATGACCGGANCCAGTACAAGCAGCCCGAAGAAAAAAGGAATGAGTAATTTTTTCGTCCGCTCCACAACAAATTGCTTGTTGGTCCTTTTTAAAAGAGCATATTTACAGCTCATGCCTGCAATGGTAAATAAAAANGTCATATACCACGGATAGACGGCGGTCGCAAACACATAAAGAGCGGTGTTTGTATGCGNCCANATGTAAAATCCGCTGTATTCNCCGCCGCTCCAAATCTGTGCAGCGTGGAATGGAAAAAGCAGCAGGATTGCCAGCCATCTTAAATTATCTATGTAATATTTTCTCTCCATTCACATACCTCGGATAAATTTCAAATTGTACCGCTACTATAATATCACANNCACATGCATATTTCTATCGAATANCCACGGAACTTCTTGACAAACGCCATCAAATCCATTATCCTTACATGGTAGTTTAACGGTTTAAAGTGTCATAGTGCAAAGNGCATCTCGACACAGAAGAAAAAGCAAAACACAGTAAGAAACAGGAGGAACGGAAAAATGAGTCGCAGCAGACAGGGTTCATTAGTGTCTTTNCGCCCCGACATCAAGGTAGTGGACTGTACCTTGCGGGACGGCGGACTGGTCAATAATTTTGCATTTACAGATGAGTTTGTCAAGGANTTGTATCTGGCAAACATAAAGGCGGGCGTCGATTATATGGAATTCGGATATAAGGCNTCTGCCGAAATTTTCGATCCNGCAAACTTCGGAAANTGGAAGTTCTGTAAGGAGCAGGATATCCGCAGCATTGTGGGCGACAACAAGACGGACATGAAAATTGCCGTTATGGCGGACGTGGGAAGAACCGATTTCAAGAAGGATATTCTGAACAAAAAGGACAGTGTCATCGACCTAATCCGTGTGGCCACCTATATCAACGCCATTCCGGCAGCGATAGAAATGTTAGAGGACGCCAAAAAGAAGGGCTACGAGACGACTGTAAATATCATGGCGGTATCCAAAGTAAATGATGATGAGCTGGACGGCGGACTGGAGCTTTTGGGACAGAGCAGCGTGGACACCATTTATCTGGTGGACAGCTTCGGCGCTTTTTATCCCGAGCAGATAGAGCGTCTCTGCGATAAATATCTGAATGTGGCGGCGAAGTACAACAAAAAGGTCGGCATACACGCACACAACAACCAGCAGCTTGCGTTTGCCAATACCATCGAAGCGCTTACCATGGGAGCAAGCTATCTGGACGCAACCGTAAGCGGCATGGGCAGAGGTGCAGGCAACTGCTATATGGAGCTTTTGCTGAGCTTTCTGCGCAATCCCAAGTACAATAAGATTGCCATTATGAACTTTGTGGAAAAGCATATGCAGAAGCTGAAGGACGAGGGCGCGGTATGGGGGTATGACATTCCCTACCTTCTGACCGGAACGCTGAACAGCCACCCTTCCTCTGCGATTCAGTTTATCAAGGAAAAAAGAACGGACTACGCAATGTTTTATCAGGAGCTGATTGACAACGTGCTGTAGTTTGATAAAGTTTTTCCCTGATTCTGCCGATATATAAAGAATCAAAGCATTTGGCAAATGGAATTGCCGGCAAGCTTATAAAAATTGCTTTTATCAAGGAGGATAACGGCATGGGAATCATGAGTATAGGAAGCTCCAATACGACGAGAATAAAGCTTACGGATGGAAAGGGCAATCATGTAGGCACCATTTCCGTGACAAAGCCGAGTACGAAGAAAAAGAAGCGCCTACAGTATAATTTCAGGGAAATTTCCAATCGGATTTTACAGACAAAAACCTCCGGCACTGCGAGCAGGGTGCTTGTGAGCGCACGCTCCAAGGTCGCCATGCTGGCGCGGATGGTGAGAAACCCTGATTATGACGAGAAAGAGTTGGAGCAGGCGCTGATTCATGCCAAGAAAATGGAGCGGATAGCCAAAAAGCGGATGAAGCACTTGCAGCAGGAAGAAAAAGCCGAGAGGACGGGTTCCTGCTCCGATGATTTGGAAGCATACGAGGAAGCAAAAGAGAGTGCAGAGGCGGAGATGGAAGCGGAAAGCGAGCAGCAGGACGAAGAACCGAAAGCGCTTATGCAGGAATATCAGGCGTCTATGCAGTCCATGGAAAAGTCCATGGAGGAGCTTACCAATGAGGTGATGGCAGAAGGCCTTGATGAGCTTTCGGATGAACTGGGGCTGTCTGTGCAAAAGAATATGAGTCCCGAGGAGCTGGAGCGGCTTAAGAAGAAGCACAGAGCCGACGAACTCAAGGAAATTACAGAAGCGGATTTGAAGTACTTAAAGGCGTTGTTTGACAAGCTGGCAAAGGAAAAGAGCGAGGCTTCAAGCGGTGTTTCCTTACAGCTTTCAGGTGTAGAGATGCCGGTGGAGACGGCGGAAGCGCCCGTGACGGTAGAAGGCGCGAATCTCGATGTTTCCGTATAACATATGAAATGATGTATGACAGGATTCTGGCGACAGGTTCCTGTCATTTTCTTTTGGGATTACAGATTTCACGTCGTTGACAGCAATTTTTACCAATGTTATAATTTACTTATCAGTTTTTTTGGATAATATGACGTAAAGTCAACTGTAAGCTGGAAGGGGTATGACAATGTTTTACACAGTAGGAGAAACGGCAAAAAAGATGCAGATAGCGCCTTCCACGCTGCGTTACTATGACAAGGAGGGGCTTTTGCCTTTTGTAGAACGCTCTGACGGCGGGATTCGGATGTTTCAGGAGTCGGATTTTGAGTGGCTTGCCCTGATAGAATGTTTGAAAAAGACGGGAATGTCGATTAAAGATATCAAGAGTTTTGTGGATTTATGTGTGGAGGGAGATGCGTCAATTGACAGGCGGCTGGAGCTGATAAAGAAGCAGCGGCAGGCCGTGCTGGGGCAGATTGAACAGCTTAAGGAAACGATTAAAGTGCTTGACTATAAGTGCTGGTATTATGAGGAGGCGCAAAAGGCGGGCACATGTGCAATACATAATGACAGAGAAGGGCTGAAACTTTAAGCAGTCCGTGCAGAAGAAAACAGTTTCTGAAACAGGAGGAAACGGGAATGAAAGCATACAACCATCTGTATACGTCACTTGCTTTTTTTGAAGAATATCTGGACAGCATACAACTGGACAAAGATGGAAAGAGCCTTGTCAGGATTCACAGCAGCATTCATACGGCTGAGGAGATGCAGAAGCTTGCAGAGGATATCAAGAGGCTTTTACCCAATGCGGTTATTATCGGCTGCAGCACATCAAAGGTAATCTGCGAGGGCGATGTCGTGTCCGATGCATGTCTGGTTTCCATCACCGAGGTGGAGAACAGTGAATTGCGGCTGGGTATGTTTAGCTGCAAGGATTCGTCGGGTGCGGACAGGCCGGGAGAGTCGCTGTGCAGGGAAGTGGCGGATGCGCTGTTAAAGGACGGAGAAGGGCTGATGCTGGTATTTTTCCCGGTGTCCTACTACAGGACTGCTAAATTTGTCTGGCATATGAATAACCGGTATCCGGCGCTTAAGATGATAGGCGGCGTTGCCTATGTGGAGGCGGGGGTGCAGGAGACGGAAGGCAGGGCGTATGTTCTGGCAGGCACACAGGTGTCTTCCACCGATATGGCTGCGGTTGTGATAAGCGGTTCCGCCCTGTCCGTGTATGAAAATGCCATCTGCGGTGTGGAGAGTATAGGGAGAAACTACGAAGTGACCAAGGTGCATGAGCATTATCTGGATGAGATGGAGGGCGAGGATGCTGCCGGCTGGTATGAAAATCTGCTTGGTGTGGAGGAACTGAAAAAGGACCCGCTTCTGGCAGGCATATTCCCTTTGGTTCGGGAGGATTTTTCACAGATTGCCTATAATCTGATTTATGAGCCTTACGAGATACTGCCGGAGCCATGGAAATCAGAAAAACGCAGCCGGCTCAATTTCTTTACGGAGCTTGCGCCGGGAATGAAGCTTTCTCTGAGTTATTTTGACCCGCAGAAGATTGTCAGCCAGTTGGGTGAGGTTTACAAGGATTTAAGAGAGAAGCCGGTGGAAGCGCTGTTTGCCTATGAATGCCTCTCAAGGACTTGGATACTGCATGACTGTGCAAAATGGGAGGTCAGCCAGTTTTTTACCACAAATATGAGCGGCGCCATGCTGTCCGGTGAGGTTATCAATATAGGCGGCAAAAATACATATGCCAACTCCACCTTTGTGGTTGCCGGACTCTCAGAGAATCAGGATGCAAGGCTGGTTTTGAAGAGTAAGTCTTTACGGAATACTTCGGCATTGCAGCACAACAATGTGCAGATGATAAATTACCTGCTGAAGATGGGAAATAAGCAGCTTAACAAACAGTTGAGTGACCAACAGGAAAAGATGAAGCAGGCAATGTTTTACTGTTCGGAGCTGGGACTGGATAACCAGACGCAGTATCTGTTTGACTGCGAGAGCATCAATCTGGACAAGATTGCGATTTTCACCCTGAAAAATGAGAGAATTATGCGGCTGTTTATGGGAAACAGCATGTTTATGGACGAGCTTAAGGGTCTGTACGAGGATGTGGGAAAGCGGTTCTTTGGAAAGAAACTGCATTTTTACAGCTATGGCGACTGTTCCCTGCTGATTGCGGCGGAGAGCCATATGGGGGACGAAGCGTTTATTTCCTGCATGAAGGAAGTGTTTGATTATTTAAACGGCGTCAGTTACAAGGATTTTGTGTTCTCCTATCAGGGCGCGGTGGTTCTGCGGGAGAGGGAACCGCTGCAGAAGGCGGAGGCGGCGCTTCAGTATGGCATCAAAAACAAAATTTCCTTTGTGCTCTACAGCGAGATGCCGGGTGAAGTGCTCAGCGTGAAAGAGGAGATGCATATGCTGCAGACGCTGCGTGAAGCGTTGGTGCAGGATAGAGTCGTTCCTTATTTTCAGGCAATTCATGACAACCGCACAGGAAAGGTCGGCATGTATGAGGCGCTGCTGCGTATTCAGGATGCACAGGGCAATATTTATCAGCCGGGACGTTGCCTGCCCGTGGCAAAGGATTACAATCTCTACGAA
Organism: Lachnospiraceae bacterium; assembly: GCA_014804445.1. Lineage (GTDB taxonomy): Bacteria > Bacillota > Clostridia > Lachnospirales > Lachnospiraceae > Acetatifactor. Next base: position 105,933 of record JAAUZU010000017.1, on the reverse strand, counting down.
TCCATGTCCATCATCATGATTAAAAAGGTGATGGAGATGTTCCTTGACAAGGATATTGCCGTGACGGTAAATCTCAATGTACAGGACATCTATGACAGGGATATGCTGCGTATGATATTCCACTATCTGAAGGAAGCAAAGCATCCCGAAAACTTTATCTTTGAGCTGGTGGAGAGCGAGGAAATCAGGGATTATCAGTTTATTAAGCAGTTTGCGGACAGCGTGCATGAGTACGGCGCAAGGATTGCCATTGACGATTTCGGAAGCGGCTTTTCCAATATGCTGCATATTATACGGATAGACGCTGATATTTTGAAAATAGACGGAGAAATTATCAAGGAGATCTGCTGCGATAAAAACTGCCGTGAGTTTGTGGAACTGATAAACGACTGGTGTACAAGGCAGGGCAAAGAGGTAGTGGGCGAGTATGTGGAAAACGAGGCAATCCAGAAGGTGATGGAGGAAATCGGCATAGCGTATTCGCAGGGCTTCTACTTTGCAAGGCCGCAGCCGTGGAAAGAGGAAATATGATAGCTTTAATTGTAGCATATACAAAAAACAGAGTGATTGGCAATAAAGGAAAGATTCCGTGGCGGATTAAAGGGGAACAGCGGCGTTTCCGTGAACTGACGACGGGCAATGTCGTCATCATGGGGCGCAAATCCTACGAGGAAATCGGACGCCCTCTGCCAAACCGTTTTACGGTGGTGGTGTCGAATACGGCAAGCTTTGAGGCGGAAAACTGTACTACGGCTTCTTCGTTAGAGCAGGCGGTGGAAAAAGCAAAGAGCCTGCAGCCGGGGAAGCATATCTATATTTCCGGCGGTGCAGGGCTGTACGGGGAAGCCATTGCGCTTGTGGAAAAGATGTACATCACGGAAATCGAAGCGGAAATAGAGGGAGATACCTTCTTTCCGGCATTTGATGAAATGCAGTTTACAAAGGAAATTGACGAGAGGGTGGAAGGAGAAATTCCTTTTACCTATGTAACGTATACGAGGAAGGATTGAAATTGTGACAAAAGTATTTATTGACGGCAGCGAGGGGACGACAGGGCTTCGGATCAACGAGCGTTTTGCAGGCAGGGAGGATATCAGTCTGCTTACCATAGCGCCTGAGCTGCGAAAGGATTTGAACGAGCGGAAACGCCTGATAAACGAGTCCGACATTACTTTTTTGTGTCTGCCGGACGACGCGGCAAGGGAAGCGGTTTCCCTTGTGGAAAATGAGAATGTAAGAATTATCGATGCGTCTACTGCCCACCGGACCCAAAATGGCTGGGCATATGGTTTTCCCGAGCTTGCGCCTAAGTTTCGGGAAGCGGTGCGAACCGGAAAGAGAGTGGCTGTGCCGGGCTGCTACGCATCCGGCTTTATTGCGATGGTGTATCCGCTGATACAGGAGGGTATTCTGGCGGCGGACTATCCCGTCTCTGCATTTGCCATGTCCGGCTATAGCGGCGCGGGCAAAAAGACCATTGCGGAATATGAAAAAGAAGGGCGTCCGTCAGAGCTTGACGCGCCCAGAGAATATGCGCTCAGTCAGCAGCACAAGCATCTGCGGGAGATGAAGGCGGTCACGGGGCTTGTACAGGAGCCCTTGTTTTCCCCTGTTATCTGCGACTATTACAGCGGAATGCTGGTGTCGCTTCCGCTCTATGCAAATCTGCTCTCAAAATGTGCAGGCCCGAAAGAGCTTCACGGCTTTTTGGCGGACTACTATGCAGATGAGCCCTTTGTCCGTGTAATGCCCTTTGGCGCAGAGGCGGAGAGTAATGGTTTTCTGGCGGCAAATGCAAGGAGCGGCTGGGATGGTATGGAAGTTTATGTGACCGGCTGCGAGAACAGGCTGGTAGTTTCCACACGTTTTGACAACCTCGGCAAAGGCGCTTCCGGCGCAGCCGTGCAGTGCATGAACCTTATGCTTGGACTGCCGGAGGATACGGGGCTTAAGCTGTGATAGCGTTGGAGAAGTCTCACAAACTTTTTTATAAAAAATCTTGCGGTATCCGGATTGGGAGATATTTGCTAAGCTATAGATATAAGATTGGAAAAAGGAGACCGATTTATGGACTATAGCAGAAAAATAGCAGAACGTTTATGGAATCAGCCGGATAAAGGTGAACTGGAAAGCCACCGCGAGGAAACCTTTATGGATGACATTATTCAGAAGAATCATATTGAAAAAGAGTTACTCTCTAATCTGGATGGGATAAAAACTGTTTTTGACGGTGGAGCAGGCTGTGGCAGATTTTCCATTCTTCTTGCAAAACAAGGTTGTGAAGTGACGCATTTTGACATTTCACAGCCTATGATAGATAAGGCAAAAGAATTGGCGGAGAAAGCAGGTGTTCTTGACAAAATAACCTTTGTAAAAGGGGCATTGGAGGATTTGGAGGATTTCGAAGATAAATCGTTTGATATGGTCATTTCCTTTGATGCACCCATTTCATATACCTATCCGAATCAGGAGCATGTTATCAGCGAATTGGTGCGCATTTGCCGCAAACGTATTATCCTAAGCGTGTCGAGCCGCTTGGGATATCTTCCGTATTTGGCAAATCCAATTCAAAAGAACCAATTCATTTTAGATGAAAATTGCAGTGATCCTTTTGTGAAATGGTGTATTGAAAATAAAGCAAATGCAGTCGAATCTTTTCGTTTCAATAAAGAAGTTGTCGAGAAACTGCGGGCGGATGGCCTTATGGGCGGTGACGCTGAAATTGCCGAGTACGAAAAGGGCGGTACACCGTGGTGTATTACCTACACTTTTATGCCGGATGAATTGGAAAAAATATTGAAACAGCTTGGAGTAAAAAACATTAAACTGGCAGGCCCCGGCGCATACGCAAGGACACTTCCCAATGAATTACTGGTAAAAATCATGAATGACCCGCAGCAGCGTTTGGATTTTCTAGATTTTTGTTATTGGTACGATTCCAATCCCTTTGTATGTGGTATGGGAAAAGATAATTTGTTGGCAAAAGGAGAAATTATATGATTTGTCTGACTGAAATTAATCAACATAACTGGCCGGCGGCGTTGAAGCTGCGGGTGACCCAGGAGCAACTGAACTATGTAGCGGACCCGGCGGGCATTCTGGCCCGGGGCTATGCCTACCGGGACTGCCATGCCCGGGTATGGGGCATCCAGCAAGACGGGGTGCTGGTGGGGCTGGCTATGGTCCGGGAGTTTGACGATGAGCCTCTGGGCTATGAGCTCCAGCAGTTTTTGGTGGACCATAGGCACCAGGGTCAGGGTGTGGGCACGGCGGCGCTGGAGCTGGTGCTGGACCGCCTGCGGGCGGAAGGCCGTTGGCCCACGGTGGAGGTGTGCGTCAAAAAGACGGACGCTCCGGCGCTGCGGGTGTACCAAAAGGCAGGGTTTGTGGACTCCGGTTATGTGGACCCGGAGGTGCCGGACGCGGTCAACCTGGTCTGCAAGCTGACCAATGAACTATGACTTGCTTACAATTAAAGGAAAACGCAGGCAGGCGGTAAACATATCGGCGTCAGTTTCAATGGAGAAGCTGCCGCCGCAGATTTCCGTAAAGCTCTGCACAATGGAGAGACCAAGCCCGCTGCCCTCCGTGGTGCGGGAGGCGTCTGCACGGACAAAACGTTCTACGATGTCGTCCGGCGAAAAGTCAATCTCCCATTTAGAAGTGTTTTTGACTTTGGCGCAGGCATTTTTGTCTTCAACGGAAAGCATAACATACACTCTGGAATTCTCAAGGGAATACTGTAAGGCGTTTACAAACAGGTTCTGGAAAATGCGGTACAGTTTTTCCCCGTCTGCTTCTATCAGCATCGATTCTTCGGAAATTATGGTTTTAAAGGTAAGGCTGCTATTCGCTATGCGCTCTTCCATATCGGCAAGGGTTTGGTGTACCAGCTTGACTAAATCAAGAGTCTGCTTTTCTACCGGCAGATTGCCGCTGGTCGCTTTGGAAAGCTCGAAAACGTCCTGTACCATGCTTTTTAGGCGGTATGCCTTGGAGCGAAGGGAAGCGGCGTAGCCGGCTGCATTTTCATTTAGCTGCTCTTCACAGAGAAGGTCGGCGTAATTGATGATGGAAGTCAGAGGTGTTTTTAAGTCATGGGATACATTGGTGAGCAGCTCCACACGCAGCTTGTTGGAGCGGTTTTTTTGTTCCACCATTTTGTCTATGCCCTCTTCCAAACTGCTGATATCCTCTGCCGTATCCGCAAGCAGAGAACCCTCCGGCAGAGTGAAGGGAGCGGTTTTGAAGCCGTTTTTCAGATCAGAAAGCTTGTCAGTAACGGATTTCATTTCCTTTGTCAGTTTTCTGGTGCGGAAGTACGCCGGAAAAAGGAAAACTCCTATGAGGAATAAAAGTCCTGCAACAAAGAATACTACACATATGACCTGCATAATCATCTCTGAAACGAGGCCCTGAGAATAAGAATGTTTCACGGTCAGATATGAGTCGTATATGCCGGGTATCGTTATGATGAGCAGGAAGAGTCCCAGCGCAAACGAAATGACGGCACTTGCCATCAGAACCGTGCCGATGTGCATGGCTTTGCGGTACCAGGGAACGCCTTGCGAAAACTCATTTATATAAAGAGCAAGTTTTCCGAGAATAGAGTGCGAAAAGAACTTGTCTTTATTATGCTTTATCTCTGTGTAAAAGAGAAAAAGCAGGATACCGGCAGGCAGGGCCGGCAGAATCCACCACAGGCAGTCCGTATAGGAGAGCGTAGCAAGCGCACCAAAATGAAAAGTGTGATAGAGTGGCAGAAGCAGCAAAAGCAGAAGCGGAATCAGTTTAAAATCCAGCAAAATTTTTCCGGTAAAAGCAGCATAGGAGCGGGCTGCTTCGCGGAATGCTTTGCGGCTGAAAAGGCATAGCAGGGCGGATAAAAGGGTTATGCTGCTGCTGATACAAAAGGTAAGCAGAACAAGCCTGTAGTTTTCCGCCTGTATTTGTAAGTTGGACAAAAAGTGACTTCTTTGGTACTGATCCGCTTCCACCGCAATCACAACAATCATTCGGGACAACTCAGTGGCGAGCGGCTGATACAGCATGGAGGAACTGTATGTACGGATGTGTTCCATTCCTTTGTGTAAATCGCTGTATTCCATGAGCTGTGGACCATTCCAAAAGTAACAAAGAACTGTGCCGGTGGGAAGTATGATATGATCGTCAGAGTCGGAAATGACAGCATAGGACATATTGGTGTTTGGTGCTTCACCCGGCAGTTGGATGTAATACCGGACCAGCCAGTTTGACTTCCGCAGGTTTGCCTGAAAAAAGATGTTGGCATCGGCGTAGGCGCGTCCGGCATAGAAATCAGATTCGTTCAATAAAGGTTCGCCTGTGTGATCCCCGACTCCGGCATTGTAGAGCAGCGCCTGATAGCATATTTCGCCGATATAATCCTTAAATTCCGGCATCTCATAAAATTCCCCACTTAACATAGAAGAACCCTCAGTGAGAAGCGCTTTGACAGCCTCGTACCCGATAATGGCAGACATAAGTGTGACGGCAAGACCGCCTATAGCAAGCAGCCTGTAACAAAACGCTCTGATTTTTTTACCTTTTTTCAAATTTGTATCCAATTCCCCACACCACCTTTAAATATTCCGGTTCACTCGGATTGATTTCGATTTTTTCACGGATGCGTCTGATATGCACCATAACTGTATTTTCTCCATTGTAGACGGAGGGTTCCCCCCAGATGCTTGTATAAATTTCTTCTGCGGAAAAAATGCGTCCGGGGTGTCTGATAAGAAGCTCAATGATTTTGGTTTCCGTCGAGGTCAGCTTAATGGGTATGTCGTCCGCCGTCAGGGTGTGCGCCGTGAAATTGTAGCACAGCCGTCCGATGGTGACTTCGTCCGTTCCGGAGTAAACGCCGCCCAGCTTCATATAACGTCTTAGCTGGCTGCGCACGCGGGCAATGACCTCCTTGTAATTGAAGGGCTTTGTGATATAGTCGTCCGCGCCGATGGAGAGCCCCAGTATTTTGTCGGTGTCCTCCGACTTGGCGGACATAATTAAAATCGGAATGTTTCGTTTTTCGCGTATTTTCATAATGGCAGAAAATCCGTCAAGTCTCGGCATCATCACGTCGAGAAGAATCAGATGTACCTTTTCCCTATTCAGAATGGCGAGCGCTTCCTCGCCGTCGTAAGCCGTGAGTACGGGAAAGCCTTCCTTTTCCAATTGGATTTTCAGTGTGGCGACAATATCCCTGTCATCGTCCACCACCAAAATACGTTCGTTTTCCATAAAATTTCCAATCCTTTAAAATCGTTTGTTTTTTACAGTTTACCACATTCAGTCGTATAATTGCATTATAACTGATACATCTTACAAAAAAACGCGGTAAAATCTTACAAATATCTTACAGAAAAAATTTAGAAATGGGGAGTAACTTTTTTTGTAACAGAACGAGATACTGGGTGAAAGCTTTTTGAACAGAAATTTGCGAAGGTTTGCTGCAAGGGACGGAACCGGTCTGTATAGACAAAAACGGGCTCCGAAGCAGTGGCAAGTCGCCCTTATTTTGTCTATACAGACCGGTTCCTGTGGCTTGCAGAAAGTGCAGAAAAAGGTGCAAGAGGGATTGTAAGTATCTGTTAAAAAATGCGTAATTGTGCAACTTATGTTTTCCGATTTAGAATTGTGTGGCTTGTATACTTCATAAGCAAACCCTTGCTTACCGTCGGTACTTAGCTGCCGTATTTTGGCAGCTTACGTACCGCTACGGTAAGCTCGGAGCGAGAGCGTGTTTGTGTTGAAGTATACAAGCTGCGCAATGACAATGGTATCATTACTGAGTTTCACAATTACCTAAAAAGGCTTTTGAAACTGGGAAAGGAGCGCGCGATGGAAGATAGGCTTTGGGAGAAAACGGACAATGAGCTGATGGAACTGGCGGCAGGGGACGACAGGGATGCATTTGCGGCGCTGGTGCTGCGCTATTACCAGGAGTCTCTGCGATGGCTGACGAGTCGTCTGCAGGATTCGGAGACGGCGCAGGATATTGCGCAGGACTGTTTTGCGGATATTTGGGCGGCGCGGCGGCGTTATCGGATGGACTTTTCTTTTCGAACCTATCTCTATGCGGTGATGAAGAACAAGGTAACAGATCACAGAAGAAGAGCCGGAAGGGAAATGGCGGAACCTGAGGCGGACGAAAAAGAGAAAATATCGCCGCAAGGAAGCCCCGAGGAGGCATTTTTGAAAAAGGAGTGGAAGAACGAAATGGCAGAGTGGATTGTTGCGCTTCCGCCGGAGCAAAAAAGGGCGCTTCTATTGTATGCAGCGGAGGGCATGAGTTATCAGGAGATTGCGGACAAGATGCAGAAAAGCGTGCTGCAGGTGAAGAGCGCGATACACCGTGCCAGAAAAACACTGCGGAAAAGGAGGGATGGCAGATGAGCGGCAGAGAAGAGGAATTTTTGGCGGGCGTCTGGAAAAAGGCGGAGGAAAAGGAGCAGGCGGCTCGGGCGGCCAAGGTGCTGTTGTCAGAAACGGCGAAGCCGGATTTTGCGGGTTTTATGAAAGACACATTTGTGAACATCGGCGTAAAGCAGTTGTATGCGGGTATGGCGGATGTTATCAGTATTGCGTTTGTGATAACCGTGCTGTTTGTGTATCTGCTGGTGCAGGTTATGCTGAACAAGGGAGAAAGTATTTATGCGGCGGCATTTTGCAGCGCGCCCCTTTTGTATGCGGGTATCTTTGCGCTCACTTGGATGAAGGAGCGGGGAAGCGGCTGCTATGAACTGCAAATGTCCTGTAAGTACACTTTTTTTCATGTGCTTGCCGCGCGGATGCTGGGAGAATGTTTTCTGGGCTTTGTTTTTAACGGTATGTATGCGTTTGCGCTGGCGCTGCGGTATCAGGTGGACGGCATACGGCTGTTTGCGGTTTCTTTCAGCTCCCTCATGCTGTTTTCCCTGTTGTTTGCCGCAGGGCTGTTGTGGGGCAGGGGAATCAGGAGTGCGCTATGCTGCTGTGGCGGCTGGTTTCTGATAAATTTCCTTTTCCTGTTCTTTATACCGGCCATTTACGGGAGGCTGTTACAGGAGCTTCCGGTGCTTTTGTTTATCGGCGTGGGCGTATGCGGCATGTGCCTGCATATCAGGCAGCTTATGTCCATCACAGCCCCGTCCTTCAGAAAGGAGTATACAAATGCTGCAAATACAAGATGTTACTAAAAATTATCAAAATTTTGTTGCGCTTGAGCACATCAATCTGGAATTTGAAAACGGTATCTATGGGCTGCTTGCGCCGAACGGCGCGGGAAAAACTACGCTGCTGAAACTGATAACTACCCTGCTGTTTCCGACAGAGGGAAAAATTCTTTACGACGGAGTGGAAGTCCGTAAGCTGGACGCCCTCTATCGGGAAATGCTGGGATTTCTGCCGCAGGACTTTGGCTATTATCGGGAATATACGCCGGAAAAATATCTGCATTATATCGGGGTGCTAAAAGGCATGGAGCGAAAAGAACTGCAGGACAAAATTGGACAGATGCTGGAGCTGGTTGGCCTTTCGGAGCAAAAAAACAAAAAGATGAAGAAATTTTCCGGCGGCATGATACAGCGCGTAGGGATAGCACAGGCGCTGTTAAACGATCCGCAGATATTGGTGCTGGATGAACCTACGGCGGGGCTTGACCCGGGGGAGCGCATGCGTTTCCGCAAAATACTGACCTCTCTGTCAAAGGATAAGACCGTGCTGGTCTCCACGCACATTGTCTCTGATGTAGAATTTATTGCCAACCATATTGTAATGCTGAAAGACAAAAAAGTACACTGTAACGACACGGTGGAAAATATCTGCAAAAAGCTGGAAGGAAGTATATTTGAGACAGCGGTGGGGGAAGAAGAGCTTTCCGGCTGGGAAGAGCGGTATCAGGTGGTTTCCAGACGCAGGGAAGGAAGGGACATCGTGATTCGCTTTATCAGCCGAAACGGCGGGCAGGGATGGCAGCCGGTAAAGCCGGGGCTGGAGGATGTGTTTTTGTTTCTCTATGGGAAGGAATAGGTGAGTGCGAAATTCAGAAACTATACCGTTGTCATTGTACACATTGTATATTCCAACGCAGACGCGCTTTCGCTCCGAGCTTACCGTAGCGGTACGTAAGCTGCCAAAATACGGCAGCTAAGTGCCGACGGTAAGCAAGGGTCTGCTTATGGAATATACAATGTGTACAATTCGAAACCGGCAAGTACGAGTTTCGCAATCACTTGTGGAAAAGAAATAGGAGGATGGAAACGTGGATTGTAGGAGNGAAGAGGTAANGAGGGTTTTGGGGGGGCGTCTTTTTTGGNTTTTNTTTGCNGGNGCTTTGGTTGTNAATTTTTGGTTTATNATAAACTACNAGGGGAATGTGCCGATGGTGGCTGCTGCTGTCGTGCTTGAGGAAAATGGTGTNNATCATGTGACAGAAGAAAACAAGGAAGAAATCATTGCGGCGTTTGCGGGAAGAGAGCCCGGCAATGCACAAATCAGTGTGNGCAGTGCCGTGGAGGNGGTTCCCCGGATGGCAGAACACCTTGAGGCGGCNGATTTTGCGGAAATTTTCATAGAGGATTTAAGACTGGCGGGAAAGGCGGCGGACATGGTCAGAAATGCTTGTGCGCCGTTGGAAGAANTGCTTTTGCGAGACAGAAAAAATNATACGGCCGTNTCCCTGTTTGTTCCTTGTACGGCGGGCTTTTTTGATTTGTTTGCCTATTTTCTGCCGATAGCCTGCACGGTGGAGGCTTCTCTNGCGGCTGTTCTGCTTATGCTGCGCTGTGTCAATGCGCCTTANGATAACCGCTCNAAGGAGCTTGTCTATACGACAAAAACAGGAAGAAGGCTGAACCGGCTGCAGACGGAAAGTGCGCTTTTTACCATACTACTGTTTGCTGTGGCGCTCTGGGGCAGCACCATTCTGCTTGCGGAAGGTGTGTTCCGGATGGGAGANCTCTGGCAGGTGAAGGTGGGCAGCATGATGATGTTACATTTCTTTTATCCCATTCTCTGCCGTTTTTCCATAAGCCTCAGCACATATATGCTGCTGCAGGCAGCGTTGTCCGTGTGCATGGCGCTGCTTTTTGGGATTGCGGCGGCGTTCTTTGTGACAAGGACGCATCGGACAGTGACGGCATTTTTTAAAATTAGTTTTTGCTGCGCGCTGGCGGCNGCTGCTGCAGAGATTGCGCCAAGGGATTCCCTGTTGTTTTTTATACTGCGCTTTCAGCCTGTGGAGTTTGTGAAAAAGGCGGGGCGGTGGTTTGCAAGCGGAGCGGGCTTTTTATCCGTCAGATACTATGAGGCGGCTTTTGTCCTGTTCTGGGGCGCGCTTTTGCTGCTGCTTCTTATCAGACAGTACAAAAAATTTAGGTTGGAGGATATTTGAACATGTTGGAGCTTAAAAAGATAATAACAGTAAAAAAACTTTTTCTGCTTTTGGGANTTTTTCTGTTGTATTTTCTGCCCGTCTTGAAGCCGTATGTAATGTTATATGCGGGAAGCTGGCAGATGGAGGCTGACTTGGCCGAAAAAATTGTATCACAGTACGGAACGGCGCTTTTACCGGAAGAATTTGAGCGGCTTAAAGGGCAGAGGCCTGTATACGAAGCAGGGAAGACGGATATTTTTATCGAACAGAATCCGGAGTATGCAGCGTTCAATGTGCACTCCTTAAAAGAGCTTCTGAAATTGATAGAGAGAAGAGAATTGTCGTTGGAGGAAGAGAACCGCCTGTGGTTTAAGCTGTACGAAGGGGTTTCGTCGGAGGTTGTTGCGGAGGATATGGAGAGACTGATACTATTCGATATATGGGATTATTATATCGAGTCTTATGAGCAGGAGGGACAGGTTGGAAGACAATATGAGAATCTGACGCCGCAGGCGGAGAGAAGGGTAGAGGAGCGGAACNNGAAGGAAGTATANAGNCCGNTTCCNNCNAATGTGACAGAGTATAATTTTGAACTGCTGCGCCGTTTTGCTGTTTTTATGATGCTCAGCACCACCTTTTTTGTGATGCCGTACATGGTGTCCGAAAACCGGAGCCGTATGCCNGCGTTACAGTACAGTTTTCGAAAAGGCAGATCCTATTATAAAAACAGGATGGCGGCAGTCGTCATTACGGTTCTGTGCATTGCGGCAGTGGAATGTGCTCTGTATCTGTATTGTGCCGGAATAGACAGGGTGTTTGCGTTCTGGAACTGTTCGCTTTCCGGTTTTGCCAGCGGCTTTATCGGGTGGCTTCCATGGACGCTGGGCAGCTATACAGTCTGCGTTCTGCTGCTTATGGTATTGGCTTCTGTGGGACTTTCGCTGATCGTGTTTGCGATTACAAATTATCTGTCCAGTCATGTAAGTGCCATTGCGTGGCAGATTCCGGTTGCTGTTTTTAGCTGTGTGTACGGCGGCTTGGCCTGTTTTAAGCTGGGAGAAATCGACAAACCGATGCTCGCTGCACCGGCGGTTGGAATAGGCGTATTTGCAGTGGGGATTCTATTGGCGTTTGTGCAGGGACAAAGAGAAAAGAAAAAGGATGCAGTCTAGTTTTGGATTGAAAAGAGGCTATTTCTGTGGTAAAGTTTTTGGTAGCTGAGGCGGCAGAAGCAGGCGGCCAAAGACAAGAGATGCAAAGGAGTGGGGACCATGAACAAGAAGGAAATAGCGGAAATCAAGAAACAGTTTACACAGGAGAAGTGTACGATTACCCGTATCTGCGGCTGCTATGTGGATGGGGAAAAGAATAAAAAGACGGAGTTAAAGGAGGCGTTTCTCTCCCTGCCGGAGGAGGAGATTTTTAAGTATTTCAATATATTCCGCAAGGCGCTCTCGGGAAGCATAGGCAGAAATCTGCTCAATATGGAATTTCCGTTAGAAGCGGAGGAACAGGGCGGCGCGCAGGAATTTCTGCTGCGGCTGAAAAACACGGCGTTAAAGGACGACGTCCTGTTGGAAGAATTTTATGACAAGGTGATTGAGAATTATTATTCTGTGGAGAATTACCTGATTTTACTGATACATGCAGTATATGACGTGCCCGGCAAGGCGGCGGATGGGGAGGAAATGTTTGACGCCTCCGACGAGGTCTACGAGTACATATTATGCTGTATCTGCCCGGTTACATTGAGCAAGCCCGGACTTGCCTATGATGAGGAGAACAATACCTTTAGAAACCGCACCCTGGACAGGGTGGTGGATATGCCGGATATCGGTTTTCTGTTCCCTGCCTTCAATGACAGGGGAACAGATATCCACAGCCTTCTGTACTATGCGGCAAAGCCGGAGGAGCTGCGCTTTGATTTTGTAGAGCCGGTGCTTGGCTGTGAGCCGCCCATGTCGGCAGGCGGGCAGAAGGAGACCTTCCAGACGCTTGTGGAGGAAACGCTGGGCGAAGAGTGTGAGTATGAGGTGGTAAAGAATATTCACGAAAAATTAAACGAGATGATAGAGGAAAAAAAGGATGAGCCGGAGCCTGTGGTACTGGATAAGGCTGAGGTGAAGCGGCTTCTGGAATACAGTGGCGTGGAGGAAGAGCGGCTCTCCGATTTTGATGAGCGTTACGACGCGGCAGCAGGCGAGAGGGCGCAGCTTGTTGCCTCCAATCTGGCAAACACAAGACAGTTTGAAATCAAGACGCCGGACGTGATTGTAAAGGTAAACCCTGAGAGGACGGATTTGGTACAGACAAGGATTATCGACGGCAGGCAGTGCCTTGTCATCGAACTGAACAATGAAGTTGAAGTAAACGGAATTTCCGTGCGTATGGCAGGGAATGGAGAGACAGAGGAGTAAGCGGGAAAGACGAAAAGAGATTGGCTGTGCGGCTGAGCTGGTATAAGGGGAGATAATATATGAGGGCAAGAATCTATGACCGCAAAGAAAAGGCGTATTATATATCTGAGGTATACGGCATTTTAAATTGCGGCGTTGACAGATACCTTGTGGANAAAAGAGAGGATGANCAGANTCTTGTATTAGTGGATTNCACGGATTTTTNCACCGAGCCGCCGTATCCCGTATATGTGGAAAAAATTGATGCAAATCCGCTGCCGTTTCCATGGGTAGACAAGGAAAANGAGGAGATGGCGCATATNAATGCCGCCATCGGCGTNTCCGGTAAATACCATTATTTCAGGGGCTATGCATTTATCTGGGAGAAAAANGAAGCATTGGCAGAGTTGATTGCNAAAGGNTGTATTGCAAAGGAAAGGCTGTGTGCCCAAAAGATTGTAACCAAATTATCCGACTGGAATTATGTGGAGNANCAGCAGGATATCGATAATCTGATGGAACAATTCTGCGGCTTCCATGACTCGGTGCTGAAGGAATTTACTTACATAACGGGGGACTATGTGGCAGAAGACCAAAACATGCATCTGAGCGAAGCAGTGGNGAAACAAATCANGCTTGTCTTTGAAAGTCAGTGGGCAAGAGGAATTGAGATGATTTTACTTGCACCGCGATTCATACAGCTTGTACCACCCGCTGAAAATTATCTTGCGGATTTGTATGATGCTTCTGTTTTTATGAAGGACTGCATGGTTTATTTTTATGACTCCTATATGGAGACCATGCCTGCAGNGTACCNGTCCAGTTATTTTNCGGCGATGGGCATGAGGTGGAGATTTGTGTAAAGTTTGAATGGAANANTGAAAGATNTNCGNNATANCGAAAAGTAGGGGNTGCAAAAAAAGAATTTATTTNTGTATAATANCGATAAGAGNAAAACCATATCCTGTTTNTGCCATNAAAGGAGACTATGGCACAAAAGGCACGAATGAAGANNCTGTGCCGAAAGAGCTTGTCNGNTTTTTNCNGTATGTNACAGATTCCACGGATNCNTATGTNGANCNGGCANNNGANTNGANGCTTGGAAGAATCCACGAGCGGATAAAGGCGTTGAAGCAGAGCAGGGANCTGGAGGGAAGGTACATGCAGTTTGAAGAGTTGCTGAAAAGAGAATATGACGAAGGGTATGAACAGGGCTATAAAACGGGCTATGAAAGCGGNTACAGAAATGGTTATAAAATCGGTTATGAAAATAGCTGTGANGAGGCAGCCGNGCAGANGCTGGAGCTGATTTCCCGCATGATANCCGATGGAAAGACGGATTTNATTCCCCGTCTTAAGGAAGAGANCTTTTATCAGGAAATGCGAAAGGAATATCATCTGTAAGTCTATCAATAATCTACGCCTGATACTGTNTCCTGCAGTATCAGCAGTCCCATTGGCATTTCTTCATGTCAACACAATTCCTGTTTTTAAAGATAACGCCTTCGTCAAGCAGTAAGTCACGCTGCTCCGGAAAGTGCGGAGCCAGTCTGCCGGCATGGTTTACAACTCTGTGGCAGGGATAATCACCGTAGTAACCGGATTGGCTTAACACTTTTCCAACCATTCTGGCATTTTTCTCCCTGCCAATGAGCCGTGCTATCTGACCATAGGAAGCAACCTTTCCCTCCGGTATTTCGTCTACAACAGAAAGTATTTCATAAATGATATTTTCGTTCATAACGGTCTCCTTTTTCATGAATTGACTAAATCTTGATTTTGCCGTCTTCAAACAAAAACACCTTGTCAAATGGAAGNTCATGGTCGATATTATGCGCCACCATCAGGAATATTTTTTCATGNTTTGCAAACATGCCGCGAAGAAAATCCATATATTTTNGGAGNGTAATTTTATCCAGTCCGGCTTCCAGNTCATCNAAAATAATAACNGACGCCTTTTCGTANCGCAGCANTAACTTGGAAATCAGCAGTTTTTTTCTTTGTCCGGCAGACAGGGANAGTCCATTGTTTTCAATTGTGATATCTTCCTNTTCCAACGCTGTCCANTGCAGAATTTCTTCTGCTTTTTTCCTGTCAAANGAAGTGCCGCTAATCAGNTCCAGATAANGAAGGATAGATTCGTTCAATAAAATNTCNTCCTGATTGANAAATAATANCTGTTCATTCAGGCTTTCNCGGGAGTAAGTGTCGAGNCGTTTTCCATTGATNAGGATTTCGCCTGCCTGCGGCGGATANACNCCNGTCAGNAGNTTGATAAAAGTAGATTTTCCACTGCCNTTACTGCCNGTCAGNCGGATACTNTCGCCTGACTGCAGGGNGCAGGAAATGTCATGNAGAACNTCCANGCCGGTTTCACGATAGGAAAAACTGACTCCCGNAAACTCTATTTTGGTAATTTGGGAAAGCNTTTCNGTTCCCTGACGNTTNGGAAGCTGNCGCAGNCTGTCCACGTTTTCAAAGCTGACNTGTGCNCGCACAATCTGNTGTATCAATANCTGGCTTTTCTGNCCNTCGGACATAATAATATCCGCCAGCGTAATAAAGAACACAAGATTTACGATGGAGCCNCCAGCCGCCGGAAGCGCCAAAAGGGTGGAAAGCGCCAGATTAAACAGGGTATTGTAATGACTTACGGCTTCCGACCAGAATACCTGCACGCCGTCTTCTTTCTGCGATGTGGAAATGAAGCTTCCAATGCTGTTTCTTGTTTTATCCGTAAAATAAGGCAGTACCGGATTAGTCTGTACCAAAGGAATGGAATCTACATACTGGTCGCACAGCATGTGGTGCTCTTTCAACTTTAGATTGGTCTTTCCCGCTTTTTGGGTAATCATTTTTTTCCCGGCAACAGAAAGAATCGTGCCAAGAGCCAGTGAGGCAAAAATAAAGAGCATCAGCCTGAAATCATAAAATGCGGCGAGAAGCAGACTGGCGAGAATGACAGCGGCACTTCCCAAAAGCGCAGGGATATGATGCCCGATCACCCGAAATACGTCCAGTACATCTGCATACATAATATGTTTAATCCTGCCGGCTTCTTCTGCGTCAATATGGGATTGAAAGGTTTCAGCCATGGCGGTTTCCAGTTCCACGGACAGATCCGTAATACAGCATCCGCCCAGCTCATCTAACAGCTTGTACCATTGGATATCCACCAGCGTTTTTAAAATCAAATATACTGCGAATCCCAAAATGCCCAGTACCGCATAGCCATAATGCGCCGCAGCAATCACACGTTCCAGAAAAATCCGCATACCATACGGGATCAATGCGCTCATCAGCGTTATAAATATAATCAGTCCCGTGGCACGCATAAAAATTTTGGGGTAGCGTCTCATGGTCCGGCGGCAGTATTGCATGATTAATCGCATGACATTTTCTCCTTTTTTCTAACTAATATAGTAACTAGGTGATTGAGAAACTCAGAAACGATACCGTTGTCATTGTACATATGGTATATTCCAACGCAGACACGCTTTCGCTCCGAGCTTGCCGTAGCGGTACTAAGCTCGAAAATACCTCGCTAAGTGCCGACGGCAAGCAAGGGTCTGCTTAGGAATATACCATGTGTACAATTCGCAAACTGCAAAGATGAGTTTCACAATTACTTATACAATATAGTAACGAATAGATTATATTTGATAGAGAAAAGAAAGTCCAGTTGTTTTAGATTATGAAATAACCATAAAATATTCATTTTGCCATTGACAAATAGTGGAAGTTTCACTATGATAAATACAACAATTACATAGTTGAGGGAGTAGTTCCGCATATTGCGCGATAAATCAACAAGCATGGCGGCGGCAGCCGTCTGGTTTATCTATAAAGAATGAGACTCATATACAGTGGTTAAAATCATTGTATATGAGTTTTTTGCTTTATTTAGGGTAAGTTTCAGGATAACATGGCGGGATGTGTGGAATACCTAAATGAATGTGAACGGGAGAATTTGTGCGCGTGCGAAAACACGCAGATGGGAGCAGAAATGAAAGAGTATCTAAGCGGTGTGAAAGAGGTTCTGAAGGAGAAACAGTCCGCAGAAAGCGGGCTTGTGGACGTACAGGTGGAGGAGAGGCAGCGGCTGTATGGCAGCAACAAGCTGGTAGAGGGAAAAAGGACTTCTCTGTTTGTACGGTTTATGCAGCAGCTCGCGGACCCCATGATTATTATTCTGATAGTGGCGGCTGTCATTTCGGGAGTCACGGCGGTATATGCGGGGGAATCCTTTGCAGACGTCATTATTATCATGGTGGTGGTGCTTATCAATGCGGTGCTCGGTGTGGCGCAGGAAAGCAAGGCGGAAAAAGCGATTGCCGCGCTGCAGGAAATTGCGGCGGCGACTTCCAAGGTAATCCGCAATGGACGGCTTACCACTGTCCGCAGTGAGGAATTGGTGCCCGGCGATATCATTGTGCTGGAGGCAGGAGATTCCGTGCCTGCGGATGCGAGAATCATAGAATGCGCGGGTTTAAAAATAGAGGAAGCGGCGCTTACCGGTGAGTCGGTTCCCGTGACAAAGATGAGCGATGCGCTTACCAGCGCAGACGGCAAAGTGCCTTTGGGAGACCGCAAGAACATGGTTTATATGGGAAGCACGGTGGTTTACGGGCGCGGCAGGGCAGTGGTGACGGACATCGGCATGAACACGGAAATGGGAAAGATTGCGGATGCGCTTTCCAAGGCGGAGGACAATCAGACGCCCCTGCAGCAGAAACTCTCCCAGTTGAGCAAGGTGTTAAGCGTGCTGGTGCTTGCTATCTGTGTTGTGATTTTTGCCATAGATTTATTGCGGATTTATCCCAATGTTACCGGTACAGCCATGCTGGATACCTTTATGGTGGCGGTCAGCCTTGCGGTGGCGGCGATTCCCGAAGGACTTGCTGCTGTGGTGACAATTGTGCTGTCCATCGGTGTCACCAACATGTCAAAGAGAAACGCCGTTATCAGAAAGCTGACGGCGGTGGAGACCTTAGGGTGTGCACAGGTTATCTGCTCCGACAAAACAGGTACGCTGACACAGAATAAGATGACTGTGGTAAAGGCGGTCAGCGCGGATGAGGCGCTGCTTGCAAAGGCAATGGCGCTCTGCTCCGACGCAGAACAAGGCGAAAACGGCGAGGCAGTGGGAGAGCCTACGGAATGTGCGCTGGTCAACTATGCGCTTCAGAAGGGCATGGGGAAAGACGATTTGAAAGCGGAGAATGTGAGAATCGGGGAAGCGCCCTTCGATTCCATGCGGAAAATGATGACTACCGTGCACCGCAGGACGGATGGCAGCCTTGTGCAGTACACCAAGGGCGCGCCGGATGAGCTTTTAAAGCGCTGCGTGCGTATTTTGAAGGATGACGGAGAGGTCGAGCTTACGGAGGAGAAGCGCAGGGAAGTGCTTGCGGAAAACAAGGCGATGGCGGACAGCGCGCTCCGTGTTCTGGGTGCGGCATACAAGAGCCTTGCAGAAGAGCCGGCGCTTTATGAGGCGGAAAATCTGGAGCGGGATATGGTATTCATCGGGCTGACCGGCATGATAGACCCTGTCCGTCCGGAGGTGAAGGCAGCCATAGCCGAATGTCGGGAGGCGGGCATAAAGCCTGTGATGATTACAGGAGACCACAAAGACACGGCAGTTGCCATTGCCATGGAGCTGCAAATTATCGACAGCCCCGAACAGGCAGTTACCGGCGCTATGCTTGATGAACTTTCGGACGAGGAGCTGGCAGAGCGGATAGAGCAGTACGCCGTATACGCAAGGGTGCAGCCGGAGCATAAGGTGCGGATTGTCAATGCGTGGCGCGCAAAAGGAAGGATTACGGCGATGACGGGCGACGGCGTCAACGACGCGCCGTCCATCAAGAATGCGGATATCGGTGTGGGAATGGGCATTACCGGCACAGACGTTACCAAGAATGTGGCGGATATGGTCTTAGCTGATGACAATTTTGCAACGATTGTGGGCGCGGTGGGCGAAGGCCGGCGTATCTACGACAACATCAGAAAATCCATTCAGTTTTTACTTGCAAGCAATTTGTCCGAGGTGCTTTCCATCTTTTTTGCGACATTGCTCGGTTTCACCATTTTAAAGCCGGTGCATCTGCTTTGGATTAATCTGATTACCGACTGTTTTCCGGCACTGGCGCTCGGCATGGAAAAGGGAGAAGCGGATATTATGAAGAGAAAGCCCCGCGATGCAAAAGATGGTATTTTTGCGGGCGGGCTGGGCGTTCATGTGGTTTTACAAGGCATTACCGTATCCATTATCACGCTTGCAGCATATATGGTGGGCCACTATATGGAAGCAGGCGTGTGGGAATTTACGAACAGTGAGGACGGCATGACAATGGCATTTTTGACCCTGTCCATGGCGGAAATTTTTCATTCCTTCAATATGCGCTCTCTGGAAAAATCCATATTTTCCATCAAAGGGCAGAATCCGTTTTTGTGGGGCGCCATGCTGCTGTCCCTGATTTGTACGACCGCAGTTATCTATATCCCGTTTTTGGCGAAAGCCTTTGGCTTTTCCCACATCTCCCTTGCAGAATACGCCGTGTCCCTGCTAATTGCCGCGACCATCATTCCGATCGTAGAACTGACAAAGTGGATACAGCGACGCGTCAAAAAATGCTGACGCATTTATGATTATTTTATTGCAACAAAAACTGATTCATAGTACTATATAAAATGAAAAACACTTACAGAACAACTTATATTTATCAAAAATGCAGTGATTGCAAGACGCATACTTGCTGATTCCGAATTGTGCACATGGTACATTCCAATACAGACCCTTGCTTACCGTCGGCACTTAGCTGCCGTATTTTGGCAGCTTATGTACCGCTACGGTAAGCTCGGAGCGAGAGCGAGTCTGTATTGGAATGTACCATGCGCACAATGACAACAGCATAGCTTCTAAGTTTTACAATTACCTAATAGTATCATAAATAAAAAAGGAGTAAACAATTTGCGACACAACGAATTATTACGTGAAAAAGTTTATGAATCTGTCACATCAGTGCTTCCTATCACCATCATTGTACTGTGTCTGAGTATTACCATTGCACCGTTGTCCCCGGGAATACTGACGCTGTTTTTGTTCGGGGCGGCGCTTTTGATTATCGGCATGGGATTTTTTACTCTGGGCGTGGATATGTCCATGATACCGATGGGAGAAGGCGTGGGCGTACAGCTCTCCAAAGCGAGAAAGATAGTGATTCCGCTGTCAGTGTGTTTTGTTCTGGGGATTTTAATTACGCTTGCAGAGCCCGATTTGCAGGTGCTTGCGCAGCAGGTGCCGGCCATTCCGAACCTGACCTTGATTTTGACGGTGGCTCTCGGCGTCGGCGGCTTTTTAGTGATTGCGCAGCTCCGTATCCTGTTAAAAATCCCGATTTCCTACATATTGGTTTTCTTTTATGGCCTTATCTTTATTCTGACTTGTTTTGCACCGGCGGATTTTATACCGGTTTCCTTTGACTCGGGAGGCGTGACGACCGGACCGATTACAGTGCCCTTTGTCATGGCGCTTGGTATTGGTATGGCTTCCGTGCGAAGTGATAAGAACTCCAGCGGTGACAGCTTTGGTCTGACGGCCATCTGCAGCATAGGCCCTGTTCTTTCCGTTCTTATTCTGGGCATCTGCTATCACCCCGAAGACGCGGCATATACGCCGGTGAGCATTGCAGAGCTTGCGACGACGAGAGCGGTTGCAGTGGAATTTGCCCGTGCATTTCCGGCGTACATAAAGGAGGTTGCGGTTGCGCTGATTCCGATTGCAGGACTATTTTTGATTTTTCAGTGTATTTTCCGGAGATTTCACAAGAGACAGCTTATCAAGATTGTCTCGGGACTGATATACAGCTATATCGGACTGGTGTTGTTTTTAACCGGAGCCAATGTGGGCTTTATGCCTGCCGGGCAGTATATCGGCTCTGCGGTGGCGGGCAGCACGACGCCGTGGGTATTAATTCCAATCGGTATGGTAATCGGTTACTTTATTGTCAAGGCGGAGCCTGCCGTACAGGTACTGACAAGGCAGGTAGAGGATGTGACGAGCGGCTCCATTACCCAGAAGTCCATCGGTCTCAGCCTGTCCATCGGCATTGCTTTTTCGGTAGGTATTGCCATGCTTCGGATTCTGACGGGGCTGAATATCATGTGGTTTCTGATACCCGGGTATCTGATTTCGCTGGTGATGACCTTTTTTGTACCGCAGATTTTTACCGGTATCGCGTTTGACTCCGGCGGCGTTGCAAGCGGACCGATGACGACGACTTTTCTTTTGCCGCTTGCCATGGGTGCCTGTGAAGCGATGGGCGGAAATGTGCTGACGGACGCTTTTGGTATTGTGGCGATGGTGGCGATGACGCCTCTTTTCACCATTCAGATAATGGGACTTGCGGACGGCGTACAGAGAAAGATGAGAAAACGCAGATTGATTATACAGCTCCAGGGAGCGGAAGATGGTATGATGTATTTTGATTAAAAAATAGCGGAGGAACCATGGCAGAAAAAAAAGGTGTAAAACTGATTGTGACCTTTGCGGAGCGCGGCAAGGGCAAGGCGCTGGCAAAGCTTTATGCGGAGCAGGGCGTTTTCTGCAGTTATCAGTGTATGGGCAGGGGAACCGCATCCTCGGATTTACTGGACGTACTGGGTGTGGGAACCGCAGAAAAGGATATCCTGATAAGCTATGCAGCAAAAGAAACTGCGGCGAGGCTTCTGCATAAGCTGGACAGCGAATCGCAGGGAGCCGCTTACGGCAACGGGCTTGTATTTGACATGCCGCTTACGGCGCTGAGCAGTCTGGTAGCGACGGTGTTGTTGAATCAGCAGAATGGGACAGGAGGAATGGAGATGAGCGGAAAGACAGGCCAGAGCCTGATTTTGATAGCAGTTAACCAGGGACATACGGATGCTGTGATGGACACGGCGAGAGAAGCCGGAGCGAGGGGCGGCACCGTTATCAGAGCAAGATGGGCAGGACCGGAGGATGCGCAGTTTTACGGGATTTCCGTACAGGAGGAAAAAGAGATTATTGCCATTGTGACGTCCGCCGAAAGGCGAAATGCCATTATGGAAATGGTTCATAAAAAGCACGGGATGAAGACAGAGGCGGGGGCGGTGATCTGCTCCGTAGGCATTGACCATACAGTCAGACTTGCATAATGGAATATAGTATGGTAATATAAAGAACAGAAAATTTTCAGACTGGTGAAAGGAAAGAAACAGCAATGGACGACGCTGACGGCGACGCGGAAAATAATACGGATAATTGCATAAAGCATAATAGAGATAGGTGTAGCCTGTGGTTCGAGAGTACGACAGGTTATGCCTTTTTGTGTATCCTGTTTTTGTAGACAGGAAGCAGAAGTACATGCGGAAACGGAGAATTCATTTTGGGTACGATTATTTTACAGTTACTATTACAGGTTGTTTTGATTTTGGTGAATGCTTTTTTTGCCGGCACGGAGCTGGCGGTCGTCTCTTTAAATACGACGAAGCTTCACAAGATGGAGGATGAGGGAGATAAGCATGCGGCAAGGCTTTTAAAGCTGGTGGAGGAACCGTCTGCCTTTTTATCTGCGATACAAATCGGAATCACGATTGCCGGATATCTGGGTAGTGCTTTGGCGGCAGAGAACTTTTCAAGATATCTGGTAAAGTGGGTTTATGTGGACTGGGGCTTTACCGTGATTCCGGAGGCGGCTCTGGTCATCATTGCGATTGTGCTGCTCACTTTGATACTGGCTTATTTTACGCTGGTGTTTGGTGAACTGGTGCCGAAGCGGATTGCCATGCAGAAGCCGTATGGAGTGGCGAAATTTTCTTATCGTGTGATATCGGCGTTTGCTTTTGTCATGAAGCCTTTGATTCGCTTTCTTTCTTTTTCCACGAATCTGGTGCTGCGCATCCTGCATATAAAGCCGGAAAAAGAGGTGGAAAATGTCACGGAAGAAGAAATCAGGATGATGGTGGATATCGGCGAGGAAAGGGGCAATATCGACGAGAATGAGAAGGAATGGATTCAGAATATTTTTGATTTTGACGATTTAAGTGTGCGCAGGGTGATGACGCAGCGGACCGATGTGGTTGCCATTTCCCTGAGAGACACGAATGAGGAAATTCTGAATCTGATAGAGGAGAGCGGCCTTTCCCGTTATCCGGTGTATGACGAGGATTTGGACGACATTATCGGGATTTTGTATGCAAGAGATTTTCTACTTGCCGCGGGAAAGGGGCTGCAGCCGCAGATTAAGGATATTCTTCGTCCCGCGTATTTTGTGCCGGAGAGTATCCACGCGGATACGTTGTTTGCCGATATGCAGAGAAAGAAAATCCATATTGCGGTCATTATAGATGAATATGGTGCGCTGGAGGGTATCGTCACCATGGAGGATTTGGTGGAGGAAATCGTGGGTAATATTTATGACGAGTTTGATCCGGAAGAAGAGCCTGAAATCGTACAGCTTGAGGATAATCTCTGGAAAGTGACCGGTAACACCACCATCGATGATTTGGCGGAAGAGCTTGGCGTCGAACTTTCCATGGAGGAAGAAGACTATGACACAGTGGGCGGTCTGATTATCAGTCTCCTGCAGGCAATCCCCGAGGACGGTGTCAGTTTCGATGTAGATGGCTTCGGCCTGCATATCCACGTGGAGGATATACAGGACAGAAGAATTGAGAAGGCGTATATCAGCAAGACAGCGGTGAAGGAAAAAGCATAGCGCGTGTGCTAAAGCTTAAATCCAGCCGCCGTCCATGGCAATAATTTGTCCCGTCATATAAGCGGGAGCGTTTACTACCTGCCACGCGAGTGCGGCAGCCTCTTCGGGGGTTCCGGCTCTGTCGGCAGGTATTTCTGTTATCAGGGCATTCCAATCTTCGTCGGAAAGACAGCGGTTCATGTCGGTGTCAATGAAACCCGGCGCAAGGGCGTTGACCTGTATGTTGCTGGGTGCAAGTTCTTTGGCAAGCGCTTTGGTAAAGGCGTTCAGTCCGCCCTTGGAGGCACAGTAGGCAGTCTCCATGGAAGAGCCTGTCTGTCCCCAAACGGAGGAAATATTTAAGATGCGCCCGCTTTTTCTGTGTACCATGGCGGGGATGGCAAGCCTGCAGGTGTAGAAGCAGGCACTCAGGTTGGTGTCCATGACATTGTGCCAGTCCGCAACGGACATCTCAGAGAGAAGCCCGAAATAAGCCCGGCCTGCGTTGTTAATCAGCACGTCAAGGGGCGGAAGCTGTGCAAAAAGGCGTTCAACTGCTTCGTAATCCGACATGTCGCAGGGAATCGCCGTGCAGGGGCTGCCAAACGTGTCCGTCAGTTCCTTTTGCAGCGTAAAAAGCGCCTCCGTACTGTGCGCACAGGTGATAAAGGTATGATAGCCGTTTTCGGCAAAAATCCTTGCAATGGCGGCGCCGATGCCTCGGGACGCGCCGGTGATAAGAACGGTTTTCATATAAAAAAGTTCCTTTCTGTAGGGTAATTGTGAAAGGTTTCTGCAAGTGACGGGATTGTACCACAGAGACAAAAACGGGCTCCAGCACAAGGCAAGTCGCCCTTTTTTTGTCTCTGTGGTACAATCCCTGTGACTTGCAAAAGCGCAATTACTTGAGATGGTTTTATAGTAGCATAGGGGAGGGGGGATTACAAGATGGGTAAAAAATGAGAAAATTTTTTGTGAAAAATTTTTTCATGTGAAAAATTTTCTCATTTGACACCCTGCGTGGGCTGTGGTATACTTCGTCAATAAGAAAACCGCTTTCATAAGCGGTTTTACAGGAGGCTTGTTATGTATCGGATGCAGATGCGGAAATCGCACAGGGACGACGATAGATAGCGCTTGTATTCGTGCATGGCACAGGTACAGGCGCTTTCAGTGTTGTACCTGTGTGGAAAAAAGAGCCTGCGGCAGACCAACGGATGAGTAGGAAACGAAACCACACCGGTAAATTGTAAAATGGTTTACGGCGTGGTTTTTTTGCGTCCAAAAATCTTCCACTCACAAGTTTGTGTCTGCGCTGCAATCACAAATTTGTATGGATATGGCTTTGTACAAGAAAGCAGCGCAGAAAAGAGGTTAAATATGAAAAGAATAACAGGAACCACGATTCCGGCGGCCTTTACGGCGGAAGAAATCAAAGGATATGCAGGTGAAACGGTAAGGCTTCACGGCAGTATCTACAAAATCAGGAAAATGAGTGATTTTGCCTTTGTGCTGCTGCGCACGGGGCGGGAGGTGCTGCAATGCGTCTATGAGCAGAGATATGCCGGCTTCCCGCTGGAGATTTTGAAGGAGGAGAGCTGTGTCGTCCTGGCTGCGGAGGTGGTCTTGGAAGAACGTTCCAAAACAGGGTATGATTTGCGGCTGAAAGAGGCGGAAATTTTATCTGTCCCACATAAAGAGAGCCCGATTGTCATCAATCAGAAGCTGGTGGACACTTCGATTGAAAACCTGCTGGACTACCGCCCTGTTACGCTGCGGAACAGCAGCCAGCGCGCTATTTTCAAATTACAGGAAGGGATTGCCAATGCTTTTCGGACATTTCTGATGGGTGAGCGTTTTACGGAAATCCACACCCCGAAGATTGTACAGGCGGGCGCGGAGGGCGGCGCCAATATTTTCAGACTGGACTACTTTGGAAAACAGGCGTATCTCGCACAGAGTCCGCAGTTTTACAAGCAGATGATGGTTGGCGTCTTTGAGCGTGTATTTGAAATTGCGCCTGTATTCCGCGCGGAAAAGCATGACACGAAAAGGCACTTAAACGAGTATACCGGTGTGGATTTTGAAATGGGATACATTGAGAGTTTCGAGGATATCATGCAGATGGAAACCAAAATGCTTCGATTTTCCATGGAGTACCTGAAAAGTCATTATGAAAGCGAGCTGGAGCTGCTTCGCGTCAAACTGCCGGTTATCGGCGATATTCCGGCAATTCCTTTTGACGAGGCAAAGGAGATGGTTGCAAAAGTTTATCAACGCCGGTCACATGAGGCAAAGGATTTTGAGCCGGAGGAGGAGCGTCTGCTCTGTGAACTTGTGCAAAAAGAGACGGGGAGTGAATTTGTTTTTGTGACCCATTATCCAAGTGAAAAACGTCCTTTCTACGCGATGGAAAGCAGGGATAATCCCAAGGTGACGGAAAGCTTTGATTTGCTGTTCCGCGGACTGGAAATTACGACAGGCGGACAGCGGATTCATGATTATCGAGAGCAAATTGCCAAGATGGAGCGTTTTGGACTGAACCCTGAGCAATTTGAAAGCTATCTGATGCTGCACAAATACGGAATTCCGCCGCATGGCGGTCTGGGGCTTGGACTGGAGCGCTTTACAAGCCGTCTGCTTATGTTGGAAAATGTCAGGTATGCATCGCTTTTTCCGAGGGATATCAACAGGGTGGCGCCTTAGTGCGCAAGTCTGTGGCAATCAAAAAACCACGGCAGTTGTATTTTCAGCAAAAAATTGGTACACTAATCGAAAGGGTCCGCTCTTTGCAGCAGAAGCGGCGATTGATGGAGGACGGACAGAAAAGAGGTAAAGATGTATGATTTGATTATTATCGGTTCCGGACCGGCAGGGCTTGGAGCCGCCGTATATGGAATGAGAGCGGGGCTTAATCTGCTTGTGCTTGAAAAAAATCCCATGAGCGGCGGACAGGTGCTCAATACCTATGAGGTGGACAACTATCTGGGACTGCCGGGGATAAACGGTTTTGATATGGGCATGAAATTCAGGGAACACGCGGAAAAGGTGGGCGCTGAGTTTAAAGAAGCTGAGGTGACCGAAATCGAAGATAAGGGTGCGGTAAAGATTGTGCATACCACGGAAGGCAGTTTTGAGGCGAAAACTTTGATACTGGCGATGGGAGCGCAGCATGCACATCTGGAGGTTCCCGGTGAAGAAGAATTTACGGGCATGGGTGTCTCCTACTGTGCTACCTGTGACGGCGCTTTCTTTAAAAACAAAACCGTGGCGGTGGTGGGCGGCGGTGATGTGGCTGTGGAGGATGCCATTTTTCTGGCACGCGCCTGCAAAAAGGTATATTTGATTCACAGGAGGGACAGCCTGCGCGCTGCAAAGGTACTTCAGGATGCCCTGATGGCGCTGCCAAACGTGGAGGTTTTGTGGAACCGCACGGTATCTGAAATTTACGGCGGCGATATGGTGGAGGGGCTGAAGTTGTCGGATAAAGAAAGCAGAGAAGAGACGTCGCTTTCGGTGGACGGCGTATTTATTGCAGTCGGCATTAATCCCCAGACGGAAATTTGCAGGGAGCTTGTGACATGTGATGAGGGCGGCTATATTCTGGCCGGGGAGGATACCTGCACGTCGGCAGCGGGCATTTTTGCCGCCGGTGATATCAGAAAAAAGCCTATGCGCCAAATTATTACAGCCGTAGCGGACGGCGCTAATGCGGCGACAGCGGCTGCAGCACTGGTAAATGGCGTGTAAATGACGACGGGCACACTTTGCTGTACGGCAGAAGTGTTTCTATATTGTTACAAAATTATATCGCGCCCCTGTTGACAAATCGTAATGGTTATGTTATATTTTTTACAAGATGTAACAAATTCGTAATATTTTTACTATGGAGGAAGAACCATGAACCATTACGGTGTAAAGCTGGCGGCAGGAGCGCTGGCTGCAGTTATCACCTTTTCAGGATTGCATATAGATGTAATGGCTTCGGATAAAGTTACTTCAGTACTGCCGTCGGGCGGCGTCAATCTGTTTCTGGTCAAGGATACATCCTTGGAAAGTCTGCAGACGTCTCAGACAGGCGCGGAAAGCAAAATCGAAGCCTCTGTTACGGTTGCGGATATTCAGGAGGTTATGAATGCTGCCTCTGCAGGAACACAGGCACCGGAGGAAGACTTGTTCCGCAATCTGGTTATTGCACAGGTAAACCGGTATGTCAATATCAGGAGCCTGCCGAGTGAGCAGGGAGAAGTGTTAGGAAAGCTGTACGACAATTCCGTAGGCACATTGATTGCGGAGGAAAACGGCTGGTATCTGATTACATCGGGTACGGTGACCGGATATGTAAAGGCGGAATACTGTGTCACAGGTGAATCAGCGGTAGAACTTGCAAGGGAAGTCGGTTCGAGAATGGCGACAGTCAACACCACGACCTTGTATGTGCGCACGGAGCCGAGTATAGATGCGCCGAGACTTGGCATGGTACCGGGTGGAGAAGACTTCCTGGTGCTTGATGAGACCGATGACGGCTGGGTTATGATAAATATGGAAGAAGGAGACGGCTGGGTTTCCGGGGATTTTGTAGATATCCGCACGGAGTTTGTGGAAGCGGAGTCAAAGGAAGAAGAGGAAGCACGTCTTGCAAAGGAAGCCGAAGCGAGAAGAAAGGCACAGGAGGCAGCGCGTGCAAGTCAGGCAGCGCAGGCGGCTCAGCAGCAACAGGCACCGGTACAGACTCCCACCCAGAGTACGAACTACACGGTAGGAGAGGGCAGCGAGCTTGGTGTAGCGGTTGCCGAATACGCACTGCAGTTTGTCGGCAATCCTTATGTATATGGCGGCACCAGCCTGACAAACGGTGCAGACTGCTCCGGATTTGTTATGAGTGTATACGCAAACTTTGGTGTAAGCCTGCCGCACAGTTCCAAGTCTGACAGAAGTCAGGGTTACGCGGTAGACAGTTTGGAAAATGCACAGCCCGGCGACTTGATTTGCTACTCCGGTCACGTAGCGCTGTATATTGGTAATGGACAGATTGTCCATGCTTCCAACTCGAGAACCGGTATCATCGTTTCAAATGTAAATTACAGCAATAAGAAGATTCTGGCAATCAGACGTATTTTCTAAAAAAAGAAGTACAGCCCTATGAACTGTGCCGCAAGGCAGGGTTCACGGGGCTGTTTTTGTGAAGCGCAATGTCTATTGCAAGAAAATAAAAAATAGTTAAAATTCTATTGACAAAATCACACTTGTACAAAATAGCCAAAACAAACGTGGGAACAAATATTTTTGTCGAAATTTCGGGTTTGGAAAATAAAAACTTATCCACATAAAAAAACGCCGAAAATCGGATAAAAGCTACTTATGCACTGAGTTATCCACACTGTCCACATTCTTTTTTGAGGAAAAGGGGGGAGGGATACTTTATCCTCAAAAAAACAAATGTTTTGTTAAGAATGAATAAAAATGATATTATGTAAAAAAATGTCGAAAAATATATTGACATTTTGAATGTCAAAAATAACCAAATTCATTCCTAAATTATTGCAAAAAAGGGTAAATTTATGATATAATGCTTATACAATAAACAACCGAAAGGGATGAGTGGCATGAAATTTATTATTGTAGGCAGAAACATTGAGGTAACAGAAGGGTTAAAGTCGGCAGTTGAAGAAAAAATCGGAAAACTTGAGAAATACTTTACGCCGGATACGGAAGTGCGGGTTACGCTGAGCGTGGAGAAGGACAGGCAGAAAATAGAAGTGACGATACCTGTGAAGGGAAGCATTATCCGCTCCGAGCAGGTCAGCAACGACATGTATGTATCCATTGACCTGGTAGAGGAGATTATCGAGCGGCAGTTGAAAAAGTACAAAACCAAATTGGTGGACAAGCAGCAGTCGGCGGCTTCCTTCAGTAAAATGTTTGCAGAAAACGATTATATGGAGGACGAGGAAATCAAGATTGTCCGCACGAAGCGTTTTGATATTAAGCCCATGTATCCTGAGGATGCATGTGTGCAGATGGAACTTTTGGGACATAACTTCTTCGTGTTCAACAACGCGGAGACGGATCAGGTCAATGTAGTGTACAAGCGTAAGGGCGATACCTATGGACTGATTGAGCCGGAATATTAAAATAGAATATTGAAAATATACCGTTGTCATTGTGCACATAGTATATTCCAACGCAGACTTGCTTTCACTCCGAGCTTACTGTAGCGGTACGTAAGCAAGGGTCTGTTTAGGGAATATATCATGTGCACAATTCGCATCCGGCAAATAGCGGAACTGCCTTTTGCAATACAGGAAATATTTTGCAATTACTTAGAAATGGTATTTAATACGAGGTGGATTTATGCAGATTTATCTATATGGAATGATATGTTGTTCCAACAGTTTTAAGTTAAATGATTTTCCGGTTCCGGACGAATATATGGAGATTCAACAGAGTTACCGTTTTCCGGGAGGTGAAACGGGAACTTGTGCAACTGTTCTTGCTTCTCTGGGGGCAGATGTCAAGGTTGACGGTGCGCATATTGGCAAAAACAGCGCGCTGATGATTAGTGAGTTTTACAGAGATAAAACGGTAAATCTTGATTCACTTACGTTTGACGACAGCTTTGACGGACTGGAGGATTATATATTGATTGCAGGCGATACCAGAACCCCTTTTGGTACGTTCGGTCATTTTTTCGCAGAGGCCTATGGCAGCAATATCAGACATTGGAATAAACCGAAAGAAAGTGATATTGCCGGATGCAGCGTCGCTGCTATAGATGATTGTTTTGGAGATGACTCAGAGCTTGCCGCTGCGCTTTGTGTGAAGCTTGAAAAGCCATATGTGACCATCGACTGCAGGTATGACAGCTATATTCATAAGCACTCAGCAGTATCGGTTATTTCAGGTGAGGGAATCAGCAATTTGTACCCTGAACAAACACGCGAAGATTTGTTTCCGTTCTATGCGGAAAATGGCGGAGGGCTCACTATTATTACAAACGGCGGAGGAGAGTTCAGCTACGGAAGAAAAGGGGGAGAAGTAAAAACCTTCCGGCCTTTTCGAGTCCCTGTTGCAAGTACGCTTGGCGCAGGTGATTCCTTCAAGGCGGGCTGTACTTATGCACTTGCCATGGGCATGGATGACGATGCACTTGTCAGGTTTGCAAGCGCCTGCGCGGCGGTGGCAATCTCGAGGTATCCGCTACAGTTAAGTCCCCCGACTTTAAAAGAAATAGAAGAGCTGCTTGAAAGATAGTTGTCCGGAAAGCGTGGCATCTGCTTTGTGATAAATGTCCCTGTATTTTCATATATTTGCTATGGAGAAGAGCGAAACATGCAGCGCATGCATGGAAAACGGCGCGGACAGGGCAGGTGTAAAGTGCAGGGAAACAGGGTAAAAAAGTGGAAACTGGTGATTGCTGCGGAAGCAGTGCTGTGCATGACTGCTTTTGCAGGTATTTTGTGCGACAGGGAAGAGGAAAACGGAAAAAAAACACAGAGCATAGAGGCTGAGCAGGAAGCGGCGGAGAATGAAAGACAGGTGCAGGAAGCGCTCAGTGACGGCTACATTAAGTGGGTGGATTTCAATGTCAGCTATGATGCGCTCTGTCTTGCCTATGAGTGGGATGTCAATACATGGGGAGAAGAGGTACATATTGACTGGGTGGAGATGCTCGCCTATCTGGGGGCGCGTTACGGCGGCGATTTTTCTTCCAATGACAAAAAACTGGCAAAGGACGTGGCCAAGCTGGCGGAACAGCTTATTGAAGAAGGCGTAACCATGGAAGAACTGACAAAGGATATGCAGTACTACGCCTATTATAAGGAGGCTTACGGCGCTGTTCTGGGCGGTATGGTAGGAGAGTATGAAATAGAGGAAGCGGACGAAAACGGAAATAAGGTGTGGAAGCGGGTATACGGGCTGAAAGCATTTTCCCCGATTGCGAGGGGATTTGAGTACACCCATTATGCGGATTTTGGTTCCAACAGAAGCTATGGCTATCAGAGACCACACCTCGGACACGATATGATGGGGCAGATTGGCACGCCGATTATCGCTGTGGAATCCGGCTATGTGGAGGCAATCGGCTGGAACCAGTATGGCGGATGGCGGATTGGCATCAGGAGCTTTGACGGCAGGCGATATTATTATTACGCCCATATGAGGCAGAATTATCCTTATGCGGAAGGGCTTGCCGAAGGAAGCATTGTAACGGCGGGTGACGTGATTGGCTACATGGGGCACACAGGCTACAGCGCCACGGAAAATGTAAATAACATAGAGGTGATTCACCTGCACTGGGGGATGCAGCTTATTTTTGACGAATCGCAAAAGGATGGCAGCAATCAGATATGGATAGATGTGTATCCTCTCACGCAGTTTCTGTATAAGCATAGAAGCGAAGTGGAAAAGGTGGAGGATACAAGGGAGTGGAGGCGCGTTTATGATATGAAGGATCCGGCGGCGGAGGCGTATTATGAGGCGCATCCGGAATAGAACACGGGATGAAAGGCTGTCTGCGGCAAGCGGCTGCCGGACAAAGCAGAAACGGCAAAACAGTCCGCTGCAGAGTAACCACTGCAGCGGACTGTTATGTCTTTTTAAATCGAAAATCACGGCTTTTTTCCAACCGTTCTTTGAAAAAGGTTTCGTTTCCTTCTTCTGTGGGAAGGTAATAGCGCCTGTCCTTTAAACTGTCGGGAAGACAGGTCATCTGCGCCATCTTTTCAGCGGTGTCATGGGCATACACATAGCCTTCTCCATAGTGCAGCTCGCTCATAAGTGAGGTGGGCGCGTTGCGTATGACAAGAGGGACAGGCTCGGAAAGCATGGTAAGGGCGTCCTTTTTGGCGTCCTCGTAGGCCGTATAGACCGCATTGGAGCGCGGCGCAAGGGACAGATAAATCACCGTCTGCGCCAGATTCACGTTACACTCCGGCATACCGTTAAAGTGACATGCCTGATAAGCAGCTACGGCAAGCGGCAGCGCCTGATTGTCGGCAAGACCGATATCTTCGCTGGCAAAACGTATCAGCCGTCTGGCGATAAAAAGAGGGTCTTCTCCCGCTTCCAGCATACGTGCCAGCCAGTAAACCGCCGCGTCAGGGTCGCTGTTGCGCATGGACTTGTGGAGGGCGGAAATCAGGTTATAATGCTCCTCCCCTTTTTTGTCGTAGAGAAGCGCCTTCTTGCCGAGACATTGCTCCAGCGTATCCTGTTTTATGGAGATGGAGCCGTCCGGCTGGATTTCCCCGTTTAAAATGGCCATTTCCAGTGTGTTTAATGCTGTCCGAGCATCTCCGTTGGAAAAAGAAGCAATGGCGGGCAGTATGTTTTCTTCCATATAGATAGTGCTGCCGCCAAAACCACGCTTGTCCTCCACGGCATGGGCGAGCAGTTCCATTAAATCCTCCGTAGTCAGCGCCTGCAGGACAAAGACCTTGCAGCGCGATAAAAGAGCGGCGTTGATTTCAAAGGAGGGATTCTCCGTCGTGGCGCCAATCAGGGTGATGCTGCCCTTTTCCACATAGGGAAGAAAGGCATCCTGCTGCGCCTTGTTGAAGCGGTGGATTTCGTCTACAAAAACAAGGGTACGGATACCGTAGGCGCGGTTTTCATCGGCTTGCTTCATAATATCCTTGATTTCCTTGATACCGCTGGTAACGGCACTGAAATTGATAAAGCGGGATTTGGTCCGGTTGGCAATGATACGCGCCAGCGTGGTCTTGCCGACGCCGGGAGGTCCCCAGAATATCATGGAAGCAATCAAATCGCGCTCCAGCATCTGGCGGAGTATTTTTCCTTTTCCTAAAAGATGCTTCTGTCCGATATAGTCATCCAGAGTCTGCGGCCTTAATCTGTCCGCAAGCGGCGTGGAGACGGAAAAAGAAGCGTTTTCATCCGGCATGTCAAATAAAGATAACTGGTCCATATGACTCCTTACAGTACATTTTCTTTTTGTATACACATTCATATTAATACAGGATAGGTTTTTCCGTCAAATATATTGTTGTTTTCTTTTTTCCAAAACTCACATGAAAAGCCATTGCAAAACATATTCTCCTATGTTAAAATGAAAACAATCGGCAATGACAAAAAAATAACAATCATTGTAAAAAGCCCGAAAATGCGGAAAAATGGAGGAAAGACAAATGTCAAGAAAAGTTGTATTAGCAGGCGCATGCCGTACTGCAATCGGTACCATGGGCGGCACTCTGAGCACGACTCCGGCGGCTGAGCTGGGAGCAATCGTAATCAAAGAAGCATTAAACAGAGCAGGTGTAGCTCCTGAAGCGGTAGACCAGGTGTACATGGGCTGCGTAATTCAGGCAGGACAGGGACAGAACGTTGCACGTCAGGCTTCCATCAAGGCAGGCCTTCCCATCGAAGTTCCCGCTGTTACCATGAATGTTGTATGCGGCTCCGGCTTAAACTGTGTGAATCAGGCTGCACAGATGATTATGGCAGGCGACGCAGATATCGTAGTGGCAGGCGGTATGGAAAATATGTCCATGGCACCTTATGCGATTCCGCAGGCGCGTTACGGATACCGTATGGGCAACGCAACCATGGTGGATACCATGATTAAGGATGCACTTTGGGATGCTTTCAATGATTACCATATGATTAAGACAGCAGACAACATCTGCGAAGAGTGGGGACTGACCCGTGAAGAGCTGGATGCATTTGCATTAAAGAGCCAGCAGAAGGCAGAAGCAGCACAGGCCTCAGGTGCATTCGATGCGGAAATCGTTCCTGTAGAAGTAAAGAAGAAAAAAGAAACCATCATATTCAACAAAGATGAAGGTCCTCGTGCGGGCTCTACCATGGAAGGACTTGCAAAGCTTCGTCCCATTAACCCGGGCGGATTTGTAACGGCAGGCAATGCTTCCGGTATCAACGACGGTGCAGCAGCCATCGTGGTAATGAGTGAGGAAAAGGCAAAGGAGCTTGGCGTTAAGCCGATGGCAACCTTTGTGGCAGGTGCGCTTGCAGGCGTAAGACCTGAGGTAATGGGTATCGGCCCTGTGGCAGCGACTAAGAAGGTTATGGCTAAGACCGGCATGAAGATTGAAGACTTCGATATCATCGAGGCAAACGAAGCATTTGCTGCACAGTCTGTGGCAGTCGGCAAGGATCTGGGCATCGATGTAGATAAGCAGTTAAATCCCAACGGCGGCGCGATTGCACTGGGTCATCCCGTAGGCGCTTCCGGATGCCGTATTCTGGTTACACTGCTTCACGAGATGCAGGCAAGAGGCGCAAAGACAGGTCTTGCAACGCTTTGTATCGGCGGCGGCATGGGCTGCTCCACAATTGTAAAAATAGAAGATTAATTTCGGCAGGCTGCAGCCTGTGAAAAAAGGCGGAAAGGTGTTTGTGCGCTCTATAAAGAGGCAAATGCAGTTTCGGCTTTTTTCATGCAGGTTGCGCTCCGGGATGGAGGCTAGTGTGAAAAATGAATTTTTAACAAACGAATTTATTCGTTTTGGAAATATTGTGCTTGCGCCCAAATTTCCGGGGTGCAGCAAGAATGGAGATTAGTATGGAATATATTTTATACGAACAAAAAGGACAGATTGCAACGATTACCATCAATCGTGAGAAGGCGTTAAACGCTTTGAATTCTCAGGTTCTGGAGGAGCTTGATGCTACGCTCGACGCAGTGGATTTAAACGAAGTGAGATGTCTCATTTTGACCGGCGCAGGACAGAAATCTTTTGTGGCAGGCGCGGACATCGGAGAGATGAGCACGCTGACCAAAGCGGAGGGAGAGGCGTTTGGTAAAAAGGGAAATGATGTGTTCCGCAAGCTGGAGACCTTCCCGATTCCCGTGATTGCAGCGGTAAACGGCTTTGCGCTGGGCGGCGGCTGCGAGATTTCCATGAGCTGTGATATCAGAATCTGCTCTGACAATGCGGTGTTCGGACAGCCTGAAGTGGGCTTGGGCATTACGCCCGGCTTTGGCGGCACCCAGAGACTGGCACGTCTGGTCGGCGCAGGCATGGCAAAGCAGATGATTTATACTGCAAGAAATATCAAGGCGGACGAAGCGCTCCGCATTGGTCTTGTCAATGCAGTTTATACGCAGGAGGAGCTTTTGCCGGCGGCTGAGAAGATGGCTACGGGTATCGCAAAGAACGCGCCCATCGCAGTGCGCAACTGCAAGAAGGCGATAAACGAAGGACTTGATCTTCCCATGGATGAGGCAATCGTGCTGGAAGAGAAGCTCTTTGGCGACTGCTTTGAAACGGAAGACCAGAAATACGGCATGGCATTCTTCCTTGACAAGAACAAGGAAAAAGTAAAAGAGCCGTTCAAAAACTGCTAATCCATTACTTATTCAATTATAAAAAACAAGGAGGAACTACAATGAAGGTAGGTATTATCGGCGCAGGCACCATGGGTGCAGGAATCGCACAGGCATTTGCCATGACAGACGGTTACGAAGTATGTCTTTGTGACATTAAGCAGGAATTTGCTGACGGCGGCAAGGGCAGAATTGCCAAAAACATGACATTTTTAGTAAATAAGGAAAAGATCACACAGGATAAGGCAGATGAAATCCTGGGCAAGATTACAACCGGTCTGAAGGATATCTGCACGGACTGCGATTTGGTTATCGAAGTTGCTCCTGAAAATATGCAGATTAAGAAGACAACTTTTAAGGAATTACAGGATATCGTAAAGCCCGACTGCATTTTTGCAACCAACACCTCTTCCCTGTCCATCACGGAAATCGGTGCAGGCCTTGACAGACCTATGATTGGTATGCATTTCTTCAATCCGGCTGACAGAATGAAGCTGGTAGAGGTTATCGCAGGCGAGAACACACCGGTTGAACTGGTAGAAAAGATTAAGGGCATCGCTTCCGAAATCGGAAAGACTCCCGTTGAAGTAAAGGAAGCTCCCGGTTTTGTGGTAAACAGAATCCTGATTCCCATGATTAATGAAGCAATCGGCATCTACGCAGACGGTATTGCAAGCGTAGCGGATATCGACGAGGCAATGAAGCTGGGCGCTTCCCATCCCATGGGACCTCTGGCGCTTGGCGATTTGGTTGGACTGGATATCGTGCTTGCCATCATGGAAGTGCTGCAGAATGAAACGGGCGACCCGAAGTATCGTCCTCATCCCCTGCTCAGAAAGATGGTACGTGCAGGCAAGCTCGGCAAAAAGACCGGTAAGGGCTTCTACGACTACGCAAAGTAAGCTGGCGGATTACTTGTGCCGCATAGCGGCATGAGTTGCAGATTGAACAAATAATTTGATGGAGGAAATAATATCATGGATTTTACTTTGAAAAAAGAACATGAAATGGCGCGCACTCTGTTTAAGGAGTTCGCTGAAAAAGAAGTAAAGCCTCTTGCGCAAGAGGTGGACGAGACCGAGGAATTTCCCCGCGGTACCGTAGAAAAGATGGCTAAGCTGGGCTTCTTAGGGATTCCGGTTCCCAAGGAGTACGGCGGACAGGGCTGCGACCCTCTGACCTACGCAATGTGCGTGGAGGAGCTTTCCAAGGTCTGCGGCACCACAGGCGTTATCGTATCCGCACATACCTCTCTGTGCTGCGACCCGATTATGACATTCGGTACGGAAGAGCAGAAGCAGAAATATCTGGTTCCCCTTGCAAAGGGTGAGAAGCTTGGCGCATTCGGACTTACCGAGCCCGGCGCAGGTACCGACGCACAGGGACAGCAGACCAAGGCTGTTTTGGACGGCGACGAGTATATCTTAAACGGCTCCAAAATCTTCATTACCAACGGCAAGGAAGCAGATGTATATGTTATCTTTGCTGTGACCGGCACAGTAGAAAAGCGCGGCAGAATGATTAAGGAAATCTCCGCATTTATCGTAGAAAAAGGCACTCCGGGCTTTAGCTTTGGTACCAAGGAAAAGAAGATGGGTATCCGTGGTTCTTCTACCTATGAGCTTATCTTCACCGACTGCCGTATCCCGAAGGAGAACCTGCTCGGCAAATTAGGACAGGGCTTCAAGATTGCAATGCATACGCTGGACGGCGGCCGTATCGGTATCGCTTCTCAGGCACTCGGTATTGCAGAGGGCGCACTGGAGAGAACCATCGCTTATGTGCAGGAGAGAAAACAGTTCGGCAAAGCAATCGGCGCTTTCCAGAATACGCAGTTCCAGCTTGCTGACATGGCGACCAAGGTAGAGGCTGCAAAGCTTCTGGTTTACAAGGCAGCAATGGCAAAGGCTACCCAGAAGGAATACTCCTTTGAAGCTGCACAGGCTAAATTATATGCTGCAGAGGTTGCAATGGAGGTTACGACAAAGGCTGTACAGCTTCACGGCGGTTACGGCTACACCAGAGAGTATGATGTAGAGCGTATGATGCGTGANGCAAAGATTACCGAGATTTATGAAGGAACCAGCGAAGTACAGCGCATGGTTATCTCCGCAAATCTGTTGAAGTAATGGCACATACAAGGCANAGGCAGCAAGTTCAGCTGCGGNAAATATTATAAATAAGGAGTGAAAATACAATGAAAATCGTTGTTTGTATTAAACAGGTACCCGATACCAAGAGCGCCGTTAAATTCAACCCTGACGGTACACTTGACAGAAGCGCCATGCTTGCTATCATGAATCCTGATGATAAGGCAGGTTTGGAAGCAGCATTGAGGTTGAAGGATAAATACGGCGCAGAGGTTACCGTTATTACCATGGGACTTCCCACGGCAGAGGATATACTTCGCGAGGCGCTTGCAATGGGCGCTGACAAGGCGATTCTGGTGACGGACCGCGTGCTTGGCGGTGCAGATACATGGGCAACCAGCCAGACACTGGCAGGCGCAATCCGTAATCTGGAATATGACTTGATTATCACAGGACGTCAGGCAATCGACGGCGATACCGCACAGGTAGGGCCGCAGATTTCCGAGCATCTGGGAATTCCGGTTATTTCCTATGCGCAGAAGATTGATATCGAAGGCAACAGCGTAATCGTAGAGCGTCAGTTTGATGACAGATACCATGTGTTAAAGGCACAGATGCCTTGCCTGATTACGGCGCTTTCTGAGTTGAATGAGCCGCGTTACATGACCCCGGGCGGTATCTTTGATGCGGTAAAGGCAGAGATTACCACATGGGGAAGAGCAAATCTGGTGGATGTAGATGACTCTAACTTAGGCTTAAAGGGTTCACCTACCCAGATTGCAAAGGCTTCCAATAAGGTAAGAAAGGGTGCCGGAGAAAAGGTTGTTCTNGATCCTTCTGAATCCGTAGATTATATTGTAGGCAAGTTAAAAGAAAAACATGTAATTTAAAGTGTGAGAAGAAGTTCTAAGGTGTCAAAGGACGCCGCCTAAGAACTTCTAAGTCTCGCACCGAAGAATGACCGGAGGTCATTCTTCATGAATTATCATGCCGTTAAAACGGCAGAAAGCGAGGAAATGATGAATTTAGAAGAATATAAAGGCGTATTTGTCTTTGCGCAGCAGGTAGATAATGAAATCAGCGGCATCGCTTTTGAACTGATTGGCAAGGGAAAAAGCCTTGCAGGTGATCTGGGTACGGAAGTGACCGCAGTTTTGGTCGGCAGCGATGTGAAAGGTCTTGCAGATGAGCTTGCAGCATACGGTGCGGACAGGGTTATCGTGGTNGACGACCCTGAGTTAAAGGAGTACAGAACAGANCCCTATGCACATGCACTGGCTTCTGTNATTGAAAAATANAAACCGGAGATATTCCTGGTTGGTGCAACCGCAATCGGACGTGATTTAGGTCCCCGCGTTTCCGCGAGAATCCATACAGGTCTGACCGCAGACTGTACACAGCTTGANATCGGCGATTTCCCTCTGGAGCCCAAGCCTAACATCGAGCAGAAGCACAACCAGCTTCTGATGACCCGTCCGGCATTCGGCGGCAATACCATTGCAACCATTGCTTGTCCGGACTTCCGTCCTCAGATGGCAACCGTTCGTCCCGGCGTTATGCAGAAGCTGCCCAAAGTAGAAGGTGCAAAGGCAGTTGTGGAAGAGTTCAATCCCGGATTCACACCGAATGATAAGTANGTAGAAATNCTGGAGATTGTGAAGTCTGTGGCAGATACCGTAGATATCATGGATGCAAAGATTCTGGTATCCGGTGGCCGTGGCGTAGGAAGCCCTGAAAACTTCAAGCTTTTGGACGATTTGGCTGAGGCAATCGGCGGAACCGTGAGCTGCTCTCGTGCAGTAGTGGATGCAGGCTGGAAGCCGAAGGATTTACAGGTTGGACAGACCGGTAAGACCGTTCGCCCCAATGTTTATTTTGCAATCGGTATTTCCGGTGCAATNCAGCATTTGGCAGGTATGGAAGANTCCGACATTATCATNGCTATCAACAANGACGAGACNGCTCCNATCTTTGAAGTGGCAGATTACGGTATCGTGGGCGACTTAAACAAAATCGTTCCCATGCTGACCGAAAAGCTGAAAGCAGAACTGGCAGCAAAATAAGACTGTCGGGAAGCAGACANAAAAGAAACATAAACAGAGCCGGAAAACCGCGAAAATGGTTTTCCGGCTTTTTGAATGGGAATCAAATGCTCAGAAGCAGGCTGCCGATTCCGTTTANCAGGATACAGATGACACAGCCAAAAAGTGTGGGCAGCAGAAATGATGCCAGCGTCCATTTCAGGCTGCCGGTTTCNTTTTTTATGGTCATCAGCGTGGTNGCGCAGGGCCAGTGCAGCAGGGAAAAAAGCATGGTGCACAGCGCGGTNACAGGCGTCCAGCCGTTTGCGGTAAGTATGGCATGCATGGANGTAAGATTCCCNGTCTCTACCAGACTCCCTGNGGAAAGGTAAGCCATCAGGACAATCGGCAGCACAATNTCATTGGCCGGAATTCCCAGAATAAAGGCAATCAGGATAACGCCNTCCANTCCCATAAGCCGCGCAAAGGGATCTAAAAAACCGGCGCAAAGGGTGAGCAGGCTGGAGCCGGANACNGNGATGTTGGCGGCAAGCCAGATAATGATACCGGCGGGAGCGGCAACCAAGGCAGCGCGGCCCAAAACAAAAAGTGTGCGGTCAAGCAGGGAGCGCAGCAGGATACGCCCAAGCTGAGGTCGGCGGTAGGGCGGCANNTCCAAAGTAAAGGAAGAAGGAAGACCCTTTAAAACCGTGGTGGACAGCAGCTTTGAAGCGAGAAAGGTCATNCNCACGCCCAAAAGAATGAAGCCGGTGAGCAGCAGGGCAGAGCCGGCGGATTGCAGCACTCCGGTGGCGGCTCCGGCAAAAAATATGGTNCTTAAGGTAATCAGNAGAGGAAANCGCCCATTGCANGGCACAAGGCTGTTGGTCAGCACGGCAATCAGNCGCTCTCTGGGGGAATCGATGATACGGCAGCCCACAACACCGGCGGCNTTNCATCCGAATCCCATACACATNGTAAGNGCCTGTTTTCCGCAGGCGTGGCACTTTTTAAAACAGTGATCCAGATTGAAGGCAATGCGGGGNAGGTACCCCATGTCCTCCAAAAGGGTGAACAGGGGAAAGAAGATTGCCATGGGAGGGAGCATAACGGCGACAACCCATGATAGGA
This sequence comes from Lachnospiraceae bacterium, assembly GCA_014804445.1. Taxonomy (GTDB): domain Bacteria; phylum Bacillota; class Clostridia; order Lachnospirales; family Lachnospiraceae; genus Acetatifactor. Next base: position 64,892 of record JAAUZU010000017.1, on the reverse strand, counting down.
CGCGGTANGCTCCCNGAANCAGAAGGTNGTGCAGCCACANAGGGATTCCCACATGAAGCAGCAGGGCGGATAAGCCGTTCCCCAGTTTTGCAAACAGGCCGGAGAGCAGGGCGGAAGGATAATTGGAAAANGANATGGTNAGCCAGAAAATGACAGCCAGTAAAAGTATCATGACGGGGTAGCCGGTCAGCCTGCTTGTCAGGAATCTGTCCAGCCGGATATCCTTTTCGCGGTAATNGGGGTTGTGATAGGTAACTGCTNTTGCGGCGATGGTTTCTGCGGTCTGGATAAGCTTGTTCGCGGNGGNGTCNGANAGNNTTCNNACGGTATGGCANGGTTCNGNCGTATTTTTGTCCGCATTGTCTTCTGCGNNGGAAAGCATTTTGTCCANTGTNTCAAGAAGTANTTTCACTCCTTTTTTCTNTCGGGCGCAGATACCNANGGCGGGAATNCCGAGATTGNCTGACAAAATNGAAAAATCAATGGAAATCCCNTTTTTTTCGGCTTCGTCCATAAGATTGACGCANAGNATGGTATTGGGGTTGATTTGCAAAATCTGCAATGCCAGATTCAGATTCCGCTCCAGACAGGTGGCGTCACAGACGACAATAACGGCGTCAACAGTTCCGGTACAGAGAAAGTCCCTGGCAATTTCTTCTTCTGCAGAATGTGCAAACAGGGAGTATGTACCGGGAATGTCAACGAGGGTACAGGTAAAATTTTGTGTACGGCAACAGCCATGGGCGTTGGCTACCGTTTTGCCCGCCCAGTTGCCGGTATGCTGATGCAGTCCGGTCAGGCTGTTGAAAAGAGTACTTTTGCCCACGTTGGGNTTGCCGGCGATGGCAACAATTTTAGCAGATTCCATTTACGTTCTCCTTACCTTCGACTACAATATTGACACTATCTTCTTTGCGGAGCGCAATAACGGCGCCGCGAATGAGAAAAGCCTTTGGATCTCCGGCGGGACTCTGCCCGACGCAGATAACTCTTGTTTGTTCTGTCAGTCCAATATCCAGCAGGCGNCGCCGGATNCTGCCGCTGCAGTACAATTTTTTTACCACGGCGCTTTCACCGGGGGCGAGATGATATAAGGAAAGAGGAGGAGTCATGGTATTTCCTTCCGGTTTGTGATTTGCCAATCTATAGTTATCATATCGAAGTTGGGTTGTCAGTGTGACAAAAATGGAATTTTTTAATGGAGTGTCCGGCAAGGGTAAGAAAAAGGGCAGCGGCGCTGCCCTGTCGGTGTTTATTCGATTCTGCCATCTAAGAATGCGTTTAGAATATTGTTTGGCGCTTCATAATAGAAACTGCTGTTATAGTCGTCGATTTTATCACTCACAAAAGAATTGTAGGCGGCAAGCAGGGCATCTACGATGTCCATGCCGGTTTCTCTGGCAATGCCAAGTACCAGGCGTTTGTATACCTTACCGATATCCCAATGACTGGGTACGGCATATTTGGCAGCCGAAACATTGTCAAAACTGCCAACTGTTATTTTGGCAGAGTTAATAAAATGGTCGCTGACGCAATCGATATTATCGCTGTGGTACACATCTGCCAAATCGTATATTTTGGAAATAGCAGTCTTGCCAAGTGCATTGGCAACATCAGCGCGCCGATTTTTTGTTTTTCTTGCAATATATTCAATTAAGCTGCAGGTAAAAAACAAGTCGTTTTCTTTGCGGTCTTCCCGTCCGTTCATGGAATGGATACCTCCTTACCTGAAATAAAGTCCAGACATGCTTATGTCATTTTCCCCATGTTGGATCTCCTTTTTATGCTTATTTTACAGCAAGACGCTGGTTTTAGCAAGGAATTGCAGACGTCTTGTGACAGGGTTACATTATCGTTCTAAAAAATTTGTTGAATATTGCCCGAAAATGGGCTATAATGATGCCGTTAATTATGTTGATTGAATGTGTATTCCATGATGTCTGAAACGTTGCAATGTAATATTGCACACAAATTATCGATGGTAGCTGTACTGACAGGGTTATTTTTCCGCAGGCGGTCCAGTTGACCGGTACTGATACCATACTTTTTTATTAAATCATATTGTGATATATTTTTTTCTTTGAGTGTGCGCCATAGAGGGGTGTAGGTTATCATATTCGTTCCTTTCTATCTCCCATTGTGACACATTTTTTATTAAAACAATATAGCCCGTAAAAGGGCTATTAATAGCGGGTATATGAGATATGGAATAGTATGTGAGGAAGTGGTGAAAAATATACATTTTTCAATCAGGGAGGACTGGTATGAGTATTGTAATATCTGCTTACACGCAGAATGCATATTGTGAATTTTTGCTTCCGGCTGTCAATAATACGGATTTTGGAATTGTATTAAAGAAGGGTATATTCGGTATTCCGGAAGACGTGTCATTGGCGCTTGAAGTAGTAAACAGGGAATGGTTTTTAAAAAGTACAGACGAGTGCAATTATACAGTGCAATCAAGGCAAGAAAAGGAACGATTAAGGGACGGGGACATACTGACTGTCTTAGCAAAAAATAAAAGTCAGATATCTTTAGTAGTAAGGGAGACTGAGAGTTATTTTGCTGTTTTTCGAAAACTGGATATTTCTTCTGTTGACAGTATATCCATTGGCAGTGAGCCGGACAATGCGATTGTATATCAGAATCTCGCGTTGGTATCGAGGCACCATGCAATTTTGAAAAGGACGCAGAAAGGAATCTGTATTCAGGACAAAAGCGCTAACGGTACTTTTGTAAACAGAAGAAGGATAAAGGGGACGCAGGAGTTACAGATTGGTGATACCATTAACATATACGGCTTAAAAATGGTATGGCTGGGAGATTTACTTGCTGTTTATGCACCTGAAGAAAATCATTGTGTGATAGCCGGAACAATTCCTGTTTATGTGTACCATGAAAAAAACGAAGAGGTAACGGCAAAGCAGGAACTGCAAAAGGAAAAAAAATTTTTTCACAGGGCGCCGAGAAATTATATGAAGCCGGAGACGGACGCCATTGAAATTGAAGCGCCGCCAGCACCAAAGGAGGAGAGCAAAAAACCGCTTTGGATGGTGATAGGTCCTTCTTTTACCATGATACTGCCTATGTTGACGGGAAGTATTCTGGCAATTATCAGCGCGAATAAGGGCGGCGGTAACGCCGGTATGTATATGTACACCGGTATTATCACCGCAGTAGGTTCGGCGTTGATTGGTGTGTTTTGGGCGCTGACCAATATCCGCTACAACAAGCAGGAAATCAAGAGGGGCGAGGAAAGGCGGTTTCAGGCTTATGGTGAATATCTGATTAAACGGGCAGATTTTATACGGGAAAAATATGAAAAGAGCAGAAGTATACTGGAAACCATGTATCCGCCTGCTTCGGTTGTGGTTACCTACGGAGAGGGCAGCACTACGCTTTGGAACAGAAACCGCAAGCATGAGGACTTTTTATGCCAACGGCTCGGAACGGGAAATCTGCCTTTTCAGATGGCAATTCAGGTGCCGAAAGAGAAGTTTACGATGACAAATGATGCGCTGTCGGAAAGACCGCGCACGATCAAGGAGGAGTATAGCACGCTCTATGATGTACCCGTCAATGTGGATTTGTCTGCTCATAAGTTGATTGGCATCGCAGGGGGAGAAGGAAAGCGGGGCGCCTATGAAATTGTCCGTCTGCTGACGGCACAGATTGCAGCAAACAACTGTTATACAGACGTGAAGCTCGTTTTTATCTATGACAAAAACAAGGACGACGAGGATTGGGAATATACGCATTTTCTGCCGCATGTCTGGTCGGAGGATAAAAAAACCCGCTTTGTGGCGAGTGATAAATCAGAGACAAGCGATGTACTTTTTGAATTGACACAGGTACTGCGTATGCGGGCAGAGGATGAACAGCAGAGAAAGGCGGTTCTGCCCAAACCCTATTATATTTTAGTGGTTTCCGACATGGCGCTTTTGGAGGGCGAGTTAATCACCAAATATATGTATGACTGCGCGCCATGTTATGGGTTGACTACATTGATTTTGGCGGAAAACGGGGAGCAGCTTCCCAATGAATGTGAATATCTGCTGCAAAAGGATGAAATGTTCAGTGGCATACGTGAACTGACGCAGGATTATAATCTGCCCATTGCCTTTGACAATATTTCTGCAGAACAATTGGAGCATTTTGCAAGGCGGCTTCTTCCGATTGAAGTGCGGGAAACGGAAAAAGGAAGAGATATTCCGAATGCACTTTCCTTTTTTGAAATGCAGGAGATACAGAAACCGGAGGAATTGAATATAGCGGAAAAATGGAGAAAGAACCGCACTTATGAAAACATGCGGGCGCTTTTAGGGGTCAAAGCAGGCGGAGCACCTTGTTATCTGGACGTGCATGAAAAGTACCACGGACCGCACGGACTGGTGGCAGGCACTACCGGGTCCGGCAAATCGGAAACCCTTCAGACTTATATGCTTTCTCTCGCCATCAATTTCAGCCCTGATGATGTGGGATACTTCATTATTGACTATAAAGGCGGCGGTATGGCTGGGCTTTTTGAAGGGCTGCCGCATATGATAGGTTCCATCTCAAACCTTTCCGGCAATCAGGTCCGCCGTGCCATGGTTTCCATCAAAAGTGAAAACCGCAGGAGGCAGCGCCTGTTTAGTGAGAATAATGTCAATAACATCAATTTGTATACCAAATTATACAAAAACGGAGAGGCATCCGTCCCTGTGCCGCACATGTTTATTATCATCGATGAATTTGCGGAATTGAAAAGGGAAGAGCCGGAATTCATGAAGGAATTGATTTCCGTGGCACAGGTTGGCAGAAGTCTTGGCGTGCATTTGATTTTGGCAACTCAGAAGCCCAGCGGCACCGTGGACGACAATATATGGAGCAATGCCAAGTTCAGGCTGTGTCTGCGCGTGCAGGACAGACAGGACAGCAGCGATATGCTGCACAAGCCGGATGCGGCATATATCACACAGGCCGGACGGGGTTATCTGCAGGTGGGAAATGATGAAGTTTACGAGCTGTTTCAGTCCGGCTACAGCGGTGCTGTTTATGATGAAAATGGGGATAACGGCAAAGCGGAAATTGCTTCCATGTTGTCGTTGACGGGCAGGGCGGCATTAGTCGGCAACAGCTTAAAGAGCAAAAAGCAGGAACAGTTGAAAAACAGGTGGATGCAGAAACTGCTTGCGGTTATCAGGGAGGCGGCAGCAGGAACAGGACAGGATATCACTTCTTTTGCCGAGGACGCGTCTCGTATTACTGCATTTTTTGAGCAGGCGGCAGAAAATAAGCTGGAATATCCGGATACAGAATATAACAGGCGGCGTGTGGAGGATTTGATTCAACTTTATGCAGCAGCCTGTGAGGAGACAAAGGGACTTACGGTTGAAAAGGAAGCACAGAACATCATAATGCTTGCGGACAGGCTGCACAAAAAGCTTCCTGAGACAAAAAACAGAACCCAGCTCGACGCAGTCATAGAGCATTTGGCACAGGTGGCAAAGCGGGAGGGCTATACACATCAAATGCAGCTTTGGATGCCGTTGCTGCCGGAGACACTTTATCTGAAAGAACTGCAGGGCTATGAGGGAAGTACATATCAGGACGGAAGCTGGCAGCAGACGACAGGGAAGTGGAACTTGTCAGTGCCGGTTGGTTTGTGTGATGACCCTGTCAATCAGGCACAGTTTCCCTTTGTGGTTGATTTCAGCGAAGGCGGGCATCTGGCAGTCTGCGGTACCATCATAAGTGGAAAGAGCAGCTTTCTGCAGACCCTGCTGTTTGGGCTTATCAGTCGGTATCAGCCCGATTGGGTGAATCTGTATGCCATTGATTATAGCAGCCGCATGCTTTCCTGCTTGGAGCAGGCGCCTCACGTGGGAGGGGTTATGTATGAAGAGGACACGGAAAAGACGGATAAGTTCTTCCACATGATAGAGAGCATGATAGAAGAGAGAAAGAAGCTGTTCTGTGGCGGAAACTATGCCCAATATGTACAGGTCAACGGTGTAAAACTGCCGGCAGTCATGATTGCGATTGACAACTTTGGTGCTTTCCGTGAAAAGACGGAAAATAAATATGATGACAAGGTTCTGCGGCTTGCCAAGGAGGGTGTGGGATACGGTATCTATCTGGCGGTATCAGCAACAGGATTTGCGACAGCAGAAATATCTTCTAAAGTAGGCGACAACTTCAAGACGGTTATCTGCCTGCAGATGAATGACAAGTTTGCCTATGCGGATGCATTGCGGAACAATCATATTGAGGTTTTGCCGGAGAGCAATGTAAAGGGCCGTGGTCTTGCTGTCGTCGGGGAGAGTATTCTGGAATTCCAGACAGCGCTCGCCTTGGAAGCGGCGGACGACTTTAAACGGATGGAAGAGATTGGAAATATCTGTGCCAAAATGCGTGCTTCGTGGAAGGGAAAATGCGCAAGGACGATTCCCATTATTCCTGAAAAGCCTATATGGACAGAATTTGAACAGCTTGCCGAGGTAAAGCTGCTGCAGGAGAGCCATCGGTATCTGCCGATTGGATACGACAGACACAGTGCGGACATTTACAGCATCGATTTAAGCCGAACCTATGCGTGGCTGGTATCCGGCAGGGCGCGGACAGGAAAAACCAATCTGTTGAAGGCGATTGTGCGCACCGCCGCGAAAAAGCAGGGAAGGCTTGCCGTGATAGAGTACGGTGCGGAAGAATTAAAATCCGCGGCGCAGACAGCGGGCGCGGCGTATATCGATACAAAGGAAGCCCAGGCGGATTTCTTCGGCAGTCTTGTGGAGCCTTTTAAACAGAGGAACAGCAAGAAGAGAAATCTAATTGCAGAAGGCAAAGAGGAAATTGAAATATATGAAGCCATGCAGACGGAAACACCGTATTTTATTGTAGTGGCGGACATCGTTCCCTTTATTCAGGCGGTGGTTAAGCCGGGCGAAGGCGTGCTGCAGACAAACAGCTTTGTCGAAAATATAGCGGCAAAGGGCAAGCTGCATAATGTGTTCTTCTTTTTAGGGATAAACCCTGAAACAGTGGGTGCTGTGCTGGGCAACAAAATATATGAAAGCCTGACGGGGTACCACATGGGAGTACACTTAGGCGGCAATGTAAACAATATTCGCTATTTTGATTTTGGAAATGTTCCCTATACGGAACAGGGCAAGACACAGAAAGCGGGCATCGGCATGCTGCCTGCCGGCAATGAGGATGAGGCGGCAAAGGTAGTGATTCCGCTTGTCAAGGGATAGGGGGAGAGAGTCATGGTATCCATGCTTACCTATACGGGAAATGCAGATGAGATTCCGGTTATCAGGGAACTGGCAAAAAATCTGGCGGCGCATTTGAGCGAAGATAGATGGGAACTGTCGTCTTTTTCCTCCTTAAAAGAGCTGCAGTGTTTTATGGAGAGGCAGCCGCTCATCGATATGGCATGCTACGACGTGACGGTAGAGGGAAGTTTAACCTGTCTTGGACAAATCAGAAATAGGTACAAGGATATGCTCCTTATGCTGATTGCGGACAGAACGCTTTCCCCGATGGAATATGTGCGTCCTGATATACTGGCGTCCGGCTTGATTTTAAGACCTTTTACGAGAGAAATGCTGCAGGAGAAATTGAAAAATATGATGCTGGAACATTTGGCAAAAGCAGAAAAACCTAATGTGGAAGAGGCATTTGTGTTATCCGGCAAAGAAGGAAAGACTCGAGTTCCCTACCGACAAATTTATTATTTTGAAGCGCGCAATAAAAAGCTGTATTTACGTCTGCTGGACAGGGAAATGGCGTTTTATGGGACGATGGAAGAACTGGAAGAAAAGCTGCCGGAGGTATTTTTGCGGTGCCACAGAAGCTTTCTGGTGAACTGCAGTCATATAGAAAGGATTCTGTTGTCGCAGAACGAGATTGTTTTGTCCCATGGCATATCGGTTCCGCTTTCCCGAAGTTATAAGCCGTACTTCAGGGAATTCAGGTAAAGGGGTGTGGTATCAAAATGGAAGAATTATTTATTTTGCAGGAAGAAGAATTTCAAATCCTTGCCACAGCAATGGATTTCACGGATGTGTATGGTATTTGCACGGTGCATACGCCGGATGAGGCTTCTGTCCTGTATGCGATACATGAGATGGTGCAAAAAGGAATTCTGGAAAAAACGAAGGAAGGATTTTATCCGGCACCGGTTTACCGCACAGCCTTTTCTAATATGAAAACTGCGGAAAAGATTCTGGCTGTAACGGGAAAAAATGAGGAAGTCTCAGATATTTGCTTTTATCTGGGGGACAGACTGATAAGCCTTGAAGAGAGCAGGCAGGATAAAAATGCAGTGAAAATAGGAATTTATGAAAAATGTGAATTACGGAGTCTGCTTGCGGAACGGGGCTTTCTGCCGGAACCGTTTTGGGAACAGGATATTGCAGAATTGCAAAAGGAAGGGGAACTGTTGTTGACGGAAGAAACCGTTTTGGCACAATATGTACTGTTTTCTCCGCCGGATAAGAAGCAGGAACCATATAAAAGCTTCCGGCTCTTACAAAATGGCTGTGACTACCGAATTGCGGAAAAGGATGGCGAAGCTGTTGCGTATGCGGTTTATAGTGCAGAAGGTTTCTGGACATGTTTAGAACGCAGTCTCGGTATGAAGGAGGTACAAGTATGATACTGGTAGATATCAAGGTTCCGGGCGTGGAGCAGACCTATGATTTCAGTTTGGATGAAAATGCGCCGATTGCGCTGGTTATGGAAGAAATTGTGGAGATGATTGGACAGAAGGAGCACTGTACCATTGCGGGAAATAAGGAAGAACTGCTCTTATGCAGCTATGAAAGGCAGGCAGCGCTCCCCAAGAAAGCAACGCTTCGGGAATGTGGCATTGGAACCGGCAGCAGACTGCTTCTTGTCTGAGGAAGCACATAAAAAAGTGTTGTTTGTCCGCGAAAATATGCCGTCCGTCGGAAATGGAACCATATGGAAGGCTTTCATGATAAATTGTGAAAGACGAAAGGGGTAAGAAATGTTTCAAACAGACATCAGGGCAATTGAGGAAGCAGCAATGGAAATGCAGCAGCAAATCAGGAAATGGAACAGGGCAGTCGGCGAAACGGAAGATATAGCAGGCTGGCTGGGACATGTTTCCGGCATGGAAGCGGCGTTGTACCAACTGAAAAAGAATGTAGCGCAGGAGGAGGCTGTGAGGCAGCAGCTTTTCCGTATGACAAGATGCTTAAAGCAAATAGAGGAATGTTACGGCGTCTGCGAGAGCGGTATCGTCGATTATGCGGAGGGTGTGTGCCGCAAGCCGAAGGAAAGCTTTGGCTGGTTTCGGATTGAGATGGCAGAAGAAATTGCGAAGAAAATAAAACAAATTATTTATTAAATAAGGAGGCTGTATGGCGGATTATATTGAAGTGAACATAACGGCGCTGGAGCAGGATACAGGAGAGCTTCGGGAGACACTCAAACTGGTGAGAGACGATATGGGGGCTATGTTTGATACGGTACAGGAGCTTGATACCATGTGGGACGGTCCTGCAAACGAAGCGTTCAATAAGCAGTTTGAGTCGGACAGGCAGACGCTTCTGGCACTCTGCAAAGCGGTGGAGGATATTTTAGGCAGCATGGAAAATGCGCAGGGTGAATATCGGAAGTGTGAGGCAGGCGTCAGGGAAGAAATTGAAAAAATCAGGATATAAACGACTAAAAATTCGAGGGAGGAAAAAATATGCAGACAGGTCAGGCAATATTGACGTTGGCGGGTGCACAGGTAAGTTTTCGGGTGACGCCGGAAATTCTGCTTTCCAAAAGCACGGAAGCTGCAGGCAAAGTCAATTCTATGAAGCGCCATTTTGAGGAACTGCGCGCGATTATGGACAAGACAAAAGGCTATTGGCTTGGAGAGGGCGGTGACAAGCACAGGCAGCTATACTACGATTTGGAGAAGGACACGGAGGAAATTTTGAGGCGTTTGGGAGAACATCCGACAGATTTGGTTACCATCGCGCAGAAATATTTTGACGTGGAAATGCAAATACAGCAGGTAGTGCAGGAGCTGCCAGGCGACGTGATTGTATAACAGGAAAATAAACGTCAGAGCAGGAGGATAAGAGCAAGTATGGCGAGCAGATATCAGATTCAGATGGATTTTAGTCAGGCGGAAAGAAAAGCGGCGGAATTGGACGGCATAGCGGGCGATTTGAGCAGGCTTTCGGGAACGGATTTGCAGAACACCTTAAACAGTCTGGGTAACAACTGGAAGGGAGAAAATGCGGGGCTGTATATCGGAAAAGGGTTTCAATTGATGGAAAACATGGAAAAGACGGCGGCTTCCCTGCGTCAGACGGCAGAGGCTATCCGCAGTGTGGCACGAAATATTTACAACGCAGAGATGGAGGCGCTCCGGATAGCGGAAGAGCGGGAGGCGGCTGCAAGCCGGACGGCAGAGAGCGAGGCAAGTGTGCGCAGTATGGCGGAAGAGATAAGCAGGACGACAGAGGACATGTTACGGACTGCATTTTCTGCTATCAAGTCATCGAATGGCAGTTCTGCTGCCAGTTCGCCGGAAGGAACGGGCGGAGGCTTCAGTACCGGAGGCGGAAATGGCGGAGGTGGAGGCGCATGGTAGCCTTAAACGTCGCCTTGGATACGGGAAACACCTACGGAAGATAACCGTTCCATCACAGGCAGAAGTCTGTAGAGAGCGGTGAAAATAAAATAAGCCAACAGGAGGAAAAAAACATGGCACAGATATTGGTAACAAGCGCAGAACTGCGCAACGCGGCAAGCACCTTGAGAGAGTATAATGCAAGCTTTAAGAATCAGGTTGCAAATCTGGAAAACTCGGAGGGCACTCTGAAATCACAGTGGCAGGGACAGGCAAACGATGCCTTTCATACAGCGTTTATGAATGACAAGGCATTTATGGACAAGTTTGCGGCAGAAATCGAAAAGTACTGCCAGACGCTGGAAACCATTGCAGCAAAATATGATTCGGCGGAAGCAGCGAACACGGAAACAGCAGTAACCAGAAAATACTAAAACGAAAAGGAGATAAGTCATTATGGAAGGAACAATTTTAGTAACACCGGAACAGCTTGAAAGTACGGCAAATGAATTCAGCAGCGTCATGTCACAAGTGCAGAATCTGGCGGGCAGCATGACGGACCAGGTGAACGGTCTCGGCGCAAAATGGCAGGGAGAGGCTTCCACGGCATATATCAATAAGTTCAATCAGTTGAATGACGATATTGCAAAACTGGCGGCAATGATTAACGAGCATGTGAGTGACTTGAATGAGATGGCAAGTGTATACCGCTCCACGGAGCAGGCGAACGAGGAACTTAGCAACAGCCTTGCCGGAGATGTGATTGTATAAAAAGGAAAGAAGGAGGGGATTCCAAAAGGTATGTTAAGCTTTTGGAACACCCTCTTTAAGCGGTCTGATGATGAATAGATGTTTTCATTGCATGCGCGAATATGGGGAGGAGTATGAAATATGCCCCTATTGCGGCAAAGAAAAAGAGATAAAGCCAAAAGAACTGTATTTTCTGACGCCCGGCACGCTGATTGCGGACAGGTATGAAATCGGAGTTTCCATAGGAAGCGGCGGTTTCGGTATTACCTACAAGGCATGGGATCGGACACTGTCAAAGATTGTGGCGGTGAAGGAGTACTATCCTGTCGGAATGGTGAACCGTGTGCCGGGGGAAAAGAAACTGATTATTTATTCGGGAAGCAGGCAAAAGGAATGTGAGAGCGGCAAGGCGCGCTTTTTGGAAGAAGCAAGAAATATGGCAAAGTTTAATACGCACCCGAATATTATCAATGTGTATGATTTTTTTGAAGAAAACAATACAGCGTACATTATTATGGAATTTTTGGACGGTGTAAATTATAAGGAATACATAAAAGAGCAGGGCGGCAGGGTTTCGCCCGAGAAAGCGCTGGAGGTGACAAGGGCAGTTCTCTCGGCACTTTTAGAGGTTCATAAAAGCGGTATTCTGCACCGCGATATCAGTCCGGACAACATCTTTATGTGCAGCGACGGGCATATCAAGCTGATTGATTTCGGTGCGGCAAGATTTTCGGCGAAGGATGAAGACAAGACGCGTTCCGTTATCTTAAAGCCCGGGTTTGCTCCGCCGGAGCAGTATCAGACAAAGAGCAGGCAGGGACCTTGGACCGATATTTATGCGGTGGGAGCGACTCTGTATCGTGCGGTTACGGGAAATCAGCCGGAAGAGTCGGTCAATCGGGTGGAAGAGGACTTGCTTACCGAGCCGGAAAAGTTTTGTCCGGAGCTCTCCCACAATTTGAACAATGCGATTTTGCGCTCTATGGCGCTGCAGTATGAGCTGCGTTTTCAAAGTGCCGAAGAATTTCTGAAGGCGCTTTCCGGAGAAACGGTAATCCGCAATGTGGGAAAAGAGCTAAAGACCCGCAAGATTCGCAGGTTTGTGTCCATTGTGACAGTCAGTGCGGTTGCACTTGTCGGAATCTTCATTTGTCTGCAGGTAGTGGATAAGAGAAAAAAAGCGGCGGCAATTTTAGAGCCGGCAGATATTTCGATTTGGATTAGCGCTGATTCTGCGGAAACGGTGTCGGAAGAAACCGCCGTCATGGAGGAGGCGCTGGAGGAATTTCGGACGGAATATCCGCAAATTACAGTGGAAATACGCTGTATGGCAAACGAAGAATATGAGACTGCGCTCCGTGCCGCCATGGAACAGGGAACACTGCCAACGCTGTTTGAGAGTGCGTGTCTGTCACAGCAGGAATTTTCCTGTCTGGAGGATATAACGGCCGTGTTTGATTTTATTAATACAGGCGACTACTACTTTTTGGATCAGTACGCCCGATATTTTCCGGATGAAAAACAGCTTCCGCTTGCTTTTGTAATGCCCGTTGTCTATTACAATACGCTTGCAAATACGGAAGAAAAAGAAGTGGGAGAACTTGTAGAAGAGGGAAATTTTCTGGTTTGTGAGGAAGGTTTTTTGACATGGTATAACCTGTATAGCGGGGAGGAGCCGGTTCCGGATTTTGCGGCGTCTGATGCTGTACTGTCAAGGAGGGAACAGATTGCGGATAAGGAAGTGTTTCTGCTGAACGAAAGCGCCTGCCTGATTGCAGATACTTCTGTGTATCGGTGGATACAGCGCAATATGCCGGGGATTTACAAGGTGGGATTTTTGAAAGAAGCAGGAATGGTGGGTACATTTCAGGACTATTTCAGTATTTCGAATACTGCTTCTACGGCGGAAAAGGAAGCTGCAGTGCAGGTGTTGGTATATCTTCTGGCAGACACGGCGCAGGATGTGCGGTATGTGCAGAATGGGGACTATCTGCCGCTGAATAAGAAAATATACGCTGCGTATGTGGAGATAAACAGGGAGTTTACCGATTTGCATACGGGATTTTCGAAAATGACAATGGTAGGGGAATATCAGGCTCTGCCGAATAAATGACAGGAAGAAAGGCAGGAACATTCATGCATAGATGTTTGGGCTGTATGGAAGAATTTGAGGACGGGTATGAAATTTGTCCGTATTGCGGCTACGAGATTGGTACGCCGCCAAAGGAAGCGTACCATATGATACCGGGTACGCTGCTTGCAGACCGGTATGTGATAGGGCGCGTGCTGGGGTTCGGCGGTTTTGGCGTGACCTACATCGGCTGGGATACGGTGTTACTACGGAAGGTTGCGGTAAAGGAGTATCTGCCCGGGGAATTTTCTACCAGAATTCCCGGACAGACGCAGATTACCACCTATGAGGGAGAGCGTTCGGAGCAGTTTGACAGCGGACTCGGAAAATTTCTGGAAGAGGCAAAGATGCTGGCGAAGATGGAAGCCGCGAACGGCGTTGTCCGCATTTATAACAGCTTCAAAGAAAACAATACGGCTTATATCATTATGGAGTATCTGGAGGGACGGACGCTGAAAGCGTATCTGGAACAGCATGAAAAGCTGTCCGTGGAGGAAGCAAAGGAAATCCTGCATCCGATTGTCGTTGCCTTAAAAGAAGTGCATGCCATGGGAGTTATGCACAGGGATATTGCGCCTGATAATATTTTCCTGACGAATGACGGCAAGGTAAAGCTTCTGGATTTTGGCGCATCCCGATTTGCGACTACATCGCACAGTAAAAGTCTGTCCGTCATCATTAAGCCCGGTTATGCGCCGATGGAGCAGTACCGCAGCCGCGGCGATCAGGGACCATGGACGGATGTGTATTCGCTTGCCGCCACTTTTTATAAAATGGTGACCGGTATAACGCCCGAGGATGCGATGGAGCGCGTGGAAAAGGAGGAGTTAAAGAAGCCGTCAAAACTGGGCGTGGCAATTCCGAAAAACACGGAGCATGCCATTATGAATGCCCTGAATATCAAGATAGAAGACCGTACACAGGATGCGGAGAGCTTTGAGAAAGAGCTGTATGGCGATGAAAAGGTAAAACTCAGATTTGTAAGGTTAAAGAAGGAGGATGTGGGAAAGTGGCCGCTTTGGGCGAAGCTGGCGACGTCGGCAGCGGTTCTTTCCGTCGTGGTGTTTGCCGGTCTGCTTGCCACAGGCGTTATCGATTATTCCAGACTGATTCCGGAGGGCTTTGCCCTTCCGGCAGGGATGGCGCGTGTGCCAAATCTGGTAAATGAGGAAGTGGATACGGCTGATGACATGATGACGGATGCCGGACTGATTATGCAGATTGTGGATAAGCAGTACTCGGAGTATGTGCCGCAGGATATGGTGCTCTCGCAGAATGTTGACAGAGGAAAAATTGTAAAAATAGACAGAGTAGTTGAAGTTGTCGTCAGCGGCGGCAGGGAAGTCGTCGTGGTGCCGGATATCTGCGGCTACCAGAAGGACAGCGCCATTGACACACTCACGGCGCTCGGTCTGATATTGGAGATAGAGGAAGAATACAGTGCCTTTGAGGCGGGCGTTATTATGGCGCAGAGCTTAACTGCGGGAGAGCAGGCGCACCGCGGGGACACGGTGGTGCTGACGGTTTCTTTGGGATTGGATACCTATCTGGATGAGGAAACTGAAATTACCATACCTGATTTTACCGGCATGACGCTGGAGCAGGCGGCGGCAAAGGCAGCGCAGCTTGGGATTTATCTGGTAAAGACAGGGGAAAGGAATGGAACGTTTCCGGCAGGCAGTATTTTGGAACAGACGCCGCGTGCCGGAGCGACGGGGCATCAAGGTGATGTTATTAAAATCGTAACGGTTGCGGAGGAGCTTCCGGTATATGTGCCGGACGTACAGTACAAGGATATGAGTGCGGCGGTTGCCGAATTGGAAGTGCTGGGTCTGCAGGTCAGTGTAACCTATGAAGAAAGCAGCACGGTGGCGAAGGGCAAGGTGATCAGCCAGAGTATAGCTGCCTATACAGAAGTGAAGGGCGGAACGGATATTGCGCTGGTAGTCAGCAGCGGAACGGAGACGGTAAACCAGATTATCGAGCAGAAGCCGGAGTGGTCCGACTGGGTAACTTCCCTGCCGGACGGCGTAAACGGTTCCGGCTATGAAATTGAAACGAAAATACAGTACAGCTTCCGCGATAAATCTATTACGACCTCTAGCCAAAATAGTCTGGCGGGCTGGACGCTTTACAATACGACAGTTACACAGGGAGAATACGGCGCATGGAGTGCATGGTCAACTACAAAACCTGCCACGCAGGACGGCAGGGAGGTCAGTGAAAAGGTACAGTATTCTTATTCCGATTATGAGACCATAAAGTCGGACAAGAAAACCTTAAGCGGCTGGAAGCAGATAGATGTCCGAACTTATTATGTGGATGATTATGGGGATTGGAGCGATTGGAGCACAACAGCCGTGAGCCAGAGCACAACCAGAAAGGTGGAGACAAAGACGCAGTACCGCACGCGGACAAAGGTGTGGGCGACTTCTTCCGCGGCGAGTATGGCGGGGTATACGTACAGCCACAGGACGGAGAGCGAGGGTGCGTGGTCGAATTGGAGTACGACGCCTATATCCGCAAGCGAGACGACAGGTTACCGGATTGAGGTAAGGACGGAGCAGCGGACGGATACGAGGTCGGTTTATGACAGGACGGAATATTATTATTATCACTGGAGATATAATTATCCAGGACTTGGGATTTATTTTACATGGTCGCAATCTTATGCACAAAAAATGGATTCTACAGCTAAATATGAAGATACAGGATGGGTAGCGGCGAAACCTTACTACGAGACTACAGAGGGTGGATATATAACTTATGGAACGGGAGGTTCTGATCAATGGTGGTACGTAGACCAAAGGGATGTCTACCGCACCGAAACCTACACCTACACCGTATACAGCAGCCGTACCATTACCTACACCTACTACCACTACAAATGGAGTGACTGGTCCGGCTGGACGGACAATAAGCAGACGGCGAGCAGTGATGTTGAGGTAGGAACCAGAACGATGTACCGTTATGCAGACAAACTGCCCCACTATGAATACACCCATGAGCGCTGGACGGAATATACGGCGTGGAGCGACACCCCTGCTGAGGGCAGCGCCACGCGCAAGGTTAAAACCCAGACCGTGTACAAGTACCGCGACAGAACGGATGTGGTGACTTATCATTTTTACCAGTGGGGCGCATGGAGCGACTGGCGGGACGAAAGAGTGGAAACTTCCGAGACACGGGAGGTGCAGCAGCGCACGCTGTACCGGTACAGACCCAAGTAAGGAAGCGCTTTCATCAGCGTTTCCCCGACAAAACAGGAAAGGCAGGTTATCGCAAATGGAGATTACATATGCAGTCAGCACATCTTCCGGTGACAGAGAGCAGAACGAGGATTTTGCCGCGGCAGGCGGCACAGAAGGCAGATATTGTTTTACGGTTGCAGACGGTCTCGGAGGGCATGAAAGGGGCGACGTGGCTTCTAAGCTTGTGTGTGAGAGTGTGCAGCGTGACTTTAAGGAGCATGGCGCACAGACGCTTGCCATTCTGTTTGATAAGGCGCAGGAGCGGCTTTTGCAGAAACAGCAAGAGGAGAATGCCGTCGATGCCATGAAGACTACGCTGAACGTGCTGACAATAGATGAAAAAAATATATACAGCGGTCATGTGGGCGATACGCGGACTTATTATTTTAAGAAGCATAAGATAGTATCCAGAACAAAGGATCACAGTGTGCCGCAGATGATGGTATCCATGGGAGAAATAAAAGAAAAGGATATCCGCCATCATGTGGACAGAAACAGGCTCTTGCGGGTGATGGGAACGGAGTGGACGAAACCCCAGTATGCACTGGAAAAAGAAATCAAGGCAGCGAAAGGACAGGCGTTTCTTTTGTGCACGGACGGCTTTTGGGAATATATCGAGGACGGCGATATGGAAAAATGCCTGAAAAAAGCAGTCAGTGTGCAGGCATGGCTGGACGCCATGAATGAAATTGTACGGCAAAACGGAAAAGGCAGCAATATGGATAACTACACTGCGCTTGCGGTTTGGATTGGGTGAGGAATTTATGAACACACAAATGATAAGGAATAAGTCCGTCGGATTACAGCCTGCCTTTTGCATGGAATCCTTGCAGGGAAGCCGCGAGAGGCAGGAGGATTATGGTATCAGCAGGCAGACGGCAGACAGGACGATTGCCGTTGTCTGTGACGGCATGGGCGGTATGCGGGAAGGAAATACGGCAAGCCGTTTTGCTGCGGAGCAAATGCTTGCGGCTCTGGAACAGGCAGAACTGACAGAGCATATGCATGTTTTTTGGAAAAAAGAAATGGAGAGGCTGGACGATGCAGTCTATGGTCTGCGGTATGCGGACGGAGCACGTATGCGCGCAGGAACCACAATGGTTGCGGTGGTGCTGCAAGGTAACAAGCTGCACTGGTTTTCTATCGGGGACAGCAAGCTGTTTTATATGCGGAAGCATAAACTGCACTGTGTGACAAGGGAGCATAACTATGCGCTGCTTGCAGAAAAAATATCCGGTGAAAGCGGCGAAGTTTATGTAGATCCAAAAGCAGAGCAGTTAATCAGCTATCTGGGAATGGGAACTGCCGCACTGTTTGACGGCAGCGATAAATCCTTTGAGACGGAACGGGGGGACAAGCTCCTGCTCTGCACGGACGGTCTGTACAGAACCGTGCCGCAGGAGGAAATTGCAGAAATTCTGGACAGCACAAAAGAGGTGGAAGTCATTTCCAACAAACTGCGCGGGGCAGTTCTTGCGAAGAAATACAGCAATCAGGATAATGCCACATGGGTGGTAATGGGACGCTAGGAGAACAGAAAAGATGAACAGGGTGATTTGTGTAAAAGGTCATTTTTATGATGGTGATAAATACGAAGAATGCCCCCATTGTGCGGCGGGCGTAGAGGCAGTGAAACAAGACCCGTTTTCGATAAGGCACAGCAAGATGGAGGAAGAAAAACCAAAGCGTGATAAACACGGCTTTTTTCATCGAAAAGACAAAAAGGAAAAGGAAGAAAAAGATTCACCTGTAAGTGCTCATGAAAAGACGGTGCTGCTGCAGGAGGAAGATAATAAAGCAGGGGAAGAAGCGACAAGGAGTAAAGAGCAGGAGCCATATAATCGGCCGGAAGAAGTAAAGCTGTCAATAAGCAAGCCAGAGGAAAAATCACAATCGTTAAGCGCGGCCTTTGCGGCTTCGGCACAGACAAGCGAGAAGAGTGACGAGGGTAAAACGGTGGGGTATTTTTCCAAGGGAAAAATTGAGCCGCCGGTAGGCTATCTTATTTGTATAGCAGGAGAAGACTACGGCATGGGATTTCCGTTAAAAACCGGAAACAATTCCATAGGGCGTTCTGTATCCATGGACGTTGTGATTATGGACGAAAAGGTTTCAAGGGAAAAGCAGGCATTTGTTATGTATGAGCCGCGCAAGAGAGAATTTTATATGAAGCCCGGGGAGGGTACGGGACTTTGTTACCTGAATGACGAGCTTGTGTTGGAGCCTGTTAAGATGAAAGCGTTTGATTTAATTCTGCTGGGTGATACGAAATTGATGCTGGTGCCGGTTTGTTGTGAGCGGTTTAGTTGGGATGAAATAATAACAGAGGACACAGAATGAAAAAAAGATTACAAAAGATTTTAATGGGACTTATAGGCATACTGCTGCTTTTCAGCATTTCACTGCCGGCACAAGCGGCTGACAATATGATCGTAGTGGAAAAATACACAACGGAAAACGGAATTGTATTATATGTACAAGGCGTGGAGGGCGAGGTCTCAGAAGCGGCTTATCAGGTAGGAACGGATGCCTGTACGGTAGAAAATATCGCTTACGTGGCGGCGGCCGAGGAGCCTGTCCGTACCTTGATTTTGTGGGACAATTCGCTTTCTGTCATGAACAAATATGGGGATACGGTAAAAAGTATATTGATAGACCTTGTGGCGAGCAGAGCGGCAGGAGAAGAGTTTGCCATAGCAGTGCTTGACAAGGAAGTTACATATCTGACAGATTACAGCAGCGATTACTCTTATCTGAAACAGATGATTGAGGATATGGAGGGGGAGGATAAGGAGGCCTATCTGATTGAGAATCTGTACGAGGCGATTTCCACATTAAATCAGATGCAGGACTCCGGATATAAGCGGATTATCGTCATTTCCGATGGGATGGATTCTACGGAAATCGGCTATTCGAAGGACGAATTGCTGGTGTTGATTGAAAAGACACCGTACCCGATTCACACCATTGGGATATCGGGGAAAAATAATCAGGACGCGCTGCAGAATATGTTTGCTCTGTCCCGCATGACACAGGGGCAGTATGTCTCTTTAGAAGAGACACAGGATACCATGTCGGTGGTGGAGTCTTTCAATGCGGATTATCATTTGCTACAGGTGAAAATAGAAGTGCCAAGAGAGCTTCAGAACGGCAGTACACAGAATTCGCAGCTCACACTGACAGCGGGCAATGTGTCCTACACGGCACAAAGTCAGGTGACGCTTCCTTTTGCTGACCTTACAGAGGAAGAAAGTGCAGAGGAAATAAAAGCAGAACTGGAAAATGGAGGAGAAGGGGAAATACCGGCAGGAGAGCCGGAAACCTCCGGACTGCCTATATCAAAGATACTGCTTATCGGTATGGCAGTCATTGTGGCAGTGTTGATGGTTGTTATTATTATCTTGCTAAAAAGCAGGAAAAAAGATGGCAAGGGTGGTAACGCTTATGAGGAACTGGATAAGCGGATAAAAAATGAAAGGCACAAAGAAGCCGCCGTACCGGCATTTGCGCCTGTAAAATCCCCAAAGACGGATATGCTTCAGAAAACTGTGACGGAAAAACAGGAGGCTTCGGAAAGCAGAACCTTGCTTTTGTTTGACACATCGGAAACAGAAGGGCAGAAAGCGAAAAACAAGAGGATTATCTTAACGGATGAAGCGGATGCCATGAGGACTTATCAGTGCGATATCGTGGACAAAATCATAGTGGGGCGGAGCGCCGCAAGTTGTAATCTGGCAATCACAACGGACAATGCAGTTTCGGAAAAGCACTGTGAAATCAGTTTGGAAGATAATCGGTTTTACATAACAGATTTGGGCTCGTCAAACGGAACCTTCTTAAATGGTAACAAGATACATTCCACTGTGGAACTAGAAACAGGCTGTACATTAAAAATCGGACGATCGGTATACAGGCTGACAATAGAAGAATAGGAAAAATAGATGTCAAAGGCTTTGAAGGGCAAAATTTCATACTGTGTAAAAACAGACCGTGGATTGTGCCATAATGTAAATCAAGATGCGGTGTCGGCTTTTTGTACGGGAAGGGTTGGGCTCTTTGTGCTGTCGGACGGCATGGGCGGACACAGCAGGGGAGAACTGGCGAGCAGAGGCATCATAGCCGAGTTTGAGATATACTGGCAAAAGTTGAGCGAGATGTCATATATGCCGGATTTTCAAACATTATCCGGTCATGTCCGGCAGGTTATAGCAAATGCGAACAGCAATATTTATGCGCAGTATAACCAAGGTCAAGTCTGCGGTGCAACGGTGGTAGTGCTGTTGATAAAGGACGACTGCTATGCTTTCTTCTCTGTGGGCGACAGCCATATTTACAATTATGCAAATAGGAAATGCAGCCTGCTTACGGTGGACGATATCTGGGACACGCTGCCCTCTACATTAGGCCGTTACTCGCAGGCGGAAATTGTGGCAAACAAAAGTCATGGGAAGCTGACACAGGCAGTAGGGACAAAAGAGGAAGTCAACATTCATGTCGGAACAAACAGAATAAACGGCAGGCAGAGCTTTTTACTGTGCAGCGATGGGCTATATAAATTCTGCGATAAAAAGCAGATAGAAAAAGGCTTGCGAAGTATCAGGTCAGAAGGGGGTGTGCAAAAGACCATGAATTTTCTAATGGGGAAAGTGTTTGAAAATGGCGCAGGAGATAATGTGTCCGCTATATTGGTGCGGGTGGAGTAGGAAGCGAATGCATTTTGTCACGGTAGATGGGTTGTTCGTCAGAAAAGAGAAATAGAAGTTGGGAAGGAGGTAAAATATAAAACAGACATAGGTTATATATAGTGCAATAAAAGAGAGAGAAGTGAAATGGTTTTTATTGCACAGATTTATTGATTTTGATACACTGGAGGTGATAATAGGTGGCGTATTTTTCGGTTAAGCTGGCGAGCTTGGTTGAAGCAGAACAAAATATTGGAAATATTTCGAAACAGTTATCAGGGCAAATAGACAGTTTGGAAACGATTGATAATTTATGGTTAGTTTATAAAAATCGCTCTGCTTTGTCTGGTGTACATGCTAACTTAAGGAAGATTAGAGGTGAAATTGCTCTACAGAAGCAGGAGACTGATGAAATGAAGGCTGCTATTTCCAACATTGCAGCAATTTATCAAAAGACAGAACGTGAGGTTTTGGGTCTCGCTTCAGAAGAAAAAAAGTCTAAATGGGATACCTTTGTAGAGGAGTTTCGTTTTAATTATGGATGGAGTGATTTGCTAAAAGGTTCCAACTATATTGGCACCATTTATGGGTTTTATCAGGATATTAAGAATGGGCAATCTATTAATGATTTTCTACATACGGGTAAGGATATTTATGATTTTGTATCCGGTGCGGCAAAGACCTATAACAATTACAAAAAAATTGGTAATGCGGTTGGAAGAAAAACATCGACAGTTTGGTGGCTTAAGCATATAACAGGTCTTAATAAGCTTAATAGAGTATCCACAGCTAAAAATCCGATAAATCGTTTTCTTAATAATTTGACCAATAAAACATCGCCTTATAATGCGCAAATTAAAAAAACGATTGGCGACTATGCAGGTAAGAATGGTGCAAAGGCGGCTTGTGCAAAATGGGGAAATGTTCTTTTTAGCGGAGTGGCAAATTACTTTGCCAATAAGGAGGAACAGGCAAATTCTGATGGAGAGATGTCCGATACCAGAGTGTGGGCAGAGACGATCACGGAGACAGTAGTAGGGACTGCTCTGCAGGAAGGCGCAAAGATTGTGGTTGGGGCGGCGGTGTCTGCTCTTTTACCGGCAGCACCGGTTGTGGCAGTAGTTGCGCTTACCGGTCTGACGACGACTTTAATAGGTGCAGGAGTTAAGGCCTTAACTGGTCAAAGCGTTACAGAGTGGGTCTCTGACATAATCGTTGATGCAGGAGAAGTGGTTGTAAAAAAAGCCGGGGAAGTTGTAGGGGCGGTTGGAAAGGCTGCTGGAAAAGCGGCAAAGGAAGTTGGCAAGGCTGTTAATAATGTAGGAAAAGCAGTTGGAAAATGGTTTGGAAAACTATTTTAATAAAAGAGGAGATAATGATTATGAACATTAAAGATTTATTACCGATTGGAACTATTGTATTACTTAAAGAAGGTGAGAAGAGACTGATGATTTGTGGTATTAAGCAGACTGATGCAGCAGGTGATGGAACAGAGTATGACTACATTGGTGTGCTTTATCCGGAAGGGCATATTGGTGAGCAGTTCCAGTACCTATTTAATCATGAAGATATTGCCAACATCATTTTCCGTGGCTATGAAGATGAGGAAAGAGAAGCGTTTTTGTCAAAATTAGAAGCTTTATATGAAAAAGGATTCTAATTTGCGGAAGGAGGACTACAAGCACTGTACTGGATATAGCAAAGTATCGTGATATAAAAAGGCTTGTAGCTACACCTCTATTGACACGTTTTATATAAAAACGCAAAATGTTTCATTTCTACTGAAAACTTTTCTTTACATTTGCAAAAGTTTTCAGTAGAATGTAGACAGAGGTGATAGCATGATATACAGAGAACATTATATTCAACCGGTTCGAGAGTTTTACGAGTCGGATTTGATTAAGATAATTACGGGAATCCGCAGATCAGGAAAGTCTGTAATACTTCAACAGATTACAGATGAAATCAAGCAGAAAACAGACAACATTATTAGTCTGAACTTTGAGGACAAGCGTGTTTCAGCGAATATAGCAGATGGGAAAGCGCTGATTGCATATGTTGAAAACCATCGAAAAAAAGGGAAATGTTACTTGTTTTTTGATGAGATTCAAGTTTTGGATGGCTGGCAGGATGCTTGTAAAACGCTGCGGCTCTATGATTATTCGGTTTTTGTCACNGGCTCTAACTCAAAGCTTTTGTCGAGTGAATTTACGAAGGAGCTGAGTGGAAGGTATGTTTCTTTCCGAATTCGTCCATTTGTTTATAAGGAAATTTTGGAGTACGCCACGAAACTCGGCAAGGAGATTTCTGTTACGGATTATCTGGTCTGGGGAGGATTTCCAAAGCGTCTGGAGTTTAATACGCTCGAAGCACAACGTAAATATCTGGATGATTTGGATGATACGATAATTTTTAATGATATTATTTATCGTTATAAGATTCGTAAGGAAAGTTTATTCAGGAGCCTTGTGAATTATGTTTTGCGTTCCAATAGCAGAATATTTTCTGCTAAATCTATTCACGATTATATAAAAAAAGAACACGAATCCTGTTCCACTAATACAATTATGAAGTATTTGGGTTATCTGGAAGAGGCGTATATTATTGAGTCTGTTAAGCAGTATTCAACAAAAACAAAAAGAGAACTCAGTTATTACGTGAAAATTTATGATGCGGATGTTGCCTTTAATTCCTTGCGGTGTATGGATAATCATTTTGACCTTACACATAACCTTGAAAATATTGTTTATAATGAGCTTGTTTATATGGGTTACCATGTTTGGGTGTATAATAATGCCGGTAAGGAAATTGATTTTCTTGCGCAGCGCGGCAACAAGAAATATTTTGTGCAAGTCGCATACAGTGTTGCCGATGACAAAGCTTATAAACGTGAATTTGAGGCGTTTAAGGGAATAGATAACCTTTCGCAGAAAATTCTGCTTACAAATGACGATATCGATTATTCCACAAGTGTTGTAAGACATATAAAACTAAAAGATTTTCTTATAATGGATAGTCTGGATGATAAATAATAAAGCAGCATCCGGCAGACAGCCCGAAAAGAAAAACATCAAAAAAGCAACCGCCTCGACCAAAGGTAATGGTTGCTTTTTGATGAAGTAACAAGTTACTAAGGCGAACCGTTGCATACGGTAATGCCCTTTCTTTTATTATATTACCATTTAAACAATAATTCGTCAATTATTTTTTGAACGTTTATACACAAGACTGTAGCTGCCGGTGACAGTAGCCGGTGCATCCGGCTGATAGGGAAAATCTTCTATGGTGCTTGCAGCGCTTCCGGTAATTCGGCAATACTCCTGCCAATCCTCTTCACTGCTGAGGAGATAGAAGGAAAGGGTATAACTACCGCTGTCCAGATGGAAGGGGAGAGATTCCAATTGAAAAAGTGTGGCGCCTGTACAATGGCAATACACCGTATCCTCATCCCAAAAGATAACTGCTGCAATGACGCCGTCCCGGTCTACTTCGCATTCGGCATATAGGACATATTCTCCCGGCTGCTCAATTTCTATGGAGAACTCTTCCTGCAGCATGGAGTTTTGGCTGCTTTCCACCGTGTACCGGACATTGCCTTCCGCCATAAGTTTATCGGCCTCAAAGAGCTGCCAGAGCGTTGTGATAACAGCGCCTGTTGTTATCGCTACGGCAGCAATGGAAATGATAAATTTTCTACTTACAATTCCACCGAATAATTCCGGTATTCTTTTGATGAACAGAAGGCACATCAGTACGAAAACAATGATTGCGCACAGCACTACCACAGCCGGATGTAATCCGGTATGATTTATAAAATGAGAAATATCCGAATTTTGTTGTCTGCCAATGATAGGTTCCAAAATCCATGGTGTAAGCGAAAATATAAAAATGCCTGATAGGAAGCCCAAATAAATATTCAACCAGGGATGCTTTTTTGACCCTTTGTAAAACAGGAGAATTGCCGCTACTGCCATAAGCGGCAGCACCGAGCCTGCAATGTCAATCAGTCCGAGAGGTAAACTGCCGGTAATCCCTTCATATGTCATATGGGGAAGCCAGTCGGCGGGATAGAACCCCGTGACGGTTCCGCCGCAAATCCACACAGGAATACAGTGGCCGGCTTCATGCAGCAGGGAATACAAAAAGAAGGCGAAAAGCATACTTATACCGGCGCCTGCTGCACGCATTACCGAAACAAACACAGAGGACATCCCGCCCGATTCGGAAGTCCTCCTCCCAAGCNTGCNGTTCAGCTCNGTCAGNATTCNNCCCAGATGNNCAATCGNCCTTAAAAACAGCAGCNTAAGAATTAGAACTGTCACCACGATTCCCCAGAGAANGNNGCGTTTCTGNGATACTGCNCCATAGATTCCCAAAAGCAGGCAGNCNCCNATGATTCCTCCCAATGNCTGAAACATTCTTTTGATTTTTGTATAATGCCGGANAGANGATTCCACATCCGTATACATTTCAAAGCNCCCTTCNGAAGCTTTTCTNCGCAGAAAGACCCAAGGACCCCANAGGCATACNATTTCCACNNNCATCTCTTCCATAAANTGTTGATAGTCNTCCGACACNCTGAACAGGTTTTCNGCAATGTCTACCTGATAGATGTATTCTCCGGGGTTACATTTTNCAAAACGNTAAAAGCCGAGGACATAGTCCGTCATTGCCCAGCCCTGCGCTGCCATCCGGCCCAGCCATTCCGTNANTTTGTCNTTGTTATAGCTCATTTTAAATTGAATCATTTTTATTATCCTCCTCAAAAAGCACAGAATTTGCCAGTAATTCTTCCAAACGCATTTTTTCCTCCATGAAAACGCCGGTGCCTAAATCAGTGATGATATACTGTTTCTTTTTTCGGGAGGCTGTCTCCTCACTGTAAATGCGTATCCAGCCCTTCTCCATCATCGTCTGAATCGCGCCGTACAGCGTCCCGGGCCCCAATACTACCCTGCCCTTTGTCAGTTCCTCCACTTCGAGGATGATACCGTATCCGTGGTTTGGTTTCCGCAGTGATAACAGGATATAAAACAATGCTTCCGTTAGTGGTGTATTTTTCATTATATCGCCTCCCGATATATCATGAACTTAATATATCGCTAGACGATATATTTGTCAAGACAAAAAAATTACAAAGTTTATCCGATAAAAACTCCGCATTGTATAAAACGCAGAATTATGCTATGATTTGTTATAGTAAGGAGTTAAAAATGGAACGTATCTGCGTGACGGGAATAGAAAGTGCATACGGCAGAAAGAGAGTGCTGAGGGGCGTGGACTTATNNGCAGAGGCAGGGCAGTGTGTCGGCATTGTGGGTGCGAACGGCTGTGGAAAATCTACGCTGTTAAATATTCTGGCAGGTCTGCGCCGGGCGGATAAGGGAATGATAGCCTTTGACGGCGCGGTGGCGGACTGTNTNACGCANAAAAAGCAGCGTCCGCCCAAGGGAAGCGAGCAGCTTTTTATCCGTTATACGGGATATGTCCCACAGGAAAACACTTTGATACCTGAGTTAAGCGTAAGAGACAATCTGCTGCTCTGGTATGGTGACGGAGAAGTTCTGGAGCGGGAGCTTGCGGAAGGTTTTCTGCATATGCTGGGGCTTGCAGAGATGTGTTCCCAAAAGGTGGGAAAGCTTTCCGGCGGCATGAAAAAGAAGGTTAGTATCGGCTGTGCATTGGCAGGCAATCCGCCGGTTTTGCTGTTGGATGAGCCCGGAGCAGCCCTGGATTTGCCGGGAAAAGCAAAGGTCAGGGAGCATCTGCAGCGCTATAAGGGCATGGGAGGGACAGTTTTGCTTGCCACCCATGAAGAAACAGAATTGGATATTTGTGATAAGCTGTATGCGTTGAAGGAAGGACGGTGTCGGGAGATTGATGTCCGGCTGCGGGGAGATGCATTGCTTTCACAGATACTTTGAAGGTAATCGTAAAAAAGTTTTAAGCTGCGGCAAATCCTAAACTGAGGGTAGTTTGAGGAAGAGGGCGCAGCAGGGAGGAATGAAAATGGACGATAACAATTTGCAGCAAGAGCAGCAAAATCAGCAGGTGAATGGCCAGCAGCCCGCTGCGGAGCAGGCGTCACAAACCCAACCGGCAGCAGTAGACGGACAGCAGCCTGTTGCAGGACAGATGCCGCAAACCATGCAGACGGCAGCATATGAGCAGCAGCCGGTACAGGCGCAGCCCGCTGCAGAGCAAATGCAGCAGAACCCGCAGGCATATGCATACAATCAGCAGCCTGTTCAAAATCAGCAGGCATACACCTACGGCCAACAGCCCATGCAGGACCCGCAGTCATATACCTACGGCCAGCAGCCCATGCAGAATCAGCA
The DNA here is from genome assembly GCA_014804445.1 of Lachnospiraceae bacterium. GTDB lineage: Bacteria > Bacillota > Clostridia > Lachnospirales > Lachnospiraceae > Acetatifactor. The sequence goes on along the minus strand of JAAUZU010000017.1, from coordinate 37,155 downwards.
GGTGTACACCTACGGCCAACAGCCCATGCAGAATCAGCAGGCGTACACTTACGGCCAGCAGCCCATGCAGAATCAGCAGGCGTATACCTACGCACAGCAGCCCGTGCAGAACCAGTCCCCTTATATGTATGGTGCGCCGATGCAGCCTGTTCCGGCTCCGGCGGAAGGTGGAAAGAAGAAAAAGAAAACGGGCTTAGTGATTGCCGGCGTTTTGGTGGCAGTGATTGCGATTGCCGTAGGAATAGGTATATTTGTGCATGCTTCTATGTCAAACAGTCCGCAGGCAAGGCTTGCAAAAGGATTTGAGAATCTTGCAGAGGAAATGGCGGCGGGCGAAACGGCAATACTGGAGGATATAGATTATCCGACAATTCTCAAAATGCTGGAGACGGATGGAGGAAATGTTGACCTGAGCTTGAATTTCACCATACCCGGAGAGGATACGATTGGCTTTGATTATACACAGAATTATGACCGTGTCAACAAGCTTATGAATGCTGACCTCACTGTGAGCGCGTACAACATCAGTCTTGTACAGATGAAACTGGCAGCAAATGATGAGAGACTCTATTTTAGCATGCCCGGAATGCTCAGTAATACTTATTATGTCAATACCGCTACCTTCGGAGAGGAGTTTAATGATTCTGTCTGGCGTGAAATGTGGGGACGGTACGGAGTAGATAGGGATTATGCATTAGATTTGTTTCCTGAGCCGACAGAGGATGAGGAAGAATCTGACGACGGGATTTTCGAAGAAATTTTAAAAGAATTTGCTGAAGGCATTACAATTGAAAACGGTGAATCCAAAGAGTTTCAGATAGACGGAAAAACCGTGCGCTGCAGCGGCATAAACGTAACAATCGAGAGAGAAGCGATAAATGACCTTTTTGATGAGATTGAAAAGGAGCTTGCAGGCACAGGGCGGGATATAGATATTTCGTTCCGTTTAGAAGCAGACGTAAAGCTGACGGTTTATTTGGATAAGAAAGACCGTATCGTCTGCATAGAAACTTTCGAGGAAATCAAAATAGAGGATTCCGAGGTAGAAGGCATAGAGTTTACCTTTGTATTTTCCGGCAAAGAGCGGACGGTGGACGAAATTTTCGGCACGATAACGCTTACGACTCCGGACGATGCACCGTATATTGAACTGGGGGGAAAATCGGCGCTTACGGCTGCAGAATACAGCAGCGAGTTTGTCATAACTTTTGGTGACAATACTGGTATGGCGGAGATGGCCTGGGAGGTAACATGGGACCTCAAGAATCGGGAATTTGAAGCGGTTTACAAGGTGTATGACGAGATAGAGGAATTTGCTTTTGAAATAAAGGGAGGCTTTGAAGACGTCGAAAAAGGAAAGCATGCAACCTTCCGCCTGGGGCAGCTTAAGGTTCTGGAAGATGGCGAAGAGTTATGCAGGTTATCAGGCGCACTGACGTTGGGACCGATTACGGATACGATAGAGATGCCGTCCGAAGGAGTAAACTTTTTGAAAATGAGCCAGAGCGATATTTTGGAGCTCATAGAGGAAATTCGTGACAGCATTAACACACCGGACAATCCGTGGGGTGTATCCCTCCTTTAAGAGAACATGAAAAGATTTTGGATTTGGTTTCAAACAGAATATAAGCGGGCGGCGCTGCGGCTGCCCGCTGCGTTGGGAAGAGCAGTCATATTGCTGTGTTTGGTCGGTATGATTGCTTTTTGCGCGCAGAAAATAAGACTTGCGTCTGCAGACAGAGAGCCGGTACAGATTGGATATGCGGCAGAGGAGAGCCCGCTTATCCGCATGGCAGTTTCTTATGTGGAAAATATGGAGGCTGTAAAAGGCTTATGCCGTTTTGTGTCCGTGGCGGAGGAGGAAGGAAAGGCGCTTTTAGCGGAGGGAGAGCTTGCGGCGCTTCTGGTGCTGCCGGAGAATATGATAGAAGGAATCCTGTCGGGCAGCAATGAGCCGGCAGGTCTTTATCTTGCGGAGAATCCTTCCCCGAAGGGACTTGTGTTCGAGGAGCTTGCAAATGCGGCGACGGGACTGCTTGCCGTGGCGCAGGCAGAAATCTATGCGGCACATGCGCTGACAGAATATTTTCATGTGGAGCCCTACGGACTGGAGCAGATGTATCAGGAGTTGGATACTTTTAATTTAGGGATTGTCACGGAGAGAGAGCAGTATTTCCGCTTCAGGCAGCTATCTGAAACCGGAAATACAGGATTTGCAGTCTATTATGCCGGCGCTTTTTTTACCGTCTATCTGCTTGTAACAGGCATGTTTCTGGGAAGTTTTTTAAAGCGGGATGGGGAAGAAATGCTTCTACTGCAAAAAAGGGGCGGTATTTCCTATGCAGCGCAGTTTTTGGGGAGAAGTGCTATCACGGCCGGCTGCTTGTTGCTGCTTCTTTTTGTAACAGGGTTTCTGTGGCTTTCGGGCGGCGTCAGGGAAGCGGTTCGGATAAGCTGGTCATTACAGGGTATGCTTCTTGTGGTGCTGGCAGTATTTTGTGTGGTTTCCTGGCTGCAGCTTATCTATCTGCTTGCGGAGAGCGCACGTTCGGCGATTCTTCCGGCTGGTTTTGCGGCTGTGTTTATGTGCTATATTTCCGGCTGTTTTGTGCCGTCGGCAATTTTGCCGCAGGTGGTAAACCGGCTTGCGGTAGTGATGCCAACCACCTATATCAAGGCGGCGTTTACGGCTGTGTTTTCCGGAAGCGATACTGCCTTTTGGAAGACGGCGGCTGTCCTGTGTCTATTTTTCGGGGTATTTTGGCTTTGCAGTCTGTTTGCAGCACAGTTTGGCGGCAGCAGACAGAGAGGAAAAAGGGAAGTATCCGCAGGGATGGAGCGCAGGTCTGTGTCCCAAATGCCTGTTGGCATGGAGCATAAAGGTGGAACCCAACAAAATGTTGACTGCCTTGGAAGCAGGACGAAAAAGAAACCGCTTTTGTTCTGGATACTGGCAAAACGGTTGTTATGGAAAAAGACAATCTGGATTTGCCTTGCAGGTATGGCGCTGCTTTCTGTTTTGCAGTACAATCTGGAAAAGCAGTCGGACACGGTGATTACGGCGGCTGTGTACACACCGGATACGGAATTGCGGGAACTTATTTCCGAGTATGACGGCTTAGTGCATTTTCTGGTATGCAGCGATTCAGAAGAGGTAAAACGGAATGTAATGCGGGGAAATGCGGAATGTGGTTATGTTTTGCAGGAAGACTTGCAGAAGAAAATCTTGACGGGAGACGGCGTGTGGTCCATTGAAGTCTACGAAAAGGCAGATTCTACCATGACCCGAGTTGTCAATGAAGTATTATTTGAAAGAATCTTTTACGCAATATCGGCGGAGTGGTTTGAAGGATACATTGCAGAACATGAAATGTTTGCGGATGTGCTGCAGGAAGTGGGAGAAGAAACATTGCGGGAGGAAGCGGGAAGACAGTTTGTCCGCAAGCTCTCCGATGACAGTACATTCTCCTTTGAAAAGCTTAGCATTTCCGGCAGAGCGGAAGCGCATACCGCGTATCCCACGAAAGCGGTGGCAGGCGCCGGCATTGTCCTGTGCGGTATTGTCGGCGTGCTGGAAGCCCTGCAGGATATCAGGAAAAGACGTTTCAGGGGTGAAACGGCGCTTTTCGCCGGAATTTTTACTGTACTGCAGCCGGTTCTGTGCGGTACGGCGGCGGCCCTTTTCATTGTGGGAATGACGGGAAAATGGTCCGGCTTTGGCGGGGCGGCGGCAGCGCTGCTTTTGCTGGCAGCAGCTGTCTTTCTTGTGGGAATCGGCGCAGTGCGCATTGCACATTGTACAATGCATATTATGCATGGCAAAGAGGATAGTGGAAGGATAGGTGATTTGATATGGCGAAGAGTAAAGAGGTAAAGACCAATGCCATGAGGATTCTGGATTCCATGGGAATTTCGTATGAGCACTATACCTATGAATGCGGAGAATTTATTGACGGTGTGCAGATAGCGGATATGCTTTCCCTGCCACATGAAAAGGTGTACAAGACGCTGGTGGCACAGGGAAGCTCCAAAGCCTATTTTGTGTTTGTGATACCAATAGAGGCGGAGCTTGATTTGAAGAAAGCGGCGCGAGCGGTTGGAGAAAAATCAGTGGCAATGCTGCATGTAAAAGACATCAATGCCGTGACGGGTTATATCCGCGGCGGCTGTACGGCAATCGGCATGAAAAAGCAGTATGTGACAAAAATTGCAAAGTGTGCGGCCAAGTTACCCACCATGATTGTAAGTGGCGGACGCCTCGGCTCCCAAATTGAATTGTCGCCGGATAATCTGTTAAAGGCGGCAAAGGCGGAGTACGCGGATATCTGCGTTGCAGGTTGATTTTTGCATGAGACCGTGTTATTATTTTAACGATGAAAGCGGGAAGCTGTACCGCTTTGGAATGGAGGAAAAGAGATGAAGAAAGGTTTTGATGAACTTATCGCAAAGGTGAATGAGTGCGGTATGAAAAAGGTGGCTGTTTCCGTTGCACAGGACGAGGCGGTGCTGGAAGCAGTACAGGAGGCAAAGAAGAGAGGAATCGCTGACGCCATTTTAGTGGGCGACGAGGCGAAAATCCGTGAAATTGCGGCGTCCATCGGCATGGATCTTGCAGGCTATGAGATTATCGACGAGCCGGACATGATACAGGCTTCCCTGAAAGCGGTAAAGCTTGCCCATGAGGGAAAAGCGGATATGTACATGAAGGGTCTGATTGACACAAAGAACTTCTTAAAGAGCGTGCTCGACAAGGAAGTGGGACTCCGTACCGGCGGTGTGCTCTCCCATGTATGCGTATTTGACGTACCCGGCATCGACCAGCTTCTGTTCCTGACCGACGTGGCATTTATGACTTATCCTACATTGGAGGATAAGGTGAATATCATCAAAAATACCCTGCCTGTGGCAAATGCATGCGGTATCGAATGTCCCAAGATTGCACCCCTTGCGGCTGTTGAGGTAGTCAACCCCAAGATGCCCGTGACGGTGGAGGCGGCTGAACTGGCCCGCATGAATGAGGCCGGTGAGATTACAGGCTGTATCATTGACGGGCCGCTTTCTCTGGACCTTGCCATTGACCCTGAGGCGGCAAAGCACAAGGGCGCGACGGACAGAAAGATTCAGGGCGACGCAGACATTCTGCTGTTTCCGGATATTCATGCCGGCAATCTGGTGTACAAGGCAATCGTACATATGGTGAAGGATGTAAAGAATGGCTGTATCCTTACCGGCACCAAGGTTCCCGTTATTTTAACCAGCCGTTCCGATACCTTTGAGACGAAAGTAAACTCCCTTGCACTGGCGGCTGTTGTGGCAGAGGAGATGAAGAAGAATGCTTGAAAACGGAGGAAGCAATAGATGAAAAGTCTGATTATTAATCCCGGTTCCACCTCCACCAAAATCGGTGTGTTTGAGGATGAGAACCTCTTGTTTGAGGAAACGCTGCGTCATACGACGGAGGAAATCAGCAGCTATGCGACGATTGTAGACCAGAAGGATTTCCGCAAAAATATTATCATTGCACTTTTGAAGGAAAAGAACTTTGATATCAAAACACTTGATGTGGTAGTAGGCAGGGGCGGAATGCTGAAACCCATTCCCAGCGGAACCTATGCCGTTACCGATGATTTGCTGCATGATTTGGTAATCGGAAAGCAGGGACCGCATGCGTCCAATCTCGGCGGTATTCTGGCACGTGAAATCGGGGACGAAATCGGTGTTCCTTCATACATTGTAGACCCCGTGGTAGTAGACGAGCTGCAGACCGTTGCACGGTATTCCGGCGTGCCTGAACTGCCCCGCACCAGCGTATTCCATGCGCTGAACCAGAAGGCAGTGGCAAAGCGTTATGCCAAGGAGATTGGCAAGGCTTACGAGTCTTTGCGGCTGATTGTTGTCCATATGGGCGGCGGTGTTTCCGTGGGTGCACATATTGACGGCAAGGTGGTGGATGTATTTAACGCTTTGGATGGCGACGGTGCATTTTCACCGGAGAGAGCAGGTGCAGTGCCTTCAGGCGCATTGATTAAAATGTGCTTTTCCGGCCAATATACCGAAAAAGAGGTGTACGGAAAAATCGTGGGCAAGGGCGGCTTCAATGCGTACCTCGGTACCAACGATATGCGCAATGTGACAAAAATGGCAAACGAGGGCGATGCGCATGCGGCGGAAGTGAAGGAAGCATTTTTGTATCAGGTGGCAAAGGATATCGGCTCCATGGCATGTGTGCTGCAAGGTAAGGTAGACCAAATTATCGTGACCGGCGGCATTGCCTACGGCGAGGACGTTATCGCCAATCTGAAAGAAAAAGCAGGATGGATTGCACCTTTTACCGTATATCCGGGCGAGGATGAACTGCTTGCGCTTGCACAGGGCGCGCTCCGCGTGATGAACGGGGAAGAAAAAGCGATGGTATATTAGTTTTCCATAACGACAAAGAGCCATGCCGCAAGGCATGGCTCTTCGCTTATAATGAAAAAGGGGTTCGGATAAACACAACAATGCGGAAGGAAACACATCAAAAATTATAAGGGGAATTTAAAATATCGTTTTGCATTGTTGTAGGAAATATCTGTTACAATCTCCGACAGGGTATCCATGTCTGCGGGGAATTCTCCGTTTTCTACCCATGTGCCGATCATGTTGCACAGGATACGGCGGAAATATTCATGTCTTGTGTAGGACAGGAAGCTTCTTGAATCTGTCAGCATGCCGACAAAGCCGGACAAATTGCCGAGATTTGCAAGAGAGGTCATCTGCTCTATCATTCCCGTCTTGTGGTCGTTAAACCACCATGCGCTGCCCTGCTGTATCTTGGCAACGGCGGAGGAATCCTGGAAACAGCCGAGTATGGTGCCGATAGCCTGATTGTCGTTGGGATTTAAGGAGTAGAGCACCGTTCTCGGAAGCTTATCCTTTTTAATCAGGGCGTTTAAAAAGTCCGCCATCTGTGCGCTGGGAGCGTAATTGTTGATGCAGTCGTAACCGGTGTCAGGTCCTAATTTTTCATACATCAGGGTATTGTTGTCGCGCTTGCAGCCGTAGTGGAGCTGCATAGCCCAGTCTAATTCATGGTACTGTTCGCCCACGAAAAGCATGAAGGCAGTTTTAAATTTATATTCCTCTTCCTTGGAAAGCTCAATGCGGTTCTGTCTCTTTAAGAAAATCTCCTCAAGCTCATCCTCGGAAGCGGGATAGTACATTACAAATTCAAGCGCATGGTCGGATACATTGCAGCCCATGGAAGCAAAGAATTCCATTCTCTTTTTCAGGGCTGTCTTCAGTGCGGCAAAGGTATTGATCTCGGGAACGCCGGTCACGTCTGCCAGTTTGGCGAGATAGTCCAGATAGTCGGGCTTTTCAATGTTCATTGCCTTGTCGGGACGCCATGCGGGAAGCACTTTTACATCGAAGGAAGTATCCTCCGCCAACTTTTTGTGCCACTCCAGATTGTCGATGGGGTCGTCAGTGGTACAGATTAAGGTCACATTGGACTGCTTGATGATATTGCGCACGCTCATGGAAGGCTCCGCCAGCTTTGCATTACACAGATTCCAGACCTCTTCCGCCGTATTTTTGTTCAGGGTGCCTGTGTAACCGAAATATCTCTGCAGCTCAAGATGGCTCCAGTGATACAGGGGATTGCCGATTGCCTTTCCGAGACATTCCGCCCATTTCATAAACTTTTCTTTATCGGAAGCATCTCCGGTAATGTACTTCTCATCTACGCCGCAGGAGCGCATAAAGCGCCATTTGTAGTGGTCGCCACCGAGCCATACCTGCGTGATATTGTCAAAGCTGCGGTTCTCTGCGATTTCCTTTGGATTGATGTGACAGTGGTAATCCAGAATGGGGGTGCTTTCCGCGTAATCGTGGAAGAGAACCTTGGCAGTTTCGTTGTCGAGTAAAAAATCTTTGTCCATAAATGTTTTCATGCAATACCTCCTCGCCCCTTTTAGCGGGCATGATTTCTGCGCTGCTTTATTGATAAACCCCGAAAACCCGCAGTAACAGCGCCGAAGCAGGTTTTAAGGGCTAATGCGCTTTTAGGAAAGCGTTGTGCCGCGATGGATAACCTCGCCTGAAAAAACAGTCTTTTTGGGCATCTCACTGCCGCCCAGCAGGCCCATCAGCGTGGTGATTAAATGCTGACATAAGGTTTCCAGCTTGTTGTCGATGGAAGTGAGCTCAGGGTTGCAGCACGCGGAGAGGAGTGAATTGTTGTAGCCGATAATGGAAAGCTCCTCCGGTACGCGCAGCCCCGTAGTACGCGCATATTTGACAGCGCCGAGGGCAAGATTGTCGTCGGAGGCAATAACGCCCCGGAATAAAATGCCCTTGCTCTGTACCTTCATCAGATGCTCGCACATAGCTTGAATATCCTCGTGTGAGCCTGTATATAGCTGCATCAGATTGCCGCTTCTCAAAAGCCCTGCCTCTTCCATGGCCGCCCTGTAGCCTGCGAGCTTCCGCTTTCCGCTGTAAGAGGTAGAGTTGTAAAAATACAGGATATCCTTAATGCCGGAAGCTATCATCAGCTTGGTAGCTTCATACATGGAATTGTAGTCGTCGGAAACAATACTGTATACATTGGGCGCATCGAAGGATGCGTTTAACAGCATAACCGGAACCTGAAGAGCTGCGTCCGTAATATAGCGGTTGTCATCTTCATTTTCATGGATAAAATGCGAGCCGATCAGAATAATGCCGTCAACTTTTTTGGAAATCAGCAGATTCAAACATTTTTCTTTCGTCTCCAGTTCGTAGCCTGTGCAGCACAAAATGCTGTCGTAGCCGTTGGCGCGCAGCTTCTGCTCGATAAAGTAGATAGCTTTTGCGAGATAAAGGTCGGAAGAATCTGCGCACATAACGCCAATGGTCTTCATGGTATTGAGACCAAGCCCCCGGGCAAAGGCATTGGGGGTGTATTCGTACTGATTGATAACGTCCAGAACTTTTTTCTTGGTCTTATCGCTGACATTGCTGCTGCCGTTTAGGACACGGGAAACAGTAGCGATGGAAACTCCGGCCTTTTCGGAAATGTCGTAAATAGTCATATTTGTTGTCATGGATAAGCCCCTCTTGTTTAAGAAAATAACACTGTTTTGGGAAAATGACAGTGTAAGCGGTTTCAATAAACCTAACAGAATTATAATAGATGCTTCGGAGAATTTCAATAGATAATTTGATGATTTGCGGAAAAAAAGGGGGTGGCGGGGCGGGAGCAGGGGGAGGCGAGGTACGGCGGAAGTTACGCCGGGAGCGGAGCCATATGCCTGTGCAGACGCGCTCTCGCTCGGATAAAAACGCAGCGGTACTAGGCTCGAAAAGACCTCGCCAAGTGCCGGCGTTTTTATACGGTCTGCACAGGCATATGGCTCCGCTCCCGGCTGATTGTCGCGGGGGTCGCCGTGCCCTGCTCCCGCAGGGCGTCGGCTCGGAGGGGCGGCTCCGCCGCCGCTATCGCAAGAGTGTTCGCAGACGCACGGATAGCCCGCAAGGCATTGGGGGTGCGCCATCACAAGCGTGCAGCTCTAACTCTATCCCCCTGAAACTTCGCGCGCAGCGCCCCGATTTCCCTACGGGGAGAGGGGCAGACTCTTGCGTGATTCAGCCGGGGGAGCGTCCCTATCCCTCTGCAGACCGTATAAAAACGTTGGCGCTTAGCGAGGTCTTTTCGAGCTTAGCGTCCACTACGTTTTTATCCGAGCGAGAGCGCGTCTGCATAGGGATGGGGACACTCCCACGGCGTGACTTGCCGCAAGTCTAAATTGTCTCCCCCCTCCCCCCAATTTCTTATTGACGAAAGACCGAAAAAGCAGTAAAATCAATGTGAAAGCACTTACATAATAAACAGCATCTGCAGGTGCAAATGTAGAAAAATGTGAATGAAAGTAAGGAGAGGGAACATGGAACGATTAAACAAAGCGATTAGCGGCAAAAAAGAGAGACCCATCAGGGTGGTACAGTTTGGAGAAGGAAATTTCCTTCGCGGATTTGTGGATTATATGATTGACATTGCCAATGAATCCGGCAAATTTGACGGAGACATTGTTTTAATCAAGCCCATTGAGTTTGGCAGCCTGGATATGTTTCATGAGCAGGACTGCCAGTATACTGTTTCCTTAAGAGGTATCGCGGACGGGGAGGCAAAGGTGCAGAACCGCGTGGTGACTGCGGTTGCGGACGCCGTGGATACTTATAAAGAATATGAAAAATACATGGATTTGGCAAAAATCGATACCCTGCGTTTTGTGGTTTCCAACACGACGGAGGCAGGTATTGTTTTTGATGATACGGATAAAATGGAATTGGAGCCGCCCAAGACTTTCCCGGGCAAGCTGACCAAATTTTTATATGAAAGATATCAGTTTTTCAACGGAGCAGAGGACAAGGGACTCGTCATGCTGCCGGTAGAGCTGATTGACGACAACGGCATTATGCTGAAAAAATGCGTGCTGCAGTTGATTGAGCTTTGGGGACTGGAGGATGGCTTTAAGGCATGGGTGGAAAATGCATGTATCTTTACTTCCACTCTGGTAGACAGAATTATCACCGGTTATCCGAGGGACGAGGTGGAGTCCATCTGGCAGGATTTGGGCTATGAGGACAGGATTCTGGTGACGGGCGAGCCTTTTGCACTCTGGGTTATCGAGAGCGACAAGGATATCAGCAAGGAGTTTCCGCTTCCCGATGCAGGGCTGCCGGTTATCTTTACCGACAACCAGAAGCCGTACAAGCAGCGCAAGGTGCGTATTTTAAACGGCGCGCATACTTCCTTTGTGCTTGCTTCCTATCTTGCAGGCAACGATATCGTGCTGGAGTCCATGCAGGACGACGATGTGAAGAATTTTATGATGAAGACCATCTTTGACGAAGTGATTCCCACGCTGACGCTTCCCAAGGAGGAACTGGAGGAGTTTGCAAACGCGGTGATTACCCGTTTTAACAATCCGTATGTAAAGCATGCCCTTTTGTCCATTTCCTTAAATTCCGTGTCCAAGTGGCGTGCAAGATGTCTGCCCAGCTTTTTGGGATATGTGGAAAAATACGGAAAGCTGCCGGTACATCTGACCTTCTCCATTGCGGCGCTGATGGCATTCTATACAGGCAGCGAAATCCGCGACAAGGCGCTTATCGGTCACAGGGACGGACAGGAATACAATATCATGGACGATGCAGCAGTGCTGGAATTCTTCCGCGACTACAGCGGCAAAGACACAAAGACCTTTGTGGACGCTTATCTTTCCAATGAGAATTTCCACGGACAGGATTTGACAAAGGTAGAAGGCCTTTCCGACGCGGTGGCTTCCTATCTTGACGATATCAAAGAAAATGGCATGAGGGCGGCGTTATGCAAGACTTTATAAAAATCAATGACAATGACAATGTGATTGTAGCGTTAAATCCCATTCCGGCAGGAACCGAGATTACGGTGGGAGCGCTTACGGTGAAGGCGGCGGAGGAGATTCCTGCCGGACATAAGATGGCGCTCTGTGAAATCCCTGCGGGCGGCGAAGTGATTAAGTACGGTTTTCGAATCGGCAATGCCAAGGAGGATATTCATGTGGGACAGTGGATTCACACCCACAATGTAAAGACGGCGCTCGGAGAGCTGCTTGACTACACCTACGAGCCTGTTACCGTTTCCATAGAGGAAAAGGAAGAAGCTGTCTTTATGGGCTTTGAGCGAAAAAACGGCAAGGTGGGTGTCCGCAATGAAATCTGGGTAATTCCCACGGTGGGCTGCGTCAACAATGTGGCGACGGCGATTGCCAAAAAAGCCAACGAATATGTGGAGGGAACTGTGGAGGAGGTTATCGCATTTCCCCATCCTTATGGCTGTTCCCAGATGGGCGACGATCAGGAGCATACCCGCACGATACTGGCGGATTTGATTAACCACCCCAATGCCGGCGGCGTGCTGGTGCTGGGACTTGGCTGTGAGAACAGCAATATAGACGTACTGAAGGAATATATCGGCGAGTACGACCCTGACAGGGTAAAATTTCTGGTGGCGCAGGAGAGCGACGATGAGCTTGCGGACGGTGTTGCACTTTGCAGGGAATTGATTGATTATGCAAAGGGCTTTACCCGCACCGAAGTGGGAACCGGAAAGCTGATTGTCGGCATGAAGTGCGGNGGNAGCGACGGNCTNTCNGGCATCACNGCNAANCCTNTGGTGGGGCGTTTTTCCGATATGCTTACGGCGAGAAAGGGCACGACGATTCTGACGGAGGTGCCGGAAATGTTTGGCGCCGAAACCCTGCTGATGAANCGCTGNGAGACGAAAGAGCTGTTTGAGCAGACCGTGGANCTGATTAACGATTTCAAGAATTATTTTANGAGCCACAATCAGACCATTTATGAAAATCCTTCGCCGGGCAATAAGAAGGGCGGCATTTCCACATTGGAGGATAAGTCCNTGGGCTGTACCCAGAAGTCGGGCAGTTCCTATGTGAAAGGCGTGCTTGCCTATGGNGAGACGGTAAAGACGCCGGGACTGAATCTGCTCAGTGCGCCGGGCAATGATTTGGTGGCGGCAACGGCGCTGGCGGCGGCGGGCGCGCAGATTGTGCTGTTTACCACGGGACGCGGCACTCCCTTTGCTTCNCCTGTGCCTACGGTGAAGATTGCGACCAACTCCAGACTGGCCGGGAAAAAGTCGGGCTGGATCGATTTTAATGCGGGCGTGCTTGCGGAGGAAGCGGGCATGGAGGAAACCGCGCAGAAGTTCTTTGANTATGTGCTTGAAGTTGCATCCGGCAAAAAGGTGTGCAGCGAAGAGGCGGGCTTCCACGACATGGCAATTTTCAAACAGGGTGTTACGCTGTAGATGTTAAGTGGGCGGACAGGATTTGTCCGCCCGTTTTTGCAAAAATGTGTGAAATCCAGGTAAGTGCGAAACGCAGAAGCTATGCATTGTCATTGTGCTCATTGTATATGCCAACGCAGACGCGCTTTCGCTCCGAGCTTGCCGTAGCGGTACGTAAGCTGCCAAAATACGGCAGCTAAGTACCGACGGCAAGCAAGGGTCTGCTTATGGAATATACAATGTGCACAATTCGGAATCGGCAACTATGAGTTTCGCAATCACCTATATAAAATAACAGGAAAGGAAAACTGTATGAAGGCATTATTGGAGCGCGCGGCAGTGGGAACCAACGCTGATTTGGAAGAGGCGGCGCAGGCGGTTTTGTCCCTGCAAAGAGACGGGGACGGCGTATTTGAAACAAAAGCAATAGAGGAAAATACATATCAGGCGGGACTGCTTTTATATCCTGTCTATGCGCAATATGAGACAAAGGCAGGAAAAAAGGCGGGTTATCCGGATATTGTCAGCCAGCTTGCGGTGTTGGGAAAAAGGCTGGAGGAAAATTACAGCACGGCGGATGCTGCAAGGTGCCTTATGCTTTTTANNGATACGCTCTCNGCGATGAGTCCCGAGATTTACGAGCANTATAGGAGACTGAANGATATGCTGCGAGGTNTGGCGCGTTTCTTTGTGGAAAAAGAAGAATTGCGTATGACGCAGTTTCCCAAGGAAACGTTAAAGACGGATGTGGCNGATAAAGATAAGGAAGCATTGCGGCTTGCCGGTCAGGCGTTTGTAAACGCGTGTGAAAAAGGCTTTTTATCCGAGGAAAAATACGGGGCGCTGGGCAGACAGCTTANGGAGGTTTNGNTATGAANTTAAAATTNGTGATGTGTACCGCGAGAAGCGCTTCNTTTGAGATAGAGGACGGCGGACGNTATTTTACGAAAAAGANATACAGCCTGTATGTAAACGGGGANTATTANGGAGANACNGAAANNACGGTGACGNGNCTTTANNNTNTGAANCCGGCNNAGGNNTATNNNGTNTCNGTGNGTGACGGNNAAAAAGAGGAGGGCAGCATAAGCTTTCAGACAGCAGAGGAATATGTCACCTTGAATGTCAGGCAGTTTGGCGCAAAGGGAGACGGTGTGCAGGACGACACTCACTTTATTCAGGCGGCGATTATGGCGTGCCCGGAAAACAGCAGGGTGCTGATTCCTGAGGGAACCTANCGGATTACCAGCNTGTTTTTAAAGAGCGGGCTGCGCATGGAGCTGGAAAAGGGGGCGGAGCTTAAGGCGGACACCGACAGAAGCCGNTTTCCCATATTTCCGCCGGCAATCCAGAGCTATGACGAAAAGAGCGAGTATCATCTCGGCACGTGGGAGGGCAATCCACTGCCGATGTTTTCCGGCATTATTTGCGGTGTGGGCGTAAAAGACGTGGTGATTTACGGCGAGGGCGTGATAAACGGCAATGCCTCAAAGGAGAACTGGTGGAATAATCCGAAAGTTATGCGGACTGCATTCCGCCCGAGGCTGTTCTTTTTGTGTAACAGTCATGATGTAACTTTGCAGGGCGTGACTTTTATGAATTCGCCTTCCTGGACGCTGCATCCTTTCTTTTCCGATGACCTGCGTTTTATCGGCGTGACGGTGAAGAATCCGGCGGATTCGCCGAATACGGACGGACTGGATCCGGAATCCTGCAAAAACGTGGAGATTCTGGGTGTGCGTTTTTCCTTGGGAGACGACTGTATCGCCGTCAAATCCGGCAAGATATATATGGGCAAAAAATATAAGACGCCTTGTGAAAATCTGCATATCAGGCAGTGCTTGATGGAGAATGGTCACGGCGCGGTTACGGTGGGCAGCGAGATGGCCGGCGGCGTTATCAATATGACGGTGGAGGACTGTCTCTTCCGCCATACGGACAGAGGACTGCGAATCAAGACAAGGCGCGGGCGCGGCGAGGATGCGGTGCTGGACGGCATCACCTTCCGCAATCTGACGCTGGACAATGTGATGACGCCCCTTGTGGTCAACAGTTTCTATTTCTGCGACCCTGACGGCAAGACGGAATATGTGCAGAGCAGGGAGCCCTATCCCGTGGATGACAGAACGCCGTCAATTAAGAAGTTGGTGTTTGAAAACATGGAGTGTACCAACTGCCATGTGGCGGCAGCCTTTTTTGACGGGCTTCCGGAGCAGAAAATCGAAGAAATTGTGATGAAAAATATTACGGTTTCCTATGCGGAAGAGGCAAAATGCGATGTTCCCGCCATGTCTGAAGGGGTTGAGAAAAGTTCTAAACGGGGTATGTTTGCAAGAAATATTGCAACCCTGCGTTTGGAAAACGTAAAAATAGAAGGACAGACCGGCGAAGCCATGGAGCTAATCGGTGTGGACAATGTGATAACAGGAGTGAGGTAAATATGCAGCTTGGAATCAGATTACATGATACAAAGAAGCTTCCCTTTGAGGAGAGAATTGCAGATGTGCATGAGCTTGGCTTTGCCTGCGGACATCTGGCGCTATCCAAGGTGATTGACGAGTTTCCCACCGACGACGGCGCGCTGACGCCGGGGCTTGCCATGTACATAAAGAAGGTATTTGCCCAAAATGACGTGGATATTGCAGTTTTGGGCTGTTACTTAAATCTGGCGAATCCCAGTCCGGAAAAATTACAGAAGATTACAAAGCGGTATCTGGCGCACCTTCGTTTTGCCTCCCTTTTGGGCTGCGGCGTTGTGGGGACGGAGACGGGAGCGCCGAATGAAACCTATACGGCAGTACCGGAGTGCCATGGAGAAGAGGCGTTGCAGACTTTTATAAAAAATCTTCGTCCCGTAGTACAGTATGCAGAAAAAACAGGCGTTATTTTAGCGATTGAGCCTGTTTGGAAGCATATTGTGTACAATCCGGCGCGTGCAAGGCGGGTGCTGGAGGAAATTGCGTCGCCCAACCTGCAGGTTATTTTAGACCCTGTGAATCTGCTGGATATCAGCAATTATGCGCAGCAGAAGGAAATTGTGGAGGAAGCGATTGACGTGCTGGGCGAGGATATTGCCATGGTGCATATCAAGGATTTCAGGCCGGAAAACGGCAAGCTGGTTTCGGTAGGTGCGGGCTTGGGTGAAATGGATTACACAGCCGTTATGAAATTTATCAGGGAAAAGAAGCCGTTTATGCATGTGACGCTGGAAAATACGACGCCGGAGGATAATATACAGTGCAAAAACCATATTTTAAAGCTTTATCAGGAAGCCGGCTGAGACCTTTTTCAGCAGCGGCGTCAGAGGCGGCATGAAGGATTGGTGTGTTTGTATGCATGAGGTAGAGGTAAAGGCAATTTTGTCGGCCCGAAACGGAATGAATCTGTACAGAGGGTGCAGCCACGGCTGTATCTACTGTGATGCCAGAAGCACATGTTACCACATAGAGCATGTGTTTGAGGACATTGAAGTGAAGAAGAACGCGCCTGCGCTTTTGGAGGAGGCACTGCGAAAAAAGCGGAAAAGGTGCATGATTGGTACGGGTGGCATGAGCGACCCGTATCTGCATTTTGAAAAGGAACTGTGCCTGACGAGGAGATGTCTGGAGCTGATTGCAGAATACGGCTTCGGTGTAGCCATTCAAACCAAATCCGATATGATTCTGCGGGATATCGATTTGCTGAAACAAATCAATGACAGGACGAAGGCGGTGGTGCAGATGACGCTTACCACGGCTGACGAAAGCCTGTGTAAAATCGTAGAACCAAATGTCTGCACGACAAAGCGGCGTTTCGAGGTTCTCTGCCGTATGCAGGAAGCGGGGATTCCTACCGTGGTATGGCTGTCCCCCATACTGCCGTTCATCAATGACACCGAGGAAAATATTCTGGGCGTCTTGGACTATTGCAGAAGAGCCGGCGTATACGGCATCATCAACTTTGGCATGGGGCTCACCCTGCGGGATGGCGACCGCCAGTATTTTTATAAAAAGCTGGACGAACACTTCCCGGGACTGAAACAGAAATACATCAAAACCTACGGAGACGCTTACGAGATTCCCAGTCCGAACAGCAAAGCCCTGTACCGCCTATTTCGGCAAAAATGTGCAGAGTACGGGCTTGTCTGCGACCAGGATGCGCTGTTTTCTTATATGTACACCTTTGAGGACAAGGGCGAGGGTGAGCAGTTGAGTCTGTTTTAAGGGTCTCCCTAGGAAATCTTTTTCCTATGGAACCCCTTTTCCTATGGGCGCCATCCGTCCGGCGCTTCGAGTACATTTTCTATTGTATACAAGGCTGCCTCTTCTGCCGTAAGCCGGTGGGAGAAGGCAGCTCTTTCTTTGGAAGCTGCATTGCAGGATGCCGCGTCGGAAGCGATGGGGGCTGCGCCCTCCCCGCTCGAATTGTATTCTCCATAATAGAAATGTCCGTGAGGCTTCTGCCAGTCGTGCCAGCCTGCCGGATGGATATGTGCACCCAGCTCACAGTCTATAAACACGGTTTTTGCCCATTCACGCCAAGGGCGTCCCAAGTAGACGGAGCGGGGCGGGCAGTCGCTTGTCAGGCGGCAGTTTTGAAATACATAGCCGAAAGGGGTATTTTCGGGCGTGGAGGCAGCGGTGACATAGCCGTAGATTACCTCGTCGTCGGGGCTTTCCGGCGGTTTCCTGTCGCCGGGCATTTTGGAAAAAACAGTACAATCCTCGAAAAAGGCGGTGGCGCTTCCAAAGATAAAGTCCACGTCGCCCTGTATAAAGCATCGTCTGTAGAGCTGCCGTCCCATAATCCGCGGTTTGTGCTCTCCGGGGCCGGTAAAACCGCCGGGCTTGGCAGCGGAAGGTGGGAGCGGCGCGGTAAAGAGGGTATCCTGACTGGAAATCAGGCGGCAGTCCTCGAAAAGCAGCCTGTCGCCGTCGGCATAGAGGGCGAGTGCCTGTCCGACTGTGTGTCCAAAGCCTGCATTATTTTGAATGGTAATGTTTTTTGCCGTAAAATCATGGGTGTCAATGCGGACGGATGCGGTGCGGAAGGTGCCGCGTTTGCTGCCGTCCGGCATGATTTCCATAGCGCCGAGATGATAGGACAGAACGGTAGAAGCTGCAGCTTCTCCAAGAAAAGTAACATAGGGACGCTCTACCACAATCTGTTCCTCATAAAACCCGGGCGCAATGTGAATGATAACGGGTGTAATATTGTTCTCCTGCACACAGGGGAATGACTGTGGTGCTGTTTCCACGGGGGGCAGGGAGGCAAGCGCCTGTGAGACGGTGTCAAAGCAGGGATTTTTTTCGGGGTAGTTTACATATAAATGAATGGGGTTCATAAAGTCTCCTTTTTTATTTTTGAATTATATTTTTCACATTCGGATTCTAATTTGGGAAAATTCAGACAGCGGTTTCTGCCCGTAAATGGCTCATTGGAGATGTACTTTTTATACAAGACATTTGCTTTGTTACATATTATTTCACTGTTGGCCTGACACCATTCTAACTCCTGAACACACAATTGCTTGTAATATTTGATGTTGTCCCTATCTCGCTTAAAAAGGGTTGTATCGACAAGCTGTAATTGTTCTTCTTCAATAGGTACCATTAGATTGAAATTTAGGACACCTAATAACTTTCCATTTACTTCAATCTTTGAAAAATCCATAGAATTCTTCATTTTTTTATGTTTTTCTTTTGGTGATGAAAGTGGTATGCAATATTTATGAATACCGCAAATAATAACAATTCCAACGAAAACCCTGTTATCTTTTCCTGTCTGTGGCGAAACAGAAAGCACTTTATCATCTATATTATGTAGATTACGGATATATTTCATATCCACCTTGTATAATTTAAAATCTGTCTGCATATACCTCCTCGTTAAAAAATGGCTATGCGTTTCCACATAGCCATTTGTGTAGTAACTCCATTAGAGTTGCTAACGCTTTTAGCAGTCCACTTTATGGTAGGACTCACCACTAATAGTATAATAACATATTCCTAAAAATAGTCAATCTTTTTTGGAAGCTAATACATATCTCTTTTGGAAATTATAATTCTCTAATGATGCCCAACTTTCAGTTGAATGATTTGTCAAAAAATGCTACAATATCCTAAATATTGAGATGATAGGAGAGTTTTTTATGAATGACAAAAATAACGATGGAAAAACCATTGTTTTTAATCCGTCAGGGTTTATCCTTAAGCTGATTTTCTCCATAGGAATGACCGTCATGGTGATTTCATACAACAGAAACAGCGCATCGGAAAACAGTAACGTTTTTAAATTGATTTTTTTGGGGATATGTACTTTTGTTATATACTGGTTTATTGCGTCCATGTTTGGCTTCTGCCTGCGTGCCACGGGAAATTATATAATCGCAGTCATACTCATGGTTATTTTGGTTGTCGCGTTTAGTGCAGGAGTGACGTGGGTTAGCAGTAAAGGTGGGCTGGCAGGAAATATTGCAGGCATTGTTGCTATACTTTTCATGATATGGCTGCCTGTTAATGATGTCAGAAAGGCAATACTTTATTTTAAGAATACAGTTTAGGACTGAGTCGAAAACTCAAATTCTCTAATAATTGACAATCCGTAATATGAATGTTATCATGTTAAGCAAGTTAGCATAAGAAAAAGCGATGACGGAAACGAGTAGCATATGAGTCGCAGACAGAGAGAGCATCATTTGGTGGAAGATGTTTATGTAGATTGTATGTGAAAACCATTCCTTAGCTGTAATACTGAAAGTAGATGTAAGTATTACCGTATACCTGCGTTAAAGGTTAGGATTTGATGGAATCTGAAGCGAAAAATTAAGGTGGAACCGTGCAATAAGCACCCTTAAAGATACAGTGCAAGTATCTTTAAGAGTGCTTTTCTTATGTTAATCAAAAATTTATGAAAGAGAGGAAATGAAAAAATGAAGATTAAGATGAAGGATGGTTCCATCAGGGAGGCTGGCTTTGAGGAGGAACTAGGGAAAAATGCATTCAGGCATACGACGGCACATATTTTGGCGCAGGCAGTAAAAAGACTGTATCCCACGACAAAATGTGCAATAGGCCCGTCCATTGCAGAGGGCTTCTATTATGATTTTGAATTCGACTTTCGCTTTTCGGAAGAAAACTTTGCCGAAATAGAAGCAGAGATGAAAAAGATCGTGAAAGAAAACTTGCAGATCAGGCATTTTACGGCAGACCGCAAAAAAGCAATGCAGGATATGGAAGAAAGAAATGAGCCATATAAAATGGAAATGTTGAATGAATTGCCGGAAGAGGAAGAAATCAGTTTTTTTAAACAGGGAGAATATTTGGAGATGTGTGCCGGACCTCATGTGGCATACACCAGCGCAATTAAGGCGTTTAAGCTGTTGTCTGTTGCAGGCGCATACTGGCGCGGCGATGAAAAGAATAAAATGCTTACCAGAATTTACGGCACATCATTTCCAAGTGAGAATATGCTGGAGGAATATTTAAACCGATTGGAAGAGGCAAAAAGGAGGGACCATAGAAAACTAGGAAAAGAATTAGGTTTATTTGCGTTGTTTGAGGAAGGTCCGGGATTTCCTTTCTTTCTCCCCAAAGGAATGATATTGAAAAATCTGCTGATTGACTATTGGAGAAAGCTGCACACAAGAGAAGGGTATGTGGAAATATCTACTCCCATTATGTTAAACCGTAAGCTTTGGGAAACATCCGGACACTGGGAGCATTACCGGGATAATATGTATACAACTCTGATTGACGGGGCGGATTTTGCCATAAAACCCATGAGCTGCCCGGGCGGTATGCTTGTATATAAGATGGAGCCCCGCTCTTATCGTGAATTTCCTATGCGTATCAGTGAGCTGGGATTGATACACAGAAACGAAAAATCAGGTACTTTGCATGGACTTATGCGCGTTCGTTGTTGTACGCAGGACGATGCCCACATCTTTATGACGCCGGAGCAGATACAGGATGAGATAAAAGGCGTTGTTCATCTGATAGACGAGGTGTATTCCGATTTTGGATTCAAATATCATGTAGAGTTATCTACAAGACCGGAAAATGCCATCGGAAGTGATGAAGACTGGGAAATGGCAACAGATGGTTTAAGAAATGCATTAGATGATTTGAAACTGCCATATGTTATAAATGAGGGGGATGGGGCATTTTATGGTCCGAAGATTGATTTTCATTTGGAAGACTCTATCGGAAGGACATGGCAATGCGGGACAATTCAATTGGATTTTCAACTGCCACAGCGCTTTGAGGCAGAGTATATCGGAGAAGATGGTAATAAGCATCGTCCCATTATGATACACAGGGTTGTATTTGGTTCCATGGAGAGGTTTATAGGCATCTTGATTGAACATTTTGCCGGAAAATTTCCATTATGGCTTTCACCGGTACAGGTAAAAGTATTACCTATTTCGGATAAATACATGGATTATGCAAAAAAAATGGAAATGACTCTGAAAAGAGAAGGATTGCGCTGCGAAGTGGATGGAAGGGCTGAAAAAATAGGTTACAAAATACGAGCTGCGAGGCTGGAAAGAATACCCTACATGCTTGTAATTGGCGAGAAGGAAGTCAAGGACAACAGTGTTTCTGTCCGCAAGAGAGATGAAGGTGATTTGGGAAGTATGCCGATAGAACGATTTCTGGAAATTCTTCATAAGGAGGGAATTTGAGGAAGAGGGGCACCTGCCCCTCTGTTCTTGTTTTTTGAGTGCTTATAATTCCTCTTTTTACCGAAACTTCCAAAAAGCAACGGAAGAAGGCTTCTTATCTGCAACTATGAAAAAGTGTGTTTGTCAACGGGTAGAAATCATGTTTTATCCATGATAAAGTTTGCGATATTCAGTTGGTGAAATCCCATGTTTATCTGTAAAAATTTTTATAAAGTATGATTCGTAGTTATAGCCGCAACATATAGCAATCTCATTCAAATTTAAATTAGTATGTCGAAGTGCGTCTTCTGACATCTTTATACGATAATTATTTAAATATTGGATAATTGTCATACCGGTTGTTTGTTTGCAATGTTTATTAAGGCTGGTGCGATTTAAACCTACATATTTACTGATCCCATCGAGGGTTAGTCCAAGATTATAATTACTGTGAATATATTCTAATGCATAATCAATTGCTTGTTTTCTTGAATTTCCTCCATAGTATAATAGAAATTCATCTTCTAAAAGATATAAAATTTGCAGAAGATATCTTCGGATACGGCAAGTCCACTTACTATCACTTTGTGAGAAACATTCTGAGCCTATTATAGATAACCATGTGTTGATTTGCATTGCAGAAGGTGCATTCAGTGGTAGTAGACCAGTATAGTGTTCATTTCGGAGAAAAAATGCTTGGACTAGATTGCGATCATGCATATCCTCAATCTTTTCAAAATGATTATCCATGAGTGCCTGTTTTGTAAGGCTGCTGTTTAGAAAGGTTACATCAAAGATAAAAGTTTTGGCAGCAGCATTGCTGCTGTTTTTCAAACAAAAAGTATCATTTGGGTTTAGACATAAAATAACAGGTGCTTTAAAGTGGTGTTCGACTTTGTTTAGAGAAAGTATCCATGTGCCATCAGTTATTAAAGTCATAGTTAATCTGTCCGGGTTAGGATATTGATTAAAAGTTTCTTTGGCATTAAAAAAGATGGGAATAAGATGATTAGAATGTCGTCTGTCTTTAATCATAACGTATCCTTTCGCTGCTAAAATATACTTTGAGTATCGAAATATGGGTAATGGAATAATGTTTTTATTCATTATAAATGATTAAAGTATGATGGACAATAGATTTGCAAAATTTGAAATAAAAAGCTGTATTTTTTTTAATGACAGTAGTAAGAAAATTCTATAAAATTAGTTGTGTTTAGAGCAAGTATATATCCAGTAATTAGCGGCTGGATGTTCCGTTGTATGGGTGCATGTTTTCCGCAAAATGGAACATTCCGGTATGTGTGAACAAATATTTACCTTTGACTTATGAAGAGTAATTGGAAAACGAATTATTATCAAAGCTGCTGATGTACCACAAAGCGGATATGTCCTTAACAAAAGTTAGTTTTTCAGATGCAAAAAAATTAAGTAAAAGTAAGGGCGCTTTAGAAATCGGAATGTTTATCTTTTATTGATTTCTTTTCAGTTTATGATTATTTATATGATATCTTCATAATAAAAGAGGGGGAAGTTATGTATGCGAAAAAATATCTTTCTTAAATGTATGGTTAAATATGTGTGGCTATTATTTATAGAAGTTGGCTTAGCGATGATTGTTAGCTATACAATGGTTAAAGGTAATAAAATTATTAGTGTAGTTATAGATGAGATGCTTGCAGGAAAAGAGGTAGCGTTTGGTAGTTTTATGCTTCAGTTTTTAGCGTTTGTGATAATAGGTGCTTTGTCAGCATTTACTCAGAGTATAGCAACATCAAGGTATGCAATATTAATATGTACGAAATATAAAGATTTGGTTGTTGAGAAACTATATAGAATAGAATATAAGTATTTTAATTCCAATTATGTGGCAACACTTTTAAACAAAGTTATAGGCGATTTAGGGGAAATATCAGGATTTCTGGAGTCTGTTTTGCCGGAAATTTTGAATAGTGTGATTGCTCTGATTATTTATTCAGTGTACATAGGTCAGTTGAGTTTAAAGTTATTGGTATTGATTCTTATATCATATCCTTTGATTTTCTTTATTGCGAGTATTTTGGTGAAAAAAATCAGCAGCTTACAAGTAGTTTATAGGCAGAAAACAGATAAGATGGCAGAGATTGCACAGGACGCTGTAAATGGTATTTTAGTATTACGTTCTTTTGGGATAGAACATGTTTTTCAGGAAAAAATGCATCAAGCGGCGTGGGATTTGGTAGAAAATGAAGAAAAACGTACAAGAATTACTAATGCAGCACTTGTTATCCGGAAAGTTGTACAGTGGCTTCCTAATATTATCAGTGCGGTGTATGCAGTATATCTTGTAAGTATGGGAGAAATCAGTCTTGGCGGGTTAGTTGCATTTATTTTGATATTAAATGAATTTGTAGAAGCCTTTATTGGATTGCCATTTTGTATGGTAGATGCGTCGGCTGGTTTGGTTAGTATCAAGCGCATAGAGGAAATACTGGAAAACAGGGATGAGTGTGGTGGAATAGAGACTATACCATTGGATACGAAGGTTGCTATTTCGTTTGATGATGTCAACTTTGAATACGTGGAGAATAGTTCGGTGCTTAGAAAACTGTGTTTTGAAGTAAAGAAGGGGCAAAACGTAGCCATTGTTGGTGAATCAGGTGGCGGGAAAAGTACCATATTTCGTATTTTATGCAGATTCTATAATAATACGAGTGGGCAATATCAATTACTGGGAAGAGATTCTGAAGAGTGGGATATAAAGGCTTTGAGAGAACAAATTGCTTTAGTTTCACAGAATGTATTTTTGTTCCCAACCACAATAGAAAAAAATGTTTCCTATGGGAAGTCGGATGCTACACATGAAGAAATTGTAAACGCATGTAAAAAAGCGGAAATTCATGATTTTATTATGACGTTACCGCAGGGCTATCAAACCATGGTAGGAGAAAGGGGAGCAATTCTTTCCGGAGGGCAGAAACAAAGAATTTCTATTGCAAGAGCAATCTTGAAAAATGCTCCAATTTTACTTTTAGACGAGCCTACATCCGCACTGGATGTTGAAACGGAAAACTGTATACAGAAGGCAATCAAAGCAGCGATGTCTGATAGAACCTGTATTACCATTGCACACCGATTATCGACAATAATGGATGCAGATAAAATCATGGTATTGAAGCGGGGGAATATTGTCGAAAGCGGTACCCATGAAGAATTAATGGCGCTTGGACGTGAATATGCAGTAATGTACAGGGAGGGAGCAGATAATGGAAAATTATAAGCTTTTTGTACGTTCCATGAAAATAATGGGAAATAAGATGTATATTTATCTTGGCGCTATTGTTGTTATGAGTATAAGTTTTGCAATGTTCCCCATTATGAGTTCTTTTTTGATGAAGAGTGTTGTAGATATTGCGCAGACAGGGGAGTATCAAAGATTAGCAGCAACAATTGGGGGTATTGTTGTATCCGGGATCGCCTCTTTATTGATATACCGAGTTGCAACAATTCGCTATAATGTAGAGGCGAAGAGAGTTTATGGTGTGATATCAGAGGCAGTATTAGAGGCAGAGATTAGTTTACCTTTTTGCTATTATGAGAAGCATCATAGCGGAGAAGTCCTATCGAAAATATCTTATGACTTAACAAAAATGGGAGATATTTACGGATCAAGACTTCGGAGAGTAGTGATGCCGTTTCTGGAAGTTGTGGCATTTTTGGTACCGATGTTTAGACTCAGTCCGCAATTAACGATATGTTTGGTAGCCGTTAATGTGGTAATGATGAGAGTGGAAATGTTGCTTTTGAATCCGATGTATCGAGTAAATAAGAAATTATCAACAATAAATACAAAGATGACAAGCCAGCTATCCGACCTATTACAAGGAATGGAGCAGGTCAGAATGTATGAAAGCGGATACCAAACAGTTGAGGAATTTAAAATACAGAATCACATTTACGCGAAAAAATCAAATAAGAAAATTTTATATACTGCATGTCTGGAATGTAGTGGAAAGGGATTTAAGCTTTTGTGTTCGTTGGTATTTCTTGTGTTAGGCATTTTGTTTGTAAAAAGAGGTTATACTACGTTAGGCTCATTGGCGGCTATTTATACAATGTATGGAGCTTTTTCATCTCAATTTTTACAAATAGGAAAATATATTCCGGAACTTGTAGGGTGCCTTGCAAATGCAAAGAATATTTTTGATTTTTTAGATGAGGTAAGAGAGCCAAAGAACTGGTATACAGATAGATTGATTAAGGCAAATGTTGTGGAAGAGGAAGTGATTGTGGATATTGATTCCATTACGTTTTCTTATGATGGAGAGGTGGAGGTACTTAAGGACTTTTCCTTGAAGGTAAAAAGAGGGGAATGCATCGCAATTACAGGAGCATCCGGATGTGGAAAGACAACTCTTTCAAAATTATTAATAGGATTGTATCCGCTTAACGGAGGTTCTATCAAGGTAAATGGTTTAAAATTAAGAGAATGTAGTTTGGCGCAGCTGAGAGAGCAGATAGCGTATGTTCCACAGGAGCCATATCTTTTTAACGGTTCCATTATGGATAATATACGAATTGGTAAACCACAGGCTACAGAGAAAGAAATTGTCAAAGCAGCTGAATTGGCAAATGCGCATAAATTTATTATAGGTTTTACAGAGGGTTATGATACAGAGGTTGGAGAAAGAGGAAACAATTTGTCAGGTGGGCAGCGCCAGAGAATTGCAATCGCAAGAGCTATTTTAAAAGATTCTCCAATTATTCTTATGGATGAGGCAACATCAGCTTTGGATAATGAGTCTGAGCAGTTTGTAAATGATGCATTGAAAAATCTGCAAGGTAAGAAAACAATATTATTAATTGCTCATAGGCCATCTACAATCCAGCTAGCTGATAAAGAATGCCGTTTAGAATAAAATATTGGGTGAGTATCAAATCATACGGAGACTGAAAATATAAGTGAAATTATGAGCATAGCCCAGCCAACATGCATCGTGGTCAGATTGCTTTTCACCGTATCCGTATCCTTTTATTTTTATAAGGCTTATTACATCCGGTAACGACTTTCCGTTTTCCCAACTAGAAATCGTCTGACGCGAAACATTTATTTCCTCTGCAAGCTTTTCCTGCGCCATACTGGCCTTTGTTCTGTAATTTTTTAATTTCTCGCCAATTTCCATATATGTGACCTCCATCTGAAAGGATTATAAGGAACTTTTCGCTTTTTTTCTATCAAAATGCTTTGACATTACAAGAAATTCTGGTGAAAATATTATAGGGTATGCAAATCATCAAGTACAGCAAGATATCTATCTGCCTCTTTCAGAAATTCAATTTGGATGGTTAAATCATTTCTCTCTCCGGCGGTGGTTAAATCATAATCTATATGATAGCCGCTGCCATCCCTAAAGGGAATCAGAAGTATATCTTGATATTTACTTTTTACCAATGCAGGGTCATCAATTTTCAATGCGGGACGGGTTTCATCTAAATATTTGAGCGCTAAGATTAGGTCTTGTTCTGTCAATCGGCTGCTATCAAACAGAGATAAAAACGAGGCGTAATCTTCTTTAGCCAATATGCCTAAAGCATATTCTACAAACGCAGTAAAACTATCCTGCTCTTTTCCTTTTTCTGCACATATCATGTAATAAAGTCTCCTGAAATCCCCAATTTGTTGCTTCGATTGTATCACAGGAATCGCTCTGTCTCAACTTGTTTCCATGAAATCACAGGAATCATTTCCCCCTAAAACGGTCAATTTTTACAATTTGTTCATAAAACTTTAACGGATTCAGGCGGCTTTTGGTTGAATATACCGTCTGAATCTGCTAAAATAAACTTTGTGTATTTGGATAGAGCCGTTTGCGGCGGACATCCGCGGTACATGGTACGTGTTTATGGATGCCTGAAAACAGGCAGATGGGAGCATGAGACAGTATGAGTTTAATAACAAAGATATTTGGAACGCACAGCGAGCGTGAGTTAAAGCGTATTGCACCGCTGGTTGATAAAATTGAAGCGATGAGACCGGAGCTGGTTGAACTTTCCGATGACAAGCTTAAGGCAAAGACGGAGGAGTTTAAAAAGCGCTTAAAGGACGGCGAGACGCTGGACGATTTGCTTCCGGAGGCATATGCGGTTGTGCGCGAAGCGGCAAGGCGTGTGCTGAATATGGAGCATTACAGAGTGCAGCTTATCGGCGGTATTATTTTGCATCAGGGGCGTATCGCGGAGATGCGTACCGGTGAAGGTAAGACGCTGGTATCCACCCTTCCTGCTTATCTGAACGCACTGGAGGGAAAGGGCGTGCATATCGTCACGGTAAACGATTATCTGGCGCATCGTGACGCCGAATGGATGGGACAGGTTCATGAATTTCTGGGGCTGAAGGTCGGCGTTGTGTTAAACAGCATGACTTCCGACGAGCGCAGGGAGGCATATAACTGCGATATCACTTATGTAACCAACAATGAGCTGGGCTTCGATTACCTGAGAGACAATATGGTGGTATATAAGAAGCAGCTTGTCTTAAGGGGACTGCACTATGCCATCATCGACGAGGTTGACTCCGTGCTCATTGACGAGGCGAGAACACCGCTTATTATTTCCGGACAGAGCGGCAAGTCCACGAAGCTCTACGAAATGTGCGATATACTGGCGCGCCAGTTACAGCGCGGCGAGGACATGGCGGATTTGTCCAAAATGGACGCGATTATGGGCGTGGTACAGGAAGAAACCGGCGACTTTATCGTCAATGAAAAGGATAAGGTAGTCAACCTGACTGCGGCCGGTGTGGAAAAGGTAGAAAAGTTCTTCCGGATTGAAAACTATGCGGATCCGGAAAATCTGGAGATACAGCACAACATTATTCTGGCGCTGCGCGCCCACAACCTGATGTTCAGGGACAAGGACTACGTGGTGAAGGACGATCAGGTGCTGATTGTAGACGAGTTTACCGGGCGTATTATGCCGGGACGCCGTTATTCGGACGGTCTGCATCAGGCAATTGAGGCGAAGGAGCATGTAAAGGTAAAGCGTGAGAGCAAGACCCTTGCCAACATTACTTTCCAGAACTTCTTCAATTTGTTCGAGAAGAAGGCGGGCATGACCGGTACGGCGCTCACGGAGGAAAGAGAGTTCCGTGATATCTACGGCATGGATGTTATCGAAATCCCTACCAACAAGCCGGTAGTCAGGCTTGACAAGCAGGATGCCGTGTACAAGACAAGGAAAGAAAAACTGCATGCCATCGTGGAGGCGGTATTGGAAGCGCATGAAAAGGGACAGCCGGTACTGGTGGGCACCATCACCATCGAGGCTTCCGAAGAACTGAGCGGCATGTTGAAGCGCAGGGGCATTGAGCACAAGGTGCTGAATGCGAAGTTCCATGAGATGGAAGCAGAAATCGTTGCCGACGCCGGTGTGCATGGCGCTGTTACCATTGCGACCAACATGGCAGGACGTGGTACGGATATTAAACTGGATGACGAGGCGAGAGAAGCGGGCGGACTCAAGATTATCGGTACGGAGCGTCACGAGTCAAGGCGTATTGACAACCAGCTCCGCGGACGTGCCGGACGTCAGGGCGACCCGGGCGAATCCAGATTTTACATTTCCCTGGAGGACGACCTGATGCGTCTGTTCGGCTCAGAGCGTCTGATTGGTGTGTTTAACACGCTGGGGATTCCCGAGGGACAGGAAATCGAGCACAAGATGCTGAGCAACGCTATTGAATCCGCGCAGAAGAAGATAGAAAACAACAACTATGGTATCCGTAAGAATCTGCTTGAATATGACCGTGTTATGAGTGAGCAGAGGGAAATTATATATGGTGAGAGACGCCGCGTGCTGGATGGCGAAAGTATGCGCGACGTGATCTACAAGATGATAACCGACATCACGGAGCACTGTGTGGATATGGTCATCGGTGACGACACGGATCCGGAAGAATGGGATTTGAACGAGCTGAACACGCTGCTGCTTCCCATTATCCCACTGGAGCCGATTAAAAAATCGCGTATCAATACCATGAAAAAGAACGCGTTAAAGCAGCAGCTCAAGGAAGAAGCCGTAAAGCTCTATGAAGCGAAGGAGACGGAGTTCCCCGAGGCAGAGATGATGCGTGAACTGGAGCGTGTGATTCTGCTCAAGGTAATTGACAGGAAATGGATGGATCACATCGACGACATGGATCAGCTTCGTCAGGGTATCGGCCTGCAGGCGTACGGACAGCGCGACCCGCTTGTGGAGTATAAGCTGAGCGGCTATGAGATGTTTGATGAAATGACCGAAAATATTAGGCAGGATACAGTTCGCCTGCTGCTGCGCGTGAAGCTTGAGCAGAAGGTGGAGAGAGAGCAGGTGGCGAAGGTGACCGGCACCAACAAGGATGACAGCGGCCCGAAGGCACCGAAGAAGAGGGAAAACACAAAAGTGTATCCAAACGATCCCTGTCCCTGCGGCAGCGGCAAGAAGTATAAGCAGTGCTGCGGCAGAAAAGCTTAAAAACAGGAAACGGCGTAAAACAGAAATACGGACTTGCAGTATCGACTTCAATGTATAAAGCAGGCTGCGACAAGAATATAAAAAAGAAAGAGGGTGACGTTAATGGTAGAACTTGACAATATGAAAGCAAAACTGCTTACGTATGAAACTCCTTTAGCGGAAGTGAGGGATTCACTTTGACTTAGCTTCCAAGGAGAAGCGGATTGAAGAGCTTGAGAGAGAGATGGAGGCACCCAATTTCTGGGATAATCCGGAACGCTCCAACAAGCTGATGAAGGAACTGAAAAACATGAAGGATACCTGCCAGACCTATCATGAGCTGGAAACCCGTTACGAGGATATTCAGACCTTGATTGAGATGGGCTACGAGGAAAACGATGCCTCCCTGATACCGGAGATACAGGAGGAACTTACTCTCTTTACGGACACGTTTGAGGAGATACGCATTGGAACTCTGTTGGCGGGTGAGTATGACAAAAGCAACGCGATTTTGAAGCTGAACGCGGGAGCGGGCGGCACGGAGAGCTGCGACTGGTGCGGTATGCTCTACCGCATGTATACCCGTTGGGCGGAGCGCAAGGGCTTTGCCATAGAGGTGCTCGATTATCTGGACGGGGACGAGGCAGGCATCAAGTCCGTGACCTTCCAGATAAATGGTATCAATGCCTACGGTTACTTGAAATCGGAGAAGGGCGTGCACAGGCTGGTTCGTATTTCTCCCTTTAATGCCCAGGGAAAGCGGCAGACCTCTTTTGTGTCGTTGGACGTTATGCCGGATATCGAAGAGGACTTGGATGTGGAAATCAACGAAGAGGATTTGCGGATTGATACCTACCGAAGCAGCGGCGCAGGCGGGCAGCACATCAACAAGACTTCATCGGCAATCCGTATCACACATATTCCTACGGGAACGGTGGTACAGTGCCAGAACGAGCGAAGCCAGTTCCAGAATAAAGACAAGGCGATGCAGATGCTGAAAGCAAAGTTGTTTTTGTTAAAGCAGGAGGCAAATGCGGAGAAACTCTCTGATATCAGAGGTGAAGTAAAAGAAATCGGCTGGGGCAACCAGATACGTTCCTATGTATTGCAGCCCTATACCATGGTAAAAGATCACCGGACCGGTGTGGAAAGCGGCAATGCCGACGCTGTGCTGGACGGTGCGCTGGACAGTTTTATAAACGGATATTTAAAATGGCTTAGCATGGGAGCTAAGCCGGTAGCAGGAGCAGAGGAGTAATTACCTCTGCTCTTGTTTCATGATGTCAAAATAAAAAGCGGCGTAAGTCATCTGCATGTAGGGGATGATCCATAACAGCCCGATAAGGGAAACTGCTCCCAAAAGAAGCAGGGGAAGAAAACTCAGCTCAATGTAGAAGAGCCTGCCCTTGTGTCCCTTCATAATGCGGAAGCTTGCACGCAATATATCCGATGCCGATTTGTCCGGAAAGTCCAGTATAAGAAAGTAGCACTGGGACAGACACAGTGAGAGCGGCACATAAAGTATCATGGCAGCCGCAAGGCAGGGAAACATCATAAATAAGTAACGTTGATTTCCTGTCATAAGATAGATCCGGTATGGCACGGAGTAAGAAAGCGAGAGGATAAGGCTCAACACATTCATTACCAAAGAAATCTTAAGTGCCTTTTCCGGATGATTAAAAAAACCATAAAAAATATCACTCAGAGAGGCTTTGTTGCCGGTGGCGAATTTCAGGTAGACCAAAGCTGTTCCTACATTGAATACTCCCATAAAAACGGAAAGAAGAAACGTAATCGCGGCGGACAGGATATAGCCGGCGGTATTTGCAGATAAGGGAACAAATTTGTCCAGTATGGAAGAAATCACTTCCGTAACAATCAAAATACCAATCAGCAGCCCATAGTGTCCCGTCAGATAACCCTTGGCTTTGTCTTTTAGCTGTGCGCTGGATGCATACCTGTTCATAAATATTCTCCTTAAACGGCAGCATCAAAATGCAGACCTTCATACTTGGCTCTGTCAGCGCTCTTCATTTCCTGCTGGTAGGGATTGTCCTCATTATAATATTTTATCTGCGTATTCGTGGTACCGCCGGAAACGTAGGTGCGTCCGCACTCAGGGCATACGCTTGTATGCAGGGTGACGGAAGCGTTTAAAACCTTGCCGTTTTGGGTAGCTGCGTCCGTAAATGCATTGGTCACATGTTCCTGTTCATGGGAGCGGACAACGGATGCGGCGGCGGCAGCAGGAATATGGGCCGCGGATTTGAAGGAAACCATCTCGTCCGAGCCATCCTTATATTTGCGGTTTTTACAGGTCTGACATTCGCCCTCATTTCCCGGCTGTCTTTTTTGGGACTCCTCAGGCATACCGGGGAGCTGCGGCTTTGTGTCGAGAGGAGAAGCATAACCGGTTTGTGCGTAATTTCCAATCGATAAACTCATAAAATCCCTCCTGTTTTATTCTATTCCGAAAAGCTGTCCGATGTTGTTGCGGGCATCTTTACCGTAGGTCTGCTCTATTTTGTCCAGATAATTCTGCATATATTCGTTAAAATCGTAGCCATAATGGTTTTGAAACAATACATCTGCGTAGTCTCTGTTTTTCGGGTCCATAACCTGAAAAAAGAATATGACGGAAATCAGTAAAATAAAACCACTGATGATAACGCTTGTCAGCGAGGTGGAAAGACCAATCAGGGCATGCGTCGCCATTTTGCATCCCCGTCTTTTGGAGAGAATGACAAACAAAATGGCAAGCGCGCCGATCGGCAGCGCCCAATACACGGTGACAAGAGAGCAGAGAGAGATAATGCCTAAAACCATGGCGGCCGTAGCGAAAGCATTTTTCTGCTCAGTGCGGCAGGGCTGATAATAGTAACCTCCCTGCGGCGGCTGCCAGCCTTCCGGCGGATAACCTCCATTTTGTCCATTTCTGCTGTCCATACTGATAACTCCCTTACGCAAAGCGATTTTGAAAATTCTTTTTCATGATAAGTGTAACACTTCTTGCGCCATTTGACAAATTAAACTTTATAAAATTTAGGGCAGTTTTGTTTTATAACTTTTCATTGAAAGCGCGATGATTTTTCGGTATAATGGCAATAGTGTCTGGGCGTTAGACCATACCCAGAGAAAGAGGGGGCACCCCGGGAGGATAAATCACCATGGATATCATGAAAAAAATCACGGAAGAGCTGAAAGTGCAGAAGTGGCAGGTGGAGGCGGCGGTCAAGCTGATTGACGAGGGCAACACGATTCCTTTTATATCCCGCTACAGGAAGGAAGCGACAGGTTCTCTTGACGACGAGCAGCTTCGTAACCTGCATGAGAGGCTCACATACCTTCGTAACTTAGAAGAAAAGAAAGAGCAGGTGCTTCACAGCATAGAGGAGCAGGGACAGCTTACCGACGAACTGAAGGAAAAGATTCTGGCGGCGGAAACGCTGGTAGTGGTGGAGGATTTGTATCGTCCCTACCGTCCGAAGAGAAAGACCCGCGCTAGCGTGGCAAAGGAAAAGGGGCTGGGCGGACTGGCAGAATATATTTTAAAGCAGGATGCGGCGGCGCCTCTTTCGGAGGAAGCCGGAAAATATGTCTCCGACGAGACAGTGCCTGAGGAAAAGCGTGTCAACAGCGTGGAAGAGGCGCTGCAGGGCGCAAAGGATATTTTGGCGGAAAGTATCTCCGACGAGGCGGAGCATCGTCTCTACATCCGTAACGCCACCATGGAAGAGGGCAGCATCACTTCCACGGCAAAGGACGAAAAGGCGGAAAGCGTCTACGAGATGTACTATAATTTTGAAGAGCCGGTAAAGAAAATTGCGGGGCACAGGGTGCTCGCCCTGAACCGCGGCGAAAATGAGAAGGTGCTGACAGTTAAGGTCAACGCACCGGTGGAGCGTATTATCCGGTATCTGGAGAAAAAGATTATTACAAGCGACAATACCTATACAACGTCTGTGCTGCAGGAGGTGGTGCAGGACGCCTATGACCGTTTAATAGCACCTGCTATTGAAAGAGAGGTTCGCAATGAACTGACAGAGCGCGCGGAAGATGGCGCGATCAATGTCTTTGGCAAGAATCTGGAGCAGCTTCTGATGCAGCCGCCGATTGCAGGCAGGGTAGTGCTGGGCTGGGACCCTGCGTTCAGGACAGGCTGTAAGCTTGCCGTTGTGGATGCAACGGGCAAGGTGCTGGATACCAAGGTGGTGTATCCGACCGCTCCGCAAAATAAAGTGGCGGAGGCAAAAGCAGAGGTTAAAAAGCTGATTAAAAAGTACGGTGTTTCCTTGATTTCCGTGGGCAACGGCACGGCTTCCAGAGAATCCGAGCAGGTCATTGTGGAAATGATAAAGGAACTGGATGTGCCGGTGCAGTACGTTATTGTAAATGAAGCAGGCGCCTCCGTCTACTCGGCAAGCAAGCTTGCAACGGAGGAATTTCCCAATTTTGACGTAGGGCAGAGAAGCGCTGCTTCCATTGCAAGGAGGCTGCAGGATCCTTTGGCAGAGCTTGTAAAAATTGACCCGAAGTCCATCGGCGTCGGGCAGTATCAGCACGATATGAACCAAAAGAAGCTGGGCGAAACTCTGGGCGGCGTGGTGGAAGACTGCGTAAATAAGGTTGGTGTCGATTTGAATACGGCATCGGTATCTTTGCTTGAATATATTTCCGGCATCAGCAAGGCGATTGCCAAAAATATCGTGGATTACAGGGAGAAAAACGGACGCTTTACCAACAGGCAGCAGCTTCTCAAGGTGGCGAAGCTTGGACCGAAAGCGTTTGAGCAGTGCGCGGGCTTTTTGCGGATACAGGATGGGGAAAATCCGTTAGACGCTACCAGCGTCCATCCGGAATCCTACGAGGCGGCAATGAAGCTCCTTGACAAACTGGGAATGTCCATGGAAGACGTAAAGCAGGCGCAGAAAAAGGCGGCTGTGGAGAAAAATTCCGGCAGGAGCGCACAGGGTGCGGCTTCCGGAACGGATAGCAAAAAGACGGTTGGCGGCAGAACCGGCAATACAGGAAAAACCATTCAGGTAAGAAATACAGGCACGGCGATGGGAAGAGCGCTTGCACAGGCGATGGGTGGCATCGTATTAGAAGACAGCGGCGCGAAAGGCGGCAAGACCGGAAGTATGGCGGGCTCGCCCACAGCAAAGGAAGGCGCTTCTGCAAAGAGCGAAACAGCGGGCAGCATTGAAAAGAGAATCGGCGACAAGAAGAAGCTGGCGCTGGAGCTTGGCATAGGGGAAATCACCCTGACGGATATCATGAAAGAGTTGGAAAAGCCGGCGAGAGACCCCCGCGAAAGTATGCCCGCACCCATTCTGCGGAGCGATGTGCTCGATATGAAGGACTTAAAGCCCGGCATGGTTTTAAAGGGCACGGTCCGCAACGTGATAGATTTCGGCGTGTTCGTGGATATCGGCGTCCATCAGGACGGACTGGTGCATATTTCCCAGATTACGGACAAATTTATCAAGCATCCCCTTGAGGCTGTCAGCGTCGGCGACGTTGTGGAAGTGCAGGTACTGAGCGTTGACGTGGCAAAGAAGAGAATCGGGCTCACTATGAAGATTGGCAAGGATGCGAAGTAGGGAGATGAAAGAAATCAGAAGTGATAAAAGGGTCAGACTTCAAACCTGACCCTTTTATTCATAATTTACATTATTGAATACTTCGAAGCCCAGTATCTTTATAATGGTGCCTTCGTCATAGCCTCCGGTCACCCGCAGGGAGTGAACATCATAGACTTGGTAAAGCAGAGCCTGATACCCAATGGTTCCGCCGTCTTTATAACGGACGGTAATGGGAAACAGTAAAATAAGGAGTGCAATGATAATAGCCGCTATTTTAAAGATTTTCTTTTTCATATGGTGGCCTCCCTTGTGTTTTAAGTGTATTCATTATAATGGAAATAGGCGCAAAGTGTCAAGAATCAGCACTTTGCGCCTGTTTTTTATACTTCGATTTCGTATTTAAGTCAAGAAAAAATAGTAGTAAGTATGTGTTGACAACTATCCTTGTCAGATGTATCATAATGACAAGAATAGTTGTCATTATGAAAAGATAACTTGTCATAAAAGTCAAAACTGGCAAAGGTCAAAGTTTATGCCGGGCGGGGAGGAGAGGTATGAAAAAGGAAGACAAGAAGAAGCTTCGTATGCAACTGCTTTCATTGAGGCGGCTGCAAAAAGTTTCTTTCGGGAGCGGAATCAGCAGTTCGGAAGCGGATGTGCACAAAAAGAAGATGGAGGAGGTTCTTCAAGGGAAAGGACTGGTATATGCGTATTATGATAACAAGGCGGTGATTGCCTATTTTCTCTTTATAAGGGATACCGCACTGCTTCCTTCTGCAGTCATAGAGCCGGAACAGGCGCTGGAGCTTGTAAAGGGTAAAATAATAAAGCCGAAAGAAGGAAAAGTCCGCAAGGAAGAAGGCAGGAAGCCTATGCAGGATGAGGCCAATACGGCGGCAGGAGAAGAGGCAGCAGCCGGGGACGGAGCAAAAGCGGAGGGCAAGCCGCAGAATGTATTCCGCCTGACGGAGAGCTTTATTTTGCCGGCGTATGAGGAAGAGAAAACAGAGATGAAAAAAACGATTCTGGCAGACTTAAAGGAGAGGATACAGCTTGAGGAATATCAGGGTATTTTGTGGGAAGATGAAGTGATACAGAAAAAGAAGGTCAGGCTTGGGGCGGTTTCCTGTTCGCTCGGGCTTATATTTGGAATCGCCATGGCCATATTGTTTAGCACGGTGTTTGACAATATTACTGTTGGCATTCTTTTTGGAATAAGCTTTGGCATCAGCATGAGTATGGCGTTTATGGAATAGGAGGTGCAGCGTGCCTTTATATAATCGATTGAAAGAGTACAGGGCAAGGCTGAATGTCAATCAGCAGGAGTTTGGCGCAATGGTGGGAACTTCAAGGCAGACCATCAGTCAGATAGAGCGGGGCGACTATTCCCCCTCCGTCACGCTGGCTTTAAAAATTGCAGCGGTCTGCGAAGCGAGGGTGGAAGATATTTTTGAGTACAGAGAATGAAAGCATCATCGAGCGCCTGCTGAAGCGGACAAGAAAACAGAAGCTTAAAAGCGGCGCAGAAAGGAGGAGACCAGCTATGAAAAGTCAAGCCTAAATTAGCAAAAAATTTCTTTTTCGTATCGGTGGTAAAAAAGGGTAACTTTAATAAAGCTCCCTAGGGGTGCATTTTCAAAATCTACCGA
>JAAUZU010000016.1 GCA_014804445.1 Lachnospiraceae bacterium | reverse complement strand
GTGCACATGGTATATTCCATAAGCAGACCCTTGCTTACCGTCGGTACTTAGCTGCCGTATTTTGGCAGCTTACGTACCGCTACGGTAAGCTCGGAGCGAGAGCGAGTCTGCGTTGGAATCTACCATGTGTACAATGACAACGGCATAGTTTCTAGCAATATCCATCGAGATTTAAGAAAGAAAGGAGTACTTTTATGTTTAGTGCAGTCAACACAGGAGGAATCCGCGGAATGGACGCCTATCCGGTACGCGTGGAAGTGGATCTGTCAAGAGGCCTTCCATGCTTTGAACTGGTGGGCAGCGCGGGCAATGAAGTCAAAGAAGCGAGGGAAAGGGTACAGATTGCCTTGAAAAACGAGGGAGTGGCGCTTCCGGTATCCAAAATAACCGTCAATCTCTCTCCGGCAGACATCAGAAAGGAGGGGACGGGGTATGATCTGCCGATTGCAGCAGGTCTGCTGGCATGCATGGGTATGTTTCCTGCGTCTGCTTTTCAAAATACCGCTTTTTTGGGAGAACTTGCCCTGAATGGGGAGGTGAGGCGGATAAACGGTGTGCTTCCGATTGTGATTGCACTCAAGAAGGCGGGCATTGACACCTTTCTGGTGCCTGCAGCAAATGCGGGGGAATGTGCGGCAGTTCCGGGCATCCGGACAGTGGGGCTCAGAAGTGTAAGGGAGTTGATTGACTATCTGAAAGCAGACGAGACAGAGCGATGCAGACGTTTTCCACCTTATACAAAGTGGAAAACAGAGAAAGCAGAGGCCGGGAAGAAGGACTTTGCGCAGGTATGTGGGCAGGAAAGCGCTAAGCGGGCGGCGGAAGTGGCAGCTGCAGGGTTCCACCATCTGATGCTGGCCGGCGCGCCGGGGACGGGAAAGACCATGATTGCGGAACGGATTCCGGGAATTCTGCCGCCGATGTCGGAAGAAGAGAAGCTGGAGGTGTCCGCCATCTACAGCATCGCAGGAAAGCTGGAAGCGGAAGGGCTGATGGAAAACCGTCCGTTTCTTGCGCCGCACCATACCGTATCACCGCAGGCGATGGCGGGTGGTGGACGAATCCCGCGCCCCGGGCTTTTGTCCCTGGCGCATCGCGGCATCCTGTTTTTAGATGAGATGCCGGAGTTTTCTTCCGCCGTTCTGGAGGTGCTCCGCCAGCCCATGGAGGAAAGAAAAGTGCATATCGACAGAAGTCACGGCTCTTATACTTATCCGGCGGATTTTATGCTGGTATGTGCCATGAATCCCTGCCCCTGCGGTTATTTTCCGGATAGAAACCGCTGCAACTGTTCGCCGGCAGATATCCGGCGTTATCTGGGACGGATATCCGGTCCGATTTTAGATCGGATTGACATGATAACGGAGGCGGCGCCCGTTGCGGTGAAAGATTTATATGAGGCAAAGGCGGGAGAAGATACCGATACCATCAGGCAGCGGGTTCTGCGGGCGCGGGAAAGGCAGCAGTTCCGCTATCGGGGAAGCCGTTACCGTTTTAATGGGGAACTTCCCGGGAGCGAGGTAAAAAAGTACTGTTTTCCGACTTTTGACGGGCAGCGTTTTCTGGAGCAGATGGAAGAAGCGGGGCAGATTAGCGCCAGAGCCTTTCACAAAATACTGCGGCTTGCGCGGACGACTGCCGATTTGGCGGGCAGTGAGGAAATCAGACAGGAACATCTTGCAGAGGCTATTTGTTACAACAGCGGAAGACGGCGTTTTTGGAACCAGACGACAATGTAGTGAAAAGTACATAAATGAAATAGTGGATGCGGGAAGGAGACATATTTGCAAAAGAAAGAGGAAATACAGGCACAGCAGCCGTTTGCCCACTGGTTAAACAGTGTAGAGGGAATCGGCGGCGCATGGGCGAGGCGGCTGGTTGCGGTTTTCGGAACACCGGAAGAGGTGTATCGGGCAGGTGAAAAAAGCCTTTTGGCAGTGGTTGGGAGCAGCAGGCTGGAAGGATTGTTAAAGGCGCAGAAAAATGAGGTATACGAAACGTATGAAAGTATGGCGAGGGATAACATTGCGTTTATTCCCTATTATCATCCGGATTATCCGAAGCGGCTTTTACAGATTCCGGACAGTCCCTTTGGCATCTACGTAAAGGGAAGGGTACTGAAGGACAGTGAGAGAAGCGTGGCAATCGTCGGAGCAAGAAACTGTTCGGCCTATGGCAGGTATGTGGCGGATGCCTTTGCGAGAGAGCTTGCAAAAGAAGGGGTGGCGGTGATAAGCGGCATGGCAAAGGGGATTGACGGAGTGGCGCAGAACGGTGCGCTTGCCGCCGGAGGCAGAACCTATGCAGTGCTGGGCTGCGGCGTGGATATCTGTTATCCGGCGTCCCATGAAAGGCTTTATGAGGAAATCTGCAGAACGGGAGGCGTTCTGTCCACATATCCGCCCAAAACGATGCCGACGCCGAAACATTTTCCGCCGCGTAACCGAATTATCAGCGGACTTTCCGACGCCGTTCTGGTGGTGGAGGCAAGGCAGAAGAGCGGAACGCTGATAACAGTGGATATGGCGTTGGAGCAGGGGCGTGAGGTCTATGTGGTACCCGGGCGGATAACGGACAGACTGAGTGACGGTTGTAACCGGCTGCTTTTGCAGGGGGCGGGCATGGCGCTTTCACCGGCACAGATGATAAAGGAACTTTCGGAAACCGTGTGGAGAAGCTGTCCGCAAGAGGCGCAGGATGGGGCAGATTCCTGTATAAAAGGCGTGGCGGCAGGAAATACGGAGACAGAAATCACAGCGGCAGAAAAGTTTAGCGGGGAGGAAAAAGCGCTGCTTTCTTTGCTTGATTTTTATCCCATATCCATGGAACAGATATATATAATGGCACAGAATGAGAAACTCTTGTGCGGACTTAAGCTGCCGCAGCTTATGGAGCTTCTCTTAAAGCTTATCGCGAGAGGCATGGTAGCGGACGAGGGCGGCTATTACGGGTTGAAAAAACCGATATAAGCGTTGTCCATGGGTGAAAAATGTTATATAATAACAGGGATGAAAAAAATCGGGAATCAAGCAGGCAGGAGGAAAAGGAAAAATGAAAGAGCTGATGGAGCTGGTAAAGGAATTAAGTTTTGTGCGGGTGGCAGGAAGTGAAGAAGAGAAAAAGGCTGCAGAGCTGATTGTGAGGGAAATCGACGGAATTGCAGAGGAAGCGAAAAAAGAACTGCATGGAGAATATATGACGTTCACAATTCCGGATGCGAAGGTAAAAAAGTGCTCTGTATGGGCGGCCGGACGGGAAATTTCATGTGTGCCTTTTTTGCGCTCAGGCAATATTGACAGAGAGTGTGAGCTGGTCTATCTGGATGGCGCTTCCGAGATTGATTTTGCCGGAGTCGGGAATTTAGAAGGCAAGGCGGTGTTGCTGAATAAACTCGTTAAAGAGGATGTCTATAAACGTCTGGTGGAGCATAATGCGTCGGCATTTTTGACTTTACAGGGAAAGTATTATTTTTCGGAGAAGGATGCTTCCCTGTATCCAAGAAGACTGCGGGAGCATTTCAGCAGGAATGGAGTCATACCGGGATTTATGATTACGGCGGCAGACGCTCTCTGGCTGATACAGGAAGAAGTGGATAAGGTGCGGCTTACACTGGAGCAGGAGGATGTGGAACCGGAAAGCCGGAATGTGTCGGTGGTGATAGAAGGCACGGATTTGAAAGAGGAAAGCATTGTGCTTACGGCACATTATGACTCTGTTCCCGTAGGTACGGGAGCCTGGGATAATGCAACCGGTGCGGTGGCGCTTCTGGCAATTCTGAAGCATTTTGCGGTGAATCCGCCCAGAAGGACATTGCGGTTTTTATGGTGCGGCAGCGAGGAATTGGGGCTTTTGGGCTCCAAAGCATATGTGGAGCAGCAAAAAGAGCTGCTTGACAAAATTAAATTCTGTTTCAATTTTGACATGTGCGGAACGGCTTTGGGTGCAAACAGCATTATGGTTACAGGAGAAAAGGAACTGCAGACATTTGTGGAGCAGTATTGTAAAATAACAGGTTATGCTGCAGACATAGAGGTAGGTGTTCACTCCAGCGATTCGGCTCCTTTTTGTGATCATGATATTCCGGCGGTGGGGCTGAGCAGAGGGACGTCCACGGGGGAGATTCATACCATACATGACCTGCTTCCGATACTCAGCGAAAAGGCAATGCGCAAAAATGTGGCGTTTGCAGTTCGAATGATTGGCGATGTGGCAAATGCGGCAGTGCTGCCCGTCAAAAAAGGAATGTCGGAGGAGATGAAGAAGGAATTGGATGAATATTTCCATCGTGAGAAGGAGAAAGAGTCCAAATAAAAGGGAAGGCGCGGTATCGGCATGACAAGAGAACATACGAGAACAGTCAAAATAGGAAATTGTATCATCGGCGGCGGCAATCCGGTGCTGATTCAGTCCATGACCAATACGCCGACGCAGGATGCAGCGGCCACGGTGGCGCAGATAAAGAGGCTCACCGAAGCGGGCTGTGAGATTGTGCGGTGTACGGTGCCGGATATGGAGGCGGCAAGGGCGCTTTCTGAGATAAAAAAGCAGATTACCATTCCTCTGGTGGCGGATATTCATTTTGACTATAAAATGGCGATTGCCGCCATGGAAAACGGCGCGGATAAAATCAGGATTAACCCGGGCAATATCGGCAGCAGGGAAAAGGTGCTTGCCGTGGTGAATACGGCAAAGGAAAGAGAGATTCCCATCCGAATCGGCGTAAACAGCGGCTCTTTGGAGAAGCCGCTTCTCGAAAAATACGGCGGCGTGACGGCGGAAGGCATTGTGGAGAGCGCGCTGGATAAGGTACATATGATAGAGGATATGGGGTATGACAATCTGGTTATCAGCATCAAGTCCTCCGATGTACTAATGTGTGTAAAGGCGCACGAGCTGCTTGCCCGGCAGACGGACTATCCGCTCCATGTAGGCATCACGGAGGCAGGGACGGTCTGGTCGGGCAATATCAAATCGGGCATTGGGCTTGGCATCATCCTGTATCAGGGAATCGGCGATACCGTTCGGGTCTCTTTGAGCGGCGATCCGGTGGAGGAGATTAAGTCGGCAAAGCTTCTGCTGCGGACACTTGGGCTCAGGAAGGGCGGCATTGAGGTGGTATCCTGTCCTACCTGTGGCAGAACGAAAATAGATTTAATTGGTCTGGCAAATCAGGTGGAAACCATAGCGGCGGCGTATCCCTACGATATCAAGGTGGCGGTTATGGGATGCGTGGTGAACGGACCCGGAGAGGCAAGGGAGGCCGATTTGGGAATTGCAGGAGGCATCGGCGAGGGTCTTTTGATAAAAAAAGGTGAAATCATAAGAAAGGTGCCGGAGGGAGAGCTGCTTGCTGCCTTAAAGAGCGAGCTGGATAACTGGAGTGTATCATAGATGGGTAAGACATTTTTTGAAGTATTTCCGACGCTTGCACTGGATACGCAGGTAAAGCAGCAGATGGAGCAGGTGGAGGTGGAAAAGATTACGTCCACTTCGCGCAGGGACTTTCTGCGCATTTATATCTGCAGCAGCCATTTGATTCAGAAGGAAATTATACTGAAGCTGGAGCGGGAAATCAAAGAACAGCTTTTTAAAAAGGCTGTCATGACAATCAAAATATATGAGAAGTTTCAGCTCTCCGTCCAGTACACGCCGGAGAAGTTTTTTGATGTGTATCAGGAAAGCA
Source organism: Lachnospiraceae bacterium (assembly GCA_014804445.1). Classification (GTDB taxonomy): domain Bacteria; phylum Bacillota; class Clostridia; order Lachnospirales; family Lachnospiraceae; genus Acetatifactor. The sequence continues at coordinate 136,899 of JAAUZU010000016.1, read as the reverse complement.
TTTTAATGGAGCTTAAGGAGTACGACCATATTTTGTATAATGCCGTAAAAGGTGCAGATATCCTCTTTGATAAAGAAGGCGTTATCGCGGTTACGGTCAAGGATACCGTGCTGGTGCGGGGCAAATCGGAGGAGCTTGTGCGGATTCTGGAAAAGATATTCAATGAACGCGCAGGCTTTGCAGTGACAGTGCAGCTTTCCTACAAGGAAGCCGAGACAGGGAAGTATGAAAAAGAGGATGAACAGAAAATCGCCATGGAGGTGGCGGTAATCTCCGCGCGGTTAAACGGAAGCGGAGATTACGTGCAGGCAGAAGAGCAGGCTTTATCCGGCGCGGATGAATCGAAAAAGGCAGGCGGAGAGGACTTTGTCAAGGCGGAAACGGGCGTGTTGTCTGAGAAAGGTGCGGAGTTAAAAGGCGGCAGGGGAAAGACGGCAGCAGGTCTGGGCGGAAAGAGGCAGTGGGAAGGAAAACGGCCGGATGCAAAACAGGAGAAAGGGCAGGGTGCCAAAAGCGCTTACAAGCGTTCTGACAATCCGGACGTGCTCTATGGCAGGGACTTTGATGAGGAAGCCATTAAAATCGAAGATATCATCGGTGAGATGGGCGAAGTGGTAATCCGCGGCAAAATTGCCAATTTTGACAAGCGGGATATCCGGAACGAAAAGACGATTCTCTTTTTTGATGTGACGGATTTTACGGATACCCTGACGGTAAAGCTGTTTGTGGCGACGGAGAATGTGCCGGAAATCAGCGCTGTGTTAAAACCGGGGAGCTTTGTCAAAATCAAGGGCATTGCCATGATGGACAAATTTGACCATGAACTGACCATAGGATCTATTGCGGGCATCAAAAAGATTCCCGATTTTACGGTGAGCAGGGTGGACACTTCCACGAAAAAAAGGGTGGAGCTTCACTGTCACACCAAAATGAGCGACATGGACGGGGTTTCGGAGGCGAAGGATATTGTAAAGCGGGCATATAAGTGGGGGCATCCCGCTATTGCCATCACGGACCATGGCGTTGTGCAGGGCTTTACGGACGCAAATCATGTCTGGGACGATTTGTGGAAGGAAGAAAAGGGGAAAAGAAAAGAGCGCGGGGAAAAAGCGGATAAGCAGGATTTCTTTAAAGTCATTTACGGTGTGGAAGCGTATATTGTGGACGACTTAAAGGAAATTGTGACGGGAGACAAAGGGCAGGGACTTGATGAAACCTATGTGGTATTCGATATCGAGACCACAGGTTTTTCTCCAATCAACAACAGGATTATCGAAATTGGCGCAGTAAAGGTGCGGGATGGAGAAATTCTGGACAGGTATTCCACTTTTGTCAATCCGGATGTGCCGATTCCCTTTGAAATAGAAAAACTGACAAGTATCAATGATGCCATGGTGATGGACGCGCCTAAGATAGAAGAAGTGCTGCCGCAGTTTCTTGCGTTCTGCGAGGGTGCGGTCATGGTGGCGCATAATGCGTCCTTTGACATGAGCTTTATCAGGGAAAACGCGGCAAGGCAGGGATTTCCCACTGACTTTACTTATGTGGACACGATGGTGATTTCCCGTGTGCTTCTGCCGAATCAGAACAAGCACACGCTGGATGCGCTGTGCAAAACATTCCGGGTTTCGCTGGAAAATCATCATAGGGCTGTGGATGACGCGGAGGCAACCGCCCATATTTTCCTGAAATTCATGGAGATGCTCGCAGAGGAAAAAATAACAACATTGAAGGAACTAAATACCTTTGCGCGTCCTTCCGTGGAGAATATCAGCCGTCTGCATCCTTACCATTGCATTATTCTGGCAAAGAATGATTTGGGACGGATTAATCTGTACAGGCTGGTGTCCATGTCCCATTTAAAGTATTTTAACAGACAGCCCAAGGTGCCGAAGAGTGAAATTTTGAAGCTGCGGGATGGGCTGATTATCGGAAGTGCCTGTGAAGCGGGAGAGCTGTACCGTGCCCTGCTGGAAGGAAGGGGCGATTCGGAGATTGCCGGTATCGTGGGATTTTATGACTATCTGGAAATACAGCCTTTGGGCAACAACCGCTTTATGATAGAGTCGGAGAAGCATCCGAATATCCAGTCAGAAGAAGACCTGATGGAAATGAACCGGAAGATAGTAAGACTGGGAGAGCAGTTTCATAAGCCGGTAGTGGCAACCTGTGACGTACATTTTCTGGATCCGGAGGATGAGGTGTACCGACGTATCATTATGGCGGGAAAGGGCTTTGAAGATGCGGACAATCAGGCGCCGCTCTATTTGCGGACGACGGAGGAGATGCTGTCGGAGTTTGCCTATCTGGGCAGCGATAAGGCGGAGGAGGTGGTCATCACCAACACCAACCGGATTGCGGACATGATAGAGACCATAGCGCCGGTGCGCCCTGACAAGTGTGCGCCGGTGATTCCCGATTCTGATAAGACGCTGAAGGCAATCTGCTATAATAAGGCGCATGAGCTCTATGGGGAGGAACTGCCCAAAATCGTGGAGGAGCGTCTGGAAAAGGAACTGCACTCCATTATCACCAACGGCTTTGCCGTGATGTATATCATTGCGCAGAAGCTGGTGTGGAAATCGGTGGAGGACGGCTATCTGGTAGGCTCGAGAGGCTCCGTAGGCTCTTCGCTGGTTGCTTTCATGGCGGGGATTACGGAGGTAAATTCCCTAAGCGCCCATTACCGTTGCGGGAAATGCCATTATTATGATTTTGACTCGCCCGAGATAAAAGCTGCCGCGGGAAACGCAGGCTGCGATTTGCCGGATAAAATCTGTCCTGTCTGCGGGGAAAAGCTGATAAAGGACGGTTTTGATATTCCCTTTGAAACGTTCTTGGGATTTAAGGGTGATAAGGAGCCGGATATCGACCTCAATTTTTCCGGCGAATACCAGAGTAAGGCGCATAAGTACACGGAGGTTATTTTCGGCGCGGGGCAGACCTACCGTGCCGGCACGATAGCGACTCTGGCGGACAAGACGGCTTTCGGCTATGTGAAAAACTATTATGAGGAGCGGGGCATCCACAAGCGCACCAGTGAAATCAACCGGATTACGACAGGCTGCACGGGCATCCGCAGAAGCACGGGACAGCATCCGGGCGGTATTATCGTGCTTCCGGTGGGGCAGGACATCAATTCCTTTACGCCTGTACAGCATCCGGCGAACGATACCACCACGGATATTGTGACGACGCATTTTGACTACCATTCCATCGACCATAATCTGCTCAAGCTTGACATACTCGGACACGATGATCCGACCATGATTCGTATGCTGCAGGATTTGACGGGCATTGACCCGACGCAGATTCCGCTGGATGACAAGGCGGTTATGTCCCTGTTCCAGAATACTTCTGCTTTGGGGATTACGCCGGAGCAGATAAGCGGTTGTCCGGTGGGCTCGCTGGGGATTCCTGAGTTTGGAACAGAGTTTGTCATCCAGATGCTTCTAGACACCAAGCCCAAGCAGCTCTCGGATTTGATTCGGATTTCAGGACTGGGTCATGGTACGGATGTGTGGCTGGGCAATGCGCAGGATTTGATTTTAGGCGGACAGGCGACGATTTCAACCGCCATCTGCTGTCGTGACGATATTATGATTTACCTGATTAATCAGGGCGTGGAGAGTTCCCTCGCTTTTACCATTATGGAAAGTGTCAGAAAAGGAAAAGGGCTGAAGCCTGAGTGGGAAGCGGCGATGAAGGAAAAGGATGTGCCGGACTGGTACATTGCCTCCTGCAAAAAAATCAAGTATATGTTCCCCAAAGCACATGCGGCGGCATATGTGATGATGGCGTGGAGAATCGCTTACTGCAAAATCAACTATCCGCTGGCTTATTACGCGGCATATTTCAGTATCCGTGCAAAAGCGTTTTCCTATGAGCTGATGTGTCAGGGACAGCGCCATCTCGAGACCATTATGGCGGACTATAAGAGGCGGAGTGATACGCTCTCCAACAAGGAAAAGGACGCCTATGGCGATATGAAGATTGTGCAGGAGATGTACGCGCGCGGTTTTGAATTTGTGCCGATTGATATTTTCAGCGCGCAGTCAAGGCTTTTCCAGATTGTGGACGGGAAGCTGATGCCTTCCTTAAACAGCATAGACGGTCTGGGAGAAAAGGCGGCGGACGCCATTGTGGAGGCGGCAAAGGACGGTCCTTTCTTAAGCAAGGATGATTTCAGACAGCGCACCAAAGTGAGTAAGACGATAATCGACATGATGGACAGTCTGGGGATTTTGGGAGAACTGCCGGAATCCAACCAAATCAGTATATTTGATTTTGTTTAAAATTTTTTAAAAAAGTACTTGCATTATTTGGTGTTTTATATTAATATGAATAAGCGTCATCGAAATACATGACCGTGGCTCGTTGGTCAAGCGGTTAAGACGCCGCCCTCTCACGGCGGAAACAGGGGTTCGATTCCCCTACGAGCTGCTGACTGTTTTTAACAGCCCAACCCCTATGAAACGCTGTAAATGCCGAATATGTGAGCATTTCAGCGTTTTTGTGTTTCTCAGGTTTTTCAATGGACAGCAGTCTTAAATTATGATATACTGTGCAATGTACAAATGCTAAACACCTGAATCATACATTTAGAAAGGCGGTAATATTATGGCATTGACAAACGATGATTTACAGGCAATAGCAACGTTGCTGCAGCCTATCAACAACAGGCTCGACCATGTAGAAGACAAACTGAATCATGTGGAAAACAGGCTCGATAAAATCGAATCCGATGTATCAGCATTAAAAGCCGGTCAGTTAGAGCTTAAAAAAGAGGCAGGAGAGATCAAGCATAAAGTCAACGATACTTACACACTTGCACTTGACGCATGGGGGCAAAGCACAGAGAACAGAGTGCTGCTAGAAAGCAGTCATTTGGTATAGGCTTCTGCTTGGATCGTTTATAACACGAGTACACAAGTAACTGCAATCATGATAAATCATAATCAAGGTGTAAAGTCAAACAATCATCACGGCTCTACACCTTTTTTGATGACAGTTTAAATATACGTTTCAAAATAGGTTAAGGATGAAAAAAGTTTGATGGTGTTAATCGTGAAGGAGTGAGAATAATATGCGGATAGGAACAGGATATGACGTACATCGACTGGTGGAAGGACGCAAGTTAATCATGGGCGGTGTGGAAATACCATATGAAAAAGGCTTGCAGGGACATTCGGATGCGGATGTATTGCTGCATGCGATTATGGATGCCCTGCTTGGGGCGGCGGCAATGGGAGATATCGGAAAGCATTTTCCGGATACGGATTCGGAGTATGAGGGGATTTCTTCTCTGGAACTGTTAAGACGGGTAGGAGAACTGCTGGAGGAACATTGTTTTCTGATAGAAAATATCGATGCCACCATTATTGCGCAGGCACCGAAAATGCGTCCATACATTGACAGGATGTGTGAAAATATAGCGGGAGCACTGGGGATAGAGACAGAACAGGTAAATGTAAAGGCAACCACGGAGGAAGGCCTTGGCTTTACGGGAACAAAAGAGGGTATCTCTGCGCAGGCTGTCTGCATGTTAAACAGCCCGAGAGAGTTATGGGCGCAGGATGTGACCGCGCAAAGTGCAGGGAGACAGTCCGGAGACTGCGCAGGCTGTTCCGGGTGTATGAGGAGTTTAGGGTGTTCAGATGCGCCCGGCAGCGCAAATGCAGTTGACAAAACGCAAGGATAGTTTTATCCTTTTTTCGAAGGCTTTATCGCAATTTACTGATTGTATATACGATTTACGCAGATAGATGGGAGCAGGCAGGAGGTATACATGGAAAACAGAATGGAAATTTATAATTCGCTGACAAAGAAGGTTGAGCGTTTTGTGCCGAATGAGGACGGGAAGGTAGGCATGTACACCTGCGGACCTACGGTGTATCATTTTGCGCATATCGGAAATTTAAGAAGCTACATTATGGAAGATATACTGGAAAAAACACTACGGTATCTGGGCTATGATGTAAAGCGGGTCATGAATATCACGGACGTCGGACACCTTTCGGGTGATTCCGATGATGGGGAAGACAAGATGCTGGCAGGAGCGCGGCGGGAGCATAAAACGGTGATGGAAATAGCGGCGTTTTATACGGAAGCTTTTTTCGAGGACTGCAGAAAGCTGTATATCAAGCGTCCTGATGTGGTGGAGCCTGCAACCGGCTGTATCAAAGAATTCATCCACATGGTGCAGGTACTTCTGGAAAAGGGATATGCCTATGAAATGGGAGGTAATGTCTATTTTGATACCGCAAAGCTGGAAAATTACCATGTGTTCTCGGGACAGACGGAGGAAGAGCTTCTGGTGGGCGTGCGCGATGATGTGGAGGAGGATACCAACAAAAAGAACAAGAGCGATTTTGTGCTCTGGTTTACCAAGTCAAAGTTTGACGCGCAGGAGTTGAAGTGGGAGAGTCCATGGGGCATGGGATATCCGGGCTGGCATATAGAGTGCTCCAGCATCAGCATCAAGCATTTGGGAGAATATATGGATATCCACTGCGGCGGCGTGGACAATATTTTCCCTCACCACACCAATGAAATTGCCCAAAGCGAAGCTTATCTTGGCCATAAATGGTGCAATTACTGGTTCCATGTGCATCACCTCAACGACAAAACAGGAAAGATGAGCAAATCAAAGGGAGAATTTCTGACGGTTTCTCTGTTGGAGGAAAAAGGCTACAATCCGCTGGTATACAGGCTGTTTTGCTTACAGTCCCATTACCGTAAGCCCCTTACTTTCTCCTATGAGGCGCTGGATAACATGACGGCAGCCTACAATAAGCTGGTGAAGCGGATTGCTGATTTGAAAGAAGAGGGAGAGGTTGAACAGGATAAGTATGCGGCGTATAAAGAGCGTTTTGCGGACGCGCTCTGTGACGACCTTAACTCTGCTATGGCAATTACGGTGCTGTACGATATGCTGAAGGAAGATATGACGGATAAAACAAAGCTTGCACTGGCACAGAGCTTTGAGGAGGTGCTTTCTCTGGGGCTGTTTGACAGCAAGGAGAAGGAAGCGGATCCGGAACTGGAGCGCTACGTGCTGGAACGTATTGAGGAGAGAAAAGCGGCTAAGAAGGCAAAGGATTTTGCAACGGCAGATGCGATTCGGGCGGAACTGCTTTCGAAAGGCATTGTACTGGAAGACACCAGAGAAGGGGTAAAATGGAAGAAGGCGTAAATTTGCTTGAAAAAATAAAGGAAGCCTTTTCTGTGAAGGAGATGGACATCAGAAGCTATTCACCGCTTACATTCGCCTATGTCGGTGATGCCGTCTATGATTTAATCATCAGGACGGTGGTAGTGGGACGGGCCAACAAAGCGGTAAGTGCGCTGCATAAAAAAACGAGCAGTATTGTAAAGGCAAAGACGCAGTCCGATATCATAGAGGTCATGATGCCGCATCTGACAGAGGAGGAAAGAGAGATATACAAAAGAGGGCGCAATGCGAAGCCCCATACGATGGCAAAAAATGCCAGCGTATCCGACTACAGAAGGGCGACGGGGTTTGAGGCGTTAATCGGTTATCTGTATCTTGACGGAAAGTTTGACAGGATTCTCGTGCTGGTAAAGGAAGGACTTGCAGCGCTCGATATAGCGCTGTGACAGTTTAGCGATACCGCAGGGTAACCAATAGAAAACAGGAGATATTTGCATGGGTTATGAAGAATTTACCATAGAAGGCAGAAATGCCGTGATAGAGGCTTACCGTTCAGGCAGGACGATTGATAAGCTGTATCTGCTGGATGGCTGTCAGGACGGATCGGTCATGACAATAAAAAGAGAGGCCAAGAAAAAGGGCACGCCGGTAAAATTTGTGACAAAGGAACGTTTGGATCAGATATCAGAGACCGGAAAGCATCAGGGAGTGATTGCATTTGCTGCGGCATACACCTATGCTGAGGTGGAGGACATTCTGGAGGCGGCAAGAGAAAAAGGGGAGGCGCCTTTTCTCTTTTTGCTGGACAATATAGAGGACCCGCACAATCTCGGCGCGATTATCAGGACGGCAAATCTGGCGGGCGCGCATGGTATTATCATTCCCAAAAACCGTGCGGTGGGGCTGACGGCAACCGTTGCAAAGACGTCTGCGGGGGCCATTAATTACACGCCTGTCGCACGAGTGACCAATCTGGCGCGTACCATAGAAGAGTTAAAAAAAGAGGGCATTTGGTTTGTGTGCGCGGATATGGACGGCACTCGGATGTATGATTTGGATTTAAAAGGCGCCATAGGCGTAGTAATCGGCAGTGAGGGAGAAGGCGTAGGCAGGCTGACAAAGGAAAAATGTGATATGACGGCGGCGATTCCGATGAAGGGGAATATCGACTCCCTGAATGCTTCCGTGGCGGCAGGCATACTGGCATATGAAATTGTGAGACAGAGGCTGAACGGATGATGCAGGAGAAAAAATATCACATGCCGGATTTGGAGCAGGCGACGGATGAGGAACTGATCGTCAGGCAGCGTGACGGAGAACAGCAGATTACGGATTATATCATGGAAAAGTACAAGAATCTTGTCAGAAGCAAAGCGGGATCCATGTATATTTTGGGCGCAGACAGGGATGACCTCATACAGGAGGGCATGATTGGGCTGTTTAAGGCAATCCGTGATTTTGACAGCGGCAGGGATGCCAGCTTCTTTACCTTCGCAGAGCTCTGTATCAGCAGGCAGATGTATTCGGCAGTACAGGCGGCGGGCAGGATGAAGCATATTCCGTTAAATTCCTATATATCCCTGTATGGAAACGGCACGGAGCATGGTGAGGAAGAGGAAGGGATACAGAGCATACTGGCGGATCATGGCTTAAACCCTGAGGATTTTGTCATTGATAAGGAAAATGTAGAGCAGCTTGAAAAGCGGATGGAACAGGAACTGAGCAGTTTCGAAAAGCAGGTGCTGGATTTGTATATCACCGGAATGAGTTACAGCCAGATAGCCAGAGTTTTGGGACGCGATGAAAAATCGACGGATAACGCACTGCAGCGGCTGAAAAGCAAAATTAAAAAAATGATATTGGAATAAAAAAATTGCATTTTGTCTATACAAAAATGAAAAAGAGTGTGATATAATCACAAAGTAGTTCCCCTATAAGAATTTTAGTTGGAGATGATATTATGCAGCCGGAGTACACAAAAGTAAAAGTGCATAACGAAATTGATTTCTGTGAGACAGCGGATATGGAAATCAAGCAAAAGATAGAGAGAGTTTTACTGCACAATCGTATTTCTTACTACATAAAATGGTATAAGCAGGGATTTCTGAGGCGGAACAGAAATGTCTGTATTTTCTGCATCAACGACAGCGCCAAGGAAGAGGCGGAACAACTGGTTCGTGCGCTGGGAGAAGGAATAGAAGACAAAGTGCGTTTCCTGATGCGCAGGACAGAAGAAAGCTTTTTTTAAAAAAACAGATAAAGCGGCCTATTTCACTATAAAAAGTGAAGTAGGCTGTTTATTCGTGACAATATATGTTTTATGAGGAGAAAAGGAGAAAATTATGGAAGCGTATTATGTGTTTAAGGATTTGGCGATTATCATTTTTTTTGCTAAATTTTTCGGGATTGTGGCAAGAAAACTGAAAGCGCCGCAGGTAGTGGGAGAGATTGTGGCGGGGCTGTTGATCGGACCGGGGATTTTGGGACTGGTACAGCAGTCTGATTTTCTGCTTGATATGGCGGAAATCGGTGTGGTGCTCCTCATGTTTTCAGCGGGACTGGAAACGAATTTAAAGGAGCTTTTGAAAACGGGCCCGAAAGCGCTGCTGATAGCCTGTGCAGGCGTCTTTGTGCCGCTTTTCGGCGGCGCGCTGCTCTATATGGGATTTTACGGGACGGCGCCGTGGGGCTCGGAAGATTTTTACAAAGCGGTATTTATCGGCGTTATACTGACGGCGACCTCCGTCAGCATAACGGTGGAAACCCTGAAGGAAATGGGGAGACTGAAAGGAAAAGTAGGAACGACCATTTTAAGCGCCGCTATCATTGACGACGTGATTGGTATCATTGTGCTCACTTTTGTCATCGGATTTAAGAATCCGGACTCAAACCCCGGTAAAGTCGTGTTGAACACGGTTCTCTTTTTTGTGTTTGCCATTATCGTCGGCATTGTCATTTACAAATTGATAAAGTTTCTGGATAACAGATATCCCCATACGCGGCGTATTCCCATCATTGGCCTTACCCTGTGTCTTGCCTTTGCTTATATCGCGGAGAAGTATTTCGGCATAGCGGATATCACAGGCGCTTATGTTGCCGGCATTATTCTCTGTTCAATCAGGGATTCGGAATATATTGCGGAAAAAATGGATATTAATTCTTACATGATATTCGGACCGGTATTTTTTGCAAGCATAGGGCTGAAAACCAATCTGGATAACATGACAGGCGCCATTCTTCTTTTCTCGATATGCTTTGTTATCGTAGGACTGACAACGAAGATAATCGGCTGTGGGCTGATGTCCCGTCTCTGCGGCTTTAGGGGGCTTGACTGTGTCAAGATTGGTGTGGGCATGATGACGAGAGGAGAAGTGGCGCTGATTGTAGCGCAGAAGGGACTTTCGGTGGGACTGCTGACGCCGGTGTATTTCACATCCGTTATCCTGCTGATTATTGTATCCAGTATTTCGACGCCCATTATTTTAAAGCTCTTGTACAGTAAGACGCCCGAAGGAGCGTAGAAAATTAATATTCTTTTTAGAAAAGCTGTATTGACATTGCATTGAGTGGTGAATATAATCAAGACATAAAACCGACCGGTCGGTCATTTTCTGTGGTTCCGAAACGGACAAAAGGGAGATGTACGGCCGGTATTCTATTGAAAAAGAGAAAAAGAAAACAGGAGAGGATGGAGAGATGATATCCAGATTCAGTGTAAAAAAACCGTATACCGTATTGGTGGGCGTAGTGCTTGCCCTTGTGCTGGGCGTGGTGTCCTTTACCAGAATGACGGCGGATTTGCTGCCGAGCATCAGCCTTCCCTATGTCATTGTTATGACAACTTATGTGGGGGCGAGCCCGGAAACCGTGGAAACAGTTGTGACAAAGCCGGTGGAGGCTTCCATGGCTACGGTCAGCAATATTGAAAGTATCAATTCCATATCCAGTGAAAATTATTCCATGGTGATTCTGGAATTTGCGCAGACGGCGGATATGGATTCCGTTTCGCTGGAAATCAGGGAGAAGCTGGACCAGATAAGCGGCTACTGGCAGGACGATCTGATCGGCAGCCCGATTATCATGAAGCTGAACCCTGATATGATGCCTGTTATGATAGCGGCAGCAGGCTTAGAAGGGAAGAGTGTTGCGGAGGTCAGCCGCTACATACAGGATGTCATTGTCCCCGAACTGGAAAGTATAGAAGGGGTTGCCTCGGTAAGCACCACCGGTCTGATTGAGGAAAATGTCAATGTCATTATCCGGCAGGACAAGGTAGATGAGGTAAATGCGCGAATCCGCGCGGCTATCGACTCGCAGCTTGACGAAGCGGGGCAGGAGCTTGCGGACGGTAAGGCAGAGCTTTACGGCAGCATGGGCGGAGAATTGGACGACAGTGAAGGAATGGCAGCTAAGATAGAGAATGCGAAAAGCAGTCTCAGAACCGCAAAAACGGAGCTGGAGGCGTTAAGGGCATCTGCATCGGCAGACCTTACCATGTTAGAGCAGATGACTGCAGCTCTTTCGCAGTTAGAAAGCGCTGCTGCGATGGCACAGGGCGCGGCAGGGCAGATGGATACCATGATCGAAGGTTTGAAGGCAGGTTATGCGGCAGTGGAAAATGCAGCTTTGGCCTATGGTATGGACGCTGCGGCAAGACAGGCGGCCATCGGTGCCTTTAAAGAAAATACCATGGTGCAGCTATCGGCGGCAGGTTTGTCTGCTGATACGGTAAACGCCATCAATATGCTGGACTGGAGCACGCAGTTCGGCGCAGATGCCGTATCCGGCAGCAGCACAACGGTCTGCGGAATTCTGTATTCCTACAAAGAATCTCTGGAGAGTCTGCCCAGACAGGCGGAGGAGCTTCGGGCAAGCATTGCGGTGAAATCCCTCTGCGCAGTCTACGATGCACAGGCGACGGCGGCGTATATGGAGAGTCTGCGTGGGCAGCTTTCCGCCTACAACAGTAATCTGGCAAAAATAGAGGAGCAGCTTGAGGCGCTGTCGCAGGGCGAATTGGCGCTTGACCAGATAGCAGAGGGCGAACTGCAGCTTGAAGAGGCAAGAAATGAGGCATATGAAAATGCCGATATGGCACCCGTATTGACAGTGGATACTATTTCGGTGCTTCTTTCGGCGCAGAATTTTTCCATGCCGGCAGGCTATGTGACAGAGGAGGGAATCTCCTATCTGGTGCGTGTGGGAGACAAACCGCAGACGGCAGAAGAACTGGCGGCGCTTCCGCTGATGAATCTGCATATGGAAGGGATGGAGACGATTACGCTCGGAGATGTGGCGGACGTTTTTTATACGGATAATTCTGACGAAGTATACGCCAATATCAATGGCAGCGCCGGCGTTATGCTTTCCGTGCAGAAACAGACGGGATATTCAACGGGAGAGGTTTCGGACCTGCTGCTTGCGCGTTTTGAGGAACTGATGGCGGAAAATCCTGATTTGCATATGACAGCGCTGATGGATCAGGGCATTTATATTGACCTTGTCATGGATACCATTATCAACAATGTGATTTGGGGCGCGTTGCTTGCTGTTTTAATCCTGATTCTTTTCTTAAAGGATCTGCGTCCTACCATGGTGGTGGCTTTTTCCATTCCCATCAGCCTTGTGACGGCGATTGTATGTATGTATTTCAGCGGCGTTACCTTAAATATTATTTCCCTCTCCGGACTGGCGCTGGGAATCGGTATGCTCGTAGACAATTCCATTGTTGTTATTGAAAACATATACAGAATGAGGGGCGAAGGAAGAAGTATGCGGGAAGCCGCAACAGAAGGGGCAAGGGAGGTTGCCGGTGCGATTATGGCTTCTACCCTTACGACAATCTGCGTCTTTGCACCGATTGTGTTCACGGAGGGAATCACCAGACAGCTCTTTGTGGACATGGGGCTGACGATTGCCTACTCCCTGCTGGCAAGTCTTCTGATTGCGCTGACGGTGGTGCCTGCCATGGCATCAAAGATTATGACAAAAACCAAAGAGCAGAAAGAAGGAAAGCTCTTCGGCGGTCTTGTGAAGGGCTATGAAAAGCTTTTGCGGGTGTCCTTAAAAGGAAAACCGGTGGTGCTGCTGCTTGTGGTTGCCCTGCTTGTGGGAAGTGCGATGGCGGCTGTATCCAACGGTACGGCGTTTATGTCGGATATGGACAGCACACAGCTTACGGTTTCTGTTGCACTGGGTGAGGAAGCGACGCTTGCGGAGACGGCGGAGGTTACCGACGAGGTCGTAAGGCGCATCATGGAGCTGCCCGATGTTTTGGATGTCGGCGCCATGTCCAGCGCTTCCACCATGACGCTGCTGACCGGAGGGTCAGGAAGCAGCAATTCTGCGTCCATTTATGTCACCACGACGGAAAAGAAAACCATGACCAGTGAGGAATTGGGTGCGTTGATTGTAGAGAAAACGTCGGATTTGCAGGCGGAAATCACCGTCGATGCTTCCAGTATGGATATGTCCGCGCTGGGAGGCAGCGGCATCACCATTCAGGTGGAGGGCAGAGAGCTTGACCGCATACAGGAAATTGCAGGAGAAATTGCAGGTCTCGTAGCCGAAGTGGAGGGTACCGCGGAGGTATCCGACGGCATGGAAGAGAGCGGCGAGGAGCTGCGCGTCACCGTGGACAAAGAAGCGGCGATGGCATATGGTCTGACGGTTGCACAGGTTTTTGCGCAGATTTCCGACAGGCTGGCTGAAAACGGAGCCGCTACGACGCTTGCCGCTTCCGACAAGGATTATGGCGTTTATGTACTGGATGAAGAAAATGAGGCGCTTACCAGAGAATTGCTGCAGGACATGCTGATAGAGGGAACCGATGCGCAGGGGACATGTAAAGTAAAGCTTTCCGAGATAGCAGCATTTGAAATGCGGGAAAGCTTAAGTTCCATCCGCCGTGCCGACCAGACCCGTTATATTGCGGTGTCTGCGCAGATAGCCGAAGGTTATAATGTGGGGCAGGTGGCTGCAGAGGTGGAGAAAAAGCTTGCGGACTATGAACTGCCGGAAGGTTACAGGCTGGTATTTGCGGGTGAGAATGAAACGATTAACGATGCGATGGAGCAGGTGTTGCTCATGCTGGTTCTGGCGCTGGTATTTATGTACCTGATCATGGTGGCGCAGTTCCAGTCCCTGTTATCGCCGTTTATTATTATGTTTACGATTCCGCTCGCCTTTACAGGGGGCTTTTTGGGACTGTTCTTCACAGGCAGCGAGGTCAGCGTCATTGCCTTGATTGGCTTTGTCATGCTGTCGGGCATCATTGTAAATAACGGTATTGTGCTGATTGATTATATGAATCAGCTTAGAGAAAGCGGAATGGAAAAGAAGGAAGCGATTCTGACGGCGGGGCGCACCAGGCTGCGTCCGGTGCTGATGACGGCGCTGACGACAATTCTCGCCCTGTCAACCATGGTATTCAGCCGGGATATGGGTGCGGAAATGATGCGCCCCATGGCAATCGTGACGATAGGCGGTCTTTTGTACGGTACACTTCTGACGCTGATTGTCATTCCCTGTGTATACGATATCTTTATCCGTGATAAAAAGGGAAAAGGCAGGGCCTTGAAGGGAGATAAATAACATGGCGAAAATAACGGGACGTGAATCCGCGGGACAGCTTCCCCCAAAGGTGGTAAGACTGTACGGGGCAGTCATAGAGCTGATTGAAGAAGGCGCCGATATAGGCAGCATGAAGGTGTCCCAAATCACAGAAAGGGCGGGCATTGGAAAAGGAACGGCATACGACTATTTTGACACAAGGGAAGAAATCATTGTCTATGCGCTTATGTTTTTTATGGAGGAAGCTGCAAGAAATCTGGAACAGGAAATCTGGGAAAAAGAAACTTTTTCCCGGAGGATTGAGTTGTTTATGGATTCTATAGACAGACAGGCAGAGAAAGGCGCCTGTCTGTTGTGTCTGGTCAATTTAGTGTTTGAGGCCTCTGATTTAGGGCAGTTATTCCGAAAACTTTTGAATGAACATAGAAAGGAAGAGGCCTGCCTGCTGTCATCCCTTGAAAGAAGAATAGTGGAAAAGGGGATTGCAGACGGAGAAATCAGAAAAGATTTGCCCGTCGCGTATATGGCGTATATCCTGATGGCAAAGATAGTCGCCTATGCGTTATATACCGTCCACCATCAGGCGGTAGACAAAAAAAGCGCACAGGGAGAAGCTATATTTTTGAAAACGGAAATACCCTGCGAGGAATTCCGCAGGTACATTCTGGGTGGGATTCTGGAAGAATTTCAGGCAGAATGAATATGGCGCTTAATTGCCTCAAAACTCTCGGGACTGATATCGTGTTCAATCCGGCACGCGTCCTCGGTGGCGGTCTTTTCATCGACGCCGAGGGCAATCAGCCAGGAGGAGAGCAGTTTGTGGCGCTCGTAGATGGTTTCGGCGATTTGCCTGCCGCTGTCGCTTAAGTAGATGTAGCCCTGTTTGGTGACAGTGATATAGTTGTTTTCACGCAGATTTTTCATAGCAACACTGACGCTGGATTTCTTGAAGTTCATCTCCGTCGCGATATCAACAGAGCGGACTACGGGAAGTTTTTCGCTCAGCATCAGTATGGTTTCAAGATAATTTTCGGCAGATTCTCTGATTGTCATAGGCAGCCTTTCTTCGGTTCCTGCGCTTTTGTCCGGCAGAACCGTCTGTTTCCTAATCAGTATAACACAAAAGCAGCGGATAGAAAATGAAATTTTTGTAAATCAAAAAAGCAGGTAGTTGAAATTTTTGATTTCCATGGTATGATGATAATGACTGATAAAAGAGGAGAAAAAGGTATGTTGAAAGTAGAAAACCTTTCCTTTTCCGTGACGGAGGAGGGAAGAACAAGAAAAATCATAGATGATGTTTCCTTTTCGGTTTCGCAGGGAGAAATGCTTGTGATTACGGGACCGAACGGAAGCGGTAAGTCTACGCTGGTAAAGCTTTTGATGGGGATTGAAAAAGCGGAAGGCGGCAGCATACGTCTGGAGGACAGCGAGCTTACGCCGTATGATATAGATGAGCGGGCAAAGGCCGGGATGGGCTATGCGTTTCAGCAGCCTCCCCGATTTAAAGGCATGACGGTAAAGAAGCTTTTGTCGATTGCGGCGGGCGGAAAGCTCTCTGAAAACAACTGCTGTGATTTATTGTCGGGAGTGGGACTGTGTGCAAGGGAATATCTGAACAGGCAGGTGGACGACACGCTCTCAGGCGGGGAAATGAAGCGGATCGAGATAGCGACCGTGCTGGCAAAGCCGCATAAGCTCTGTATGTTCGACGAACCGGAGGCAGGGATTGATTTATGGAGTTTTTCCATGCTGGTAAAGCAGTTTGAAAAGATACACAGGGAAAAGAAAGAGAGCATTATTGTCATTTCCCATCAGGAAAAACTGATTAATATGGCGGACCGCATTATGCTGTTAAAGGACGGCAGAATAGACGCAATCGGCAGCAGGGAAGAAATCGCACCGGCACTTTTTGCCGGAGGCGGCTTTTTCGGATGCAGCAAGACGGATTAAGCGGTGCAGAAAAGAGGATTTATATGGAAATAGATAAGCTGACACAGCAGGTACTGAATAAAATTGACGATACCGGTTTTACGCAGGAAGGGGCGTACAACCTAAGATACAACGGCTATGCGCTCTGCCATGGGGATACGGAGCACATTAAGATTAAAAAAAGGGAAGATGGAAATCAGGGGATTAACGTGTATATCAGCGGGGAGGCAAAGGGGGAGACCGTGCATATTCCGGTGGTGATTGCCGCTTCCGGCATGACGGATTTGGTGTACAACGATTTTTATGTGGAGGAAGGCGCAGAGGTAACGATTATCGCCGGCTGCGGCATCCACAATTCCGGCTGTGACGACAGCAGGCACGACGGCATACACACCTTTCATGTGGGCAGAAATGCCAGCGTTCTGTATGCGGAGAAGCATTATGGAGAGGGCGAAGGAGAAGGCGGACGTATCTTAAACCCCGAAACCCGTATTTTCTTGGAGGAAAACGCGGTATTTACACTGGACACGGCGCAGATAAAAGGCGTGGATTCCACTGTGCGCAAGACCTATGTAGAGGCGATGGAAGGTGCAAAGCTTTTCGTCACGGAAAGGCTGATGACCCACGACGCGCAGACGGCTGTGTCCGATATGGATGTGGTGTTAAACGGCGCAGGCAGCAGCGCGCAGATTGTATCCCGCTCTGTGGCACAGGGCAGCTCCGTGCAGACCTTTCATCCGAAAGCGGTGGGCAACGCGGGATGCCATGCACATATTCAGTGCGATTCCATTATCATGGAACATGCGAAGGTATCTTCCATTCCGGAAATCAATGCCAATCATATTGACGCTGCCATTATCCATGAAGCGGCGATTGGCAGAATCAACAGTGATCAGGTAGTAAAGCTCAGGAGCATGGGGCTGAGCGAAGAGGAAGCGGAGAGTGTGATTATCGAGGCTTTTCTAAATTAAGCAGTTAAAATTATTTTTTTGCTTTCACCAAAAGCGCATATGTGATATACTTGATAATGTGTGGAGGAAAAAAGGATATGACGGCAGAAAAGGCTGTGCAGTCGGCTGCAAGGCGAAAACGGGTGCAGCGCTTAAAAAGGCTCATAATACTTTCCCTGATGACCGCTATTCTGACGCCCACCGTATTGTGTGTGATTTTATTTACCAGACTGCATATACTTGAAAAACAGATAGACCGTCTGGAGACAGCGGTTGCCGATATGCAGGAGGAGCAGGCCGCCGTGCAGGCTGCCGGGACGAATTTTGGCTTTAGCGAAGGGGTAGTGTTCAATCTGGAGGTGGTACAGCCGCCGGCAGCGGAGGAACCGGAAGATACCGGTTCTGCAGAAGATGAGCCGGAAGCGGACATGCCGGAGGAAGAGCCAGTCAGAAAGGTATACCTGACCTTTGATGACGGTCCCAGTTCCAATACCAATAAGATTCTGGATATTCTAGCGCAGTACGATGTCAAAGCAACCTTTTTTGTGGTAGGCAAGGAAGGGGAATGGGCGGAAGATGCATACAGGCGGATTGTGGAGGAGGGTCATACACTGGGAATGCATTCCTATACCCATGTATACCAGTCTATTTATGCATCCGTGGATGCATATGCGGAGGACTTAAACCGGCTCAGGGATTACTTATATGAAGTGACCGGCGTGGAAAGTCAGTTCGTCAGGTTTCCCGGGGGAAGCTCCAATACGGTGAGTGACATCAGTATGCGGGAGTTTATCAATTATCTGAATGAAGAAGAGATCACTTATTTTGACTGGAATGTATCATCGGGAGACGCCAGCGGCAGGCTGCTGGAAGCAGAAGAAATTGTGGCAAACTGTATAAATGGAATGGGAAACAAGAATACAGTCGTTATCCTGATGCATGATGCGGCAGGGAGGCCTACTACGGTGGAGGCGCTGCCGGCACTGATTGAGCGAATACAGGAGATGGAAAATACGGAACTGTTGCCGATAACAGACGATACATTACCTGTGCAGCATATCAAATCACAAGAAGAAACGGAGGATTGAGAGATGGGATTTTTTTCCGATTTGAAGGAAGACCTGTCACAGGCAGTCAATGAGTTGATGCCTGAAGATGTGCAGCTTGAAGAGGAAGAGGCGCTTGAGGCTGTGACAGAGGCGGAATACGGAGAATTAGAGAAAGAAACGTATGAAGCCGAAACAGAAGCGAATGACGCAGAAGAGGCGGAGGCAGTATATGAGACGGTCGAAGCAGGCGTAGAGTATGAAACAGAAGCAGACGTAGTATATGAAACAGAAGAGGTGTATGCAGAAGAGGCGGTCGAAGAGGAACCTGTAATGGACGAAACAGATGAAACAGACGAGCGGGCGCAGCTTGACGCACTTTTGGACAAGGTGGACACCATTGAGATACCAGAGGATATGGATATTACAAAGGTAGAAGAGGAAGAGCCGGAAATGGATTTGGAGGCCAGTATGAGAGAAGCATTCGGTGAAAAAGAAAACGAAGAAGAAATTATGGGAGGGAACGAAAAGAAAATGGATTATCAGACAAAGAGTGTTGTGGACGAGACCGCTGTGATTACGGCGAGCATGACGATTAACGGTGACATTATTTCAGAGGGTTCGATTGATGTGATCGGAACCATCAACGGAAATATCGATGCGCTGGGCAAACTGAATATTACCGGAACGATTAACGGCAATTCCAAGGCAGCGGAAATTTATGCGGACAACGCAAAAATTATGGGTGAAGTTTCCAGCGAAGGCTCCGTAAAAATCGGACAGAGTTCTGTTATTATCGGCAATATATCCGCGCAGAGCGCCGTGATTGCAGGTGCAGTAAAGGGCGACATTGATGTACATGGACCAGTTGTGCTGGACACTTCTGCAATTGTAATGGGTAACATCAAATCCAAGGCAGTACAGATTAACAATGGCGCCGTTATCGAAGGTATGTGTTCACAGTGCTATGCTGATGTTAATCCTACAGCATTCTTTGATGAATACAAGAAAAAGAGCAATAAGGATAAGTAACATATATAAGGAGCATGTTCCATGCGTAGAATATTATTAAAATTAAGTGGAGAGGCGCTGGCGGGCAGCAAGCATACAGGCTTTGACGAGGAAACGGTAAGAAATGTGGCGCTTCAGGTGAAGGAACTTGTGGATGACGGATATGAAATCGGCATTGTAACGGGAGGCGGAAACTTCTGGAGAGGGCGTTCCAGCGAGAACATTGACAGAACCAAGGCAGATCAGATTGGAATGCTGGCTACGGTTATGAATTGTATCTATGTCTCCGAGATTTTCCGTTCCGTCGGCATGA
Organism: Lachnospiraceae bacterium; assembly: GCA_014804445.1. Lineage (GTDB taxonomy): Bacteria > Bacillota > Clostridia > Lachnospirales > Lachnospiraceae > Acetatifactor. The sequence goes on along the minus strand of JAAUZU010000016.1, from coordinate 116,901 downwards.
TGACGAATGTATTGACGCCGTTTACCTGCGGTTCTTTTACAAAGCTGTTTTCAAAAGACAGAGCAAACAAATATTTTGCGAAGGGCATGGTAGTCTTTTTTGCGGGAGGAACGGGGCATCCCTATTTCTCCACGGATACCGGCGTGGTGCTTCGTGCGGTAGAGGTGGATGCGGATGTGATTCTGCTGGCAAAGTCCATCGACGGTGTGTACGATGCCGACCCGGCAAAAGTGCCTGAAGCAAAAAAATATGACGAAGTGAGCATAGAGGAAGTAATCGCCAAGAATCTGCAGGTGGTAGATATGACGGCTTCCATTCTTGCCAGAGACAACAAGATGCCTATGTGGGTATTTGGACTGAATGAAGAAAACAGCATTGTGAATACGGTAAAAGGAAAATTTACAGGCACAAAGGTAACGGTTTAAGAATTACCTTCAGCGGGCGGCATACCGCGGGTGCGGGCCTTATTCCCGAAGTGTCAGGAAAGGTATGGTATAAAAATGGACGAGAGAATACGTGTTTACGACGAAAAAATGAAAAAGACTTATGAATTTCTGGAGACTGATTATGCGGCGCTTCGTGCAGGACGTGCCAATCCGCATGTGCTGGATAAGCTGCGGGTAGATTACTACGGTACGCCTACGCCGATTCAGCAGGTAGGCAATATCACGGTTCCCGAAGCTAGAATCATTCAGATTGCGCCGTGGGAAAAGTCACTGATTAAGCCCATTGAAAAGGCAATTATGACTTCCGATATCGGCATTACCCCTTCCAATGACGGCTCCATCATCAGACTGGTATTTCCGGAGCTGACGGAGGAGAGAAGAAAGGACCTTGTGAAAGAGGTAAAGAAAAAAGGCGAGGATGCCAAGGTCGCTATCCGCAATATCAGGCGGGACGGCAATGACGCCTTTAAAAAGCTGGCGAAAACCGATATTTCCGAGGATGAAATCAAACAGCTTGAGGACAGCCTCCAAAAGCAGACAGATAAGTATATCAAAGATGTGGATGCATTGATTGATAAGAAGTCCAAAGAAATTATGACGGTATAGAAGGCATGAGAGGGCGGGTCAGTGACCCGCCTTTCAAGCGTTTCATGGAAAATGCAGTGGAAGCATATACTAAGAGAGACGGAAGATACAGCCTTGTGAAGGAGGAATAGAGATGTTTTGGACCAGATTCATGAGCAGCATTGTTCTGGCAGTGATTGCGCTGGTAACTCTCATTATGGGCGGAGAGGTGCTTTGGGCAGTGACTCTTGCCATATCGGTTATCGGATATATGGAGCTTTGCAGGGCGACAGGAGTCCATACAAAGGGAAAGTTTAACGCGCCGGAGGCAGTGGGGATACTTGGTATAGCCGCTTATTACGCGGCGGTACTGCTGGCTGAGGGTGGGCTTTTTCAGCTTATGGCAATCATCGGTGTGTTCATGGGCAGCATGTGTGTCTATGTGGTCACCTTTCCCAAATACCGCGCAGAGCAGGTTATGGCAAACTTTTTTGGGTTTGTCTATGCACCGGTCATGCTTTCCTTCCTCTATCTGACAAGGGGGCTTCCTTATGGAGAGTATATTGTGTGGCTGATTTTAATCAGTTCCTGGGGCTGCGATACCTGTGCGTATCTGGTAGGCATCTGTATCGGCAAAAAGAAGATATTTCCGCATCTCAGTCCCAAGAAATCTCTCGAGGGCTGTATCGGCGGTGTCGTCGGTGCAGGTCTTATCGGAGCCGGTTTCGGATATTTCCTGATTGAAAAGGCAACGCCGGATCAGAATGTGACGCTTATTATAGCGTTTATCTGTATGATTGGCGCTGTGATGAGTCAGGTCGGAGATTTGGCGGCTTCTGCGATTAAGCGGAATCATGACATCAAAGATTACGGCAGGCTGATTCCCGGGCATGGGGGTATTATGGACAGATTTGACAGCGTCATTGTGACAGCTCCCATGATTTACTTTTTGGCGGCGCTGCTGATTAAATAATTGTTTAGCTGTATGGAGTTATACCATGAAGAAAATAGCAATATTAGGCTCTACGGGTTCCATCGGAACCCAGACTTTGGAGATTGTGAGAAAAAATCCCGATTTGCAGGTGGCGGCGCTGGCGGCAGGCAGTAATGTGGAGCTTCTGGAAAAGCAGGTCAGGGAGTTTCGTCCTTCCCTTGCGGTCATGTGGAACGAGCAGGCGGCTGCCGATTTAAAGGAACGTCTTTTGGATGTGGCAGTAAAGGTAGCATGGGGAATGGAGGGGCTGATAGAAGCCGCTGTTCTGGAAGAGTCTGAGGTATTGGTGACGGCAATAGTGGGCATGATTGGAATAAGACCGACGATTGCCGCTATCGAGGCCGGCAAGACGATTGCGATGGCGAACAAGGAAACCTTAGTCTGCGCAGGGCATCTGATTATGCCGCTGGCAAAGGAAAAGAACGTGTCCATTCTGCCGGTTGACAGCGAGCACAGTGCCATATTCCAGTCCATGCAGGGCGAGCCGAAGCACAGGATATCCAAAATTCTGCTCACTGCATCGGGAGGTCCGTTCAGAGGGAAAACAAGGGCAGAGCTTCAGGATATCAGACCTGAGGCGGCGTTAAAGCATCCGAATTGGAATATGGGAAGAAAAATAACCATAGATTCTGCAACACTGGTAAATAAAGGTCTTGAGGTGATTGAGGCAAAATGGCTTTTTGACGTGTCCCTGCCTCAGATTCAGGTAGTGGTGCATCCCCAGAGCGTGATTCACTCCATGGTGGAGTATGCAGATGGTGGGATTATGGCGCAGCTTGGCACGCCGGACATGAAACTGCCGATTGCTTACGCTCTGTTTTATCCGGACAGAAGACCGCTTGAGGGAAAAAGACTGGATTTCTATGCATTATCCCAAATTACCTTTGAAAAGCCGGATACGGAGACCTTTCGGGGGCTTACTCTCGCTTACAAGGCAGCGGAGGCGGGCGGCAGTATGCCGACGGTTTTAAATGCTGCCAATGAAAAGGCAGTAGATTTGTTTTTAAACGGGAAAATTTCGTTTTTACAGATAGCAGATTTAATAGAAGCGTGCATGGCAGCACATACCGTGATTCCGGCTCCCGGCGTGGAAGAGATACTGGCGGCGGAGCAGGAGACTTATGAGAATATAGAGAAACAGCTTATAGTCTGGAAACGCGGGCATGGAGGAATTGACTAGATATGATGACGGTAATATTATTTATTCTGATATTCGGTGTGGTAGTGCTTTCCCACGAATTCGGGCATTTTCTCTTGGCAAAGATGAATGGCATCCATGTGGTGGAGTTTGCCATCGGCATGGGACCGACCCTGTTTTCTTTTACGAAAAAGGAAACGAAGTATGCCATTAAGCTGCTCCCCATCGGCGGCGCCTGTATGTTTGAGGGAGAGGACGGACTGGAGACGGAGAACGGCGGCGGGGAAGGCTCTTTTCTGAAAGCGGGCGTATGGGCAAGGATTGCCACGGTGGTGGCAGGCCCGATTTTCAATTTTATTCTTGCTTTTATTGTGGCGGTGATTGTGGTATCTATGTCCGTCACGGATTTGACGGTGCTTTCGGCCGTATCCGAAGGTAGTCCCGCCGAGGCGGCAGGGCTTCGGGAGGGAGACCGGATTGTCAGTCTGAATGGAGAAAGAACCTGCCTGTTTCGGGATATTTATCTGATTACACTGCTCAATAAGGGAACGCCGATCAAGGTGGTTTATGAGCGCGAGGGCGAAAAATTTGAGACAGAACTTATGCCCGTCTACAGTGAGGCGGATGAAAAATATGTGATGGGCGTCATCGGCGGCGTCTACGAGAAACCGGAAGGGCTTGCCGTATTTCGGGATGCCTGGTATGAAATCCGCTACAGTGTGCGCGCCACTTATAAAAGCCTTGGGCTTTTGTTGACCGGACAGTTCAGCCGCAAGGATGTGGCGGGTCCCGTGGGCATAGCGGTAAATGTGGTGGGGAAAACCTATGAAGAGACGAAGGAATACGGTGTGCAGACGGTGGTACTCAATATGCTGAATATCATCATGCTTCTTTCCGTCAATCTGGGTATCCTGAATCTTTTGCCGATTCCTGCCCTGGACGGCGGACGCCTGGTATTTTTACTGCTTGAGGTTATCCGGAAAAAGCCCATACCGCCCGAGAAGGAAGGGATTGTACACTTTGTGGGGCTGGTGTTTTTCATGGTGCTGATGGTGGTTGTGCTTTTCAACGATCTGGTTAATATTTTTGGTGCTTAAGGCAAAAGCAATAAGCACGGCTTTATTGCTTCAGAGTCCGCGCTTCCCTGCGCGGGCTTTTCCTATAGGATTTGCAGGACCGGAAAGTTACTTTTGCGATAAGTTTTGACTTCTTATTCAAAAACGACTATAATAATATTGTTTAGCTTTGATTTTATCATAACGAAAGAGGTGTTTCCTATGAAGAGATTAGAGGATTATGTGAGAAGCATTCCGGATTTTCCGGAGGAGGGTATCATATTCAGGGACGTTACAAGCGTATTGCAGGATGCGGACGGGCTGCAGCTTGCAATTGATACCATGCAGGAAAAAATCAAGGATATGGATTTTGATGTGGTAGTGGGTGCGGAATCAAGAGGATTTATTTTTGGCACACCGATTGCATATAATAATCATAAGCCCTTTGTGCTGATTCGCAAAAAGGGCAAGCTTCCCTGTGAAACCATTGAAAAAGAGTATGATCTTGAGTATGGGAAGGCAGTTATTGAAATGCACAAGGATTCCATAAAACCGGGACAGAAGGTGCTGATTGTAGACGACCTGATTGCGACGGGCGGAACCACGGAGGCGATGATAAAGCTGATAGAGGAGCTTGGCGGCGAAGTCGTGGGCATGGTATTTCTGATGGAGCTTGCAGGGCTTAAGGGCAGGGAAAGGCTGAAAGGCTATCGCATGGAAGCTGCTATTACTTACGAAGGGAAATAGAAAGCTTTTGGGGTGTAAAAACAATTATCCGGTGTAAGGACAAAAATATATGACGGAAGAAAAAAAAGAAATTGTTTTGGAAGAAAGCAAAATCAGCGAATTGAAGGAATTCATGGCGCCCGAGGATTTATATCAGGTGCTGGTTCGGCATGTAAAAAAATATCATCCGTCTGACGATATTTCTGTAATCGAAAAAGCGTACAGAGTGGCAAGTGATGCGCATAAAGACCAGAAGCGCAAGTCGGGAGAGCCGTATATCATACACCCGCTGTATGTCGCCATTATTCTGGCAGATTTGGAGATGGACAAAGAGACCATTGTGGCAGGGCTTCTGCACGATGTACTGGAAGATACTGTCATGACCGAGGAGCAGATGGCGGAAGTCTTCGGCATGGAGGTTGTACAGCTTGTGGACGGTGTTACAAAGCTGGAAAATATACCCTTGAGCAGCGGCAGTGGCTCGGAGAGCGATGCAAGGCTTGAGATGCAGGCAGAAAACCTGCGCAAGATGTTTTTGGCGATGGCAAAGGATATCAGGGTCATTATCATCAAGCTGGCGGACCGCCTGCACAATATGCGGACGCTGAAATACCAGAAGCCGGAAAGCCAGCAGAGGATTGCAAAGGAAACGCTTGAGGTGTATTCTCCGATTGCCCAGAGGCTTGGCATTTCCAAAATCAAGATAGAGCTGGACGACTTATCCTTAAAGTATCTGGAGCCCGAAGCATATTATGATTTGGTAAACAAAATAGCCCTGCGCAAGAGCGTGCGGGAAACCTATATTGCAGGTATTGTGGCGGAAGTTGGCAGGCACATTGAAAATGCCGGAATTAAAGCGGAGATTGACGGGCGCGTCAAGCATTTCTTCAGCATCTACAAAAAGATGAAAAACCAGAATAAGACGCTGGATCAGATTTATGATTTGTTTGCCATCCGTATTATTGTAGACTCCGTAAAGGAATGTTATGCTGCGCTGGGCGTGATTCATGAGATGTATAAGCCGATACCGGGGCGGTTCAAGGATTATATTGCCATGCCAAAGGCGAATATGTACCAGTCTCTGCATACTACCCTGATTGGCGCGGCGGGACAGCCCTTTGAGGTGCAGATCCGCACCTTTGAGATGCACAAGGCTGCGGAATATGGTATTGCCGCCCATTGGAAATATAAGGAAGCGTCAGACGGCAAAAAGGTAGAAGGGCAGGAAGAGGAAAAGCTCACATGGCTCAGGCAGATTCTGGAATGGCAGAGAGATACCTCTGACAATCGGGAATTTATGAACCTGCTCAAAAATGATTTAGATTTATTTTCCGACAATGTATACTGCTTTACGCCCAGCGGCGATGTCAAGAATCTGCCGGCAGGCTCCACGCCGATCGATTTTGCCTACTGTATTCACAGTGCGGTGGGCAATCGGATGGTGGGTGCAAGGGTAAACGGCAAGCTAGTGACGATAGATTACGAGCTGAAAAACGGTGACAGGGTTGAAATCATTACCTCCCAGAATTCCAAGGGACCCAGCAGGGACTGGCTGAACATTGTCAAGAGCACACAGGCAAAGAATAAAATCAACCAATGGTTCAAGAATGAACTGAAGGAAGACAATATATTAAAGGGCAGGGAGATGATTGCCAGCTACTGCAAGGCGAGAAATCTTGTGCTGTCCGATTTGTCGAAGCCGGAGTATATGGAGGCGATTCTTCGCAAATACGGCTTTCAGGACTGGGACGCCCTGCTTGCCGCAATCGGGCATGGCGCGCTGAAGGAAGGGCAGATTATCAATAAGCTCTTAGAGTATTATGACCGTGACCACAAGAAGGAGATGACCAACGAGGAAGTGCTGGCTTCCATTGCGGAAAATGCACAGGTAAACCGGCTGCCGGCAATCAAGTCTAAGAGCGGTATTTCCGTGAAGGGCGTTACCGATGTTTCCGTGCGTTTTTCCAAGTGCTGTTCTCCGGTGCCGGGGGATGAAATTATAGGCTTCGTCACAAGGGGAAGAGGCATTACCATTCACAGGACGGACTGCGTGAACATTCTGAACCTTCCCGAAATAGAGAGGGTAAGGCTGATTGAAGCGGACTGGCAGGAGCCGGAAGAGGGAGTCGGAAGTGAAAAATATTTTGCGGAAATCGTGATATATGCCAATAACCGCAACGGACTTCTGGCGGATATTTCAAAAGCGCTGACGGAGAAAAATATTGACATTCTTTCCATGAATACGCGGACAAACAAGCAGGGTGTGGCAACCATGCAGACCTCCTTTGAAATCGGAAGCAGGGAGGAATTAAACAGAATTATTGACAAAATTCGGATGATAGAGAGTGTCGTGGATATTGAAAGGACGAGAGGCTGATGGCAGAATTAAAAATAGGGCGCATGGTAATAGGCATGTATGGAACCAACTGTTATCTTGTCTACAGAGAGGGCAGGCAGGAAGCGATAGTTGTGGATCCGGCAGATAAGGGAGAGCAGATTTATGAGGCGCTTCGGGAGAAGGGATTTACGGTTTCGGGCATCCTCCTGACGCACGGGCATTTTGACCATATCTGGGGAACAAAGGCGCTGCGTGAGAAGTCCGGCGCTCCAATCTATGCGCTTGACGCGGAAGTGAAGCTCTGCGAGGATGACGGGCTCAATGTCTCCAGACAGGCCGGCAGGTCTTATACGGTGGTTCCTGACGTCTATGTGCGGGACGGTGAGGAAGTCTGCATCGCGGACATTACCTGCAAGGTGATTGCAACGCCGGGGCATACGGCAGATAGCTGCTGCTATTATTTTGAAGAAGCCGGCTTTGTGGTCTGTGGTGACACCATATTTCTGGAATCCGTAGGAAGGACGGATTTGCCTACCGGAAGCGGCGGCACATTGGAGCGTTCCATTCGGGAAAAGATTTTTACGCTGCCGGACAGCGTACAGCTCTATCCCGGGCATGGCGACAGCACCACTGTGGAGCATGAGAAAAAGTACAATCCGTTTTTCTAGGAAAATAAAAATAAAAACGACTCATAAAACTCCTTGTCATATGACAGGGAGTTTTTCATATGTTCGGTTGAAATTTCTATTTGTTTTTGAATCAAATATTTTACTATTGACAATAGTGTGCAACGCACAGTATAATATGAAACACAGGATAAAGAGAAGGAGGGTGTGCATGGGAGAAATCAATGAAATCCTGCAGGCGTTGACGCAGGAACTGCGGAGAGGAACCATCGTGCTGAGTGTGCTGAGTCAGTTAGACAATTCTGCGTACGGCTACACGCTGGTAAAAAATATGGAGGAAAAAGGCGTCAGAGTAGATACCAACACACTTTATCCCCTGCTGCGGAGGCTGGAAAAGCAGGAGATACTGGTAAGCGAGTGGGAGACTGACGGCAGCAAGCCCCGCAAATATTATAAGCGGACGGCGTTTGGTGATGCGGTGTACGAGAGTCTGCGCAGGCAGTGGAAGGAAATGACGGAGTGCATGGAGAAGATGCTCGGAGAATCGTGAGTGCAGATATAAGCTATATGTGGTCTTGCACGGCGGAACGTGCACAGAAAGGATGGTTAATATGATAGAGAGATATTTATATGATGTGGTGAGAAGGCTGCCTGAAAACCAGAGGAAGGATATCGAGGAAGAACTCAGGACGCTGATTGAGGATATGCTGGAGGAGCGGCAGGAGGGCAAAAGCAGGGAAGAGAGCATAAAAGAGGTGCTTACCGAATTGGGGGATCCTGCAAAGCTGGCGATGAAATACAGGGGGGAGGAGGCGCATCTGATAGGCGGGGAGTATTATCCCCTCTACTGTCAGATTTTGAAGCTGGTTTTGATTTGCGTCGGGGTCGGCGTGGCAATATCCGCAGTGGTACATTTGGTGGTACAGCTTCCCATGCAGAGCGGCGTGGTTGACGGCGTTGTGGATGGTTTCGTGGACGGTTTCCTCTCTCTGGCAAGTCTGCCGGGCGCTTTGCTGGAGGCGTTTGGGTTTGTGACACTTGTGTTTTTTATTATGGAGAGGAATCAGGTGAAACTGCAGAAAAGGGAGCCGTGGAGTCTGGATAATTTGACGCAGATTCCGCATAAAAAAGCGGTGATACCGAAAAGCGACAGTATTGTCGGTGTTTTGGTCGGCGTCTTTATTATGGTTATTTTTATCTGTCTGCCGGAGTGCATCGGTGCATGGTGCAAAAATGCCGATGGGGAGTTGGTGGCAGTCTCCATTTTCAATCTGTCCATATGGAGTAAAGCGCTTCCCTTCTTTATTGTCAGCATGTCAGCCGGGATTGTGGATGATTTTGTAAAGCTGATCATCGGGTGTTACAACAAAACCGTGATGTATGTCAGCATTGCGTGCAGCCTGATCAGTCTGGCAGCCATGATTATTCTGTTTAAGGGGTACGAAATTTTTAATGTGAACTTCGTGGAGGAACTGTCTTCCATAACGGGCGAGACATTTTCCGAAAAATATGATATACTGACATACTGGAAAACAGGCATCGCCGGTGTGGCATTGTCCAATTTCTTTCTTGTATTGATTGGGGCAATGATTTTGATCGACCTTGCGGTGACTGTGTACCGGACTTTGCGATACGGACAGAGAGGAAATGAAAAATAATGTTTGCGGTAGAAATTGGGGAGACAAGGTTTGAATATGATGTACAGGCGCTTGTAAAGGCGTTCTATCCGGAGGAAAATGTGCGGGTCATGACACCGGATATGGGAGAAGAGAAACGCGCAGAGGCGGAAAAAGCGCTTCGGTTGAAGGTGGAGTTTCTGCCGGACGGCGCGAGAGTTTCTTTCTTTCTGCCTCCCGCGATGGAAGATAGCGGCGCAGAGAGAGCGGTGGACAAAAGCTATGTATGGCAGGCCCAAGAAGGGGACAGGGAGTCGAAAGGTTACAAGACGGAGTTCAAACGCTTTTTCTATACCACGCTTTCCGAATACACAAAGAAAACGCTGCCATGGGGCAGCCTTACGGGAATCCGTCCAACCAAGATAGCCATGGGGCTTTTGGAGAACGGAAAAAGCGGGGAAGAAGTCATTTCCTATATGCAGAAAGAATATTTTGTGAGCCGCAATAAGGCAGAGCTCAGTGTGGAAATTGCGGAGCGGGAAAAAAAGCTGCTTTCCCGCATCCACTATGCAGACGGCTACAGTTTGTATATCGGGATTCCCTTTTGCCCTACGACCTGCCTTTACTGTTCCTTCACCTCTTATCCGCTCTGTAAGTTTGAACGGCTGGTGGAAGACTATATTGATTGTCTGATAAAGGAGCTTCGATTTGTAGGAGAAATGTACCGTAACAAGGTATTGGACAGTGTTTATATCGGCGGCGGTACGCCGACAACCCTAAATCCTGCGCAGCTTGACAGGCTGCTGGCGGCGCTTCGGGAGTATTTTGATTTTTCCACGGTGCAGGAATTTACCGTGGAGGCGGGCAGGGCGGACAGCATCACGGAGGAGAAGCTTGCGGTACTGAAAAAGCACGGCGTGGGGCGTATCAGCATCAATCCGCAGACCATGAAGGAAGAGACATTAAAGCTGATTGGCAGGCAGGCGACGCCGAAACAGGTGAAAGAAGCCTTTGCCATGGCGCGCGCGGTGGGCGGCTTCAATATCAATATGGACATTATTTTAGGGCTGCCGGGCGAAGGCGAGGAGGATGTGAGAAACACTATAGAGGAAATCACTGCCATGAAGCCGGATTCCCTCACCGTACATTCCCTTGCCATAAAGCGGGCGTCTCACTTAAGCAAGTGGATTTTGGACAATGGCATAGAGAGCCTGAAAAACACAGACAGAACCATGGAGATTGCGGCACAGGGAGCGGCGGGGCTTCACATGCACCCCTATTATCTCTACAGGCAGAAAAATATGTCGGGTAACTTTGAAAATGTGGGCTATGCCACAGAAGGCAATTACGGACTCTACAACATTCTGATTATGGAGGAGAAACAGACCATCATTGCCTGCGGCGCGGGCAGCATCACCAAGGCAGTCTATCCTGACGGCAGGATAGAGCGCATGGACAATGTAAAAGATGTGACGCTCTACATAGAAAAAATCGATGAAATGATAGAGCGGAAGCGGAAGTTACTTACGGATTATGCGGTTGGATGAGAGATTTCCCGAAATTGCGGAATGATGGCAGAAAAGAAGGGGAGGTATAGAGCCAATGATGAATAACAGGGATGAACTTGCATGGGAAGAGGTCAGCACAGAGCATATCATACAGGATGAGTGGATAGATTTCCGGCGGTCGGCATACCGATTTCCTGACGGAACGGTGTTTGAACCGTATTATTCTTATAGCCGCAGGGATTATGTGGTCATTGTGGCGTCTGACTGTGACGGGAATTATATTTGCGTGAGGCAGTTCAGGCAGGGAATAAGGGAGGTTACCACCGAGTTTCCGGCCGGCGGGCTGGAGAGGTCTGACGGAAAGGAATACCGTTCCGGAAAAGAGGATGATCTTTCGGAGGATGCGCTGGACGCGGCGAAGAGAGAACTGTTGGAGGAGACGGGATATGTATCGGACGAATGGACGCATCTGCTCACAATCCCTTCGAATGCAACGCTCGCAGACAATTATGCTCATGTATATATGGCAAAAAACTGCAGTAAGGTGGGAGGACAGAACCTGGATGAGACGGAGTTTTTGAATGTGGAACTTCACACAGAACAGGAGCTCGGGGAACTGATACACACCGGCAGGTTCCAGCAGGCTGCTCATGTGATGGCATGGCTGCTGGCGAAAGAGGCTTCTGCCGAAGGACGATATTAAATTTTTGGAGGTTCAGATGGATAATATAATAAAAGTGATGGAGCATTTTTGGCTCATTGAGGAGACCGGCGTCCGAGCGTTTTTATTTGAAGGCGACCAAAAGGCCATGCTGATTGATACCGGATTTGGCACACTGCCGATTCGTGAGATGATCGCAGGGTTGACGGAGCTGCCTGTATTTTTGGTGAACACGCATACGGACAGAGACCACATAGGATGCAACAAAGACTTCAGGCCGGTTTATATGCATCCGGCAGAAATGGATCATTATCGGAATCAATTGCCCGAGGGCTGCCGCATGGAAGATGTGTGTCCGTTATGGGAAGGAGATATCATCGATTTGGGATACTGGAAGTTTGAAGTCATCCTGACGCCCGGCCATACACCGGGAAGCATCATGCTTTTGGAACGTGAAAAGCGGATGCTCATAGCGGGCGACTCGATTCAGGACGGCAATATATATATGTTTGGTCCGGGCCGTAATATGCAGGCATTTCAGTGCAGCATTCAGAAAATGATAAATATGTCAGAAGCATTTGATTCCATCTGGCCTTCCCACGGCAGCTATCCGCTGACTGCGGATATCATTCCGGGGATTTTGCAGGGGGCACAGGATCTGATGGCAGGTAAACTGGAGGGACAGGAACCGCCCCGGCCTATGCCGTGTAAAAGGTATGTCTGTGATGTGGTAAGTTTTCTGTATTAGTCTGCGGGAAATATTTGAAAGATGGAGTGTCAGGATGACCTTACAACAGTTAAAATATGTGGTGGCAGTGGCAGAAGCCGGAACCATTACAGAGGCGGCGGACAGGCTGTATATCTCCCAGCCCAGCCTTACCAATGCCATTCATGAATTGGAAAAAGAAATGCATGTTCAAATCTTCAACCGGACAAACAAAGGCATCAGTCTTTCGAAAGAGGGAGAGTCCTTTTTGGGATATGCCAGACAGGTGTTGGAGCAGGCGGCGGTTTTAGAGGATAAATATAAGGGCAGCAGCGGTGGGAAAAAGCAATTTTGCGTTTCTACACAGCATTATTCCTTTGCTGTCAATGCTTTTGTGGATTTAATCAAGGAATACGGGCAGGAAGAATATGATTTCAGTCTGCGGGAGACGCAGACCTATGAAATTATCGAGGATGTGGGGCGGATGAGGAGCGAAATCGGCATCCTGTTTCTGAACAGTTTTAATGAAACCGTCATCCGTAAAATCCTGAAGGCGAATGATTTGGAATTTCATCCGCTTTTCATCGCAGAACCCCATGTATTTATCAGCAGAAAACATCCGCTTGCAGGGAAAACGGTTATTACAAATGAAGAGCTGGAGCCTTACCCCTATCTGTCCTTTGAGCAGGGAGAGCACAATTCTTTTTATTTTTCGGAGGAGATTTTTTCTGTTTTTGAGCGGAAGAAAAATATACGTGTGCGGGACAGGGCAACTTTGTTTAATCTTTTAATCGGACTAAACGGCTATACGGTATGCAGTGGTGTCATAGACAGAAACCTGAACGGTGAAGATATCATCGCTGTTCCTCTGGCACAGGACGGGAACGCTGAAAGCGCTGCCATGCATATTGGATATATTATCCATAGCAGGGGAGTACTCAGCAGACTGGGACAGACATATCTGGAGGCATTACAGCAATATATAGTGCATTAGGTGAGGAACCTTTGCCATAGTTTCAAACTATGGCAAAGGCTCTTTTTTAAATATTATACACGTTCTTTCGGATAAATTATAATGAAAACGCTATTACAAATTATTTTATTCGGAGGATATTATGCAGACATCAGTAATCGGATTTCCCAGAATCGGGACTTTAAGGGAATTAAAGTTTGCTTCTGAGAAATATTTCAGGAAGGAAATTGACACGACAGAGCTTTTAGAGACTGCAAAAAAATTGCGGGAAACGCATTGGAATACGCAGAAAAAGGCGGGGATTGATTATATTTCCGGCAATGATTTTTCTCATTACGACATGCTGTTAGATACGGCAGTACTGTTTGACATTGTGCCAAAACGCTATCAGGAATTAAGGCTGTCAAAACTGGATACTTATTTTGCCATGGCGCGCGGTTATCAGGGACCTTCGGGAGACGTAAAGGCGCTGGCAATGAAAAAATGGTTCAATACCAATTATCATTACATTGTGCCCGAGCTGGAGGACGATACTGTGATTGGCCTTACGGGAAATAAGCTGTGGGAGGAATATGCGGAGGCCAAAGCGCTTGGCGTGGAAACAAAGCCGGTTGTGATTGGTGCGTACACGCTGCTAAAGCTGTGCCGGTGTACGGGAAGCAAAAAGGCGGATGATTATGTAGATGCCCTTATCTGCGGATATCAAAAGCTGCTGCAAAAATGCGGGGAGCACCAAATTGCATGGGTGCAGTTTGACGAACCGGCGCTTGTGCAGGATATGAACGAGGAAGATATAGCACGTTTCCACAAAATGTATGAAGGTATCCTGCCGTCCGCAAGGCAGTGTAATGTATTGCTGCAGACTTATTTCGGCGATGTCAGGGACATTTATGCTGACCTGATAAAGCTGCCATTTGCAGGGATTGGGCTTGATTTTGTGGAAGGAAAAGAAACTTACAATTTAATCGAAAAATATGGTTTCCCGCAGGATAAGATTTTGTTTGCGGGATTGGTAAACGGAAAAAACATTTGGAAAAATCGTTATAAAAACACGTTGCAAACTTTGGACAACCTGCGCGGGAAGGGCATTCAGACTGTATTGTCAACGTCCTGTTCCCTGCTGCATGTGCCCTATACCTTACGTCATGAAAAGAAACTGGCGCCGGAATACCTTTCTCATTTTTCCTTTGCAGAGGAAAAACTGACGGAACTGGCAGAATTGAAAACACTTGCCGAATGTGGGGACTACAGCGACAATGCCATTTATCAGCGCAATGAAATGCTTTTTGCGGAAAGCAGAAACTGCGAAAATGCGGAAGTGAAAGAACGCCTTTCCAAAGTAACAGACAGTGATTATATGCGGCTGCCAAAGCGGAGTGAGCGGCAGAAATTGCAGAAAAAAATACTTGCGCTGCCGGAATTTCCTACCACAACCATCGGTTCTTTCCCGCAGACGCCGGATGTAAAAGCAAACCGCTCTGCTTACCGCAGGGGTGAAATATCGGAGCAGGAATATGTAGCATTTAACCGGAAAAAAATTGCCGAGAGCATTGCCTGGCAGGAAGAAATCGGGTTGGATGTACTGGTTCACGGAGAATATGAGAGAAATGACATGGTGGAGTATTTTGGGGAAGCGCTGGGCGGTTTTCTGTTTACGGAGAAGGCGTGGGTGCAGTCCTACGGTACCCGCTGCGTAAAACCGCCCATTGTCTGGGGCGATGTATACAGGGAGAAGCCGATAACGGTGGAATGGTCCGTCTATGCACAGTCTCAGACAGAAAAAATGATGAAGGGAATGTTGACGGGTCCCGTTACCATATTGAACTGGTCGTTCCCGCGGGAGGATATTTCCGTAAAAGAGTCGATTTCCCAGATTGCGCTGGCAATTCGGGATGAAGTGCTGGATTTGGAGAAAAACGGAATCCGCATCATACAGATAGACGAGGCGGCGCTTCGGGAGAAGCTGCCCCTCAGAAAATCTGACTGGCAGAAAGAGTATCTGGATTTTGCAATTCCTGCTTTCCGTCTGACGCACAGCGGCGTGAAGCCGGAAACGCAGATTCACACACATATGTGCTACAGCGAATTTACCGATATTATTCCGGCGATAGACGCCATGGATGCCGATGTCATTACCTTTGAAGCGTCCCGCTCGGATTTGCAGATATTGGATTCTCTGCGGGAACATCATTTTGAGACGGAGGTTGGCCCCGGCGTGTATGACATCCACTCCCCAAGAGTGCCGTCTGTGGAGGAGATTACAGCGGCGCTGCAGGTTATGCTCACCAAAATCGACAGAGAAAAATTGTGGATAAATCCCGACTGCGGATTAAAAACGAGAGCTATGCCGGAAACGGATGCAAGCCTCAGAAATTTAGTGGAGGCGGCAAAACAGGTAAGGAGCTTTGTACCATAAAATGGTGCAGAAATGAGGGAAATATGAAAGTATCAGATATATACGGAAGCAAAAGTTTCCGGAGTCAAAATAAGAAAAGCCTGTCCTTTGAGATTTATCCGCCAAAGAAGGACAGCAGTCTGAAAAACATTGATGAAACATTGGCGGTTCTTTGTGAATTAAAGCCGGACTATATCAGTGTGACTTTTGGTGCGGGAGGCAGTGCAAACTGCAGCCGCACTATAGAACTTGCCAGAAAAATCAAATATGAATACCATGTGGAGCCCGTGGTACATTTAACCTGTCTTCATTATGACAAGGCGGAAATCGATGCATTTATAAAAGCGCTGCATGCAGAAGGAATCCAGAATATCCTTGCCCTCAGAGGAGACAGAAGGGCAGACCTTTTGGAAAAGCAGGATTTCAAACATGCTTCCGATTTAATTACGTATTTAAAACAGAAGGGAGATTTTTGTCTTTTGGGCGCCTGTTATCCGGAATGTCATCTGGAATCAGACAACAGGGTGAGTGAGATAAAATACATAAAGGAAAAGGTAAATGCGGGCGCTGAAGTGCTGCTGTCGCAGTTGTTTTTTGACAATGAAATGTTTTTCCGGTTTCTTGAGGACTGCCGGATTGCAGAAGTCAATGTGCCGGTGATTCCGGGTATTATTCCGGTCATAAACGCTTCTCAGATAAAAAGAATGGTAACCACATGCGGCGCAACCGTTCCGGAACGTTTTCGGAAGATTATAGACAAATATGAAAATAACAGGGAGGCACTGTTTGATGCGGGAATGGCATATGCTTTAAGCCAGATTATTGATTTGCTGGTGAGCGATATAGAAGGGATTCATTTGTATACCATGAATAACCCGCTTGTCGCAAGAAAGATATGCGAAGGCATACGCAATATCATATAAGAAATACCGGCTTTGGCAGAGAGAATATTTTATGCTTGAAATAACGGGGGAATCAGTGTAAAATCTTGTAAGAAAAGAAAGACGCGCGGCACGAAAAGCGGCGTCCTCTTTTCAAAACAGGAAAATGCCGTTTGTACGGCAGAATGAGAGGATTTATGGCACTGAAAAAGAAACCGGTCAACGGCATGAGGGATATTCTGCCTGCGGAGATGCAAATCAGGGACTATGTGACAGGCGTGATAAAGAATACCTACAGAAGCTTTGGCTTTACGCCGATAGAGACGCCCTGTGTGGAAGACATTGCAAACTTAAGCAGCAAGCAGGGCGGGGAAAATGAAAAACTGATATTTAAGATTTTAAAGAGGGGAGAAAAGTTAAAGCTTGCGGAAGCGGAAAAGGAAAACGATTTGACGGACAGCGGGCTGCGCTATGATTTGACGGTGCCGCTGGTTCGTTTTTATTCCAACAATGCCGCCAGCCTGCCCAATCCCTTTAAGGCGCTGCAGATAGGCAATGTGTGGCGGGCGGACAGGCCGCAGAGAGGACGCTACCGTCAGTTTATGCAGTGTGACATCGATATTCTGGGGGAGGCTTCCAACCTTGCGGAGATAGAACTGATACTGGCGACGACCACGACGCTCAGCAGGCTTGGCTTTGACAATTTCCAGATTCGGATAAACGACAGGCGGATACTGAAGGCAATGGCGGCTTATGCGGGTTTTTCTGAGGATGTGTATGACAGTGTGTTTATTACGTTGGATAAAATGGACAAGATCGGCATAGACGGCGTGAAGGAAGAGCTTTTGCAGGAAGGCTTTTCTGCGGCAGTCTGTGAGAAGTATCTGGAGTTGTTCGAAAAGGTGCGGGGGACGGAGGACGGCGTCCTGTACTTAAAGGAGCTGCTTGGAGACTATCTGGAAGAAGAGGTTATGGATTCTTTTTCGGAAATCATAGACAGCGTAAATGCCAACAAAGAAGATACGTTTACGTTGGTATTTGACCCCACGCTGGTGCGGGGAATGGGCTATTATACCGGCACTATTTTTGAAATTGCCATGCCGGAATTTGGCGGAAGCTGCGGCGGCGGCGGAAGATATGATGAGATGGTGGGCAAATTTACGGGCAGTAACGTGCCTGCCTGCGGTTTTTCCATCGGCTTTGAGAGAATCATCCTGCTGCTTACGGAAAAGGGCTTTCAGGTGCCGGAGGCATTGAAAAAGACAGCCTTTTTGATTGAAAAAGGCGTTGCGGGCGATATGCTGAATGAGGTGATTGCCGAGGCAAACGCGGAGCGGAAAAAGGGCAGGCAGGTGCTGACAGTCCGCATGAACAAGAACAAGAAATTCCAAAAGGAGCAGCTTATGGCAGAGGGCTATGAGGAATTTAAGGAATTTTATAAAAATCCGCTGAAATAGGGAGGGAAATATATGTCTGAGACAATGAAGGGATTAAAACGCACCCATCGCTGCGGCGAGCTGTCCGCTGCCAATGTGGGAGAAAATGTTACCGTCATGGGCTGGGTGCAGAAGCAGAGAAACAAGGGTGGAATCATATTCGTGGATTTGCGTGACCGTGCCGGGATTCTGCAGGTAATTTTTGAGGAGAGCGACTGTGGAACGGAGCATTTTGCAAAGGCGGAAAAGCTGCGCAGTGAATTCGTGATTGCCGTGACGGGGCGCGTGGAGAAGAGAGCCGCTGCCGCCAATGAAAATCTGGCGACGGGAGAGATTGAGGTGCGTGCAGAGTCCCTGCGGATTCTGTCTGAGGCGGAAACGCCGCCCTTCCCCATAGAAGCTGAGAGCAAGACGAAGGAGGAACTTCGTCTGAAATACCGATATCTTGATTTGCGCAGGCCCGAACTGCAGAGGAATCTGATGCTGCGCAGTCAGATTACGACTACCATCAGGAGCTTTCTGACAGGAGAAGGCTTTTTAGAGATTGAGACGCCCATGCTGACCAAATCCACGCCGGAGGGCGCAAGGGATTATCTGGTGCCGAGCCGCGTGCATCCCGGGAATTTTTATGCGCTGCCGCAGTCTCCCCAGATATTCAAGCAGCTTTTGATGTGTTCCGGCTATGACCGTTATTTCCAAATTGCAAGATGTTTTCGGGACGAGGATTTGCGCGCTGACAGACAGCCCGAGTTTACGCAGGTGGATATGGAGCTTTCCTTTGTCGATGTGGACGATGTTATCGACGCGACGGAGAGAATGGTACAGCGGGTGTGCAAAGATGCAATCGGTGTAGAGGTAAAGCTGCCGATGAAGCGTATGACATGGAAGGAAGCAATGGAGCGTTTTGGCTCGGACAAGCCGGATACCCGTTTTGGCATGGAACTGACTGATGTGTCCGAAGTGGTAAAGGGCTGTGGTTTCGGCGTATTTACGGGCGCACTGGAAAACGGTGGTTCTGTGCGCGGTATCAACGTGAAGGGACAGGCAGAAATGCCCCGGAAGAAAATAGACGCCCTGACGGAGTTTGCCAAGGGTTACGGTGCAAAGGGACTTGCCTATTTGTCCGTACAGCCTGACGGCACTTATAAATCTTCCTTTGCCAAATTTATGAGCGAAGAGGAGCTTTCCGCGCTTGTGAGCGCCATGCAGGGTGAAAAGGGCGACTTACTCTTATTTGCGGCGGATAAAAATAATATTGTATACAGTGTGCTGGGTGCGCTGCGTGTGGAACTGGCAAAGCAGCTCGAACTGATAGACAACAGCAGGTTTGACTTTTTGTGGGTAACGGAGTTCCCGCTTTTAGAGTGGAGCGAGGAGGAAAACCGTTTTGTCGCCATGCATCATCCCTTTACCATGCCCATGGAAGAGGATTTGCCCCTTATCGACACGGACCCCGGCAAAGTTCGCGCCAAAGCATACGATATCGTGTTAAACGGCGTAGAACTGGGCGGCGGCAGCGTGAGAATCTTCCAGCCTGACGTACAGGAAAAGATGTTTGAGGCGCTGGGCTTCACAAAGGAATCGGCATATGAGCGTTTCGGCTTTTTGATCAATGCGTTTAAGTACGGCGTACCGCCCCATGCAGGGCTGGCAATCGGTCTGGACCGCTTTGTCATGCTGCTGGTAAAGGCGGATAATATCAGAGAGGTTATCGCCTTCCCCAAGGTGAAGGATGCTTCCTGCCTGATGAGCGAAGCACCGAATGTGGTGGATGATATTCAGCTTGCGGAGCTTAAAATCAGACTGGATGTGGAAGAGGACGAAGAAACGTGCTGAAACTGTATCTGATGGAGGCAGAGCCGTTATTTGACGCAGAGAACCGCGCACGGGCGCAGGCGCTTGTGGAGAAAGAGAGAAGCAGGCGGGCGGCAGAGGGAAAGCAGGAGAGCGCACAGGCTTTAAGCCTTGCGGCAGGACTGCTTCTTGCCTATGCGGTTTTGCAGGCGGAGAAGCAGGCGGCGGGCGGCGAAGCCTCATGTGAATGTAAGGAAGAAAAAATAAATCCGGTGTATGTGTCCGTGGAGGAAGCGATAGCCGAATTGCAGGGCAGAAATCCGGTAGAAATAGTGAAAGCCCCGGGAGGAAAGCCATCGCTTCCAGATTCCCGGGGGCTTTTCTTTAACCTGTCCCATTCCGGCGCATATGCAGCATGCGCCATTTCCGACAGGGAGGTGGGGCTGGATATCCAAGAGTGCAGAGAGGCGGTCAGCCCCGCTGTTTTGAACAGGGTTCTGCATGAAATGGAAAAAGATAGCTGCACCGGATTGTCCGAAGAAGAGAAAGCGGCTTTCTTTTTCAAGCTTTGGGCGGCGAAGGAGGCGTATGTAAAATGTACGGGGGAAGGGCTCGCCAAAAGATTTTCAGCGCTTTTTGCCGACTGGAAGGGCGGCAGCGTGACTGACACAGAGCGAGACGTAAGAAGAAAGCTCTATACGGTAAAGGCGCCTGACGGATATGCGCTGGCCGTCTGCACGGAAACTGAAAATTAATAAAAAAATACGACAGATTTTACTGGTTCCTGCATATACTTATAGCATGATTGTTTGAACCGCTGTTGGCGTGTAGCTAGAAATATGAAGGAATCGTGTAAATGATGGAAACAAAGAAGGAAGCGGCTGACGAGGAGCTTTTGAAGCTGCAGAAGGAAATGGAGCAGATACGCTTTCGGTATCTCTATGAGAGCGCAGTGCGAAGTGTGATGGAGATTACAAGGCGGGAGGCTGTCGGGCTGGAAAATGCTTTTAACCGCGAAATTTTAAGCAGTTTAAGCGGCAGAATCAAAACGCCGGAGAGTATAGAGAGAAAGCTGGAAAAAAAGGGCTGTAAGGTAAATCTGGAAACGGCAAGGACGAAGCTTAACGATATAGCGGGCGTCAGGGCTGCCTGTTTTTTCCTGGATGACGTGTATGAGCTGGCAAAGCGGCTGAAGAGACAGGACGGATTTCGCGTGCTCAAAGAGAAAAATTATATTGAAAACCCTAAGGCAAGCGGCTATAAAAGCCTGCATTTGATTGTGGAGGTGCCGGTGCCGATACCCGAGGAAAAGGCTGTAAAACAGGGGTGCGCTTCGGAACCGGTCAGGGTGGAGTTGCAGCTCCGCACGCTGGCAATGGATTTCTGGGCGCGGCTGGACCACAGGCTCTGCTATAAAAAGGATTTGAAGGCGGCAAAAAATGTACAGAAGGACTTGCGCAAGTATGCGGAAATCATCGCAAGGGTGGATATGCAGATGCTGAGCCTCAGAAACAGAATCGATGCCATATAGGAGATTTCGTTACGAAAATCGGTTATTTTGATACAAGCCCATTCCCTTGAAAGTCGGGATGCGAGTATAATTGAAAAGCAAAGAAACTTTTTGCGGCACGTGCGCAGTATGCGCGACGATTTTCAATTTGGAAGGGCAGGATTACCTTATGACAGTTTCATCGTTAAGTTTTCAGAATGTGATTGACCGGATGAGCAGGATCAGTTCCTTGAACGTGAGGAATAATACAACTGTCAGCAGAAGCGCATCTGTAGGGAAGAGCGCCGGTATAGAGAAAAGTGCGTCCGCCCAAAAAACGACAGGCGTAACGGGGAGCAGGAGCACCGGGCGGACAGGAAGCAGCAGTCTGTATGTCAGCAGCGCGCAGAAGACGGGAGCCGGATTCAGAAAGATTGCGGAAAAGCTGCAGAACACTGACTGGAGCCGTGATTATAAGTTTTCTAAAAAGAAGGAGCTGCAGAATAATGTGCGCACCTTCGCGGAGGAGTACAACAAGCTTTTTTCGGGCGTAAAAAACGTATCGGACGGCGCGGGCAGCACCTATGGAAGCAAATTTACACAGTTATTGCGGGATAATAAGGAGGCGCTTTCCGGGATAGGTCTGGAAGTGGGGACGGATGGCACGCTTTCCGTCAACAGCAAGGTCTTAAAAAAGGCAAAGGCGGATTCTTTTGAAACTGTATTTCAAGGAGCGGACAGCGTCGCGGGAAAAGCGGCGGTAAACAGCATATATGCGGAGGCGCAGAGCATGCTCTCCGGTATGGGAAAACTGTATGGATACAGTTCACTGTACGGCTACGGTTCGGCGTACGGGACATACGGTCTGGGAGCCCTTGGAACATATGGGTTAGGTAACCTTGGAGCATACGGTCTTGGCAGTGCGGACTTAAGTTCCATGGCGATTGGCAGTTATGGGCTTCAAAACGGCTCTCTTTTAAGCTATGGTCTCGGCGGGTACGGGTACGGCGCATATGGCTATGGCGCATCGGGATTAAACAGCCTTTATGCGGCACTGTCTTCTTATGCCGGCAGATATATCGATACACAGTTGTAAAATATAAGGGCGGCTCTGCCGCACAGGAGGCGGCAAATGATAAAAATTTCGGTCGTCGATGACGATGTATTATTCGGGAAAAATGTGACCGGATTGATAGAAGAGTGTGCGCCGGAGCCTGTCAGGACAACTTTTTTTCAGAGCGGCAGGGCATTTTTGGAACAGGGAGCCGATACGGATATTCTGTTTCTGGACATTTCCATGCCGGATATGAGCGGAATGGAGCTGGCGCTTGCGCTGAAGGAAAAGAGGAAGCGTCCTGTGGTGGTCTTTCTGACCGGGATGCCGGAATATGTCTACGATGCGTTTGAGGCGGAGGCGGCAGGCTATCTGTTAAAGCCGGTGGAGAAGGACAAGCTGAAGCAGGTTTTAAACAGGGTGATAGGGCGGCTTCACGAGACGGAAAAGGAAGGCTCTCTTCTCATTAAAAACGGAGGGTTGGTGCATAAAGTTGCGCCGGAGGATATTCTGTACGTGGAAAATCAGGGACGGAAGCTGGTTTTTCACACGAAAGAGGGCATGTTTTCCTGCTACGGAAAGATGGAAGAATATGAAAAGCGGCTTCCCGCTTATTTTTTCAGATGCCACAGAGGATATCTGATATCTTTGAAAGAAGTGTCTTCCTATGACAGGATATCTGTGGTATTATCAAACGGAGAAACGGTGCTTATGGCAAAACAGAGATATGAGGCCTTTTTGCAGGCCGTCGTAGACTGGCTGAAATAGGGAGAGTGTATGGTGATAGATTTGCTTAGCAGCGGACTTAGCGTCGGCTGCTTTTTATTTTTTATATGGGGGCTGATAAAGCCCAAAAGCCTGTATGTAAAAGGTCCCGTTGTGTTTATATGCTGTCTTGGCGTGGTGGTGGGGATAGGAAACCGGCTGGATAATCTGCTTTTGATAGGCGGACTGTTTGTTTTGCTCGCTCTTTTTTATGAGGGGAGTCTGCAGATGAAGCTGTATCTGGCGGCTGCCTATGTTTCCATACGGGAACTGGTTCGCTTTACGATTTTTTATTTGATGAATTCCTTTGCGAACGGCATAGTCCAGACCTATGTAAATGACTTTGAAAACGGAATCATCGGGGTAGAAGAGCTTGAGCGTAAATTGGGTGTTATGTCGCAGATTTACCAATTGCTTTTCTTCACTGTGCTGAATCTAATCTGCATTGGCTTTTTTTACTTGTATAAAAAGCAGCTTCTGCGTGAGGAAGGCCTGCAGCGTCTGAGCAGAACGGCGCTGCTTTATCTGGCGGTTCCGGCGCTGACAGGCTATGTCTACTGCATTTTGTTCCGAAATGTTCAGTATATAGCGCGAAGCGATGAAATTCTGATAATGGAAGATGAATTTCCCATTATACGGCTGCTGGTTCCTCTGGGAAGTTTTCTCTGCCTGGGAGCCGTCTACTCATCTGCGCTTCTTCTGAAAAAAACGGAAGCGGCATTTCAAAAGGAAAAGGAGGCGCAGATTTATAAAAACCGTCTGCGTGACATGGAGCAGCATATCAGGGATATGGAGCGGATGTACGGCGATGTGAAGAGCATGCGCCATGATTTGAAAAATTATGTGGCCGACATGCAGCTTCTGGCGGGGCAGGAGAGGGCGAATGGGGCGGCTTTCCATGAGTATCTGCGGGCGATTGAGGACAGAATGGACAGATTTTCCTTTGCCTATACCACAGGAAATCCCATCACCGATGTGGTGGTGAACCGGCAGCTTGTGCCGGCAAAGGAGTCGGGAGTCCGTGTGGAATGTGAGTTTTGTTTTCCGCAGTCGGGAGGCTTAGAGGCGTTTGACGTAAGCATCCTGCTGAACAATGCGCTGGAAAATGCCGTGGAGGCGTGCGGTGGAGAGGGAGAAATCCACCTTGTATCAAAACGGCAGGGGCGGCTGTTTCTGATTTCCGTAAGCAATACCTGTAAGACCGAAATAGTTTGGAAGGATGGCATGCCGGTGAGCACAAAGCAGGACAACGGTATCCATGGATATATCCATGGGCAGGGACTTAAAAATATAGAAAAAGCAGCACAAAGGTATGGCGGAACCATACAGCTCCATGCAGAGGACGGTATGTTTTTTTTGGAGATACTGCTTCAGCTTTCGGAGGAAAACGCGCAGTAAGGGGCGCGTATGGCATGATTCGGTGAAAGGCAGCATAAAATAGGGAAAACAAAGAAGAGGAGCAGCAGTATGGCGGCGACAATTCTTCTCGATGCCGGACATGGCGGCTGGCACAACGGCGCTGTGTTTGAGGGACGCCGGGAAAAGGATGATGTGCTTGCGCTGACACTTGCAGTTGGCAGGATTTTAGAGGATAACGGTTTAAATGTGCTCTATACGCGGACAAATGACATCTACCGCTCGCCCGAGGAGCGCGCCAATACGGCAAATGAGACAGGCGCGGACTATTTTGTTTCCATACACAGAAATGCGAGTCCCTATTCCGGACAGTATTCCGGCGTGGAAACGCTTGTCTATAACCGGTATGGGGCGGCAGCGCAGATGGCGGTAGCCATCAACAGGAATCTGGAGGGTGTGGGCTTTATCAATCAGGGAGTCAACGAGGGAAAGAATCTGATTGTGCTGAACCGCACACAGATGCCGGCCCTGCTGGTGGAAGTCGGCTTCATCAATACACCGGCGGACAATTATCTGTTTGACACTAAATTTAACGAGATAGCGCAGGCAATTGCGGATGGAATCCTGGAGACGGCAGCAAATACCGTGGAGGCATAGCTTTCACGGTATTTTACTATATTTATTTGGGATTTTTGCACAGAATTCATTTATGGCATTGCTATTTGCGGGGCATCTGTTGTAAAATGTCAGATGTGGACATAATTCGTTGAGAAACAAGTGAGGGTGTGACGATGGATTTTTTTAATATACTGACTATGATTGGCGGAATTGCCCTGTTTTTATACGGTATCAATCTGATGGGCGACGGGCTGTCAAAGGCTTCCGGAGGGCGCCTGGAGGGGATTCTGGAAAAACTCACCAATACGCCTATCAAGGCTGTGCTGGTGGGCGCGGGTGTGACTGCAGTGATTCAGTCCTCTGCCGCAACGACGGTTATGGTGGTCGGATTTGTCAATTCCGGNATTATGAGGCTGGAGCAGGCGGTCAACGTGATTATCGGCGCNAATGTGGGCACTACGATAACGGCGTGGATTTTAAGTCTTTCCGGNATTGAAAGTGAAAGCTTTGTTGTACAGCTTTTGAAGCCGGCTTCTTTTGCGCCGATACTTGCCATTGTCGGCGTTGCTCTNGTATCTTTTTCCAAAAAGAACAGGAGAAAGGATATCGGCTCCATTATAGCGGGTTTTGGTATTCTGATGATCGGCATGGACACTATGAGCGAGGCGGTAAAACCGTTAGCGGAAATTCCGGAATTCGGCAGGGTGCTGACCATGTTTTCCAATCCCATCTTAGGTATGCTGGTAGGNCTGATACTGACCGCGGTGATTCAAAGNTCCTCCGCGTCGATCGGTATNCTGCAGGCACTGTGTAAAACGGGCTCTGTCAGCGGTGCGACGGCAATACCGGTTATTATGGGGCAGAATGTCGGCTCCTGTATTACGGCNTTGATTTCCAGCGTGGGAGCGAGCAGGGATGCAAGGCGTGCCGCGCTGCTGCATCTGTATTACAATATATTAAAGACTTCTCTTTTTATGGCAGTATTTTATACAGCAGATTCGTTCCTTCACTTTGCGTTTATGGACAAGCCGATTTCCGCATTGGGCGTTGCAGTGGTACATTCCGCCTTCAATATTGCGGCATGTATTGTTCTGCTTCCTTTTTCAAAGCTTTTGGTAAAGCTTGTTTATCTTACAGTTCCGGACAAGGCGAAAGCCGAGCTGCTTTCACCGGAGGAAACGGAGCTGCGTACCCTTGACCCGCGTTTTCTGGATACGCCCGGTCTTGCTGTTGAGCGGAGCAGGCATGTGGCGGTTACCATGGCGCGCTATGCCCAAAGGTCCATCAATATGGCAATGGGTCTGCTGAAGCAGTACGACAAGGAAACGGCGGCGGAGGTGGAACAGATAGAGAATCAGGTTGACCGGTTTGAGGACGAACTGGGAACCTACCTTGTCAGGCTGAGCAGCAAGGATTTGTCTGAGCGGGACAGCAGGGTGCTGTCGGTGCTGCTGCACTGCATCGGGGATTTTGAACGGATTTCGGACCATGCGCTGAACATCAAGCAGGCGGCGGACGAGATGGAGGACAAAAAGCTGGAGTTTTCAGATAAGGCGACGGAGGAAATAGAAGTGTTTTCCAGAGCGGTCGGCGAGATACTGGAGCTTTCTGTCAATGCCTTCGAGACAGAAAATCTGGAACGGGCAAAGCTTGTAGAACCGCTTGAGGAGGTTATCGACCAGCTCAACAATGAAATCAAGAAGCGCCATGTAAAGCGGCTGAGGAAGGGAAAGTGTACGATAGAGCTGGGCTTTGTGCTTACGGATATCACCACCAATTATGAAAGGATAGCGGACCATTGCTCCAATATCGCAGTGTGCCTGCTGCAGGTGAGCGAGGGCAGNTTTGAGACGCATGGATACTTAGACAGCCTGAAGGANGAAGATAATATTNCGTTCAAGGGCAAGGTGCTTGCGTACAGGGAGAAATATATGCTGCCGTAATCAGAGTATGGCAGAAAACAGATATGGTTATAAAAACAGAAGCNGTTATGAAACGGCTTCTGTTTTTTGCTTTCAAAGGATATCGTTTTGCTCTGTTTCTTCAGCGGTNTTTTGTACAGCTTGTGTGTTCTGTACAGCCTGCGTGTTCTCAGCCNCTGTGTNTTTTTCGNCCTGTGAATCTTCAGTCCGGTCNGNNTCTTCCTTTTGGGGAAGCGTCAGCAGCACGTGGGAGATTCGGTTCTGGTCGATTCCCTTGACCTGCAGGGTAGTGCCGTCCTCTAAGGTGACGGCTTCTTCATCCTCCGGCAGGCGGTCAAGCTGTCCGATGATAATGCCGCCGATGGAATCATAGTCGTCAGAATTNAAGTCNGTGCCGAGAACGTCGTTGATATCGGACAGGTTCATGCTGCCTTCTATCAGGTAGANATTTTCTTCTATTTTCTGTATCAGTTCTTCTTCGTCCTCGTCGTATTCGTCTCTGATTTCNCCTACCAGCTCTTCCAATAAATCTTCCAGNGTTATCATGCCGACCGTTGAGCCGTATTCATTTAANACAAAGGCAACGTGCATGGATTTCTCGCGCATTTCCAACAGCAAATCAGCGGTCTTTTTGTATTCNTAGGTGTAATAGGCATCGCGGATAAGGGGCGCAAGCTGNAAGGCATTGCCGTCCGCGAGGAAAAAGTCCTTGATATTGACAAATCCCAGCATGCTGTCCTTNTCCTCCTGATAGACAGGGAGGCGGGTGTACANGGATTCTTTAAAGATGGAAAGCAGTTCNTCATAGGTGCCGTCCGANCTGATTGTCNCCATATTGACACGGGGAATCATGATATCCTTGGCGCAGGTGTCGGAAAATTCAAATACATTATAGATGAGCTTGCGCTCTTCCGTCTCAATTTCACCGTCCTCGTGGCTGACGTCTACATAAGTNTTCAACTCNTTTTCTGTAATGGTCTCTTTTTTGGACGAATCAATATGTAAAAGCTTGAGAATGCCGCCGGCGATGGCNTCCACGATGAAGATAACGGGCGTCANCAGTTTCATCATNTAATAGATGGTGCGGGAGTAGGCGAGAGAAATCTTTTCTGAATTCAGGCTTGCCCATGTTTTGGGAACAATCTCGCCGACAAGCAGTATGACAAAGGTAAGGATGCCCGTAAATACGCCTATATACGCGCTAAAGCCAAGCTTGATAACCAATGTGGTAGTGAGAGAGGATGCGCTCAGATTGACGATGTTGTTGCCAATCAGGATGGCATTCAGCATTTTGCTGTACCGGTCCAGTATTTTGTTGACGATGGCTGCGCGTTTGACACCTTCTTCCTCCAGGGTGCGCATCTTGACACGGTTTACCGTGGTCAGCGCAGTTTCCGCGGAAGAAAAGAAAGCGGATAAGATAACCAGAATAAAAAGAACTATCAGTTGTATGACACCAGAGGTATCCAAAAAAAACCACTCCTTTGTTAAAAAATTGTTCGATGAATGAAATCATACAATATTCATCAGTATATTGTCAAGTTATGAGCCGTACAAACATATAATTTCACAGGAAGTTTAGAATGTATGGAAAGGAGAAGGGAATATGGAGAGAGAAAGAAATGCAAAGAGAGAGCTGACCGGCGGAATACCGGTACTGTTTTTGCTGAAATGTCTTTTGATTTCCTACATACTGACAGGCGGTCTGCTTATGCTTCTGGCGCTTTTGGTTTACCGATTCAGTCTGTCGGAAAAATTAGTGTCGATTGTCATTATCGGCATCTACATAGGAGCCACGTTTTTTGCAGGCTTTCTTGCAGGGAAAAAGCTGAAGGCAAAGAAGTATCTGTGGGGGCTTTTGGTGGGCAGCCTCTACTTTATGGTGCTGGTAGTGCTGTCCCTTGTAGTAAATCATTCTTTTAAGGATGTTGCGACCAATTTTTTTACGGTACTGATTATGTGCGCAGGCAGCGGTATGCTGGGAGGCATGCTGAGCTGAATGCAGCGATTTTTACTTTTACTTCAAAAAACTCTTTTACAAACAGGAAATATATGTTATACTACACAAATGAACGTGTAATAAAAAGCGTTTACGAAGGCTGTAAGAAAGGAATGACAATTCATATGAAGCATATTAAAACATTAAGCACAAGAGATTTAAAGGAATCCATGAAAAAGGGCGGCTGCGGTGAGTGCCAGACTTCATGCCAGTCCGCATGCAAGACCTCCTGTACAGTAGGAAACCAGAGTTGCGAAAAGCTTAAGTAAATATTTTGCAGGATGTAGTGGACAAAAAGCAGCGATTTGCGTCGCTGCTTCATTTATGTATGAAGGAAGCAGTGACTGTAAAAAGCAGGAGGGATAAAAGTGATACACCAGTACAAAAGCAATGGATTTAACATTGTAATGGATATAAACAGCGGTTCCGTTCATGTAGTGGACGATATCGTCTATGACATGATTTCCCTGATAGAGCCGCTTGTGGAAGAGGGAATCAAGGACGCTGATTTGATTAAGGCGGCGGTTCTTAACTGTGCCAATCTGCCGTACCCCGAGGAAGAAATTGCGGAGGCGGTGGAGGAGGTGCTGGAGCTTGAAAAACAGGGACAGCTCTTCGCGCAGGATGTATATGCGGACTATATTTTTGATTTTAAAAAGCGGGAGACGGTGGTAAAGGCACTCTGCCTGCACATCGCGCACGACTGTAATCTTGCCTGTGAGTACTGCTTTGCCGAAGAGGGCGAATACCATGGAAGAAGGGCACTGATGAGCCTTGAGGTCGGCAAAAAGGCGCTGGATTTTCTGGTGGCAAATTCGGGAAACCGTGTCAATCTGGAGGTGGATTTTTTCGGCGGGGAGCCCACGATGAACTGGCAGGTGGTGAAGGATTTGGTGGAATACGGCAGAAGTCTTGAAGAGCCGCACCACAAAAAATTCCGGTTTACCCTGACCACAAACGGCGTACTCTTAAATGATGAGATTCTGGAATTTGCCAACAGGGAAATGTCCAATATTGTCTTAAGTATTGACGGGCGCAAAGAGGTCAATGATAAGATGCGTCCTTTCCGCGGCGGACAGGAAAGCTACGACACCATTGTTCCCAAGTTCTTAAAGGTTGCGGAGAGCCGGAATCAGACCAATTATTATGTGAGGGGCACCTATACCCATGGAAATTTGGACTTTTCAAAGGACGTGCTGCATCTGGCGGATTTGGGCTTTGAGCAGATTTCGGTAGAGCCTGTGGTGGCGCAGCCCGAAGATTGGTACGCCATTAAAGAGGAGGACATCCCTGCATTAAAGGAAGAATATGACAAGCTGGCAGTAGAGCTTATCAAAAGAAGGAAAGAGGGAAGAGGGTTCAATTTCTTCCATTTTATGATAGATTTGGAAGGCGGTCCCTGTGTGGCAAAGCGTCTTTCGGGCTGTGGTTCGGGAACGGAGTACCTGGCGGTGACGCCCTGGGGAGATTTGTATCCCTGCCATCAGTTCGTGGGACAGGAAGCCTTTCTGATGGGTAATGTGTACGACGGCATTGTCAACACGGCGCTCAGAGACGAATTTAAGTGCTGTAATGTCTATGCCAAGGAAAAATGTAAAAAATGTTTTGCCAAGTTTTACTGCAGCGGCGGCTGTGCAGCCAATTCTTACAATTTTCACGGCAATATTAACGATGCTTACGACATCGGCTGTGAGCTGCAGCGCAAACGCATTGAGTGTGCGGTCATGATAAAAGCGGCTTTGGCAGAAGGAGAGGAGTAATATGAACAAGAACAGAGCAATCATTATCCTGCTGGTGTTTTTCCTTGCGCTTGCGGGAGTTACCTATGTGGACTTCAAGGGCGTTGACGAGGAGGGAACGGCTTCCGCTTCCGATATTACGCTCGGATTGGATTTGGCGGGCGGCGTGAGCATCACCTATCAGGTAGTGGGTGAGGAAGCGCCAAGCGCGACGGATATGAGTGATACGATAAACAAGCTGCAGCAGCGTGTGTTTACCTACAGCACGGAGGCTTTGGTTTATCAGGAGGGGAGCGACAGAATCAACATCGAAATCCCCGGTGTATCGGACGCCAACAAGATTTTGGAGGAATTGGGAAGACCCGGCACGNTGTACTTTATCTATGAGCGCGGNAGTGACGGNACACTAAATTATACGCAGAACNNTNNGACAGATGAAGATGGNAATTATTATTTCNGTTATTCGCTGAANAAAACCATNGAAGAGCTTGAGGCGGACGGCTCCATTGCGCTCTACGGCACGGATGTGGCGGATGCNCAGGCGGGAACNACAAGNGATACCATGCAGAACAGNGTGTTCTGTGTNGAGCTGACNATGACAGCGGAAGGAAGGCAGAAGTTTGCGGACGCAACCACAAGGGCGGCGGCAAGCGGNGAAACGATNGCCATCTATTACGANGGTGTTTTCTTAAGCGTGCCCACTGTTGCCAGANCGCTTACGGACGGCGNNGCGCAGATTACCGGNAATTTTACTTATGANAGTGCGGACAGGCTTGCNTCCCAGATTCGAATCGGCGGNNTGAAGCTGGAANTGAANGAGCTNCATTCCAAGGTGGTGGGCGCGCAGCTTGGCTCGGANGCCATCTCCACCAGCTTAAAGGCGGGTGCAATCGGACTCGTTGTGGTAGCGGTATTTATGATTGTCATTTACTTTTTCATGGGACTTGCCGCATCGCTTTCCCTGCTTTTGTATACGGCGCTTATGGTACTTCTGTTAAACGGCTTCGGCATGACGCTGACGCTGCCCGGCATNGCAGGTATGATTCTTTCCATCGGTATGGCGGTNGATGCAAACGTGATTATATTTGCCCGTATCAGGGAAGAGNTTGCTGANGGCATGACGGTGAAGGCGGCTGTNAANATNGGNTTTGACAAGGCNTTTTCCGCTATTATCGACGGAAATGTGACGACACTGATTGCGGCGGCAGTGCTCTGGATTNTGGGCTCCGGCTCCATNAGAGGGTTTGCCCAGACTTTGGTGCTGGGNATTGCGCTTTCCATGTTTACGGCGCTCTTTGTGACGAGATGGCTGCTCAGNGCATTCTATGCGCTTGGTTTCAATAAGGAAAAAATGTACGGTGTGGCTAAGNCGCATAAACCGATNGATGNTGTCGGAAAGAAGGGNATTTTCTTNGCCATTTCCCTGGTTTTGATTGTGGGCGGCTTTGTGGTTATGATTGTNAACAAGNNAAGCACGGGTNCTGCTTTAAATTACNGNCTGGATTTTGTGGGAGGNACTTCTANCACNGTTNCNTTTAACNAGCAGATGACCNTGGCGGANATAGAAGCGCAGGTNATTCCGAAGCTTGAGGCAATTGCCGGCAGCGCTGTNCAGCCTCAGCCGGTGNAGGGAACAANTGAAGTGGTGTTCAAGAGCANNGCGCTNGNAAAGGANCAGAGNGAGCAGGTGGANGNANTNNTNNTTGCAGGANTTTGGNGTGACNNAGGNNAANGTTGNNATGGANACCATCAGCTCNACGATTTCCGACGAGATGAAGCGGGATACGGTTTTGGCGGTCTGCATTGCCATTGTATGTATGCTCATTTANATCCGGATCCGTTTCAAGGATATCCGNTTTGGCGCAGGCGGCGTGCTGGCGCTTATGCATGACGTTTTGGTNGTGCTGGCGTTCTACGCCGTGACAAAGGTGTCNGTGGGCAGTACCTTTATCGCCTGTATGCTGACCATTGTAGGATANTCNATCAACGCCACGATNGTTATTTTCGACAGGGTGCGNGAGAATCAGGCAGTTATGGGCAGCAGGAGCGATTTGAAGGAAATCATGAATGCAAGCGTTACCCAGACAATGTCCCGAAGCATATTTACCTCGCTGACTACCTTTATTATGGTGGCGGCGCTGTATCTGCTCGGCGTTACGGCGATTAAAGAATTTGCACTGCCTCTTATGGTGGGTATTGTGTGCGGCACCTATTCTTCCATTTTTATAGCGGGAAGCCTGTACTATGTGCTGCGGAAAATGTTCCCTAAGAAAGAAAGTACAAACGAATGATGGAAAAATGGTTTGTTGCGGCGAAGAAAGCAGATTTNAACGNNTGGAGCAAAAAACTGAATATCAGCCCTGTTACGGCAAGAATTATCCGTAACAGGGATATTTTTTCGGAGGAAGAGGCAGAAAAGTATTTAAACGGNACCTTCCTCGACATGTATCCGCCGGANCTTATGGTGGACATGGAGGAAGCGGCGGCTGTCATAGAGAGAAAAATCCGCGGCGGGGAGAAACTGCGGGTTATCGGNGACTATGATGTGGATGGTATTATGGCTTCCCACATTCTGACAAAGGGCCTACAGGCATTGTCGGCAGAGGTGGACACGGTGATTCCCCACCGGGTCAGGGATGGCTACGGGTTGAATGAGCAGTTGATTGAGGACGCNTTTTCNGACGGCATCCGNACCATCATNACCTGNGACAACGGCATTGCNGCCGCGCAGCAGATTGCGCTTGCCGTTTCCAAAGAAATGACGGTTGTGGTGACGGACCACCATGAAGTGCCTTATGTGGAGGNNGATGGGCAGCGCACGGAGCTTCTGCCGCCGGCGGCTGCGGTGGTGGACCCGAAGCGGGAGGACTGTACCTATCCTTACAAAAATATCTGCGGCGCAGTAGTGGCATACAAGCTGATTGCTCTTTTGTACAGGCGTGCAGATTTGGAACCCGCAAAAAAACAGGCGCTTTTGGACGAATTTCTGCAGCTCGCCGCAGTGGCGACGGTCTGTGATGTGATGGAGCTTTTGGACGAAAACCGCATTATCGTGAAGGAAGGCTTAAAGCGTATGCAGACTCACCCATGCGAGGGAATCCGCGCGTTGTTAGAGGTAAACGGCATAGAGCAGAAGAAGTTGTCCGCCTACCACCTGGGCTTTGTCATCGGTCCCTGTTTAAATGCAACGGGCAGACTGGATACGGCGTCGCGCGCGCTGGCGCTTCTTTCGGCATCTGACAGAAGGAGCGCGGTGCAGGCGGCGGAAGAACTGAAAGAGATGAACGACAGCAGAAAACTGATGACGCTTACAGGGCTTGATGCGGCGGTCGCGTATGTGGAGGAAAACGGCATAGCGCAGGACAAGGTTTTTGTGGTATATCTGCCGGATTGTCATGAAAGCCTTGCGGGAATCGTGGCGGGAAGGCTGCGGGAAAAGTATGGAAAGCCGGTATTTGTCCTGACGAGGGCGGAGGAAGGCGTAAAGGGATCGGGACGTTCCGTGGACGGGTATGACATGTATGCTTCCATGAATGCCTGCAAAGCGCTTTTTACCAAGTTTGGCGGACATAAAATGGCGGCAGGGCTGTCCATGCGCGAGGAGGATATTCCCGTGCTGCGAAGACAGTTAAACGAAAACTGCGGTCTGACGGAAGAAGATTTTGTCGAGAAGGTGCATATTGATGTGCCCATGCCGCTTGCCTACGCCAATCAGAAGCTGGCGGAGGAACTGCAGATACTGGAGCCCTTTGGTACGGCGAATCCCAAACCGCTTTTTGCCTGCAAGGAGGTTCATTTCCATTGGGGCAAAAAGATGGGAGCGAAGGAAAACTTTGCCCGCTACGGGGTGGAGCAGGAAGGAAAGCATTATGAAGTGGTGTATTTCGGCGGACTGGAGAAGTTTCATGCATTTTTGAATGAAAAATTCGGCGAGGGCGCTGCCGAAGCGTTGTACAGAGGCGGCTGCGACTACTGTCTGTCCATGACATACCAGCTTGGAATAAACAGCTACAGGGGAAGAAGCGAGATACAGATTTTAATGCAGCATTTTTGTTGAAGCGATAGGAGATATTTTGAAATCTTTTATTTTGTTTTTATACTTTTTTCCTATTTTGGACACAGAATGAACACATTTTGCAAGTAATATGAATTTAGATAGTTGATGAACTCACTATCTCCCCCCCTCATAAGAAAATGCGAGAAACCCGGCATCCCCCGGGTTTCTTTGCGTTCAGAATGCGCTATGCGTCTGCTGCAGGCTTTTGGGGCGGTGAAAAAACGGTAGCGCGGCGAAAGGGGATATGCTATCATAAATGCGGAGGTGAGATTTTTATGTTATGTCGTATGCGAATCGATTTAAGCATTTTACTCTGTACAAGGTCTGATGGCAGGACGAAGCCTGTACAGAGGTAATCAATCATTTTTGGATAAAATTTTCGTCCGCATTGGATTTTGTACTTACTTATAGAAAGCTTGTAACTGTCAACAATAATAAAATCTGTAAGGAGAAAAATTCAATGAACAATCGTTTTAAAAAATATATTATTTTCTGGCTGAGCCAGTCGGTTTCACAGTTGGGAAGCGCCATGACGGGGTTTGCCCTGATTTTATGGGCGTATACGAAGAGCAACTCGGCATTGACCGTTTCGCTGATGTCATTTTGCAGCTATGTTCCCTATATTATTGTCAGCTTATTTGCAGGCAGTTTTGTGGACAGCCACAGCAAGAAGAAAATCATGCTGGCGGCAGATAGCGCTGCCGCGGTCTGCTCCGTGGGCGTTTTTATGCTTTATCTCGGAGATGGACTGCAGATATGGCATATTTATCTGGTAAATGGTATCATCGGCTTTATGAATGCGTTTCAATCGCCTGCTTCGGCGGTTGCCATCGGCAGGATTGTACCGAAGGAAAAGCTGGCAAATGTCAGCGGGATGAATTCCTTTTCCGACAATCTGATATCTGTGCTGACGCCGGTGCTTGCGGCCTTTCTCTTTGCCTTAAACGGTCTGCGCCTGATTCTGATGATAGATTTGTGCAGTTTTGTGCTGGCTTTTCTAGTCTTGCTTCTGGTTATTTCCGTTCCGGAGACAGAGAATGAGACAGCCAAAAGAAAATCCGTATTTGCCGGCTGTCGGGACGGTTTTTCGTTCCTGCTGCAGAACAGGGGCATTTTTGTCGTGATACTGACTATGGCGCTGATCAATTTTTTTTCCAGGCTGACCTATGAGAATATTCTGTCACCGATGATTCTTTCCAGAAGCGGCGGCGACAGTACCGTACTCGGCATCGTGAATGCCGTCATGGGACTCGGTGGAATTGTGGGCGGCATTATCGTGTCGGCCGGGAAATTGTCAAAGGATAATGTAAAGATGATATATATATCGGCCGCCCTTTCCTTCCTGCTCGGCGATTTGCTGATGGGAATCGGACAGAGCCCTTTTATGTGGGCAGTGGCAGGACTGGCGGCAAGTCTGCCGATTCCGTTTATCAATGCCGGACAGAATGTGATATTATACAAAAAGGTGCCGGATGAGATGCAGGGCAGGGTATTTGCAGTCCGCAACGCGATTCAGTACAGTACCATTCCTGTGGGGATTCTGTTAGGCGGTTTCCTTGCAGACTATGTGTTTGAGCCGTTTATGATGACGGACAGTCCGGTCGCTTCCTTCCTGCATATGCTGGTGGGCGAGGGCGCGGGAAGCGGCATGGCGGTTATGTTTTTGTGTACCGGAATCTGCGGCAGCCTGTTCAGTTATTTGTCCTATCGAAGAAAAGAGATACAGGATTTGCGCTAAGCGCCATCCGCAAATTCAGGTGGTAAAAACGTCCTGATTGGAGTAAAATAGTAATAATTGCGCAGGACCGCCCGGCAATAAGCACGGCTTTCTTGCTTTGAAGGCGGTCGGAATGAGGTTTGATGGAACTTGCGTCATTGCTGAAAGGACTGGAGTTTACCTGCGTAAGAGGAAATCCGGAAACGAAGGTGACCGGAATTGTGTACGATTCCGAAAAAGTGCAGAAGGGTTGTCTTTTTGTCTGCATAAAGGGTACACATTTTGACAGCCATGACTGTGCCGCAGAGGTGGTAGAGAGCGGCGCGTCAGTGCTGGTGGTGGAAAGGGAAGTAGAGCTTGGGGACATGGCGCTTTCAGGCGGGCGGGATGTTACCGTCATCCAGGTGCCGGATAGCCGTTATGCCATGGCACATATTGCTGCGGCATGGTTCGGACATCCGGCAGACAGGCTTAAGGTTATCGGCATCACGGGGACAAAGGGAAAGACCACAACGGCTTACCTTGTGAAATCTATTTTGGAGAGCGCGGGTTATAAGGTCGGTCTCATAGGGACCATCGAGACGATAATCGGAGAGCAGCACATTCCGGCAGGCAATACCACGCCGGAATCCTGTCTGTTACAGGAGTATTTCAGTAAAATGACGGATGCAGGCTGCGATGCGGTGGTAATGGAGGTGTCCTCGCAGGGACTGAAGCTTCACCGCACGCAGGGCTTTGTGTTTGACTATGGTATTTTTACCAATTTGGAGCCGGACCATATCGGCGCGGGAGAACATGCGGATTTTGCAGAGTATATTGCATGTAAAAGCCTGTTGTTCAGACAGTGCAGAATCGGTATTGTAAACGGCGATGATGGTCACTGGCAGGAGGTGACCGCAGGGCATACCTGCATGCTGGAACGTTTTGGTTTACAGGAGGGCAATGATTTGCGCGCAGACAGTTTGCGGCTGGTAAAAAAGCCCGGGGAGCTTGGCGTTGCTTTTACCGTTACGGGGCTTCTCCATATGGAAGCGGAGGTGGCGACGCCGGGACGCTTCAGCGTCTATAATGCGCTCGCTGCCATTGCCATCTGCCGCCACTTCGGCGTATCCTGCAAAAATATAGAACAGGCGCTGCTTATGGCAAGAGTGAAGGGCAGAATCGAAATGATAAAGGTATCGGATGCGTTTACCGTGCTGATTGACTATGCGCACAATGCCATGAGCCTGGAGAGCCTGCTTTCAGCGCTGCGGGAGTATGAGCCGCACAGACTGATTTGTCTCTTTGGCTGCGGCGGCAACCGCTCTAAACTGCGGCGGTTTGAGATGGGAGAGGTCAGCGGAAGGCTGGCGGATTTGACAATCATTACTTCGGATAATCCCCGATATGAAGAACCGCGAGACATCATAGAGGATATTAAAACAGGGATTGCGGGAAGCGGAGGGAATTATATCGTGATAGAGGAGCGCAGGGAAGCGATTGCCTATGCCATCAGGCATGGAGAGCCGGACGATATTATTGTGCTTGCCGGAAAAGGGCATGAGGATTATCAGGAAATCAGAGGAAAGAAATATCCCATGGATGAGAGGGTGCTGATTGCGGATATACTGCAGCAGTATGCGGGGGAAAGGATATAATATTTTGGACGAAAGATATGCGGATATTATTATAGATATTGCACATGAGAAGGTGGATCGCCCTTTTCAGTACCGGATTCCCGAATCGCTCAGAGAGCAGGTTGCGGAGGGGAGCTGCGTCAGGGTGCCCTTTGGCGCGGGCAACCGGCTGCGGAAGGGTTATGTGGTGGCAGTGAAGGATACGGCGGAGTTCGATTCGTCGAAAATCAAAGAGATTGACAGTGTGGAGACGGGCGGCGTTTCCGTGGAAGGAAGGCAGATTCTTCTCGCGGCATTCCTGAAAAGAAATTATGGCTCGACCATGATTCAGGCGTTGAAAACAGTGCTTCCCGCCAAAGTGTCCGTCAGGGCGCTGGAAAGGAAAAGCGTGCGCCTTGCCATAGGGCGCGATGAGGCAAAAGAAGCGCTTTTGGTGCTTGAAAAAAAGCATCAGACGGCAAGGGCGCGTCTTTTAAAGGAATTGCTCTCCGTAGACTGCCTGCCCTATGCGCTTGTGACGGGAAAGCTGAATGTCAGCAGTGCAGCCGTAAAGGCGCTGGCAGAGCAGCATATCATATCGGTGGATACGGAGAAGAAGCTGCGCAACCCCATCCGCATACAGGCAGATGGCGCAGAAAAAAAGTGCTTAAGCCCGGCACAGCAGAAAGCCGTGGACACGGTACTTTCCGATTTCGCTGCAGGCATACGCAAAACCTATCTGCTGCACGGCATAACGGGAAGCGGAAAGACGGAAGTTTATATGCATCTGATAGAGGGTGTGCTGAAACGCGGCAGACAGGCGATTGTGCTG
The DNA here is from genome assembly GCA_014804445.1 of Lachnospiraceae bacterium. Taxonomy (GTDB): domain Bacteria; phylum Bacillota; class Clostridia; order Lachnospirales; family Lachnospiraceae; genus Acetatifactor. The sequence goes on along the minus strand of JAAUZU010000016.1, from coordinate 77,901 downwards.
ATACCGGAAATCGCCCTGACATACCAGACGCTTATGCGGTTTTACAGCCGTTTCGGCGACAGGGTATCCGTGATGAATTCCACGTTGTCCGCGGGTGAGAAATATGACCAGTGCGAGAGGGCAAAGCGGGGAGAAATTGATATTATTATCGGTCCCCGCTCGGCTTTGTTTACACCTTTTCCCAATATAGGGCTGATTGTCATGGATGAGGAGCATGAGAACAGCTACAAGAGCGAAAGTTCTCCGAAGTACCATGCAAGGGAGACGGCGGAGGAAGTGGCGCGGATGCACGGGGCGAGCGTGGTGCTTGGCTCGGCAACGCCTTCTCTGGAAGCGTCCTACCGGGCAGAGCGGGGAGCGTACACAAAGCTTTCCCTGACGGAAAGGCTGACAGGCGGGCAGCTTCCCGCTGTTCATGTGGTGGATTTGCGGAAGGAGTTAAAAGAAGGAAACCGCTCTATTTTCAGCAGAAAGCTGCAGGAACTGCTCGACGACAGGCTGACAAAAAAGCAGCAGAGTATGCTTTTTATCAACAGAAGAGGGTACGCCGGTTTTGTTTCCTGCCGTGCCTGCGGGCACGTGATGAAATGTCCGCACTGCTCCGTGTCACTGTCAGAGCACAAAGGCGGCAGGCTGATTTGCCACTACTGCGGCTATGAGGAGCCTGCGGTCCGAAGCTGTCCGGTCTGTAAATCGCCCTATATATCGGGATTCCGGGCGGGAACGCAGCAGATTGAAGAAAAGCTGAAGGAGTTGTATCCGAAGGCGCGGGTGCTCCGCATGGATGCGGATACGACGAAACAAAAGGAAAGCTATGAAAAGATACTTGCCGCTTTTGCAGGCGGAGAAGCGGATATTTTAATCGGCACACAGATGATTGTGAAAGGCCATGATTTCCCGAATGTAACGCTGGTCGGCGTGCTGGCGGCGGACTTGTCGCTGTCTGTCGGGGACTACCGCGCTGCGGAACGAACCTTCCAGCTTCTGGTGCAGGCGGCGGGCCGAGCCGGAAGAGGCGTACTGTCCGGAGAAGTTGTGATACAGACCTATCAGCCCGGCAATGCAGCCATTGTCCATGCGGCGGCGCAGGATTACAAGGGATTTTACGAGGAAGAAATCCTGTACAGAGAGCTGCTTCGATATCCGCCGGTCTGCAATATGATGGCGGTACAGATATTTGCCAAGGAAGAAAAAGCAGGGGAAGAACTGGCAAAAAAACTCGCCGAACTGGCGGAAAGCTTTCAGGATACGGCGCAGCGGGCGGACAGGCGGCTTTTGGTGATTGGACCGGCTCCGGCGGCTGTCGGCAGGGTAAATGATATTTTTCGATTTGTATTCTATGTAAAATATGAAAATTATGATACACTAGTTAAAGTAAAGGATAAAATAGAGGAACGGGCGGCGTCCATGCAGTTAAAAAATGAGGTGCTGCAGATTGATTTTAATCCTGTCAATGCATTTTAAGGGATGCTTACGAGAAGACCGGACAGAAAGGGAAGGATAAGAAAATGGCACTGAGAAATATCAGAGAGATTGGAGACGCGGTATTAACCAAAACCTGCAAGGAGGTAAAGGAGATGACGCCGCGGACGAAGGAATTGATTGAGGATATGCTGGACACCATGTATGAGGCGGACGGCGTCGGGCTGGCGGCGCCGCAGGTGGGCGTGCTGAAGAGAATTGTGGTAATCGACGTGACCGGCGAAGACCCTTATGTGATGATAAATCCGCGTATTGTCGAGATGAGCGGAGAGCAGACGGGGCAGGAAGGCTGCTTAAGCGTGCCCGGCAAATACGGGATTGTAACCCGCCCGAATTATGTGAAGGCGGTAGCCCTCGATATCGACATGAAGCCCTATGAGGTGGAGGGAACAGAGCTTCTGGCGCGTGCTATCTGCCACGAACTGGAGCATTTGGACGGACATCTCTATGTGGAAAAGGCAGAAGGCGGGCTGCGCGACGTGGGAGAACCGGCAGAGGAGGAAGAAGACGAGGAATGAAAATCATATTTTTTGGAACGCCGGATTTTGCGGCAGGCGCCCTGCAGGCATTGTTAGACAGCGGACATACCGTGACGGCTGTGGTGACGCAGCCTGATAAGGCAAAAGGACGGAGCAAAACGCCCGTGTATTCTCCGGTAAAGGAATGTGCCGTAAAATCGAGTATTCCGGTCTTGCAGCCGGCGCGGGTCAAGTCGCCCGATTCGGTGGAGGCGCTGAGAGCTTACGAGGCGGACGTTTTTATTGTAGCGGCGTTCGGACAAATCTTGTCGAAGGAAATTCTCGATATGCCGCGGTTTGGCTGCCTGAATATCCACGCTTCGCTGCTTCCGGCATACCGCGGGGCAAGCCCCATCCAATGGGCGGTGATAAACGGGGAGGAAAAGACCGGAGTCACCATTATGCAGATGGATGAAGGGGTAGATACGGGAGATATTTTATACCAGAAAGAAATAAAGCTTGACGAAAAAGAGACGGGAGAGTCCCTCTTTGAAAAGCTTGCCGTGCTGGGCGCAGAAGCCATTATAGAAGCACTCACGCTTCTTTCCGCAGGAAAGCTTGTGAGGGCGGCGCAGTGTGAGGAGAAAGCGACGCATACCGGCATGATTCACAAGGATATGGGAGAAATCGACTGGAGCATGAGCGCAGAGAAGCTGGAAAGACTTGTGCGGGGATTAAACTCCTGGCCAAGCGCTTTTACCTTCTGGGAGGGGAAACAGCTTAAGATATGGGAGAGTGACGTCTGTAAGGATGGGGAACTTTCAGAAGAAGCTGAATATGAAAAGAAAGCAGCGGCGGGAACTGTTATCAAGGTGGAAAAGAACCGATTTGCCGTCAAGTGCGGCGAGGGCGCGCTCTGGATACTGTCCCTCCAGTTAGAGGGAAAGAAACGGATGAGTACGCTGGATTTCCTTCTCGGCAATGGAATCAAACAGGGAAGCGTTTTCGAAGGGAGGTAGCATATGCCATATTACTACTATTCGTATTATTTTGAACCCACCTATCTGTTGGTGATAGCGGGCGCTCTGTTCTGTACACTGACCGGCGTATGGGTAAACAGCGCCATGAAAAAATACCATAGAGAGGGGAACACAAGAGGGCTTACCGGCGCAGCGGCAGCAGAGCGGATACTGCGGGATGCGGGGCTCTATGATGTACGGGTGGAATGTCTGTCCAAGGGCGCGGGCGACCATTATGACCCAAGGACAAGGACGGTACGCCTTTCCTATGAAAATTACAATTATGCGACGGTGACGGCTGTGGCGGTAGCGGCACATGAGTGCGGACATGCCAAGCAGCATCAGGAAGAGTATGCGCCGCTTAAACTGCGCACGGCGATGGCGCCTGCCGTTTCCATCGCCAATTATGTCGGCATGCCCCTTATTTTTTTGGGTGTTTTTTTAAGCTTTAACCAGACTTTAATCAATATCGGCATATGGGTGTTTGCGATTGCCGTGGCGTTTCAACTGATTACCCTGCCGGTAGAGTTTAACGCTTCCGCAAGGGCGCTGCAGAATATAGAAATCAGCGGTCTGCTTTCGCCTACGGAGCAGCCCGGGGCGAAGAAAGTCCTGACGGCGGCAGCGATGACTTATGTGGCAGGTGCGGCGGCAGCGCTTTTGCAGATGCTGCGTCTGATGATTTTATTTGGCGGCAACAGGCGGAATGATTAGCGTGAGAATATGGGAAAGGTAAGAGAATGGCGGAAAATATAAGGGAAATCGTGCTGGACATGCTCATGGAGGAGGAAAAAGGAGAAGTCTACTCACACAGGCTTGTCTTTGATGTGCTCACGAAGTACGACTATCTGACGGCACAGGAAAAGGCTTTTATCAAGCGGGTATTCGAGGGTACCATCGAGCGGCGGATAGAGTTGGATTACAGGCTGAATCAGGTGGCGAGTGTGCCGGTGAAAAAGATGAAGCCGCTTATCCGCAATCTGCTGCGCATGAGCGCCTACCAAATATTTTATATGGATGGGGTGCCGGATGCGGCGGCGGTCAATGAGGCCGTGAAGCTGGCACAGAAGAGAAAGTTTGTCAGCCTGAAAGGGTTTGTCAACGGTGTGCTGAGAAAGCTTGCCGCCATGGGAGAAGCAGGGTTTCCTTCGGAGGAACAGGAGCCGAAAGCCTTTCTTTCCGTGGCTTTTTCCATGCCGGAATGGATCGTGGAACATTTTCTGGACCTGTACGATTACGAAGAAACCAAAGCGTTTTTTGCGGCGCTTTTGGAGGTGCGTCCCGTCACAATCCGGTTTGCCGCGCGGCTTACCGAAGGGGAGCGGGAAGCGCTGATACAGAGATGGGGTGAGAAAGGTGTCAAGGTATCACGGCACCCCTATGTAAAACAGGCATATTATCTGGAAAACTGCGACAATATCGTTTATCTGCCCGGCTTTTCGGAGGGGAAGTTTACGGTGCAGGATGCCAGTTCCATGCTGGCAGTTGCCGCCGCCGGTATAAAGGCCGGCGACACTGTGATAGACGTATGTGCGGCGCCCGGCGGAAAGGCTATGCTCGCCGCGGAATATGCAGGTGCAGGCGGCAGGGTGGAAGCCCGGGATATCACAGAGGGCAAAATTGCAAAAATTGCGGAAAATATTGCCCGCATGAGGCTGGACAACATAAGCGTGAAGGTGTGGGACGCCTCCGTTTTTGACGAAACGGCAGAAGAAAGCGCGGATGTGGTGTTGGCGGATGTTCCCTGCTCGGGACTGGGCGTTATGGGCAAGAAGCGGGATATTAAGTACAGGCAGAGCAAAGAATCGCTGTCAGAGCTGGTAGCGCTGCAGAAGGCAATTGTCAGACAGGCGGCTTCCTATGTGAAGCCGGGCGGGATTCTTTTATACAGCACCTGTACCATAAACCCTGCGGAAAACGAGGGAATGGCTGATTATATCGGCAAAGAGCTTGGGTTTTCGCCGGAGTCGATAGAAGCGTATCTGCCGGATATGCCAGAAAAGGAAACGGCAAAGCAGGGGTATATACAGCTTTTGCCGCAGCGCCATAACACGGACGGCTTCTTTTTTGCCCGTCTGAGAAAACGGAACATGTAATGCATTCCTGCGGATGCAGGAGGCAGAAAGGAACTCAAATTTTGAAGGATAAGAAAGATATCAAGTCCATGACGCTTCCTGAGCTTACGGCGGAAATGGAGGCGCTCTCGGAAAAGTCTTTTCGGGCAAAACAGTGCTACGAGTGGATGCATGGAAAGCTGGCGCGCGATTTTTCTGAAATGACGAATCTGTCCAAGGATTTTAGAGAAAAATGTGGGAACAATTATGAGTATACGGTTGCCGAAGCGGCGGATGTAAGGGAGTCTAAGGTGGACGGAACGAAAAAATTTCTGTTCCGGTTTGCGGACGGCAATATGGTGGAAAGCGTGTGGATGCAGTACAAGCACGGCAATTCTGTCTGCATCTCTTCGCAGGCGGGCTGCCGCATGGGATGTAAGTTCTGCGCTTCCACACTGGACGGACTGGTGCGGAATCTTTCCCCTTCGGAAATGCTGGAGCAGGTGTATGCCATAACCAGGCTGACGGGGGAGCGGGTTTCCAATGTGGTGGTGATGGGAACGGGAGAGCCTTTGGACAATTACGACAACCTGCTCCGTTTTATCCGGCTTCTTTCGGATGAAAATGGGCTGCATATCAGCCAGAGGAATATCACGGTATCCACCTGCGGGCTTGTGCCCGAGATGTACAGGCTTGCGGATGAAGGACTGCAAATTACGCTGGCGCTTTCCCTTCATGCGGCGACGGACGAAAAGAGGAAGAGTCTCATGCCGATTGCCAACCGCTACAGCATAAATGAACTGATGAAGGTATGTGACTATTATGCAAAAAAGACGGGCAGGCGGATTAGCTTTGAGTACAGTCTGATAGACGGCGTCAACGACACCGAGGAGGACGCCAAGCTGCTTTCCGCGCTGGCAAAGCGCCGTCTCTGCCATGTCAACCTGATTCCGGTAAACCCCATTAAGGAGCGGAATTTTACCCGTTCGGACACAAAGAAAATTGAAGCATTTAAAAATAAACTTGAAAAAAACAAAATAAATGTTACTATAAGAAGAGAAATGGGGCGGGACATTGACGGTGCCTGCGGACAACTTCGAAGAAGTCACATATTATTGCAAGGAGAATGACGGTGTTAAAAACGTTTTCCATTACTGACATAGGAAAGAAAAGAAAACTGAATCAGGATTATGTTTATACATCCGAACGGACTGTAGGAAACCTGCCGAATCTTTTTATTGTGGCGGACGGCATGGGAGGGCATAACGCGGGCGATTATGCATCCAAGTTTACGGTGGAAACCATTGTGGAAGAAATCAGGACGGCTACGGAGAAAAATCCGGAAGAGATATTAAAGAAGGCGATAGAAACCGCCAACGACAAGGTGCTTCGGATGGCAGGAGAAAATCCGGAGCTGGAAGGCATGGGAACCACTGTGGTTGCGGCCACCTGCATAGGCGAAGAACTGCATGTTGCCAATGTGGGGGATTCGCGGCTCTATGTTATCGGCGAGAAGATTACGCAGGTGACGAGGGATCATTCCCTTGTGGAAGAGATGATACGGATGGGTGGGATAGACAGGCAGTCTGCCAGAAACCACCCTGACAAAAATATTATTACAAGAGCGATAGGGGCGGAAGACTATATTGACATTGACTTTTTTCATGTCAGCCTGTCAAAGGGAGATATTGTGCTGATGTGCTCGGACGGCCTGACCAATATGCTGGAAGACGAAGAAATCCGTATGATTTTAAACGGACAGAGGGACATTGTGGAAAAAGCAGAGCAGCTGGTCAAGGCGGCCAACAACAACGGCGGCAAGGATAATATAACTGTAGTGCTTATTGAGCCGTTTGCAGAATAGTTGAGGAGTGAAGCAGTATCACAGGCGGAGCCTGCGATATGCATAGGAGTAAACATGATTAAAATCGGAATGATGATTGGAGAACGCTACGAAATACTGGAAAAAATCGGAACCGGCGGCATGTCGGACGTATATAAGGCGAAGTGTCACAAGCTAAACCGTTTCGTGGCGGTAAAGGTGCTGAAACAGGAATTTTCGGAAAATGCCAATTTTGTATCCAAGTTCCGCGTGGAGGCGCAGGCGGCAGCAGGACTTATGCATCCCAATATTGTGAATGTATATGACGTCGGCGAAGAAAATGGTATTTACTACATTGTAATGGAGCTGGTTGAGGGAATTACCCTGAAAAAATATATCGAGAAGAAGGCGAGGCTGTCCTACAAGGAGGCAGTCAGCATTGCCATTCAGGTGTCCATGGGTATAGAGGCGGCTCACAACAACCATATCATTCACAGGGACATCAAGCCGCAGAATATCATTATCTCCAAGGAGGGAAAGGTAAAGGTAACGGATTTCGGCATTGCAAAAGCAGCGACCAGCAATACAATAACCTCCAATGTGATGGGGTCCGTTCACTACACCTCCCCCGAGCAGGCGAGGGGCGGCTACAGTGATGAGAAGAGCGATATCTATTCGTTAGGTATCACCATGTTTGAGATGCTGACGGGGCGCGTGCCCTTTAACGGAGAGACTACGGTGGCAATTGCCATTAAGCATATTCAGGAAGAAATACCAAGCCCCAAGGATTTTGTGCCGGAGATTCCGGCAGGCGTGGAGCTGATTGTCTTAAAATGCTGCCAGAAAAGTCCGGACAGAAGATATCAGTCGATGGCGGAACTAATAGAGGATTTGAAGCAGTCCCTCATCAATCCGGAGGACACTTTTGTTGTGTTTAACGATCCGGACGAGGATGCGGCGACAAGATTCATTTCCGACAATGAAATGGCGCAGATAAAACGGCAGTCGGAGCGCAGGGATTACATGGATGAAACCATGCGGTTAAAGAGCGATGCAGAGGAGATAGAAGAGGACGAGTATCCGGAGGAGGATTACGAGGACGGCTATGACCCGAAGATGGAGAGAATCACCACGATTCTTGCCGTGGCGGCGGGGCTTATCATTTGTTGTGTGATTATCTATTTTGTGGGAAAGATTACCGGTATCTTCGGATTCGGCAAGGATGAACCGGGGACGCCGTCAACGGAATCGACTACTGTAGAGACGGAAACGGTGCCCATGATAAAGGTTTCGGGAATGTCTGTTGCGGAGGCGCAGAAAGAGCTTCGGGATATGGGGCTTTTGACCGAACTGAGCTATGTGGAGTCAGAGGCATATGAACAGAATATTGTAATCAGTGCGGATATTACGGAGGGAACCTCTGTGAAAAAGGGGACCACGGTAACGCTTACGGTCAGCGCGGGCACGGAGGGCAGGGAGGTTCCGAACGTCACGGGACTGTCCTATGAGGACGCTGCCAACCAGCTTGTGACACAGGGCTTTACGGTCAACAGGACGGAGAGTTATTCTGCCGATGTGGAAAGGGGCAATGTGATTTCCCAGAGTCCGGTAAGCGGGAAAGCGCCAATCGGTTCCGTGGTAACGGTAAATGTCAGTATGGGGCAGGAGGACAACAAGGTCAGAGTGCCTGATTTGATGGGTAGGACGGAGGACGATGCGACGTTTATGCTGCTTGAAGCGGGACTTGCCGTGACGACAGGAGAGGTCTACTCCAATGAGTATGAGGCGGGACAGGTATGTTACCAGAGCTATTCCTATGGTTCGTATGTAAATCCCGGAACGACTGTGGAAATTAAGATAAGCCTTGGTTCTGAGTCCGTTACGTACAAATATAACGCGAGCATAGAGGGACCTACTTTAGAGGAGGCTCCGGACTATGTTCCCGGAACTTCGGTGGGTGTGACAATCGTGGCAGACAATGGCAAGGTGCTTTTGGATACCACTACGACCACATTCCCCTTAGCGGCTAACCACAATGGAATTCCTTCCCCGAGGGGCACCATTACCTTTACCTACACAGTGACGACGCCGAGCACGACCACCACCAACGAGGCGGGGGAGACCATTACGGTGCCCGGAGCCACCGAGACCAGAACCTTTACGCGCGCGGTAGAGTTTGTGAAAGAATAAGAGGAATGTCAGAACCGGTATGCAGGGAAAAATAGTAAAAGGAATTGCGGGCTTCTATTATGTGCATGTAGAGGGCGAAGGCGTCTATGAATGTAAGGCGAGAGGCATTTTCCGCAAAGACAATGTAAAACCGTTGGTCGGCGATGATGTGGAAATAGATGTTTTGCAGGAGGAGGGGCAGAAGGGAAATATTATGGCGCTGCTCCCCAGAAAAAATGAGCTGGTGCGCCCGAATGTGGCGAATATCGATCAGGCGCTCATCATTTTTTCCTTGGCAAAACCTGCGCCCAGTTTAAATCTGCTGGATCGTTTTCTGGTTATGATGCGGCAGAAAGAGCTGCCTTGCATTATCTGCTTTAACAAAAAGGACATTGCAGAAAGCGGGGAAGTGGAGAAGCTGAAAAGTGCCTACGAAAACTGCGGCAGCAGTGTGCTTTTTGTGAGCGCAAAGGAGAAAGAAGGCATCGAAGCGCTTTGGGCGCTTTTGGAGAAAAAGACGACAACTGTGGCAGGGCCGAGCGGCGTCGGCAAATCCTCTCTGGTCAACTGCCTGCACAAATCATCCGTCATGGAAACCGGAGAAATCAGCGAAAAGATTGAGCGGGGAAAGCATACAACGAGGCATGCTGAACTGCTTTTTTCGGAAGACGGCACCTATCTGATGGATACGCCGGGTTTCAGTTCTCTGTCGCTTTTTGACATGGAGAAGGAAGAACTCTCCGGTTATTATCCTGAATTTGCACCATACACGGACAAATGCCGCTTCCGCGGCTGCGTACATATAAGCGAGCCGGTATGCGGCGTAAAAGAGGCGCTTGCGGAAGGGCGAATCAGTAGCGTGCGTTATGAGAATTATGTGATGCTGTTTGAGGAATTGAAGAATAGAAGGAAATAAAGCGGATGTCAGCAAGTCACGCCAGTGGCGGAGCACCTTCCTATAAAGACGCGCTTTCGCTCGGATAAAAACGCAGCGGAACGCTAGGCTCGATATAACCTCGCCAAGCGCCGGCGTTTTTATACGGTCTTTATAGGAAGGTGCTCCGCCACTGGCTTAATTTGCCGTAAAACTAATTGCCATATATCAAAACAGCTTAGGAGGGTGATACAATGTTTGAAGTAGCCAATCAAATCATTAAGAGTCATTTTGGCTGCTGTGCCGGGGAAATAAGAAAATTTGAAAATGTTACAAATAACTTCGTATATTCCTTTACTGTATCAGACAAGCATTATATTTTAAAATTATACAGAAGCACGGACTGGCCCGAAGACGGCAAAGTCCAATTTGTAAATCAAATTTTGATGCAGAATAACATTCCCTGTGCCGAGCTGATCGCATATAGTCGAAATGCTCAAATATACCCGGACGGTTATCTGATAGAGCGGGAGGTACAAGGAACAGCGGCTGATAAACAAGTGCTTGACAGAGAGCAGGAAACCGCACTTTATGTCAAATTGGCGGAACTGGTGTCTTCCATTCACAGTATAAAAATAAAAAACTTCGGATATATAGGCAGCGGTATTGCCTGTTATGAAAGTATGATAGCTTTCTTTGAGGACGAATTTGACAGGTTGGATGACGGATTAAAAGAAACGATTTCAGAAACACAGTTAAGAAAATTGAAAGAAAAATTTTTTGGTACAATGCGTGATTTTGAAGATTTACCGTCTGTCCTTTGTCATGGGGATTTGTCAAAGAAAAATATAATGGTGCAGGATAATGGCGAAATACTGCTTATCGACTGGGACGATGCGATGGCGTTCAACTGGATGGCAGACATATCCCGATTGACATTTTGGATGAAACTGCATTATAACGAGCAGGATTATGTACTGTTCAGAAATACATTTTTGAAACATTACCGGACTACTTACCGCAAATCTGAATTTGTTTCTTTTGAAAGTGCGTTCCATATCTATAACGCTTTGGATTCTCTGCTCTTTTCTAAAAGCATCGGGGATAAAGAAATGGAAAAGCGTTTGAAAAGCTATCTCGACAGCTTGGATTTACAATAGGAGGCAGATGGCGGCGTGAACATTTTAAGAACAAGCTCTGAGGATGAAATGATTTCAGAATACTTAAAAACAGAGTATCATTCCGAGAGATTTTCAGAACACATCAAAAAAGTTATGAAAGAGCTTTTGCTGGATGAAAGCATAATATTATCCGGAGACTTGCATAACACGAATGAAAATATCGCAAGAAAAAAGCTGCTCGGAGGATTTCGGGGATACGGCTTAAATCGCGAATTATTTGAGAATTTTCCGAACGACATTCAATGGAGTGTATGCAATTTTGTGAGCGATGATTTTAGTAAGATCAGATACATCGATTACAGTTACTGGAATGAATTATCGAAAGGAACCCATTCGCCTTTGATGGCTGCACAGACGATTCAAAGCGGAATTGAAATTTATAACCAGAGCAATGCGGGTTTTCTCAAAGCCGCGGAATTTATAAAAATCGGAGGAACATTTTTAAGACCGATTTTACTGACATCAGATTTAGAACATTTTGTGATTGTCGAGGGACATTTTAGAATAACAGCCTTTGCATTGGTGCCCGAATATTTTTATAATATTGAATGTTTTGTGGGAAAATGCAGCAGCGATGATTTGGAAAAATGGATGTAATAACAGCACAAGTGGCGGGGCTATGTGGCGTGAATGCTATTTAAGAAAAGGGTATCTACTGCACTCAAGTTTTAAAATTGATAATAAAGCTTGGATAGAACAAAAGAAAAAACGGAAAATTTCTTAATAGAGTTGTAATTTTCAAAAATTAGTGTATACTAAATGTAGTAGGTGATGCACAGCCTTATAAATGAGCGAGTTATAAGTGGGTGATGCACAGCCCATAAGTGAGCGAGTTAACAGATGGCAGGGACTACTTTAGTCTCTGCCTTTTCTGTCAGATAATACAGCGGTGGGAATCCATTGCTATTTATAAACAAAGGAGTTTTATGAAAGATAATATAAGAATATATGGAGTGAATAATTCTTACATAAAATATTTGAGCCAATATCAGGAGCATTTGTTCTTGCATGAAGGTGGTTCGTCGGGGCGTAAATATATTGGTGTTGTATTAGAAATCAATCATCATTCTTATTTTGCGCCACTATCCTCATTTAAATCAAAGCACAAGAAAATGAAGGAGGGCGTGGATTTTATTAAGATAAAGGACTATGCGGTTATCAATATCAACAATATGATTCCAGTACCGAAAGGGCAACTGATTGAACTAAATATTAATGCTGAAAAGGATCCGCACTATAAATTTCTTTTGCAGGCTGAAAACCGGGAAATTAACACCACTGGCAAAGCGAACGAATGATTTTGAAATGTTGGAGAAACTTAGCAGAGATTTTTCGTAGAAACTTTCTTTATTTGAAATGCACAAATTCTACAATTTACTTTTAATCCTTGATATGCTATACTACCATAGATATTAAGGCTCTTTTTCAAGGAGCTTTTACTATTGGAAAAGACTTAAAGGAGATTAAGATAAAATGAAATTAGGAATCGTAGGACTGCCGAACGTCGGAAAGAGCACCCTGTTTAATTCATTGACAAAGGCGGGTGCGGAGTCGGCGAATTACCCGTTTTGTACCATAGATCCCAATGTAGGCATTGTTGCAGTGCCGGACGAGCGGCTGAAGCTGCTCGGCGATATGTATCATTCCAAAAAGGTGACGCCGGCGGTGATTGAGTTTGTGGATATTGCAGGGCTTGTAAAAGGCGCTTCCAAAGGGGAAGGACTGGGCAATCAGTTCCTCAGCAATATCAGGGAAGTGGACGCCATTGTCCATGTTGTGCGCTGTTTTGAGGATCCGAATGTAGTGCATGTAGACGGGAGTGTCAATCCTCTTAGGGATATTGAGACCATCAATCTGGAGCTTATTTTTTCTGATTTGGAAATACTGGAGAGAAGAATTGCCAAGGTGGCAAAGGGTGCGCGGATGGACAAGGCCCTTGCGAAGGAGCAGGAGCTTTTAGAGAGAATCAAGGCGCATCTGGAAAGCGGCAGAATGGCGAAGAGTCTTGTTGTGGAGGATGAGGACGAGGCGGAGCTGTTTAAAGGCTACAATCTGCTGACCTATAAGCCTGTTATCTACGCGGCGAATGTGGCGGAGGACGAGCTTGCGGATGATGGCGCCGGCAATGCAGGCGTGGCTGCGGTCAGGAAGTTTGCGGAGGGCGAGGACAGCGAGGTCTTTGTGATTTGTGCGCAGATAGAGCAGGAGATTGCCGAGTTGGAGGATGATGAAAAGGCAATGTTTTTAGAGGACATGGGGCTTGCGGAGTCAGGACTGGAGAAGCTGATTAAGGCAAGCTACCGTCTGCTCGGGCTTATCAGCTACTTGACAGCCGGCGAGGATGAGACGCGGGCGTGGACCATCAAGGTGGGGACAAAAGCGCCGCAGGCTGCGGGCAAAATCCACACGGATTTTGAAAGGGGCTTCATCAAGGCAGAGGTTGTAAATTATAAAGACCTTTTGGAGCAGGGCTCCCTTTCGGCAGCAAGAGAAAAAGGACTGGTCGGTATGGAAGGCAAGGATTACGTTGTGAAGGATGGAGATGTGATTTTGTTCCGCTTCAATGTCTGATTGGCGATTGCAAAAGATTGGTTGAGTTTAAGACAACTATTGCGTTATTGAATTTGCAGATGCGCATGATATGATTTTATTATCATAAATCATCAGGAGGATGCGCTATGTTATATTTACCGGAAAATTTAAAGAAGTATCGTATTTTGAAAAATCTTACGCAAGAGGAGGTTGCAGAGTATTTAGGGATTACACCGCAAAGCGTTTCAAAATGGGAGCGTGGAGAGTGTTATCCGGATATTACACTTTTGCCGGCACTGGCAAACATATTTGAAACGAGTATTGATTTGTTGGTGGGGATGGATACGATTCGTGCGGAAGAAACACGATATAATATTCATAACAAAGCGGTTAATTATCAGCGAAAAGGAGATTATGACTCCGCAGAAAAAACGTATCGGGATGCATTACTGATTTATCCAAATAAACCGGGAATGATTCTTGGACTGGCAAGTACACTGGCGTTAAAAGGTAACACAGAAGAAGCTATCGAATTAATGGAAAAAGGGCTGCCTATATCCATGGACGAGAAACAGAAAGCTACTATGCGGGCAACCTTGTGTTTCTTATATTTGAAAGCAGGATACGAGGATAAAGCGAACAGGCTTGCAGCGGAACTTCCCCATACAAGAGAAAGTCGTGAAGTGATTCAGCCGCTCATTAGGCAAGGCTTGTCTGAAAGTGAAATAAACGAAAACATAAAGAATATTTTGCTTGGACCGGAAAAGGTATTTGGTGAAAAGCCTATTCCGGATTGCAGCAATATTTGATGTTTGTGTGTTAAAGTGATAAAATCTATATGCTGTAGTAAATCAGAGGGCCGGCACAAGATATTGTGCCGGCCTTTTTTGCGCCATCAAAAGGTGCATTTTTTTTGTGCAAATTACTTGAATTTGCTTGCTAAATCCCTTATTTTAGTATAAAATCAGTATAAAAGTGGTTAGAAGTGGTGCTAAGTGGTTGAAAGTGGTAGAAAAAGCACCCTTTTTGTGGCAGACCACTTTCGAAGGCGGGTGATTGCAATGTTCATGGGTGAATACAATCATACGATAGACGCAAAAAGCAGGTTGATTATTCCTTCTAAGTTTAGGGAGACGCTCGGAGACGAGTTTGTGGTGACGAAGGGACTGGACGGCTGCTTATTTGTATTTGATAACACCGAATGGACTGCTTTTGAAGAAAAGCTAAAGAAATTACCCTCCCTGACAAATCCTGATGTACGTAAATTTATCCGTTTTTTCATGGCGGGCGCGACGGCCGTGGAGGTAGACAAGCAGGGGCGTATCCTGATTCCTGCCAGCCTGAAAGACTTTGCGGCGCTCGAAAAGGACGTGGTTTTAATCGGCGTCGGCGGCCGTGTGGAAATTTGGAGTAAGGAAAGATACGAAGGAACTGTTACCTATGACGATATGGACGAGATTGCAATGCATATGTCCGAATTAGGGCTTGGCATCTGACGCAGGCAGCTACCCGTTCGGGAAAGCCGGCGGGAAAGGCACAGAAAGCTATGGCGTTTTCGCATTATTCAGTACTGTTACAGGAAACCATTACAAACTTGAATATTAAGGCGGACGGCGTCTATGTGGACGGCACGCTCGGCGGAGGAGGACACGCCTTAGAGGTGGCAAAGCGCTTATCGGAGGGCGGAAGGCTTTTCGGAATCGATCAGGACGATGCTGCGCTGCAGGCTGCAGAGGAGAGGCTTTCGGCATATCAAGACAGAGTTACTCTTGTACGCAGCAATTACTGCAATATAAGAGAAGCGCTTGCACAGTACGGTGTAGAGCAGGTGGACGGCATCGTTTTAGACCTTGGCGTTTCCTCTTATCAGCTCGACACGGAGGAGAGAGGATTTTCCTACCGGTTTGACACAAAGCTTGATATGCGGATGGACAGGCGGCAGACACTCACGGCTCAGACCATTGTCAACCAGTATACGGAGCAGGAGTTATACCGGATTATCCGTGATTACGGGGAAGAGCAGTTTGCAAAAAATATAGCAAAACATATCGTAAGGTTCAGAGAAGAAAAACAAATAGAGACAACCGGTGAATTAAACGAAATTATAAAGGCTGCCATTCCGGCAAAAATGAGGCAGAACGGACACCCTTCAAAGCGGACCTTTCAGGCTATCCGCATCGAATGTAACAGGGAACTGGAGGTTTTACGGGATTCACTGGATACGATGATAGAAATGCTGGCACCGGAGGGAAGGCTTTGTATCATCACCTTCCATTCGCTGGAGGACAGGCTGGTAAAGGCGGCGTTTAAGCGCAGTGAAAATCCATGTACCTGCCCGCCGGAATTTCCGGTCTGCATATGTGGGAAGAAGCCGCAGGGCAGAGCAGTGACAAAGAAACCGATTTTGCCGACGGAGGAGGAATTGAGGGAAAACAGCCGCTCAAAGAGCGCGAAGCTGAGAGTATTTGAAAAGAAATGAGGACAATGGCATGGCAGGAGGTCAGAGAAGACAGACATATCGATATATAGAGGGAAATACGGCAAGGAAGCTGGACGTAAGGCGTGCCATGGAGGAGCAGCCCAGAAAGAAGCTGAGCAACGAGACACGCAAGAACCGTGACAGGGCATATCATATGAATTTCGGTTATGTGATATTTCTGGCGGCTGCGTTGTTTGTGGCAGCATATGTGCTGATTGGCTACATCAGACTGCAGGCAGACCTTACGGCGCAGGTAGAGCAGATTGCATCGTTAGAGAGCAGGCTCAACAACATGAGGCTTGCAAACGACGAGGAGCTTGTGCGTATCAATAACAGCATTGACTTGGAGGAAATCAAGAGGATTGCCATTGGTGAACTTGGCATGACCTATGCGGCAGAGGGACAGATTATTAACTATACTAATGAGAGCAGCGATTACGTAAGACAGTTCGGGGAGATACCCGGGCAATAACAAAGGCTATCGGGGCTGGCAGTTTGACAGCTCCGGTTTGCATGTGCTTGCAAATGCACGGATGGGAGTCGGTTTGGAAGGACAAGGCAGGAAAAGCATAACAAAACGTTCGCCTAAAGGGGCAAAGAAAGAAAAGCAGGGGCAGAAATTTACCATTAAAATGCAGAAAAAGCTGCTGGTGCTTTTCGGACTTATTTTGCTGGCGTTTATTGGGTTGAGCGCCAGATTGTTATGGATAAGCGGTGAAAAAGGAGAAAAATACGGCAAGCAGGTGTTGTCCCAGCAAAAGTACGACAGTATCACCCTTCCCTTCAGGAGGGGGGATATCGTTGACTGTAATGGCACCAGTCTGGCAGTCAGTGAAAAGGTATATAATCTGGTCATTGATACCTATGTCATGACGAGCAAGGAAGCCTATCTGGAACCGACGCTTTCTGCTTTGGGAAGCTGTTTTCCGCAGCTTGACATGGCAGAAATCAGAAGATATATTGCAGAGCATCCGCAGAGCAGATACTATGTGCCGATAAAAAAGCTCTCTTATGATGAAATCAGTGCGTTTGTAGAAAAACAGAACGATACAGGAGAAAACGGAGAGGGCAGATATATCAGAGGCGTCTGGTTTGAAGAGGAATATAAAAGAACCTATCCGAACGGCAGTCTGGCATGTGATGTCATAGGCTTTACGACTTCGGATGGTACGGGCATGTACGGGCTGGAGGAGTACTATAACGATGTTTTAAACGGGACTACCGGAAGAGAGTACGGTTATCTGAATGTGGACTCCAATCTGGAGAGAACCACAAAGCCTGCGGTGGACGGCTACACGCTGGTGAGCACACTGGATATCAATATCCAGAGCAGTGTGGAAAGATATCTGGCAGAGTATTGGGAAGAGTATGAAAACAACTATACCCAGGGGCCTGCCGCCAATAATGCGGCGTGCATCATTATGGAGGTGGATACGGGCAATATTCTTGCCATGGCAAGCTGTCCCACATTTGATTTGAACACGCCCTACGATTTGAGTGCGTTTTACACGGAAGAAGAAATTGCCGCATTGCAGGAAGAGGACATCTATTACCAGACATTAAATGAGCTGTGGCGTAATTTCTGTATCACCGATACCTTTGAGCCGGGCTCCACTTATAAGCCTTTTACGGTGGCAATGGGTCTGGAGACCGGAAGGCTTAAAGGAAATGAAACCTATGAATGTACGGGCGGACTGGTAGTGGTGGAGGGGGAAAGCCCCATTCGCTGCCACAACCGGTGGGGCGACGGTGACGTCAGTATTAAACAGGCGATAGCGGCATCCTGCAACGTGGCGCTGATGAAAATGTCTTTTTCCATTGGAACAGAGATTTTTGCAGAGTACCAGAAGAATTTTAACTTTGGTTTGAGAACCAATATCGATTTGGCGGGAGAAGCAAGAACGGCAGGACTGCTTCACAGTGCGGAGAATATGCGGAAGGTGGATCTTGCGGTAGGTTCCTTCGGACAGGGCTTTAATGTGACTATGATTCAAATGATTACAGGTTACTGCGCCCTGATCAACGGCGGCTATTATTATGAGCCGCATATGGTGAGGCAGATTCGCACGACCAACGGGGCGGTGGTAGAGAATATCGAGCCCAGAGTGTTAAAGCAGGTGGTATCGGAATCGACTTCCGCGCTGATAAGGGAATACTGCATTGCAACCTGTGACCCGAACGGCGTAGGCAATACGGGTAAGGCGGCAAGGCCTGCAGGCTATGCCATAGGCGGCAAGACGGGGACTGCACAGACACTGCCCAGAGGAAACGGGGAATATATTGTTTCCTTCATCGGTTTTGCACCGGCAGAAAATCCGCAAATTGCCATATATGTTGTGATTGACAGACCCAATATTCCGGATCAGAGTACCGGTACAAAGCAGGCGACAGCCATTGCCCGGGATATCCTGACGGAAGTGCTTCCCTACATGGGTATCTTTATGACGGAGGATTTGTCTGAGAAGGAACTGGCAGAGCTGGAAGAGAAGAGACTGGAGGATACGCGCCGGTATACCCAGACCGCGGACGGTGAAGAAGGCACAGGACAGGGAGCGGAAGGCAGCGGAGAAGAAAGTGCTTCACGCCCTGTATGGATGGATTTTGAGAGGGACCTTGCCACGGGGTATTTCATAGACCCTGATACGGGACAACTTCTGGATCCGGATACGGGAGACGCCATAGAAGGCGATTATGATGCAATTCAGGAATAGATACGGCAGATAAAATCATAACCTCATAAAAAAGGGAATAGAGTGTATCAACACCTTTTTTATGAGGTTTTCATGTTAGAGAGCGGAAACAGAACTTTTCACCGGAAAAAAATAACCATTATCTTTCTCTTATGCGCGTTTGTGCTTCTGCTTTTGTTTTTCAGGCTGGTATACCTTATGATTGCAAAAGCGGATTATTACGCGGCGAAGGCGGTAGAACTGCATGAGCGGGAGAGGAGCATCAAGGCGGCAAGGGGGCGGATCCTGGACTGCAACGGCAATGTCATTGCAGACAATAAGACGGTCTGTACCATATCCGTCATACATAGTCAGATTGAAGACAAGGAAGAGGTAATTGCGGTTCTGTGCAGGGAATTGGGATTGTCGGAGGAGTATGTACGCGCCCGGGTGGAAAAGTTTTCTGCCATAGAGCGGATTAAGAGCAATGTGGATAAGGAAATCGGTGACAGAATACGGGAATACGACCTTGCGGGCGTCAAGGTAGACGAGGATTACAAGCGGTACTATCCTTATGGGAGCCTGGCGTCCAAGGTGCTCGGATTTACGGGAAGCGACAATCAGGGGATCATAGGGCTGGAAGTGATTTACGACAAATACCTTGAGGGCGAAAAGGGAACGATTCTGACGGTCACGGACGCAAGAGGAATTGAAGTGGAGGCGGCGGGAGAAAGTCGGATAGAGCCGGTCAATGGATATGATTTGCATATCAGCATGGACATGAATATACAGAGTTATGCCACACAGCTTGCCTATCAGGCAATGGAGACAAAGCAGGCGGACAGCGTTTCCATCATTGTGATGAACCCACAGAACGGCGAGATTCTGGCAATGGTAAATGTCCCTGAGTTTGATTTGAATAACCCCTATGAGTTGTCCGATGCAGTCTTGATGAGAGCAGACATCTCCTCGGGAGATGCCGTGGACGATCTGACGGCGGAGGAAAAGCAGGAGCTTTTAAATGCCATGTGGAGAAACGGCTGCATCAACGATACCTATGAGCCGGGCTCTACCTTCAAAATTATAACGGCGGCAGCAGGTCTGGAGTCCGGCGTGGTAACGCCGGAGAGCAATTTTTCCTGCCCCGGTTATATTGTGGTGGAGGACAGAAGGATACGCTGTCACAAGGTTGGAGGGCATGGCGCGGAAGATTTTGTGCATGCCACCATGAACTCCTGCAATCCGGTTTTTATTACGGTTGGCTTAAGAATGGGTGCGGATACTTTCTACAGCTATTTAGAGCAGTTTGGACTGCTTAAAAAAACGGGTGTCGATTTGCCGGGAGAAGCGGGAACCATTATGCACAAGCTGGAAAATATCGGTGAAGTGGAGCTTGCGACCATTTCCTTTGGGCAGTCCTTCCAGATTACGCCCATACAGCTTTTGACGACGGCGGCGTCCATTGTAAACGGCGGCAGACGCATCACCCCGCATTTTGGGGTGGAAATTACGGATACGGATGGCAATCTGATAGAAACTCTTGAATATCCGGTGACAGAAGGGATTGTCTCGGAGGAAACCTCAGCGACCATGCGGGAAATTCTGGAGCTGGTGGTATCGGAGGGCGGCGGAAAGAATGCCTACATAGAAGGAGTGCGCATTGGCGGAAAGACGGCCACAAGTCAGACACTTCCTCGAAGCAGCAATAGATATATTGCCTCTTTTGTCGGCTTTGCACCGGCGGACAATCCGCAGGTGATTGCCATTGCCATCATCAACAATCCGCAGGGGCAGTATTACGGCGGTGTGATTGCGGCACCGATAATCCGGCAGCTTTTTGAAAATATTCTTCCTTATTTGGAAATTATGGATTATAATGAAATTGGCGTCTTGGAAACGCCCGAAAACTGAGAGGACGAAAGGCTATGCATGATACGATTGCAGTGCCCGCTATAGCAGCGTTTATGATCAGCGTTTTAGCGGGACCGATTGTGATTCCTTTCCTAAAGAGATTGAAGGTGGGGCAGACGGTCAGGACGGAAGGCCCCCAGACTCACTTAAAGAAAAACGGAACGCCTACCATGGGCGGCATATTGATTCTGTCTGCCATACTCGTGGTCTCTCTGTTTTATGTGCGGGATTACCCGCGAATGATTCCCATCCTGTTTCTGACGCTTGGCTTCGGGCTGGTGGGATTTCTGGATGATTACATAAAAGTAGTGCTTATGCGTTCCATGGGCTTAAGTCCGCTGCAGAAGCTGTGTCTGCAGCTTCTGGTGACAGGGATCTATGCGTTTTACCTTGTCAGCTATACCAATACGGATTTGTCCATGCGGCTTCCGTTTATGGAAGATAAGCTGATAGACTTTGGCTTTCTCAATATACCGGTCCTGTTTTTTATCGTGCTTGCCACGGTAAACGGAACGAACCTGACGGATGGGCTGGATGGGCTTGCGGGCAGTGTGACCGTAATTGTAACCACTTTTTTTTCCGTGGTGGCGATTGGAACGGAAAGCGGAATCGAGCCGGTTACCTGTGCCGTGGCAGGCGCACTTTTGGGTTTTCTTTTGTTCAATGTGCATCCTGCCAGTGTCTTTATGGGCGATACAGGTTCTCTGGCCTTAGGCGGCTTTGTAGTATCGGCTGCCTATGCGCTGCAGCTTCCGCTCTTTATTCCCATTGTGGGAATTGTCTATCTGATAGAGGCATCGTCGGTGATCTTACAGGTCGCATATTTTAAAATAACCGGCGGGAAGCGGATTTTCCGTATGGCGCCCCTGCACCACCATTTCGAGCTTGGCGGGTGGTCGGAGGCGAAAGTAACAGCAGTATTTTCGATTCTGACGGCAATTTTTTGTCTGGTTGCCCTGTTGGGATTACAGTAGAACCACAATAGAATGACGAGGGGATACGTATGAATGTAAAAGATAAAAAAGTATTAGTTGTAGGTTCCGGAATCAGCGGTATTGCCGCCGTGGCGCTTTTGAAGAGAGCGGGAGCCTGTCCCATGCTGTTTGACAGCAATGAAAAGCTTACCAGAGAGGAAATGGAGAAAAGGCTTTCAGAGCCGGGGAGTGCAGCATGTTTTTCCGGCAGCCTGCCCGATGATATTGCAAAAGAAACGGAGCTTTTGGTGTTAAGCCCCGGCGTGCCCTGTGATTTGGCTTTTGTGGAGCAGTTCAGACAGAGGGGAATTCCCATTATCGGAGAAATCGAGCTGGCGTATCTGGAAGAAAAGGGAAAAATTGTGGCAATTACCGGCACCAATGGCAAAACCACCACAACGACGCTGGTGGGAGAAATTATGCGGGCGTATTTTGACAAGGTGTTTGTGGTTGGCAATATCGGCAAGCCTTACACCGGCGAGGTTTTACATACAACGTCCGAATCTGTGACTGTCGCTGAAATCAGCAGCTTTCAGCTTGAGACGATAGATACTTTCAAGCCTGTGGTTTCTGCCATACTGAACATTACGCCGGATCATTTAAACCGGCACCACAGCATGGAAAATTATGTGGCGGTCAAGGAGTCTGTGACGAAAAACCAGACCGGGGCGGATGTCTGCGTGCTGAATTATGAGGATGCTTATCTGCGGGAGTTTGCGGAAAAATGTCCGGCGAAGGTCGTGTTCTTTTCTTCCAAGCAAAGGCTTTCGGACGGCTTTTATTTGGAAGGGGATTTTATCTGCCGTGAAAAAGAGGGCAGTGTGGAAAGACTTCTCAACGTTCATGAAGGCATGAATCTGGTCGGGCTGTGCAATGTGGAAAATGTGATGGCGGCGCTGGCGATTGCGGAGAGCATGGGCGTGCCAAAGGAGATTTCGCTGGCGGTTATAAAAGAGTTTAAGGCGGTGGAGCATCGGATTGAGTTTGTAGCGGAAAAGGGAGGCGTTGTATATTATAACGATTCCAAGGGCACCAATCCGGATGCAGCCATACAGGGCATACGTGCTATGTCGCGTCCTACGGTACTTATCGGCGGCGGCTACGACAAGGACAGCGAGTATGACGAATGGATAGAAGCGTTTGACGGCAAGGTAAAGAGTCTGGTGCTCTTGGGGCAGACCAGGGAAAAAATTGCAGACTGCGCCAAAAAACACGGATTTACCAATATTCAAATGGCGGATACCTTCAAAGAGGCGTTTGACCTGTGTGTAAAGACAGCAAAAAGCGGCGACGCAGTGCTTTTGTCGCCTGCCTGTGCAAGCTGGGGGATGTTTAAGAATTACGAGGAGCGGGGCAGGATTTTCAAAGAATATGTAAACGCACTGAAGGAGTGACAACGTGGCAAACAGGAGAAAAAAACAAGGACAATCCGAATATTTCTTCGATTACAGCCTGCTGTTCATCGTGCTGTTTCTTCTGGGATTCGGTCTGGTTATGCTCTATTCCACCAGTTCCTATGAAGCGGCGCAGGACTATGGAAGCTCGACTTTTTATCTGGAAAAACAGTTGAAAGCGACGATACTTGGACTGGCGGCTATGATGGTAGTGGCAAATATTCCCTATCACTTCTGGGCAAAGTTTTACGGGCTCGGCTATGTGGTTTCGGTGGTGCTGCTTGGACTGATTATCCCGTTCGGCCATGAGTCGGGCGGTGCAAAGCGCTGGTTCAGAATCGGCGGGCTCTCCATTCAGCCTTCGGAAATTGCAAAGCTGTGCATGATTCTGTTCCTGGCGGTCATGATCTGTAAAATGGGAAGGAGTATCCGCTCGTGGAAAGGGTTCATCGCTGTTATGCTGATGCCCCTGCCCGTGGTGGTTATGGTCTGGAAGATTACTTCCAACCTAAGTTCTGCCATCATTATTATGGGCATTGCGGTGCTGATGGTGTTTGTGGCAAGTCCTGACTATAAAAAATTTATTCTCATGGGCGTTGTGGGTGCGGCGGGTGTTGCACTGGTAGTATTTCTGATTGTCAATGCGGCGAGCACCGACGGCTTAAATTACCGTGGCGAGCGTGTGCTGGCGTGGCTGGATCCTGAGGCATATGTCAGCGACACCGGTTATCAGACACTGCAGGCACTCTATGCCATCGGTTCCGGCGGTATATGGGGCAAAGGGCTTGGGCAGAGTATGCAGAAGCTCGGCTTTATCCCCGAGGCGCAGAATGATATGATTTTCTCTATTATCTGCGAGGAACTGGGGCTGTTTGGCGCGGTTGCGATTATATTGATGTTTGTTATGCTGATATGGCGGCTTATGGTGATCGCCAACAATGCGCCGGATTTGTTTGGGGCACTTCTGGTGGTGGGCGTTATGGGGCATATGGCCATACAGGTTATCCTAAACATTGCCGTTGTCACCAATACGATTCCCAATACGGGTATTTCGCTGCCGTTTATCAGTTACGGAGGTACGGCTGTTTTATTCCAGTTGGCGGAGATTGGGCTTGTGTTGAATGTGGCGAAACGCATCCAACTCAAAGAAGTGTAGAAAGGACCCTGCGAGTCACGCCTGTACAGAGCTATATTCCTAAATGAGCCGCGCTCTCGCTCGGAAAGAAACGTAGCAGTACTAAGCTTGAAAGGACCCTGCGAGTTACGCCTGTACAGAGCTATATTCCTAAATGAGCCGCGCTCTCGCTCGGAAAGAAACGTAGCGGACACTAGGCTCGAAAGAACCTCGCCAAGTGCCGACGTTTCTTAACGGGCTCTTTTAGGAATATAGCTCTGCACAGGCTGACAGGCGGCGTATATTTTTACAGACTTAGAGCGCTAAAGTGTTTGCGCAAACCGTCTTTGCGGGTTACGAATTGTGCACATGGTATATTCCATAAGCAGACCCTTGCTTACCGCCGGTACTTAGCGAGGTTTTTTCGAGCTTAGTACCGCTGCGGTAAGCTCGGAGCGAGAGCGTGTCTGCGTTGGAATATACCATGTACACAATGACAACAGCATAGTTTCCCGATTTCGCAATCACTTGGCCTAGAACTTCTTTTCTCCCCCTGCATAAGATAGAGATATATCAGCTCTTTTCATGGGAGGAACGTTTTTGGATTCTATTTATATCCACGGCGGAATCACCCTGCAGGGGCAGGTCAGAGTGCAAGGCTCTAAGAATGCGGTATTGCCGGTCATGGCGGCCACCCTGTTGACGGAAGGAACCAGTATAATCAGAAATTGTCCCAGACTGAAGGACGTCTATCATATGCAGACTTTGCTTGAGAGTCTTGGCTGCGTGACGGCGAGGGACAAGGAAACGCTTAAGATTCGTGCGACAGATGTAGATATACTGCATGCATCGAAGGGGATGCCGGAGGATGCGGTGCGGGGCATGCGTTCATCCATTATTTTGTTGGGAGCGCTGCTCGGCAGGCTTGGGGAGGTCCGGGTGGAATATCCGGGCGGCTGTGTCATTGGAGAAAGACCGATTGATATACACATTGAAGCCTTAAAGAAGCTGAATGTGCATTTTGAAGAAAAGTCATATGGCTTATATGCTTACAGCAGTGAGCTTCGCGGTGCGGAGATTGGTTTGGCGGTTCCCAGTGTGGGGGCGACAGAGAACCTGATTCTTGCGGCAGTGCGTGCGTTAGGCACTACAGTGATCCGCGGGGCGGCAAGAGAGCCGGAGATTGCCACATTATGTGAATATCTGGCGGCGTGCGGCGCGGACATTACAGGAATCGGCAGTTCCACCCTTGTCATACAGGGGACGAAGGAGCTTGCCGGAACCGATTTTGAGATACCCGGGGACAGGATTGTGGCGGGAACCTATCTGTGCGCCTGTATGGCGACGGGCGGAGAAGTGCTGTTGAAGGAAGCTCCCATCAGGCAGATGCAGGAGACAATTCTCACCGCAGAAAGAATGGGTGCGGTCTGCCAAAAGACGAAGGAAGGTCTGTATGTGCAAGTAGAGGAAAGACTGCAATCTCCTCAAAAACTGATTACAGCGCCCTATCCCGGATTCCCGACAGATATGCAGTCGCCTTTTCTGCCTGTGCTGGCGCTTGCAGAAGGAGAATGTTTCGTGGAGGAAAATATCTTTGAAAACAGGTTTCACATTGTGCCATATCTGGAAGCGATGGGAGCTGATATCCGGCAGATTGACGCGCGGCATGTGCGGGTGAGGGGAACCGAAGAATTGACGGGCAGCCCGGTATCGGCAAAAGAACTTCGGGGCGGCGCTGCCTTGGTAATTGCGGGCGTGGCGGCCAGGGGGGAAACCGTCGTGGACGGCTGCAAATTTATTGAGCGCGGATATGAAAATATCTGCAGGGACTTAAGAGAGTTAGGAGTGCGTATTTACGGTGTCTAGAGGCGGAAGAACAAGAAGAACCAATCGAAAAGGAATCAAGCTGCTTTGCATA
The DNA here is from genome assembly GCA_014804445.1 of Lachnospiraceae bacterium. Classification (GTDB taxonomy): domain Bacteria; phylum Bacillota; class Clostridia; order Lachnospirales; family Lachnospiraceae; genus Acetatifactor. The sequence goes on along the minus strand of JAAUZU010000016.1, from coordinate 51,851 downwards.
CTTTCTGTGGTGGCACTGGCTCTGGGCGGCATATACTATTTTCTGTTCACCCATACCGTAAAGACAGTATATGTGGAGGGCAATGTCCATTATACCAAGGAGGAAATACAGGACATGGTAATGGAAGGACCCCTTGGGAACAATTCCTTTTACCTGTCCTTACAGTATGCGGACAAGCAGATAACGGATATTCCCTTTATTGCGTCCATGAGCGTGGAGGTGCTTTCGCCGGATACGGTCAAAATAAAGGTATTTGAAAAAACGCTGGCAGGTTATGTGGTCTATCTGGATCGCTATCTGTATTTTGACAATGAAGGAACCGTGGTGGAGATATCCGGAATCAAGACGGAGGGCGTGCCGCAGATAACAGGGCTTTCCTTTGACCATGCGGTTTTAAACAAGCCGCTGCCGGTGGAGGATGCGGCGGTGTTTGGCAAAATTCTTACCATTACAAAGACCTTGACAAAATACTCGCTGTCGGCAGACCGTATTTATTTTGACGCAAAGGAGGAGGTAACTCTGTATTTTGGGAGCGTTAAGGTGGTCTTTGGTGATGACAGCCTCTTGGACGAGAAAATCATGCTGTTACAGAGTCTGCTTCCCAAGCTGGAAGGGAAGAGCGGGACGCTGAATTTGCAGAATTATGATGAAAACACAGGTTCTATACCCTTTAAACCGGATACCTAAATTGAGAAAACATTCAAATAAATGAAAAAATAGGTTGATTAATTGCAAAAATAATTATATGATAGACTATATGGAGTCTGTTTGGGAATAAGGAGGAGTAACCCTTGCTGGAGATTAAGACGAACGATGCGGAATCTGCTGCAAAAATCATTGTGGTTGGTGTTGGCGGAGCAGGTAATAACGCTGTAAATAGAATGGTTGATGAAAAAATAGACGGAGTGGAGTTTATCGGTGTCAACACCGATAAGCAGGCGCTGCAGCTTTGCAAAGCGCCAAAGCTTCTGCAGATAGGAGAGAAGCTGACCAAGGGACTGGGCGCCGGCGCCAAGCCGGAAATCGGTCAGAAGGCAGCGGAAGAGAGCGTTGAAGAGATCGAAGCGGCGCTCAAAGGAGCGGACATGGTTTTCGTTACCTGCGGCATGGGCGGCGGAACGGGTACCGGTGCGGCTCCTGTGGTTGCCAAGGTGGCAAAGGAAATGGGCATCCTGACGGTAGGCGTTGTGACGAAGCCTTTCCGTTTTGAGGCAAAAGCACGCATGGTGAACGCACTGAGCGGCATTGAAAATATTAAGGGCAATGTGGACACTCTGATTGTCATTCCCAATGACAAGCTTTTAGAGATAGTGGACAAGCGTACCACTATGCCCGAAGCGCTGAAAAAGGCGGATGAGGTACTGCAGCAGGCAGTGCAGGGTATTACCGACTTGATTAATGTGCCCGCCATTATCAATCTGGACTTTGCGGATGTGCAGACGGTTATGAAGGACAAGGGCGTTGCCCATATCGGCATCGGCACCGGCAAGGGTGATGACAAGGCATTAGAGGCTGTCAAGATGGCGGTGGAGAGCCCGCTGCTTGAGACGACCATAACAGGAGCAAGCCACGTTATCATCAATGTATCCGGTGATATTACGCTGAACGATGCTTCCGAAGCTTCCGACTATGTGAGGGACCTGACAGGAGACGACGTCAATGTCATCTTCGGTGCCATGTACGATGAATCACAGCCGGATACCTGTAAGATTACGGTTATTGCGACGGGACTTGACGTGCCTGTAAAGAATGCGGCGGGAAATAAGCCGGGTTCTTTTGGTACATATCCCGGGGCAGGCAGATTTGTGCCGTCCCCGTCCTATCAGTCCGGAATGGCAGAGGGCGGCGTGAAGCGCAGCCATGAAGATCAGGCGCAGGGTGCCTCATCCCCCGCAGGCAGGCCTGTTCTGAACGGGATTACAAAGCCGACGGATATCCGTTCCTCCGTGGTGGAAAAGTCTTTAAAGATTCCCGATTTCCTGCAGAGAGGAAAAAATTAAAAAGCCAATTTGAGAGCAGAGAGCTGACCGGAGACGGCCGGCTCTTTTTTGTATGTCGAAACATGCCTGAAAAAACAGACAGTCCATAGAATAAATATGACAAATTCCTTGGGGGCAGGCTCTTATAATAATTATCAGGTGGCAAGGATAACCTGCAAGGCAAAGAAGGGAGAGGAGGCCGGTGTACTATGAGGTTTATTTAGACAGCCTGTTTTTGCTGAATTTTACAATGAACCTCTATCTGCTGCTTCTGGTAAACAAAAGCCTGCACCGCACTGCCACGCGGTTCAGACTGTTTCTGGGGGCAGTGATTGGGGGAGCGGGTTATTGTCTGATGTTTGTGCTGCCTGTTGGAATCGTGCCCAAGGTGGCTGCAGCTTCGCTCTGTGCCGGCGCGGGTATGCTGATATTTGTATTTAAGCCAAGTACCATAAAAGCTTTTTTCCAAATCCTTGAGAGAATGCTTATGTATGCGCTGTTGATGGGGGGCGGATTTCTGCTCTTGAGAAATCATATCAAGCCCTTCAGAACACATATGATACCCATCATGGGAATGCTTGCATCCGGCGGTATCCTGATGTTGATTTTTTATCGGGAAACAGGGCGGCGGGAGCAGGAAAAACAGGAATTGCTGGAAGTGCGGCTTCTGACAAGGAGCGGCTTCAGAATGACTGTGAAGGCGATTGTCGATACAGGAAACAGCTTAAAAGAGCCGATTAGCGGAAAGCCGGTATCCGTGCTCGACAGGGAAACCTTTGAGATATTATGGCAGAATGAGGACAGGGAAAAAGGATTTCGAGCCATTCCTTATCGGAGTGTAGGCTGCGAAGGAGGCATTATGAACGGATATGAGCTTCCGGAAATTACGTTTGAGCTTGGCGGAATCAAAAAAAGCTGTCGAGGCATATACATAGGTGTCAGTGAGCAGGCAGTTTCAGCGACACAAAATTATCAAATGCTTTTGCATCCAAAGCTGTTGGAAGAATAAATGACTTTGACTGGAGGATTAAAATGATATTAAAAGTAGCGATACCGGGGAATACCTTCCCGAAAAAAATACAATTTAAGGTGTTGAAAAAAGAGAATGCACTTTTCAGGCTGCGTCAGGGTATGGGAGCCAGACAGGGGGATATTCATTACATAGGCGGCGCGGAGGTGCTGCCGCCGCCATTGGCGGCCGAGCGGGAAAATGAAGTAATCAGCGATTTGGGGACGGAGTATGAGGATGCGGCAAAATCCATTTTGATAGAGCACAACCTCAGGCTGGTAGTCTATATTGCCAAAAAGTTTGACAATACAGGAGTGGGTGTGGAGGACCTGATATCGATTGGAACCATCGGACTGATTAAATCGATTAATACATTTAATCCGGAAAAAAATATTAAGCTTGCCACCTATGCTTCGCGCTGTATTGAGAACGAAATACTGATGTATCTGCGCAGGAATAATAAGACCAGACTTGAGGTTTCCATAGATGAACCGCTCAATGTGGACTGGGATGGCAACGAGCTGCTGCTGTCGGATATTCTTGGTACGGATGAAGACGTGATTTACCGGGATATTGAGACGGAGGTGGAAAAGAAGCTTTTGATGAAAGCGATTGCCAAGCTTTCCGAGCGGGAACAGACGATTATCAACTTAAGGTTCGGTCTGAACACACCCGACGGGCAGGAACTGACGCAGAAGGAGGTAGCGGCGCTTTTGGGCATTTCGCAGTCCTATATTTCCAGACTGGAAAAGAAGATTATGAAACAGTTGAAAAAGGAGATTGAGAAGCAGTAGCCTGCGAGTGCCATTTTGTGCTATACTGAATGTACGGTACTTAGGGAAAGAGAGGCGCTTATGATAAAGAGGGAAGATATCCTGTCACTGGAATATTTAAAAAAGACAGAGTTTACGGGAAGCCACCGCGGGCTGCGTTACCGGCTGGAGGGCGTGGAGGAGGAGACGGAAAAGAAGCTGTTGGTTACAGTCTGGCCGGAGCCTTTTAACTTCGTGACCACTCCTGACGAACAGAAGCAGCACGAAGTATTTGCTTTTTCCGAGGACGGTGTTATCGATGCCGTTGCGTGGATGAACGACAGGCTTTTTGAGATGGAAAACCATCTGTGCACAGACTATGCCGTCAGATAATTGCGCATACAGCGCAGCGCGTTTTTTTCCAGACGGGACACCTGCGCCTGTGAAATTCCTATCATTTCGGCCACCTCCATCTGGGTTTTGCCGGAAAAAAAGCGCAGGGATATAATTTCATGTTCCCGTTCATTTAAATGTTTCATGGCTTCACTAAGGGAGAGATGCTCCACCCAGGTCTCTTCCTTATTTTTTTTGTCGCTAATCTGATCCATGACGTAAAGCGCATCGCCGCCGTCCGTAAAGACAGGCTCATACAGGCTCATGGGGTTCTGAATAGCGTCCAGTGCATAAGTAATGTCCTCCTTTGCAATACCGATTTCTGTTGCAATCTCTTCAATCGAAGGCTCTTTTGCATTTTTACGCATCAGGGATTCCTTCGCATAGATGGCTTTGTAGGCGGTATCCTTTAGGGAGCGGGAGACACGGATGGAATTGTTGTCGCGGAGAAAGCGGCGGATTTCCCCGATAATCATGGGAACCGCATAGGTGGAAAATTTGACATTCAGGGAAGAGTCGAAATTGTCTATGGCCTTGATCAGTCCGATGCAGCCGATTTGGAACAAATCGTCCACATTTTCATTGCTTGAGGAGAAGCGTTTGATGACGCTGAGCACTAACCTTAAATTTCCTTCAATGTATTTTTCCCGTGCATCCTTGTCGCCCTGCTCAATGCGCGAAAAGAGCGCTTCCTTTTCCTCGGGCTTTAACAGGGGAAGACGGGATGTATTGACGCCGCAGATTTCTACTTTACCTTGTGCCATATTGTAATGCCTCCATTTTGTAAAAATTTTCGATATGCGCTTATCTGCGGAAAAATATCCGGTTTTCTCTTTTGGTTTGTTATAGTATTTGCAGATGGCTTTGATTTATTCAAAGAAAAACCGGGGAGTGACAATTTGTAAAAACCGGCATATAGTATAAAAAGCGTATGACGGAGCAAAACATGCTTTTTTCTGAACTGAAATGTAAGGAAGTTATCAATTTAAGGGATTGTAAGCAGCTTGGAAAAGTGGCCGATTTGGAATTTGACGAGAGAAACGGGTGCATACATAAGCTGTTTGTGCCACGGGGAAGCAAGTGGGAAAACTTTTTTAAGTGTCAGGAGGATTATGTAATTTGCTATCGGGATATCAAACAGATTGGGCCGGACATTATTCTGGTGGATATCTGCACAGATTAGACCTTCCCTAAGCGGCGCAGGCTGCCGGCGGTGAAAAAAGTTTGACATGATTTCGTATGTGCCTTATAATGAATACAAAAGCGACAGGGACCGCACACAGGAAAAAGACCGTTTGCGCGGCGGAATGGGAGGCAATATGAAGTGTCCGTTTTGTGGCCATGAAAATACCAGAGTAATTGATTCCAGACCGGCGGAGGATAACAATTCCATCCGCAGGCGCCGTGTTTGCGATGAGTGTGACAAGCGTTTTACCACCTACGAAAAGATTGAGACCATCCCGCTCATTATCATTAAAAAGGATAGCAATCGCGAGACCTACGACCGCGGCAAGTTAGAGGGAGGCGTACTGCGCGCCTGTCACAAGAGACCGGTCAGCGCCTCACAGATTACGCAGCTTGTGGACAGTGTGGAGACGGAAGTCTTCAATATGGAAGAACGGGAGATTCCCAGTCAGGTTATCGGCGAACTGGTGATGAACAAGTTAAAGGATTTGGATGCGGTGGCATACGTGCGATTTGCCTCCGTGTACCGTGAATTTAAAGATATCCATACTTTTATGGAAGAGTTAAAAAGTGTCTGGCAGGAGAAATAAGCCTGCCGATAAAGGGAAAAGGAACGGATGCTGTTATGTTTCAAAGATTTTATCCGCATCATGAAGTGGATTCGGCATATATGATTGATTACGAAGGCCTGTATCAAGCAGGCTTTCGTGGCGTTATTTTTGATATTGACAATACACTGGTGCCGCATGGCGCGCCGGCGGACGAGAGGGCTGTGGCGCTGATTGCGAGACTGAAAGCGTGCGGCTTTCACGTGCTTTTTTTGTCAAACAACAAGGAGCCCAGGGTAAAGATGTTTAACGATGCGGTGGGAGCCACCTATATCTATAAGGCGGGAAAACCGAAAACGGCGGGCTATTATAAGGCGATGGAGCGTCTCGGGACAAAGCAGGATAATACCATGTTTGTGGGAGATCAGCTTTTTACGGATATCTGGGGCGCCAAAAAAGCGGGGCTGGAAACCTGGCTGGTAAAACCGATTCATCCGAAAGAGGAAATACAAATTGTGCTGAAGCGGAAGCTGGAAAAAATCGTCCTGTATTTTTACCATAGACGAAAGAAAGCTTCCGGCAAAAAACAGGCGTAACAGGAGGCAGATTTGCAATGCAGATAAACGGACGGACAAAAACATGCGGGCTGATTGGCAATCCGGTGGAGCACACCCTTTCCCCGCTGATTCACAATACGCTCTCCGAGCAGCTTGGCAGGAATCTTGTCTATGTGCCTTTTTTGGTGCAGGCGGAAGGATTGGAAAGCGCTGTAAAGGGCGCTTATGCGCTGGGGATAGAGGGCCTGAATGTGACGGTTCCCCACAAGGAGCGGGTTTTGCCGTATCTTGCGGAAGTGGACGGGCTTGCAGAGAAAATAGGAGCGGTCAACACGCTGGTAAGGTGCGGCGGCGGCTACAAGGGCTATAATACAGATATGCCGGGGCTGTACCGCGCCATGACGGACGACGGCATCCGCGTGGACGGAGAACAGGTTCTGATACTGGGTGCAGGCGGCGTGGCAAGGGCTGTGGCGGTCATGCTGGCGGAAAAGGCGGAGCGGATATATCTGTTAAACCGGACGGTGGAAAAGGCGGCCGCGATTGCGGACGAGGTCAACGCGTATGCGGGCAGGCAGGTGGCGGCAGCGCTGTCCCTTGCAGCGTATACGGCGCTGCCGGAGGGGCGTTTCCTTGCGGTACAGGCAACCAATGTGGGCATGTATCCCGACACAGATAAGGCTGTAGTGGAGGAAAGGGACTTTTACCGGCGCATTCACACGGGGTACGATTTGATTTACAATCCGGATAAAACGAAGTTTATGCGGCTGGTAGAGGAAGCGGGCGGCACGGCATATAACGGCTTAAAGATGCTTTTGTATCAAGGCATTATCGCTTATGAACTGTGGAATCAGGTTTCCGTTTCCAAGGAACAGGCAGAAGAGGTTTACAAGAGATTGAAGGAAAGTTTATGAGTAACGTTATTTTAATTGGGTTTATGGGCTGCGGAAAGTCTACGATAGGGTTTCGACTTTCCTATAAGCTGCGCAGGGTTTTGGAAGATACGGACAAGCTGATTGAAAAAAAAGAGGGCATTAGCATCAGCGATATTTTTGCACAAAAAGGAGAAGATGCGTTTCGCGAGATGGAGACGGACTGCCTGCGGGAGCTGCTTTTATCGCAGGAATCAAAGGTGATAGCCACAGGAGGCGGGCTTCCCATGAAGAAAGAGAACCATCCCTTGCTAAAAGCGCTGGGAACTGTGGTGTATCTGCGCATTTCTCCGGAGAGCGTCTGGGAGCGTTTAAAGGGAGATACCACCAGACCGCTTTTACAATGTGACAATCCGACTGCGAAGATAGAGGAGCTTTTACAGAAGCGTGCGTCTGTGTATGAGGCGGCTGCGGACATTATCGTAGATGTGGATGGAAAAGATATAGAACAGGTGGTGGCGGAGATTTTGGAGAGAGTTGCGGAGAGAGAAGAGCGCTGTCAGCCCCACGGAAGCGAACAGGAGGCAAAAGTATGAAGATTTTAGTGATTAACGGCCCCAATATTAATTTTTTGGGCATTAGGGAAAAAAGTGTGTATGGAACGCAGGACTATGAGTATCTGCTCGGTATGATAGCAAAGAAGGGCGAAGAGACGGGAAGCACAATTGAAGTGTTCCAGAGCAATCATGAGGGAGCTATCATCGACAGGCTGCAGGACTCCTATTTTGACGGCACGGAAGGAATTGTCATCAACCCGGGCGCTTATACCCATTACAGCTATGCGATCAGGGATGCGCTGGCAAGCATCACCGTACCCAAGATGGAAATACACATTTCAGACATCACAGCAAGGGAAGAGTTCCGCAAAGTCTCCGTTACCAGACCGGCATGTGACGGACAGATATACGGCAAAGGGCTGGAAGGATATCTGCTCGCGATTGACGAGGTGATCAGGCTGGCGGCAGTTAAAAAAGAAGATTCGCAGGCGTAGGCTGCGAATCTTCTTTTTTATCGTTCTTTACATGCGGCAAAAAGCAGTTTCAACATATTTAGTGCATACTGCCGGGTGCGTATATCGGAACTGTCCAACATGCCGATAATCGCGGTCGTTTCCTCCCTGTTCTTTTTTTCTTCTTTTTCATCAGATGTTTTTCCGTAAATAATGTAATCCAAAGACATATCCAGAGAGGTGGACAGACCCATCAAGGTTTCGATAGACATACCGCAGCTTCCTCTTTCTATATCTGCGTAATATTTTGTGGCGCGGTTTATTTTTTCTGCCATTTCCTCCTGTGTCAGTCCAAGTAAAGTACGTTTTAAACGGATTCTGTCACCTGCAGCGAGTCGGTCATAAGTTTCTTTCATCCTAAATTATTGCCTCCAATCATGGTACGGTTCCCTATTTAACACTCTCGCTTCCTTCCAATACCCTATATGTGACTGCCTGACATTAAGTATCCAATTAATATTATGTTGACGGAATGCGTTAAAAACGTATATAATAATTACGTTAATAACGTAAATTACCGAAAGTATTGTTTTTAGTATGGGTATTTTTTCTAACTTAAAAACAGGGAGACAGGCAATATTGTGGCGGATAAAGCAAAAAATTTTGTGCAGGTAATAGTGTCACTAGGTTATTCGGATGAAGAGCTTTTAAATTTAATTAAAAAGGTAAATCGGATTAGGCCATATGCATTTTATACTGTAGATAGCTTTGGCACCATGAAAAACAAAGACCTCATTAGAACATTTTATAATTTGGAACAGCATATTTATATAGGATATCACGCTCATAATAACATGCAGTTAGCATACTCAAATGCACAGACATTAGCAGAGATTCCAACGAAACGAGAATTAATTATAGATTCAAGCATTTTGGGGATGGGACGAGGAACTGGTAATTTAAATACGAAAATTTTTGTGGTGTATTTGAATAAAGTGGAAGAAAAAAATATAAGTTAAAGCCCATTTTAGCAGTGATTGACAAAGTAATAAACCGATTTTATCAACAAAATTATTGGGGGTATTCGTTACCGAATTATTTGTCAGCGATGTGTAATGTACATCCTAGTTATGTGGGTACTTTAATGGATAAACAGACATTAACTGTAGAAGACATGTATGCCATTTTTTCGATGATGGATACAGAAGAAAAGATGAATTATAATTCAGGTTATCTTGAAAAAGTGTATAATCAATATATGAATAGGAGGTTTAGATGAATATCGGAAATTTGCTAGTGTCGGGACACCAAGACAGATTGTTTATCAATACCGGAATAGGTTGTGAAGGAGGATGTCAATATTGCTATTTGCCCAAGATTGGTATAGGCGAGGTTATTAGAAATGTTGATAAGGCGGTTATTATTGAGGAAGTAGAGAAAAGAGAAAAAAACGGCGAGTTTATAAAAGGAGCCCAAGGAACAATCGTGTCTTTTGGATGTTTTACGGAATGTTGGGATAAATCTATAAGAAAATTAACGCTGGAAATGTTACTTTACTTTCTTTCTAAAGGTAACTATATTCAGATTTCTACAAAGAAATTTATAGGGCAGAAGGAAATAGAACTATTATGTAGTCATTTAATGTTTAGAAATCAATTAACTATTAATGTAAGCATGCCAGTGTATTATGATGCGAAGCAGATAGAACCGAATACGGAAGATGTAAATAAGAGAATAGAAAATTTTAAATACAATAAACAGTATGGAATGGATGTGATTCTTTATATCAAACCAGTGTTGGAGGATATTACTATTGGAAGTCTAGACGTATACAGGCAATTAATTCAACGTTATGACTTATCAGTTGTAGTCGGTAAATATTTGCATGTAGACGGAGGCAAAGAGGGCTGTGTGCAGGTAGTAGGAAATCAGGAAATGTGGCAGAAGGAATCTAGACAGCAACGGGAGTTGGTAGAAATTCTGCGGAAAACTACAAAAGTATATGAAAGTAGTGTTCAAATTATTGAAGAATATCGGAGGAAAATGGGGGAATGAAAGTAGAAACGATTATAGTGAAATGCAGACACAACAGTGTAAGAATTACATTCAGAGAGTTTGTTTGTTGGAGAAATAATAGTGAAAAAATAGTTGAAATTCAAAGAAACTTTGAAAATCAAAATATTGATCAAATTGTAGTGGACTTTAATGATGTGGTCTGGATGGATAGTTTAATACTTTGTCAGTTTTGCCTATATCTTGAAAAGGCTGCTGACGATAAGAAACATATAGAAATTTCTCTAGTAGACAGGGACAATATTGAACATGTTAGATTTGTGCAATTTTTAAAAGATGCAGGCTTTGTAAATTTTTGGGAAAGGGTTGCACCGGGTGTGCATGATGCAGTAAATGAATTTTTGCATTATGCTGATTTATATATGCTGCAAAAGGGAAATTTCAATTCCTTAGAAATGTTATTGCCTTTTAGAATTATAAAAACGGAAAGAGAAATAAATGATATAACTAATGAAGCAATTAGTATGTTGAGTGAAAAAAATTTAGGTGAGAATTCTATTTCATTTAGGTTAAAATTATTTTTGCAGGAAGTGATGGGAAATGTTTTTGAACACGCATACGAAGAGGGAGAAACTGCGTATTGCGGAATACTGATTTGTAGAAAAATCAGAAAAGTTCAAGAGGAACAAAAAGAAAGAGAGTATTATGGTGTCTCTGGATTAGAAGGTACGGTAACTTCTGAAAAATATAGGCATCATATTTTTACAAATAATTCTTACAGAATAAGTAAATTTAGTGATACTAGAGTAGATTACGTACAAGCCTACGTGGTAGATATCGGAAAAGGAATTTTATCAGGGGTTCAGTGCAGGGATCCTAAACAAGAAATGAGTATACTCGGTCAGATTTTTACGAGCGGAAAGCGTATTGATAAGCGCAATAAAAACACACAAGCAGGCGGCCTTTACATGATTCATAACGTGCTAGGAGTAACGGCTGATGGGTTGGGTTTGAAATGTGATTACAATTTGCCGTCTTTTGAGTGTGAAAGAAATGATTTTGTATCGGTTAATCCGAAAGCATTATATCGTAATGGATATGAGCAAAAGGAGATAATCAAAGGATTTTCGGTTGTTGGATATTTGAATATATTTGGAGATGTGACAAAAGAATATAGACAATATTTCAGAAGCCCGGATAGAAGTGATGTTTTGGGGGTGTACAAAAGACATTGTTATGAAGAGGAGGATTCTATAGTGGTAAAGGATTTTCGCTTTTCGAGTCAAAGTGATGTTGTTTTGTCCCCAAATGTAAAAAATATTATTATCTTGGTTGAAAAGGAGATTGCTAAAAATAAGTTGGTAGATTTCTTTGACAACTTATGTAAATCTGTAGCGCGAGGAGTGGAAAATGTAATTATAGCGGACTTTACGGATGTTGAAATTTCCAAATATTATATGATTTTTTCAGGAATGGATATACCTGTCAATAAGCTGATTTTGATTTCGCGTAGCTATAGCGCTTCTGTATTTGTCAATAATCGCAAAAATAAGAAAAATAGTATGCATTATGATTCCGAAAGCACAGAGAAATATGTCCGGAAGCTGGAACAGACGAACAGTCTGTTTGATTCAATAGTTGCTTATATTCAGTGGCTTATAAAATATGAATCAGGATTATTTTGGAAGTTTTTAAATATATATCAGAGTAATTCTTTTCAAAATATGTATATAAAAGGCAATATAAAATGGAATTACCAGAATGAAAAATATATGACAACATATTTGGATTTTTCTCAGGCAAGTTTTGTAAGAGAGTGTAGAGAATTGTTTATTATACAATTATTTAGGATTATTTCTGTTTATGGCACAAAAATTTATTTTGAAAAAGGTGACAGATTTACAGAAGATATATGCGAGCTTGCTAATGCTGAACTGGGAACGAAGGAGGAAAATAGACATATTTTTATTGGGAGTGCATTTGTTACTGGCACATCCAGCTTGAAACAAAGTATTATTCCAAGAAAAGCAGATGACAGTTGGTTTTATTTTTTTAAACATGCAGATTATGAAGGTAAAGATCAGATTTTGACCTTGCTTGATTGGGAAGTAAATAGAGAAAATGGAAAAGAGTTACAGTTGGAAGAGGTAGTATATGAGCGAATTGAAGAAACGCCTTTTATTGCTAGGAAGGGAGTTGATTTTTTTCGAAGAAGACATTTTGCAAAAGAAGATGAAGCAATTCAAATGTCTGCAAAGAGAACATATGAATATTTTCAGGAAGTTATTTCGTGGGAAAATAAGATATGTTCTTTTGGACATGTTGATCTGATAGGACCACATGATCATGTTATATTTAATACAGTTGAAATGTTCAAGCAGGACAGACTGGAGAGTTATACACAGCCCAAAGTTTTAGATACTGCATATGACTTTCTACTTTTCTGTTTTTATAATGCACTGGGGCGTAAACAGAATTTGAAATTGGAGGAAGCAGTTTCAGAAGATTTTTGTCCAGAGCTAATATCAAGTTATGCCACAAAAGAGAAAATTTTTGAATTTTCTAGAATGAAAGAGAATTATTTCTGTAATAAAGAAGGGGTTTTGCTGTACTTTAACGATTATGCGACAACAGAAATAATCAGCTTTTTTCAGAAAATTTTTGACATTAAATTAAACTATAGAATAATACCAATGGCATTGGTAAGTAGAGAAAGAGGAGCAGCTGCTCTATTGCTGTCTCCGCTTTTGGTAGATAGTTTGCAAATCCTTTTTTCTAATCTGAAAGAAGAAAATGGAGGAGTTTGCAGGGTAACCATATTCTCAGCTATGTTGATTTCAACAAAGTTGATTGATGAGTTAAAACACCTTATGTTTCGTATAGGAGCAGATGAAGTGAACGTGCTATCTCTCATAGACCGCCAACGTTTGCCCTTTGGTTATTCGGTCAAAGAAAAGATCAAAACTTTGTGGAAAGTAGACATACCTCCTTTAGGAAACCAAAAGAATTGTGCCATATGTAATGGTATTGCAAATTTGGAAGCGCTCTGCGGACAGATGGGAGTGGATGCGATACGTGTTCGCATTATAAATGTGTTGAAGTTATGGAAGAAAAAAAAGGCTTTTGATAAAAAATTATCGGTTATTGAAAGCAAGAATTTATGCCTGCCACAAAAAATTAAAGAAATAATTAGGGAACAGTCTGACCCGTATCCATATATGAGTGGAGTGAAAATTACAACTGATATGGGACTGGTATTTTTTGCTATAGAGGATATGGCAGTCACACGCTCTTTAAGATTTTTGAAAGAATGCCTTGACTCAGAATTAGATGATCATACAAAGATGCTACTGCTTTGCGCACATCTTGGGTTATTTAAAAAGGCTGAAATCAGTGAGAAAAGGCAGTATGAACTGACGCTGGAGTTATATTCGTGCATAAAAAGGCAAGAAGAAATTACAAGTTATTCAGCATTGGCGTTGATTATAATTTTATCACAGGAAAAAGAGATTATAAATGGTCTAAAACAGGAAGTATGGAAAGATTTGAAAAATCAAAAAACATATCAGAATATGGATGCGTTGATTTGCGGAATATTTGTATGTTGGATCAATGAAGAGGAAGTGGATCAGGATATTAAATACTATTTTAACAGTTCCGGTTGTTTGCTGGCAGAAAAATTGAATGCTATATTTTATTATACATGCAGACAGTGTATTACGACACATTCTGGAATATTGAGCAGAATGTATGATGAAGGAATTGTTTTCCAAAAGAGAGACTATCTGGAGGCTTATTATAAAATCGGTTATTTGAAAAATATTTATAACGAACTGCCGGAGGATATTTTAGACATTCAGGATGGTTGTAGTGATTTATTAAAACAAATAAATGAAGCAGTATGTAAAGAAGAACAGATATTACGGAAATATCTGGATACAGAGAGAGAATCACTTGTTCCTCAGATTAAGCAGACTCACAAATTGTTTATGGGGTATGCAGACCAATTAAACGGAATTCTTTTTAAACATAACCGTGAGGATTTACAACACGATATTGAAAATATTCAAAAAAAGATTATCAATGCCCAAACAGATGAAAAAATAAAAGAAACATTGAAAAGCGTTGTGATTGAATGGCCGGAGCAGGATGATGATTTGGACTGTTGGTTTTTCTGGACAAGTGATATTGTCAATGAAATATCATATTTGATGATGGACTTTAGATATTTTAAGCAAAAATTTACGTATCGTATGCCAATTGACTGCAAAGAGAAAGAGGTTTCAGGAGTTGTACAGGCAGAATTTAAAGATCAATATTTAGAAATCCATTTTATAAACGGGATTGCGCAAGAGGAAGAAATTGAAAAAATAAAGAAAAGAAAAAAAGTAAAGAATGACCGCCCTTCTATTATAAGGATCAATGAACTTAAAAGAAATATGGTGGATCATAAAACATTTGAATTTAGTGCATCTGAATTAGAGGGACGACAAATGTATGATGCCTGTTTAAGGATACCTTATATTTATATTAGCAAAAAAAACGATTAGGAGAGACGAAAGATGAAAAAATACAGAATCTTAATTATTGATGATGAATTTAAGACAGGAGACAAAAGTAGGAAGGAACCCATTTGTAACTATTTTACCAATGAATGGATTAATCAGAATCCTGAAATAAGTAATAAGGATGAGATTACAAAAAAATTACTTATAGAGTTCGAACTGCTGTTTAGTTCGACTATGGATGAATTTAGAGAACAGATAGAAGAAAAAGACATCCACGCCTTTTTTATTGATTATGTTTTAGGTAATTATAATGATGAAATACCCAAAGAAATAGGTGACTTTGAAAAGAATGATTTTAAAGAGGTATTGCACTTAATTAAGGACAGGTATAGCGATGCGCCTATATACGTATATAGTTCTAAATGGAATGAATCATTGGTATATCATGTGTTGGAAGATTTTAATGATGTATTTACAAATAAAAGACTTCCGAACCAATTATTAACTTTTCAAAATTTTAAAAATGCAATTAATGACTGCCGACTAAATAAGACACCTCCGAATTGGAATAGTATAAGCAAAATAGGAAAAGCTCGGGAACGGATATGGGATACGATTGCTACTGCAAAGAATCATGTGCAGTTTCAGCCAAGCTCTCCTTCAGGGGATATTGTTATTTTACATATTTCAGACTTGCAGTTTGGTGACAAGGATACAACACCAAATGATATTGGAATGTGGAATAATATGGAAGCTGCAATTCAAAAATATTTAATCGAAAAGAATTTACAAGGTGTTGATCTGATATTAATTACAGGGGATGTAGCAATGGCGGGAAAAAAGACTGAGTATAAAGAAGCGGCAGATGAGATGAAGCCGTTTTTTAGGCGACTCTGGGGGAATGATGATGCGGCGTGGAAGAATAGGATTATTATAGTACCGGGAAATCATGATTTTGATATTAATGCATGTGTGTTGGAATATTTCAAAGCTGAAAATAAGGAAAAAGAACGGAGTATAGATTTTGATTCGGTGATTAAGCAGATTGAGGAACAGAAGGATAGTGAGCTACAAGATACAAAAGATGTGTATCAGAGACTAGGGCTACAGGCATTTAGGGAGTTTGCCTATGAACTGACGCATGATGAGCAATATATCCGTAATGAAAATCTGGATTTTATAGTTAACAAGTTTAACAATTGGGGGCTAAGATTTATATGTTTAAATTCGGTCTTTCGAATAAATGCTCAGAAAACAAACCGTGCAGAGATTAGTACGGATAGTATTCGTGCCATCTGCAATGAAATTAGTAGTGGGAAAGAGATACTGACAATTGTACTGGTTCATCATACATTATTATCAGAAGAATATTTAACTGAAGAGGAGGCTTCAAACATAAAAAAAGCACTTAACGCATTAAGAAGTGTGGGGGCGAAAATTGTGATGGGTGGTCATCGCCATAAAAATGAAAAGGGAGAAAATACGAATAGTGGTAAGAAGACCCTTCATACACTGGAAGCAGCATCTTTACGGGTAGAAACAAAATCAGATGAATATGTTAGGGGATTTGGGCTCTTAACGATAAGCGGGACATTAAAAAGTGCAGAACTTCAATATTTTGTTTTTGATAAAAATGATGGAGAAATCACAGCAGATCGGGCGTATAAATATGAATTTTAAAGTAAGAAAAACTACAAGAAAATGCTAGGTGAGCGCGGGTGAATAAAAGTTAGTAAATATAGGTTTTTGGTTTAACTTTTTTTATAAAAATTTGAAGGTAAACTATTTCCTTAATATTTATTATTGAATATTAGCATTCAGTGCTGAATTGATTATAAAAAAGTAGTGGGCAGTAGAACAATAGAAGCAGAGATATATTTAGGAAGATGTACCAATCTTCTTTGGCTTAAAATTAGAAAGAAATTAGTAGGAAGACTAAGAGGACAGTACACAGCAGTTTTTATTAAATTGGATGCTGCAGAATATTCCTACAGTAGGAATGTTTTGTAATGTAGATGGCAATATCAGAGTAAATGTTTTGTCTGGTCGCATTTATCCGAGTATTTTCCTGAATAAGAATTTTAAATATCTCATTTTAGAGCGGATAATGGAAAGTGCTTCGACAGAAGGAATTCAAAGATTTTTAACGATTACGTGGCAGGGCGTAAATATTTGGAATGTAAGGACTTGCCTTTTAACATTTTCTTTGCCAAAAGAGGGATCCTTCTGATTGGTCTTATCACAAATGTATTGTGCTATTTGATGAGCATTGTTACAAAAATGCAGAAAGTGATTTTGGAAGAGTCTGAGAAGAAATAAAAGTAAAACGACTGCTTGGGAGGATGGACATCCAAATTATCTGATGAAACTGGAAACATCAGAGGTGGAGACGCATACAGATATCGTGCCTTTTTAAGAGAGATGGGTAGAGCAGATTAACTTTTGAATTTGACGATAGTCATTTCTGAAGTTTTATTTGCACAGATGTCAGAGCAGAATTTTAAACCCAGATATAGTATCCAAGATTTGCTGGGTGAATATTATGACGATTTAATGATGAGTATAGAGATATATACGGAATTTGGGCGATTAGCTATAAAACCGCCTCAAAGACCAAGAGAGCAGAAAAGGCAGAAAGAACAAAAAAGCAGGGGAAGAGCAGAATGAGGAACTGCAACAGACAACTATATTGGAAAACGAACTCCAAGGTGAAAAGTTTTCTATGCTGTGTAGCGCCTGATTGTATTTTTGCCACATGCCGGAAGCTGTGTTGCAGATGGCAAGTCCCGTGGATATGGTATATAAAGGGGGAAGTAGAAAATAAGGAGAAACGCCTTATATATGAAAAAAGCTAAAAAAATCGGTGGATTATCTAATGGAACGCATACCGTATAGGCTTGAAAGGGAGCAGGTCAAACATTATGTAGAATTGTATGAGGCTGAGATATTCGAATTGTGTCTTGAAATGGAGCGAAAAAGAGTTCGCCAATATTTGGAGGAGTTTCAGATAAACAATCATTATGTGTTTCAACAGCTTGAAAAGCAACAGGAAAAGAGAACGGAAGAAAAGGTAGAGAGCTAGACAGAAGAAAAGGAGGATAACGATAACGAGCTATAAATTGAGCGAGAAAGAGATTTTTGTTGTGGGGCAAGAACTGAAACATATGAAGGGGATAATGGGAAATACTTTATTGGGATTGATTATACTGTGATTTGTGTACTTGCATTAGACATAATTGAACAAGTAATGGGAGAGTAGTATGAATTTCCGATTGATATCGAAAGCAATCGTAAAAAATGTTGGTGTGGAGGTGATTTTATCAACCATTAAATAGAGTAAGGACTGGAGAAGAAAAACATGTGTACAAAATAGTGGGAGTTTTTTCACAAGACCTAATCTTGTAACAGGAGATCCAATCACATGTATTATGATTGACTCGGAATCTGGAGTAGCAGAGCAGAGATATGCACTGGCACATGAATTAGTTCACTGCCTGATACATAAGTCAGAGATAATGTTTAGCAGTTCATGCCGTGTTATGCTGATGTTGTTCAAAGGCGTGGAGGAAGTAGTGGCAGATGCGTTTGCTATCTTTATGCTGATTCCGATGCCGATTTTTTTAAAGACATTTTATGAGTACATTAGCTCTCAAAGCGAGCCCGTCAGAACATCGGAGTGACTGAAATATTTGCATATTATAGCAAATGTACCGTATGAGGATGTTGCTATCGGGTATCAGAATATTCGCTATGTTTTTGGAATTCTTTATAAGATAAAGCATGATGAAAAAGCGATGGAGAATTTTTGCAAAAGAATTAAAGAGGTAACAAGTGATGAAGTGATTGAAATTGCCAAAAAACAGATACAGAAAACATTGAGTGTAATGAATGAAGAAGTAGAAAATGTATTGTTCTGGTGACAAAAGTATAAATAAGGTGAGAAACTGGACAAGTTGCTGCTTTGGGGAAGATATTAGGGTTAGATGGTAATACCGTTGTTTTCCAAAAGCCGCTGTAGACAATGGATTTTAAGATTCTTTGGGGTGAGTATTAATTGCATAAAAATGTCATAGAATGATAGATGTCACTTTGGCAGATTATTTTACTATCTTTGCAACAGATCAAATATGACGAGAACCAGTAAAAAGCACCTTGACAATTTCATACTTTATATCAGAGATTTTTTATTAAAATCCTGTTGCAAAGAAATTCCCGATCTGTTATAGTAACAGCAGAGAAAAGGCATCCATTCTCAGGAGGCCGTCTCGGTTTCTGAAAATCTTGCAATACTTCAAGAATTTCAAGCAAGTATCCCAATTACAATTTCATACAAAAGACATGGGATGCGGGGCAGTATCAGGCGTTTTTGTTCGGTATGCCATGCCGGAAAGGAAGGCATGCCAATGGCAGAAGACAATTATAACAGTAATAACAGCAATGGCAACAGCAATAGCACTGGGAACAACAGTAACGGCAATAATGGCGGCAGTTACGGCAGCAACAGCCAAACCAGAGACAGCTCCAGCAAGCTGATATTCGAGAACCCGGTTTTATGCGCGCAGTTCTTGCGGGGATATCTGGATATCCCACTATTGAAGGAGGTACAGCCGGAGGACATTGAGGATGTATCCGAGCGGTATGTGCACATGTTCACGGAGGAGCGCAACTCCGACGTAGTGAAAAGGGTGAACATAAAAACTGACGGGACACCGTTTTTTCTTGTTTCCCTTATTGAACATAAGGCGAAAGTGGATTATAATGTAGTTATGCAGGTGTTCCGGTACATGGCGTTTATCTGGGAGGATTACGAGAAGGAACAGGAAAGGCAGCATGCAGGCGTAAGCCGCACGAAGGAATTTAAGTACCCGCCCATCCTGCCGGTGGTGTTTTATGACGGTACAGAGGACTGGACGGCAGCGGTGAGCCTGCACGAAAGGATACTGTTAAGCGATATTTTCAAGGAATACATACCGGATTACCAGTGTATCTTAATGCAGCTTAAGGATTACAGCACAGCAGAACTGATGGAAAGAGGAGACGAGCTGTCCATCATCATGATGGTAAGCAAGTTCCACCGTGCGGCGGACTTTGCCGGGATAGGAAAGGAAGTGGATTCCGGATACCTGCAGGCGGTGACGGCCGACACGCCGGAGTATCTGCTGGACATCATGTCGCAGGTGATAGAGGCACTGCTTTTGAAAATCAATGTGCCTTACAAGGAGGCGGCAGATTTTGCCGGGCAGGTAAAGGAGAGGCGTATGGGAGAATTGTTTTCAAACTTCGAAGCATATGACGTGCAGGCAACGAGACGGGAAGCAAGACAAGAAGGCAGGCAGGAAGGGATAGAAGAAGGCATTGAACGCACAAATAAGTTGACGCTTTTCCTGATAGAGCAGAACCGGACTGATGACTTAAAGCGTGCGGCGAAAGATCCCGCATACCAGAAGCGGTTGTTCCATGAGTTTGGACTATAGACAGAGGGGAAAGCTGCCGTAGCCGAATAACAGAAAATGAAATCCTGATATAAAGTATGAGATTGAGCCGGAAGGTGAAATGAGTGCTTTATATTAGGATTTTTTTAGCCCTGTTTATATGAAGTTCGATTGTTTAGCAGACGTCATGTGAACAGGGTGGATAGATATTAAGGTTAGATGGTAATACCGTTGCTGACCAAAAGGAGCTCTTGTAAACGGTTAAATTCAAGATCCTTTAGAGCGAGTTCATTGTCCTTTTGGGCGATTATGGCATTCTTTTGTTTTAATTCCTGTTCAAGTTCACTGATTCGAACGCTGGGAAGTTTGATTAAAGGTTCGGTCAAGTGAAACACCTCCTCATGGTAATGTGGATGATTAGCAAAGAATACCGTTGCTTGCTAAGAGCTTCTGCAAATGATTAATCTCAAGGTCTTTTAGAGTGAGCTCGTTATCTTTTTGAGCGAGTTCGTTGTCCTTTTGGGCGATTATGGCATCTTTTTGTTTTGATTCCTGTTCAAGCTCATTGATTCGAACGCTGGGAAGTTTGATTAAAGGTTCAGTCAAGTGAAACACCTCCTCATGGCAATGTGGATGTTTTGCAAAAATACGTGCGGAAGCCTTGGTAAGAAGCAGTATTAAATCTTCTGATTCCCGCTGGGAGAGGATTCCGTTGCGGACTTCTTCCTCTAAGTCCACTATAATCTTCTCTACAAAACTTGTCAACTCTTTTTCGTTAATTTGTTTCTTGGATTTTAAAAGCGGGCGGAAGCGGAGGAGGGTGTAGGGGAGGAAGAAGTTCAAGTGTTTCTGATGGATGTCGTCAAGAGAATAGGACTGAATTTTCACGGTAGGAATCTGATAGATATGTTCGCTCTTATCCGAGAGGATGATGCGGCAACGCAAGGTATCGGGAAGATCTTTATTTTTCTCGGGATAGATGACGACGGAATCCGGAAAACGCATGACAATTTCGCCTGTGGCGGGTTCTGTGGAGGTACAATGCTGCATGGCAAAGTGGAAGTCGTAAGCAACCATGCGGATAACCATATCTTTGTCGTTCTCCATCTGGCGTTCGATGTGATAATAGTCTGTGCCGCCGACCAGTACGGCGAAGTCCATAAGCTGGGAGGACGGGTCTTTTGCATTTGGCGAATCAAGGAAGGTGGATATTCTTTTCCGTAGACCTCTTTAAAAAGATGGAAGAGCTGCTGCGGCCTGGTAAAGAAAACAGCTTTCAGAATTTCGTCCCAGAGGTTTTTGCCTGTAATGTTGTAAGTGGTCTGAGCAGACTCGACGATAGGTGTTTGTGTAGAATTTTGCATAGATGTGCCTCCTTTGAAATGGAATAGAAGAAATGTAATAGAGTGAAATGAGGGAACTAACTGTTTGATGTGTTATAAAAAGGCTATAACAGAAAGGCGACAGGTTGTAAAGAGAGAAAGAAGAGGAAAACCAATGAGAATGCGAATATACAATTTTCTGGTAAACCGCCATGCGGGAATCAGGAGCAGGTATCATAGGGTGCATGACGGAGGCGGATGGGGCAGGAAAATAGTGTCCTATCTGTATCTGCTTTGTCTGAACTTCGGTTACTATGTTCTGTTTTGCCGTTTTTTGGACAAGGAAGAAGCGGTAGCGGCTTACGAGGAAAAAAGGCTGCCCATTCTGCCGGAATCAGAGCAGCAGAAGCTGGCGGTCCGGGACTATGTGGACAGGTTATCACAGTATGATGTGGTTTCTTTTGATATTTTTGATACGCTTTTGTTCCGTCCTTTTTCGGAGTCGGCGGATTTGTTTTATTTTTTGGGGGAAAGGCTGGGGCTGGCTGATATCAGGCGAATCCGCATGGAGCAGGAGCAGCGGACAAGGCTGGAATGTGATAAAGAACAAGGTCATTATGAGGTCGCATTTGCTGAGATATGGGCGGTTATGGAGCGAAAGACAGGGATACCGGCAGCGCAGGGCATGAGGCTGGAAGAGGAATTGGAAGAAGAATTCTGCTATGCCAATCCTTTTATGCAAAAGGTGTTTGAAGAATTGCGGGAAAGGGGAAAGCAAATCATTTGCATTTCCGACATGTACCTGCCGCGGGCTTTTTTGGAAAAGCTCTTAGAAAAGAACGGCTATGCGGGCATACATAAGCTTTATGTTTCCTGTGAATATGGAAAAAGTAAGGCGGACGGCGGGCTGTACAGGCTGGTTCGGGAGGAATTTCCGCTTAAGACGATGGTTCACTGCGGCGACAATGTGCACAGTGATGTGAAGATGGCGAAGAAATGCGGCCTTGCGAGTCTTCCTTATCCAAATGTAAACCGCATGGCATTGTCTTACAGACCCTACGATATATCGCCCATGGTCGGTGGCGCTTACCGCGGCATTGTCAATCATCATCTCTATCAGGGTGGAAGGAGCTACACGCCGGAATATGAGTATGGCTTTATTTACGGCGGTCTCTTTGTACTTGGCTACTGTCGGTTTATCCATGAATACTGTGCCGGTCATGGGGTGGAAAAGCTGTTGTTTTTGTCGCGTGACGGGGATATTCTGAAACAGGTTTATGACGAAATGTATCCCGAGGAGCGCACAGCTTATGTCTATTGGTCCCGTCTGGCGGCGACAAAGCTGATGGCGGCGTTTGACAGCTACGATTATTTCCGCAGATATTTGTATCACAAGGTCAATCAGGGGATTTCCGTTCACAGGATTTTGGAAGCAATGGAATTGTCGTTTCTGTCGGAGTTTCTGCCGTACCGGATAAGTGGGGAAACTGGGAAGCAGATGGTGATACGGCCCGAAGATGAACTGACAGACCGGAATGTGGAGGCACTGGAACGCTTTATCCGAGATCATTATGCCTCGGTATGTTCTTTATATCAAGAGCAGCAGGAGGCGGCAAAGGCATATTATGAAAGAGAATTGAGAGGAATCCATCGTGCGGCGGCAGTTGATATAGGATGGGCGGGCAGCGGCGCCATGTCGCTTTCTTATTTGGCGGAGCGTGTATGGAAGCTGCCCTGCGAAATCACGGGAATTATTGCGGGAACCAATACCATCCATAACAGCGAGCCGGATGCGGCAGAGCCTTTTTTACAGAAAGGAAAGCTGGTGTCCTATCTGTATTCTCAGAGCCACAACAGGGATTTGCTGAAAAAACATGACCCGAATAAAGATTACAATATATTCTGGGAACTGCTTTTAGCATCCCCTGCGCCGCAGTTTACAGGTTTTTACAAAGGCTGCCCAGGAAACAGCGGAGGGGAAAAGCGTGACAGAGACGGGCACTGCTTTGAAAGCGAGTATATAAAAGAACTGGATATTACGCTGATGTTTGGAAAATATGATAAAAATCAAGAGGGCATCAGAGAAATCAGGAGGGGCATCCTCGATTTTGTCAAAGAATACCGCAGCCATTTTAAAAGCGTTCCTTATATGTTTTGCATCAGCGGAAGGGATGCCTATGCGCCCATGCTGGCAGCGGCAGGGCATAAGGAAAGATATCTGCGCCAATTAAAGAAAAAATTCGCGCCCGAGAGCAATGTGAATTGAGGCAAAGCCGGAAAAATTTACGAAGAAATCGTAAGAATTGAAAAAAACAGTTGAAAAATAGTATATCTTAGTATACACTATAAAAGAATTAAAACGTGACAATTTTAGGAGGAATGTTTTTTATGATTTCTGCAGGTGATTTCAGAAATGGTATTACGATTGAATTAGATAATAATATTTACCAGATTATTGAGTTCCAGCATGTGAAGCCCGGTAAAGGCGCTGCATTTGTAAGGACCAAGCTGAAAAATATTAAGAGCGGCGGTGTAGTGGAGAAGACCTTCAGACCTACCGAGAAATGCCCTCAGGCACGTATTGACAGAAAAGATATGCAGTATTTATACTCTGACGGTGATTTGTTCAATTTCATGGATGTTGAAAATTACGAGCAGATTGCTTTAAACAGCGAGACGATTGGTGATGCACTCAAGTTTGTCAAGGAAAACGAGATGTGCAAAATCTGTTCCCACAATGGCAATGTATTTGCAGTAGAGCCTCCTCTGTTCGTTGAACTGGAGATTACGGAGACGGAGCCCGGTTTCAAGGGTGATACGGCTACGGGCGCTACCAAGCCGGCGACAGTTGAGACGGGTGCGACAGTGTATGTGCCGCTCTTTGTCAATCAGGGGGACAAGATTAAGATCGATACCAGAACAGGCGAGTATCTGTCCAGAGCATAAGCGTTCTTTTCCTAAATAAACATAAGCCGACAAGACAATAGAATTTTTTCTATTGTCTTTTTTTCGTGTCCAAAAATAAAAAACAAAATCAGAATGGAGAAAAGTATGCAGTATAAAGAATTTATGGAAAAAACAAAAAAGAGCGTCAGTGATTATTTAGGAAAAGACGTCAGCGTGGAAATCAAGGAAGTGACGAAGAACAACGGCGTCATTTTGCAGGGGCTGGTGATAAACAGCAAAGAGGAAAGTCTTTCCCCTACGATTTATCTGAACGGCTTTTACGAGGATTTAAAGGATGGCAGACCGTTCAGCGATATTGTCTGCGCCATCGCGGATATTTATCAGGACAACCGGATTGCCGGAAAAATCAATCTGGACTTCTTTACAGATTATAATGCGGTGAAAGGACGCATATTTATTAAGGTAATCAATTATGAAAAGAACAAAAAGGCGCTGGAAGAGCTGCCGCACAAGCGTTTCCTTGACTTGGCAGTGGTGTGTTATTATGCTTATATGAATGATTTCCTGGGGAAGGGTTCCATACAGATTGAAATTGACCATCTGGATAAATGGGGGATTTCTGAGGAAACTTTATTTCAGGATGCAGAAAGAAATACGGCAATGCATGTGGGAGTGGAAATCAAAGAAATGGGAGAGGTCATAAGGGAGATGCTGTGGGAAAGTTTTGGTGAAGAGGCAGAACAGCTTGCAGAAATGGCAGAACAGGCAAAGCAGGAAGTCCCCATGTATATTATGACATTAAAGGGAAGATATTTTGGCGCAGCCTGCATATGCGACAGGGAACTGCTGCAGAATTTTGCCGCAACGCATCAAACCAATTTCTATATTCTGCCAAGCTCTATCCACGAGTTGATTTTGCTGCCGGACAGTGGAAGAGAAGAGGCGCAGGCGCTGAAAAGCATGGTGGAAGAGGTCAATGCCGGCCATGTTGCGCCGGAGGAACAGCTCTCAGATAACGTGTATTATTTTAACAGATTCGACAACGAAGTGTCGTTAATCTGAAAATTTTAAGAAATTTAACAAAAAATACAGTAAAGATGACTAGACAGATATAACCTTTTGTGATATTATAGTCAGAGTGATGTAACAAATTTGTAATATTTGCAGCCGTAGTCTAACGGATAGAACGAAGGCCTCCGACGCCTTTAATGCAGGTTCGATTCCTGTCGGCTGCATTTACATCACTCTGACAACTGGTCTGAGGCTGTAGAACCAAACAACCACAGACCTTGTTTATTAAAGGAAAGGTGACAGTGTGAAGGTATCAATTAAAGAAAGAACTTTACAGGTGCGCGACTTTATAGTGGCACGAAGTAAACTGGTATTTCCGATATTGTTGATTGCTGCGGTTGCCATTACGGTAACGATCGCGTTAAAGGCGGGTTCGGGCACAGTCAGTGCGACGGGCGCTCCCGATCCGGAGACAGCTTCGGTGTCTGATGGCAATGCAGTGGTTGAGCTTACAGTGCCGGATGTACCTTTGGAATTAAATGCTTATCCTGAGGTAAACAGTCTGGTTATGACGTATTTTGAGTCAATGGCGGCCGGAGATGCCGATAGCATTGCAGCAATACAGAGCGGACTTGATGATATGGAACGGATCCGGATTGAAGAACTGGGCAAATATATTGAGGGATATCCGGCTGTGGAGGTATATTCCAAGCCCGGGCCGGAAGAAAATTCCTACATTGTAATTGCTTATACGCAGGTGGTTATGTCCTATTATCCGGAGGATTATCTTCCGGGTTATACTTCGTTTTATGTGTGCACCAATGAGGAAGGAAATCTGTATATCAACAAGGAAAGCGTTCCTGAGGAAGTTTCCGAGTACATCAGGAAAGTGATCCTGCAGGATGATGTCGTAGAGCTGTGTAACAAGATTGAAGTGGAATACAAGGATATCTGTCTGAATAAGCCGGAGCTTTTCACCTATATGTCAGAGGTGGAGCAGGAGGTCAGGATAGCGGCAGGCGGAATTCTGGCCAGCCAGATTACAGACAATAACGGCGGTGATGCAGTGCCGGCAGATGGCAGCAGTGTTGTCAGCGATCCGGAAGGAGCGAATGGCGGCAGTGAACCGGAGACGCCCCCTACCCCTGTACAGACCGGACCGGTTTACGCAACGGCTACCACGACGGTAAATGTCAGAAGCTCTGACAGTGAGACTGCCGACAAGCTGGGCAAGGTTTCCGGCGGAACCAAGGTAGAGGTTTTAGAGCAGAAGGCAAATGGCTGGAGCCGGATTGTGTATGGCAATGGAGAAGGCTATATCAAATCGGAGTTCTTAAATGTCGCCGAGAGTGCAGCGGGTGTGGAGACTATCGGTACAGTGACCACCACTGCCAATGTCAATGTGCGTGTGGCGCCAAATGAAACGGCAGAAAAGCTTGGAATTGCTACAGGCGGTGAGACATTGGATTTGGTCGGCACGGAAGGTGATTGGAGCAAGGTAATTTACAACGGACAGATTGGTTATGTGAAGTCCGAATATGTACAGTAGCAATCAATGTGATAAACTAAATGTAGAGCAGAAATGGTATGATAGCATGGGTGAAAGCCCATGCTATCATTTATCATAACAAGAAGCCTGCGGGCGGATTTTCTATTTCACAGAGGAGGGTTTTATGCTTAAGAGAATCAACATGGGGATATTGGGAGCAGGAAATATTGCGGGCACTATGGCGGAAACCGTAAACAAGATGCCGGGCGTAAAATGCTATGCGATTGCATCGCGTTCGCCGGAAAAGGCAGAAAGTTTCGGGGCAGCGCATGGCATCAAAAAATGCTACGGCTCCTACGAGGAGCTACTTGCGGATAAAAAGGTGGATTTGGTTTATGTTGCAACGCCTCATTCCGAGCATTATGAAAATGTGAAGCTGTGTATACGCCATAAAAAACCGGTGCTGTGCGAAAAGGCGTTTATGGCAAACGCTGCACAGACAGAAGAGATTTTAAAACTGGCGGAAGAAGAGGGAGTTCTGGTTACGGAGGCGATGTGGATTCGGTATATGCCCATGTACAAGACAATCCGTGAAGTGCTGGACAGCGGCGTTATCGGGGATGTCAGCATGGTAAGCGCCAATTTGTGCTATTTCATTGAAAGTAAGAAAAGACTGGTTGAACCGGCGCTTGCCGGTGGCGCGCTGCTGGATTTGGGAGTGTATCCGATTCATTTTGCGTCCATGATACTGGGCGCGGAAGTGGAAAAAACGGAATCTTCCTGCGATATGCTTTCCACCGGTGTGGACAGGCAGGAGAGCATAACTCTGCACTATAAAAACGGCGCGATGGCAGTGCTCACAGCCTCCATGTCCGTTGTTAGCGACCGGATGGGCGGCATATACGGGACGAAGGGCTATGCCGTTATTGAGAACATCAACAATTTTGAGAGTATGACCGTATACAATGAAAAGCATGAAAAGATTGCTTTTTATAAGGCACCGAAGCAGATAAGCGGCTATGAGTATGAAGTGGCGGCATGTGTGAAAGCAATCAGGGAGGGCTGGAAGCAGTGTCCGCAGCTTCCTCATGCGGAGACGCTGCGGATTATGAAACTGATGGATACCTTGCGGGCACAGTGGGGAATGAAATATCCCTTTGAAGAAGAATAAATAGCAAAAATGGTGTCATACTGTAAAAAAAGTAATCAAAACAGGAGGCGCCATGAAACCGGAAGAAATCAATATATACAGGGAGATACAGAAAAACGCGGAGATGGGAATGAAAGCGATAGAAACCTTAAGCGATAAGGTTTATGAGGACGAGTTTGCCAGACAGATATCACGCCAGTCGCTCAAGTATTCCGATATCCGCAACAGGGCAATGAATAAGCTTTTAGAGGCAAAGGCGGAGCCGGTACATGGGAACCACCTTTCCGACATGATGCTAAAGGGCGCCGTGCACATGAACACGCTGTTTAATACCAGCACAAGCCATCTGGCTGAATTGATGATACAGGGCAGTAACCGAGGGATTACACAGATGTGCAAGGTACTGAACCACAATCCGCAGGCGCACACTATGTCAACAGAGCTTGCGAAGGAACTGATGGATTTTGAGGAGAAGAATATCAATATTCTGAAAAAATATCTCTGACCGTTTTTGTATAATTTGCACAAAAAAAGTAAAAAAACTTTTCTAATTTACTCAGATAAAGTGCTTTGCAATTTTTTTCCGCTATTATATAATAAAACGTGGATTGATAAGCTTTTATTGAAGGAGGATACAAAAATGTCATATGTTGACGAGGTATTTGAGCTTGTAGTTGCAAAGAATCCCGCACAGCCGGAATTTCATCAGGCAGTGAAGGAAGTGCTGGAGTCCCTGCGTGTGGTTATTGAGGCAAATGAAGAGGCATACAGAAAAGATGCTTTACTGGAGAGAATATGTACGCCCGAAAGACAGATTCTGTTCCGTGTTCCCTGGGTGGACGACAAGGGACAGGTACAGGTAAACAATGGTTTCCGTGTACAGTTTAACAGTGCAATCGGACCTTACAAGGGCGGTTTGAGACTGCATCCTTCCGTAAACTTAGGTATCATCAAGTTTTTGGGATTTGAGCAGATTTTCAAGAATTCACTGACAGGACTTCCTATCGGCGGCGGCAAGGGCGGCTCTGATTTTGACCCGAAGGGCAAGTCTGACAGAGAGGTTATGGCGTTCTGCCAGAGCTTTATCAATGAGCTGTACAGGCATATCGGTGCGGATACGGACGTACCTGCGGGCGATATCGGCACAGGCGCAAGAGAAATCGGTTATATGTACGGACAGTACAAGCGTCTTACCGGCCTGTATGAAGGCGTGCTGACCGGAAAGGGACTTACATACGGCGGTTCCCTTGCAAGAACAGAGGCAACCGGCTATGGTCTTCTGTACCTGACGGAAGAAATGTTAAAGTGCAACGGCAAGGATATTGCAGGCAAGACAGTTGTGATTTCCGGTTCCGGAAACGTTGCCATCTATGCGGCACAGAAGGCACAGCAGCTTGGTGCCAAGGTTGTTACGGTCTCCGATTCTACCGGATGGGTATACGATGCAGAGGGCATTGATATCGCTCTGTTAAAGGAAGTAAAGGAAGTAAAGCGTGCAAGACTGACCGAGTACGCAGCGGCAAGACCCAGTGCAGAGTATCATGACGGCAAGGGCGTATGGACTGTGAAATGTGATATTGCACTTCCTTGTGCAACACAGAACGAGCTGAACCTTGAGGATGCAAAGGCTTTGGTTGCAAACGGCTGCTTCGCAGTAGCAGAGGGCGCAAACATGCCTACCACACTGGATGCAACAGAGTACCTGCAGAAGAACGGCGTTCTGTTCTGCCCGGGCAAGGCTGCAAACGCAGGCGGCGTGGCAACCTCCGCACTGGAAATGAGCCAGAACAGCGAGCGTTTAAGCTGGACCTTCGAAGAAGTTGACAGCAAGCTTAAGGGAATTATGGTAAATATTTTCCACAACCTTGACGACGCAGCAAAGAAGTACGGCATGGAGGGCAACTATGTTGCCGGCGCTAACATCGCAGGTTTCTTGAAGGTTGCTGAGGCTATGACGGCACAGGGTATTGTGTAATAGATTTTAAGAGAAAGATAAGGGGAGAAGTCCTGTAAGCGAAATGTTTATAGGACTTTTCTTTATCTGCTGAAGAAAGGACGAATGCATATGGCAAAGGAAAAGCAGTCGGGCAGAGCGGTAAAAATAGCTGGAATTGTGTGGGGAGTAACGCTGCTTGTGACAGCGATTTTTTATTTTGTAAAGGCGATGCTGCCGACAGGTGTGGTGTACAGGGTGTGGCTGGAGCGCGCGGGAACGGTATGGGCGCTGTTTGTGCTGCCGCTTACGCTGGTGGTTTTTCTGCTGTGCCGGCTTTGGAAGAACGCAGCAAAGACGCGCAGGGCTGCTGCTTACATGGTGGTGACGGTGGTTATCTTGTTTGGCTTTATGCTGTACTTTATGTTTGCCAGTGTGTATACATGGGTATTGGGGCTGGCGCTTGGGCATGAGACGGAATTTGCCCCGGGGATTATAAAGACACAGACAGAAAATTTGGATTCTATTGCTTCTTACACTACATACTATGAGGATAAAGGCATTTTTGTAAAAAAGGAGTACGAGCCCATGTCCGATATTGTGCTCTTGACAATGGAGATGAAATATGGGGAAAAGTTTGTGATAGCGGGGGAAGCGGAAAGAGTGGGCTGTTATCTGCTCAGTCCGGCGGACAATCCTGCACTTATCTTTGAGGTGCAGGAGGTTATGGGTGGTTTTACGGACAACTATGAAACGGTGCAGAAGGAAAATGGTGAAAAATAAAGTGGATTTAAGGATTCCTTAATAACTTTCCTGCTATAAAGGTAAAGTACATGATAATATTGCTCCCGGCATATATTTTGGGCAGGTGCCGGGGCAGGAAAGGCAGGGATATATGTACTTTCATATTTTAAAGCGGGATTTGAAGAGAAAAAAGACCATGAACTGTATTTTATTTCTCTTCATTACTCTTGTGGCAATGTTTTTGTCGAGCAGTGTAAACAATATGGCTGCCGTAGGGACAGCGTTGGAGCATTACTTTGACAAAGCCGGAGTTGGGGACTATTTTGTGGTGACAAGAATGGGCACGTCGGAAAGGGCGATGGAGGATATCTTAAGTCAGGCGGAAGCGGTGAAAGTGTACGGCAGGGAACCGGTATTTTTCATGAATGTGGAAAATATAGACACGGATATTGAGAGAACCATACAGCTTACGACGTCGATTGTGCTGTGTAATTTTGAAGCATCCTATCTTACTTTTTTTGACAAAAACAATAAGCCCCTTACCGAAGTGAACAGCGGAGAAATCTATCTTTCCAGAAGCTTTCTGGAGCGGAATTCTCTTGTGGTGGGGGATAAATTTACGGTGATTGTGGGGGACAGGAGAAAGGAATTTACGGTCGCAGGGGGTATAAAGGACGCTCTTTTGGGCTCGGATATGATGGGAATGCCGAGAATGATTGTGGACGAAGCTTCCTACGACTATCTGACGGAAGGGGCGGATGACGCTTATTTTGGCGATATTTATTATATAGAGACGACTGATAAAAAATCATTGGAGCAGGAGATTATAAGCAGGAGCGACATCAATTTTATTTTTCAGGGAGACAGGGCAATGCTCTCGCTGACCTATGTGATGGATATGATTGTCGCAGGGATTCTGCTGGTGGTCAGCATCTGCCTGATATTGATTGCACTGGTGGTGCTTCGGTTTACCATAACCTTTACACTGCTCTCGGAGTATCGGGAAATCGGCATTATGAAGGCAATCGGAATCCGGAATGGAAAAATCAGGGGAATTTATCTGGTGAAATATCTGGCGCTTGCCGTTATGGGAAGTCTGCTGGGACTGCTTTTGGGGATTCCTTTTGGCAGAACGCTTTTGGAAAAAGCGTCCAGAACCATTGTGATGGAGACACAGGGCGGGCTTTTCCTCAGCTTTGCCTGCGCGGCGGCAGTGGTTGTGATTATCCTGCTATTCTGCTTTGGCTGCACAAGGCGGGTGAAAAAAATAACCCCGGCTGACGCGGTGAGAAGCGGACAGAACGGAGAGCGGTACAAGAAAAAGAGTTTTGTGAGGCTTGGAAAAACGGGGCTGAAACCTGCGGAATTTATGGCGCTCAATGATATTCTGGGAAACGGAAAGCGTTATGGTCTGATGCTTCTCACCTTTACCATATGTCTTACCTTAATTACGACTATCCTCAACACCATTAACACGCTGGAGAGTGAAAGCTTAATAGGCGCGTTCAGCATGGTAAAAAGCGATGCCTATTTGGACAACAATGCGGAAGCAATGGAATTTATAGTGGAGAATGGCAGGGAAAAGCTGACTGACCGTATGAAAGAGATGGAGAGAATACTTGCCGCAGACGGAATGCCTGCCAGATGTACGATGGAGATGGTGTTTAAACTTCTATTGACAAATGGGGAGAATCGCTGCATGTCCCTTACCTTTCAGGGGACAGGGACACAGACGGAAGAATACGTCTATTTAGAGGGAACGCCGCCGCAGCGCGCGGACGAGATCGCCGTGACGGGGCAGATTGCGGAAAAGCTGGATGTACAGATTGGGGATAAGGTTGTTGTGGCTTTTCCGGATGGCGAGCGGGAATGTATGATTACAGCCCTGTATCAGAGTATGAACAACATGGGCGAGGGTGTACGGCTGCATGAGGATGCAGAAATAGATTATGCCTATGCGATGGGATTTTTTTCTTATCAGATTACCTTTACGGATCATCCGGATAAAGGTGAGCTGCAAAGGCGTATTGACAGAATAAGCGTGCTTTTTGAAAACAGGCAGGTGCAGAATACCAGGGAATACCTGCGTACTATGATTGGCGAGGCATCGGATTACATGAAGGAAGTCAGGGGAATTGCGATTATGCTTGTGCTGATTATCTGTATTTTTGTGGCAGTTCTGATGGAGCGCTCTTTTTTGGCAAAGGAAACCGGAGAGATTGCCATTTTAAAAGCAGTCGGCTTTCGGAACAGCGCATTGGTGCGGTGGCATACGGTAAGAATCGGGATGGTTCTTCTGGTTTCTACCGTGATTACGTGGCTGATTTCAACCTGGGTGTCGCAGATAAGCGCGGGACAGGTGTTTAAAATGATGGGAATGTATTACGGTGTGACGTTTGAAATAAAGCCTTTGGAGGTATTTTTCCTGTATCCGCTTTTCTACATTAGCGGGACGCTGGCGGCAGTGTGGCTGACTGCGCAGCATATCAGAAAAATAGACGCTTCAAAGGTATCCAATATAGAATAGGGAGGAGTAGGTATGGAAAAGGTTCTGGAAGTAAAGGATTTGTGCAAGACATATATTGTGAATAAACGGCAGCTCAATGTGCTGAAAAATATGAGTTTTGACATTGCGGAAGGGGAAATGGTGGCGGTGATGGGGCCTTCCGGTTCGGGGAAATCCACCCTGCTGTATGCGGTTTCCGGCATGGACAATATGACGGCGGGCAGCGTGCGCTTTGCCGGCAGGGATATCGGAAAGCTGAACGCAAAGGAGCTTGCAGATTTACGCCTCGATGAGATGGGATTTATTTTTCAGCAGATGTATATGCTGAAAAATCTGACGGTATTTGACAATATTGTGCTGCCGGCTTTTCAGTCAAAGAAAAATACGGCATCCAAAAAGGAAAAAATAAGGTATGGCGAGGATTTGATGAAGAAGCTGGGCATCATAGAAATTGCGGACAATGATATTGAGGAGGCATCCGGCGGGCAGTTACAGAGGGCATGTATCTGCAGGAGCCTGATAAACAGCCCCAAAATGATTTTTGCAGACGAACCCACGGGGGCGCTGAACCGCTCTGCTTCCGAGGAAGTGATGGAGCAGTTTGTACAAATCAATAAGAACGGAACCACGGTGATGCTGGTCACCCATGATATCAGGGTTGCGGCAAAATGCAGCAGGGTGATGTATATTGTGGACGGAACCCTTAAGGGCGAGTGCCTTCTGGGAAGCTGTGATAAGGCGGATAAGCAGAGAGAGCGGGAGAGGACACTGACAAGCTGGCTGACGGAGCTTGGCTGGTAACGGAGGTTATATGACGGATATACTGGTTGTGGAGGATAATAAGGAAATCAGCAGTCTTTTGCGGGAATTTCTGACTGCCGAAGGGTACTCCGTGAGGATAGCCGCAAGCGGCGAGGAAGGGACGGCGTTTTTTGAAACCGAGGGAGCAAGGCTGGTGGTGCTTGATATTATGCTGCCGAATATGGACGGTTTTGCCGTATGCCGCAAATTGCGGGAAAGAGGGAATGTCCCTATTATTATCGTCAGTGCCAAAAGCGAAAAGGACGACAAGTTAACCGGGCTGTCTGCGGGCGCTGACGACTATATCGAAAAGCCCTTTGATATCGATATTCTGTTGGCAAAAATCGATGGAATCTTTAAGCGTAAGATTGCAGATGGTATTTTGTGCGCAGGGGATATCCGTCTGGATAAGAGCAGGTGTGAGGTATACAAAAAGGGAGAACCTGTTCCTATGACGGCAAAAGAGTTCTCACTGCTTTTATACCTGATGGAAAATAGGGGACATGCGTTAAAGAAGGAGCAGATTTTCAACAAAATCTGGGGATTTGACAGCTTTTCCGAACCGCAGACACTGACGGTTCATATTAAGTGGCTGCGGGAAAAAATAGAGGACAATCCGAAAGAACCGAAACACATTCTGACAGTGTGGGGCACAGGATACCGTTTTGAAGAATGAAAGGAATTGCCATGCGGACATTTGACAGGATATTTGCTGCGGTTATCGTTGTGATTCTTCTGGTTTTTGCCGGAAGTAATCTCTATATTGCCTGTACAGATTGGAATGCAGACGGGCAGTATCGCGTGGAGGCAAAGCGCCTGGCGGAGGATATTGCGGCGGGCGAGTCTGTGGATTTGACCCGATATCCTTCCATCATCGGCGTGGAGAAACTGGAAGGGGATACAAAGAAATTTTTTGAGGGCGGCAATGAAGACTATCTGATAAAAGAAATAGATGGTGCATATTACCGCTTTGATTACCGTGCCGAGGCGGCAGCCGGCAGGCGCCGCTTGATTTTTACAATCAATACCGTAACCGCTGTTTTGGCGGCTGCAGTTCTTTTGCTGTTATTTTATATGAAAAGATATATGATTCTGCCATTTGAAAAGTTGTCTGAGTTTCCTTACGAACTAGCAAAAGGAAATCTGACCCTTCCCATAAAAGAAAATAGGAACCGTTTTTTCGGGCGTTTCCTGTGGGGCATGGATTTGCTGCGGGAGAATTTAGAATTGCGTAAAAAAGAAGAACTTGCGCTCCAGAAAGAAAAGAAAACGCTTATGCTCTCCCTGTCCCATGATATTAAAACACCGCTGCAGGCGATTAAGCTGTATGCGAAAGCTTTGTCTAAAAATAGCAGCCAGGATTGGGAGAAGAACCGTGATATAGCAGAAAAAATCAATGAGAAGGCGGACGAAATAGGCAGCTATGTACGGCAGATTACGGAAGCCAATAAGGAGAATTTTTTAAATCTGACTGTGCGGAACGAAGAATTTTACATGTCGGCAGCAATCAAAGAAATCGAAACATATTACGAAGACAAATTAGAACTTCTAAAAACGGAATACAGTATCGGTGCGTATGAGGACTGTATCCTGAAGGGAGATTTGGAGCGGGTAACCGAAATTTTGCAGAACATCATGGAAAACGCCATAAAATACGGGGATGGAAGATGGATTCACATTTCGTTTTCCGACGAGGAAGACTGCCGCCTGATAACGGTGAAAAACAGTGGATGCACCCTGCCGGAAAATGAACTGCCGCATATTTTTGACAGCTTCTGGCGCGGCTCCAATATCAAAAACCAAAGTGGCAGCGGACTTGGCCTCTATATCTGCAGGCAGATCTTAAAACAAATGGACGGCGAAATATTTGCCGATATGGAACATGACTGCATGTGCGTTACAGTACTTCTAAGAAAGGTATAGACTTCGCTGTGCGTTTTATGCAGAAAAAGCAGTATACCGGATTTCCATCAATAAAATCATAACTTTTCTCAGTTTATCTCTAAAAATATAGAATTCCCAAGAGAGTTTTGGTATAATGTACACGTTGGCAATGAGCCATGCGCCGTCACAAAAAGATAAATTGCCTGCTTGCAGGCAAATTTATCTATTCGTGACGGCATAGGGCGAAGCCCGTGAGCGCACGATAACATCGTGCGCGTGCATGGCGGGACTCCCCAGTCCCCACCTGCGCACGGCGAAGCTCGTGCGCCCCATGCAATAAAATTCACCGCAGCCCAACACCAATCCCCCCGCGCACGGCGAAGCTCGTGCGCACCCCAGCATTACCCCCTACCGCAGTCCAACACCAATACCTCGCGCCCATGCGCCCCCTCAGGAGACCTATGCAATCGAAACAACCCGACAAAATCAGAATCAATAAATATCTCTCTGCAAACGGCATCTGCTCCCGACGGGAGGCGGACAGACTGGTGGAGCAGGGCAGGGTTACCATAAACGGAATAACAGCCGTTATGGGAGATAAGGCAGGCGCCGGAGATATTGTGCTAGTGGGGCAGAAAAGGGTTGCAAATGCCGAGAAAAAGGTGGTTCTGGCATTTTACAAGCCCAAAGGCGTTGTCTGCACGGAGAAGGACCGGCACGCAGACAAAATGGTAAAGGACTGGATACGCTATCCGGTGCGAGTTACCTATGCCGGCAGGCTGGACAAAGATTCAGAAGGACTTTTGCTTCTTTCCAACGACGGGGATTTGATTCAGTCCATGATGAAAGGATCCGGCAACCATGAAAAGGAGTATGTCGTAAAAACAGACAAAGAAATAACATCTGATTTTTTATCCAAAATGGAAAGGGGCGTCTATCTGGAGGAACTTTCCATCACGACAAAGCCCTGTAAAACAGAAAAGACAGGAAAATACACGTTTCATATCATACTGACCCAAGGAGTCAACAGACAAATCAGAAGAATGTGCAAGACCTTTGGCTATGAGGTAAAGGCACTGAAGCGGATTCGGATTATGAATGTCGGACTGGGAAATTTGAAGGAAGGACAGTTCCGCGAATTAACAGAAGAAGAACAAGTGTTATTATATAGGCAGTGTGGAATAGGCCAATAGAATGAAAGAGGAAAGGCATGGCGCAGTATGGAAGACAAAAAAATAGAAAGAATGAAGGAACTTGTTTTACAGCTCAATGAAGCGTCAAAAGCGTACTATGCGGAAGACCGCGAAATTATGAGCAATTTCGACTACGACAGATTGTATGACGAATTGGAACTGCTTGAAAAAGAAACGGGTGTTACGCTATCGAACAGCCCAACGGTGAACGTGGGTTATGAAGCGGTGGAGGAGCTGCCCAAGGAACAGCATGAGAGTCCCATGCTTTCTCTGGGGAAAACGAAGAGCAGGGAGGAACTGCAGGACTGGCTGCAGGGAAAGGCTGCGCTTTTGAGCTGGAAACTGGATGGGTTGACGGTGGTACTGACGTATCGTGAAGGAAAGCTGGCAAAAGCAGTGACGCGCGGCAACGGCGAGGTCGGCGAGGTCATTACCAACAATGCCCGTACCTTTCGGAATCTGCCGATATCTATCGCCTATAAGGGTGAACTGGTTCTGCGTGGCGAGGCGGTGATTACGTACTCGGATTTTGAGAAAATCAATGCAGAGATTGCGGAAGAAGAAGCCAAGTACAAAAATCCGAGAAATCTCTGCAGCGGTTCGGTAAGGCAGCTTAACAATGAGATAACAGCGAAGCGGAATGTACGCTTCTATGCATTTGCTCTGGTAAAAGCAGATGGCGTGGATTTTTCCAACTCCCGCATGCAGCAGTTTGCTTTTTTGAAGGAGCAGGGCTTTGAGGTGGTGGAACATGTTCTCGTAGAGCCGGAAACGATTCAGGGAGCAATTTCCGACTTTGAAAAAAAGACGGAAAGCTATGATGTACCCTCTGATGGGCTTGTACTTGTCTATGAGGATATTGCCTACGGGCAGTCGCTCGGCAGGACAGCAAAGTTCCCGCGGGATTCCATTGCGTTCAAATGGGCGGATGAACTGCGGGAGACCACGTTAAAAGAAATCGAGTGGAGTCCGAGCCGGACAGGGCTGATTAACCCGATAGCTGTCTTTGAGCCGGTGGAACTGGAAGGAACTACCGTGAGCCGGGCTTCGCTTCACAATATCAGCATCCTGCGCGGATTAAAGCTGGGACTGGGCGATAGGATTACCGTATACAAAGCAAATATGATAATACCGCAGATTGCGGAAAACCTGACCTGTTCCGACAGTGCAGAGATTCCGGCGGTATGTCCCGTGTGCGGCAGGGAAACGACGGTGAAAAGCATAAACGATACCGAGAGCCTTTATTGTACCAATCCGGATTGCGCAGCAAAGAAAATCAAGGCGTTTACCCTGTTTGTCAGCCGTGACGCCATGAACATCGACGGTTTGTCGGAAGCCACCCTGGAAAAATTCATCGGCATGGGATTTATTCATGAGTTTGCTGATTTATTCCACCTGTCTGCGCATAAGGAGCAGATAGTGGAAATGGAGGGCTTTGGCGAAAAGTCCTATGCGAATTTGGAGGCAAGCATAGAAAAAGCAAGAAAAACCACGCTTCCGAGGCTTATTTACAGCCTTGGCATTGCCAATATCGGTCTGGCAAACGCGAAGATGCTCTGCCGCCAGTTTGATTATAAACTGGAAGCCCTGATGGATGCCGATGCGGAGGCTTTGAGTGCGATTGAGGGCGTTGGCGATGTGATTGCGGCTGCTTTTGTTGATTATATGGCACAGCCGGAAAACAGGGATATGCTGTCGAGGCTTACAGAGGAACTGGAGATAGAGGTTCCGGTGATAGATGAGAGCAGCCAGTCCCTTAGCGGTCTTTCCTTTGTGGTGACGGGAAGCCTGAACCACTATGCGAGCAGGAATGAATTGAAGGAGGAAATCGAAAGACTGGGCGGCAAGGTGACGGGAAGCGTTACAAACAAGACGGAATGTCTGATTAACAATGATTTCGCGTCTGCCTCGTCTAAAAATAAAAAAGCGAAGGAATTACAGGTGCCTATTTTATCGGAGGAGGAATTTATACAAAAATATGTGGGAGGAAAAAACGATGCCGATTAAAATACAGAAGGATTTGCCAGCAAAAGAAATTTTGGAAAATGAAAATATATTTGTGATGGATGAGGGACGTGCAGTGCATCAGGATATCCGTCCCATCAGGGTATGTATCCTGAATCTGATGCCCGTAAAGCAGGACACGGAGCTGCAGCTTTTGCGGGCGCTGTCCAATACGCCGCTGCAGGTGGAAGTGACTTTTCTGACAGTAAAAAGCCACACTTCCCAGAATACGTCGGCAAATCATCTCAACAAGTTCTATACTACCATGGACGAAATTCGTGACAACCGGTATGACGGCATGATTATCACGGGAGCGCCCGTGGAGGATATTACCTTTGAAGAAGTGGACTATTGGCAGGAACTCTGCGAGATTATGGACTGGTCCGGCGAGCATGTGACCTCGACTCTGCACATCTGCTGGGGTGCACAGGCTGCGTTTTATCATCACTATCATATCCAGAAAAAGCAGCTTCCGGAAAAGCTGTTTGGGATTTACCCCCATCGGGTTGCCAATCGGAAAGTGCCGCTGGTGAGGGGCTTTGACGATATTTTTC
The DNA here is from genome assembly GCA_014804445.1 of Lachnospiraceae bacterium. Lineage (GTDB taxonomy): Bacteria > Bacillota > Clostridia > Lachnospirales > Lachnospiraceae > Acetatifactor. Next base: position 12,096 of record JAAUZU010000016.1, on the reverse strand, counting down.
TGGCGCCGCACAGCCGCCACACGGAGACGCCGGCTGAGGCAATTCATGCCTGTCCGGATATTACCGTTCTGGCAGAATCTGACGAAGCAGGCGTATTCTTGGCGATGGCGCACGGCGGAAAGCAGATTTTTGTAAACGGTCATCCGGAATATGACCGCTACACCTTAAATAATGAATACCACAGGGATTTGAATAAGGGGCTGCCGATTCACATTCCCTACAACTATTATCCTGACGACAATCCTGAGGAAAAGCCGCTTTTGCAGTGGCGTTCCCACAGCAACAACCTCTACAGCAACTGGCTTAACTATTATGTGTACCAAAACACGCCGTATGAATGGAATTAAGTGGTGGATGTAAGGCGGAAATTACTTGAAAAAGCAGAAGGCTTTGCTATAATGAAATGTACAACTGACTGTACTGTATGGCGAAAAAAGGGTGGTGATAATATGACGGACAGTGAAAAGATGGACTTAATGCTTTCTAAACTTGATAAACTTGATTCATTAGAAAGTGATATACAAGAGATAAAACAAAAGGTGAGTATTATTGAAAATAAAGTTACAAGTATAGATTTAACACTTGAAAATGAAATTCGTGTAAATATTAAGCGTGTAGCGGAAGGACATCTTGATTTATCCAGAAATCTTCACAATGCTTTGAGCATAGATAACGAAAAGGAAATGCTTTCAATCCGTGTAAATATGCTTGAAACAGAATTACGTAAGATAAAAGAAAGGCTTGAAAATATAGCATAGGGAATCATAACCATATCGCATGAAAGGGTGCAAAGTCTATTGCATATAAAGGCTCTGCACCTTTAAAAAAAGCACAAACATTAAGAAAATCATAAGAAATTGTTAAAGGCATTTGAAGAACTTGCTGTTATGCTGTTGATAACAGCTCTTTCACTGCCAGAAAAAAAGCGCGCAGAAATAGCGGCAGATAGGAGCTAACAGATGAAAAGAGTTTTGGTGGTTTTTGGTGGCTGTTCCACGGAGTATGAGGTATCGCTGCAGTCGGCAACGGCAGTTATGCAGGCGATTGACCGCAGTCAGTATGAGGTGCTGCACTTAGGTATCACAAGGGATGGCAGAACCTTTTACTATGAAGGAGCGGAGGAAAAGATTGCAGAGGATACCTGGCAGTCGGAAGCTTGTTTCCCGGCGACCATTTCCATGAGCAGGGGAACGCCGCTTCTCTGGGTTGACAAAAACGGTACGCTTTCTCAGATACCCTTCGATATTGCATTTCCCGTTCTGCATGGAAAAAACGGTGAGGACGGTACGCTGCAGGGGCTGTGTGAGCTTGCCGGCATACCGGTGGCGGGCTGTGGCATGGAAAGCTCTGCGCTTGGCATGGATAAGGTACTTGCGCATACGCTGGTGGAGCTTGCCGGTATACGGGTACCCAAAAGCGTGTGTCTGAATACTATGCGGGAGTACGAGGAGAGCAGAAGCCGGATAGAAGCATTGGGGCTGCCTGTTTTTGTAAAGCCCGTGCGTGCAGGTTCTTCTTTTGGCATAAGCCGTGTGACAGTTGCAGATGACATGGAGCGAGCGGTAAAGGAAGCCTTTGAACATGACGCGCAGGTAGTGATTGAAGAAGCAATAGACGGCTTCGAAGTGGGCTGTGCTGTTATGGGCAATGACGAGCTCACCATAGGAAGGGCGGATGAAATCGAAATACCTTCCGGATTTTTTGACTATGAAGAGAAATATACATTAAAGAGTTCTGCAATACATATGCCGGCAAGAGTAAGCAAGGAAGAGGAAGACAGGATACGAGAAACAGCAGGTAAAATTTATCAGGTTTTGGGCTGCAAAGGCTTTACCCGGGTCGATATGTTCTTTACGTCAAAGCGGGAAATTGTATTTAATGAAATCAATACGATTCCCGGGTTTACTTCCCACAGCCGCTACCCGAACATGATGAAGGGAATCGGGCTTGATTTTAAACAGGTGGTAAACGAAATCATAAGGCTGGCACAACAATAATTTAAAATATCAGGAGGCTTTTTGCTATGCGGCAGCTTCGGTTGAAGTGGGAAGATTCCCGCTATGCCTTTTTACATTATGGCAGTGAACAGGAGGATAAAGTGGAAGCCGTCAGGCAGCGGATTGTCGGGCAGGCTGATTTACTGAGGACATATTCTTTTGCGGAGGCGCCGTTTCAGTGGCAGGAGGGTGCAAAGAGCTATAAGGCAGGATTCGTTCCCTGCGAAAAAGAAGCCGTCGTTTCCCTTCCCGAAAAAGGAAGTGTGTTTATTTTGGGAAGTGAAGGAGGATTTCTGGTTGCAGCAGAATGCTAGGATTGGAAAGTTAGATGATTTTAAGTGGATTGCGGCGCTTTTGGTGGCGGCAATCCATACATCGCCTTTAGAGAGTGTGAATGTCACAGCGGATTTTATCCTGACGAGAGTGCTGGCAAGAGTGGCAGTACCGTTTTTTATGATGGTGACAGGATATTTTGTGCTCTACGCCGCAGTGGCGGAAGGCAGTTTTCAGAGGATATGGCACAGCCTGAAAAAAATCGGCTTTCTCTATCTGGCAGTCACTCTGCTTTATCTGCCGGTTCAAGGATATAAACTGCTTGGAAGTGAAGCGGAGATTTCCGTAGGGGCGCTGTGCAGGGCGCTTTTCTTCGATGGAACCTACTACCATCTGTGGTACCTGCCTGCCGTTATGATTGGACTTCCCATCTGCTGGGCGCTCCTGCGTTTGATAGGGCAATATGCCTATGCAGCGGCCGTGGTCTTGTATGCGATAGGGCTGCTTGGGGATAGTTATTATGGGCTGGCATGCAGGATACCGTTGCTTAAGCAGGTGTATGAGAGCATGTTCGGGATATTTTCCCAGACGAGAAACGGGCTGTTTTTTGCGCCGCTCTTTCTGCTCTTGGGATATCGGGCGGCTTCGGGAAGAAAGGAAAGAAGTGTAAAGCAAAGCCGGTACAGTTTTGTTTTATACCTGCTGCTGATGTGTGCAGAGGGACTGCTGCTGCATTTGTACACGGAACAGGAACACAACAGCATGTATCTGCTTTTGCCGGTGTGCATGATATTTCTCTTTGATGCGCTTTTGGCCGGCGCAACCGTCTGGGATGTGAGAAGAGGGACTTTTTATAAAACCGGCCCCATGCTTTTTTATTTTCTGCATCCCTTTATGATTCTGATTATCAGGGCGTTTGTGAAACTGACAAAATTAAACTTTATTCTGGAAGTCAGCCCCATCTATTATCTGGCAGTAGTGGTGGGAAGCTTGTGCGCCGCGTATCTCTGTCTGACAGTGTTTCAGTGCGCGCGCCGTATCCGGAAAGGAAGGAAGGACAAGTGAAACTGGAAGAAAGACCGGGAAGGGCATGGTTGGAAATTTCACTGGAGAATTTAAGATGGAATTACAGGACGCTTTGCGGGGTGATGCCCGAAGGCTGTAAATGTATGGCGGTGGTAAAGGCGGATGCCTACGGACATGGCGCCGTTCAGACTGCGCAGGTTTTCAGCGGCGAGGGCTGCGATACTTTTGCGGTAGCATCGCTGGAGGAAGGCATCGCCTTAAGAGTCGCAGGATTACAGAAAGATATACTGGTATTGGGATATACCATGCCGCGTGATGCCTTTCTGCTGGACAGATATCAGCTTATGCAGACGGTGGTGGACGAAGCGCATGCAAAGGCGCTTGCGGAAACAGGGCATGACATTGCCTGCCATCTGGCGGTGGACACCGGCATGAACCGGCTGGGTATCTCTTATCGGGACAGAGCCGCCATTGAGAGGGTGTTAGGCATGCCGGGCATCCGCATGAAAGGAATCTATTCCCATTTGAGCGTGGCGGACAGCACGCTTTTTGAGGATGTGCGTTTTACACAGAAACAGATTGCTGATTTTTATGCGCTTAAGGCATATCTGGAAGAGAAGGGCTGGCGGAATCTTTCCTACCATATGCAGAGCAGCTATGGACTTTTATGTTATCCCATGGAGGGGATGCAGTATGCGAGACCGGGCATTGCTCTTTATGGCTGTACCAGCAATACGCCGGAGGAAAAATTCTGTGTTGATTTAAAGCCCGCGCTTCAGCTTAAGTGCAGGATTGGGTGCATTAGGACGGTGGAGCAGGGCGATTTTGTCTCTTACGGCAGGACATGGGAGGCGAAGGAGAGAAGGCGGGTTGCTGTGATGGCAATCGGCTATGCGGACGGACTGCCGCGCAGTCTTTCCGGCCAGGGACAGGCGTTGGTTCTGGGAAAAAAGGTTCCCATGGTGGGGCGTATCTGCATGGATCAGACCATGCTTGACATCACGGAGGTTCCCGAGGCTGTGGAGGGCGATATCGTAACCCTTATCGGAACGGACGGCGGAGAAGAAATCAAGGCGGTGGAGCTGGCGCAGAGAGCCGGAACCATCACCAACGAACTGTTAAGCAGGCTGGGCAGCAGACTGACAAAGACCTTCTGGTAATAAAAGGAGATTGGAATTGGCAAAATACAGTACCAGACAAACAGGTGCGGAAAAGGAAGAACTGGCGGTTCGTTATCTGGAAAAACAGGGATTTACAATCAGGGAAAGAAATTTCAGGAGCCGTCAGGGTGAAATTGACATTATCGGCTTTGACGGGGAATATTTGGTGTTTTTAGAGGTAAAATACAGAAAAAGCAAGTCCTTCGACGGCGCACTGGCGGCTGTGGGAGATACGAAAAAACGCCGGATCTGCCGGACTGCGGACTATTACCGGTATCTCAGGCGCATTCCACAGGGAACGCCAATCCGGTACGACGTCGTCGGCATACAGGGAGAAGAAATTATCTGGATTAAAAATGCGTTTTTTCATATGTGAGGCTGATTTGCGGCGGAATGAGAGGAAGTATGGAATTTATCAGGAAAAAAAACAGGGGCAGAGGTCTTTCAGTGGAGCAAAAGGGTCAGGCGTTATACCTGACTTTTCCTTCCTTTACGCGCACACAGGCAGTGGAACATTTGTTTTCAACAAGGCTCGGCGGCGTGAGCGAGGGGATTTTCTCCACCATGAATCTCAGCTATACCAGAGGGGATAGAAAAGAAGCGGTAGACGAAAACTACAGGCGTATTGCGGATATTTTAGGCTGTAAGCCGGAAGCGTTTGTCTGTTCGGATCAGACGCATACGACCAATATCCGAAAGGTGACGGAAGCAGATTGCGGAAAAGGCGTTTTAGTTCCGCGGGATTACCGGGACGTGGATGGTCTTGTGACGGACAGAGAGGGAATCGTGCTGGTGACTTTTTTTGCAGACTGTGTGCCGCTGTACTTTCTGGATGCAGAGAGGCGGGTTATCGGTCTGGCACACTCCGGCTGGCGGGGTACGGTGGGACGTATCGGAAAGAAAATGATAGATACCATGGTAAGCGATTACGGCTGTAAAAAAGAGCATATCCTTGCCGCCATCGGTCCATCCATCTGCGCGGATTGTTACGAGGTGTCAGAGGATGTGGCGGGGCAGTTTGAAGCGGAATTCGGAAGCGCGGTACTGCAAAAGGGAAAGAGGCCGGGCAAGTACCAGCTTGATTTGTGGAAGGCGAATGAAGAGGTGCTCTTACAGGCGGGTCTGACTTCTCCGCAGATAGAAATGACGGATATCTGTACCTGCTGTAATGCCTCCCTTTTATTTTCCCACAGGGCAAGTGAAGGGAAGCGGGGCAATCTGGGCGCTTTTTTGATGTTAAAGAGAGAAAACAGGGAAGGGAAAGAGTGCTGACATGTCAAATATACTGGTTTGTGACGATGACAAAGAAATTGTGGACGCGATAGAAATCTATTTAAGAAACGAGGGCTATCAGATTTTCAAGGCATACGACGGCGAAGAGGCGATTCGGATTCTGCGCAAAGAGGATATTCAGCTTCTGATTATGGATATTATGATGCCAAAGCTGGATGGCATCCATGCCACATTAAAAATCAGGGAATACAGCAGTATTCCGATTATCATATTGTCGGCAAAGTCGGAGGATATGGACAAGATACTGGGCTTAAATGTGGGAGCGGACGATTATGTGACGAAGCCGTTTAATCCCTTGGAACTGGTGGCAAGGGTTAAGTCCAACCTGCGCCGCTACACAAAGCTGGGAAGCCTGAATGTAGACGACAATGCGGTGTTCAGAATCGGAGGGCTTTCGATAAACGACGATACCAAGGAGGTTTCCGTCGATGGGGAGCCTGTAAAGCTGACGCCCATTGAGTACAGTATCCTGCTTCTTCTGGTAAAAAATCCGGGCCGGGTATTTTCCATCAACCAGATTTATGAGAGCATCTGGAACGAGGAGGCAATCGGAGCGGACAATACGGTGGCGGTTCATATCCGGCATATCCGTGAAAAAATCGAAATCAATCCCAGAGAACCTAAATATCTGAAGGTGGTTTGGGGTGTCGGTTATAAGATAGACAAAGTATGAGGTACGAAGTGTGAAAAAACACAAGGGATTAGGGAAGGGAAGCGCCATATTGTTTCATATTCTGCAACAGGCGGCAGCATGGATTGCCGTGGCGGCCATTACCATGCTGGCTGCGTACTCCGTCGTGTGCGTGGAAACAGAAGGATATCCCAATAACAGAAAAATATTTCGTTTGGATTTATTTGTGGGTGAGAACCGTTTTGAGGAGACGGCGGTCTTTGATGAAATGCTGATGAGCGCCCTGCAGGAAATCATCCGATATAATGTGGCAAAGAGCCAGTTGGAGACGGACGGAAAATATGACGGCATGAAAGAAATAGACGTCAGAGCGTTTGTCAACCGTAAGACCAATCTTGCCAGAGGACTGGATACGTCGGATGACGTAAAAGTCGCTGTGCAGGTATATGGTGAAGACATGGAAGTCGTGGGATTTGCTGCTTATCCGGAGGAAAAGGCGGTCAAGTATTGTCTGGAGGATTTGCTGAAATGGCAGAGATATGGATTTCACTATGAAGAGACAGTGATGACGGCCTCAGAGTTCGTAACCTATTTTGACAAACATTTTCCGGACAGGTTCGATGGCGTATGGACAGAGGAGCAGGAGGAAAAACTCCGGTCTTATCTGGGGAATGACAGTGCCTCTTATGCGGGGCTCAGCCCAAAGACGCTGGACTACCTGTATGTGATATTTAACTGTGATACGGAAGATAAGAATAAAGAGCTGACGGAAGAAATGTTAGTGGAGTATGAGCAGAACCGGTATGTGTGGGTAGAGGAAGGCGGCATGCTGCGCACGTTTGTCAATCTTTATGATACAGACATCAGGACAAATCAGGCGCTTTTGTATATTTTAAGCAGATGGAGTCCGGTTTACAAGCTTTATGTGGACGCTGAGACGGGAGAGATCATGGTACACCTGTTTCTGTTGCAGGAACGGTATCAGACGGTTGATGGCGAAAATTTGTCTTCCCTGGCGGATAACTGGGAAGAGTATATGACGTACTGGACTTATGTGGAGCAGACAGCAGAGGATTTGGCATACAATTATAAGGAATATCTGGAATTTGCAGAAAAATACGGGGAAGGCGCAACCAATATTGCCTATACATTTGACATGGAGATGTTAGGAGAGCCGGTCAGGGTGAGCAATCTGCCGCAATCCGTAAAAGGAGATTTGGACGCGTATTATAAGTCTTCGTACGGCAGATATATGATTTACCGTCCCAAGACCATGACTCTTGAATCCAATACGGGGATTGTAACGGAGGATGACTTATTTAATGCATTTTCACGCTATGAATATGCCTATCCGGAAACAGCGGAAATCCGGATGGGAGTCGATATCGGATATCCTGTGTGGGATCAGTTTGCACAGGCGTCGGCGGCGTATCGGGCGCTGCACCCCTATGCGTATCCGATATTGGTAACTGCGGGGGCTGCAATCGTCGCATGGTTTGTGCTATGGCTGTTTTTAAGTGTGATGGCGGGCAGACGCAGNGANCAGGGAGAGGAAGAAGCAAAGCTTGTTCTGTGCTGGTTTGATTTTGTGCCNACGGAGGCGGCTGCGGCGCTGGGGGGCGGGCTTGCATTTGCCGGCATTTGGCTTATCCGGATGCTTTACAGTAATTTATCAAGCAAGTCCCTTGCCTATATTTCTGCGAACCGCATGAAAACCGTGTTCTTGATGGGCGCGTTCGGCTGTATTCTCAGCAGTTTGTTCTGCCTGTTCTGGTACAGCCTGGTGCGCAGGGTAAAAGCGCGCACCCTGATAAAATCCAGTCTCATCAAATGGTTATGGGAGAATACATTGTTAAAGCTGTGCAGGGCGATGAAGAAGCTGTTACTGAAAGTTTACGACAACATCGGCACGGTGTTCCGGTGCATCTTGCTGCACGGCGGTATTATGTGCGTAAATCTGTTTATGGGGGGACTTATCTGCTTTTTCTGGCAGCGTTCCCGAAACTGGATAATCGCACCGTTAGTGCTTGCGGGTATGCTGTTGTTTGACTGTATTGTGGTTTACCTGTGGCTTCTAAACTATCTCAGGCGAAAAAAGATTGTGGACGGAATTGCGCGGATACGGGACGGAGAAGTGACCTGGCAGGTGCCCTTGCAGGATATGCATGGTGAAAATCTGCAGCTTGCGGAAGCGGTAAACAGCATAGGAGAAGGGATTAAGACGGCGGTTGAAACTTCCATGAAGGACGAGCGCCTAAAGGCGGATTTGATTACCAACGTATCCCATGACATCAAGACGCCGCTGACCTCCATTGTCAATTATGTAGATTTGCTGAAACGGGAAAAGATAGAAACCCAGCCGATAAAGGGCTATATAGAGGTGCTGGACGCAAAGTCACAGCGGTTAAAACAGCTTACGGACGATTTGGTGGAAGCATCCAAAATTTCTTCCGGCAACATCACTCTGATTATGGAGAAAATCAATTTGACAGAGCTGCTGCACCAGTCCTTGGGAGAATTTTCGGAAAAGTTTGAGGAGAAACACTTACAAGTTGTGGAGGACTGCAAAGGCGACACGTTCTACATTGAAGCCGACAGCCGCAGAATCTGGCGTGTCATAGAAAATTTGTTTAATAATATTTACAAGTACGCGCTGGAGGGGACAAGGATTTATCTGGATATGGAACAAGTGGAAGGCAAAGAAGAAGTGCTGCTNTCCATCAAGAATATTTCCGCACAGCCCTTAAATATCCGTGCGGAGGAGCTGACAGAGCGCTTCATACGCGGAGACGTGTCCCGAAGCACGGAAGGAAGCGGTCTNGGACTTTCCATCGCAAAGAATCTGACGGANCTGCAGAANGGCAGGTTTGAGATTTATCTGGANGGGGATTTGTTTAAGGTGACGCTGACGTTCCCGCTGCAGGGGGCGGAAACGGCGTAAGGCGGATGTAATTGCATATTGTGACAAGGATAATAAGGCGCAAGGTCTGGTGTAATAGCAGGCTTTGCGTCTTTTTTACTGCAAGGGCGTGGGGAGGGGTGCGGCAAGTCACGCCGNTAGTGGAGCGGTATGTCTGTGCAGACGCGCTCTCGCTCGNATAAAAACGTAGNGGACGCTAGGCTCGAAAGAACCTCGCCAAGCGCCNACGTTTTTAAACGGTCTGCCCAGACATACCGCTTCACTATCGGCTGATGTTGGATAGTGCGTAGGGTGACAAACAAATACAAGTAAACCAAGGGACTTCCTCAATCCTTAAAAGGCTATGACAGCAACGGTTATAGTCTTTTTTCGTGCAGTAATTACCGTAAGAAATGAACGCCTATTCCCTAAATCAGGGAAATACCGCCCACAATATCACGCAAGCCAAAACCCTGACAATTAACGAGCGAAAAAATCTTAAAACAGCACCGAAACGCCACCGCTATTACTTACCATACCACTCCCTCATTTGCCAACGGACAGAGCAAAGCAGAAACGTGTGCTAATTTATTCGCTATTCTTCCGCAGGTGAAGAACAGTGATATAAAGCAGATAATGAACTCTACTTTGAAAAAATTAAATTCACTGTCAGAAGAAAGCTGTACGGAACTAATAGCCACCACCAAAAGGTAGAAACTAACAGAACGTGACTATTCCATAAAGACAAGGTTGTAAAGCAAAGGAACAATCAAAACAGCCGACAGCTGCCGAGGAAAGACAGCACAGAATAGAGGGAACGGGCTAGGCAAATGATGATTGCGAAAAATAAGGCAAACGAAGTTTCAATAAAATTTAATAGAATTGTGAGTGTGTTTGTGGTAGAATTAGGTCATTAGCAATGGGGAAATTTATTGGTATTTTATGGAACGTAGGACTGCAAGGAGTAATCAAATGGCATATATTGATTTACATTTTCATTCTATATACTCAGATGGAACTTATATGCCCGAGGAATTATTGTATTATGCAAAAAAGAAAGAGTTGTCGGCCGTTTCGCTGACTGACCATGATACAATAAAAGGATTAGAAAGGGCTAGAAAACAATCTGAAAAACTTGGAATTAAGTTTATTAATGGCGTTGAAATAAATTCTTGTTGTTATGTTAGTAATAGGTTAGTTAATATTCATGTTTTGGGATACAATTTTGTTATAAAAAAAATGAGTGAATATATGAAAATATTAAAAGCGCTAAGAGATGAACATAATGCTGCAATTATAAGAGCACTTCAAAAAATTGGAATATGTATTGATTATGATGATGTGGAAAAACAATTTGAAGAATGTATCTTGACTCGTATGAATTTTGCAAGAACATTGGTTAAAAAAGGATATGCGTCAACAGAATCGGAGGCACTGACAAAATATCTCCATAAAGGAGGCAGCGCCTATGTTGAATGTAGTTATCCCTCATTTTCAGTTGTAGCTCAAAAAATACATGATGCAGGTGGAATTGTGTCTTTGGCACATCCGGCAGAATATGGATTGAATGATAATGAAACAGAAATATTAATAAAAAACCTTATGGATTACGGTTTAGATGCAATTGAAGTAATACATCCGTCTCAAGATATTATATATTCTAAGAAACTTCAAGATATCGCTATTAAAAATAATTTGGCTTTTACGGGAGGAAGTGACTTTCATTCTAGTAATGATAACGGAGTTGACTTGGGTATGGGAGGAGAAAATATGATGATCCCAGATAGTATTTTAGCAAATTTATTTTAACTGTTATGTAATATACATCACAAACATTAGTTTGCTGGGGCGATACATTGAGCACTTGGGAAAATTTAATGGAATTGTGTGTGGTTGTGGTATAGTATTAGAATTGAACAATTCAACAATCAGAATTTGAAGGGAGAAGATTTATGACTGATTTTAGTATAAATGAAATGTTAGATATGCAAAAAAGGCTTCAGGATCAATACAAAGATAAATGGAAATGGGAAGAGATTTCTCCCGAAGCCGGCAAACACAAACTGCTTTGGATGATAGGCGAAATTGGCGAAGTGATTGATATTGTCAAAAAGCACGGAGACAGAAAGGCGTCTGATGATATTGAATTAAGAAAAGACCTTGTGGAAGAAATGGCTGATGTTCTTATGTATTATAATGAGGTTATGCTATGTTATGGAATATCTGCTGATGAATTAAAGCAGGCGTATACTACCAAGTTTGAAAAGAATATGACTCGATGGTAAATTCTGGTTTGTCGGGAAAAATCAAGACTGAAAAATGATGTGAAAACTGAATATTGTTTACCTTTAGGCAGCGATTATCTTAACAGACAATCCGCTACCTTTTTTATTTTCAGAAACCACCAACAAGCACAGAAAGAATGAGGTATTATCGTGAAGTATTTCCCCGACTGTTACAGGAAAGCAATGGTAACGGATATTGCGGAGCGTCTTAATCTCAAACTGTCAGCGGACAAGGAACTAAGGCAATGCAAGCAGCGTGTGTCGGAAATAGAAAACCTGTATGCTAGCTGTATGAGGACATGACAAGGGAACTGATAACGGAAAAGCGTTTTCAGATGTTGTCGGCACGATATAACAGCGAGCAGTTATCTTCCATTGAGCAGTTTACGGAGCAGATAAGCGGTTATGCAGGGATAACAGAACTCAATTTTAAGATAATCAATCAACTTATAGAAAAAATTCTTGTTTCTGAACCCGTAGAGATAGACGGGCAGAAAATTCAACGACTTACTATCCATTACAAGTTCATAGG
>JAAUZU010000015.1 GCA_014804445.1 Lachnospiraceae bacterium | reverse complement strand
GAGTTTTCGGACGCCTTTGAGATACATGTGCTGGAGCTGAGCAAGGAGTTAAGGGGCGACGGTCCTGTGGAGGAATGGATACGTTTTTTCAATGCGGAGAGCGAGGAGGAATTGGACATGCTGAAAGCCGGGACGAAAAATGCGGGGATACTGGAGGCGGTAAAGGAACTGAAGCTGCTGAATCTGAGGGGGAAGCTGCGTGCGCGTTATGAGATGTACCTGAAGGCGCGGAGGGACAGAAGGGCGCAGGATGCCTATGAAAGAGAAGAGGGCAGAAAGGAAGGCCGCATGGAGATGCTGGTGGCAATCAGTATGGAAGAGGGAAAGAGCAGGGAAGAGACGGTGGGAAAGCTGAAGCAGGTGTTTGCCATCTCCGAGGAGGAGGCAGAGAAGTACTTTGATAAGTATGCTGTAAAATAAAAATCGGGTTACTGTTCAGACCCCAGCCAAAATGGTCATCTCGTAACCACATTTTTATATTCAAATCCTCCAAAAAAGTGCGTAAAACAGCGGTTTTTCACCATTTTGTTGTTGCATTTGTTGTGGTTATGTGTTATAATTATCTCATAACCACATAGGAGGTGTTTTCCATGGCTATCATCAAACAATTCGACAAGCGCTCCGGCATCACCTACGTTTATGACTCCAAATCTTATTACGATAAGGAAAAGAAATGCTCCAGGGCCAAGCGCACCCTTATTGGTAAAGTTGACCCCGATACCGGCGAGATCGTTCCTACTGACGGCAGGAATAAAGGTGCCAGATCCAAACCAAAGGTTTCTTCTCCTGAAATCGATAAGGACAAACGTATTCTGGAGCTGGAAGACGAAAACCGTCAGCTTAAGCTTCAATTATCTGCCCTGAAAAAAGAACTCGGCCGTATCAGCAATTCAAGGGAATGATTCATTCAGGAAGGAGGACTATATATGACACTGAAACAGGCCCATGAGATCCAGCGCAGGGAACTCATATCCCTCCGCGCCGAAAACGCACGTCTTAAAAAGCAGTCCTCCGGCCTGTTCCCTGACGGGGAAAAAGCAGCTCTTGAACGGCACATCAGACATCTTGAACAGGTCATCAGGACTAATGAGACACGTCACGAATCTGCCCGCTCCCGCTTAAAACTCGCAGAGCAGATCCGTCATGACCTTGAAATCGAAAATCTCAGTCTGAAAGAACAGGTCGCTGCACTTCAGGCAGAAGCAGAATCCCTGCGTTCAAGAGCTGAAACTGCTGAAAATGAAGTCCGGATGCTCAATGGCACGAACAAAAAGTTAGAGAAAAAGCTTAATACAAGCTTCCGGAATTCTTCTCTTCCCTCATCAGCGCTTCCTTTCCGAAAGAAAGTCCCAAACAGCAGAAAACCTTCCTGTAAAAAACCCGGCGGCCAGCCCGGCCATAAGCCCCATACTGCATCAAGGCTTTCATCAGCCAGAGAACCTGTGTATCTTCCTCCGCCTGACCAGTTTAAAAATAATCCGGATATTTATCCCACCGGCAGGACTATCACCAAACAGCTCATTGATATCCAGATACTTGTAAATGTCCGCGATTATACCGCGGATGTATTCCGTGACCGTTCCACCGGCGCAAGGCTCCATGCTCCTTTCCCTGACGGCATTGTGAATGATGTCAATTATGGGCCATCCGTAAAAGCTTTTGCCTTCCTTTTGAACAACTATTATAACGTATCCATTGCCAAAACAAAACAATGCATTTCCGATATCACTAAAGGCGTTGTTTCCCTGTCCACCGGCATGATCTGCAGCCTTTCTTCTGCATTTTCTGCCGCTACACAGGCAGACAGGACAAAAATCTTCTCCCTGCTCACCCATGCAGATGTCCTCTACTCGGATTCCACCGTCAGCAACGTCAATGGTTCACGTAAAACAATTACTCTCTGTACAGATAAGGAACAGGTCCTGTACCAGCACTCCGATCACAAAGGGCATGACGGATTATCAAAGACTCCTGTCAAAAACTTCCAGGGCACCCTTGTCCATGACCATGACCGGACTTATTATTCCTACGGCAGCAGCCATCAGGAGTGCCTCGCACACGTACTGAGGTATCTTGTCGGTTCCATGGAAAACGAACCTCATCTTACCTGGCACAGGAAGATGCACCGCCTGCTTCAGAGGATGATCCATACCGCTAAGAAAAATAAAAATGGCATACCTGGCGACAGGATAAAAAATCTGACTGATCAATATGAAGCCGTTCTTTCTATTGCATCAGAGGAATACCTGAAGCATCCACCCGGAAAGGAATATATGGATGGATATAACCTTTACAAAAGACTTCGTGAATATCAGGCGGACCATCTTTATTTTTTATCCCATCCCGATGTCGATTATACGAACAACATCAGCGAGCGCGGGTTACGCAAGTTTAAACGAAAACAAAAGCAGGCTGTTGTGCTTCGGAGCGATTCCGGAGGACAGCATATTTGTGATGCCCTTACCATCATTGAAACAGCCCGTATGCAGCATAAAAATGTCTACGATACTGTTGAATCTGCATTCACAAAATAATGCACAGCCAGGTACAGGAAAGTTTGTGGAATGTTCACAATTCAAATCCTGCAGCCCTTGTATCTACTGGTTCTGGCTAATCACTGAACTGTAACAAAATCGGAGGAATACAGCTTAAAAGGGTGGATTATTGTACTTTGAATAGCTTATAATAAAAAAGGATTGACAAAACAGAACAAATGTTTTATTCTTAATTCATACAGAACGCTTGTTCATAAATAAGGGCTTGCATAAGAGAAAGAATATGACATAATCTGTGGGACAACAAATCCGATATCATTGACCTGATGTAAATAGTAGTTGGAATTATTTTTTGTCAGCGCGCTGCCTGACACAAGACGGCCTGTGCATATCTTTTTTGCAGGGTAAATAGGAAGCAGTGCAGAAATGAGGATAAATTAATATGGAAAGAGAAGAGAAGTTAAAAGCATTGGATGCTGCACTTGTGCAGATTGAAAAGCAGTATGGTAAGGGAGCTGTCATGAAGCTGGGCGACCCTTCGGCACAGATGAATGTAGAAACTATCCCCACAGGTTCCCTAAGTCTTGACGTGGCATTGGGACTAGGCGGTATTCCGAAGGGAAGGATTGTAGAGATTTACGGTCCGGAGTCCAGTGGTAAGACGACGGTGACCCTGCACATGATTGCAGAGGTACAAAAGCGTGGCGGTATCGCAGGTTTTATCGATGCGGAGCACGCGCTGGATCCTGTCTATGCCAAGAATATAGGCGTTGATATAGACAATCTCTACATATCACAGCCGGACAGCGGTGAGCAGGCGTTGGAGATTACGGAGACGATGGTGCGTTCCGGCGCCATTGATATCGTGGTGGTGGACTCGGTAGCGGCATTAGTGCCCAAGGCGGAAATTGAAGGTGATATGGGGGATTCCCATGTAGGACTGCAGGCAAGGCTTATGTCTCAGGCACTGAGAAAGCTGACTTCGGTTATCAGTAAATCAAACTGTACGGTAGTGTTTATCAATCAGCTCAGGGAAAAGGTTGGTATCATGTTCGGCAATCCTGAGACGACGACCGGCGGCCGTGCACTGAAATTTTATTCTTCTGTGCGTCTGGATGTGCGCCGTATCGAGTCTTTAAAGCAGGGTGGAGAGGTCATCGGCAACAGGACCAGGGTTAAAGTAGTGAAAAATAAAATAGCGCCGCCTTTTAAGGAAGCAGAGTTTGACATCATGTTTGGCGAAGGCATATCGATGGCAGGAGATATACTGGATTTGGCGGCTGAGATTGGCGTTATCAATAAATCCGGTGCATGGTAT
This sequence comes from Lachnospiraceae bacterium, assembly GCA_014804445.1. Classification (GTDB taxonomy): domain Bacteria; phylum Bacillota; class Clostridia; order Lachnospirales; family Lachnospiraceae; genus Acetatifactor. The sequence goes on along the minus strand of JAAUZU010000015.1, from coordinate 28,926 downwards.
GCTTATGAGGGCAATAAAATAGGACAGGGCAGGGAAAATGCCAAGTTGTATTTAAAGAGTAATCCAGATGTCTGTGCTGAGGTAGAGGGAAAGGTGCGGGCTCATTACGGACTGAGTGCGGATAAGGTACCGGCAGAAAAGCCCGAAGAGGTAAAGAGTACTGATACAAAGGCGGCTAAGGAACAAAAGGCTTCAGACGCAAAAGCTTCCAAAGAGCAGAAGACCTCCAAAGAATAGAGAGCCGGAAGCAGAAAATAAAAACGTTTTTCCGTGAAAGTGGCTTAAGAGAGGTTAACAGTCATGATTGTGACGAGGCTTTCGGAGGTGTCGGCTTCCAGAGTAAAAGTATATATTGACGAGCAGTCCGCCTTTGTCCTGTACAAGGGCGAACTGCGAAAATATGGTTTGCGGGAAGGCGAGCCCATCGAGGAAAAGATATATGAGGAGCTGGTCTGCGAGGTGCTTCCCAAGCGGGCAAAGCTGCGCTGTATGAATTTGATAAAATCGCGGGATTATACCCGTGAACAGCTTAAGCTCAAGTTAAAACAGGGTGGATATCCGGAGCAGGTGATAGAGGAAGCGCTTGATTATGCCGCCTCGGAGCGCTATATTGACGATTTGCGTTATGCGGAGAGTTTCATTGTATGCAGCCATGAGCGCAAGAGCAGGCGGCGGATAGAGAACGATTTGCTGCAAAAAGGGGTTTCCGCAGAGACGATTGCTAGTGCGTGGCTGCGATGGGAAGGCGAGGGCAACGTACAGGACGAGGAGGAGCAGATAAAGGCGCTGCTTGTCAAAAAGCATTTTGATGTGGAAACGGCGGACAGGAAAGAATTGCAGAAAATGTATGTTTTTTTAGCGCGAAAGGGCTTTGATGGGGACAAAATACGAAGGATGCTGTTAAAATAAACTAAGTTTTGTGTAAAGTTCAGGGTAAAGATAATCACTTACGCTTGACATGAGCACCATTTTAATTTAAAATTTAAGTGTTGTAAAATTGCATTTAGAATGTGCGTCGTGTTTTTCTTTGTAAAAAAACGGCATATACATACATTCTATAATAGATTTGGCATGACGTTTCGGCGTTATGTTTTGGTCCAAGGGCCATGCACGAAAACTTAATAAGGAGGTGCTCCTGTACATGTGGTATGCATTGTGTGCTTTGGGAGCAATAGTGGTTACGCTTGTCATCTCGATTCCGGTGACTGCAAAGATTGCAACTGAGCGGCGTAAAAAATACGTGGAAGCGAAGTTGGGCGATGCAGAAGTCAAAGCGAGAGAGATTATCGATGAAGCTTTAAAGACCGCAGAAGCCAAGAAACGCGAGTCGCTGCTTGAAATCAAGGAAGAGTCCATTAAGACCAAGAATGAACTCGACAAAGAAATTAAGGAGCGCAGGGCGGAAGCGCAGCGTTATGAGCGAAGGGTTCAGCAGAAGGAAGAGAACATCGATAAAAAAGCGGATGCTATTGAACGCAAAGAAGCAAGTCTGGCACAGCGCGAAGAGTCTTTAAACAAGATGAAGGCAGAAGTGTCAAAGCTAAATGAACAGCGCGTACAGGAACTGGAGAGAATTTCCGGATTAACCTCTGAACAGGCAAAAGAGTATTTGTTGAAAATTGTTGAAGATGAAGTGAAACATGAAACGGCCGTGATGATTAAAGAAATGGAAAGTCGGGCCAAAGAAGAAGCAGACAAAAAGGCGAAAGAGTATGTAGTAAATGCAATTCAGAGATGCGCAGCAGATCATGTCTCTGAGACTACCATCTCCGTCGTACAGCTTCCGAGTGATGAGATGAAAGGTCGTATTATCGGCAGGGAAGGACGCAATATCCGTACATTGGAGACGATGACGGGCGTTGATTTAATTATCGATGATACACCGGAGGCAGTTATTCTGTCAGGATTTGATCCCATCCGCCGCGAGGTTGCAAGAATTGCCCTTGAAAAGCTGATTGTAGATGGACGTATCCATCCTGCCAGAATTGAAGAAATGGTAGAGAAGGCGCAGAGGGAAGTAGAGGTAATGATTAAAGAGGAAGGTGAAGCTGCAACTCTTGAGGTTGGCGTACATGGTATTCACCCTGAACTCGTAAAATTACTCGGTAAGATGAAGTTCAGAACCAGTTATGGGCAGAATGCATTAAAACATTCTGTAGAAGTTGCACAGTTGTCAGGGCTTTTGGCGGCAGAGATGGGACTGGATGTTCGTCTTGCAAAACGTGCGGGACTTTTGCACGATATCGGCAAAGCGGTTGACCATGAAATGGAAGGTTCCCATATTCAGTTAGGTTCAGAGCTCTGCAGAAAGTATAAGGAGAATGCAACCGTAATCAATGCGGTTGAATCCCACCACGGCGACGTGGAAGCTACATCCCTGATTGCATGTATTGTACAAGCTGCTGATACAATATCCGCTGCAAGACCGGGGGCTAGAAGGGAAACACTGGAAACCTACACTAGCAGATTAAGACAATTAGAAGAAATCACAAACAATTTCAAAGGTGTTGACAAATCTTTTGCTATTCAGGCAGGTCGGGAAATTCGCGTAATGGTAGTTCCTGAGCAGATTACGGATGCTGACATGGTAGTATTGGCGAGAGATATTTCCAAGCAGATTGAAGCTGAACTGGAATATCCCGGACAAATTAAAGTCAATGTTATTCGTGAAAGCCGCGTAATTGATTATGCTAAGTAATGTAAATTGAATATTGAATAGGAAGCAAAAGCGTAGACGGTATCCGCCTACGCTTTTTTTCGCATAAATACTTTCTTATTTTTGGTTTTCGCTTAGATAATGATCTAAATAATCAATCCACTCCGGAACATTTTCTTCTTCCAAAAAGTGGAAGAGAAAGGCAAGCATGATATGATGTCTTTCTATTGCCTCTCTTCTTCCGGACTTAGTTAGCATCATATCCTTTAGTTTTAGTAATTTTTCAAACATATGCGTAACAACGGTTCCCTCTTTTTTGGCCATATAATCAGTTGCGGACATATGTAATGCAGGGTATATATTTTTATCAAAAAATACATTGCCATGGGCTAAATTGTATTGATAACTACGAAGGATTCCGGTAGCACCAATACTGTCACACATATCCGCATCTGATACTATCATGCCTTCAAGTGTGATTGGACGAATGCCTTTTAATCTTTTGCTGTAACCAATTGTTTTAATAGCATTTAAAACTTGTTCTTTCATATTATCTGCAACAGAACATTGTTCTAAAATATTTCTGGCATTGGTTAAATTATCAGCACTTTCTGTTCCAAATAGTTTATAATCATCAACATCATGCAATAATGCAATGAGAGCAACTACATCTTTATCCGCATTTTCTGTTTCGGCAAATTGCAAAGATAAATGCAATACTCTATTGACATGTTCCATCCCATGACCGGAATTATCTTTGTCTAATAAATTGCATACTTGCTTTCTTACTTCTTCTATCATCGCAGATCCACCTCCGTTTTTGTTTGATTATATGCTAATCATGATTATAGCTTATAAAGTAGTAAAATGGTAGTAAATTAAGTCTAAAATCTTGCATGCATTCCCCAAAATAAAAGTTTGGAAAGAATAATCTGAGTTTTTATTATAAAAAATAAAACTTTTGCTTGTGTTCGCTTTTGCAATATAGTAGAATATACAAGGCGTGTATGATTGTATACGATTATCCAATCGGATAAAGAGAAAGAACACGGCGGCAGATATCTTTCCTGTGCGCCGGAGTGGAAAGGAAAAGAATAAGATGAAAGCATATCAGGAAATGGACAGGACTGAACTGGAAGCGCTTAGAAAGGAACTGAATCAGGCATATGAAGAGGCAAAGGGCATGGGGCTGAAGCTGGATATGTCCAGGGGGAAGCCTTCGGAAACACAGCTAAACATGACCATGCCGATTATGGACGTACTGGGTGCAGACAGTGATTTGCGGACGGAGGGTGGTGTGGACTGCCGTAATTACGGTCTTATGGATGGCATTCCGGAGGCAAAGGCGCTTATGGGTGCGATGATAGGCGTTCCTGCCGAAAACGTGATTGTCTGCGGCAATGCGAGTTTGTCCCTTATGTATGATGCGGTATCCCGTTCCATGACGCATGGCGTCTGCGGAAGTACTCCGTGGTGCAAACTGGACAAAGTGAAGTTTTTGTGTCCGGTGCCGGGATATGACAGGCATTTTGCGATTACGGAGCATTTTGGAATTGAGATGATTCCGATTCCCATGACCGCAGACGGACCTGATATGGATATGGTAGAGCAGTATGTGAATCATGATGAAACCGTGAAGGGAATCTGGTGTGTGCCGAAGTATTCCAATCCGCAGGGCATCACTTACTCCGATGAGACCGTGAGACGTTTTGCGGCGCTTGCACCGGCTGCGGAGGATTTTAGAATTTACTGGGATAACGCCTATGCTATCCATCATCTCTACGAGGATTCTCAGGATGAACTTTTGGAAATCTTCGGTGAGTGTGAAAAAGCAGGCAATCCGGATATGGTTTATGAATTTGTTTCAACCTCCAAGGTGACTTTCTCAGGCGCGGGCATTGCGGCTGTGGCGTCTTCCCCTAAAAATTTGGAGTTTATCAAAAAGTCCATGACAATTCAGACCATTGGATACGACAAGATTAATCAACTTCGTCATGTAAGGTATTTTAAGGATATCAACGGGTTAAAGGCACAGATGAAAAGGCAGGCGGACATTATTCGTCCCAAATTTGAAGCAGTACTCCGCATTCTGGAGAGTGAGCTTGGCGGGCTGGACATTGCCACATGGATACCGCCCAAGGGAGGCTATTTCATTTCATTTGACGCTATGGAAGGCTGCGCAAAACAAATTGTAGCGAAATGTAAGGAGGCGGGCGTTGTCATGACCGGAGCGGGTGCAACCTATCCTTATGGCAAAGACCCCAAGGACAGCAATATCCGTATTGCACCGTCTTTCCCGACACCGGGCGAAATGGCGCAGGCGGCAGAGCTGTTTACACTCTGCGTCAAACTGGTAAGTGTGGAAAAACTTTTGGAGAGCAAATAGCGGCGTGGAGAGCAGCAGAGAAGACAACAGGGAAAACGGGGAAAGGAAGGTTCTTATGGCAGAGGAATTTAAGAGGCTGAGCAGGGATTTGGTACAGAAGGGCGCTATCATCGATTATTATCAGGATACGGTTCAGGTGCCGAACGGCAATATTGTAAAGTGGGATTTTATCGGGCATAAGGGTGCGGCGGCAGTGGTTCCGGTCAGGGAAGACGGAAAAATACTGATGGTCCGCCAGTATAGAAATGCGTTGGACAGGTATACGCTGGAGGTTCCGGCGGGAGGCCTGAACGGCGTGGATGAGCCCACGCGTACAGCAGCGGCACGAGAGCTGGAGGAAGAAACCGGATACCGTACCGACGAACTGGAATTTCTGATTACCATCCGCACAACGGTTGCTTTTTGTAATGAGAAGATTGATATTTATGTGGCAAAAAATCTGATACCGAGCCACCAGCATTTAGATGAGGACGAATTTATCAATGTGGAAGCATATACCGTAGAGGAATTGATGGATATGATATACAACTGTACCATTCAGGACTCCAAAACAATCTGCGCAATCATGACTTATGCGCATAAGTATTTGTAGTATCGGCATAATCATTTTTCCCCCATCATAGAATAGAGCGTAACGGACAATCTGGCGAATGTCGGTGAAAGAGCGCGTGCCCAAAGCACGCAGATGGGAGCAAAAATGCGTTGGTTCAGACAGGCAGAATTAAAGCAGGGCAAAGTGCTTGCAGTCATTGCCGCAGTGGGCTTTGTAGCAGGACTTGTGCTTATGAATATGGGGAAAAAGGCATTGCTGTACAATACCGGTCTTTTGAGTGAGTATACGCTGTACGATATGAAATACTCCGGTGTTGACAAACATGCCTTTTTTCTGTATCTTTTGCAAAAACGGGTGGGGATAGCGCTGATACTTGCGGTGCTTTCTACGACCTGGCTTGGTCTGGCGGCAGCGTGGACAGGGACCGCATGGCTTGGCGTGTCGTTTGGCATGCTGGTGATGGCGTCCATGCTGCGCTATGGATTGAAAGGGATACTGCTGATACTTGCCGGCGTGTTTCCGCAGATTTTAGTATATTTTCCGGCGGCGCTGCTTTTGCTGCAGTGGAGCTGTGAATTTTGTACAGCCATTTATTATCCGGAGAGGCTGCAGGAGTTTCGTGAGATGAAAGACAAGAGCCAGCTTCTCCGCAAAAAGGCGCTGCGTTTTCCGATTCTGATAGGTGCACTGGTATTCGGCTGCCTGCTGGAGGGCTATATAAACCCGGGGATTATGACCGGACTGTTAAAGATTTTTTGAAATTCCCTATTCGTAATCTGCAATATCGTAAATCAGTCGTTCTGTGTCTGCCCAGCCAAGGCACGGGTCGGTGATGGATTTGCCGTAGATACCGCCGCCTACCTTTTGACAGCCTTCCTCGATATAGCTTTCCACCATAACGCCCTTGACCAGCTTGTGAATGTCCGGACTCAGCTTGCGGCTGTGCATAACCTCCTTGACAATACGAATCTGCTGCTCAAACTGCTTGTTAGAGTTGCTGTGGTTGGAGTCGATGATACATGCCGGATTTTTTAACTCTCGTTCATTGTAGAGTGTTAAAAGGGTATTTAAATCTTCATAGTGGTAGTTGGGAAGATTTTGGCCATGTTTGTTAGTGGCGCCGCGAAGTACCGTATGCGCCAGTTCATTTCCGGTAGTCTTAACCTCCCAGCCTCTATAGATGAAGGAATGGGGGTGCTGTGCTGCGTGCACGGAATTGAGCATAACGGAAAAATCGCCGCTGGTGGGGTTTTTCATACCGGCAGGCACATCAAAGCCGCTGCAGGCAAGGCGGTGCTGCTGATCCTCCACAGAGCGGGCGCCGATAGCCACATAGGACAGGATATCGGAAACGTAGCGCCAGTTTTCGGGATAGAGCATCTCATCCGCAGCGGTCAGGCCGCTTTCTTCAATGGCGCGAATCTGCATTTTCCTCATGGCAATAAGTCCGGCGAGAAAGTCGGGCTTTTTTTCGGGGTCGGGCTGCGATACAATGCCCTTATAGCCTTCACCGGTGGTTCTGGGCTTGTTGGTATAAATGCGGGGAATGATAAGCAGCTTGTCCTTCACCTTTTCGTTGACTTTAGCCAGTCTGTTTACATAGTCGCAGACAGAGTCCTCGTTGTCGGCGGAGCAGGGGCCGATGATAACCAGAAATTTATTGCTTTTTCCGGTGAAAACGTCCCTGATTTCTGCATCCCGTTGTTCTTTAATCTTTGCAAGCTCATCCGGCAGGGGGAACTGTTCCCTGATTTCTGCCGGAGTGGGCAGTTTCTTTATAAATTCAAAGCTCATGTCAATACCGTACCTTTCCTTAAAATACGATAGACATTATATAATAAATCAGAAACGGGCGCAAGACTTTTCCTTTTTCCCTATGATTCTTTTCAGGAAAAGCAAAAGAAGGCCGGCGGAGTAAATCTGGGAAAACAGCATACCGGCTATGTAACTGTTGATGCCGAAACGGGGCAGCAGAAAAAAGACAAAGGCAAGCCGTATCAAAAGGGAGCTTACATTGACAAAAAAGACGCTGCCGGCTTTGCCGAGGCCGTGCAGAATACTGGTGAGGGTGGCACACAGGTATAAAAAGGGACAGATGAAGCTCAGGGAACAGATAAAAATGCCGGCAAGCTCGCTGTGGAACAGAAGACGCCCGACGGGACGGCCCAGAATCAGGAAGCCCAGCGTGCAGATACCGCCCAAAAACAGGCAGGAATATATGGTTTTGCCGGCGGCACGTTTTACCGCAGACCGGTTACCGGCGGCATCGGCTTCTGAGACAACAGGCAGGAGCATAAGGGAAATAGAGCCGGTAAGTGCGTTGGGGAAAAAAATAAGAGGGAGCGCCATTCCGGTCAGTACACCGTATACGCTGAGCGCCGTTGCGGAATCGTAGCCATAGGTCTGCAGCATGCTGGGAATATAGACCGCCTCGATGCTCTGCAGCAAATTGATGACAATGCGATTGAGGGAGAGGGGAACGGAAAGCGCAAGCAGTTTTGCGGCAGCGGAAAAGTAGGCGGATATGGGATGCAGCGCCTTCACCGCGTTTTCACGCAGGCCTTTTGTGGAGGAAAGCCGGCAGAAGCGCAGGTAAACGGCAAGGATGGAGACTATCATTGCACCGAACTCTCCGACTACCAGACCGACAACCGCCACATTGATTGTCGGGGCTGTTCCCCGTCCGTCTGCCAGAAAGCTTGCAAGAAAGACGCAGGCTACCCTGAAAAACTGCTCGATAAGCTGCGTTGCTGCGGGAAGGCCGGCTTTTTTGACACCATAAAAATAGCCGTTGATGCAGGAGTGGACGGCGCCGAGCGGAACGGAGAGGGCAATGATGCGCAGCATGGAGGCGGTGCGCGGCTCTAACAGAAACTTTGCTGCGATAAACTCTGAAAAATGCAGCATAACGCCCATGCAGGGAAGGGAAAGCAGCAGAGAGAGCGCAAGCCCCGTCATCAGGAAGCGGAAGGAGGATTTATAGCTTTTGGAAGAAGCTTCCCCCGCCACATATTTGGAAATGGCGGTCTGAAGACCGGCGGCTGTGATGGAAAAAGTGAGAGCCAGAACGGGACTTAAAAGCTGGTAGACGCCCATTCCCTCTTCACCGAACAGACGGGATAGATAAATCCGGTAAAAAAAGCCGATAAGGCGGCTTAAAAGACCTGTCAGAGTGAGGATAATAGTGCCTGTGATAAAAGGATTGCTTCGCTTCATGAAAAACGCTCCATGCGGCAGTGTTCTTGATAAATATATTCGGAGCAAGGGCTTGACAGAACGGTTTTAGAGTAGGCACCAGTGAAATTCTCTTTGCGAGTGACGGAAATAGTCAAGATAGACAAAAACGGGCTCCGAAGCGTGGCAAGTCGCCCTTATTTTGTCTATCTTGACTATTTCCTGTGTACTGAGTAGAAGTTTCACAGTTACCTAATATTTTTTAAATTAGGCAATTGCGAAACTTCAGTTTGCTGATTTCGAATTGTGTACATTGGATATTCCATAAGCAGACCCTTGCTTACCGCCGGTACTTAGCGAGGTATTTTCGAGCTTAGTACCGCTGCGGTAAGCTCGGAGCGAAAGCGAGTCTGCGTTGGAATATCCAATGTGCACAATGACACTTGCTGCATAACAGGTTTTGCAAACGCCTATATTTTTTAGATGGACGAAAAACAAAAACCGTGCTAGAGTAAAGGAAAAAGAGAGCGGAAAGAGGAAATCCATGAAGGAAAAGGTTGTAGTGGGTATGTCGGGCGGCGTGGATTCGTCGGTGGCGGCGTATCTTTTAAAGGAAGCGGGCTATGAGGTCATCGGCGTCACCATGCAGATGTGGCGGGAGGGTGAAGCAGAACGCAGTGATGTGCGGACGGAAGGCTGCGATGTGGCTGCGGAAGACGGGAATGTGCGGACGGAAGGCAACAGTGCATCGGCGGAGGTTGGCAGTGCGGCACAGGATGCGAAGAAAGTTGCGAATTTGCTGGGAATTCCGCATTATGTGATAGATTTTACCAAGGAGTTTAAGCACTGCGTCGTGGATTATTTTGTGGAGGAGTATTTGCACGGCAGAACGCCCAATCCCTGCAATGTCTGCAACCGCTATATCAAATGGGAGGCGCTTTTGGGCAGAGGCAGGGAAATGGGAGCCGACTATGTTGCTACGGGGCATTACGCAAGGATTGAAAGGCTGCAAAACGGCAGATACACAGTGAAAAACGCTGCTGCTGCAAAAAAGGACCAGACCTATGCACTGTACAATCTGACGCAGGAGCAGCTTGCGCACACGCTGATGCCGGCAGGCGACTATACAAAGGAAGAAATTCGTGCCATAGCAGAGCGGCTTGCCCTGCCGGTCGCGGCAAAGCCGGACAGTCAGGATATCTGTTTTATACCGGACGGGGATTATGGCGCTTTCCTTACAAGAGAAGCGGGGAAAAAGCTGCCCGGCAGCGGCAGTTTTGTGAGAGCGGACGGCACCGTTTTGGGAGAGCATAAAGGCATTGTCCATTATACCATCGGACAGCGGAAGGGGTTGAATCTGGCGATGGGAAGTCCTGTGTTTGTGACGGAAATCAGACCGGATACAAATGAGGTGGTAATCGGGGAAAGTGAAGATTTATATACCAATGTGCTCTTCTGCGACAAGGTAAACTATATGGCAGTCGAAGATATTATAGAGCCGATGCGTGCCAAGGTCAAAATACGGTATGCCCACGCGGGCGCGCCCTGTTTGTTGGAAAAGCAGAAGGACGGCAGGATAAAATGCACCTTTGACGAACCGGTGCGGGCGGTCACGCCGGGGCAGGCGGCCGTATTCTATCAGGACGATTATGTGCTGGGAGGCGGCACGATACTGTAAGAAGCGCATAAAATAAGAAAAAAGAAAGCAGGTTGAATCGTATGGATTATATGGAACCATGGAAATTACAGGAAAGAACCACCTACAAGGTAGTTACGGGAAGGATTGTGAGGATAAATCCCCTGCAGAGAAGCGGCGGCAGTGATTGCAGCCGGTTTGTGTCGGTGGAAACCAGAGAGAGCGGTACGATCAATTTTGTTGTGACGCCGGAAACCTATATTGCAGACTTTGTGTCCCTTTCTCAGGGGATGGAAGCGCATTTTATATATAATGCCGATTTGCCGGCAATCCTCATCTATCCGCCGCAGTTCGGCGCGGTGGCAGTGGTGTCAGTGGAAACTGCGGCAAATGTGGCGGCGGGGTATTTTGATAAGCGCCTCGTAAACACCGACAATACCCTGAAACTGAATGTGTCGAGAAATGTACCGGTGGTTACGTCCAACAATCAGACGTTTTACGGCTCTCCGGCAGGGCATTATCTCCTTGTTATGTACAATATGAGCACAAGAAGCATACCGGCGCAGACCACGCCGGAGAAGATTGTAGTCATGTGCCAATGGAATGAAGATAATCTAAGGCGCTGAAAAACACCGCCTAAGATTATCTAAATCATTCTTCCGGTTTTGGGGAGAATCACAGTTTCTTGTATTCAGGAAGTCGTTTTTCGAAGATGCAGTAGTAGCGGAAGCCGCAGTCTTTGAGAATTTCGGTGGCGAGGTGGAAATCGGCGGCGATATCTTTTGCGCAGTGGGCGTCAGAGCCGACGGTAATCACCTCGCCGCCCAGTTCACGGTATCTTTTCAGCACTTCCCGGCAGGGGCTCACGTCTTTTGTGCCGCGCCGCAGGCTTCCGGTATTCAGTTCAATCCCTTTTTCATACTCCAAAAAGAGCGTCAGCATGGTATCAAACAGGTCTTTATATTTTGCGTAAGAATAGTTTTTGTCCTTGTTAGGGCCGTAGCGCACGACATAGTCCAGATGTCCAAATACGTCAAAATGGCGGACTTTTCTGATGTTTTCGATAATGCCTTCGAAATATTCTCGGTAGGCTTCTTCCTCGCTGCGGTTTTCGTAAAATTCGGGACAGTAAGGGTCTTTTCCATTTACAATATGTGTGGAGCCAATGATAAAATCAAATTCATGCCGATGGGTGTAAAGGGCAAGTTCTTTGGCAAGGTGGGGCTGTAAGCCAAGCTCTATACCGAAAAGAATCTGAATCTTTTCGCCGTACTGATCCTTGAGGCGTGCCAAATCATAGAGGTAGGAATCGGTGTTGACAAGGAAGGTGCCCTCGGGGGTGCCTTCGGAAACCGGATAATCCATATCCATATGCTCGGTAAAACAGATATGGGTCAGTCCCTTTTCAATGGCGCTCAGAATCATGTTTTCCATGGGTTCCGTGCTGTCGCCGGAAAAAGAAGAATGCAGGTGAAAATCCGCTGTAATTGCCATAATTGTCCTTTCTGCGGCGATATCAAAAAAGCCGCGGTTCTACTTATAATAATATAGTAAATGTTTGCGAAACTCTCCTTTGCAACACAGGAAATGTTCAATATAGACAAAATAAAGGCGACTTGCCACGCTTCGGAGCCTGTTTTTGTCTATATTGAACATTTCCGTCACTTGCAAGATAGTTTTGCAGCCGTTTTTTATTATAACAGAAAACAGGCTTAGGGAGTAAAGAATTTGAAAAATATATAAAATTTCCCTGAAATGGCAAATATTTTCGATTTACATCTTGAATTATCAATGGGAATTAGGTAAAATGGATATGCTGATAAAAATTTGACAATCATAAGATTGGATCAAACAAATATAAAATTTTAGGAGGAAACTAAAATGGCAGTAAGAGTAGCAATCAATGGTTTCGGCCGTATCGGTCGTCTTGCATTCAGACAGATGTTTGATGCAGAAGGATATGATGTTGTGGCAATCAACGATTTGACAAGCCCCAAGATGTTAGCACATCTGTTGAAGTATGATTCTTCACAGGGCAAGTACAAATATGCTGATTCCGTAGAAGCAGGCGAAGACAGCATCACCGTAAACGGCAAGACCATCACCATCTACAAAGAAGCAGACGCTTCCAAGCTTCCCTGGGGTGAGTTAAAGGTTGATGTAGTTTTAGAGTGTACAGGCTTCTATACCTCAAAGGATAAGGCATCTGCTCATATCACAGCAGGCGCACGCAAGGTTGTTATTTCTGCTCCTGCAGGCAATGACCTTCCTACCATCGTATACAACGTAAACCATGATACCTTGAAGCCGGATGATACCGTTATTTCCGCAGCTTCCTGTACCACCAACTGCCTTGCTCCCATGGCTAAGGCTCTCAATGATTTCGCAGCAATCCAGAGCGGTATCATGACCACTGTACATGCATACACCGGCGACCAGATGATTCTTGACGGACCTCAGAGAAAGGGCGATTTGAGAAGAAGCCGTGCAGGCGCATGCAACATCGTTCCCAACTCCACCGGTGCTGCAAAGGCAATCGGTCTTGTTATTCCTGAGTTGAACGGCAAGCTTATCGGCTCCGCACAGCGTGTTCCGACCCCTACCGGCTCAACCACTATCTTAGTAGCAGTTGTGAAGGGCGAGGTTACCAAGGAAGGTATCAACGAAGCAATGAAGGCTGCAGCAACCGAGTCTTTCGGTTACAACGAGGATGAAATCGTATCCTCCGACGTTATCGGCAGCACCTACGGCTCCATTTTTGACGCAACCCAGACCATGGTTTCCAAGATGGAAGACGGCAACAGCTTAGTTCAGGTTGTTTCATGGTATGACAACGAGAACAGCTACACCAGCCAGATGGTTCGTACCATCAAGTATTTCAGCGAGCTGGCATAAGCGAAAGCACTTTAGACCTATCAGGGTCCGGTCTTATGGACCGGACCCTTTTTATTCACAATGAAACGGAGGTATTGAAACAATGGGTTTAAACAAAAAATCAGTAGACGACATTAACGTAAAGGGAAAGAGAGTTCTGGTGCGCTGTGACTTCAACGTACCCTTAAAGAACGGCGAGATTACCGATGAGACACGTATTACGGCAGCGCTTCCCACGATTCAGAAGCTGCTTAACGATGGCGGCAAAGTGATTCTCTGCTCCCATTTAGGCAAGGTAAAGAACGGCCCCAACGAAGGCGAGTCTTTGGCACCGGTTGCAAAGAGGCTTTCCGAAAAGCTGGGCAAGGAAGTAAACTTCGTTGCAGATTACAATGTAACAGGCGAGGCTGCGACAAAAGCAGTTGAGGCTATGAAGGAAGGCGACGTGGTACTGTTGCAGAACACCCGCTTCCGCGGTGCAGAGGAGACCAAGAACGGCGAAGCTTTCAGCAAAGAGCTGGCAGATTTGGCAGACGATTATGTATGTGATGCTTTCGGTTCTTCCCACAGGGCGCATGCGTCTGTGGAAGGCGTTACCAAATTTATCTCTGAGAAGGGCGGCTCCAACGTAGTGGGCTACCTGATGCAGAAGGAAATCAACTTCCTCGGCAATGCTGTGGAAAATCCGGTAAGACCTTTCGTGGCGATTCTGGGCGGCGCAAAGGTTGCGGACAAATTAAATGTAATCTCCAACCTGCTGGAGAAGTGCGATACCCTGATTATCGGCGGCGGCATGGCTTATACCTTCTTAAAGGCACAGGGCTACGAAATCGGCAAGTCTTTGGTAGATGACAGCAAGCTTGACTACTGCAAGGAAATGATGGAAAAGGCAGAGAAGCTTGGCAAGAAGCTGCTGCTTCCCGTAGATTCCGTTACGATTACGGAGTTCCCGAATCCCATCGACGCTCCTGTTGAGGTAGAGGTATATGATGTGACCAATATGCCTGCTGACAGAGAGGGCTGCGATATCGGACCCAAGACGGCTGAAATGTTTGCAGATGCTGTGAAGTCTGCCAAGACCGTAGTTTGGAACGGACCCATGGGCGTGTTTGAAAATCCTACTCTGGCAGAGGGTACCATTGCGGTTGCAAAGGCTCTGGCTGAGACAGAAGCTACCACGATTATCGGCGGCGGCGATTCTGCAGCAGCAGTCAANCAGTTAGGCTTNGGCGACAAGATGTCCCATATTTCCACAGGCGGCGGCGCTTCCCTTGAATTCCTTGAGGGCAAGGAGCTTCCCGGCGTGGTTGCAGCGGACGACAAATAAAGAAAGTGAGATNATGAAAATGGCAAGAAGAAAAATCATTGCCGGCAACTGGAAGATGAACATGACGCCCAGTGAAGCCGTGGCATTAATCGAAAAGTTAAAGCCGNTGACAGCGACGGATAAGGCGGANGTAGTATTCTGCGTGCCTGCCATCGATATNATTCCNGCTGTGGAAGCAGTAAAGGGAAGCAATATCGAAATCGGTGCAGAAAATATGTATTTTGAGGAGAAGGGTGCCTATACGGGCGANATTTCTCCCGCCATGCTCACCGATGCCGGCGTAAAGTATGTTATCATCGGACATTCGGAGAGAAGAGAATACTTTGCNGAGACGGACGAGACAGTCAATAAGAAGGTGTTAAAGGCGTTTGAACANGGNCTGACNCCGATTATCTGCTGCGGCGAGTCNCTNACACAGAGAGAGCAGGGAATCACGATTGACTGGATACGCCAGCAGATCAAGATTGCNTTCCTNAATGTGACTGCAGAGCAGGCAAAGAAAGCGGTTATCGCTTACGAGCCTATNTGGGCAATCGGAACNGGNAAGGTGGCAACCACCGAACAGGCGCAGGAGGTATGCGCTGCAATCCGTGCCTGCATCGGNGAAGTTTANGATGAGGCGACTGCGGAAGCAATCCGTATCCAGTACGGCGGNTCCGTATCCGCGGCGAGCGCTCCCGAGCTTTTTGCACAGCCCGACATTGACGGCGGTCTGGTAGGCGGCGCTTCACTCAAGGAAGATTTCGGCGCAATTGTCAATTATTAATTTGCTTCGCAAATGAATAATCATGAACTATTGATTTGCAGATAGTGTTTTTTAAGGGGGCTGCTTTACGGCAGTCCCTTTGACGTATTTATGTGAAGTTGTGTTGCTATAAACGCACGAATGCGGTATAATGAATAAAGAGTAAAAGAAAAGGGATTTTGACAAAAAATGATAAAGCGACTTGACCGAAAGTAATAAAAGTTTTATCATAATTATAAGAAGCAAACCGTAAAGTACGGAGGGGAAGATAACATGGTCGAATATGGGAGAAGAAAAGTGCGTCTGGGCGATGCGCTCGTAAATGATGGCTTAATTAGCGAAGAACAGCTTAAAAAAGCACTGGAGCTCCAAAAGGGAAGCGGCAAAAAACTAGGTGAGACTCTGGTAGATGCCGGTATGGTGACGGAAGAAAACATTGCCGGCGTGCTTAGCAGACAGCTCGGCTATGCAAGCATAGATTTACAAAACATCACAGTTGACAAGGCTGTGTTGGATTTGGTAACGGCTTCCGTATTGAAAAAGAACAGGGTGATTCCTATAGAATACGCGCCGGACAACATGAATATTCTTCGCGTTGCCATGGCGGATCCGTTGGATTTGGATGCGATGGACGATATCTCCATCATTACAGGCTGTCAGGTAGAGCCGCTGGTAGCGACGCCTCGAAGCGTCATGCTGGCAATTGACAGGTTTTATGGACAGACAGAGGTGGCCACCGCTTTAGAGGATTACGCAAGGGAGCGTCTGGTTGTGGAAGAGGAGGATGTTTTCAGTGAAGACATCAACAGTTCNCCCATCGTTATTCTGGTAAAAGAAATGATAGAAAATGCGGCAAGACAGCGNGCTTCCGATATTCATATTGAACCGCTTGAGAAAAAAGTCCGGGTGCGTTACCGTATCGACGGTGCACTCTACGAGAAGGGAAGGTATGACATTCGTATCCTGTCGGCAATGGTGGCGCGTATCAAGATTATCGGCGGTATGGATATCTCGGAAAAAAGGAAGCCGCAGGACGGTAGAATCACACAGATTGTAGACAGAATGGAGTACGATATCCGTGTATCNATTCTTCCCACTGTTTACGGCGAGAAAATCGTTATGCGTCTTGCTTCCAAGAACGCNCTCAACCGCGAGAAGAGTCAGNTAGGNTTGAAACCTGCTGAGATGCAGCAGTTNGACCATATTTTGAAAAATCCGCATGGNATCCTTNTGGTAACAGGACCTACCGGAAGCGGTAAGTCTACCACGCTTTATACCGCGCTCAGTGAACTGAACACNGAGGATGTAAATATTATCACGGTAGAAGACCCTGTGGAGGCAAATATTGACGGTATCAATCAGGTACAGACAAATAATAAGGCAAATCTGACTTTTGCCAGCGCACTGCGTTCTATTCTGCGTCAGGACCCCGATATCATTATGATNGGTGAGATCCGTGACCAGGAGACGGCGGGAATTGCCGTGCAGGCGTCCATCACAGGACACCTTGTAGTAAGTACGCTGCATACCAACTCCTCNGCCAGTACCATTACCCGTCTGGCNGANATGGGCNTNGANCCNTATCTGATAGCAGANTCTGTGGTCGGCGTTATNGCACAGCGNCTGGTGAGAAGGCTTTGTCCGAATTGTAAAAAGCCTCGTATTGCNACAGANGACGAGAGAGANATTCTGGGTGTGAAATCAGAGGAGCCGGTGCAGATNTATGAGCCGTGCGGCTGCCCGCANTGTGATAATATGGGTTATAAAGGACGTATCGGTGTNTACGAGATCTTNGANATGACGCAGGATTTAAAGACGATTATCAGCAAAAACGGTTCNGCAGAGGAAATCAAGGAGCAGGCAATCAAAAACGGCATGCATACGCTGCGTATGAGCGCGTCTGAATACGTACTCTCCGGCATCACCTCGTATAATGAAATGATGAAGGTATCCTTTGATTCTTAATATTCATAATAAAGAACTTGCAACAGGGCATTGACAGAAGAATTTGTTGGTGCCCGTTTGCTTTTTTGGTGAATTTTTCTGAAAAAGAACACGATATGCACACTTTTTGTATATAATAAACTACTTTAGGCAACAAAACAATAAGGAAACGCACAAAAAAATCTATAAAAATAGCGAGATAATGTTGTTTTTTTTGGTGAATAGTGTTAAAATGTTTACAATACGAAGTAAGATAATTGTAAAATAAAGGACGAAACTTACTGAAATACAGGATTTAAGGGGGATACCAATGGCAGCTTACGGCTATGAAGCGCTGGACAGGGCCGGCAAGGCGATAAAGGGGAGTATTGATGCCGACACGCTGGAAAAAGCGAAGTCGGAATTGAAACAGCAGGGCTATACGATTGTGAGCATCAAGGAGCAGAGCCTGCTGACAAGAGACCTTAATATTGAAATCGGGGGATATCCCAAGCCTCGTGATTTGAGCGTGTTCTGTCGGCAGTTTGTCAGTATGACGAGGGCGGGCGTGTCCATTTTGGAGGCGCTTAAGATGCTCAGCGAGCAGACGGAGAACAAACAGCTCAAAAAGGCTGTGGAGGGCGTCCGTGTCAATGTGGAAAAGGGCGAGACACTGGCTCGCTCGTTAAAGGAATATCCCAAGGTATTTCCCGAACTTATGGTAAACATGGTGGCGGCGGGCGAGTCGTCGGGAAGTATAGATGTCGCCATGGAGCGTATGGCGATTCAGTTTGAAAAGGCAAACAAGACAAGGGCTTTGGTAAAGAAAGCTATGATGTACCCGATGATTGTCTGTATTGTGGCAGTTGCGGTGGTAATTGTTATGTTGGTAGTCATAATCCCCAGTTATACAGATATGTTTGCAGACTTGGGGACTGATTTGCCGGGTATCACTGTAGCGGTGCAGGCGGCGAGTAATTTCATTATTGGTAAATGGTACATATTAGTTCCTGTCGTAATCGGCGTTGCGGTTGCATTGAACATATTTGGTAAAACAGATATGGGGAAGCATGTGTTCCATGGGTTACAACTCCGGATTCCGGCGCTGAAGAACCTAAAGGTAAAGCAGGCGTCCTCCCAGATGGCACGTACCATGAGCACCCTGCTTGCGGCAGGCGTTCCCCTGATTGAGGCGGTGGAAATCGTGGGCAATACCATGGACAATGTGTATTTCAGGGAAGCGATGGACACCTGCAAAAATGAAATTATCATCGGACAGCCGTTGTCACGCCCCTTGGAGGAAACAGGATTGTTTCCGCCCATGGTATACCATATGATTCGTATCGGCGAGGAATCCGGTAATACGGAAGAGATGCTGGAAAAGCTGGCGGATTATTATGATGAAGAAGTAGAAATGGCGGTGCAGACCTTGATGGCGGCGATGGAGCCTCTGATTATCGTTGTGCTTGCTGCTATAGTAGGTGTGCTGATTGCAGCATGTATGGCACCCATGCTCTCCATGTACAATGCGATGGAGAATCTGTAAACTTGAATTAAATGCTGCTGGGTAGGGACGCGGCGTTTAAGATAAATATTAAAAAGAGTAAAAGGAGACGAATTTTATGAAAAAGGACAACAAAGGTTTTTCATTGGTGGAACTTATTATCGTTATCGCCATCATGGCAGTGCTGATTGGTATTTTGGCACCTACGTACATGAGATTTGTACAGCGTTCAAAAGTTAGCACCGATATCACCAATGCACAGGAAATGGCAACCGCTATCAACACCGCAATTACTGACGGCGTTACCATCGGCGGAATCAACAATGGTACAGCTACTGCTGCAGGCGCAACTGTTACAGGTCTTCCTGGATTCACAACTGTTCCCGCATCAAAGGTAGATTCAACTTATAGCTGGGTAGTAACCTGGGATACAACAGATGGCGTTACTTCCATCACATTGGGTGGAGCAGCGATTTATCCGGATCCTGCAGCATATCATACAGCTAACGACTAATTAGATATCTGAAAGGACACTCCCATGCTGGAACCAATCCCTACGTCGCTGAAAATCTTTTTTTACATAATCGTATTCCTCTACGGAATCGTCATCGGCAGTTTCATTGATGTATGCATCTGCCGGATTCCACAGAAGGAGAGTATTGTAAAGGTGCGTTCCCACTGCGAGAGCTGTGGCTACCAGTTAAAATGGTATGATTTGGTGCCGGTTTTCAGTTACCTTTGCCTGGGAGGAAAATGTCGCAAATGCAAAGAGAAAATCTCCGTTTGGCACCCCTTATTAGAGGTGTCAAACGGGCTTCTCTACATTTTGATTTTTACTGTCTGCAAAATAAGCGTAGAATCCCTACTCTACTGCTTGGCAGGCAGTGCGCTCTTAGCGCTTTCCGTGATTGATTTTAAAACCTGTGAGATTCCGGTAGGCTTCAATATTTTTATCGGCGTGCTGGGAATTATCCGGGTATTGACAGACTTGTCAAACTGGTATTTATATGTAATTGGATTCGCTGCAGTCAGCGCCTTTTTGTACCTATTATACATATTGTCGAAGGGCAGGGCGATAGGCGGCGGCGATATCAAGCTGATGGCGGCGTGCGGGCTGCTTATCGGCTGGAAATTGATTATTTTGGCTTTTCTTATCGGATGTATTGTGGGCTCGGTTGTCCATATCATCCGCATGAAGGTTTCGGGGGAGGGGCATGTGCTTGCCATGGGACCTTACTTATCCATTGGGGTTTTAATCGCAGCCCTGTGGGGGAATATGTTCCTAAATTGGTATTTTAGTGTTCTGCTTTGATACCGCCTGTATGGTTTTTATGTTTATCCGTACAGAAATTGGGAAAGAAGGAATTTGAAAGGGGTATTTATGGCTAAGATACTAAGCATTGAAGTCGGATATGCACTGACAAGAATATGCGAGATGGATTATCGGAGCAAGAATCCGAAGGTATATAAATATTTTAACGTGCCGACGCCGCAGGGCGCCATAAGCGATGGTTTTTTGGCGGACAACGAAGATTTTGTTGCCGTGATTAAAGATGCTCTTGCAGAGCATAAAGTAAAGACAAAACAGGTGGTGTTTTCTATTACTTCCGGTAAGATTGCGACGCGAGAGGTAATGGTGCCTATGGTAAAGCCGAGTCAGATGGACGCGATGGTAAAAGCGAATGCATCTGACTATTTTCCGATTGATTTGACAGAATATGAACTCGCCCACCTAATCTTAGGTGTGGAGAAGGGTGAAGATAAAACAGACCGCTATAAGGTGCTGGTGATGGCGGCAGGGAAGAGCCTGATAGCGGGTTATGAGCGGCTTGCCGCACAGTTGGGCTTACGTCTGACCGCGCTCGACTATGCAGGCAGCAGCGTCTATCAGCTCATGAAAGCAGAATGCGGCGAAGACACGGAGATGATTATCAAGATAGAGGAACGTTCTACAAATGCTCTTGTTATCAGCAATCAGAGTCTGGTGCTGCAGCGTAATATTGTTTACGGTATTGACGAGGCGGTACAGGTTCTCGGAGATGGTTCTGAACACGGCAAAGTGGGTTACAGGGAGGTGTTGGAGCTTCTTAAGAGGAAGACTTGTATCAAAGTGGCGTTAAGTCCCGAGACCAGAATCATAGAGCCGGACGACGATATAGATAATAATCCGAGAATTGCCGAAGCCAAAAGACGGCTGACGGAATCTTTGGCACCGTTTGTAGGCAATGTGGCGAGAGTTGTGGATTTATACAATTCCAAGAATGTGGATAATCCGATTAAACGTGTCAGGATTGTGGGACTGGGCGGCGATATCAGCGGTCTTTCCAAACTCTTTACCAATGAACTTGGTATCCAGACTATCGTAATGGGTAATTTGGAAAATATGGATTTGAGCCATGCAGAGGGAGAAGGCAGCCCCGGTCTGTATGTGGCGTGTCTTGGAGCAGGAATTGCGCCGGTGGGCTTTATCAATGAAGAAAAGAAAAAGCAGGATGCACAGGCGTCGAATTACCGCAATGTGGCAATCCTGTCCGGTATTTTCTTTGTGGTGGCAGCGGCGGCACTCTGTGTGCTTTCCATCACGCGGTATAATGACGCGAAGTCGGAGCAGCAGCGCCTCGCCAGACTGGAGGCGGAATATGGTCCGGCAGAAGCCGTCTACAATACTTATAATCAGATTCAGATTGTATATAAGGAAGTGGAGAACGGCCTCAAGGTGACGAGCGGCCCCAATGACAATCTGATTGCCTTTCTGGAGGAACTGGAGCAGAAGCTTCCGGCAAACGCAGAGCTGACAGAGTTTTCTTCCAATGAAGAGCAGGCTGTGCTTACCATAATGGTGGAAGACAAGGAACAGGCGGCAAAAGTTATTCAGACCTTGCGTGAATTTGACTGTGTGATGGATGTATCCATCGGTTCTGTGGACAAAGAGGATGTAGAGAAAGCGGCAGCAGAAGCTGCAAAGGATGTCGAGGAACTGGGTGAGCCCAGAGTGCTTTTCAGTATTATATGTACTTATTACCCGACTATCATTGAAGAGGTATCACAGACGCCGCAGACGTCACAGCCTGTCAGTGACGACCTGAGCACATTAGAGTAAGGGGGAGCGGATATGAAAAATACAACGGCAAAACAGGCGATGACTTATGTGATGGCATTGGGCTTTTTGTTGCTCCTTGCAGTATACTTTCTGGTGTATAAGTCCTACAATGACAAGGCGGAAGCCTTGGAAAAGGCGAATGCAACAAAGCAGCAGCGTGTCAATGAACTGAAGGTGTTTTACGATAATCTTTCTATATATAATGAAGAGATAGAGCAGTATCAGGCACAGATTGCCGCATGGCTGGATGAATATCCGTCGAATGTACTGGAAGAGGATATCCTCGTGCTGGCGCTTGATACGGAGAAAGCAGCGGTTTTGGACTATACCAATATCAACATAGGCGGCAGGGAACCGCTCCGGACGATTCCGGCGGCCACCATGCAGCTTGCCAAGATGGAGAATCTGACGCAGGACGTTATCTTTGTGGAGAGAACCGTCAGTTATGTCAACGTAACGGACTATTTCAATTTAAAGAAATGCGTGGAGACCATCAATAACAGTGCAAACAGGCTGACAATCAGCAATATTACATATGGTAAGAATGTGGAGACCGGTGAACTGGAGGGAACAATCGAAGTGACCTTTTACTACGTTCACGGAACAGGCAAGGAATATAAGCCACAGGATCTGAAAGCGTATGAGAGCGGTCTTGCAAATCTGTTCGGCACGACTACGATAGTGGATGAGCCGGAGGGTGAAGAAGGTGTAGAGGAATAATGCGAAACAGTGGAAGTCAAAGAAAGCGAAAACTGAATAACAGAGGATTGAGTCTGGTTGAGGTTATGGTGGGGATTGTTATCCTCGGGATAGTGACCGGACCGTTGCTTCACAGCTTTGTTTCTGCAATGCGGTATAATCAGCGCGCGAAGGAGAGACAGCGTACTACAACGGCAGCACAGAGTATCATGGAGGGCTTTAAGGCGTATGATATTGAAGAACTGTGCTGGCAGTTTTCCGGCGACCCGGCGCATCCTTTCAGGGTGATAGCAAATTCAGGTGTTGTGTCGGAAGAAGCATTGAGTGACAGGAGCGGTGATGGCGTTCCCGATACCAGCATCCTGCCACAGGCGGATGGAACGCTTGCGTTTGAACCGGCTTCAGACGGACATTATGCTTTTGTTATGCAGAATATTTCTTTTGAGTCAAAGTTATATGATGCGAGAGTGGAGGTTCGTCCCAAAGCGCCACTGCCGGATGCGGATTTTAACGGAACGCAGAACATGGCGGCTTTTGAGGATATAAACGGCTATCTGGATGCAATTTACAAACCGCAGGCCAATCGGGATCAGCTTGCATATACGCTGATTTTGAATAAACTGCTGGATAAGTTAAATGAAGAAGATGCGAGCGATGAGGAGTTTCTGCTTGCGGATTTGGATACCGATAAGCTCCGTGTAGAGAAGGAGACGACGGTTACAATAGCTTCTCCGGATGCGGGTGTCTGTGTGGTTACGGTGACGACGGTATATAAGTACGATGCACGGCATTATCCTTATGAGGATGCTGACGGCAATGAGCAGGAACTGGGATTTCATGGAAATTTAGGTGTTGACGATGACGATGATTCGGCTGTAATATATACTGAGGAGATATATAATAATACTCAGACAGCAGCAGACGGGGCACATCTGGAAAAAGTATACCTGTATTATTATCCTGCTTACAGAGATGTTTCCGGTGTGAAAATAAGCTCAGAGACCATTATTTTGCAGAATAATTCCGGTGAGGCAAAGGATATTTATTTGATTAAACAAGTTAACGGCACTTTGTCAAACGTCTGGCTGAATAACTACGAGAACAGTTATTCGCCTACCGTAACGGGAACGGGCAGCACCATTAACCTGTATCATAATTTGAATACGAATCTTGCCGGAGGCGGTACAACGGCTTCAGTGAGCATAAGCGGCGTGACAGAAAAGACGCAGTTGGTGGAAAATAATCCGGAATATCTGCTGTATGAGGTAATTGTGTCGGTATATGAAGAAGGCGCGGCTGCAAATGGATTTCCGGCAGAGTCGTGTCTGTTGGAGTTAAATGGTTCCATGAACAAGTAGCGGCCGGGGAGGGATGGTTTTATGCATAAAGGTGTAAAAAACAAACCTGCAAAATTGAATAATACCGGATCTGCCATTGTAACGGTAATTGTGGTTGTGACTTTTATCAGTATTCTGGCAACGACCATTTTGTATATGTCCGGCATGAATTTTTTTATGAAGATGACGGACTTGCGGACGAAGGAAAGCTTTTATGACGGAGAAATGGCGCTTGAGGAAATAAAAGCGGCGTTGATGGCAGAGGCGTCCATGGCATGCGAAGAAGCCTACACAAAGGTAGTCATCAACTATGCGGCAACTGACGGTGCGACAAGGTATTCCTTGTTCCAAAATGAATTTCTGAGTACTTTGGAGACAAACTGGCAGGCGAAGACCCATAATGCGGCTAATCCGGACGCTCCTTTTTCGTATGAAACCGTGTTACAGCAGCTTGTAGATGAAAAGTACCGGAGTGGAATCAGTCTTGAAGCAAGTATTTTGAATGCAGGAAGTCTGGAGGTTCACAGAGATGAGGGCTATGCCCTTATCAGAGGTGTAACGCTGCAGTATACGGATGCAAATGGATATACAACCGTGATTTCTACGGATTATCTGATCATGACACCCAAGCTGAACTGGGGTGTTGACGGCTCCAGGACGGAATGGGCTTCCGGCGAAGGCGCGGCACAGTTGGTTCGCAGCGATATAGATATGTCGGAATGTGTACAATACTATAATTGGGTGAAGAAGTAAGAAATGAAATTTACTGCTTGCAATATGCGGGGGTATATGTATGAAAAAGGATAACAGAGGATTATCCATGGTGGAAATGATTATAGTGGTTGCGATATTGGCGTTAGTTACAGGGACAGTCTTTTTGGGGATTGGCTTTGTAACCGGCAAGCCGGCAGAGAAGTGTGCCAACAAGCTGCTTTCTCTTATGCAGCGCAATCGAATTACAACCATGGGAAAGCTGGAGGCCAGACTGGAAATCTACATAAAAGATGATTGTCTGTGTGTAAAAGAAGTGATTCAGACAGATGGTGAAGCGGGGCCGAAAGTGACGGAAAACAAGATCGGGGAAGCAGGTGTGGAGGTAACTTACCGTCTGGCGGGTGAATCCACCTATCGGACGCTTGGAGATGAGAGTTCTCCCCTTATCATCAGTTATGACCGCAGCAGCGGTGCGTTCAGGGATTTAAGTCTTATGGGTTCTAGCTGGGCAGGTAGATACTGCGAGGAAATTAAAATCGAAAAAGCTAATAAAGTTAAGATATTAAAGCTGGTCACCAGGACCGGAAAGATAACAATGGAGTAAAAGGGATTGTTTTGAACCTATTGTAGAAAAGGAGGTTCAGGAAAGGTATGGGAGGAATTATGCGCATACTGCAAAGATGGAGAGAAAGAAAACGGGACAACAGAGGTTTGTCGTTGGTAGAGCTGATGTGTGCCATTGCCATTCTGGGGCTGATTGGTGCAACCGTAAGCGGCGTTATGATTGTAAGCGCTCAGAGTTACCAGCGGGGAGCCGGGGACATTGAATTGCAGCAGGAGGCACAGATTGCAGTCAATCAGATAGGCGATTTGGTCATTGATACGACTGCGCAGGTGACCGCCACGGCAGACGGCAGTTCTATCACCATTGATAAGGATACCAGCCGTTACGTGATTACACACAATTCGGCAACTCATGAATTGCTGTATTCAGAGTATATTGTCAATGGCGATGGTTCTCTTATAGTGGTTGTGGAGAACCAGCTTATGGCGGAAAATGTTGAGGTGTTTAAGGCGGATGTAGCTGATTTTAGTGATTACGGTATTCTCCGTCTGCGAATGGAGCTTGTAAAGGGTGACAGAAGCTATGCGGCCGATTTCACGATAACAGCCCGTAACGGACAGCTTTCGGTAAGCGAAGTGACAGCGGCTGCAACCATTGTAACGGAAACGGAACTGGTTTTGGAGCCCAATCAGGAATACGAGTTGAATGCAACGGTAATGGGCACTGCTGACGGCAGAGTGGTATGGGAGTTGACAAATAATACAGATGTCAATACCTATGTGCTGGAGCATCCGGACGGAACGATTCGACTGCATGTGGGCAATAACGAAACAGCAGACACGATGATGCTGATGGTGCGGACTGTTACGACAAACGGTGTTTCTCCCTTGGCATCGCTTGCAATACCGGTACGTGTCAGAAGAGTTAATGATGTTTCCGTAAGTGGTACCTTGACAAGCGGCGTTCCGTATAAGACAGGTGCAACCTATAGGGTTACGGCGAATGTTGCAGGTACTAACCTGGCGAGACTTTTAGGTCTGGCGTGCGATACGGATTATGTGAACCCTTACCGTCTCACATGGAGCTATACGTTAAAAGATATAGAGGGTAATGAAGTCAGTGATATCGAAAACTATATTGAGTGGGCAGAAGACAGCACACTTTATAATACAATGATTACACTGAAACAGGATTTGGGGGATATGGAACTGACCGTTACGGCAGTTGCACAGCATCCCGACGGAACCAACAAGACATCAATTGCTTATGGACATGAAGAGGATTCCTGGACGCTTTCCGGCTTTATCAGAGTGGTGATGGAAGGCGATTGGAGACGTGGCGGTAATTCACGTATGCTGCTGCAGAATGTCGATGAGAGTAATCTGATTACGCTGGAAGATGGTACTACCTGGCTGGCAAATTATGGCGTTGTCAATATGAAATGGTATCGGTACAACAGTCTGGGCTGGGAATTCTTGACCGAGCAGGGTAACCAGGGAACTTGGGGTTCCGATCAGGATACAAATGCCGGCATTATCTCAAACTTTGCAACAGGAAGCCCGCTGATATTATTTGAGTATCTGCAGCATGACCGATACTCCTATAGCTGCCCGTATTATATGAATTCGGGTACAACTTATGATTATGGAATATCAAAGTTAAAGGTAGAAATTGATTTTGGTGGATATCAGACCGGCTCGGGTGTTTTTAATATTCAGGACATTGCCATAGAGTACCGTAATTCCCGTCCGGATGACCCGGAGGATTCCTGGAGTCCTGAGACAGGTGCCCACGTTGTATATGTGACGCCGGAGGACAGCACGGATCTTTATACTTCCTACTTCCATCTGCTGCATGGCTGGGATGATGATTTTGCCAATAATCAGGGGTATTATTTATACAACCGTTTTGTTGGCGTTATCAAAGATGAACCGGGTTATGAGAATGATGAGTGCTATGACCTGACTTTTGTGAATGGAGCCGGTGTACCCTATAAGAGATCAGCCGGTGAAGCGGTTGACTGGGCCGGAAACACATATCTTCAGGTTAATGAAAACTATCAATGGCTTAGTCTGCTGAATGACCAGATTAGCACAGGAAGTAGTGGAAATTATAGCATTTCGGCAAAGATAACACAGGATGAGAAAAATCGGTTCTGTGCAGGCGGCGGTACGGTGATTAAGGAAATCTACGAGTATAATTATTCCTTTGGCTCAAACTGGTGGACATGGATGAGTGACGAGTCAAAGGCTAGATTTGAAGCGGTTGATGGCTGTGACGGTATTCTGGAGTTCCACTTTGTGCCGGCAAATGTACAGATTACCAATCATGCAGGAAATGCACCGGCAGTCAGATATTGTCCGAGAGCCGGAGAAGCAGGACTGAATGCGGGCGGGTACTATTACATCAATGCAACCTCCCGCTACAAGGTGAATGGCAGTCAGGCGGAATATCAGGTCAACAATGGCGGCAGCTGGGCTACCCAGTATACGCTGACATGGAATGGCAGCAAGTGGTGCGATTAAGCAGTATGACGTTCCATACATCTATAATATAGAAGAATAACGAATAAGAACCAGCCCCATAAGTTAGAATGAAAATCTAATTTATGGGGCTGGTTTTGATTTTAAGTAATATTCTGATAAATTGGTGTGCTTACTCGGCAAGTATATTTTGAAACTCTGTAATACTTCCCACACGGGCGGCAAGCTTGTGGTACTTTTTCAGCAAAGTCATATCTTCTATGCTGTTAAGCCTCTCCTTCAGTTCCTCGGGAATCTCTCCATAGTCCTCCAAGAGTTCTAAAATATTTTCGACGGCATTTTCTCTTGCCCCTTCCTTTATCCCTTCTTGCCGCTCATAGAAAAAACGTTCTGACAATGACATATAACCTTGTCTCACCTCCGGTATTATTTTCACCCTGCTTACATAATCATGCAGCTCTTTTGTGGAAGTATCCATGGCGTTTTCAGCCGTGCTATGCTGCAGGTACCGCAGCATGTTCCCGATTTCCTCACTGCCGCCTTTTGTCCCTCCCGTATAGAAATACAGAAACTTCAGCCCGTCCCCATACTTTAAATCCGGAACCTCGATGCAATGGTTTTCTACCGTGTACATCATATAGCCGCAGCCGAAAGGGTCGTAATTCAGGATGGTAATGACAAACAGGTCGGGAAGCCGCGAAAAATCATTCTCCCCTCTCTGCATGTAGCGGGTGTCCATTTTTGCCTGATAGAAGCGGTTGTGCCTCGGCAGGTGCATGCCTGTCTGCCGGTGGGGCTCCAAATCATAGACGTTTACAGGCTGTTCCTGCCCTTCTTCGTATTCCTCCACTTCCACATCCATGCGGATACTGCGGTATTCCGGCGCGGGGGCAGGCAGCGTGTGCTGTGCCGTGACCCTGATTTTGCCGATTTTCCTTCCCAGAAGCACGGAAAGCAGCTTCCTGCAGAAAGCCTCCCCCACTTCCCTGTCAGCAGCAATTGCGCTGAACAGGAAATCGTCCATAACGTCAAGTTCCTCTAACGGTTTACTTGTATAACCCATTCTTCCTCCTTTTCCGGCAGGGCGCTGCGGATTCGGAAAGAAAAAGTTACAGCGTCCTGCCAACATTAAATTGTAGTTTCTGTGAAAATGTTGGCGAGATGCCTTGGACAGACTGATGGATTCAGCCTTATAGATTTCCACATATGTTATATGTCTGATTATATCAAAAATTGTTAATTTGTCAACT
>JAAUZU010000014.1 GCA_014804445.1 Lachnospiraceae bacterium | reverse complement strand
TCTTTGCGCCATTTTCTGATGGCGGTATTTTCAAGGTACTTACGGCAAAATTTCGTGCTGTTTTATGATCAAAAAGGTGCCAATGAATTATTGGCGGCTTAATGAGCAGACATTAATTATGACTGGAAAACAGAAAACTGTAAGCAGCTTTTTGACGACCTTATCAAAATAATTAAAAACAATAGAAAAAGTCATTTCTTTGGTAGTCTTGTATCAGTTTACGAGCCTTCAGGAAGAAATACTGAGTTTCTTGTAATAGACGGACAGCAGCGCCTTACTACGGTGTCGTTATTGTTGCTGGCGATGTATAACTTGATTACAAATAATGTAATTGTGCCAGAGGATGCTTCATTGGGCAAGCAGATATATGAAGACTTTCTTGTTGATAAATATCAGCCCAAGGATACTCGTATCAAGTTGAAGCCGGTAAAGAATGACCAAAAGGCTTTCGGGAAGCTTTTTGATAGTACTGATGAACATATCAGGGAATCTAATTTGACAGCTAACTATAATTACTTCTATGACAGAATTCAGAAGCAGGAAATCACGATAGACCAGCTTTTTGATGCTATTTGCAGCTTGGAGATTATAAATATAACACTTAATAATGAGGACAATCCTCAACTCATATTCGAGAGCCTTAACTCTACCGGTCTTGATTTGAGTGAAGGTGATAAAATCAGAAATTTTATTCTTATGGGACTTCCGGCAAAGGAGCAGGATGAGTACTACAATAAATACTGGAACCGCATTGAAGAATGTACAAAATATGATGTTAGTTCTTTTGTCAGAGATTATCTGAGTGTTAAACAGCTGGCAATCCCATCGCAGAAGAGGATTTATACCAGTTTTAAAGAATATGTGGAGCTGTCATCATTGGAAGCAGAAGCTTTATTAAAAGACCTGCTTGCATATGCAAAGCGCT
The DNA here is from genome assembly GCA_014804445.1 of Lachnospiraceae bacterium. Taxonomy (GTDB): domain Bacteria; phylum Bacillota; class Clostridia; order Lachnospirales; family Lachnospiraceae; genus Acetatifactor. The sequence goes on along the minus strand of JAAUZU010000014.1, from coordinate 150,827 downwards.
ATGAGTTATTGCTGAATGGCGGCACAAAGAGCAGGGCGTTGGACGCGTGCATTTACAGGTTGAATAGACTGGAAACAACCGTTACCAGACCGTTTTTCCTTGAAGTGCTGCGTCTATATGATGCGGGCAAGATTGATGTTGCGCAGGTTACGGATGTGTTTCTTATAACGGAAAACTATCTGTTTAGAAGAACAATCTGCGACTTGCCTACAAATGCTTTGAATAAGATATTCTTACTTCTTCATCGTGAAATCGTAAGATATGATGGCACCGAAAATGAATATGTAGATAAATTCAAATATGCGTTACTTTCTAAGAAAGAAAAAGCTCGTTTTCCGGATGATGATGAATTCGCTGTTCAATTTACAGATAGACAGGTTTATCAGATGAATAGCAAGAACAAGATTTATATTCTGGAGCGTTTGGAAAACTACGGAACCGCAGAAGATAAAGACATTTATAGTCACTGTGATGATGGTGTTTATTCTATTGAGCATATTATGCCTCAGCATTTGACTCCGGCATGGGTTAAGGCGCTTGGTGATGATTATGAACAGATTCATGAAACATGGCTGCATAGAATTGCAAATCTCACATTGACCGCGTATAACTCAAAATATAGCAACAGTACTTTCGAGGAAAAGAAAACCATGAAGAATGGTTTTGAAGATAGTGGTATTCGTATGAATACATATATTGCTAAAAAGAATAACTGGACACTGGTTGAGCTGGAAGAGCGTAATCAGTATCTGATGAGTCGTGCCCTTGAAATTTGGGCCGCTCCATCAACTTCGTTTAAGCCGGAAGAAAAGCAGCTTGATTCATATACTCTTGATGATGATGCTGCTTTATTGAGCGGCAGATTGATTACACGATTCAGCTACAAGAATACAGAACAGCCGGTAACCAGCTGGGTAGAAATGTTTCAGAAAGTGTTGCAGATTTTGTATGCAGAAGACAAGAGCGTGATTACAAAACTTGCTGTCTCAACAGATGATAATAACTTTAGTTTGAACAAATCAGATTCTATAAAGAGTGCTGAAGTTGGAGATGGTATTTTTGTGTGGATTAATACAAACACGCAGAGTAAGATTTCTGTTCTTAATAGAGTTTTCAAACTTTACGATGCAGATCCGACGGATTTGGTATTCTATCTGCGTGATGAGAATGAAGGTACTGAAGACGAAGTCGGAACCAGATATGAGCTTCGCAGGAAATATTGGGCATATGCATTAAAACTCATTAAAGAAGCACATGGTGATGGTGGTTCCTTCTGCAATGTTAATCCGTCTAAGGAGAACTGGGTCAGTGGATTCTTTGGTATTAGTGGATTTAACCTTAGCTGCGTAGCCAATTATGATTCGGCAAGGGTTGATTTGTATTTTGGTAAGTCAAAGAAGGAAGAAAATAAGAAAGCGTTTGATACGGTTCTTCAGTACAAGGATACAATTGAGTCAACGCTTGGAGTTGCTTTGATTTGGAGCCGAGGAGACGATATTAAGTCATCAAAGATTTCTTATCAGCTGAATGGCGTCAGCATCGAGAATGAGACTGACTGGCTCCGGATGGCAAGATTTCATGCTGAGTGGAGTAAGAAATTCTATGATGTAATCGTACCATTTTTAGGATAAATACAATATTTGAGGATATGTTGGATGTGAAGACGGGCTGACAAGAGAATCGGAAACAGCAAGAGTATATTAGGCATTGTATTGACAAATTTCGCTAAAATGAGTATGATAACAAGTGAATTCTGTGGTGTAATTAACCAAAGAGAATGTCGAAAAATTGTAAGCCTGTAAAGTGGTTTGCAGATTACTTACCAATGGGGGCATTACCTGTAAAGGTGGTGCTCTTTGCGTTTTATTTTATTTTGGGTCATCATGACAATATGCGCAGCATTTTAAGCTTTAAGAGAAAAGTACAGGTTATTAATGGAGGATTTAAAGATGAACGACAAAACCCAGTTAAATGGAAATCTGAATGCAACAGTTTTGAACACACAGACCTCGGGCAATAGTACTGTACTCAATGAGCAGGTTATGAATGCGGGAAGAGTTGTGATTGGTGAAACATTGTGTGGAAAATACACAATACAATCCAAGATGAATACATCTTCAGGAGAGGCGGACTTATATATTGGCTCAGATGGTATTAGCAGCTATGTGGCAAAGATATATAGGCGAAAGGTCGCAGTCAAGGAAGAGGTAACAGAAAAATTACAGGCTATTGACTCTCCGTATGTTGCAAAAGTATATGCTACCGGAGAGATAGATGGGTATCCGTACGAGATATTGCCGTACTACAAAAACGGAAGTCTTGAAAAGAAAAAGTTCTCCTATGATCAGCTTAAAACAAGTATTATTCCGGCTCTTAATGAAGGTTTAAAGGTGTTACATGATAACGGAATAATTCATAAAGATTTAAAACCGTCAAACATTATGTTGGCTGATAATGGTCAGGATGTAGCTATTATTGATTTCGGAATCAGCTCGATTAGAGAAGATGGAAATACTGTCATTGTAACAAGAACGGGAATGACGCCGGAGTACTCAGCGCCGGAGACATTTAAAAGTTTGTTTTTAAGCGAGTCAGATTATTATTCCTTGGGAATAACTCTATATGAATTGTATTGTGGACATACGCCATATGCTCAGATGACTCAGGACGAGATTGAGCAGTTTGTATCCGTGCAGAAATTGCCGCTGCCTACGGATATGGAGGACGAATTAAAGGTCTTAATTAGTGCATTGACCTATCCGGATATTACAAATAGAAAAAATAAATCCAACCCTAATCGGCGTTGGGGGTACGAAGAAGTACTAAAGTGGTGTGTTGGAATTAAGCAGCCTGTTCCGGGAGAAATAACCGGTGCAACGGCAGTATCAGGGGATATCAGACCGTATAAATTTTTGAGAGAAACATATACAGATAAGAAAAAACTGATTGATGCGTTTATAGAACATTGGAATGATGGAAAGAAGCAGTTGTTTAGGGGTCTGCTGTCAGCGTATTTCAAAGAATTTGATGCTGAAATTGCCGGATTCTGTATGGATGCGGAAGGCGAAGTGTCACAAGGAGATGAGGATCTCATTTTCTTTAAAACGCTTTATAAAATAGATTCTACTATGACACGGTTTTTCTGGAAAGAAAAGCAATACGAAGATATTTCGGTACTGGGAAATGAATTGCTTGAAGCATTGTGGAAAAACAACACATCGATGCATCCGTTTGTGGATGAATTATTGCAAAAGGGAGTTTTATCGCAGTATATAATCTGTTTGGACGAGAATGATACGCAAAAGGCAAATGCAGTAAAAGCGATAGAGTCATCCTACCGTGCTTTTATAAATGATGACAGGCAGAGAACAATGAACTATTACTTGCTTGCATATATGTTATCAGGAAGAAAAGTCCTTTATAAAGAAGGAGTTGAATTCAAAAACGTCGAAGAATTGGCGGAGTTTTTAAAGAATGCGATGGAACGTTCTTATGATGAATTTGAAAAGATATGCCGAGACCTGATTGATAATAATGATAATCTCGATATTCAATTTGAGAGTTGGCTGTGTGCATTAGGTAAGAAGTATGAGATAGCACGGTGGAGAAAAAGTTTACAAGGTTAGGGCAGTTGACGAAGCTGAAGAGAATTTAGTAAATAGGGAAAAGGTATTGATATGAGTGGACCAAAAACAGCCAGATATGTTCTGACAGAAGCGCAAAGAAGAAGGATTGAAGAGCGGGAAAGAATCATTAGAGAAACCAAAATCGAACGGGATAAACAGAATGATTTGCAAAAGAGGTGTTCAGGTCAGTTATCGGAAATCGCTTCCGTTATAGAAGATCTAAGAAGATTATGCATGGAATCTGATATGGGAATAGAAGAGCTTCAAATTTTGGAAACAAAAAAATCAGAACTTGCAAAGTTGTTTTCGGTCACAAATGCGCTTGATTCTCTGGAGTCTTTAAAAAAAGATAACCGGCGTTTGGAGACAATTTGGGGACAAATGCAGGAACTTAACATAAATGGAAGAAACATAGTGCGCAAAATAGCTGCTGATTATCAACAAGAATTATCAACTGATATTTCGATAGGATTTGATTTGACTTTTGCGGGATTGGGCAAAAATAGAAAGGTTAAAGATAATCCGTTTGTTGTAAAGATTAACGAGGCGCTTAAAAAGGTGGAGGTTATTGAACTGATACCGGAATTAGAAGAAAAGTATTCCCTGTTAAAAAAGCGTGCCGATGAAATAAAAAACATAGATTTTTTGGAAAATTTTTGTTCGATGCAAGTATATCCGTTTGTCCATGAGTGTGAATTTTATAGAGACCATATTTCTGAATTTAAAGAGCTTGTGTCTCATTATTCCTATCTGGCAGCAGAAACAGGCGAAGCGGCAAAGTATTTTGCTTTTTCTGAAGAAAATATCGGAATGTTGCAATCGGAGATATCGAGATTGCACCAAATAGTGATGTGCCAAAAAGAACAGGAATATATCAGTACTGCAGTTGATGAAGCAATGATTGAAATGGGATACGAGCTGATAGGGGAGAAATCTGTCACGAAAAAGAGTGGTAAGAAATTCAGAAATGGTCTTTATATGTTGGAAGAAGGAACTGCGGTGAATGTTACTTTCTCAGATTCAGGGCAGATATCAATGGAATTGGGTGCCTTAGATACCAAGGATCGTATTCCGACAGAAGCTGAAGCGATAGATTTGGCAGATGATATGTATGCTTTCTGCTCAGATTATGCGGCTCTTGAAAAGAAACTGGCTGAGAAAGGCGTCATGATGAATAGGATATCTAGTTTGCCGCCATCCGCAGAATATGCCCAGATATTCAATACATCTGATTATGAATTAAAGCGTCCGGTTGAAACATATAAAAAAGAAAAGAAGAAGGCTGTTGCGGAAAAGCAGTTACATAAGGAAGGATGATTATGGAAAAATACAAGGTATGTCCGTACTGTGGAAAACATAATCCACCCAAAATGCTGGAATGTATTCAATGTGAAACTGATTTATCAAATGTTCGGGTAATAGATGAAGAGATAGAACAAAAGAGTGTTGAAAAAAAAGAGCAGGCAGAAACTGCTGCGAAAATGGTCAGAGTATGTGATTGTGGAGCCCATAATCCGGTTAATGCCAGAAAATGCGAAAATTGTGGAGAAGATATATCGGATGTAGTTCCTGTTGAGGAATATAAAGAGAAGCAAGTAGATGACCACTTTGTATTGGCATCTCTTGATGGCGCATATACGTATGAATTGGCGGAACCCTCAATCATTATAGGGCGCGAAGCAGTAATGCAAGAGTATCTATCTGCAAAGTTATATGTAAGCAGACAACACGCCGAGTTAATTGTGGAAGGTAATTGCCTTTTTATAAGAAATATCAGTCAAACGAATTATACATACGTGAACAATATAAAAATACCGGAGGGAAAACAGGAACTTCATGATGGTGACGAGATAGGTCTTGGCGGAAATATGCAAAATGGAAATAGACAGGATGAGGCGGCTTATTTCCAGGTAAGGATTGGCTCATGTATATAGCAAGAATTTTATATCCGGTGAAGGTCTTGGGACCGGGAAACAGAGTAGCTCTTTGGTTATCCGGCTGCGAGCATCGTTGTGTTGGCTGTAGTAATCCCGAACTATGGGAACAGAAAGATGAACATAAGATTTCATTAGAAGGTATCATCAAAATCTTAAAGACCATTTGTGATAATTGTAAAGTAGATGGATTTACGTTAACCGGCGGTGATCCTTTTTTTCAATTGGATGCATTAAGAGAGTTATTACCCTATTTGCATTCGATTAGTGATGACATTTTGGTCTATACCGGATATCAGTATGAAGAACTGGTTGGACGATACCATGATATACTGAAAGATATTTCTGTGATAATAGACGGGCCATATGTGGAAGCTGAAAATCATGGAGCCATGCTGAAAGGGTCAGATAATCAGCGGATTATATATTTGAATAGGTCGATTGAAGAAAGATACATTGAATATTTAAAGCATGCTCATAGTAAGATTCAGAATTTTACGACATCAGATGGAATCATATCTGTTGGAATACATTTACCTGAATATGAGGAAAAGCTAAGCACTATAACGAAAAACAAAGGATTGGAGGAAACTTAGGATGGAAGAATTTATACCTAAATGGCATAGGGAACTGGATATATTCTGTAAGATAAAGCCAATAATCATATTAGAGGGTAATGTTTTGGATCGTTACCAATATCCTGTTGATGGAAGCGTTGGTAAGGGAAGTATATTGAGATTAGCAGAGTACTTACATTATTATTTTAAGGATCAAGGATATCAGAACATTGCTTTTTATGATAGTATTCGTGGCTTTTACAATAACTGTGAAGAAGGATATGTGCAGCGGTTTGCCGAATTGGTTGGCGGAACGATTGATGCAGATACTATCAAGGCGGAATTTAAAGGGAAAAATAATACAGCTGCAACATATATTAGAACTGCGCTTACGCAATCTGAAGAGGCGACGGTTGTTGTTTTGGATTTTGCTTCAAGATATATTACAGACCCAACGAATATGGAACAGGCGGAAATAGATGGGTTTACAATATTACTGCAATCATCCCTTGAAGGTAAAGATGTAAGAACAGAGCAGGGAATATTAAAAAATCTTGTGGTGGTTTTAGTAAACAAAGTAAATGATGTACCCGCATGGTTTTATTTGGATAATCCAAATGTAAAGAGTGTAATGCTAAAGACACCTGCTAAAGAAGAACGCGAGCAGCTTGTAAAGGGAGATAATTTTCCGAGCTTTTTTGCAGGAGATATTTATGTTGACGAATACCCGCATTATGAAGAATTTCCGGAAGAGTTAGAAAAGATTCAAGATAGATTTGTGGGTCTTACAGAGGGATTTTCATTTACTGAATTGAATGGGTTACGGCGTCTTTGTAAAAACCAGAGAATTCATATTAAAAATATGTGTGATGTGATAGAGCTTTATAAGTTTGGAATCAAGGAAAATCCATGGAATTCTCTGAATTATGAAGAAATGAAGAATGCATATGAGGATTTTCACAAGCGTATTAAGGGACAAGAATATGCCTTGACAAAAACGCTTGATGTAGTAAAGAGAGCTATAACCGGAATGGCCGGATTACAGTCTTCTTCACATGGCAAACCAAAGGGGGTTCTGTTTTTTGCAGGGCCGACAGGTACCGGTAAGACAGAGACAGCAAAAGCTTTAGCTGAAAAGCTTTTTGGTGATGAAAGCTGTTGTATAAGATTTGATATGAGTGAGTATGGTCAGTCACATAGCGACCAAAAATTGCTGGGAGCGCCTCCGGGATATGTTGGTTATGAGGCCGGAGGACAGCTTACAAATGCAGTAAGGAATAATCCGTTTTCAATCCTTTTGTTTGATGAAATTGAAAAGGCGCATCCATCCATTTTTGATAAGTTCCTTCAGATTTTGGAAGATGGCCGTATGACTGATGGGCAGGGGAATACCGTCTATTTCTCTGAGACAATCATTATATTCACCAGCAATCTTGGGATATACAAAGTAAATGAAAGGGGTGAAAGATATCAGAGTGTCACTTCAGATATGACATATGCGCAGGTTCAAGAGAAAGTACGAAAAGGGATAGAGGATTATTTTAAATTGCAACTTGGAAGACCGGAGATTTTAAATAGAATCGGCGAGAATATTGTGGTATTTGATTTTATCCGCGAAAGTGCTGCCGAAGAAATTCTGCAGTCCCAGATTAAAAAGATTATTAGAACTTTAAAGATGGATAAAAATATTGACTTGAAAATATCGGAAACTGCGGTAAATACTTTGCGACAGAAGGCCATTGATAATCTTGATAACGGCGGACGTGGAATTGGAAATATTGTCGAGAGTCTCCTTATAAATCCTTTGTCGAGATATATGTTTGATCATGAGCTTTTTTCGGATTGCGAGATTACAATCACCTCTATTGATACCGTCAATATGCCATATTCATTGGAATGTGTCGTAAATAAATGAAAGGAAGGTGAAGATTAATGGAGTGGATAATTGTAAAAAGATTATGGTTATTATTTTCCACTTTTTGGACTTTAGTTTATCTTATGTATTTGAGTGAAGCAAATACATCGGGACCTTGGATAGCTACTCTTATATGCATCATAATTTTCTGTATTATTATTTGCTGTGTTAGAGTAATGGAAATAGAGAGTCTGGCATTAACCTTAGGTATTATAGTATGTCTTGGCATAGTTCAACTGATTATTTTAAGGAAAACAGAAACTCCATATTATTGGAAATATGATGGAGTCAATTATAGATTGCTTACTGTGTTTTTCGACCAAGGCGTATACTGGTTTATTGGCCGCGTTGTTTCCAAGCCCTTTGAAGTTTGTTTTGAAACTAAGGCAAAGAATTTATTCTATAGCAGTAAATGGCAACTCAAGAACCAGATTGATGCGTTGCAGGACATTGCACATGAAATAGAAAATCTAAATGGTTCTTATAAAGCCACCGATGATTTGGTTTCGCTGCTAAGCATAATTACCGATAATACATTAGAAAATGCATATATTAGCGCGAGGACAAAAAAGGATGCGAATGTGCTGGCAAGTATTGCAGATATTTCTTCAAGATATTGTCTGAATATAAATACAAAAGAGAAAACACTATCGACTATAAGTATTGATATCACCAATATGACGCAAGATAAAACCGAATTGCTGGAAGAGATAACTAAGGAAACGTTTTCAAGGAAGGATTGCAGATACTTAAAAGAAATATCAGAAATGATAAAGAACGAATGCTAAGGAGGAATGGCGATGATAATCACATATAAAATTCAAAGAGGAATCAAAAAAGATAAATGTGATGATTCAGCGCTTATTGGCTCTCGGGTGGTTAATGACGAAATGGGCGACCTTAAAATAGATACTACGGGGAAAGTCTTTATAAGTGATGGGGTGGGAGGTAATGCAGGAGGAGATGAAGCTTCCTTGTTTGTAATGAACCAATTATCTGATCTCACATTAGATGAGTCAAACGAAATAATAAAGGCTCGGCTTTTATCTGTTAATGATGCACTCATCGAATATGCCAAAAGTATTTCAGGTCACGAGTCAATGGCAACTACGATAACGGGACTTATCTTTGAAAATAATCGTGTGGTGTTGGCACACTGCGGAAATACCAGGATATATGCGCTGCAAGGCAGCTTTTTGAAGCAGGTTACCTCGGATCAGACTACATATCAATGGTTGTTAGACAAAGGTCAGGATGAGATAGCGGAACATTGTAATAAAAGCGAAATAAGGGGTGCTTTTGGTGGAGGAACATCTAAATTCGCAGATACGCTTATTGTAAACAATATTTTTGAAAAAGGATTTCCAAGAAAGATTCTTATGACATCGGATGGAATTCATGACGTTTTGGATATTGATGAAATAGAAGATATAGTAACTGATGAGAGCATGATTTCCAAGGATAAAGTCAACCGATTAGTTTCATTAGCTGTAGAAAAAGGAAGTCAGGATGATTGTACGGCAGTATTAATTGAAACGGAAGAGGATATAGGTGATAAAAATTGATAACCATGATTGCAGAAAAAGATATTCCGGAAAAATATGAGTTTCGCAATATCCGGCAGGAGGAAGCAGAACAGGCTGTGGAGATTGAGCAGATTTGTTTTCCGCCGAATGAGGCATGTTCGGAGCAGCATATGAAGGAGCGGATTGCAAAGGCTCCGGAATTATTTCTGGTTGCAATAGATAAAGAAACCGGAAAGATAGCCGGTTTTTTGAATGGCCTTTCTACAGATGAATCTGTTTTTAGGGATGCGTTTTTTACGGATGCAAATTTATATAATCCGACCGGAAGGAACATTATGATATTAGGGCTTGATGTGCTGCCGCAATACCGCAGGCAGGGACTGGGAAGAGAATTAGTATTTCAATATCTGAGGCGGGAACGGGAGAATGGCAGAAAAATGCTTCTGCTTACATGCCTGCAGTCGAAGGTGAAGATGTATGAGAAAATGGGATTTCGCGACCGCGGAATTGCAGATTCAATCTGGGGCGGCGAAGAGTGGCATGAGATGAGTTATACGATTTAAATATAAGAGGAGAAATGACAGTATGTTATTGATAGAATATCCAAAATGTACAACTTGCCAAAGGGCTAAAAAATGGCTGGAAGAAAATCACATTACTTATACGGAACGCCATATTGTGGAGAATAATCCGTCGTATGACGAATTAAAGGAATGGTACGAAAAAAGCGGATTGCCGCTTAAGAAATTTTTCAACACAAGCGGTCTTTTATACAAGGAGCTGCAGCTTAAGGACAAGCTTCCGACCATGAGTGAGGAAGAACAGTTACAGCTTCTTGCTTCCAATGGAATGCTTGTGAAGCGTCCGCTTATTGTAGGTGAAGAACTGGTGCTGGCAGGATTTAAGGAAGCGGAGTGGGCAGAGAAAATCAAATAGGGGACGATATATGGCAAATGCAAAAGAAACATTAAAAATCTTTTTCGGATATGATTCTTTCAGAGAAGGGCAGGAAGGTATCATTGAGTCTATTTTAGAAGGGCACGATGGGCTTGCCATTATGCCCACGGGTGCGGGCAAGTCTATCTGCTATCAAGTTCCGGCACTGATGCTTTCAGGAATTACCATCGTAATATCACCGCTTATTTCTCTTATGCAGGATCAGGTGAAGGCGCTGAACGAGGCCGGAATCCACGCTGCATTCATTAATTCATCTCTTAGCGAGACGCAGATTAGAAAAGCGTTAAATCTGGCGGCAAAGGGCACATACAAGATTATTTATGTGGCGCCGGAACGGCTGGAAAGCTATGATTTCATAGATTTTGCATATCATGCAGATATTTCCATGGTAACGGTTGACGAGGCGCATTGTATCTCCCAGTGGGGACAGGACTTCAGACCGAGTTATTTAAAAATTGTGAATTTTATCAAGAATCTTCCGAAGAGACCGATTGTCAGTGCGTTTACGGCAACTGCGACAGAAGAGGTGAAGGAAGATATTTTGTGTATCCTGAATCTTGTAAATCCGAATGTGACCGTGACGGGCTTTGACAGGGAAAATCTGTATTATAGTGTAGAAAATATACGAAGGAAAGAGGATTTTGTAATCCAATACATAGAGAAGCACCCGAAGGACAGCGGGATTATTTATTGTGCAACCAGAAAAAATGTGGACAATCTTTTTGAAGCACTGTACAAAAGAGGGGTTTCCGTTACCAGATATCATGCCGGTATTGACAATGAAACCAGAAAGAAAAATCAGGATGACTTTATATATGACCGTGCGCCCGTAATTGTGGCTACCAATGCATTTGGCATGGGGATTGATAAATCCAATGTCAGATATGTCATTCATTATAATATGCCGCAGAGCATGGAGAATTATTATCAGGAGGCGGGACGAGCAGGACGGGACGGTGAACCGGCGCAGTGTATCCTGCTTTTCTCTGCACAGGATATCGTCATCAATAAATTTCTTCTGGAGCAGAAGGATTTTTCGGGTTTGGATGATGAAGATACGGAACTGGTGAAGCAGCGGGATGTGCGCCGTCTGCAGACGATGGAGGGATATTGTAGGACGACAGGCTGTCTGCGGAATTATATTTTAAATTATTTTGGCGAAAAGACTGCTATGCCCTGCGATAATTGCGGTAACTGTCACAGAGAATATAAGGAAGTGGATATGACCGCTGAGGCAAGGCAGGTTATCCAGTGTGTGACGGAGACAAGGGGACGATATGGCTTAACCGTTGTGCTGGGAACTCTGGCAGGCGCTGACAGGGCAAGACTGCGGGAGCTCGGCACTGTGAACTATAAATCGTATGGAGCGTTAAAAAATACGGGCGAAGCTTTGCTGCGAAGCCTGATTAGCCAGATGGTGGAGGAAGGATATCTCTATCAGACGGAAGATAAATACAGCGTACTAAGGCTGGGGGATATTACGCTGCTCGGGGATGAAAGTGCCCGCGTAATTATGCGCACTTATGAGGAGAAGGAACCGGAGAAAAAGAAAAAGCCTGCGCGGAGGAAAAACACGGATTCTCTTACGGCTGCGGGTTATGATTTGTTTGAGGAATTACGCAAACTCCGCCTTGAGATTGCGCGAGAGGAGTCACTGCCACCATATATTATCTTTAATGATAAGACGTTGATTGATATGTGCGTGAAGCTGCCTAAGGATGAACATGATTTGCTGCAGGTCTCCGGTGTGGGAGAGAGTAAACTGAAAAAATATGGAAAGCGGTTTTTAAGCGCTGTAAAGGCCTTTACTGATGAGCACTCTGATATGATTATGAGTATGCAGGTCAAGGATGAGGGAATGGAAAATGGAGAGAAAGCCGAATCCCTAAAGCCTGCGCGTCCAAAGAAGAAGGGAAAAACCAAGACAGCGTTTTGTTTGTCAGAGGATAATGCAGATGAATTTATATATCAGGATTTGTATTATATTAGTGAGATAAAAGACGAACTCAATCGCATATGTACCATGGATAGCGTAAAAAAGGTTACAACAAACGTTATAGGGGAATATTTGATATCTGAGGGGCTGGTATATGAGGATGGAACAAATGGCGTATTTGTAAAGCTGCCGACAGAAAAGGGATTACAATATGGGATCAAGATTGAGGAAAAGCTAAATCAGGTGGGAGTGTCCTATAAAGTAGTGAAATATCCGCCAAAGGTTCAGAAAATGATAGTGGATTATTTCGCATATTTATCCCTATATTCGCTGGGAGAATAGCCGGAAGGAGATATAGAATGAATATAAAAGCAATTCTGTCCCAAATGTCATTGGAGGATAAAATCAGTCTCTGCACGGGTGCGGACTTTTGGAAATCCAAGAAGATGGAGCAGTATGGAATCCCGGCTTTTACCATGTCCGATGGACCGCATGGGCTGCGTTACCAGAGCGGTGAGGCAGATATGATAGGGGTGAATGAGTCGAGTCCTGCAACTTGTTTTCCCACGGCAGTAACGGCAGGAGCTACATGGAATCCGGAGCTTTATGCGGCTGAGGGAAGGGCAATCGGAGAGGAAGCCGTGAAGTACGGCGTTGATGTGGTTTTAGGCCCGGGGTGCAATATCAAGCGCAATCCCCTGTGTGGCAGGAATTTTGAGTATCTCTCGGAAGACCCGTATTTTGCAGGGAAAATGGCTGCCGCTTTTATAGAGGGGCAGCAGGGCGCGGGCGTTTCATCCAGCGTGAAGCATTTTGCAATCAACAATCAGGAGTACAAGCGGCAAAACGGCGACAGTCAGGTGGATGAGCGCGCGATGTGCGAAATCTATCTGGCGCCCTTTGAAACCGCGGTGAAAGAGGGCAGACCGGACACCGTGATGTGTTCTTACAATAAAATCAATGGCGTTCATGCCAGCGACAATCAGTGGCTGCTCACCGATGTGCTGCGTGGCGAATGGGGCTTTGACGGCATGGTGGTGACAGACTGGGGGGCATTAAACGACCGGATAAAAGGCTACAAAGCCGGGTGTGATTTCAATATGCCGGGCGGCTCAAAATACATGGAAAAGGATGCGCTGGAAGCAGTTAAGAACGGAACGCTGTCCGAATCAGATATTGATGCAGCAGTAGAGAGAATTATCCGCTTGGCGCTTCATTCCGCAGAAAGAAAAAGAGGAGGCGGTTTTGATGCCGACGCGCATGACAAACTCGCCTGCACAGTCGCAGAACAGGGTGCGGTATTGCTGAAAAATGATGAACATATTCTGCCGGTGAAAGCAGAAGATATGGTTTTGATTGGCGATATGGCAAAGAATTTCCGCTATCAGGGCGCGGGCTCCAGTCATATCAATCCCACCAAGCTGACGAGCCTTGTGGATGCGCTGTCGGAGGTTCCGTACTTTGCCTGCTGTGATGCGAACGGCAAGGTGACGGAGGAGGCTTTGCGGGAAGCGGCTGAAGCGGCGAAAAAGGCAAAAATTGCCGTGGTCGTGGCAGGGCTGCCGGATAGTTATGAGTCCGAGGGATTTGACCGTGAGAACATGAAAATGCCGGATGGGCATAACCGCATGATTGAAAGTGTTGCCGCCGCCAATCCCAATACTGTGGTGGTACTGTTAGGGGGAAGCGCGATGGAGCTGCCTTGGTTTGGTAAGGTGAAGGCAATCCTCTATATGGGCTTGTCCGGTCAGGCAGGCGGTCAGGCCTGTGCCAATCTGCTCACCGGAAAAGCAAATCCAAGCGGTAAACTGACGGAAACCTGGCCGCTGCAATATAAGGACGTGATATCGAGGGATACCTTCGGAAAGCGCAATGTGGAATATCGGGAAAGCATCTATGTGGGATATCGCTATTATGAGAAAGCCCATGCCGCCGTTCGTTTTCCTTTCGGATACGGAATGAGTTATACAGAGTTTACTTACAGCGATTTGCAAATCCATGACCGCACGGTGACGGCGACCGTCACGAATAGCGGAAGCGTTTCCGGCGCAGAAGTGGTGCAGCTATATATTGCGCCGCCGCAGAATGGAATGCATCGTCCAGTCAAAGAATTAAAGGGTTTTGCCCGTGTGGAACTTTTGCCGGGTGAGAGCAGGCAGGTTACATTTACGCTTGATGAGCGCAGCTTTGCTGTCTGGGCGGACGGCTGGAAGGTGTCGGGCGGCAGGTATGAGATGCTGCTCGCCGCTTCATCAGAGAATATCCGCCTGCGCGGGTTTGTTGAAGTTACGGGAGAAACTTTAGCGGCTCCGAAATGGCAGACGGGAAGCTGGTATGAGACGCTTTCCGGAAATCCGTCCCGTGAGGAATGGGAAAAGGCGATGGGGCATTCTGTCGCAATTGTTCCCGAAGTGAAAAAAGGACAATTTACTTTGGATAATTCCTGCCTGGAGATGAAGGATTCCTCTTTTATTATGAAAATCCAGTATAAGGTTACGGAGAACATTATCGCAAAAAGCTTCGGTGGAAAGAAAGACTATTCAGACCCGTCTTTTAAGATGATGATGGTCTGTGCCACCGATTGTCCCCTGCGGGCTTCTGTTATCAGTTCCGGCGGCGCCATGTCCGAATCTCTGGCAAAAGGGCTTTTGGAAATGGCAAACGGACACTATATTCGAGGAATCAAAGAGATGTTAAAAAAATAAAAGGAAACGCATGTATGAATCAAAACTATTATTTAGCCATTGATATTGGGGCTTCCTCGGGCAGACATATTGTCGGCTGGCGTGAAAACGGAGCACTACATACGAAAGAAGCATATCGTTTTTCCAACGAAATGACGCATGCAAACGGGCATTTGACTTGGGATATCGAGAGACTTTTTGCTGAGGTGAAGCAGGGCATACGGATGGCACAGTCGGAATTTGACAGAATAGAGAGCCTTTCGATTGACACATGGGGTGTGGACTATGTGCTTATGGACGGGGAAAAAGAGATTCTGCCCTGTTATGCCTATCGGGACGAGCGCACGAAAGCGGTTATTCCGCAAGTACATGAAAAAATTTCTTTTTCGGAGCTTTACCGGCGTACCGGCTGCCAGTTCCAAAATTTCAATACCATCTACCAGCTTTATGATGATTTGCAAAATGGCAGGCTGGAAAAAGCAACAGATTTTCTTATGCTGCCCGAATACCTGATGTACCGGCTTACCGGTGTGAAGGCAAGGGAATATACGAACGCTACGACAACGGGGATGGTCAACGCTGAAACCGGCGAATTTGATAGGGAGATTATCAGAGAGCTGGGACTGCCCGCCCGTCTCTTTCCGAAGCTGCAAAAGGCAGGTACGATGCTTGGTAATTATGCAGGCATTAGGGTTATGCTTTGCGCCACCCATGATACGGCGTCTGCCGTGGAGGGGATACCGATGGAGGGCATCCATCCCTACATTTCGTCCGGCACATGGTCGCTGCTCGGTGTGAAAACACCGAAACCGATAACGGACAGCGAAAGTGAAAAAGCCAATTACTCCAACGAGGGAGGTGTGGGCTATAACCGTTACCAGAAAAACATTATGGGAATGTGGCTGATAAACCGGTTGCAAAAAGAATTGTGTCCGGCTGCGGCTTTTGCAGAAATCGTGAAGGAAGCAGAAAAAAGTGATTGTGCGCTTTTGGTAGACGCCAATGCGCCGGAATTTTTGGCGCCTGACAGTATGAAGGCCGCTTTTGACAGTGCAACGGGCGGCGGATTGAACAGCATAGGCGATTATTTTCGCTGCGCCTGCCAATCTCTGGCGGACAGCTACCGCCTTGCGCTGAACGAGCTGGAACAAAATACCGGCGTCACCTATCAAAAGCTCTACATTGTTGGCGGAGGGGCAAAAAATCAATTTTTGAATGAGCTGACCGCACAGGCAACCGGAAAAGAAGTAATTGCAATGCCAATCGAGGCAACGGCATTTGGTAATTTAAAAGTGCAGATGGAGGTAGAACATGACACGATTTGAAAGTGCAAAGGAAATTTATGCCCGCTATGGCATCGATGCAGAGAGGGCGCTGAACCTTGCGGCAGGTAAGCCGATTTCTATTCACTGCTGGCAGGGGGATGATGTAGTGGGATTTGACAATCCGGACGGCGGTGCGGGGAACGGCATCCAGACAACCGGAAATTATCCCGGAAAGGCGAGAAACTTTGAGGAGCTGAAAGCGGATTTTTTGAAAGCGGCAAGTTTGGTTCCGGGCAAAAAGCGCATCAACCTGCATGCTTGTTATGCTATTTTTACACAGGAAAATCCGTGGACAGACCGGAACAAACTGGAATATAAGCATTTTGCGCCGTGGGTAGCGTTTGCCAGAGAAAACGGTCTAGGCATCGACTTTAATCCTACCTGCTTTTCTCACCCGATGGTGAAAGACGGATTGACGCTTTCTTCTCCTGACGAAGACGTTCGCCGCTTTTGGATTGACCATTGCAAGGCTTCCCGCCGGATCGCGCAGCAGATTGGCGAGGAATTGCAGGATAAGGTGATGAACAACGTGTGGATTCCTGATGGATACAAGGACACGCCCGCTGACAGGCTTTCTCCGCGCAAACGGCTGAAAGACGCTCTGGACGAAATTTTTGCCGAGGAATGTCCGAATGTTATTGACTGCGTGGAAAGCAAGTTTTTTGCCGTCGGTGTGGAAAGTTATACCGCAGGCTCCAACGAATTTTATACCGCTTATGCCGCAACGCATCCGAATGTGTATAACCTGATGGATGCCGGACATTACCATCCGTCCGAGCCAATCAGTGATAAAATCAGCGCCATGCTGCTCTATTTTCAGTATGTGCCGCTTCATGTTACCCGCGGAGTGAACTGGGATTCCGACCATGTTGTCAGCTTTGACGATGAGACAAGGGAAATCTGCAAGGAGATTGTGCGCAGCGATGCACTTGACCGCGTATTGGTGGGGCTGGATTTCTTTGACGCTTCCATCAACCGTGTGGCGGCATGGGTTATTGGATGCCGCAATTTTGAGAAGGCTTTGCTGTGGGCGCTTTTACAGCCCGATGATGAACTGAAAGCGATGCAGGACAGGGGTGACTTTACCGGCAGACTTATGCTTCAGGAGGAGGCGAAAACGCTGCCCTTTGCGGATATTTGGGCGGAGTACTGCCGTCGCGCAGGAGTGCCGGAGGGCAGAGAGTGGTTTGAGATTGTAAAGCAGTATGAGGACGAAGTTTTGAAGAAAAGAGGATAACAGAGATGAAAGACATTATGACGGCGCCTTTTTTGGTGGAGATGATACGCACTGTCACCAATATGTACAATCATGGCTGGGATGAGCGCAACGGCGGTAATATCAGCCTGATGCTGGAGGAAGATGAAATAACGGATTATTTGGACATTCATCATGTGTGCAGAGAGATTCCGATAGGGTTTGAAGCGCCTGATTTGGCAGGCAGGTATTTTTTGGTGACCGGCACCGGCAAATATTTTAAGAATGTACAGTATGACCCCGAAAAGAACTTAGGACTGTTCCGTATTGCGAAGGATGGCTGTACCGCAGAACTTTTGTGGGGCTATTCCGACGGAGGGCGTTTTACCAGCGAGCTGCCCGCCCACCTGATGAGCCACATGGAGCGGCTTGCAGTTGATTCAAAAAACTGCGTCGTTATGCACTGCCACCCAGCCAACCTTTTGGCAATGACCTATGTTCATGATTTGGATGAAAAGGCATTCACCCGAACGCTGTGGCAAATGTGTACCGAATGTATCGTGGTATTTCCGGATGGTGTGAATGTGCTGCCGTGGATGCTTTGCGGCACGAACGAGATTGGCAGGGCAACGGCTGAGAAAATGCGCACGGCCCGCCTTGTGGTGTGGGCACAGCATGGGATTTACGGTGCAGGAAAGGATTTAGACGAGACGTTCGGTTTGATTGAAACGGCCGAGAAGGCGGCGGAGATTTATATGAAGATTGCCGGCCTTCCGCTCAAAAATACGATTACGGATGCGCAGCTGCACGAATTGGAACAGCATTTCGATGTTGTTGCCCGCGAAGGATATTTGTCTTAAGGAAAAGAGCCTATTATGTCAGACGGTACAGTTTGACATAATAGGCTTTTATAACAAACATTAACAAATTTTAGGAACAAACATTAATAAAATGAAATTTTGTCCGATATACATAGAAACATAATAAAAAAGGGGCTGATAATTATGGAAAAAGAAACGACTCCCAGTCAGAGTGAATGGCTGATTATGGAAGTGTTCTGGGCAAACGATACATCTACCATGACTGCAAAGGAAGTCATCGAAAAAATGCGGGAAAAATCAGATATGTCGCCCAGAATGGTACGTGTCCTGCTGAACCGTTTGTGGCAGAAAGGCGTTTTGAGCTATACCGTAGATGAACATGATTTAAGGGTTTACCACTATTCTGTCGTGAAATCAAAAGAGGAATGTCAGAAAGAAAAGAGCCGGAAGTTTGTAGACAGCTATTTTGAGGGCAGCAGGAAGAATGCAATGGCGGCATTATTGCAGAGCACGAAACTAACGGAAGAACAGCTTCAGGAATTAGAAGAAATTCTGGAGCAGTGCAAGGAATCAAAATATTCCTTAGAAAAGGATATTGACAAGGAATGACGGCACAGGAATTTTGGAACATTAGAATACGCTTTTTAAATTTATGCGCTGTCTATTATGTGGTGCAGCTGATAAGATGTGTATTGTTTTCTTTCATAATATTTGCTCTTATTTTGATTTTGCGAAAAACAGTGTTGAAAAACAAGGTATTTTTCAAAGGTGCATTATGGAGCTTATTTGTTCCTGTTCTGTTTATTGGCAAAATGAAGTTTTTTTATGAAAACAGAATTGGCGTAAAACTTTTTTCAAGATTTACGGCAATGTGCATGAACCATGTATGGATATGCTGGCTGTATTTGTGTGTTGTACTTTTATATACTGCCCGCCTGCTCCGTAGAAGAAAAGAACTGAAAAGAATGGTTACGGGCATGGAAAGAAGAATGGTAGACGGTACGATTATCTATGTGACGGATATTCCCGTCACGCCGTCTACCGTAGGGGCATTCAGACCAAAGATAGTGATACCGGAAGTTATACTGAAAGAATATGACCGAAAGGAATTTCAGACAATTCTGCTTCATGAAAAAACACATATCCGTCTGGGACATTTACTGTTTTATCTTATGTGGGATATATTACGGGTTTTATTATGGCTCAACCCGTTGTTTGCCATGAGCACAAAGTATTTCCGGGAAGATATGGAGGAAATCTGTGATCGGGTAACAATAAAGCGGAGTGAGTGTAAAGCATACGATTACGGGCAGCTTTTGTTAAAGAGCATGATGATTTTGCAGGCAGAAAGTGAAGATTTTAATATGTATGCTGCTTTTACAGGGAATAAAGAGTATCGGAGTGTCCGGCAGAGGGTAACAAGAATTGCCGCATATAAACCGTATAAGAGGGCTGTGGCAGCAGGTACACTGATTGCAGTAGTGCTATACGTGACGGCTGCATTTTTATGGATGCAGCATGTTTCTTATGGCAGATGCAATCCGCTTGACAGCATCGTTGTGTATGATATGGGAACAGGAACCAAGCTTATAAGCGATGGGGAAGCATTAAGGGAAGCAGCCAGTTATGATGAAAACTACATCTATGTAAATACAAAAATTTTTCAAGAGTTGATAAAGGATAGTACCGTATCCAGTGAAAATATCTGTTTTTATGTGGGCGGTTATTACAAGCTGCCCGGAATAGGAGCGGGTAGTGGAGGCTTTGGATATTTAGAAACAGGAGACTCGGAAAACGGCATATTGAAAATAGGATATGAAGAGACGGAAGATATTTTGGGGCTTATTTTGAAAATAATTTAGGCAATCATTTTGATTACAGCATATGATTGTGATGTGAAAAGGACTTCAATTTTTAAGGTCAAGGAGGATAATGTTATGGCAATGGAAATTAGTAATAATTACAGTAACTATGCGAGCGGCTACACAAACGCTGCGGAAACAGACAATACCACAAGAAAGACAGCGGCAGATGAATTGTCTTATTTATCTGAAAAATATAGCGGCTTTACTTTTGTTGCTGCGAATTATCAGCAGGGTATGAGATATGGAACAATGGCAACTACGAATATTGCAATTTCTCCTCAATTTCTAAAGAAAATGGCAGATAACCCGGAATTGGAGAAAGAGTATGAGTCATATTTTGGAGGTATGCAGAAATTAGACCAAGAAAATATACGAACGCATGAAGCAAAAGGCAGGCGCATGGTGGCGCAAGGTTGGGCGATTGATAAGAATGGCGGTATTAGCAGATGGGGAGTTAGTGAGCCAACGAACAAGCGGCATTATGGGCAGGAAATGACGGACTATGCCAATAAAATAAGAGAGCAGAAATCGGAAAAAAAGCGGGAACAGGAAAAGCTTGAAGAAAAGCGGCAGTTAAGCCGGGAAGAAAAGAAAAAATTGCAGGAAGAATTGGATAAAGCAGATAAGGATAATGCGGGAGTTATGGGCTTGCATATGGACTTAAAGGCGTAACAGGAAAAGGATTCAAATTTCAAGGTCAAGGCGGCGTTTGTTCTGTGGTTGAAGAAAACATAGAAAAAAGTTATAATATATTTTATAAAATAAAGGAGGGGCCCTTTACATGGAAGAAATATGGCTACCGGACGAAATACAATCCATTGTACAGGGTAAACCCTGTGAAAAGAACAACATAGGTATGTCGGATTCGCAGGTTTTTATGTATGAAGATATGGTGCTGAAAATTCAGGCGGCTTCCGAAGAGACGGA
Source organism: Lachnospiraceae bacterium (assembly GCA_014804445.1). Lineage (GTDB taxonomy): Bacteria > Bacillota > Clostridia > Lachnospirales > Lachnospiraceae > Acetatifactor. The sequence continues at coordinate 129,559 of JAAUZU010000014.1, read as the reverse complement.
AAACGAGGTTTGCGTTTGCCGCTGGCTGAAGGACAGGATTCCTGTGCCGCGAATAGAGGCATACTGTGTTGCGGACAAAAAAGCATATAGTCTCATGTCCAGAATTTACGGAAAAATGGCTTGTGATGAGACTTATATGGAAAATCCTGTGAGGCTTTTAGATATTGTGGCGAAGGCGCTGCAGATGTTGTGGGATGTGGATATTGCAGACTGCCCCTGTGACAATTCCCTTTCCGTAAAGCTTGCAATGGCAAGGTACAATGTGGAAAACGGACTGGTCGATTTGGATAATGTGGAGCCGGAAACTTTCGGCGAAAATGGGTTTGCTTCCCCGGCAGAGCTGCTTCGGTGGCTGGAAAATAATCGGCCGGAAGAAGATTTGGTGTTTTCCCATGGAGATTTCTGCCTGCCGAATTTGTTTGCAGACGGGGACAGGGTCACGGGTTTTATTGATTTGGGAAAAATGGGAGTTGCAGACCGCTGGCAGGATATTGCGCTTTGCTATAGAAGCTTGAAGCACAATTTCGAAGGAAAATACAACGGGGGAAAAGTATATGGCGGCTACTATCCGGAAATGCTGTTTGAGAGGCTGGGCGTTAAGCCCGATTGGGAGAAACTGAAATACTATATTTTGTTAGATGAGCTATTTTAGGGAAGCCTATATAAAAAATAGAAAAAGGAGGTATTGTCATGAGAAAAAATTTCGGAAAGAAAACGTGGATGTATCCCTTGCCGGTGCTGATTATCGGCAGCTATGATGAGGAGGGAGCGGCAGACGCCATGAATGCGGCGTGGGGCGGCATTTATGATTCCAATCAGGTTATGCTCTGTCTGAGCGAAGGGCACAAGACCACACAGAACATCAAGAAGAGAGGGGCATTTACGGTCAGCTTTGCAGATGCGGCGCATGTTGTAGAAGCAGATTATGTGGGAATTGTATCCGCCAATGATGTGCCGGATAAGCTGGAGAAGGCGGGCTTTCATACCGTCAAAAGTGAATATGTGGATGCACCGCTCATTGAGGAACTTCCCATGGCGCTGGAATGTAAGCTGTTAAAAGTAAACGAGGACGGCTGCATCATAGGTGAAATTGTCAATGTCAGCGCTGACGAGAGTATCCTAGGAGAAAATGGCATGGTGGATGCTGAAAAACTGCAGGCAATCTCTTTTGACCCTGTGAACAACGCTTACTTGAAGCTGGGTGAGAAAGTAGGTAATGCTTTTGCAGATGGAAATCAATTAAAGTAAAGAAAAGAAAATGTGAACTACCCTCAAAAAGAAATTGAATAGGAGGGTAGTTTTTTTGATTTCAAATAACAAGGTACCTTGACAAATTAAAAACAAAAAGGTAAAATAACAAGGTACCTTGATAAAAAGAAAGAATGAGGAATCGATATGGAAAGAAATTTGCAAGAGAAGGACGGAAATGACAAGCTTATCATCAATTTTCGGGACATTAATCATACAATGCGTTTTTTATATGAAGGGCGTGGAAGCCAAAAGCGTATTTTGATTATTCTTTTGGAAACAGGAAATATCACGCAGAGTAGGCTGACGGAATGGCTTGGTATTCAGTCGGGTTCTGTCAGTGAGGTGCTTGCCAAGCTGGAAAAGAATTCTTTGATTGTGCGCACCGAAAGCCCGGATGACCGCCGTACTACTAATATTGCGCTGACCGAACAGGGAAGAGCTTTAGCGGAAGAGGCGGTTAAGCAGCGAAAAGCGCGTCATGAAGAGATGTTCACCTGCCTGACAGAAGATGAGAAAAGCACATTGCTTATGCTGTTGGAAAAAGTGAATACGGACTGGCAGACGCGTTATCGGAGTATGGAAGGTTTTCCCTGCGGCAGACATGGACACGGCAGAGGAAAACATCATCATGATGGTAAGGAGCAGTAAAGGCTTATGTGGAAATATATCAGACAATATTTATTTTTTGCGATTCTCGCCGCATTGTTTATGATAAGCGAGGTTATGATGGATTTGATTCAGCCGGGACTGATGAGTGAGATTGTGGATAACGGAGTGTTAGGATTACATAACGACGGTATTGGCGATTTGAATATCATCTGGCGTTTAGGCGCCAAAATGATTTTGCTTGTCCTGTTCGGCGGCTTTTGCGGTTCCATGAACAATGTGTTTGTGCATATGTCGGGACAGAATATCGGAAATGAGATGCGAAAGGATTGTTTTCGCAATATTATGACGTTTTCTTTTCCGCAGCTCGACAGCTTTGGCACAGGCTCCCTTGTGACAAGGGTAACCAATGATATTACGCAGGTGCAGAATTTTGTTTCACAGTTTGTAAGGGGGATGATTCGCACAACCCTTTTGACATTTGGAAGTATGTACTTTATGTTTCGCCTGAATAAAAACTTTGGAATGATTGTGCTGTGTGCATTTCCGTTTATTGTAGGCTGTATGGCAGTCTGCCTTTCAAAGGCGAACCCGCTGTTTTCAAAACTGCAGGCACAGCTTGATTCTATCAATGCCATTATGCAGGAGGATGTTTCCGGCATCCGCATCATTAAGGCTTGTGTGCGTGAAATCTATGAAAAGCTGCGTTTTGGCAAGGCGAATGATAAACTGATAAAAACGCAGATGCGGGTGCTGGTCATTTTCGCGTTTATGAATCCGGCCGTCAATGCCCTGATGTATTTTGTGGTGGCGGCTATTCTGTTGATAGGTTCCTTTGATGTGGGCAGCGGCGTGACGACGCCCGGGTCTATAATGGCGGCAATCACCTATACGACGCAGCTTCTCAACGGTGTTTTGATGCTTGTGATGTTGTTTCAGAATATTTCAAGAGGATATGCTTCGTGGAAACGTGTGAAGGAAGTACTGGACAGCAGGCCGGAGTTACAGGACGGAAGCCTGAATGAGAATCCGGACTGTCGTGGAACCATTGAATTTAGGGATGTTTCCTTTGCTTATCCGGGGTCCGGTCAGGCGGTACTGGAGCATATCAGTCTGAAGGTAAATCAAGGGGAGACGATTGCCATTATGGGGGCTACCGGCTGCGGAAAGACTTCGCTGATCCACCTGATTCCACGTTTTTATGATGCGACCTCCGGCACGGTTCTGGTCGATGGTGTGGATGTAAAGGAGTACAGGCAGAAGGAGTTAAGAGAGAAGATAGCGATTACCCTGCAAAAGAGTGAGCTTTTCAGCATGAGCATAAAAGAAAACATTTCATGGGGAAGGATAGATGCGGCGGATGCCGATATCAAGTCTGCCGCAGTAACAGCGCAGGCAGATGATTTTATTACTTCTACAGCCGAAGGATATGATACGCCTGTTGCAGAGCGGGGCATGAGCCTGTCCGGCGGTCAGAAACAGAGACTTTCCATTGCAAGAGCAGTTCTGAAAGCTGCTGAGATTTTAATCTTTGACGATTCTACCAGTGCGCTGGATTTGAAAACAGAGGCGAATCTGTATGAAGCACTGCAGCAATCTTATCCTGAGAGCACAAAAATTATCGTTGCACAGCGTATTGCCTCGGTGCGTAGGGCGGACAGGATTGTCGTGATGGATAACGGAAGAATTGCTGCCGTGGGAACGCATGAGGAACTTCGAAAAAATTGTCAGATTTATCAGGATATCTGTCATTCCCAAATTGGAGAGGAGGAGTAAAAATGCCTGAACAAAAAGAAGAAAAAATTGCAGAGCGCAATATTCCGGGCATGATGAACAGAAATCAGCGGTTTGCCGAAGTGCAGCATGCAGAAAATACAGCGGCGGCGCTCAAACGTATAGCAGTCTACTTTGCGAAGGAAAAAGTCATAGTATCCTGTATGCTGGCGGTTGTTATTTTCGGAACACTAAGCGGCGTGTATGCGCCGAGTCTGCAGAGTAAGGCAATCGATATCATTGCAAAAACCAAAAACGGAAATCTTGTTACGACGCTGATTCTTATGACAAGCATTTATCTGCTCTACAGTGTCGGGCAGCTATTGCAGGGGCTTATCAGCGCGAAGCTGAGCCAGCGGATTGTGAAGCGGATGCGGAAAGAGCTTTTTGATAAGCTGATGGATTTGCCCGTCCGTTATCTGGATACACATTCTCATGGTGATGTCATGAGCCGCATGACCAATGATATTGAAAATATATCTACAACAGTATCGCAGTCTCTGCCTTCACTGTTTTCCGGCGTACTGACAATTATCGGCACGGTTTCCATTATGCTTTTTCTTTGCTGGCAATTGGCGCTGCTCAGTTTTTTGACGGTAATTCTGACTGTAACTGCCACCAAGGTTCTGTCAAAAAGAGTACGTAAGTTTTCACGTAAGCGGCAGATGCTGATGGGACAACTCAATGGTACGGTGGAGGAAATGGTGTCAGGGTACCGCACAGTAGTTGCTTATAACCATCAGGATATTACAACGGAAGAATTCTGCCGGACCTCGGATTCCCTCACGAAAGCAGGAATCCGGACAGATATTTTCAGCGGTGTTATGGGGCCTGTCATGAATTGCATTGGCAATATTGGTTTTGTCATTATTGCTGCCTTTGGCGGATATTTCTCTGCCAATGGTCTCATTTCCGTAGGCGTTATCTCGGCATTTATTGTCTATGCGAAACAGTTCAGCCGTCCAATCAACGAGATTGCACAGGTTTACGGGCAGCTCCAGACAGCAGTTGCCGGCGCGGAACGAGTTTTTATGGTGCTTGATGAAAGCAATGAGGATAAGTCGGGAGAAGCGCTTGAGAAGACGGAAAACGCAGAGGTGGTATTTAAAAATGTACAGTTCTCTTATGAGCCGAATCAGAAGATTTTGAAGGATTTTACGCTGACAGTTCCGTCAGGAAAAAAAGTGGCACTTGTAGGAGCAACAGGAAGCGGAAAAACCACAGTCGTAAACCTGCTTATGCGTTTTTATGATATTGACAGCGGAGAAATTTTTCTGAATGACCAGAATATACAGAATATTTCCAGAAACGATTTGCGGAAAAATATTGCTATTGTTTTGCAGGATACCGTATTGTTTTCGGATACAATATGGAACAATCTGAAATACGGTAATGCGGATGCCGGGGCTGCTGAAATTGAGGAGGCGGCGAGAATGAGCCGATGCAAGGAAATGATTGAAATGCTGCCGCAGGGCTATGATACCGTCTTAACCGGTTCCGGTGAAAATATCAGTCAGGGGCAGCGCCAGCTTCTGGCGATTGCCCGTGCTTTTGTGGCGGATCCTCAGATTCTGATTCTGGACGAAGCAACTTCCAATGTGGATACCCGAACAGAAAAGGCAATTCAGGATGCCATGCATCTGGTTATGCAGAACCGTACCAGCATTGTGATTGCGCACCGTCTTTCCACGATTCGTGATGCAGATATCATTGTGGTAATGGATAAGGGCAGGATTGTGGAAAGCGGAGACCACGATACGCTGCTTTTACAAAAAGGAAAGTACTACGATTTGTATATGACACAGTATGCAGGAATTGCCATATAAGTACGGCAATATTCACAAATGCGCACAGGAAAAAGATTGTGTAAAATGTCCTTTGATTTTAAAAGGGTGAAGAGATAAAATATCTTTTGGAAATAAATAAGAGCAATAAACGACACATGTAGCGCACCGCGCGTAAATCTGATTACGGTACGGATGCTGCATGTGTTTTTTTGCGCAAAAAAAGGAGGATTTATGGAAAATAATCATTATCTTGGTACGGAAAAGGTAGGAAAACTGCTGGCAAAGTTTGCGATTCCTTGTATCTTTTCCCTTATTATATCATGCCTTTATAATATTGTAGACCAGATTTTTGTCGGCAATGGCGTCGGATATCTGGGCAATGCGGCGACGGGCGTTATTTTCCCGATTACTGTTGTAGGATGGGGCATGTCGCTGTTTTTCGGCGATGGTGCGGCCGCGCATTTGAGCGTATCGCTGGGACGGAATGAAACGGAGACAATACACAGGGGAGTGGGCAATGCCATTCTGTGTTCTTTTTTGTCCGGCATCATTATTATTGCAATCAGTTATCTTGGCGGAGATAGTCTGCTGCAGATGATTGGCGCGACAGATGCCAATCTCTCCATGGCGCATGATTACGGATTTATCATTTATGCCATGATGCCGCTTGCCATGGTACAGAATACACTTGCTTCCATTATCCGTGCAGACGGAAGCCCGCGCTATGCGATGGGTGCAATGTTGGTAGGTGCAGTTATCAATATCATTGGCGACCCGCTCGCTATTTTTGTTCTGGACATGGGGATTCAGGGAGCGGCATATGCAACCATTTTAGGGCAGTTTGTAAGTTTTGTAATTTGTGCTGTCTATCTGGCAAAAAGTAAAACCTTCCATATTTCTGCAGGCAGTTTCCAATTGGATTTTACACAGTTAAAGAAAATTATGGCGCTTGGAACATCAAGTCTTTTGACCCAGTTGTCCATTGTTATCATTACTGTTATCAATAACATCCTGTTGGTGCGTTATGGCGCTGTGTCAGCCTATGGTGAGGATATTCCGCTTGCGGCATTTGTTGTCATTATGAAGCTGTTTCAGATAGTGTTAAACATTGCGATCGGCATTGCTGCCGGTGCACAGCCTATCGTAGGGTACAATTATGGCGCGAGAAAATTTGGGCGTGTAAGGGAGCTGCTGAAGCTCATTGTCACATGGACAGTTGTTGTCTGTCTGGTATGTACGGTACTGTTTGAGGCAATTCCACAGGTGTTTATTCGTATGTTTGGTGCTGACGGAGAGCTTTATACACAGTTTGCAGTTATGTGTCTGCGGATTTATCTCTCCCTGATTATACTGACCTGTGTACAGAAGGTATGTGCTATTTTCCTGCAGTCCATTGGTCATGCCAAAGCAGCGGCGCCTTTGTCTGTGCTCCGTGATGTGTTCCTGATTGTACTCTCTCTGGTTGTGCCGGTGTTCCTTGGCGTTACCGGTATTTTCTGGGCGGCTCCTGCAGCGGATATTCTTGCGGCTGTCATTACGGCGGTTGTCATGATTGGACTTTGGAAGCAGTTAAATGCGGCAGATGAGAATCCGGTTTCTGAAAAACCTCTGCCGGCATATCCGACCAAGGAGGGCGCAGTCATCACGATATCCCGTGAACATGGTTCGGCCGGAAAGCGCATCGGACAATTGGTGGCAGAAGGATTGGGGATTCCCTGCTATTACAAGGAAATGATTGCCATTGCAGCACATGAAAGCGGACTTGCGGAAGAGTTTATTTCCAACCTGAACTCTGACGAAAATGCAGTGATGCGCGATTTGTATTTAAGCACAAATGCAGTGCAGGAGGCGATTACGGCTCAGGACAAGGCGATCCGCAAAATTGCCGCGGCAGGTTCCTGTGTCATTGTAGGACGCTCAGCGGATTATGTGCTGCGAAATCATAAAAACATAGTAAGAATATTTATTACCGCTCCGAAGGAGTACCGTATGAAAAAGGTTATGGAAATGTACGGGGATAGCCGGGAACAGGCGGAAAAGAGCATAGAGCGTTCTGATGCCGCGAGAAAATCGTACTATGAAAATATCACCGATAAGAAATGGGGAGATTCCCATAACTATGAGCTGTGTATCGACAGTTCCATCGGTGTGGAGGAGAGTGCCAATCTGATACTGTCCTATGTGAAAACAGTTTCTGCATAAGTAAAAATGCAGTCAAGCAGCAAAAAGCGCAAATCAAGATAACGGATTTGCGCTTTTTGTGATTTTTTATTTACACTCCTTCCACACGCAATTCCTTGTAAGTATGAGAGATTAAGATAGCTGCAATAATAAATGTTAAAATATCAGATACCGGCATGGAAAGCAATACACCGTCTAATCCCCAGAACACCGGCAGGCAAACTGCAAAGCCAACTCCAAATACCACTTCACGAATCATGGAAAGAGCAGTAGATGCAGCCGCTTTTCCCATTGCCTGTAAGAAAATAAAACACGCTTTGTTTATACAGGCCATAATAATCATACATAAGTAAACCCGGAATGCTTTAATCGCAAATTCTGTATAATAACTGCTTTCATTAGCAGCCCCAAAAATGGAGATTAATTGTTTCGGGAAAATTTCAACAAGAATAAAGGAGACCGCGCCTACCAAAGCCTCCGCAAGCAGCAATTTTGTAAATAAGGCTTTCACACGTAATTTGTTACCTGCCCCTATATTATAGCCAACAATCGGAATGCAGCCGGCTGCCATTCCAACTACAATCGAAATGACAATTTGGAAAAACTTCATGACAATTCCGACAACTGCCATTGGAATTTGCGCATATTGCACCTGCCCGAATATTTCATCCGCCGCTCCGTATTTACGAAGCATATTGTTAATCGCAGCCATTGCCGCAACTAAAGAAATTTGAGATAAAAAGCTTGTAATTCCTAAAAGTAATGTCCTGCCGCAAATTTTACGGTCAATTTTCAAATCCTCTGATGACGGCTTAACTGTTTTCATATGCAGGATATACCATACTGCCAAAACAGCCGTGATAACCTGACCGATTACAGTCGCAACGGCGGCCCCCATCATTCCCCATTTAAACAGGAAAATGAAAACAGGGTCAAGAATAATATTGGCAATTGCACCGGCAAGGGTAGAAGCCATAGCAAATTTAGGATTTCCGTCTGCACGTATGACGGGGTTCATTGCCTGCCCAAACATATAAAACGGAATCCCCAGACTGATATAAAAAAAGTATTCCTTTGAGTAGTAAAACGTTTCTTCATTTACAGTTCCACCGAACATAGCAATAATCGGTGTTCGGAAAATCAAGTAAACAGCAGTTAATAAGAAACTGCTGGCTATAATCATAATTACAACATTGCCAACACTTTTTTTTGCAATATCTTTCTCCCCTTTGCCAAGACAGATGCTGACAAATGCACAACAGCCATCTCCTATCATAACGGCAATGGCAAGCGCCACTACCGTAAGCGGAAATACGACCGTATTTGCTGCATTGCCATAGGAACCAAGATAATCGGCATTGGCAATAAAAATCTGGTCAACAATATTGTAGAGTGCGCCGACCAAAAGAGAGATAATGCAGGGGATTGCATATTTCTTCATTAATTTTCCAATATGCTCTGTTCCTAAAAACTGATTTGATTGCTCCATTGGATTCACCATTCCTTTCTTTCATAAAAATAAAGCGTATAGCCTGACGTTTGCTGGATTTACGCCATGGGCTACACGCTTTTTATATGTATCACACATTATATATGTATTATACTTTAATACAAAATTTTTTTCAAAGGATTTTTTAATTTCCAATAAACCCGAGACAAAACAGCAAAGAAGTATTATAATAGATACCATAAAGCATAAAGCACAAAAATGCCGCGCACGGACGATAACCAAAGTGCGGAAGGGCCGGGGGTAGAAGATATGAATATAGAAGTGCAATGCTGCGGTGTCGTGATTCTGATGTTAATATGGTATTTTTCGCTGAGACAGAAACCTCTCGGGCTGGAATCCAAGAAACTGTTCCTGCTGACGATGGGTATGACATCTTTCTGTCTTGTCCTGGACATTGCTTCTGTTGTGGCAATTTGTTATCGGGAACTGATTCCTGTATTTTTGCTGGCAGTGATTTGCAAAACATATATTGCCTCTTTGATTTGGGTGGGATACTGTGGGTTGATTTATTCCAGCAATGATTTTGTCGTAACAAAGGAGAGCTGGAGAAAGAAAAACAGGATATATACCGTGTTTGCGCTGACAGGCACGGTACTGATATATGTTCTGCCGATTTACTATTATCATGAAGGACCGGTTGTCTATACCTACGGACCCAGTTGTATTGCCACATACATATTTGCGCTTCTCTTTGTTTTAGCTACTGTGTATAAGGTTGGTGTGAGGGGAAAGGAGATGAACCCCAAAAGAAGAAGGGCAATTCTCATATGGATGTTCATCTGGATTGTTGCGGCAGTGACGCAGTTTTTAAATGCAAGCCTACTGCTGGTCGGCTTTACCTCTGCGATTGGCGTGGTGATTCTGTTTTTTGAACTGGAGAATCCGGAAGCCAGCCTTGACAAAGAGACGGGCGCTTACAATGCGCATGCGTTGGGAGAGTATGCAAAGCAGTTGTACAGGAGGCAGGAATCGTTTTCCGCGCTGCTGCTGGCATTAAACGATGCGGCGGTTGCTTCGGAAGAGGATAATTCTGCGCAGGTTAGTGTGCTGCTTCGCAGTGTGGTACGTCATGTGGAAAAATTAAAGGACGTAAAGGTTTTTAAAACCTTAGAGCGCGAGCTTATATTGATGACTGCAGGTGGGGAACGGATACAGGAAGTATTTCAGGATGTGAAGAGATATATGGAGAATGTATGGAGAGAAAACAGGGGCGAGGCCCTGTCTCTGGTGTCTCCCAGCTATGTGCTTTTGCCGGATTCCTCGATGCTGCGGAATGTGGAGGAGATTTTCCAACTGCTGCGCCATTCCAGAGTGGAAGTGCGGAAAGCGCAGGAAGGAAACTGTATCATTCTGGATGAGGAGAAGATTGCGCATTATAAAGAGCGGGAAACGACAGAGGCGATGATTAAGGCGGCACTTGCAGAAGACAGGATTGAAGTGTTCTATCAGCCTATTTATTCGACAAAGGAGCATAAATTCGTCTCAGCGGAAGCTCTGGCACGTATCCGCGACAAAGACGGGAACATTGTGCCTCCGGGGAAATTTATTCCGATAGCGGAGAAGAGCGGGCTGATTTCCCGGATTGGAGAGCGTGTGTTTGAAAAGACCTGCATCTTTATCAAGGAAAATCAACTGCGGGAGCGTTACGGAATTGAGTATGTAGAAGTAAATCTTTCGGTCAGGCAGTGCGAGGATACCAGTCTGGCAGATACTTATATTCTGATTATGGAGAAACATAATCTGGATCCGTCCTGTATCAATCTGGAAATTACGGAATCTGCTTCCATACGGCGTAGAAATAACCTGCTGAAAAACATGGAGGTGCTGATTGACTACGGCGTGAAATTTTCTTTGGACGATTTCGGAAACGGAGAGAGCAACTTGAACTATATTGTAGATATGCCGGTGTCCATCGTGAAATTTGACCGGGATATGAGTCAGGCTTATTTTGCAAATCAAAAAGCAAAATTTGTGATGGAGGCATCCATGCACATGATTCATGACATGGAGCTTGAAATAGTATCGGAAGGCGTGGAGACGAAGGAGCAGATGGAGGCAATAGCCGCGCTGGGGATAGAGTATATCCAGGGTTACTATTTTTCCAAGCCTCTTCCGGCAGAGGAGTTTCTGCGGTTTGTTGAGGAGGCAGCTTTCTGATTGACTTTATGGATTTACATAAAAAAGTCTGCTGTCAGCTTACAAGAGGCTGACGGCAGACTTTTTGCATATTAACTTTTCGGAATCCGCAGCACCTGCCCGATATTCAGCAAATCACTTGTCAGTCCGTTCAGCCGCTTGATGGCGTCAACGGTCGTTTCATATCTTCTGGCAAGAATCCAGAGTGTATCGCCGGGGCGCACGGTATATTCAATATAAGGCACATTTGAGTCCGAGGGTATCTTTAACACCTGCCCGATGTTCAGCAAATCGCTTGTCAGTCCGTTCAGACGCTTGATGGCTTCCACAGTAATGCCGTATTTATTTGCAATCAGCCATAAACTGTCTCCTGCCCGAACCGTATAATCAAATGAACCTGTTGCCGGTCCGACGGAAGGGATATTTTGTTCTATGCCCTGATACACCTCGTACAAGGTGCGCCATGTCTGAGGTCCCACCATGCCGTCGGGCGTAAGCTGCATAGCACGCTGGAATGCGGTGACGGATTGCTGCGTTCCGCTGCCGAATACGCCGTCCTGTGCCGGTGCGGGAACACTGGGATAGTATTCGGATATTACATTTAAAAGATACTGCAGTGTAATCACGTCGGGTCCTCTGGAACTCTGCCGTAGTACTGAGGAGGGAGGAACGGTTCCGATTCCTAGAGTGTTTCCTTCGCTGTCCAAATCGGAGAGCCTTGTCACGGCAGTATACAGACTGGAAATTTTATACCATGTTGCTTTGCCCACAATGCCGTCAGGAGAAAGCCCGAAAATGCGCTGGAAGCTGGTCACGGCATTTTTCGTGCTGTCGCCGAAGGTACCCGTCTCGTCGGTGATAGTGGGAATGGCAGGATAATTTCTTCGGATTCTGTTCAGATAAGTCTGAATGGTCTGCACATCAAGTCCGGTGCTGCCGCTTCTTAAGGGCGTCCCGGGATAAGAAGAAAGAACGCCGGTTATGATGTTGGTCTCTGCGATTTCTACATCATCGGGATAATAAGAGCGCAGTATTTCGATGGGAGTCAGCCCGTTGTTTGCCAGCGTGACTGTCCCCCATTGCGACAGCCCCTGACAGGAAGCAGTGGTGCCGTTGCAGAAGGAAGTAAAATAAGGCGCGTTCTGTCCCTGTCTGCGGACATACTGGTTGAAAATTCTGTCCACAATTCTGCTGATGGAGTCATAAATCGGACGTCCGTATACAAAATACTGATCGTAGGCGGTACTGTTTGTGATGTCAAAGTTGTAGCCGCGGCTTCTGTACCACTCCGTATAAACCCGATTCAGCGCAAAGGTGATGATGGCGTAGATGTTGGCCGTCAGAGCCGTTTCGGGCCAGGTAGGATAAATTTCGCTGCTTGCTACATTTTTGACATAATCTGGGAAGGAAACCTGTACATTGGAAGCGGATGCACTCGGTGCGCCGAGATGAACCGTAATGGGGTTCGGGATTACGACCTGACGCAGTACACGCTGCGTTGTGGTAGAGCCTTCCTGATTGCGTTGTTCCTGCATGGAGACAGCGGGCTGTCCGATGGTGATTTCTGCCTGTGTTGAGCGGCGCTGCGTCTCCTGCATGGGAATCAGCGAAATCGGCAGAGAGGCGGTTTCCCCGCCAAAAATGGGAATATCCGAGACCAGAAGCGAATGAAAGCCTGCAGCCTGTGCAAGCACGCTGTAATTCACGTAGGGCATTCCCGCGTAGTACTGATTTAGGGAAAAGCTTTTATCTACGGTTTCTAAGGGCATAGCCTCGGTTTCTCCGCTTTCATCAGTTGTCAGCGTATAGACAGTATTGCCCATATCATCTAAAATCTGGATCCGCACACCACTTAAAGGTACGGCTTCCTGGGCCGTCCGTGCCTGTATGCTTAAATAGCCGATAGCCATAGGATGCAATTCTCCTTGTTTTTAAATTTATCTATTACAATATTATATGAATGCAGGGGAAAACGGTAACAGGTATGCAGCGCCAAAAAAATCTTGACTTAAAGTAGGCTTTAAGTATTAAAATTGAAATACAGGTCAGCTTTGGCGGCTGAAAAGAGAATAACATTGCGAAAGGATGGGGAAGAATGGGGGAGCGTCTGCTTACAGATAAGGAATATGAAGTCTACGCTTCAGCAGTTGACCGCATCGAGGCGCTGCTTCGCACTGTGGAAAAAGCACATATAAAAGTACCTGTTGTTGTCGGAATAGACGGGCGCTGTGGAAGCGGTAAGACCTATTTTGCGGAGTTACTGGAAAAGCATTTTTCCTGTAATATTGTGCATGTGGACGATTTTTATCTGCCCATGGACAGGCGCGCCGCAGACTGGATGTCTGTTTCCGGCGGCAATATAGATTTTGAGAGACTTCTTGTAGAAGTGCTGCTTCCTCTCAGAGAAGGCAGACAGGCCTTTTACCGGCCCTATAGCTGCAGAGAGGGACAATACAAAGAGGCTTGGGAGCTGCAGGAGAAGCCCCTCATTGTGGTGGAGGGCAGTTACTGCAGCCATCCGATTCTTGCCGGACAGTATGACCTGCGGCTGTTTTTTACCTGTTCCAAGGAGGAGCAGGTAAGGCGGCTGAAAGCGAGGGAGGGAAGCAGATATGAAGCCTTTGCGGAACGGTGGATTCCTTTGGAGGAGATGTATTTTGCACATTATGCAATAGAAGACCGGAGCAGTCTTATCGTAAACACAGACGGATTATTTTAAGGCAATATCATATCTGTACAAACAATAAAAAACACGACTGTAACTGCGTGGAATGGAGGAGATTGTGGAACAGACAAATGGAAAGAAACAATTAAAGACAATGGTTTTGGCAGCTATGCTGCTGGCGGTGGGCATTGTACTGCCCTTTTTCACAGGACAGATACCACAGATTGGGAATATGCTTCTGCCCATGCATATTCCGGTGCTTGTGTGTGGGTTGATTTGCGGATGGCAGTACGGCGGCATCGTGGGCTTTATCCTGCCCCTGCTGCGCTATGTGCTTTTTACAACGCCGCCCATGCCAAATGGAATTGCCATGGCGTTTGAATTGGCGGCTTACGGTGCAATCGTCGGATTTCTTTACAACCGTTCGCGCTGGCAGTGCATCGTATCCCTGTACCGCTCCCTGATTATTGCCATGATAGGCGGGCGTATCGTATGGGGCGTAGTCCGTGTGGTGATGTTCGGTGCTATGGGAAATGCTTTCTCGTGGAAAATGTTTATGGCGGGCGCTTTTTTAAATGCGATTCCCGGTATTATCCTGCAGCTTATCTTTATTCCGGCGCTGATGCTGGTTTTGAACAGGACGGGGCTTGTGCATTTTCATAAAATGAAAAAGGAAAAGGTAGAAGGAGGAATGTAACATGCTTTACAAGGAGTATCAGGATTTAAAGCTTTCAGCACTTGGATTGGGCGCTATGCGCCTGCCGGTAGTGGACGGTGACGACGCTAAAATCGACGAGGAAAAGACTGCCGAGATGATTGCCTGTGCGATGGAGAAGGGAATCAACTATTATGACACCGCTTGGGGTTACCATGGCGGTAATTCTGAATTGGTTTTAGGGAAAATTTTAAGCGGTTATCCGAGGGAAAGCTATTATCTTGCAACAAAATTTCCCGGCTACGACCTGTCCAACATGGGAAAGGTGGAGGAGATATTTGAGCGTCAGCTTGAAAAATGCTGTGTGGAATATTTCGACTTTTACCTGCTCCACAATGTGTGCGAGATGAATATCGACGCATATTTGGACGAGAAATACGGTATATTTGCATATTTAATGAAGCAGAAGGAGAACGGCCGCATACGGCATCTTGGTTTTTCGGCACACGGAAGTTATAATATTATAAAGCGTTTTCTGGATGCTTACGGTGAGCATATGGAGTTCTGCCAGATTCAGCTTAACTGGCTGGACTGGAGTTTTCAGGATGCAAAGGCGAAGGTGGAATTGTTAAAGGAGTACGGAATTCCCGTATGGGTGATGGAGCCTCTGCGGGGCGGACGGCTGGCTTCCCTTTCTGAGACGGATGCGGCAACATTGAAGGCATTGCGGCCGGATGAGGGAATACCGGCGTGGGCGTTCCGCTTCCTGCAGACGATACCGGAGGTAAAAGTGGTGCTTTCAGGTATGTCGAGTATGGAGCAGCTTCAGGACAATATTCACACCTATGAGACGGATAAGCCCTTACATGATGAGGAAATGAAAGCCCTGCTTGGCATTGCGGAGAAAATGGTAAAGAAAGACAGCCTGCCCTGTACGGCATGCCACTACTGTGTGAGCCATTGTCCGAAAGGGCTGAATATTCCGGAACTGATTGAATTGTATAATGAGCATTGCTTCACCGGAGGCGGTTTTATCGCACCGATGGCGCTGATGGCGGTTCCCAAGGAAAAACTGCCTTCCGCCTGCATTGGCTGCAAGAGCTGTGAAGCTGTATGTCCACAGCAGCTCAAGATTTCGGCGGCAATGTCGGATTTTACACAAAAACTGGGAATGAACTGATGGGACGGCAGGGAAAATCAGCAATATGCTATAAGGAATCTTGTTTTTCTGCCGATATAGTCTGTATAGGCGAAATGGATTTCGCGTAACAAAGGTCAAGGAGGAAACAATATGGGAACAGTAGCGCAGGTTGAAAACAACGTGCAGACAGGCGAAGTGTATCAGACTTCCGGCGCACAGAAAAAGAACGCAAATTACGGCAAGACGATAGGAAAGCCGGAATTGAGCGAAAAGGGACAGAAGTATTACGAGGAGTTAAAGAAAAAATACTCCAATATGGACTTTGTGCTGGTTAGCAAGGATATGAAGGCAGCGGCTAAGGCGCAGGCCGGCAGTTATGCCAACCCGCACAAAATGGTGGTTCTGATTGACGAGGAAAAAGTGGAAAGAATGGCGTCAGATGAGAACTTCCGCAAGCAGTATGAGGGTATTATCAGCAACGCGGCGGTGAAGCTTCCGCAGCTTCAAAGCCAGCTTGCCAATAAGCCCGGCGTCAAAGCGTTTGGTATGCAGATTAACGACGGCGGCAACGCTTCATTCTTTGCAGTGGTTGACAAATCTCTTGCAGCACAGCGCGACAGGATAAAGGCGAGCGGGGCAAAAAAAGCAGAGCAGAAGAAAGTAGACGCAAAGCGGAAAGAGAAAAAGGCAGCCGAAGAAAAGAGAGCTGAAAAGCTGGCCGAAAAGCATGCTGAGAAAGCTGAGTCTGAAAAGGACTTGGTTACGGTGTCGGCGTCCTCTGTTGAGGAGCTGCTAAGAAAGGTTGACGATACTTTCTATGAGGCGATGAGTGACTCTGTACAGACGGATTATGAGAAAATGGTCGGACAGAATTTCAGTTTCCGCTGTTAAAAAAATAGGTAAAATGAAGAGACGGGCAAAGGACGGCGTGTTCATTGCCCGTCTTTTTATTACATTTTATCGCCTGCTCATTACATTTTTTTAACGTTTTTCTATTTTTGACCGATAATAAAATTATATTGACAGATGTTGACAGGCAGGAGGGATTTCTAATGAGAGTAACAACAAAGATGTTGAACGATTCGGCACAGAAGGCAGGGCTTCCGGTTAATGGAAATTCGCTTTTAAACTATGTAAACGGAAACAGTTCGGAAAAGAACCTGTTAAGTACGTTAAATAAAAATAAGGGAAAGAGTGTTTCCGCTGCACAGAAGAGCAGTTATGAGAAGGTGGAAAACGCGTCGGGCAAACTTTCCAAGAGTGCGGCAGACCTTGTTTCAAATGCTGAAGATTCTGTATTTGCAAAGGCGGATACGGAAGAGGGAAAGGAAGCGCTTTATGATAAAATTGCAGATTTTCTGAACGGTTATAATGACACGCTGAAGACTTTGCGCGCCGTTGCAGGAACAATGGAGAATTTCTACTGCAAGAGCCTGCAGGATGAGGCTGAGCAGAACAGCGAGGCGTTAAAGGCGATTGGTATCACGCTGTCGAAGGACGGCACGATGAGCCTTGACAAGAATAAACTGAAACAGGTGGACCCGGCAGAGATTGAAAAGGTACTTGGCAAATCGGGAAATTTTGTATCCAGAGTTGCATTTTTGGCGGGGAAAATTTCGGACAATGCAGAAGCCAATGTAAAGAGTGTTTCCAATCAGTACACCGCGGCGGGAAGCTTAAGCCAGACAGCGGCTGCCAGCAAGTACAGCTTTTGGGGTTAGAGGGTTGCGTATGAACATTTCAAGTTTAGGAGGAAGCGCAGGAGCGCCTGCAAACTATAAAGTAAAGTCATTTTATATGGGGAATCTCCCTATGCTGAGCGGGACCGGATTAAAGAGCGGACAGGAAAAGGCACAGCGCAGGCAGAAAACCAATGATGAAATTTCTTTTTGGGAGGGGCGGAAAGATAGCCTGAAAGGCATGAAATGCAACAGCATAGAAGATATCGCGAAAAAGCTGGATATGCTCCACACCTACGAGGACGAGATTGCCGCGGCCAAAGCATCCTACAACAGGGAGCAGATGTTCCACGTCCTTGACGAAGCAGAAGAAGTCGGAAAAAAGATTGCAGAAGGTCTGGAAAAAACCGAGCCGAAAACACCGGAAGAAAGAAGAGAAGATATGGCGAAGGAAGCGCTGGGTATCGAAGGCGGCGATGGTATGCTGGAAGAAATTCTGGACGAAGCAGCAGAAGCGCTGGAAGAGTTGCAGGATGCCATGCCGGAAACGGTGGACGAAGCAATTGCGGAAGAAGCAGAGAAGCTGGAGACGCTCACGGAACTTCCACCGGAGGAGCAGGCTTTGCGGAATGGCGGCATGGATATGCAGAAGCAGGAAGAACTGAAGCAGTTGTACAGACCAATGGATATTCGGATATAGGACAAAGAAAGCGCCTGAGCCAAGGGGCGCTTTTTTGCGGTGGTTAAACAGGGGATTTGCAGCGGGGGACGCCCGAATCGCAAGCAATTCCCAAGGAGCCGCGCTCTCGCTCGAAAAGACCTCGCTAAGCGCCAACGCTTCTTAACGGGCTCCTTCGGGAATCGCTTGTGGTTCGGGCTGTTGCCACGCTGTAAGCGGCGGTGTAAACTCGCCGCGGCACCCTTTTAGCGTGAGTTTTATCGGGCGCAGAATGCTGCTTTGCGGCGACCAGCCGGAGGCGGAGCCCTATGTCTGTGCAGACCGTATAAAAACGTTGGCGCTTAGCGAGGTGTTTCACGAGCTTAGCGTCCACTACGTTTTTATCCGAGCGAGAGCGCGTCTGCACAGACATAGGGCTCCGCCCCCGGCGTGACTCGCCCACCCCCCATTCCACCCCGCATAAAACGAAAGATTGATTTTTATGCTATAACTAAGTATAATGAAATCATTGAAAACTTGTAGAAATCTGTCAGAACAAGGAGGCGCCATGCGACATCTGATAAAAATAAGCCGTATTACCCTGCCGTTACTTGCCATGCTTTTTTTCCTGAGCACAGTATGCGAGGCGGCAACCCCGGGAGTAAGTGTAATGGGGCAGGAGGGGAGAGATTATTCTTCTGTTCTGTATAACAACAGCAACGGATTGCCGACGTCGGAGGCGAATGCCATCGTGCAGTCACAGGACGGTTTTATCTGGGTCGGGAGTTACAGTGGGCTGATACGCTATGATGGAAATGATTTTTACCGCTTTGATTCTTCTGTGGGGATTGCAAGCGTGGTGAGTCTGTATGTGGATTCTAAGGATAGGCTGTGGATCGGGACAAATGACAGCGGCATCGTGCTGCATGAAGAAGGTGAGTTCAGCTTTTTTGGGAAAAGCGAGGGTCTTCCTTCCCTGTCGGTCAGATCCATTGCCGAGGACGGCGAAGGCAATATTATCTTTGCAACAACGCAGGGGATGGTTTACATTGATATGCAGGGCGGACTGCATGTGATAGACGATGCCCGCATCAATACAGAATACATCTGCGAGATAAGGCGGGCAGATGATGGTACGGTTTATGGCTGTACTTTGAAAGGTGACTTTTTTTACCTGAAAGGACTTAAAGTTGCCGCATTTTACAACGGACAGGAGCTTGGAATGGGCGTGATATCCTGTATCTGCCCTGTGCCGGATGAAGCGGGATTTGTCTATCTGGGAACGGAAGAATCCACGGTAATATATGGCGATATGCGGGATGGCATGGAAAATTACCAGACGCTTTCTGTTTCGCCGCAGTCCAATATCAATGCGATTTATCCGGAGTCCTCGGAAAGATTATGGATTTGTGCGGATAACGGAATCGGTTATTTTGACGAAAATGGCCGGTATAGTGAGCTTCAGGATGTTCCGATGGACAATTCCGTTGATGAGATGATGGTGGACTATGAGGGAAACCGCTGGTTTGTCTCCTCAAGGCAGGGCGTTATGAAGCTGGTGGGAAACCGTTTTACGGATATCAGCAGAATTGCGGGTTTAAAGAACGAGGTGGTAAATTCTACCTGTATTTATCAGGGAGACTTGTATATTGGAACGGATTCCGGTCTGCGTCTGCTGGATGAAAATTACCAACAGAAAGAAAATGTGATGACGGAATTGCTGGAAGGAATCCGGATTCGCTGTATCAAAGAGGATAGCGCAGGCAATTTGTGGCTGTGCAGTTACAGTGAGCTTGGGTTAATCTGCTATCACGGGGATGGCACCTATGAGATTTACAACAAAGAATCCGGTCTGAAATCGGACAGGGTCCGCACGGTAAGTGAACTGTCGGATGGTACGATTGCAGCGGCAACCAACGGCGGGGTGCATCTAATCAAAGACGGAAAGGTGACTGACACCTATGATGAAGCGGATGGCATCATCAATACAGAAATTCTGACAATCTGTGAGGATGATGACGGCAGGATATATTTGGGCAGCGATGGCAACGGCATCTATGTGGTTGACGGCAAAGAGGTCTATAATCTGGGCATGGAGGACGGACTGCGGTCGGAAATCATTCTGCGGATGAAAAAGGACCCCGAGCGTTCCTTGTATTGGATTATTACCAGCAACTCCATATCCTATATGAAGGACGGGCAGATTTATACGCTGTCTAATTTCCCATATTCTAATAATTTTGATTTATATTTTGATAATAACGGCGGTATCTGGGTTTTGAGCAGCAGCGGCATCTACGTGGTAAGCGGCGAGCAAATGCTGCAGGACGAGGAACCGGAGTATCTCTTTTATGATATGAGCTGCGGACTGCCCTGCGTGGCAACGGCTAATTCATGGAGCCATTTGTCGGAGGACGGAGAACTATATATTTCGGGTTCGCGCGGCGTGAGTTGTATCAATATCTATGAAAAGCAGACGGGGGATGAGGCGGTAAAACTGTCCATACCCTTTGTGGAAGCAGACGGGCAGATGATTGCGCTGCGGGATGGGGAAACCGTGCAGATTCCCTCTGACTGCAGACGCCTTACCATACATGCATATGCGCTCACCTACTCGCTTCAGAATCCGAGACTGAGTTACTATCTGGAGGGCTTTGATACAGAGACGGCGTCCGCGTCCCGTCGGGAGATGCAGCCGGTCAGTTACACCAATTTGAGCGGCGGAAAATACATATTCCATTTTTCGGTGATTGACACCATGACGGGCAAGGAGGTCAACACCATTTCCGTGACGTTCATTAAGGAAAAGCGGCTCCATGAAAGGGGTATCTTCTGGGTGCTGCTCTTCATGTCCGTCATGGTTCTGGTTTCCGTATTTGCGGTGGTTTACACCCGTCATAAAACCGGAAAGCTGATAGTGAAGCAGAAGGAAAATAAGATTTTCAAAAATCAGATGATTCAGGCGTTTGCAACCTGTATCGATTTAAAAGACAAATATACCAAAGGACATTCTTTCCGTGTGGCAAAATATGCGGCAAAGCTTGCAGAAAAACTGGGCTACGACAAGGATAAGGTCTCAGAGATTTACGACATTGCCCTATTGCATGATATCGGAAAAATCACGATTCCGGACGATATTTTAAACAAGCCGCAGGAACTGACTGACGAAGAATACGCAATTATGAAACAGCATGCGAAAAATGGCTATGATATCTTAAAGAAGATTGAAATTTCACCGGATCTTTCGCTGGGAGCGGGTTATCATCACGAGCGCATAGATGGGCATGGATACCCGTTTGGGAAAAAGGGAGAAGAGATTCCGAAGATTGCGCAGATTATTGCGGTGGCGGATACCTTCGATACCATGAATTCCACCAGACCCTACCGTGAGAGGCTGAAGAAGGATGCGATTTTGGCAGAGCTTCGGAGAATCGCAGGAACACAGCTCAATGCGGAGGTTGTGCAGCTTATGATTGGCATGATTGAGGGTGGCGAGCTGGCGGAAGCAGTAAAAGAATAGTCGGATATACGGCAGACATTATCATAAAGGAAGGGCACAGCAAAGAAAAATGCTGTGCCCTGTCTGTTTCTGTTATTATTTTCCAAACAGTGTGCCGAGGAGATTACGCCCCAGGGAAGCACCGAGATTGCCGCCAAGCTTTTTGCCGAATTTGCCACCGATGGAGGAACCTACGG
Source organism: Lachnospiraceae bacterium (assembly GCA_014804445.1). Taxonomy (GTDB): domain Bacteria; phylum Bacillota; class Clostridia; order Lachnospirales; family Lachnospiraceae; genus Acetatifactor. The sequence goes on along the minus strand of JAAUZU010000014.1, from coordinate 107,821 downwards.
AGTTGCCGATTTCACGACCGATGGTACCGGCCGCGCTGCTTGCAACATTTTTGGCAGCAGACTTAACCCGTTTGTCCTTTGCGGCCGCTTGCTTTTCTGCCGCTTTTTTGGCGGCAGCTTCTTCTCTCAAACGCTGCTTTTCGGCGGCAGCCGTTTCCTTTGCCATCTGTGCGCTTTCCGCATCGGCAAGGAATTTCCGCTGTAAAAATTCATAGGCGGAATCACGGTCTTCTGTCCGTGAATAACGGACATATAAAAGGTGGTTCTGTATCAGCTTTTCCCGTTCTGCATCGTCCAAGGGGCTCATCATGCTTTGCGGAGGAAGGATGGTACAGCGCTCCACCATGGTAGGAATACCGCTTTCGTCCAGTACGGATACCAAAGCTTCTCCAATGCCAAGCTGCAGCAGGGCCTCATAGGTGTTAAATTCGGGATTTTCACGGAAGGACTGTGAACATGCCTTTGCTGCTTTCTGCTCACTCGGTGTGTAAGCGTGAAGGGCATGCTGGATTTTGTTGCCGAGCTGGCTCAATACGCCGTTCGGGATATCCTTAGGATTCTGCGTGATAAAATAAATACCCACACCCTTGGAGCGGATCAGCTTCACAACCTGCTCCACTTTGCCCAAAAGCTCTTTGGAAGCGTTGTCAAATAAAAGGTGTGCTTCATCAAAGAAGAATACCATTTTCGGCTTTTCCAAATCGCCCGCTTCGGGCAAGACTTCAAACAACTCGGACATCAGCCAGAGCATAAAGGTAGAGTACATGGTCGGATTGTTTATCAGTCTTTGGCAGTCCAGTATCTGTATGGTGCCGCGTCCGCTTGTATCGGTGCAGAACCAGTCGCCGATATTGAGCGCCGGTTCCCCAAAGAACATTTCGCCGCCTTCGCTTTCCAGCGTGGTGAGCGCCCTGGCGATGGCGCCGAGGCTGGCGGTGGAAATATTGCCGTACCGCAGGGTATATTCTTTTGCGTTTTCTCCTACATACTGTAACATGGAACGCAAATCCTTGGTATCAATTAACAGAAGCTCTTCGTCATCGGCAATCTTGAAAACGATGGAGAGAATGGCGGACTGCGTATCGTTCAGCCCCATGATTTTGGCGAGAAGCAGAGGTCCCATCTCGGAGATGGTGGTTCTCAAAGGGAGTCCTTTTTCGCCGTAGATATCCCAAAAGGCAGTCGGGCAGCCGCGGAAAAAGAAGCCTTCTTCCATAAGTCCCAGCGCGTCGATGCGCCGTGCAATACTTTCATTTTCCACACCGTCCATGCAGATGCCGGACAAATCACCTTTTACGTCTGCCATAAAAACGGGTACGCCGCAGTTGCTGAAGGATTCTGCCAATACCTTCAGGGAAACGGTCTTTCCGGTTCCGGTGGCTCCGGCTATCATACCGTGGCGGTTTGCCATTTTGGGGTAAATGTATACTTTTTTGTTACCTGCGCTTCCAATCCAGATTTTGTTGTCCTGATACATAGCGTCCTCTCATTCTGCCGCCGGGCGGCTGATTTTCACAAGTATTTATCTGTATTGTATAATGTATATTCAGAATTTTCAAGGTTTTTGACGGTTGCAGATTGCATTTTTGGCGCAGAGTCCTGCAAGTAAGAGCAGGGGGAAAATAACTGCCGCCAGAATTCCGATTTTTAAGTTGTCATCAAAGGCGCCGGATATAAAGCCAACGAAGGTAGGGCCGCCCATACAGCCCAAATCGCCCGCGAGGGCGAGAAAGGCAAACATGGCGGTACCGCCGCCGGGTATGTTTGCCGCCGCCATGCTGAAAGCACCTGGCCACAGGATACCTACGGAAAGACCGCATAATCCGCAGCCTAAAAGACCGAGAACGGGATGTGGTGACAAAGAGATAACCAAGTAAGAGAACAGGCAGAGGAAGCCGCTGAAGCGCATAAACTTGTCCAAATCAAATTTATCGCCCCATTTACCATAAATCAGCCGCGAGGTTCCCATCAATATGGCAAAAAGCATAGGACCCGCCAAATCTCCGGCGGTTTTGCTGATACCTAAACCTTTTTCCGCAAAGGTGGATGCCCATTGGCTGACTGCCTGTTCGCATGAACCGGCACATAGCATAAGGAGCATCAGAATCCAGAAAATTTTCCGGCTGACAAGCTTTTTTACGGAAAGACCACCTTCCTGTTCTTTGGCAGGTTCTGCAATGGGTGCAGTCATAAACAGAAAGAAGTTACAGATGGGAACAATTGCCCAGACAATGGCAAGAATTCGCCAGTTTTCGATGCCGAAAAGCCTGAAAAACAGGGTGGACAACAGAACCACACCGACATGTCCCCAGCAGTAAAAGGAGTGCAGCAGGCTCATGGCTTTTTCCTTGTTGTCCGTAGGGCAGTTTTCCACAATGGGACTGACCAGTACTTCCAAAAGACCGCCGCCTACGGCATATACCATGACCGAGAGAAACAGCCCGGTGAAAGCGTCAGGAAGTATATTCGGCAAAAAGGTCATAAGAAGCAGCCCTGCAGCACAGAAGACATGAGCCGCCAGCATGGAGAGCCGGTAGCCGATTTTGTCAATAAAACCGGCGGACAAAAAATCTATGATAAGCTGTAATCCGAAATTAGCAGTGACAAGCAGTGTAATCTGCGACAGGGGAATATGATAACTGCTTTGGAAGGTTAAAAATAGAAGCGGTGCAAAATTATTGATAATGGCCTGTATAATGTAGCCGACAAAGCAGGCGTAAAGAGTTTTGTTGTAATTTTTATTTTCCGGCATACAAGTTCTCCTTTGATGACAACTATGATAATCCGTTGGGCATTATACCACATTTTTCTATGTTTTCATACCCGAATATGATACAATAACAAAAAGAAAGGTGGTGGCGTTTATGGAGATGGTAACGTTGGGGAGGAGCGGCCTTAAGGTCTGTAAGAACGGTTTTGGTGCGCTTCCGATACAGAGAATCAGTAAAAAAGAGGCTGTTTATCTGCTGCAGAAAGCATTTGACAGCGGATTCAATTATTTTGATACTGCCCGCTGGTACACGGACAGCGAGGAGAAGCTTGGTGAGGCGTTTTCTCATGTGCGTGACAAAATCATTATCAGCACAAAGACCGGAGCGGGCAGCACGGAGCAGTTTTGGAAGGATCTGGATACCAGTCTGACGCTTTTAAAGACGGATTACATTGATATCTATCAGTTTCACAATCCGTCTTTCTGTCCGAAGCCGGAGGATGGGACAGGGCTGTATGAGGCTATGCAGGAGGCTGTGAGACAGGGAAAAATCCGCCACATCGGAATCACCAACCACAGGCTGGCAGTAGCAAAGGAAGCGGTTGATTCGGGCTTGTACGAAACGTTGCAGTTTCCTTTTTCCTACCTTGCTTCCGAGGAGGAAGTCAAGCTTGTGGAAGCATGCCGGACAGCAGACATGGGATTTATTGCGATGAAAGCGCTCTCGGGCGGTCTAATCAACGACTCGGCGGCAGCATACGCTTATCTTGCGCAGTTTGACAATGTTGCGCCCATATGGGGGATACAGCGGGAGAGTGAGCTTGACGAGTTTATTTCTTATCAGGACAATCCGCCTGTCATGACGGCGGAAATACTGCAGAAAATAGAGATGGACAAGAAACAGCTTTCCGGCGATTTCTGCAGGGGCTGCGGATATTGTATGCCGTGTCCGGCAGGTATCGAAATCAATAATTGTGCCCGCATGAGCCTGCTTCTGCGCCGTGCGCCAAAGGAAGGTTACCTGACGGCGGAATGGCAGGAAAAGATGAAGAAAATCGAGAATTGTATTCACTGCAATCAATGCAGGGGAAAATGTCCCTATGGATTGGATACGCCCAAGCTTCTTGAAAAGAATTATGAGGACTATCTGGACTTTGCATGTGGAAAAAAATGCTGACAGGTGTTTGTAAAAATGATATGATAAGGGAAGGACAATCCGGAGGAATACGCCATGAGCCATGCAGGAAGTTTTGACAACGCATTAATTGAACATATATTATCCATACCGGACGAAGCCGGCGAGAGTGGGACAAAAGAGGATGCTATTTATGAAAAATATCCCTTTAAACGGATTATAGATGAAATGCCGGGCGGATTTTTTATTTACCGGGCAGATGAAAGCGAAGAAATCATCTATGCCAATAAGGCACTCTTCCGCATCTTTGGCTGTGAGACGGAGGAAGAGTTCAGGGCTTTAACGGGAAGCTCCTTTAAAGGAATGGTGTATCCCGAGGATTATCAAGCCGTAGAACGGAGCATCAAAGAGCAGGTGATACATAGTCGGTATGATTTGGATTATGTCGAATACCGGGTTACGGACAAAAACGGCGAAATACGGTGGCTTGAGGATTATGGGCATTATATGCGCAGTAAGGGAGCTGGCGGCCTGTTCTACGTATTTGTAGGAGATGTGACGAAAAAGAAAAGACATCAGCAGGAAGTGTTTCAGACTCTCAGTCAGGAGCATCTGAGGCGTCTTGCCATGATAGAAGGGCTTACGCTGGATTACGATTCGGTTTTTTATGCGGACTTGGATAAAAACAGTATACAGGCATACCGGATAAGCAACCGCTTTAATTTAAAGTTTCAAAATGAAAATCAGGTATGCGAGTATGCCGGATTTGATGCGGAGTATCTGGATACCTGGGTTTTTCCGGAAGACAGGGAAAAGGTTGCAAGGGCGCTCACACCGGACTATATCCGTGAGCGGCTGGCGCAACATAAAAATTTTCGCGTTAATTACCGGATTGTCAATCAGGATAGAATAGAATACCTGCAGCTATGTATCATCAATGTGAGCAGAACTGAGCGCGTGTCCCAGATTATTATCGGATATCGCAGCATTGATGACGACATACGGTATGAGATAGAACGGAATGAGATTTTGTGTGAGGCATTGGAACAGTTAAAGTCTGCTAACGTTGCCAAAAACACATTTCTTTCCAACATGTCACATGATATCCGGACGCCGATGAACGCCATTGTCGGATTTACGGCGCTTGCCCAGAGACACAGCGATGATGAGAGCAAGGTGAAGGGCTATCTGGATATGATTGAAGCTTCCGGCAGCCAGTTGCTCAGACTGTTAAATGATGTGCTGGAAATATCGAGAATGGAAGCCGGGGCCGTTTATGTGGAAGAAGAGGAAAACAACCTGTTAGAGATTGTGCAGGAAGTACAGAGGGCTGTGCTTTCACGCGCAACAGCGAAGGATATTGAATTTTCGCTGGATATTTCGGGTCTGAAGCATAAATATGTCTACACGGATGCGCAGAAGCTGAAGCAGATTCTTGTGAGGCTGTCCAGAAATGCCATCAAGTATACGGAAGCGGGCGGAAAAGTCGAGGTCAAGGTTACAGAATTGCGAGAGCTGTCCAATGAGCTGACGGCTTATCAGTTTATGGTAAAGGACAATGGCATCGGTATCAGTGAAAGCTTTATGGCGCATATGTATGAGCCGTTTGAACGGCAGCGGAATACGACGTTGAGCGGGATATACGGTACAGGACTGGGTTTGACGATTATAAAGAATCTGGTCGATATGATGGGCGGAACCATAGATGCGCAGAGTGTAGAGGGAGAGGGAAGTTGTTTTACGGTTACGTTTCATTTCCGCATCAAGGCGGGACAGTCTTCGTGTGCCAAGGAGGACGATGCGCTGATACAGATGAAGGAGCAGAAAAAGCTTCTTTTGGTTGAAGATAATGAGATTAATCTGGAGATAGAGGTCGAATTGCTTCAGGATGCAGGTTTTTTGGTTGATACTGCCGTAAACGGTGCGATTGCGGTCGAGAAGGTTAAAAATGCAAAGCCCGGGGAATACGCCCTGGTTCTGATGGATATTCAGATGCCTGTTATGGATGGGTATCATGCGGCGAGAGCCATAAGAGCGCTGGAGAATCCGGCTTTGGCAAATATTCCCATTGCCGCTCTTTCGGCAAATGCGTTTGAGGAAGACCGAAAAATGTCGAGGGAAAGCGGTATGAACGAGCATTTGGCAAAGCCCGTCAATATGCCGCAGTTATTGAAATTTATAGAAAGTGTAACAGAAGGGTAGAAAATTTGTTAAACCGTCGTCTTGGGATTGTGTATTTGTTGATGAAAAAGAAAACTGTGACAGCCGCTGAACTGGCAGAGCGCTATGAGGTATCGGTGCGGACAATTTACCGCGATATCGAAGCACTCAGCATGATTGGTGTCCCGGTATATGCCCAAAAAGGAAGAAATGGCGGGATCGGTCTGACGGAACAGTTTGTGCTGGACAGGCTGTTGGTGACGGAGGAGGAACAAAAGCAGATTCTGGCAGCGTTAAAGAGTCTGGATGAAATAGGGGCGCGGACAGAGCAGGACACTTTTCATAAGCTGGGTGATTTTTTTAAAGTACAGCCGCCAAACTGGATAGCTGTTGATTTCTCTGACTGGAGCGGCAAAAGGCAGGAATTGTTTGAAGGAGTCAGGCGTGCCATTCTGGAGACAAAGGTGATTTGCTTTGACTATTATGGCCAGAATGGAACCATGACTCATAGGATAGTGGAGCCGGTGCAGCTTTTGTTTAAAGAGTATACATGGTATCTTCGCGCATTCTGCAGGAGCAGGAAAGCAATGCGGCTTTTTAAGCTTCTGCGGATGAAGAGAATGGAGCTGTTGCAGGAGACCTTTACCCCTAAACCGGAGGCCTATACGGAGGATGTGAATTCGTGTGGAGAGCCGAAAGATGATAAACCTGTCACGGCTGCAAGTGACAATGACGTCATATTAAAAGAGAAAGCATTAGAGATTCATATTGCCAAATCGGAAGCTTACCGCATATATGACCGTTTTGAGGAAGAAGAAATCACGGTTTTGGAGGACGGCAGTTTTCTGATAAAGATTGACTGGATACAGGACGATTGGCTGTGGGGACTGATTCTCTCTTTCGGCAGCGCGGCAGAAGTAACCGCGCCGAAAGAAGCGAGAGAGGAAATGCAGAGGCGAATCAGGGAAATGGCGGCAGTTTATGAAGCTTTGTAAAATTTGTACAGGCAAGAAAAGTTGAAAAAATGATATAAATTAATTGAAAATTTATGATATAGGTGCTATGATTATGTGCATGGCGATAAGCCAACGGAAAAGAAAACTTTTCCGGGAAAAGTACCCATGACAGGACGCTGTGTTTCCAAGACGCTTTTTGCGTCAACCGGAGCGAAGCGAAAATGGCAGCCTCTCGAGCCAATGCCCTAGCTTGCTGGGAGTACATAGGAAGGGAGGTGCGTAATATGACAGCATTTGAGATTATCTCAATTTTCATCGGTATGCTGACTTTGTTAGTGACCTTTGGCAGCTTGATTGTTGCGTTTCTTGCCTTTCTCACAAGAGATAAGGACAACAAGAAGAAATAAAAATGCCTATCCTGTCTAGCACACAGGATAGGCGGTGTCCGTAAGGACATTTAACCCTATTCGAGAGGCATCCATTTTTGGAATGGGTGCTTTTCTTATGTTCAATATAGCATAAAGGGTGAAAAAATTCAATAACCATTTCTTAAGTTTATGTTCTGATTGTACCATGAGTGCGTAAACTGGTCAGTTTAATTGAATCCGATCAATTCCCAAGATATTACGGGAAGAGATGTACATAAAATTATTTTCTATATGTGTGCATCTGGATAATTTTAACGGAGTATTAACGATTTTCACTTTTTCTAATGTGCCTTTATTCCAAAGAGCGATTTCCGAGCAAGGGTAAGAAACGGTTATCAGCATATTGTCGCATATTCCCGCGCAGACAAACATCTTCTTGTGTACATTCTTCATCGAAGCCTCGGTTTCAAAGCTTTTTATACCAATTTTGAAAAGTTTTCCATCGTGACTTGCAGCATATAATGTTTCTCCATCGATATACAAACTACCGATATTTTTCTTTCCCAATACAAGATTTTTTTCAATGGAAAGAGTAGATTTATCCAATAGCAGCAATTTCCCGTCTACTGTTCCGCAAATCAAGTATTGTCCATATGTTTTTATGCTCCACATACTGCTTTCGGAAACAATAAACTCTTTTACCAGATGCGACCGCTTATCAAGAGTGATTATTTTTCCATTCCGGATGGAACAATAAATGGTATCATGATCAACTGCTATTCCACATATATCAGAACTTAAATCACTGCCCAATTGCCATTTGCCAAGCAGCTCATAATTTTTTTGGTTTAATACATAAAGTGTGCAAAAGTCATATATAAAAATCTGTTCATCATCTGCAATTAGTTTTCTTGACAATCCTTCTTTCTCGAAAACTGTCTTTTGATAGATAATTTCTCGGGAGTGTTTGTTGATTTTAAGTAGATCTTTCCCGCACATACAGTCAATACAATGCTCTGCGACATGGAAGCCTGTGACGATTCCGTTCAACTCTACTAAATGTTCCATACTTTCACCTCGTAAATCAGGTAAGGGGTTGACAGGCAGGGCAAAAGTACACGTTTCCGCCCAGATATGCCGTTTTCTGAACCGGGCTGCCGCAATGAGGGCAGTAGCCTATGTTTTTTCTGCTTAGTTTTGTCTCATAGCCGCCGGCTTTGCCAAACAAATCTTTTTCTGTATCCCGTCCGCCTGCATCCTGCATTTCCTTTAACAGCCGCACCACTGTTTCATAAAGACGCTTATAATCTTCTTCATGCAGCGTTTCAAGTTTTCTCTTTGGGTGAATACCCGATTCCAGCAAAATATCCTGTAGTACGCCGTTTCCCAGACCCGGGATGCGCTGCTGTGTCGCCAGAAATGCTTTTGCGGACACTTTGCCGCTCAAATCCTGTGCCAAGGAGCAAAAATACGGATAGTCAAATGCTGCCGTCCCGGGCATGGGCTTTTCCTTTGCGGCAAGGTAATAGGGGTTTTCAAATTCTTTTGGCAGAATCAGAAACATGGCGCCATACATCTGTACGGTACAGATTAGGGAACTGCCGTCATCAAAGGCAATTCTTGTCTGATACCGTTCCGGCAGTTTTTCGTCAGCACCATAATAACGGAGGTTTGTGCCGTCTCCCACTACAAAGGAATAGTCACCTATTTCCATCTCCACCATACTGCCGATACCGGTACAGTTTCCTACCACATGACCGGACATTTTTTTATCGTATTCCTGTGAATCTCCCGCATACCATGCAAATTTGTGCTCCGTGTGTTCTGTCTCCACAAAGGCAATCTGCCTGCCGCGTATTATTTTGTTTAGCTGTTCTGCCAGTACCAGACTTTCCGGTATTTCAATCATGTCTGATTCACCTCCGCTGTTTCTGTACATCAAACTGCCGCTATTTTTTACTGTTTCTTGCAAACCGCCTTTATTTTATTACAGAAGCAGTATAACATTCTTAATATGACATCAGTATGTCATATTTTGCTTCTGCTTATAAATATTAGTCTCTTTTTACATTTTAAGCGCAGATAATCTGCCGTAGTGATTTATATTCTTTTCTGTTCATCCGCAAGCGTTGAACAGTATTTTCGTCGGCAGATTTTACCGGATGCCGAAATGTTTCTTGATTCTGTCAGAACATACGACTTTGCCCTTGACCGCAATGCTTTCGACATTTTCGATTACAAGATCATCGAGTTCGCCGCTGATCCCCAGAAGCCCATACCCCTTGATCTTTAATTTTATTTGTTTTTCCTGCGCCTGCAGCAATTCTTCTTGATCGAGAGACATAATACCGATGAACCATCTGAAATCCAGATCGTTCTGCCGTTTGCCCGTTTCTTCAATAATAGATTTTTTTGCATCAAGCGCCTGCCTTACGGCTTGATTTATGAAATCGCTTCGATTGGAATAATATCCTTTATCGACAAGCAGGTCAATTTGAGATATGGTTCCAATGTTCATGTTGACAGATACCTTTTCACTTGTTTCCATACAATCCCTCCATATTCTAATAATACTCCAATTGGAGCATTATTAGAATACTATGAATTCCTGATTTTGTCAAGGCAATTTCAAATTCAGAGTTCTTAATATGACATTAGTGCGTTATATTTTTCTTCTGCTTAAAAACATTATCATAAAATTTTATTGGAATAAAAGGAAAAGCGCATTATAATAAAAAATATAGCGAGTGGGAAAGGATGGAAGAGCGTATGCTGGTATGTGATTACAGGGTAGTACGGATTGACGGCGATTATGCCGGACTTTTGAAGCTGACGGACGGAGAGGGAAATGAAATATCTGAAGCCGGGAGCACGAAAGAAAGCGAATTAAATTTTGTGGCAAGGGCGCTTCTGCCGGAAAATATCACAGAAGGCAGCAGGCTGCACTATGAAATGCTTACCTATACACTGGTAGAAAAACCTGAGTGATTGCGCAATTCTTTTTGCGAGGAACGGAAATAGTCAATAAAGACAAAAACGGGCTCCGAAGCAGTGGCAAGTCGCCCTTATTTTGTCTTTATTGACTATTTCCTGTAGCCTAGCAGGGGAGTTTCGCAAACGCCTGATAGGATAAAAATGGGCATTTGGAAAACTCGTCTTTGCCGATTTCGAATTGTACACATGGTATATTCCATAAGCAGACCCTTGCTTACCGTCGGTACTTAGCTGCCGTATTTTGGCAGCTAAGTACCGCTACGGTAAGCTCGGAGCGAGAGCGAGTCTGCGTTGGAATATACCATGTACACAATGACACTTGCTGCATAACGAGTTTCGCAATTACCTAAATAGAAGCATAAAAAGAAGGGAGAAAAAACATGCCATTTATTGATGCGAAGGTTTCCGTAAAACTGAGTGAGGAGAAAGAAAAGAACATTAAGGAGAGGCTGGGTAAGGCGATATCGCTGATTCCGGGCAAGTCCGAGGGATGGCTGATGGTTGGTCTGGAAGACGAATACTGCCTGTATTTTAAAGGGAATCAGGACGGCGCGACGGCTTTTGTCAAGGTGGATATCTACGGCGGTGAGAACAAAGCTGCGTTTGACAAACTCACCGGAGAAATCAGCACAATCCTGTATGAAGAGTTGTCCATTCCCAAGGACAGGATTTATGTGTCTTATCAGACGACGGCGCACTGGGGCTGGAACGGAAATAATTTTTAATTTGTTGTAACGTTTTTGATAAAAATCCATCTAACAAACAGAGGTGGATTTTTTTATGGAATTAAAAAAGCGGGACGCGGATTACTGTAATTTAAAATTTGTGCTGATATTTCTGGTGGTATATGGGCACTTGATTGAGGGCAGACTGGAAGAATCCGCGCTTTTGGCACAGATGTATCGTTTGATTTACACTGTGCATATGCCGTTGTTTTTATTTCTCTCCGGATTTTTTATGAAGGGAGAAGCGCGGTGCCGGCAGCAGATGAAGCAGATGCTTCTTTACTATATGGTTCTGCAGGGTGCTATCGTCCTTTGGGCGGCGTTGTTTTCGGGAGGGGAGTACTCTGTCTTTGTACCGGTTTGGCATCTGTGGTATCTGCTCAGCCTTGGGTGTATGGCGGCTGTGGGCTTAATTTGGTATCGGTTAGTCCGGCGCTTTCCAAAGGCAGACAAGTGGCCAGTAAAGCTCGGTGTGCTGCTTTTTTCTGTATTTTTTGCATGTATGGCGGGGGACATGGCTTTTATCGGGCGTTTTTTGTCCCTGTCCAGAACCATTGTGTTTTTGCCGTATTTTTTGGGAGGATTATTTTGTCCGGACCATGTATCATGGAGAGAGTACCGCTTTATGGGGATAGCGGCTCTTGTATGGTTTGGGCTGCTCTACTGCGCTTTGGGCAGATACATACCGTCCGATTTTTTCTATCAGGCGGACCCGTATGATGACGGATTGTTTATTTTGGGCGCGTTTTGCAGGCTGCTGTGCTACTTTATGGGAGGCAGTCTGGGACTGTTTTTGCTGAGTTTTACCACATGCAGGCGGGTATGGTTTTCTAAGATTGGCACTGATACGCTGGCAGTTTATCTGCTGCACGCCCCGGTGGTTAAGCTTTTTGACAGGGTAAAACTGCCAATCAGGTGGTTTATCTATGCTTCACCGTTTTTAGCATTTTATATTATATATTTTCTTTACAGGGCTTCCCGGTGGACGGGACAGATGTATGCTATCAGGCAGACAGGGAGGAGACATGGCGGCGTTTAAAGAAATATATCAGGAATATGGAACAAAGGTATATCGCTTTCTCTTGTCCCTGACAGGAAGTCCGCAGGAGGCAGAGGAGCTTTTGCAGGAAACCTTCTATCAGGCGTTTCTGCATGTGGACAAGTTTGAAGGCAGGTGCAGCGTTTATACATGGCTGTGCCAGATTGGCAAAAACGCATGGCTGCAGGAGCGTAGGCGGAAAAGCCGGTTCAGTGATAAGGAATTGGGAGAACTAACTTTGGCAGACAATTCTCCATCACCGGAGGACATTTCTGTTCGGCGGGAGGAATATGAACGTATCAGACGTGCAGTACAGAGGCTTGAGGAACCGTACAGGGAGGTCTTTGTGATGCATGTGTTTGGTGGTGTGAAGCTGAGAGAAATTGCGCTGCAATATGAAAAAACGGAGAGCTGGGCGCGGGTGACCTATTATCGTGCCAAACAAAAAATATGCGAGGACAATGAGCGCGGGAAAGAGGTGTAGGATGAAATTATCTTGTGAAGTCATAAAGGATTTGCTTCCTCTGTATGAGGATGAGGTTTGCAGTGAAGAGAGCAGGGGGCTGGTGGAGGAGCATTTGACAGAGTGTGCGGAGTGCAGAGCCTTGCAGGAAAAGTTTAAGATTCCGGAAATAGCATTGCTGCCTGAGGAGGAAATTTTTTTGGCGGAAGAGGAGAAGAGAATTCAGAGAATCTTTCGCCGAATAAAACGCCGGTGGAGATTTTCTCTTGCGGCGGTGCTTTTGCTGATTCCCCTTATCTGCGTGGGTGTTATCGGGTATCATGAATATAGGGGAGAAGGTCTTTGTTTTACAAATATAGATGAAGTGATGGTGTGCAGCCGGTTCTTTAAGCTTTTAGAGGAAGGAAAATATGAAGAGGCTTCCGTCATGATTGATTTTGCAAGCGGATACAAAAGCATAACGAGAGCGTTTCAGGAAGGCTATCTTGAAGAAGCATGGTATGCATGGTATGATAAATATTATGGTTACACACCAGACATGTCTGAGGAAGAATATGTACAAAAATGGCGGTCTGCCTTTGTGAAGTTTATGGAAGAAAACCATGTGCTGATTCAGCGGGCAAGATACAGTGACGCGTACAGGATAGGTACGGAATGGGCAATAGAATATGCTGTGACGGAAAATGTAGTGAACATGGACGGGTCAAACAGGGTTTTTAAGATAAGCATGGTGATTCGTGACGGGAAACTGCTTATAACGTCTGCCAATGTAGGTTTTGACATAGAGGATTCAAACATCCCCTCTTTTTTGGATATATTTTTTCGTAAATTTGATGAAAACGGAGGAGGAGTCGGATGCTTCTTACAATAGGAGCACATATGTCGGTTGCCAAGGGATATGCGCATATGGGCAGGGAGGCTTTGGAAATAGGAGCGAATACATTGCAGTTTTTTGCAAGGAATCCGCGCGGCGCGAAGGCGCGGGCGCTGGATGAGCGTGACCTGAAGGCCTTTGCTGCTCTCTTTGGGGAGGGCGGACTGCGCTGTGTAGTAGCGCATGCGCCATACACGATGAATGCCTGCTCAAGTGACGGGCATCTGCGGGAGCTTGCCGCGGAGATGATGGCGGGCGATTTAAAGGTGATGGAGTATTTTCCGGGAAATTTCTATAATTTTCACCCGGGAAGCCATGTGGGACAGGGCGCCGCTACGGCGGTCGTGCAGATAGCGGATGTGCTGAACAAGGTGCTTTATCCCGAGATGCGCACCATGGTGCTGTTGGAGACGATGGCAGGCAAAGGAACGGAGATTGGCAGGAGTTTTGAGGAACTGAGAGAGATTATGAATAGGGTGGAACTGTCGGAAAAGGTAGGGGTCTGCATGGATTCCTGCCATATGTGGGATGCCGGATATGATATCGCCGAAGACCTAACCGGCGTGCTGAAAGAGTTTGACAGCGTGATTGGGCTTGAAAAACTGAAAGCGTTCCACTTAAACGACAGCCTGAACGACAGGGGAAGCCATAAGGACCGGCATGCTCTGTTAGGGGAAGGGAAGATAGGGATGGAGGCCTTGCTTGCCATCGTGTCCGATCCTGCCCTTTGCGAACTGCCTTTTATCTTGGAAACGCCGACAGACACGGCGGGACATGCGGCGGAAATGCAGAAATTAAAGGAGCTGCTGAAATGATGGAGAAGATACAAAAACTAGCTGTTTTTCGCCTGTTAGAGGGTTTGTTCGGCAGCTTGGAAGGCATTGGTCTGGATGTGGCTTTGCTGCTTATTATGTGGATATTGGTCAGCATGGTTATATATGCGGTGGATTTATACAGACTGATTAAAAGAAGGACGGATGGAGAAACGATAGCACTTTTTCTGTTTCCTGGTTTTGTGGCGATGGGGGCGGCTATGTATCTGGGAGTTCACCAAGGGATTCCGACAGAACAGAAGCAGAAGGAAATAACAGCGTTGTTTACTTCGGCAGAACTGCCGCTGGAGTTGCTTTGCCTGATTGTTTTGTTTGTCAGCCTGTGGTATGCAGCCTGCTGCCTGCGTAAAAGGCAGAGGGAAGCGGCGGAAGAGAGCAGACTTTGGAAATATTCCTATATCCCTGACTTTGCGATTGCAACGGTGATTGTATGTCTGTCATTGTACAGTCTTTTTGTGGGAAATCCTTTTGAAGCGTTGGGAGAGGTATCGGACAGAATAGGATTTCGTGTTAACTTTTTTCTGTGTGCCTTTTTGTATACCCTGTCTATGCTGATGTTTAAAATGTTGTTGCTGCTATTGGCAATTATAACGCTTGCTGTCTCGCATAAAATCACTTGCTTTCCTTATCGAAAGGGCAGGCGGAAGGCATCATATTTTATTCGATACCTTCTTTTTTATCAAAATGCGCAGTTGCGGGGCGTTTTGCTTTTCTGGATTCCCATGCTGGCAGTTCTTGCAAAATTATGCCGGAAGAATTCGGATATGGATGCATGGTTGTTTGCAATGGTGCTTGGAATTTTTGGCGTGATTGTTTTCGTGACGGCGGCAGTCCTGCCAACAGTAGAGACATGGAAAAGGTTTGGTTTTCTAGGTGCGCGGGAGCGGATGATTGAGATGTTTTTGTCCGAATACTTTTTGGAACAACCAATCATAAAAGGAAAAGATTTTACTGTGACAAGGCATTTTCTGATAGATGAAAACTGCCCTTGCGCGATATATTACTGGGGGATGATGACGAGTATCAGCGGCTGGAGATTCAGCGGCGATATATGGAGTCGTGATATTTTGTTTGGAGATGGCAGTGTCTGTGCAGTTTTTAGGGGTGATGAAAGGGCAGAAGAAATTTTTCAGTATGCCGGACAGTTTATGGGAAATGATAAAGCAAAAGTTGGGGCAAAACAAAAGGTAAAACTACCAAAAATGGGAAGTATACAGGGAGAGCGGCGCAGGATATTGGATCGTCAGATGAAATATATGTTTGTAGTAGTGTTTTTGCTTTTATTGGTTCTTTTAACGGCATTTGCAGCGGGACTGATGGATTGATAAGAGTGTTAGGGAGCGATTAGAAAAGATATGATGAAAGCCGGGCGTAAAAAGAAATTATGGGCAGCGCTTTGCCTGTTAAGTCTCTTTCTGATAGCGGGGCTGGCGGTATGGCGGATGATTCCTGTCCCAGAGCAGGAGAATAACAGGCAGAGTGACAAAACAGAAACAGCGTTTCAACCGATTGTGTCGGCAGCAGGAGTGGAGTCAGCGGCGGCAATGATATTTGGTGCAGAGGCAGAAGCTGTGAAGTCGGCAGCATTGGCAGTCACGGAAGCGGGGACGGTGGTTGAAGCAATCCACAGCAAGACAGAGCAGGAAGAACCGGAGATTATCATGGAATATACGGCAGGCGGTGTACAGTATACCGTTACAATTCAAAATACCTTTGAGGAGTACTGCGCCGGTGATATGTCGGGGTATGTATACCGCATTTGCCTTTTGAATCTGGATGGCGGAGTGCTGCAGGAGCTTTTCTATGGCGGGGGGTATTCGGAACTTGGATGTGATATAGAGTACGGGGATGTACGTCTTGACGATGTAAACTTTGACGGCTATTCTGATTTGACGGTGGTGTATTTTCCGTGGGGGAAAAGCAATTTCAATTCGCAATATGTGTATTTGTGGGATGCGAACCAAGGTATCTTTATGGAAGAGCCGATTGAACTTCATGGCAGTTATGAGATATATGAAGAAAAGAAAGCGTTTGTGATAGCACATCCGAGTATGTGGGAATATAACTGCAGCGCGTATCGGATTGTGGATGGGGAGTTGTTGGAACTGCGCAGTTATTCTCAAAATTTTGAAAGTAACCAAGTTAAGATATACGACTGTGTGGAGGATAAGATTCTGCTGGAAGAAATTGCGGAGCCTGACGCAAAGGAGGCAGCCGCAGAGGAAATTTTGTTTGATAAGGATTATTATGCCGATATATTTTGGGAAGGGCTGTAAAAAGCGGAATTTTTGTTGTATAGTATATATATCATCTTAGATGTCATAATGAGAAATGCAGAAGAGAATGGATTTTACAAGATGAAGCAGGAATGGAGTGTGGAGAAAGGAATTATATGGGAATTTTAGATAATTTTTTAGGAAAAAAAGAACAGGCGGAACCGGAAGAAACTGAGAAAAGTGAAAGCAATACCGGATACAAAAAGGTGGACGTCAACAAACCGCTGGAGAATTTCCGCTTAAATGTGCTGCTTAAGGAAACGAAGGAAAATCAGACAGAGACGGGTATGAACATGCTTTTTGAAGAGATTGTGATGAACGCGCATTTTCTGTCGGTTATCTTTTTGTCGGAGCTGCCGAAGCCGAACGAGGACGGCACGGCCACTTTTCAGAAAAATACGACCATGCAGATGCCCATGCTGTCCAGTGCGGGAGGGAAGCATTTTTACCCTGTTTTTACGGATCATAACGAGCTGGCAAAATGGCAGAAGATGGAAAAGCCCAATACATTGATACTGACTTTTGACGATTATGCGGCTTTTTTGGAGAAAAATGAGCAGGCGGAAGGCATTGTGATAAACCCATTCAGTGATAATTTTGTACTGAACCGAAAGCTGATGGCACATCTAAAGACGCAGAAGGATTTGCGAACAAAGGGAGTCTCACGAAATAAAATCACCAAGGATACAAAGGTGATGGTGGGGGAGCCGAAGGAATATCCGACGGAAATGGTGGAAGCCCTGCAGGCACATATGAAGGGTGTGCCTGCCATAGAGCGCGCATGGCTCAGGCTTATGATGAAGGACAATGTGCAGAGTTTTCTGGTCGTGGTGGACTTTGCGGGAAATAGGGAGGAGATTTTCGGTCAAATTGCCGCTGTCGCCCGCCCGCATCTGAAAAATATTTATCTGGACATGATACCATATCAGGACGGCTTTGGGAAAAAAGCGGTAGAGAATGTAGAACCATTTTATCAAAAGTAGTCGGGTAGGAAACAAAGGGTCAGGAAATCGGGAGAGAATATACGATGGATAAAACGCAAGAAGTGACTTTTCACACTTTTTTGAAAGCGCTGAGAAAAGGAAAAAAGGTAACCTTAGACAGACTTAGCAGAGGGATATGCTCTGCCAGTATGCTGGCGCGGATTGAAGCCGGAGAGCGTCTGCCGGAAAAAATAGTCAGGGACAGGTTTTTGGAAAGGCTGGGACTGACAAATGACGGCTATGAAGACTACTTGCAGCCGGATGAGCATGCACTGTGGGAAAGCTGGAAGGCGCTGCTTCGAGCTGTGGAAAACAAGGATTATAAAGAAGCGGATAGCCTGATAGAGCAGTATGAACAGGATAACCGTCATCATAGTAATGTGATAGAAAGACAGTTTTATCTGGCAATGAAGGGACAGCTTGCGCAATACCGAAATGTGCCGGAAGCAGAGCTGTGCATGTTGTATGAGAAAGCACTGCGGCTTACCGTGCCGGAAATTATGTATGACAAGTGGAGGAAACAGTCATTTTCCCTGCAGGAATGGAATCTGCTTCTGGAGTATATCCATTTTGGCGGGGACATCGGAAAAATAGAGTGGGAAGAAGATCCATATGTTTATCAAAAGGCTGCGTATGAACTGCTGCTGGAAGAATTTCAAAAGGCAGTGAAAGATGTGTATGGACGTGCAAAAATTTTCCCCAAGGCTGTATATTATTACGGTATGGTGCAGATGAAGCAGCCTAAGGCGGATTGGGAATGTGAAAAACTGCTCCGCCTCTGCAGACAGGCGATTGCCATGCTGCGTTCCACGGGAAGAACGTACTATCTTTATGAACTGCTGGAGATAAAAGAGAAATTGATTACTGTATCCGGGCAGGGAGCGCTTTTTGAGAAAGAAATGACAGAAACAAGGGAACTGAAGAAGGTGCTGTCTGCGTTATATCGAAAATACCATGTCTCGGAAAAAACAGAAAATTGCTGTTATCTGTATTGGCAGACAGACAACGAACGCATTGGAGACGTGATAAGAAAGCGGCGCAAACTGCTGGGGCTGACACAGAAACAGCTTTGCGAAGGCATTTGCGAGCCCAGAACCCTGCAGAGATTGGAGAGCAATAAAACCAGAGCGCAGATGGCGGTAGTCAGGCAACTGCTGGAAAGGCTGGGGCTTCCCTTCGAATTCCAGCGCTTGGAGGTTATTTCAGACAACTATGAAGCTGTTGTTTTGTATAGGGAAATGTGTCAAGCATCAAACGCGCATGAAAGCGATAGAGCAGAAAAATTATTGCAGCGTCTGGTACCGCTGATTTCCATGCAGAATATTCAAAACAGGCAGGAAGTAAAGCGGTCGGAAGCGCTCAATCAGTTAAAACAGGGGAAGATAACATTAAGAGAATATGTGGAACAAATGGAGAAAGCCTTGGGGTACACGGTCGCGTCAGCGGATATGAAAAATCTGCAGGAAGGATATCTGACATGTACGGAAATCGGCTGTATATACAATATTGCGACGCGTGTGGAAGAGGGGGAAGCATGGCAATACTTTAAGCCTTTATGGGAAATTTATAACCGGTATGAAGAAGAAAACGATGTCGAAGCAAACATCAGCATGTATTTGCTGGTGATGATAGGGATAGCCAGCCATCTGGGAAACGTAGGGAGATATCGGGAATCCAACAGAATCAGTGACAGAGCCATCAAAGAAAGTTTAAAATCGGGAAGAATATACATGCTGCATAATTATATATATAACAAATGCTGGAATGACATGGAATGTCAGAAGCTAGGAATTCCTGCAGAGACTGCCTGCACCGGACAGGCAGAACTGCAGGCATGCATCCTGCTCAGCCGATTC
Source organism: Lachnospiraceae bacterium (assembly GCA_014804445.1). Classification (GTDB taxonomy): domain Bacteria; phylum Bacillota; class Clostridia; order Lachnospirales; family Lachnospiraceae; genus Acetatifactor. The sequence continues at coordinate 88,449 of JAAUZU010000014.1, read as the reverse complement.
TGTCAGGAAAAATCCTATGAAGCGCACTATTGCAGAAAGATGAAGGAATGGTATGGTTAGCCTTTTTTGTGGTCTTTCGGATCATTGTCGTTTGCAAAAAGCCAGACAGAAGCCTTAGGGTTTTCCTTGGAAAAGCTGTAAGTCCGTTTTGCTGAAGCGCAGACAGAAAGCAATAGGGAAGTAATAAGAGCAACGGTGACAGTCCGCTTGAAAATGTGTTTCATTTGTAAGTACCTCCAATGATTTTATTTTTTTATAGTATAGTTTTTATAATAGAATGATTCAAGCGTCAGAGTTGTCAAAAATTGGAATTTGACAACTCTGACGCTTGTACTGCCTGCACCGGTATGTTAATTTATTATTACAATAGTAAATATATCAGCGAGGAGGGATTGGAAAAAAGAAACTGATAAAACAGCAGTTTGCTATTATGCAGAATAGGGAGAATATCATTTTTAGAAAATCATTCTCACAATTGTGATACGATAGAGACGAAAGAGAAAACGCGTGAGGCTGACGAAGGGGATAAAAATGAGAAGCAAAGGTAGCTACTGATTCATTTAGGAAGACAGTAAATGGAGATACATACGAATCGGCATTGAATATATGCTTTCAGGTTATATAGATTATAGGACGAGAAAACGGAAGGGAAACTGTAGCTATCTGCAGTTTCCCTTTTGATTCTTGACCGTAAATCAACTTATTCATTACAAGGCTCTATAATTCTCCGCTCTCCAATTCCGAGAGTGACATAGTGATTGTACAATGCTGTCCTATCATAACCGAAGGCTTCCATTAAATCGGGGTACCTGTCCGCATATGCAATATAATCAAATTCATCGATGGTTCCGGAAAAGGGAATATATCCATCTGCTTCCGCGAGCCAGGGATTGTTGATGTTGGGATCTGTCGGGTCCCAGTTTTTGTAAGGGGAATCTTCCGCTATTTTTATAGGGGTAGGTATTTCAAGCTCACAGACTTCTTCACTGTCAGCATATACAACTACCGTTGTGCCGGGCTTGCAGTTGTCGTAAATCCATTTGGAATCGGCAGTGGATAATCTGACACAGCCCAAAGAAGCGCTTTCGCCCAGCTTGTTGTATTCTTCCCACTCCAGCGTATCAGGAGAAGCTTCCGTATAGGGAACGGAATGGAAAAGGATTTTGTTGTTGAAGCGTACAGCATACTGACCATATGTATCATCTACCATGATGCGCCATTCGTAATAAGCAGAGGTATGGAAGGTGCCCTGAGGGGTACGATGTCCCTCACGCCCACAGGAGCAGATCATTGTTTTGACAGGCGTCAGGGTACCGTCTGCATTTTGCTGCTTGACTGTAATGTAGTTTAAGGCAGTGTTTACATAAATGACATAATCCGGTCTGGTATCGACGGCAATGTCCTCGGACTGCGGATTGGGCAATTCTTCTGCATTTGCATAGTCTGCTGCAAAAAACAATAAGCCCATGCACAATAACATACCCATCAATAAAGTTCTGCATTTTCCCACACTATATTTACTCTTCAACATGACGCATTATCTCCTGCTTCCGGCATTTTCTCATTTGTATTATGTATTATAAAGGGGAAAAATTTATTTGACAAGTGGAAAAAGGATATTAAAGAAATCTTAAGGTTTTAGGGAATATTTTGTAAAAAATGAAAAAGTGAGCAATAGAAATGTCATGTACTTTGTGGTAGAATATCTTGGAAATATTTTTAATGGTGAGAAGTATCAGCAGAGGGGAGGATTCTATGGCGGTAGATATGCTGGAGGAAAAAGAGTTTTTACAAGGGTTGACGGTAGAACTGAAAAAAGCGGCGGATAAGCTTTTGGGGAGACTGGGGTATCATTCTGACGCTTACAGGGAAAATGCAAGGTATTTGTGGGAGCACAGGAGCGATTTTGACGAATACGAGATGCTTTTTAACAGGCTTGATATGGATAGGCTGGTAGATGCGGGCGAAAAGACGAAGGAACAGTTTCACCGAATTTTAAAAATGCTGGATTCGCCGTATTTTGCCAGAATTAATTTTACACAAAAGGAAGAGGCGGAACCTTTAAAGGTCTATATCGGGAAGTTTTCTTTCTGGGATATAAAGAGTGAATATGAGGTGTTTGACTGGAGAGCGCCGATTGCCAGCATGTACTATGAGTTTGAGCATGGAGACGCCTATTATGATGCGCCGGCCGGGAGAGTAGAGGGGACGGTTGACTGTAAGAGACAGTATCGAATTGTGCGGGGGATTCTGGAGTATGCGCTGGAAAGCGATCTTAGCATAAGTGACGAGATTTTGCAGAAAGAGTTGTCGCAGACGTCGGATCATAAGATGAAGGACATTGTGACAACGATTCAAAAGGAGCAGAACCGTCTGATTCGCAACGAACTGGCGGATGTTTTGATTGTACAGGGTGTGGCCGGCTCGGGAAAAACTTCTGTGGCCCTGCACCGTATCGCTTATTTTTTGTACCGTTACAGAAATGAAATTTCCTCGGAAAACTTTTTGATTATTTCGCCTAATGGCATTTTTGTGGATTATATTTCCGGTGTCCTTCCGGAACTTGGTGAGGAGAATATCAGGAGCATTGGGATGGAAGATATTGCAAAAGCCTGTCTGCCGAAGGAACTGCGAATGGAAAGACAGTGTGGTCTGGCGGATCGGTTTTTGACGTCTCAGGACAAGGTGTGGATGGAGCGCAGCGCTTTTAAGGCAACGGCAGAATTTGTGCATCAGTTGGACGCATATCTGCGCTATTGTGATGAGCACCTTTTTACAGCGAAGGATTATGCATATGAGGGTGGTGTCATAAAGGCGGATTTTATACAAAGGTATTATGCAAAGCAGACGGCATTTCCGGTTTTTGTCCGGCTGCAGGAGACGGCGCAGGCAATGGTAGAGGAGATGAAAGCGCTGAAAGCGAAGGGCTATGGCACGCATAAAAAGGAAGCACTGGAATGGCTGACGGAAAGGCTTTCAGGCAAAGATGTGATTTCCCTGTACCGAGGGTTCTGGCAGTATATTGGGAAGGAAGAACTTTTTGTCCGGGAAGAAGGCGGCGAATTGGAGAGCGCCGATATTTTTCCGCTGATTTATGTCAGGTTGTATCTGGAGGGCGGGCCCCAAAATGAAACCATTAAATACCTGTTGATTGACGAGATGCAGGATTATACACCGATACAGTATGCGGTCATCAATAAGCTGTATTCATGCCGGAAAACCATTTTGGGAGATATTTCGCAAAATGTGATGCCGTTTGTGGAAAGTTCTCTGGATTTTTTGAAAGAAATATATCCGGCTGCTGAAGTCATAGAGATGAACAAAAGTTATCGTTCCACCTATGAAATCATGGAGTTTGCACAGGGGATTCGCAGGAATGTTGCCATAGAGCCGGTTCAGCGGCATGGAGAGAAGCCTGTGCTGGTGCAATGCCGGGATGAGGAGGAAGAAAGAGAAAAACTGCGGCAACTGATAGTAGGAGATGGGGATTTTTGCGGAAAAGAAAAAATCGGCGTGATATGCAAGACCGGTATTCAGGCAAAGGAATTGTATGAATGGCTTTTAGAACAGAGCCAAAACAAAGAGCAGCTTCATCTGCTGGATTATGACAGCGAAGAATTTTATGATGGCGTTATGGTTACGTCGGTGGCAATGTCGAAGGGGCTGGAGTTTGATGAGGTGGTGATTCCTGATGTGGATGATATCAATTACTGCTCCGAATATGACAGGGGACTTTTGTATGTGGCATGCACAAGGGCGATGCACAGACTTACCCTGCTAAGTGGCAAGAACGCCAGCAGTCTGGTAGACAAACTGTTATAAGTCTGCAAAATTTCCATATATCTTACAGTGCTTTTGTGGGAACAAGATGTTATAATAATGGCAGTGGGGCAGTACGTTTGCACGAAAGGAAAGAAATTTACCGGATTGTCTCCAATATACGAAGGAAGGGAAGGCGGTTATTTGAAGAGCACAAAGGGCAGGGGGAGAAAAATTGCATACGGTGTGACTGCGGGGCTTGTCGTGCTTTTAAATATAGCGGCATGGTGCTTTTCAGGCTTCAGCGACTGGTACATAGCACATATTTTTCCAATATGGGTCAACACCTATGGAAGATTTTCCGGACTGTTTTCTTTTTCTGTGGGGGAAATTCTGCTCTGTCTCGGCGTTTTGCTGACGGCGGCTGCGGTTTTGCTGGCAATCGTGCTTTTGGTATGTATTTTGATACCCGCGTACCGCAGACGCAGGGAAAAGAGACTGTTTCTCTGTGCAGGTATTTTTTACAAAATTTATGCATGGATTCTTTTAGGCGTCTGCCTGATTATGACGTTGAACTGCACTCTGCTGTACCACGGCAATACCTTTAACAACCGGTATTTCAGCGGCATGGGGCGGGACTCTTATGATTTGGAGGAACTGCTTATTGTCAGGAATTTTGTGGTGCGTCGGTGTAATGAACTATGCGGGCAGATGGAACGGGACGAAAACGGGGATATTATTTATAGGGGGGATATGCAGCAGGAGGCTATCCGCATTATGCAGGCGCTGGGGGAGGAATACGACGGTCTGAGCGGTTTTTATCCATGCCCGAAGCCGCTTTTGTTTTCGGATTTTATGTGTCAGCAGTATATGCAGGGCTACTATTTTCCGTTTTCCATGGAAGCCAATTACAATGATGTGATGTATCTTATGAATAAACCGGCCACCCTGTGTCATGAGCTTGCGCATCTAAAGGGCTATATCTATGAGGACGAGGCAAACTTTATCGGATTTCTGGCGTGTGTTTCCTCGGATGATTTGTTTTTTCAGTATAGCGGTTATCTGAGCGTGTTATATTATCTGGACAATGATTTTTATGATGCAGTCGGAGGCGACTTGGAGCGTTACCGGCAGGAAGAAGCAATTCTGCCGCAGGTACATGCGGACAATATTTTTGTGAAGCAGGAGGATTGGGACAGAATCAACGAGGAGGCGCTGATCGATACGGAAATCGTGGAGGCAGCCTCGGACAGCTTTACGGAGGCGTCCCTGAAGCTGAACGGTGTGGAGGATGGCATGATAAGCTACAATCGTGTGGTAAAGCTTTTGTTACAATATTATCTGGACGTAAAAAGCGGCTGTGAAGAGTAAGGTCTCACAGCCGCCTTTCGTTACGTTTGTTTATTCCCTGCCGTCCCAGCAATAGGTGCAGAGTTTGCATTTATCGATGCCGACGGCATCCAGCATGTCATCCAGCCTGTTGAAGCGCAGGGAGGTAAAGTTTAACTCTTTACGGATTTCTTCTACCATGCGTTCATGTTTTTCGGAATCAGGGTCGGCATATTCTTTTAAAATTTCGTCCGTCATATTGCCGTTTTCCAGTCTTGCAATGACGCGTCTGGTGATTAAGTCCATCTCCGAAGAGGAACGTGAAAAATTCAAGTATTTACAGCCGTAGAGCAGGGGCGGGCATGCGGGACGGATATGTACTTCCTTTGCGCCGCTCTGGTACAAAAATTCGGTGGTTTCCCGAAGCTGCGTTCCCCTTACGATGGAGTCGTCGATGAGCAAAAGGCTTTTATCCCGAATCAAATCATCCACTGCAAGCAGCTTCATTTTGGCAATCAGGTTGCGCTGGCTCTGTATGGTCGGCATAAAGGAGCGCGGCCAGGTAGGGGTATATTTGATAAAAGGTCTGGAAAAAGGAATTCCGGATTCGTTGGCGTAGCCGATGGCATGCGCGATGCCGGAGTCGGGCACGCCTGCCACAATGTCAGGCTTTACATTGTCCCGCTGCGCCATTTTTGCGCCGCAGTGGTAGCGCATTCGTTCTACGCTGACGCCCTCGTAGGAGCTGGACGGATAGCCGTAGTATACCCACAAAAAGGTACAGATTTTCATGTTGGGATTGGGATTGACCAGTGTGATGCAGTTTTTTGGTGTTATCACCACAACCTCGCCTGCACCAAGCTCTTTATAGTCAGTATAGCCCAGATTCTTGTAAGCAAAATTTTCAAAGGCAGCGCAGAAAGCATTTTCCTTGCGCCCGATGGAGATGGGGGTTCTGCCGTACTTGTCACGCGCCGCATAGATGCCATTCTGATTCATCAGCAGCAGGGAAATGGAGCCGTCTATCTCTTCCAAAGCGTAAGTGATTCCGTCTATCAGGTTTTCTTTTTGGTTAATCAAAGAAGCCACAAGCTCGGTCGCATTGATATCGCCGCCGCTCATTTCCAAAAAGTGGGAGTGTCCGTTGTCAAACAGCTTGCGCGCCAACTCGTCCACGTTGTTAATCTTGCTCACTGTGGTAAGGGCATAGGTGCCATGGTGGGAGCGCACGATAAGCGGCTGCGGCTCATAGTCGGAGATGCAGCCGATGCCCAGAAAGCCTTTCATTTCATGAATATCTTTGTCAAATTTTGTCCGAAAAGGAGCATTTTCAATATTGTGGATGGAGCGGTTAAAACCGTCCTCCCCATAAACAGCCATACCGCCCCGCCTTGTTCCAAGGTGAGAATGATAATCGATGCCGAAAAATAAATCAAACACACAGTCCTGCTGTGAAGCTACGCCAAAAAAACCGCCCATTCCTGTACCCTGCCCTTTCCGTTTGTATTTATCGCCTGTATGCGCTTTTCACATTTATAATACCTTGTTTTAGAGCTCCCGACAAGAGAAAATGCTATATGCAAAATGGATAAATATTTTGGCGAATTTTAACTTGAGATAGTAAAAATGATGAAAGTATGTTACATTAAAAAAAGAACATTCCCTGAATGGAAAGATTACATAAAAATGTGCGCTGAATGTGCGGATGGGAGCAGGCATGAAATATATCACCATAGAAGAAAACGGCATACATATTGTATTTGGCATTACAAAGAAAAATCAGATTAAGCTTCTCCATTTTTCCCGAATTGAATTTGACGAGGAGAATATCTGCCATTTTGGAGAAGAGTGCAAGGTGGAGGATAGAGGAAGAAGGGAGCAGTTTATCGATGAAGCGTTTCAGCTTGTGCAGATAAATCTGTCGGGCTACAACCGTCCCTATGAAAAGCATGGCAATAAGCATATTGTGACGGCACCGGGCTATCTGCTTACTTATGCAGGTATGGAGGATACCTGCAATGACATTGGCAGAAGGCTTGTTATCCATCAGGAGGATACAGAGGTAACGCATATCCATGTGGAGACGGTTATGCAGTTTTACGATGGCAGCAGCGTGGTCCGCGTGTACAATACAGTGAAAAATGTCGGGGAGGAGATGCAGACACTGGAGTATCTTTCCTCTTTCTGTTATACCGGTCTGGAAAAAGAGGGGAATTGGACGTCGGATGAAAAAATGGTGGTTGCGATTCCTTTTAACGGCTGGCAGAAGGAAATGAGCATCCAAAAGTTTTTTTTCGGTACGCTTGGTCTGGCGCAGACACAGCCCGGCGTTTATCAGCGTACTTCTCAGGTCTTAGAGGTTACAAATACCGGCAACTGGTCCACTAAAAAATACCTGCCGCTGGGTTATGTGGAAAACAGAGAGGCGCATACGGGGTTGTTCTGGCAGATTGAGCACAACGGTTCGTGGCATTATGAAATCAGCGACCAGAATATGCATTTTTACCTCTGTGTCAGCGGTCCGACGGAGGTGCAGTCCCATTGGTTTAAAAATCTTGCGCCGGGGGAGGAATTTACTTCTGTGCCGGTGGCGGTGGGAGTCTCGCACGACAGCTTTGAGGAGGCGATGGGTGAGCTTACAAAATACCGCCGCATGATTCGCAGGCCGAATCGGGATGACGAAGACTTACCGGTTATTTTTAATGACTATATGAACTGCCTGTTTGGAGATCCCACGACCGAGAGGGAGATCCCATTGATTGATGCGGCAGCGGAATGTGGCTGCGAGTATTATGTGATAGATGCCGGCTGGTACGCACCGGGCGAGTGGTGGGACAGCGTAGGCGAATGGCAGGAGTGCAGGGAGCGTTTTCCGAATGGCATAAAAGAGGTCACGGATTATATTTGTGAAAAGGGCATGGTTCCGGGCGTATGGCTGGAACTGGAGGTCATGGGAATCAACTGTGAAAAAGCAAAGAAGGCGCCGGACGACTGGTTTTTTGTCAGACATGGCAAAAGAGTCTATGACAGAAGCCGGTATCAACTGGATTTCCGCAATCCGGCTGTGATAGCGCATGTAAATGAGGTGATTGACCGCGTCGTAAACGAATATGGCGTGGGATATATCAAGATGGATTACAATATTGAACCCGGAATCGGCACCGAGCTTTACGCGGAGAGTGTGGGACAGGGTATGCTGGAACATGAGAGGGCTTATCTTGCATGGCTGGATGATGTTTTCAGGCGGTATCCGGATTTGGTGATTGAGAATTGTTCCAGCGGGGGTCTGCGGATCGATTATGCCTTGCTGTCCCGTTACAGTATACAGTCAACCTCCGACCAGGAGGATTACCGCAATTATGCGACGATAGCGGCAAATGCCGTTGCCGGCGTTACACCGGAGCAGGCGGCGGTCTGGTCCTATCCCATGCATATATTTACAGAGTACGGTTTTTCAAAACCGGGGTATGTAGAGCGGGGCATAGAAGAGGTTATCTACAATATGGTGAACGCCATGCTGCTGCGGATTCATCAGAGCGGTCATCTGGCGGAGCTGTCCGCGGAGCGGCTTGATTTGGTCAAGGAAGGAATTCAGATTTACAAACGTATCCGCAAGGATATCAAAAATGCGCTTCCTTTTTGGCCTTTGGGTCTGGCACACAATGAGCATATGTGGCTCTGCGCCGGATTGAAGATGGAAGGCAAGGCATATGTTGCAGTATGGAAAAGGGATATGCTGGGAAAATACGATAACCGGAAACCGATAAAGAACAGGGAATTGCGGGATAATTTGATAGAGATTCCGCTGGAAAACCTTCATTTTTCCAGCCGTGAGTACAAGATAAAAATCCTGTATCCGGAGCTGGAACAGGTGCCATATGCCATAGTCAATGATGTTTTGGAGGTGCATTTTGCCAAACCTGTTATGGCGCGCCTGTTTGAAATCGAAGAGATAAAACGGGAGGAACCGAAGTTTACTATTTTGGATGATAATTTTTTCTTTTTGTAAAAGGCAATGAGCCGGCTTTTATGCCGGCTCATTGACGTAGGACATGATATCGCCGAAGATGGCGCGATAGCCGTCTTCGTTGATATGCATACCTTCGATTGTATATTCGCTTTTTAGTCTGCCCTGTCCGTCCTTCAGGTTTTTGTTTACGTCGATATACCTTTGACCGTGTCTGGCGGCGAGTGCGGCAACTTCTGCATTTGCAAGGGTTATTTTTTCGTTGGTGCGGATTCGGAGACATTCTTTCATGGCATCCGTGGCGGCTTCATAATTGATTGGATAGTATGCCATCAGATAAATTCTGACATCCGGCAGTTTCTGCTCAACAGTGGTAAGAATTTTGTCATAGGTTGCAATCATCCTGTCTATGGAAATGGATGGGTCGCTCAAATCATTTGTCCCGATGTTGATAAAAAGGCGCGAGGGCTTCAAGTCAAGGATACAGGTATCCAAAGCATTCCACAATTCTTCGGACACAAAGCCGCCGACGCCGCGGTTGTAAATGATTTTATCACTTCCGCTTTCTTCTAAGAACTTGTTGATAGGAAACATTTCCATAAGGGAAGAGCCGGCAAAAACGGTTTCGCCGCACTGTGCCGTTTTGTTGGCTTCGCGGTAACGCGCCAATTTCATCTCTTTATCCGTCATAACAAAATTCCTCCTGTCCGGTTTTTGCATAACAAAAAAGCGATAGACGGGGCTCGAACCCGCGACCTCCACCTTGGCAAGGTGGCGTACTACCAACTGTACTACTATCGCATTTACCGCATGTATACCATGCGTTGAAGGTATGAAATTAAATTGCTTTGATGGCTTTTCTGCCATACAGAGCAGGTGATGGGAATCGAACCCACGTATCCAGCTTGGAAGGCTGGTGTTCTACCATTGAACTACACCTGCAAAAGGGGTTTCTTACGAACGAATTAAATCTTATCATAGGAGAGGGCAAAAGTCAACCCTAAATTTTCATGTTCTCCAGTTGACAAATTCCGCCCTGTCTGCTTATACTGATTACAGGGGACGGCACCCATAACAAAAAACAGCAATCGTAACTTGTAAACTTAATTGAATCGGAAAGAGGGGAGGATACCCATAGCAAAAAACACGGATTCCGAAGGAAAGAAAACAGTCCGCATCCTTGACGGGGAGGGNAANCAGATTGGTTTGACCTATCCGAAACGGGCAGCGGGGCTGGTAAAAAAGGGTCGGGCATATTATGTGAACGACTTTATCATTCGTCTGAGTATGTCCGATGCCATGTTGCCAGANAGCAAACAAAAATCGGAGGTAATGAAGATGGATAATCGTATCATAATAAATAGCACGAACAATGAGACAGAGAATCAGGTTTTAAAGTTGTATTTCGAGCCGCGNAAGTGGTNATTTAACAAGGCTTGCGAGGACAATGTCGGCAATCGCTCCTTTATGACAGGACCGGATGGGANGNTNGCAGAGGGNTACATGATTGGTGACTGGAGTTATCANTGGACGGAGATTGTTTCCGAAACGCTCCTTTTACCNAAAAACACNGACTGCAGCTTTACTTTCTGGCTGAACGGCGGGGAGAACGACAGGAACGATGAGGTGTGCCGCTTTGAGGTTGTTTTTAACAATGACTATGAGCAGCGTTTTACCTACAATCTGAACCGCAACTACATTCGCCCTGTAAAGAAGCTGAACGGCTGGGAGCTTTACGAGATACCNTTCCGGACNCAGGATAATGAGTATACNCAGTTAAGGTTTGTTGCCCAGAAAGCATATATGACAGTTCTGTCAGCAAAAGACGCATCTGCATATGAGGGATTGACAGGCAGCGAGGACCCGTTTGAGNCGGAGAGACCGCAGCGCCACAATATTGTGTTTGACGACGGCTACCCTNCCAACAAGTGGTACGGCACCAAAAATCTGGAGNAGGCACATAAAAGTGGGAATCCTGCAAATGATGCACAGTTTCATGTACAGTTCCAGAATAATAGCATGAATGGGCAGAATGGATNCGGGACNGGAGCTANGGTACCGGCAGACTTTGAGACAAAATGTCTTGCTGATGCAGTGGAGCAGGTTGTGGACAAGCTCAGAATAGGCGAGTATGTTTCCGTAGAGCAGTTTGAGGGCACCGTGGAAGAAAGCGGCGAACAAGTGCGCGGGATCATGGAGAATGCCATGNANAGGCTGCGAAATGCGATGAAGCAGATTGCCAGTGAGNTTCAGGCAAACACGAGTGCTCGTTTGAGTGAGATTTCTGCAAGTCTGGATACGCTTTCGTCAACCTGTGATATGTTGAGAGACATTGATCTGGAAAGCCTTGCAGGNAACATAAGAAGCGGNCGGGAAGATGACGACGAGGATTTGGACGACATCATATCGGATGCGGCTGAGACCATATCGGATATGGCTGATGAGCTTAGNGACGACATTGAAGAAATCGTNGANGAGCTNGAAGAGATGAAGGATTCTCTGTCAATATAGTCAGATATCCATCGTAAAATAAGACAAGCAACAGGCTGCCGTGGAGAAATCCACGGCAGTTTTTTGCTATGGANNTTGGTTTGCATTTGCCNTGTTAAAAAATNGANNAATCAGTCCGNCGGAAAATGAAGCGTAATGGAAAGAAATCCATCCTGAAAATCNGCCTTGANGCTGCCGCCCATTTCTTCCGTCAGGGTTCTGGCGATGGAGAGNCCGAGACCGGTGGAGCGTTCNCCGCTTTCTACCGTGAAGAAACGNTCAAANAGGCGTCCTGCCGTCAGTTCGTCCAGCGTGTCAGCCTGATTGCGGAAGGTGATGGNGCCATCCGAGGTAAGAGTGATAGACAAACTGTTGTTGCTGTATTTTATGGCATTGTCCATCAGATTGGCGAGGATGCGCATAAGAGCCTGCCGATTTAAAAGGCGGTGGACTTCGGATTCGGGCATGTATATCTGCGGCTCAATACCGGCATTTTTCAGCGCGCCGTAATAGGCGGCGGCAGTTTCTTCCAAAGCGGCATTCAGGGACAGGCTTTCTTTCTCGGTATCAAAATCGGCGGACAGAATGACGGAGTAGCGGAAAAGCTCCTCCGTCAGATTTTTTAATGCCTGCACGCGGTTCTCGATAATATCCAGATAGCTTTTTGCTTTGTCAGACAGCGGTTCCCGTTTTAGCAGTTCCATGTAGCCGCATATTGCCGTCAGCGGCGTGCGCAAATCGTGGGACATATTGGTGACGGCAGCTTTCAGCTCGCGGTCACCCTGCATATAATTAAGCTGCGCTTTTCTGAGGAGCTTTAGCTGCCGATCCATGTCGGCAGCCAGACTTCTCATCTTTTTATCGGATGTTGAGATTACAATACCGACATTCGTGTCGCTTTTTAACCGCTCTGCAAATGTTTCACGAAGTTCGTCGGCGGAACGGCGTATGGAAACCAGCCTTAAGATAAGAATGGTAATGATAAAAATAAGTATCAGCGTTAATAGGCAGAGCAGGCTTGTCATAGTGTCTCCTTTACTTGAGTTCTTTCCGGCTGAAAAAGAAACATCCGGCAGCGCTCGATAAAATGGTAATGGACAGAGAAAGCGCAGCAATCCGGAAAGGATGCAGAATGTCGAGGTTTGCAAGCTGAAGTACCTGCCCACCGGGAAGCAAATCGTAGAAAAACTGATAGATTTCCCGTTTCATGCCCGTCAGATACTGCGGATTTGCAATCTCCTCCACAGAAATTTCACCATTTATGGAATACTCAGCCACCGGAATTGTTTCGGGAGCATTGAGCATCTGTAACAAAATCATGCCGGCCATCAACAGAAAGAAGGCTGCCAGAATACAGATAATGTTGGCGTGCGACTTTGAGGAGCAGAGCATGGAAATCATATTGTAAAGCGCTGCATATGCAACACACAGCAAAAAACCATCCACAAAGAGTGTAAGGAAAAAAGAAAGCTTTATTGTGGGAAGTCCGAAGAGGGGAATCCCCAAAACAAATGCTGCGGCAAGTGTCACCAGATACATCAGCGCTGCGGCGAAAACGCACAGAATAAAATTGGAAAAATAGATGCCGGTTCGGGTGTGTCCGACAATCAGCTTATTGCGGATAGTGCCATCGCTGTATTCCGTTCCCACAAACAGACTGCACAGGACGGAAAGAATAATAGAAATGGCAATGGGGCCGCCAAAAAGGAAGTTATCCAATCTGGGGGAATGGCCATATTGCACGGATTGGTTTTTCTGATCTATCAGGATGGCGGCGATAAATAAAAAAGATAAAATCAGTCCGCCGATAAAAACGCGATTTTTTCGGATACGCAAAAAGCCGGCCTGTAAAAGCTTATTCATGGTTGATACCTCCTGTCAGACGAATATAGTAGCTCTCTAAAGTTTCGTTTTTTTCCTGCATGGTACAAATGTCACAATTTTGCTCTGCAAGTTTTTTTGACAACTCTGTCACGTTGACAGTGCCGAAGATATCCGCTTCCGTATCTGATAAAATGTCATATTCCAGATTTTTTTCATCTAAAACGCGGGCGAGTGTTTTTGTGTCAGTGACGGTGATGTGCGTGCACTTGCGGCAGGCAGCTTCCAGTTCTTTGGCACTGATTTCTTTCAGCATATGTCCGCTGTCTATGAAGCCGTAGTGGGTCGCAAGCCTTGCAAGCTCATCCAGAATATGGCTGGAAATCAGGCAGGTGACCTGTCTGTCCCTGTTGAGTTTTAAAATCAGTTCACGGACTTCCACGATGCCCTGTGGGTCAAGCCCGTTCATCGGTTCGTCGAGCACCAGAAAATCAGGGTCTCCGGCGAGTGCCACCGCGATGCCAAGGCGCTGCCGCATACCGAGGGAAAAGTCGGCGGCCTTCTTTTTGCCGGTGTCAGCAAGTCCCACAAGGGCGAGAAGCTCATGAAGCCCGTCGTAGGAGGGCTTTCCGAGAATCCGGTACTGTTGTTTCAGATTATCCTCCGCAGTCATATTCATGTAGATGGAAGGCGTCTCCACGACAGCGCCCATCCGTCGGCGGGATTTTGTGATGTCTTTTTCCGTGTCTGCGCAGCCGTACAGGGTGTAATCCCCGCTTGTCGGCCGTGCCAGCCCGCATATCAGCCGTATCAGCGTGGTTTTGCCTGCACCGTTCTTTCCCACAAAGCCATAGATGGCGCCCTTTGGGATATGCATGGAAAGCGCGTCCAGAGCTTTCAGATGCCCGTACTGTTTGGTGAGGGCATTGGTTGATAAAATATATTCCATTATGATACCTCCTGCATTTCTTACCGGAAATTCTGCCGGTATCGGTATACTGACAGATAAATCCGGTTGTCAGTAATTAGGATAACCGAAAAAAGTTAAGCAGGCGGTAAAGAAAACAGTAAAGAAAAGGTTAAGATTTCTCGGTTTTCAAGCGAAATCCGATGCCCCACACTGCCTCAATATAATCCCTTCCGCCAAGCTCCGACAGCTTTTTCCGCAGATTGCTGATGTGTACCTTTAAGGAGCTTTCCGTGCAGTCCGGCGTATCCGCGCAGATTCTGTTGAGAATGGTGGATTTCGGAATAACCTGTCCGGGATTTTTAAGAAGAAGCTTGAAGATGGCATATTCGGTTCTTGTCAGTCTTATTGTTTTTCCATCAGCCGACACTTCATGCAGATCGTGATTCAATGCCAAATTTTCAAAAATGACGGAAGTGTCGTTTGCGTGTGCCACATTTCTAAATTGTACTGCAATCCGTGCAAGCAGCTCTCTGGGGTCAAAAGGCTTTGTCAGATAGTCGGCGGCGCCGCCAAGCAGCACATTCACCTTGTCCTCCGTATTTATCTTTGCACTGATAACAATAACGGGAATCCCCTGCAGCGCGGGCAGAATCTCTTCTCCCGACAGCCCCGGCAGCATCAAATCCAGCAGAACAAGGTCAGCCCTTTCCCTCTCCAGCAAAAGCAGCGCCTCCGTTCCCGAATAAGCCCTGATAACCCGATAGCCTTCCCTTACCAAAACCTCCTCCACCATATCCCCAATATACCCATCATCCTCAACCACTAAAATAGTCCTCATCATATTCCCTTCTCTTTATAACACATATTTGCCCGATATGGCGCAGTTTATTTTGATTATAGCGCGCCCCTCCACCCTCTGTAAACTTCATTTTTCCCTTATTTTACAAGGGAAAGTTTTAACCTATCATGTGATTTGTTGAATAATGCCAAGAAAATAGGTTGTTTTCTAGCTAGAATTTGCATATACTATAACTGAAAGCGAGGTGTTTCTAAATGACAATAGATACAAATACGATGATTTCAATTACAGAAGCAAATCAAAATTTTTCAAAGGTAACCAAAGTGGTTGATGAACATGGAACGGCGGTTATTCTGAAAAATAATGTACCCAGATATTTGGTCATTGATTTCAGCAAAGCAGAAAAAGAAAAGATAGCTGATAGTGAAGATGTTTTTGCAATATCTGAACGGTTGATAAAACAGAATATGGAAGCATATGAGGTTCTTGCGAAATGATTATTTTAAGCAAAGAACAAATATTAAAGATTCATACAAGTCTAATACAAGCCACTGGAGGAAGTGATGGCATTCGTGATGAAGGAATGTTAGACTTGGCGCTAAATAATCCTTTTCAGTCATTTGGAGGGAAAGAACTATATCCAAGTGTTCAGGCAAAAGCAGCTCGACTTTGTTTTGGTCTGGTAAAAAATCATGCAATGCTAGACGGAAATAAAAGGCTTGGTACACATGTGATGCTGGTTTTTCTGGCATTGAATGGGTATGAACTATCGTACAGCCAAAAGGAATTAAGCGACATAATTCTCGCACTGGCATCAGGATATATTGGCGAAAAAGAAATCTTACAATGGATTATTGAACATCAAAAATAGGTTCTACACATATGAGAGTGAAATACACCCATTGCGCAAACTGCGTTTATATAATGGGTATTATCAAAGCAAATGCAAAATCAAAACTTTGTCACTATAGGGTGGTTAAAGCAAAAAGAAGCCGCTGCCGGACTGAAAAATATTTGTCCGGCAGCGGCTTTTATTCGTGATAACAGAAATATGGCAGACATACATTGCTACTGTACATGGATAAGGGGCAGCAGAATACGGGTCGTAAAAGTGTGGTCTTTCGTCCGGGTGACGAGGCTGCCGCTGTGCTCCCGCATAATCTTTTCACAGGTCTTCAGACCGATACCGGTGCTTTCCTGCTCGTCATCTTCCTCCACGATACCGTTTGTAAAGCTAAGTTCAAAGAAATTATCATGCTCAGAGGCAGCAACTGATATAGGAACCGTAATGTCGGCATATTTTCGGATATTGCTGAGAATATTGTTCAGTACACGCTGCATAAATTCAACGTCCATGAGGCAGGAGCCTTTATACTGCTCTGCATCCAGGGGCGCTTCCACGGCAAAGCCGAGATTCTCCAAATCAAATACCATATTGTCTAACAGTCCGGTAATTAAATCGGAGACAGGAATCTTTTCCATGTGGTATTCCTCGTAGATGCGCTGGGAAACAAGGAAATACTCAAAAATTTTATCTGACAAATCCTTCATCAGAAATGCTTTCTCAGAGGATTTTTCCAAAAACTCCTGCAGCTGTGCTTCGTCACGATATTTATGCTGCTTCATGATTTCCAGATAACCGATGATGGAGGTCAGAGGCGTCCTCAGGTCATGGGAGAGGGAGGTTATCAGCTTTTGATTGGCATTCTGATTGGCCTCCGCCTGCTGCTGTTTTTCCAGAATGGAGAGCCGCATCTGGTTGATGCCATATGCAAGCTGATACATTTCGTCGCTGCTTTTTTCGGTTACATGGTAGGTAAGGTCTCCGCTCTTCAAAATCCGCAGCTCGTGGGCAAGCCGCTTGATATAATTGATTTTGTTTCGTACAATGAGAAGGAGCGGAACCAGAAACAGCAAAAACAAAATAAGCAGGTAAAGGTAATAGGAAAACAGGTAAGCTTTGGTGTAGCCGTAGGATTCGACCGAGGCAAACAGGGTAATGCCGTCGGCAAAGGTGATGCCGTAAAAGTTCATATAATACAGCTCGGTGTGGCTGCTGATAAGCTCCTGTGTGGTTCGATAGTTGTAGTAATCCACAAGCCGGTCAAAGGATTGGTTGTAGTTGGCGGATGTGCTGTAACGGATATAGGTATCGTCGGTCAGAACAAGCGATACGTCGGGATGTTCATAGTTCCACTCACAGATGGCTTCGATGTCCTCGCTGGTAATCTGGTTTTCCGTTATATATTCCTGAAAATTTTCCCTGCAGGCTTCACTCTCTTTTGCTATATTGCCAAGAGTTATATAGTAATAATCGAGCAGTGCGTACATACCGTTCTGCAAAGGGCCGGCAATACAGTATACAATGGATAAAAGCAGGGTGACAGCCAGCGCCAGCTTTACAATCAGCCTGTCCTTGATAAAATGTGTCAGCTTATACCACACGATAGCCACGCCCCCATACGTTTTGTATATATTTGGATTCTTTTAAATCCGGCTCCAGTTTACGCCGCAGATTCCGGATATGAACGGTTACAGTGTTGTTGGAGGAGGAAAAATAGGGTTCGTTCCAAACGCTCTCATAGATATTCTGTACGGAAAAAACCTTTTGTCGGTTGGAAGCCAGAAGAACCAGAATCTGGTATTCAATTTCGGTCAGTTCAATTTCCGTATCGTCTTTCAATACGCGCTGCTTATCTAAATCAATCTGCAAATCATGGACATACAACACCTTGGCGGCGGGTTTTGCCGTGCCGGTGTACTGATAACAGCGGCGAAGGAGCGCTTTTACGCGGGAGAGAAGCTCTGTGTAGGAAAACGGCTTTACCAAATAGTCATCCCCGCCTGCAGAGAAGCCGATAACCTTGTCTGTGTCGGTGGATTTTGCCGTCAAAAATAAAACAGGGGTCAGATAGTCCTGCCGTATGGCTTCACAGGCATGTATGCCGGACAGTCCCGGCATCATGACATCCATGATAATCAAATCGATGGAATCATTCATGAGTTCTACTGCCCTTGTGCCGTTTTCTGCTTCTACGATTTCACAGCCTTCGCTTTCCAACAAAATACGAATAACCTCACGGATTTCCGCATCGTCGTCCACAACCATGATTTTTGCACTTTGTTCCATGTAACCCTCCTGTGTGATAGTGCCGTACAGGCACCGGTAAAGTTGTATCCTAATTGTATCATGTGTGAAAAGGATTGTCAGTGTCAGTTTTATATCTTCATTATTCTTCACTTTTCCCCCTCTTAAAAAATAGACATGCGTATGTCGGGTTTCCTTGCACAAGGGTTCCGGTATCTGTTATAATAGAGAGAAATCTAAGGTGTTATCGGGAACGGAGTAAATGCAGATGGTTGCGAAATGTGTTCTGCGAGTGACGGAAATGTTCAATAGAGACAAAAACGGGCTCCGAAGCGTGGCAAGTCGCCCTTATTTTGTCTCTATTGCCCATTTCCTGTATTTGGGAAGAAAGATTCGCAAATGCCTGCATATGACTAGGAAAATTGAAAAACTTACATTTACGAGTTCGAATTGTGCATGTGGTATATTCCATAAGCAGACCCTTGCTTACCGTCGGTACCAAAGTCATGCAGGCATGACTTGCGAGGTATTTTCGAGCTTAGTACCGCTACGGTAAGCTCGGAGCGAAAGCGAGTTTGCGTTGGAATATACCACATACACAATGACAACAGCAAAGCTTCTGCATTTCGCAATTACCTAATTTATATAAAGTGAAAAGGAGAGAACTATGGAAAAGAGAAGAATGGACAAGCTGGGGATTGAAACATCTCTGCTGGGATTTGGCTGTATGCGGTTTCCGACGACGGCTGACGGGAAGATTGACGAGGAAAAAGCGCAGGCAATGCTGGATAAGGCGATTGCGGCGGGCGTCAATTATATAGATACGGCATACCCGTATCACAATAAGGAGAGCGAGCCTTTTGTGGGAAGAGCGCTTAAAAAATATGACAGGAGTTCCTTTTATCTGGCTACCAAGCTGCCGGCGTGGCTGGTGAAAAGTCTGGACGATGCAAAGAGGTATTTTGAGGAGCAGCTTAAGAGACTGCAGACAGATTATATTGATTTCTACCTGCTGCATGCGATGGGCGGCAGCAGCTACCGTAAAATGGTGGAACTGGGCGTGGTGGAGTACTGTGAAAAGCTGAAGGCGGAAGGACGTATCAAGTATTTTGGTTTCTCTTTCCATGATTCTTACGAGGCATTTGCGGAGATTCTTGGTGACAGGGACTGGGATTTCTGCCAGATTCAGCTAAACTATATGGACGCAGAGGAGCAGGCGGGTATGCGTGGCTACCGGCTTGCGGAGGAAAAAGGAGTTCCCCTTGTTATCATGGAGCCTGTAAAGGGCGGTTCTCTTTCGGTGTTTGCAGATGATATCACGGAAAAGCTGCGGGCGCTTGACCATGAGGCAAGTACAGCTTCCTTTGCCCTGCGGTGGGTGGGAAGCCTGCCGAATGTCAAGGTCGTTTTAAGCGGCATGTCAGCCATGGAGCAGGTGGAGGACAACCTGAAAACCTTTTCGAATTTCAAGCCTCTTTCCGAGCAGGAAGCATCCACGATAGAAGAGATTGTGGCAATGATAAGAGGCAGGGTACAGAATGGCTGTACGGGCTGCCGCTACTGTATGCCCTGTCCCGCAGGCGTCAAGATTCCGGAGTGCTTTGCTGCATGGAATACTTACCATATGTACCAAAACTATAATGTGGTGCGCTGGAACTGGGAGCAGGGAATCGGAGAGGCGGCACAGGCGAAGAACTGTATCAAGTGCGGCAAGTGTGAATCGCTCTGCCCGCAGAAGCTTTCCATCAGGGAAGACCTTGCGAAGGTGCAGAGTGATTTGGAGCGGAAGGAAATGATTTTATAGAATGGAAAAAGCATATAAATTAGACTTTGCCAATGAAAAGAAGGGCAGTCTGTTTGTAAACTGCTGCGGATGCTCAAAGACGGCGCCGCTGCACAGCTTTGGCCCGGCAGTCAAGCCCCATTATTTGATTCACTACATATTGAGCGGGAAGGGTATTTTCCGTTTTGGAGGCAGGGAATATTGTCTTGAGGCGGGCTACGGCTTTCTGATATGTCCGGAAGAACTGGCATTTTATCAGGCAGATGAAAAAGACCCATGGACCTATGTATGGGTGGGCTTTGACGGAAGCGAGGCGGAGTATTACCTGCAAAATATGGGGCTTTCCGTCAATCATCCGATTTTTAAGAGCGATCACTCGGAAGAATTGTACGGAGCGGTGCGGGACATGATGGAGCACAATACCTTTGGCATGGCAAATGATTTGCGGCGGAACGGGCAGTTGGCGGTTTTTTTGTCCTTGATAGCTTCCGATGCCGATGTGATTGACAAAAAGGAATCCGATGGTGGAAACAGATATGTCCGCAAGGCGGTTTCGTTTATTCAGAGCAATTACTGTAATGCGATTAAGGTGACGGATATTGCCAGATATGTCTGCATTGACAGGAGTTATCTCTACATTCTTTTTCAAAATCATCTGGGAACCTCGCCGCAGCAGTTTCTGACAGCCTTTCGGATAGCAAAGGCGGGAGAACTGTTGGAGTCCACCGCCTATTCTGTGGAAAGCATTGCATTTTCCTGCGGATATGCGAATGTACTGAATTTTACCAAAGCGTTTCATAACATGAAAGGTGTTTCGCCTTCTGCTTTTCGCAGGCAGGCAAGAGAAGAAGGCAGGCAGGGAAAGGAAAGGCTTAAGGAAATTGAAGGCCTGTTGGCTCTGGGCGCAAGCGAATAAATTTATATATTAAACATTTTGACAGGTTAAAAAAACAAATCGATATGGTAATCGGTTTGTTTTTTTATATAATGAAATTAGAGAAAAGTCCGCGAAAACAGTATAAGGGGCGGACGGGAAGGGTATGGTAAAAAAATATGAAAGAAAAAATGCTGAAAACATTTGCAGAGGTGTTTGGGGATGCGGAGGGAGTCAAGCTGTATTTTGCGCCGGGGCGCGTCAATCTGATAGGAGAGCACACCGATTATAATGGCGGGCATGTGTTTCCCTGCGCGCTGACTATCGGCACTTACGGAGCGGTACGGAAGAGGAACGACAACAAGCTTCGTTTTTATTCCATGAATTTTGACAGGCTGGGCGTGATAGAATCTTCATTGGAGGATTTGAAGCCCTGTAAAGAGGCGGGCTGGACAAACTATCCCAAGGGCGTTATGTGGGCATTCGGGGAAAAAGGAATGAAAGTGCCCTGCGGCATGGACTTTATGCTGAACGGCAATATCCCGAATGGGTCAGGACTTTCCTCCTCTGCTTCGGTGGAGGTGCTGACAGGTTTCGTTCTGAGGGATTTGTTTGGATTTGAGGTGAGCAATCAGGAGCTTGCGTTAATCGGACAGTTTTCGGAAAATCAGTTTAACGGCGTCAACTGCGGCATTATGGACCAGTTTGCAATTGCCATGGGCAGGGCGGAACATGCCATTTTTCTGGATACGGCGGATTTGTCCTATGAGTATGCGCCGGTCAGACTTGCGGGTGCAAAAATCGTGATTGCCTGCTCTAACAAAAAACGCGGGCTGGGAGACTCCAAGTACAACGAACGCAGAAGCGAATGTGAGGAAGCGCTGCGCGAACTGCAAAAGGTGATGGACATCAAAACATTGGGCGATTTGGACGAGGAAACCTTTGAGGCAAACTGCAGTGCCATTGCTGACGAAGTGCGTGTAAAGCGTGCCAGACATGCCGTGTATGAGAACCGTCGTACCATAAAAGCGGTTGAGGCGCTGAAACGGAATGATATCGAGCTTTTCGGTAAGTTGATGAACCAGTCCCATGTATCCCTGCGGGACGATTATGAGGTAACGGGTATCGAACTGGATACGCTGGTAGAAGAGGCGTGGAAGGTGGACGGCGTTATCGGCTCCCGCATGACGGGTGCGGGCTTTGGGGGCTGTACCGTCAGCTTGGTAAAAGATGAGGCTATTGACAATTTCATTGAACAGGTAGGAAAAGCATATAAAGAAAAAATCGGGTACGAAGCGGACTTCTATGTGGTAGAAATCGGCGACGGACCGGTGGTATTGTAATTGGGGAAAGGAAGGAAATCATATGATACAGACATATATTGACAGACTGACAGAGTATGGATTAAGAACAGGTCTGATAGAGCCGGCAGATAAAATTTATATGGTGAACCGGCTGTTGGAGCTTTTCGGGTTGGATGCACCGGAAGATGACACGAATGTCGGAACTGGAAGCGAGCAGGCGGTCGAAAGCGGCTGTGCTGATGAACAGAAGCAGGATATAGGAGCGGAGCTGGAGCAGATTCTTGCCGGTATGCTGGATTATGCCTGCGAGAAAGGACTGATTCCCGAAAACAGCGTCGCTTACAGGGATTTATTTGACACAAAGATAATGGGGCTTTTGGTGCCGCGTCCCAGCGAAGTGATTGAGAAGTTTCAGCGCCTTTATGAAGAGGGGCCGGAGGCAGCAACGGACTATTACTATAAGCTCAGTTGTGACTCGGATTATATCCGGCGTTACCGGATTGCCCGCGATGAAAAGTGGGTGACTGCAACAGAGTACGGCGAGCTGGATATTACCATCAATCTCTCCAAGCCGGAAAAGGACCCCAAGGCAATTGCGGCGGCAAAGAGTGCAAAGCAGTCCGGCTATCCCAAGTGCCTGCTCTGTCGGGAAAATGAAGGCTACGCAGGCAGACTCAATCATCCGGCGAGGCAGAACCACAGAATTATACCGGTGACAATCAATGACAGCAGGTGGGGCTTCCAGTATTCGCCCTATGTATATTACAACGAGCACTGCATTGTGTTTAACAGCGAGCACATTCCCATGAAAATTGAACATGCGACTTTTTGCAAGCTGTTTGATTTTGTAAAGCAGTTTCCGCACTATTTTGTCGGCTCCAATGCGGATTTGCCCATTGTGGGAGGTTCTATTTTAAGCCATGACCATTTTCAGGGCGGACACTATGAATTTGCCATGGCGAAAGCGCCTGTGGAGGAAACTTTTTCCGTGAACGGCTTTGAGGACGTAGAGGCGGGAATTGTCAAATGGCCCATGTCTGTCATTCGTCTCAGCGGAACGGATACGGACAGAATTATCGCACTGGCGGACAGGATACTGGATACCTGGCGCGGCTACACCGACGAGGCTTCCTTTATTTTTGCCGAGACAGATGGGGAGCCGCACAATACCATTACGCCCATTGCGAGGAAGCGAGGCGATAAGTACGAGCTGGATTTGGTTCTGCGCAACAATATTACCACCGAGGAGCATCCCCTTGGCGTTTACCATCCCCATGCCAAGCTGCACCACATCAAGAAGGAAAATATCGGGCTGATTGAGGTGATGGGACTTGCGGTGCTTCCGGCCCGTCTGAAAACGGAGATGGCAGAGCTGAAGCAGGCGATTTTATCCGGCAGCGACTTGCGGGCAGACGAAGCGCTCTCCAAGCATGCCGACTGGGTGGAGCAGTTCCTTCCGAAGTATGAAAAAGTGGATGCGTCCAATATCGATGGCATTATCGAAGACGAAATCGGACAGGTATTTCTGCACGTCCTTGAGGATGCCGGCGTTTACAAGCGCACGCCGGAAGGCCGGGAAGGATTTATGCGGTTTATTGCGGTGGTGAGCCGGTAAACCATCAATCTTTCCATTTTTATGTTGACATCTCATTCTACAGGTTGTAATATGATGATATACTACAATTTGTAGAACGGGAGAATATGGCAGCATGAGTGAATTGAGGATGGGAACTGCGGAAGCAAAATTTGCAGACATGATTTGGGATAATGAACCGGTTTCATCGGGTGATTTGGCGAAACTGGCAAATAAGGAATTTGAGTGGAAAAAGACGACCTCGTTTACCGTATTAAAGAGACTGTGTGAACGAGGTCTTTTTCAAAATCAGAACGGGATTGTGACTTCTCTGATAGCCAAAGAGGAGTTTTATGCACGTCACAGTGAGTCGTATGTGGAAGAAACATTCGGCGGCTCTTTGCCTGCTTTTTTAACTGCATTTGGATCAAGAAAGAAACTGACAGATAAGGAAATTGATGAAATTCGGCAAATTATTGATTCTATGAGGGGGTAGGCATATGCTGGAACAGATTTTTTTGAAAGTAATGGATATGAGCCGGATGGCAAGTATGGTCATTGTGGCGGTATTCCTTGTACGTATTTTATTAAAGCGTTTTCCCAAGTATATTTCTTATTTACTCTGGAGCGTTGTGTTATTCAGGCTGCTTTGCCCAATCACATTGGAATCAGATATCAGTCCTGTCCCGAATTTGGAACCCGTATTTTATGATTATACATCGGAAAAAAATACCGTTTTGCCGGAAGTGTCGGATGAATTGGTGGTTCCGCATACCGGTGGTGAAACAGAGAAAGTGCCGGCAATCGAACAGGTTACACCCACACAGACTGCAACTGTACAATTTCAGCCGGACGAAAACGTCAGGGCTAAGGAAGTTTCGTGGCAGGAGTTGTTTATCCTGTTCGGAAAGTATGTGTGGCTGGCGGGAATCGGTATCATGCTTTTGTACTGTGTGATATCTGCCGTTATGGTTCGAAATAAAGTGTCACCATCCATTCCCCTGAAAGAAAACATTTATATGGCGGATGAAGCGATATCCCCGTTTGTGATGGGTATCTTAAATCCCAGAATCTATTTACCGGAGGGTCTTGGCGAAAAAGAACAGGAATATATCATTTTACATGAAAAGTTTCATATCAGACGTTTTGATCATGTCGTAAAGCCGGTGGCATTTGCCGCGCTATGTATTCACTGGTTTAATCCGCTGGTATGGATTGCATTTGTTTTTTTCTGCAAGGATATGGAGATGAGCTGCGATGAAGCTGTTATAAAAAGGATGGGAGAAACGGTCAGGGCGGATTATTCCGCTTCCTTGCTGGCTCTTTCCACACAACGCCGTATCATTGGCGGATTTCCTGTGGATTTTGGGGAAGGGGATACAAAGGACAGGGTTAAGAATCTGGCAACATTACGGAAGACAAAAAGAGGGGTAATGGCAGTTTTGGTTGCCGGCGTTGCCATTTTCATCGTATGTCTGGCGTTTACCCGTAAGGCATTCATTTCGGACGCAGACGTTCCCCAAAATGAAAATCATAGTGCGGAAAACGGGGGAATAACGGATAAGCCGGAAGAACCGGATGAACCGGAACCAATATATGTTTCTTTGGACATCACGGAGTTTTATGTCACGCACAAGGGCGATTCGTCCAATCTCTATTATATTGACGAGAACAATGTGCTATGGGGATGCGGAAGAAACAATTATGGACAGCTCGGTCAGGGGACGCAGGACTATGACTTCCATGAGGATATGGTGAAAATTGCGGAACATGTTGTTCATGTGGACTATTCACAAAAAGGTTTTGTCATTTTCCTGACAGAAGACTGCAAACTTTATGGATTTGGGAATGCCGGATGCGGGGCTTTACAGCAATATGAGGCATTTGATTGGGATAAATATGTAAATGGCGAGCACTACTATGTAAGCGAACCCTATTTACTTATGGAAGATGTAACGTATGCATGCTGCGGCAGGGATGATATTGTCTGTCTGAAAGAAGACGGAACAGTATGGACATGGGGAACGATTTTNGTNGAGGGATATGCATTNTATCCGCCAAATGAGNTGTATTTTAGTCAAAAACCNAAAATGATTTTAGAAAATGCCATTTTGGTCACAGGTGGCTGGAATCATCACGCGGCCCTGCTTGCAAATGGGACGGTATGGACTTGGGGATATAACGGCGCCGGAAACTGTGGTGTTGCAGACCTTACTGTGGTCAGTGAACCAACGATGGTCGCAGAGGACGTTGTGATGGTATGGACGAATCTTGCTGTGGATGGNTATTNGGAACNGGACGCAGAGAATCTTGCCATGGCATGGACGGGAAGGCTGAAGTATACAGAATATGATAACATTGCAGAGTATGGCGGTTGGTATCCAAGATTTTTGAATAATACNGTGATTCGAAAAGCAGANGGCTCGTACTGGGTGTGCGGCGAGAATGTNGGCACGGAAGAAAAGATGGTACNGGGTGCAGAGGCTNCGTATCCTGTTATCTGTACCCATGAGTTTANNCTTTGCCTGTNTCCGGAAACAGAGGAGGAAACTGTTGAAATAAAGCAGGAGACACTGGCAGACAAGGTGCTTTCCTATACGCAATCGCCGACAGAAAGCTTGTATTTTTTGATGGCGACGGAAGAAACTTATGAGAGCAAGGTAGTTAGAATTGATGAGGAAGATACCGGAAGTCTGCTTCGCTTGTTTCAGGACATTACGATAGAGAAGGTGGATGGCTGGGTGGGCGGAGAGAGCCTATATACCTTGCTTTTATATGATGAAACCCAGACGCAGGGGTGTATGATTTGGGTGTATGATAACTATGTAAGATTTAACTGGGGAGCTTATTATGAAACTTCCGGCAATGAATTTGTGAGTATTTTAGATGAATTATATGCCACCTCTGAAGAACTGCAAAAGCTATCTCCGGAAGAAGTACTTTTATCCNCGTCAGTTGCCGNAGCGCGTGGTTATACAGAGAAGGATATTTTTTATGTCAATGGAAACCCTGCACTGCCAATGGAAACAGGATATGGAGAAATGCCACCCGCGCAAGGNGAATGGAACTATGCAACATATATATGTGTGGGGGGTATATATTTTAATGAAATAGGAACAGCCTATCAGATACGGTATTGCATTGATTACTGGGATGATAATGGCGTATATATGGAAGACGGTTATAGTAAGATTTGGNACTATTATGATTATGTTACAAATGAATGGATTGGAGATATAGTTTTTTAAAAATAAGAAAACAGGAATGACATAGCGGANTATAAATAGAATGGGAATTTTATACATAGGAGAGCGCGCAATGAAAAGANTAATNGTTTTNCTTTGCCTGCTGNTCATGGTTTTTGCNGGNTGCGGGAAAGAAACAGCANATGCAAANGGGGCTGNTATTTCTGCGGATTGGTTAGAAGACGTGGAAAATANCGGGAGCGCTGTAGAAAAAGCAGTNAAACTGCCAACCNNGATTTCCGGCTTTCTGGTGCNNNAGAATACTGTAAAAAGAGGNAATTATATCTACGCCAATGTTTACATGAAAGGCATCAATAAGATTGTTGCCTTTCNATGTGACACGGGTGATATGGAANTAATTNTGGAGGCGGATTCCATTGTTTNTNTGGGAGGAATCGGCGATTATCTGTTTTATTTAAACCATCTGGANGGNACNACGNNTTANATGGAGAANCTNTGGTCNTACAATTTNAAGACCGGGGAAGTAAAAGANGTTATGGGGGATTTGGACCATGTCTGGGNNCTGAGNGNATGGGGGGAATGGATTTACCTGNTAAATGATTTGGAACNATATGGTTATGATGANCCATANTNTGTNGCNTANAAATTNGATGAAGCAGGGGAACTGGTGCCTGNGGAGGATGCACCGGTGNTTTANACTGTTTATAATAAGGTTTCAGNAGGAGGATATACCGCCAGGNTGGTAGAACATNTGGAAAACAAACCTTANAATCTTGTCATCACNNGTGAGGAAGAGAAAAAATATATTGTGGAATGTTCNGCTGCTCAATTTGAGAGGTGTACAGANGANTACCTGCTTTTTTACGTGTGGGGTGAGGATTCCGGTATGCNTGTTACGCCATANGTATATTCCTTCNNCGAGGGCGAGTTTGTTGAAGATTACGGGAGATGAAGATGGGAGNTTGAGTTATATAGAAATTCAGGACTCTTGGCTGGTGTATGGNGTTTATGGCGAGGAANTGCCGCANTTTATCAATCTGGANGAAAAGTTTGCAGAGGAAGGCGCGCCGGANNTGGATATNATCAAAATNTTTGAATCAGAGGTGNATTAATTCCGCCGNAAATGATATATAATGTTGAAANCAATGAAGCAGCCATGNCCTTAACGGGATGGCTGCTTTCGTTTTGACAAAAACATGCGAAATAGGTAATTTATTGACAAAATTTTTACAGTGTAATACAATTGTATTCAAAGGAGGATGTCTGATGGCTGAAGAAACTTTAGTGATTAAAGCAAAGAAATATAAAGAAGAATCAGTCATTATCTCAGCAAGAATTCCAAAGGATATGTTAGGGGATATTGATATGATTTCAAAAGAAACCGGCAGAACAAGAAACGAAATCATAACGAGACTGTTGGATTTTGGTCTGAAGCATACTGAAATTATAGAAGATTAGAGGAGGCAGGTATGGCTAAGTTTGTGATTGAGTGCCCTTATTGCGGCAATTATGCAGAAGGGAAAACAGGATTTTTTGCAAAAAAACGGGTGGACTGTTCTTGTGGAAGAACTATTAACATTCAAGTAGATAAAATGACCAGCCGCGTATGTGCTCATTGCGGAAATTCCGTTGTGTTNGACCAGACACAAGGCGGCAGGGCTGTATGNCCTGTCTGTCATGAACCTATTAATGAAATGTCGGATCAGTCAAAAGTGGAAGAGTTTTCTTGTCTGCAGTGNGGTGTGAAACTGAGGACAAACAAGGGAACCGTAAAATTTACCTGCCCTGTCTGTGATTGTGAAAATGANGTGGCAGAGCGCGTTATGCAGGAAAAAATCCGTAAGGATGGACTTGCCAGCATTATAAAATATGANGGNGATGCGGATACATTTGTTTGGAAACATCCGATAGAAGATTTTAATTATGGTTCNCAGTTNATTGTGCATGAAAGTCAGGAGGCGGTATTTTTCCGCGATGGACAGGCATTAGATACTTTTGGTCCCGGCAGATATACGNTGGAAACACAGCAGCTTCCNCTGCTTGAGAAGGTGTACAAGCTGCCNACAGATACAGAGGGGACATTTCATTCCGAGGTTTATTACATAAACCTTTCCACTATCATGGGGATTAAGTGGGGNACGGATTCAAAGGTGCGTATGTTTGACCCTGCGTCGGGGCTGCATATTGAGTTGGGAGCCTGCGGCGAGTTCAATATAAAGGTAACAAATTCGAGGAAACTGTTGTCCAAACTGATTGGCACAACAGGCGGGCTTCGTCAAGAGCAGATTTTGGGACTGGGAAATGGAAAAGGCTATTTCNGGGCAATGGTAATGACTCAGGTTAAGAGTTATCTTGCGCAGTCCATTAAAGAAAGCAATATNAATATACTTGAAATCGACGAACACTTAATAGATTTATCGACGAATCTGCGAGATAAACTGAATCATTATCTTGATGATTACGGNTTGGCGTCTACGGAATTTTTTGTCAGCAATGTGATGACNCCTGACGATGANCCNAATTTTANGAAAATGAAAGCGCANTATGCGGAACAATACCTTGTGGTTCGNCAGGAGCAGATAAAGAAGAGCGAAGCAGAAGCCGCGCAACAGAGAAAAGCCGTGGAAGCACAGACTGAGGCGCAGATGAAAATTATAGGAGCACAGGGAGGGGCAGANGNTCTTAAAATTCAGAAGCAGGCGGAAGCAGAGGCTTATAAAATGCAGGCTGAGGCCGAGGCTGCAGAAATGCGGATGAAGGGATATACCTATCAGCAGGAGACTGCGCGGCAGGTCGGTTTGGAAGCCATGAAAAATGGTCTTGTGGGAACGGGTACCGGTGCGGGAAGTGTAGTGGGAGACATTGCAGGACTTGGGGTTTCTCTTGGCGCTATGGGAAGCGTTATGAATATGACAAAAGAAGCTATAGCTCCGATGAGTTCAACGGCTGCGCAGATGAGTGACAGCATTAGTAATTCGATTACAGGAGCATGGGATTGTAGCTGCGGACAAAAAAGTATCATAGGTAATTTTTGCAATAATTGCGGTCTGCCCAGACCGAAACCTGCTGTTCAGATAAGCGGAACATGGGACTGTGCATGCGGACAGAAAGGAATCGTAGGTAATTTCTGTAATAATTGCGGCGCAAAAAGACCGGAATCACTTTCGTGGGACTGTAGCTGCGGTCAAACGGGAATAATCGGTAATTTCTGTAACAACTGTGGGAAGAAAAGGGGTGATAACTGATGAGTAAAGCAAAGGTAAGAGTCGTTACTGTTATAGCCGTATTGCTTGTGGTATTTTCTGTCATTGTTTTTGTGTTACCTTTTGAAAAAAATAGTATTTTCTGGCTTTCGTATCTGTTTGGAATATTAGCGCTTGCGGTTCAATTGTATATACTGAAGATATCATTTGGGAAAGAAAAGTCAGTTAAAAGCAAGTTTTATGGTTTTCCGATTGCTCAGGTGGGGATTGTTTATCTGGCGGTGCAAATTGCAGCAAGTATTTTATTTATATGTCTGGCATCGATTGTTCCGATTCAGATACCGGTAATTTTATATGTCGTATTGCTCGCAGCAGTGGTGTTAGGTTTTGTTGCTACTGATGCAGTACGTGATGAAATAGAGAGACAGGATAAGCAGCTTGCTAAAAATGTTAGCTGTATGCAGGAATTGCGCTCTAAGGCGGCATCCCTTCCGGCGTTATGTGAGGACGTTGAGACAAAAAAGCTGTTGATGGATTTATCAGATAAATTTAAATATAGTGACCCTGTAAGTTCGCCTGCAGTGGAGGAAACTGAGAAAGAAATAGCGGTTATTATGTCGGAGCTTCAAAGCGCGGTGGTAGAAAACGATACAGCCTGTATAAAGAGTCTTTGCCAAAAAGCTTCTATGAGTCTGGATGAAAGGAATCGCATTTGCAAGCTTAATAAATAAAATATGCATATTGCCTGAATGCAAATGAGAAGTAAAAACNAAGGAGGAAATTAACAGTGGCATTGTTTAAATGTAAAATGTGCGGTGGAAATCTGGAGGTAAGTGAAAATATGTCTGTCTGTGAATGTGAGTATTGCGGTACAAAGCAGACATTACCGAAAGCGGATAGTGAACAGAAGATCAACGCAATGAACAGAGCGAATCATTTTAGACGTCAATGTGATTTTGACAGAGCAATTGAGGCATATGAAAAAGTACTTCAGAATGCAAATGATGATGCAGAGATTTATTGGTCACTTGCTCTTTGTAAATACGGTATTGAATATGTAGATGATGCGCTTACCGGAAGAAAAATTCCGACTTGTCACCGTATGCAGTATACATCTATTTTGGATGACGCTGATTATTTGAGCGCATTGGATAAGGCAGATGAAGCACAGAAAGCTGTCTATAAAGAAGAAGCTGAAGTAATAGCAAACATTCAGAAAGGAATTCTGGACATTTCAAATAAAGAAGATAAATTTGATGTATTTATCTGTTATAAGGAAACGGACGAGGAAGGGGAAAGAACAAATGACAGTGTCTTGGCACAGGACATTTATTATGGCCTGACAGAAAAGGGATACAAGGTATTTTTTTCCAGAATTACACTGGAAGGGAAGCTTGGGACAGCTTATGAACCCTATATTTTTGCGGCATTGAACAGCGCCAAAGTAATGATNGTGGTCGGAACAAAACCGGAGTACGTAAATGCGGTCTGGGTTAAGAACGAATGGAGCCGTTTTCTTATGCTTATGCAGAAGGACAGAGGTAAGTTGATAATTCCGGCGTATCGTGATATGGATCCGTATGATTTACCGGACGCCTTGTCGGTATACCAGTCCCAGGATATGTCTAAGCTGGGCTTTATGC
Organism: Lachnospiraceae bacterium; assembly: GCA_014804445.1. Classification (GTDB taxonomy): domain Bacteria; phylum Bacillota; class Clostridia; order Lachnospirales; family Lachnospiraceae; genus Acetatifactor. The sequence continues at coordinate 56,700 of JAAUZU010000014.1, read as the reverse complement.
AGGATTTGATTCGAGGTGTTTCCAAAGTGCTTGAAGGAGGTAAAGAGGAGAAAACATCCGCAGAGTCCGGTTCCCCGGAGATTAATTCTAATATCGCCGCGCTCCTTAAAAGAGGTAAGCTTGCGCTGGAAGATGCAGAGTGGGACAGAGCCTATGAATTTTTTGACCAGGTTTTAAACAATGATGCAGAATGCAGTGAAGCATATTTGGGACAGGCGTTGGCAAAAAACCATGCTGCCANTNTNGANGATTATNTTGNNTTTTTNNTGGCTNAAAACANANGNGGCNNAACCTGTCANNCANNTTAAAAAGATNACNNCNNAACAAATANCTTATGTAAATGCNATGTTAGNNNAAAATGATATNNTGNTGTCANNNGTTNCNTATTCNNNNGATGTGNNNNGTGNATTTGNGTATNTTACAACTTCAGAATCACGGCAAAANCAATTANNNGAGACTGATNGATTACNTTGAAAANGATAAGCTNATNAAAAAAGCGNTACGATTTTCTAANGGNAATCCNGCNGATNGTATAACCAAANTTAAGGAAGAAGTGNTTTCGACACTTCNAGAGAGNCTNGNTNAAGCAAANGAAGANGGTATGCNAAGGNAGANNCAGAANNAGACCGNAAATTNGNNGAANNCAATGAGGAAATGATTCGNGNAACGGAAGANGCNATTNNAGNCAAAGAAANGNGATANTTGGATTTTGTCAAAAANTACAATGAGAANNNGCTGGGTAANCTTTCNNATGGACAAATAAAGCGNACATTTGAGGGATTTGGTCATTATAAAGANGCNGAAGCATATGCAAAAAAGATAGTTGAGAGGATGGATGAGAAAGANGTAAAACTGAAAGCATTGCAGGATGAAAAACGAGAAATAATAAATNGTTTTGCCNAACTTGGAGTTTTTGNCGGTGGAAAGAGAAAAAAGCTTNAGAGTAGACTTAGTGAAATTNATGATGAAGTGGAAAGGCTTCAAAGAGAATCGGAGCAAAATGGTTAGTACGATAGTCCGGAAAGGTGATTCATATGGCAATATACAAATGTAAAATGTGCGGAGGCGCGCTGGAAATCAATAATAAGGAAAGTGTGGCGACTTGCGAATATTGTGGAACACAGCAGACACTGCCGAGACTTGATGATGACAGAAAGATCAACCTTTACGATAGAGCAAACCATTTCCGCCGCAACAGCGAATTTGATAAGGCAATGCGAATCTACGAACAAATTCTCAGTGAGGACAGCACCGACGCCGAGGCCTACTGGTCTTTGGTACTTTGCCGCTACGGTATAGAATACGTGGAAGACCCTTCTTCCCACAAGCGTGTTCCGACTGTGAACAGAGCACAGTACACTTCAATCTATGACGACGATAATTATAAGTCTGCCCTACAGCATGCTGACAGCTATCAGCGCGGCATATATGAGGGAGAAGCAAAAGCAATCAATGAAATTCAAAAAGGGATTCTTGAAATTTCGCAAAAGGAAGAACCTTTTGATGTGTTCATTTGCTATAAAGAAAGCGACAATGACGGCAGAAGAACACAGGATAGTGTTTTGGCGCAGGATTTGTANTATCTGCTCAATGAGGAAGGCTTTAAGGTTTTCTTTGCCCGTATTACACTGGAAGATAAGCTCGGCTCTGCATATGAGCCNTACATTTTTGCTGCGTTGAATTCTGCAAAAGTCATGGTTGTCCTTGGAACAAGGCCTGAGTTCTTTAACGCCGCATGGGTAAAAAACGAATGGAGCAGGTATCTTTCGCTTATAAAAGGCGGCGCCAAGAAAACACTGATTCCAGCCTATAAGGATATGGACCCTTACGATCTGCCGGAGGAATTTTCACACCTTCAGGCGCAGGATATGTCTAAATTGGGTTTTATGCAGGATATCATTCGTGGAATCAAGAAAATTACAAAGGCAGACGAAGAGAAAGAGGCTGTTGTGAAGGAAACTGCTGTGACAGGCAGTAATAATAACGCTTCCCCGCTTTTGAAACGTGCTTTTATGTTTCTTGAAGACGGGGACTGGCANAGNGCTGATGAATACTGCGAAAGAGTACTGGACCTTGACCCGGAGAATGCTTTAGGNTANNTGGGNAANNTGATGGCGGANCTGCGTGTGAGAAAGCAGGAAGAACTGAGNCATTGNGAANAGCCGTTTGATGNCAGCAACAACTATCAAAAAGTTTTGCGNTTTGGTGACGATGAACTGAAAGCNNCTTTGCAAGGTTACATTGAANATATTAANGATCGCAATGAGAAGATTCGCCTTGANGNAGNCTATNNNANNGNNTGNNANNNNATGAACTCTGCNNAANCGGAANGAAGATTATAAAGANGCNGCGAATNTNTTTAANNNNATNNGNGAATACAAGGATTCTGCCTTTCTTGCTGAGAAATGTCTTGAAGCTGCTGAAGNTGCAAGAAAGGATGCTATTTTTTCTGCGGCAAAATATAAAATGATAATGGCAGGCGGTCAGATACCTGAGTATGAGGCGGCTATAAAAATGTTTGAAAGCATTTCGGGCTGGCGTTCTGCAGATGAACAAATTGCTTCCTGTCATAAGAGGATTGAAGATATCAACGCCAAAGCAGAGGCTGAAAGATTAGAGTNNGNGCGGNGGGCAGAAATGGCTCGCCAAAAGGCTGAAAGGCGGGCAAAGCGAAATAAGAAAATAATGGCTATTGTATGTGTAGTAATCGCTTTTATTATTCTGGCGAGTATTTTTATTGTTGTATATGTAATTCCGACACAAAAGAAAAATGATTTCATAGCAAAGTATGGGCAAGAAGTCTACGATAGATTCGGGCTGGTTGAAAAAGGTGCTTGTATATCCTTTGGTAAGTATGAGCAAGACAATGACACATCAAATGGCAAAGAGGACATAGAATGGCTTGTTCTTGATGTAATAGATGGCAAAGCTCTTGTTATCAGCAGATATGCGCTTGACGCTCAGCCATACAACGTAGATGCAGATAGTGATTGCAAATGGGAGATATGTTCGTTGAGGGAATGGTTGAATAGCACATTTATTAATGATGCCTTTTCCGACAGCGAAAAAACGATGATTGCTACTGTGATGGTACAAGTGCAAGATGGTGCGCCCATTGATGTTACACAGGATCAAGTCTTTTTACTAAGTGTAGAGGAGATAAATAAGTATTTGGATTCGGATAGCGCAAGACAGTGCGAACTGACGGAGTATGCACGAGCTAAGGGAAGTGGCTCTTATTGGTGGTTGCGGACGCTTGGTAAGTATCCGGGGTATGTTACTTATGTTACAAGTGGTGGAAGCATAGAGGGGAGCTATGATAATTCTGTTTTTGGCGTCCGCCCTGCTTTGTGGATCGATCTATCTGAATTCCAATAAAATAAAACGTGTCCCGACATGGTACGCATCTCAACGCTGCGTACCATGTCGTTTTTTTGCTTTTAAAACTACTTGTGTTTCAACAAGGTATGTTCCGGCACAAGGTCGAGGAGAAAAAGCATACATATCATACGCTCGCAGGGAACAGAAAAAATATTGTCAAATGTTTGTAGCTTTTTATCTACGTAAATTGTATATATAGTAGAACGAGACAGGGAGGTGAAGTGGTGACAGAAGCGGAAGAGAAAAAGGCGAGGCAGAAAGAAACCATTCTGCGGTATTCGGAGATGGTTTATCGGCTGGCGTATTCGCTGGTGAAGGACGGATATGACGCGGATGACATTTATCAGGAGGTCTTTACAAGCTATATTAAGAAAAATTTACAGTTTGAGAGTAAAGAGCATGAGAAGGCATGGTTTATCCGCGTTACGGTGAACTGCTGCAAAAATTTCTGGAAGTCTGCGTGGCAAAACCGGACAGAAGGGCTGATAGAGGCAGTGCAGAAAAATCGCGAAGATATGGTTGCCGGAACGGAGGAAAGCGCTGACAAAGAAGCGCAGAATCTTGCCATGATAGAGCAGGTGAAGCTTCTGCCCGAAAAATACCGTATCGTCATACATCTGTTTTACTATGAGGATATGAGCGTGGAGGAAATCGGAAAAGTTCTGAAGAGCAAGCCATCCACAATCAGGACACAGCTTACGAGGGCGAGAAGATTGTTAGAAAAGCGGCTGAAGGAGGAAATGTAAATGTTTCAGGAAAACTATAAAAAGGCATATGACAGTATTATTCCCGACAATGCGTTGGTAGAGAAAATGCTTGAAATGGCGGGNGAAGCGACGGTGGAAGGGAAAAACAGAAGAGAAGGCTTTTTTCGAGTAATCAAGCCGATGCTCACGGCAGCGNCTGTAGTGGCAGTGTTTGTGACAATTATGTCACTGACAGTCATGCCGGTACTTGCGGNAAATGTGCCTGCCGTTTACAGNTTCNTNAACGGGATTTCNCCTGCGNTGGCNGATTTCTTTGTGCCGATAGANAAATCCTGTACAAAAAAAGGTATCACNATGCAGGTGGAAGCNGTCTATGTGGAGGGGAATCGGGNGGAAGTTTATATTTCTTTTCAGGATGCAGATGGTACGGGCANTTTAATTGANGGNGAGATTGATTTGTGGACGGGCTATGGTCTGGAGAGCAGAACCGGCTGCAGTACGATNGGCGGNCACAGTTTTGNCGGNTATGATGCAGAGACGGGGAAAGCGTATTGGAAGGTCAGTCTGCAGGGCTGGGATGAGTTTGAAACGGATAAGCTCACTTTCTATGTCTACAGTATTTTNAGCAGCATCANNGANGAAAAAAGAGANCTTGANNTGAAAGAAGCGCTGACGGAGGCGGAGTNTAAAAATGTAACGCTNAGCGGACGNTCGGGGACACAGNTGGCGAATGATATCATACAGCGCACGGATGAGGAAAAGCGNGAGGACCCNCGCCCTGTCTCCGCTGTTATGAANGTGAANCCTGTCAGTGAATGCGNTGCAGACGGCTTTACCGTTACGGGAATTGCCTTTTTGGANGGAAATTTGCGGGTACAGATTTGCATGGGCGACCAAAGCCGCGCAGTNCGTCATGTAAGACTTTTTNTGACGGATGAGGANGGAGAGGAAAGGATTACAGACTATTCGGTTATGTGGAAGGAAAGCTGGGGAGGCGTTGACTACACTTTCTATGAATATGTTTTTNNNGNTGTNGATGCCGACGCTGACGCATATGCGCTGNATGGTCTTTTTAATGAAGAGAGCGGNTATGTGGAGGGGGACTGGAGCGTAACCTTTACATTGGAATCAGGCGAATAGGAATAGGGAAAACAAGGCTTGTATATCTTCTGCCGNCCGTGATAAAATAAGCATAAATCTGTAAATGACAGATGGTTTGCACAAAAGGAGATTTTTTCATGGCAGAAGGTAGAAGGCTTGCGTTAATCGGCGACATTCANGGGAATTATAAAGCGTTGGAGGCGTTCTTTGCTTATATTGAAAAGAAAGAGGTGGATGGCATCATCTGTCTCGGGGATTATGTGACGGACAGTCCCTATCCGCAGAGAACCCTTTCCATGCTGTATGAAATGCAGAAGAAATACCCCTGTGAAATGGTTCGCGGCAACAGGGAGGAATACCTGATTGACAATTTNNACAATCCCAANGGCTGGAAGCCTTCGTCNGCAAGCGGCGCGNTGTATTACACGGCGCAGCATGTGACGGAGGANGATATNCGCTATTTTGAGAGTCTGCCCTCTGTNAAAAANCTGTCTTTTCCCGGCTGCCCGCCGACGCTGNTCTGTCANGGTACGCCTGCGGATATCAGGGGAAATGTGATGGAAAATCCGGCGCTGAAGGAAGAAGCTTTGAGAGAANTGGANGAGGACTATCTGTTTGGCGGGCACGACCANCATCAGGAGCTGGACAGTATGTTTGGNAAAACNTACCTGAACCCCGGCTCTCTGGGATTTGCCATAGACGGCAGGGGCAGACATGCACAGTTTGCCATGCTTGAGACAANAGAAGCGGGNGGGAAAATAAGNTATCAGTCGGAGCTTGTCAGTATCCNCTATGATGTGGATTCTTTTTTAAAGGANTTTACGGAGGCGGGGCTTGACGAGTGCGGCATGGTGCTGAACCGCGGNATNAAGAAAACGCTGACGACGGGGATTAACTATTTTTATATGGCAGTGTGCGAGGCGGTACGGATTTCCGGAAAGCCCACAATGGAGATTNCGGANGCGGTCTGGCAGCAGGCGGCGGAAAGGGTGGGCATATGAAATTTCTNCTTGTNGCGCTGAATGCCAAATACATACATTCCAATCCGGCAATTTACAGTCTNAGGCGTTACGCGGGGGAACTGGCAGGATACGTAGANNTGGCGGAATATACGATTAATAACCGCATGGAAGAGATTTTGGAGGANATTTATGACAGGAAGCCGAATGTAATCGGCTTTTCCTGTTATATCTGGAATCGGGAGATGATACTGGAACTGATACCGGAGCTTCACAAGCTGCTTCCGGAACTTCCNATCTGGNTGGGAGGACCGGAGGCTTCTCTTGATGCAGAACAGATTTTGGAANANTATCCGTCTGTTGCGGGCNTTATGGCGGGGGAGGGNGAGGANACCTTTGCNGAGCTGCTNGCCTATTATGTGACGGGAAAAGGGGATTTNCANGGGATTGCAGGGCTTGTGCTNCNCGATGGAGCNACNGCAAAAAGGGAGTTGCTCNCCCTGACGGAAATTCCNTTTTTNTATGANGATACGGCGGATTTTGAAAACAGAATTATTTACTANGAGTCGCAGNGGGGCTGTCCCTTNTCTTGCAGNTACTGNTTGTCCTCAATTGACAAAAAAGTGCGCTTTCGTGACATTGATGTCGTAAAACAGGAANTGCAGTTTTTNCTGGAAAANNGGGTGAAACAGGTAAAATTTGTNGACCGCACTTTTAACTGCAACCATGGACATGCAGTGGAGATATGGCGGTATATCAAAGAACATGACAATGGTATCACAAATTTTCATTTTGAGGTCGCGGGAGATATTCTGAGCGACGAGGAAATAGAACTGCTCAACAGTATGCGCACGGGTCTGGTACAGCTTGAAATCGGCGTGCAGTCTGCCAATGCAGAGACGCTTGCGGAAATCAGGCGTGTCATGGATATGGAAAAGTTAAAGGCGGCGGTGGAACGAATTCGCCGGGGCGGCAGGGTGCATCAGCATCTTGATTTGATAGCGGGGCTGCCATTTGAGGATTATGAAAGTTTTGGGCGTTCTTTTGACGTGGTGTACGCCATGCAGCCGAATCAATTGCAGCTTGGTTTTTTAAAAGTGCTGAAGGGTTCTTACATGTATGAAAGGGCGAAGGATTACGGGCTGGCCTATACGGATGCGCCGCCCTATGAAGTGCTCTATACAAAATGGATTTCTTATGCAGAGATAAGACGGCTGAAAAAAATAGAGCAGATGGTTGAGATATATTATAACAGCAATCAGTTTACGCATACACTTTCTACTCTGCAAAAAAGCTTTCAAAGTCCGTTTGCCATGTACGAGGCGCTTGCGGATTTTTATGCGGAGAAAGGATTTTTTACTGAGACGCCATCGCGGCTCTATCGGTATCAGGTGCTGCTGTCTTTTGCAGAGGAGCATGGCAGTGGCGAGGAAGCACTTTACAGAGAGCTTCTTGTTTTTGATTTTTATCTGCGGGAAAAGGCGAAAAGCCGTCCTGATTTTGCCGGCGGGCAGGAATCATATAAAAAGGAAATAACAGCTTTTTATAAAAAGGAAGAAACCGAAAGACGCTATCTGCCGGACTATGGGGCTTATGACAGCCGGCAGCTTGAACGTATGACACATCTGGAGCAGTTTCATTATTCTGTCTGGGAGGACGAGCCGAAGCGGGGGGAAGATTGCTATCTTCTCTTTGACTACCAAAAACGCAGTCCGCTGACACATGAGGCGGCGGTTATAACAATAATCTTTTAGGAAATCTCAGGATAAGAGCCTAAAGTTAAATTTTTCAACATTTACTTTCTCGCTTAAATAGAGTATAATTTAAGCGAGAAAGTAAAGAGGTGCATTTCATGAATAAAAATGATGTTTTACAGCAATTGATAGAGAAAAATAATGGTTATCTTCTATCAGCTATGGCAAATGAAAATAACATATCCAAGACATTTTTGGCAAAATATGTAAAAGAAAAAGGGTTAGAAAGGATTGCAAAGGGTATCTATATTACGGAAGATGTGTGGCCGGACGAACTGTATATTATGCAAGTGCGAAACAAAGCAGTTATTTTTTCGGGTGAAACAGCACTGTATCTCCATGGTTTAATAGACAGGGAATACTCTGAGATTTGTGTCTCTGTACCCACAGGCTATAACGCCACCCATTTAAAAACAGGAAATGTGCAGGTAAAATATGCTTCAAAAAACAGTTATGGTCTTGGAGTATGTGCTGTGCCTTCAATAAGTGGAAATATGGTTAGGGTTTATGACAGAGAACGGTGTATCTGTGACTTGATTTCAAATAGAAATAAAATAGAAGTTCAGAATTTCCAAACTGCTATGAAAGAGTATATGTTAGGAAAAGGCAAAAAATTGTCCAGACTGATCGAATATGCGGAGAAGCTTGGGATGAGAGATGAAGTGATGAAATATGTGGAGGTGTTTGGATGATTCATACATCAAAACAACTAAAGGACAAGGTGCGGAATATCTCAAAAGGGGACAATAATATTGCGAAAGCACTGATCAGAAATTTTATTATGGAGCGTTTTTTGGAGCGGGTATCTGTATCTGATTACCGCAATAATATTATTCTCAAGGGAGGTATGTTGGTTGCCGCCATTGTAGGTGTTGATATGAGGGCAACTATGGATATTGACGCAACCGTTAAATCACTTCCGGTGAATGCAGACGATGCGCGGAGGATTGTTTCTGAAATATGTGCTATTCCGCTGGAAGACGGTGTTGGTTTTCGTATTGCCTCTGTGTCAGATATTATGATGGATTTTGAATATTCAGGCATTAGAATGATGCTTGAAGCTACATTAGAACGAATGAGGCAGGTTATCAAGATTGATATTTCAACAGATGATGTAATCACACCATCTGCAGTGGAATATGAATATAAACTGATGTTTGAGGACAGAAAAATTCCGCTTCTTACATATAATGTAGAAACATTGCTTGCGGAGAAAATACAGACAATTTTAGTGAGGGGAATTGCGAATACCAGATTGAGGGATTTTTATGATGTATACGAAGTTATGAAAATATGCGTGGGTAGGGTGGATAATAGTATTCTATTACAGGCATTTAGAGCAACTTGCAAAAAGAGAGCAACTATGTTCTCAAAAGAGGAGATGTCAGAAATTCTTACAATGATAGAAAAGGATGCAGGGATGGCAGGGATGTGGGAGCAGTTTAGGAAAAGGAATTATTTTGTGGGCGATTTGGAATGGAAAGAGGTATTAAATGGTGTCTTGAATGTGGTTTATATTTGTATGGAAGATTACCTTTGGGAAAAGTAGAAGAATAAAAGCTATAACGAAGAAGGAAACGCTATCATGAACCAGAAGAAACAGGAAAGCTATGTGTGTGTGGATTTAGAGACTACGGGGCTGAATCCGAAGACGGATAAAATCATTGAAATCGGTGCGGTCAGGGTGGAAAACGGTGTGCGGACGGAGGTGTTTGAGACATTTGTAAATCCGGCCTGCCTTCTGCCGCAAAAGATTACGGAGCTGACCGGCATTACGGATGATATGCTGAAAGACGCGCCGGAGATTACCGATGTGCTGCCGGATTTGATGGCGTTTCTGCGGGAAGATGTACTGTTGGGGCATAGCGTGCTTTTTGATTATTCCTTTATCAAAAAGGCAGCAGTCAACAACCGTATGAAATTTGAGAGACAGGGAATCGATACGCTGAAGATTGCGAGGCGTTTTTTGCCGGAGCTGGAGAGCAGAAGCCTTGATTTTTTGTGCGGACATTATGCGATTCCGCATAAGGCGCACAGAGCGCTGGCGGACGCGGAAGCCACCTGCCTGCTCTATGACAGATTGTGGGAGTCCTTCGGCGGTGGGGAAGGCGCGGCAGTCTTTGCACCTGTGGCGCTGCTATATCAGGCGAAACGGGAAACGCCTGCCACGCCTGCGCAGAAGGAACGGTTATATAAGCTGATTGCAAAGCATAAAATAGTAGTAGAATATGAAATTGAAAAGCTTACTCGGAGTGAAGCCAGCCGCTATACGGACCGGATTCTTGCAAAGTACGGACGATGACATTTTTCATGGTGGAGCGGAGAGAGCCTGCTTTTTCAATGAGCGCCGCCTTTTTGTCAGATTCGCCTTCCGCGTCGTAGATGTCCGCCAGAAGATAATAGCTGTGGCTTACATCCGTGTCGGTGGAAACGGCAAATTCGAGTATGGCGCGCGCTTCTTTTATACGAGCGTTTTTGTATAAAATTTCAGCCAGCCGTTGCAGTGAGCGTGCAAGAAGAGTATAATTCTGGTCATACTCGGAAAGGCAGGTTATGTTGGCGGTGCCGTACTCCAGCTTTAAATCAGTGTTGGTGTAGCCGGTCAGATTGACGATTTTCTGATCGGAAAGATACCGTAAGGTTTCAAACAGCTCTGAAACCTCCGCATCCTGTGGCATAAAATTCTCCGGAATCAGATACCCGGGGATGGAAATATAGGCGAGGTTTGCCAGGGACTTTTTGCGTGTGCTGTTGGCGCGTGCTTCCCGGTCCCAGAATTCCTTTTCCTGTTTTTCAATCATTCTTTTATGCCTGCGGTTTGTAAGAGCAATTACGATACAAAAGACGATTAGGCTGGACAAAAACATTCCTATCATATATAATTCCTTTCAAACGGGTTTTTGTAAAAAGAAAGGTGTGGTTGTCATGATTAACTTTCACAGCAGAAAAACACAGAGAACCATTGCGGGCGTGATAGTCCTGTTCCTGATTCTGGCTATGGTGATTCCTATGCTGCTTGGTATGTAAGTCTGCCTTTTAAGAGTAACACATATTGAGACAAAAAACAATTATGCAGCGTTGAGGAGCGCAATTAATAATGAAAAAGAATTTTGTGAAAAAAATTGCCGTGCTGCTGGGCATAACGGCGGCGCTTGCGCTGTGTCCGGCAAAGGAAGCGGCGGCAAAAAGCGACAATACCATCAAGGCAGGCATTTATATAGGCGATATTTCCGTTGCCGGTATGACGGCAGATGAGGCAAGGAACGCCGTAAACGAGTACATAGATTCTCTGCGGGAAGTGGAAATCACGTTGCTTGTGACCGAGGAAAACAGCGTGACGGTGACTGCGGGAGAGCTTGGCGTAAGCTGGGGCAATCCGGAGATTGTGGACGCGGCAGCCATGCTTGGCACACAGGGAAATATTGTGCAGCGGTACAAGGCGCTGAAAGATTTGGAAAAAGAAAATAAGGTTTACGCGATAGAGCTTGATTTTGACATCGTGGCGATTAACCGGATTCTGGCTGACGAATGTAAGCAGTATGATACGACTGCGGTGGATATGGGGCTTGTGCTGGAAAACGGTGTGTTCCGTGTTGTGGAAGGACAGACAGGCTACGCCCTTGACGTGGAAGATTCTATCGATGTGATATATGGCTATCTGGCGGAGGAATGGAATCATGAGGCGTGTTCCATCCAGCTTTCCGTTGCGGTCACTGAGCCGCGGGGTTCTGAGGAAGAGCTTCTTATGGTGAAGGATCTTCTGGGTTCTTTTACCACATCCTACTCTACTTCAAACTCTAACCGGAGTGCGAATGTGGCGAATGGCTGCAAGTTGATAAACGGAACGCTGCTGTATCCGGGTGATGAATTCTCCACCTGTGATGCGGTCACGCCGTTTACGGAGCGTAACGGTTATTATCTGGCGGGCTCTTATTTGAATGGCAAGGTGGTAGATTCCCTTGGCGGCGGTATCTGTCAGGTTTCAACCACGCTTTACAATGCAGTGCTTTTATCGGAGCTTGAGGTGACGGAGCGTTATAATCATTCCATGATAGTTACTTATGTCAACCCTTCCGCGGATGCGGCGATTTCGGACACCTCGGGAAAGGATTTCTGTTTTGTCAACAATACGGACTATCCTATTTACATAGAGGGTTATACGACGCCGAATAAAGAAATTACTTTTAACATATATGGTGTGGAGACGAGGAGCGCGGGGCATACCGTGGAGTATGTCGGGGAAGTACTTGAAACCATCAGACCGGAATCGGATACCATCTATCCGGATGCGTCACAGCCGATTGGCTATATCGGCAATGTGGAGGGCGCCCATATCGGATATAAGGCAAGGCTTTGGAAGATTGTAAAGGAAGACGGTGTGGAGGTGAGCCGCGAGGTTATCAACACCAGCAGCTATAAGATGGTGCCGCGAAGCGCGGTGGTTGGCGTTTCTACAGCGGACCCCAACGCGTATAACGAGATAATGGCGGCTATCGGAACCGGAAGCTTAGATCACGTAAGAAATGTCGTTGCTGTCCTGACTGCGCCTCCCGCAGCGCCGGCACAGTAGGATAGAGGAAAAGGATATGCAGATGAAAATCGGGAAAATATCGGAGAGTGTGTTAAAGCGTTCCGTACTGAAAGAAATAGAAAATAAAAATGAGAGTGTAAAAAGTGGTGCAGGCGTAGGGGCAGACTGCGCCATTTTTACGTGTGGAGATACCTTTACAGCCGTATGCACACAGATGGCAGAGATAAAAACCGCTGAAGACGTCCGGTGCGTTATGATGAGGGCGGCGGGCGGTGTTGCCTGCAGCGGTGCACAGCCGGTTATGGCGACGATTGCACTGCTTTTGCCGCTGTACATAGAAGAGGAAGATTTGAAAAGGCATATGGCGGAAGCCGACGAGGCGGCAAAGGAACTGCACATACAGATAGCGGGCGGACATACGGAGGTTTCCATGTCGGCTATGCGGCCGTGCGTGACGGCAACGGTTGTGGGAAGGGCTGATTCTCCCATTCTGCCGGGCGGGGCGCGTCCGGGGCAGGATGTGGTGCTCAGCAAATGGATTGGTCTGGAGGGCACAGTACGGCTGGCGGCCAGACATCAGGACGAATTAGAGGAGCGGTATCCGCTTTCTATGATAGAAAAAGCAGTGGATTTTAAACAGTATCTCTCGATTATACCGGAGGCCGCCACCGCCGCAAAGTCCAATGTGAGCGCGATGCATGACGTCTCCGGCGGCGGTATATTCGCTGCGCTGTGGGAGCTTGCGGAAAGCGCTGGCGTTGGACTTTCAGTGGATTTGAAGAAAATCCCCATCAAACAGGAAACCATAGAGATATGTGAATTCTTCGGCCTCAATCCCTATGAACTGTCGTCGGGCGGGTGCCTTTTGATGACGGCAGATAACGGTGAGAGTCTGGTGCAGGCTTTGGAAGCGGCGCAGATACCGGCTGCGGTCATCGGCAAAATAACGGATGATAATGACAGAGTTGTCATAAATGAAGACGAAAAGCGTTTTCTGGAGAGACCGAAGGCTGATGAAATCAACAAAAAAATGTAAGGAGACAAAAGTGATGAGAGAAGAATTATTGCGCATTATAGAAAAAAACAGCCGCATGAATTTAAAAGAGCTGGCGGTTATTCTGGGTGTGGAGGAAATAGATGTTGTCAATGAGCTTGCCGCACTGGAGAGCGAGGGCATCATATGCGGCTATCACACCATGATAAACTGGGAAATGACCAGCATTGAAAAGGTAAACGCGTTGATAGAGGTGCGGATTACGCCGCAGAGGGGGCAGGGCTTCGACAATATTGCAGAGCGTATCTACAAATATTCGGAGGTGCATTCCGTGTATCTGATTTCCGGTGGCTATGACCTTCTGGTATCTCTTGAAGGAAAGACCTTAAAGCAGGTGTCCAATTTTGTTTCCGACAAGCTTTCCACTTTGGACGGCGTGCTCAGCACGGCGACCCATTTTGTGTTGAAGAAATACAAGGAGCATGGAACGATACTGACGAAAAAATATGAAGATGAAAGAGAGTTGATTACACCATGAGAAATCCGCTTGCTGAACAGGTAGTTGAGATTAAGCCCTCCGGCATCCGCAAGTTTTTTGACATTGTGAGTGAAATGAAGGATGCGATTTCTCTGGGCGTCGGCGAACCTGACTTTGATACGCCCTGGCATATACGGGACGAGGGCATTTATTCTTTGGAAAAGGGACACACAAAGTACACCTCTAACGCAGGACTGCACACTTTGCGGGAAGAGGTGGGCAATTATCTTTACCGTACGCAGGGAGTCCGCTATCATGCGGACAAGGAGGTACTGATAACGGTAGGCGGCTCCGAGGCAATCGATATCGGGATACGCGCCCTGATAAATCCGGGCGTGGGAGAAGAAGTGCTGATTCCCCAGCCCAGTTACGTGTCCTATGAGCCATGTGCTGTTCTCGCAGGTGCCAAGCCTGTGATTATTAATTTAAAGGCAGAAAATGAATTCCGACTGACGGCAGAAGAGCTTCTGGAAGCCGTGACGGAAAAAACCAAGTTGTTAATCCTGCCGTTTCCCAACAATCCGACCGGCGCCATTATGGAGCGGGAGGATTTGGAGGCGATTGCAAAGATTGCGATTGAAAAAGACATTATTGTGATGTCCGATGAAATTTACGGAGAACTGACCTACAAAGGAAAGCATGTTTCCATAGCAGGCCTGCCGGGCATGAAGGAGAGAACCATATTAATTAACGGTTTTTCTAAGGCGTATGCCATGACGGGCTGGAGAATGGGCTATGCCTGCGGTCCGGCAAATATTATTGAACAGATGACGAAGATACACCAGTTTGCCATTATGTGCGCACCGACCACGGGGCAGTATGCCGGTATTGAGGCGCTTCGCAACGGGGAAGAGGATATTATTGAGATGCGCACCGCCTACAACCAGAGAAGGCGGTATCTGATGCATGCATTCAAGGAGATGGGACTGGAATGTTTCGAGCCGTTTGGCGCTTTTTACGTGTTCCCCTGCATCAAGGAATTCGGCATGACAAGTGAGGAGTTTGCGAGCCGTTTTCTGGAGGAGGAAAGGGTTGCGGCTGTCCCAGGAACGGCTTTCGGTGAAAGCGGGGAGGGTTTCCTTCGTATTTCCTACGCATATTCTCTGGAAAAATTAAAGGTTGCGATGGAGCGGCTGGAGCGGTTTATCACAAAGCTTCGGGCAGAACAGAAAAAGTAGGCAGGCGTTATGCATATCATACTTCATCAGCCGGAGATTCCGGCAAACACGGGCAATATCGGGAGAACCTGCGTGGCGACGGGTACGTCCCTGCATTTGATTGAACCGCTGGGCTTTAGGCTGGACGAAAAATCCATAAAGCGCGCGGGCATGGATTACTGGGATCAGCTTGATGTGACGCGCTACATGAATTATCAGGAATTTCTTGCGCTTCACCCGAACGCAAAAATCTGGATGGCGACGACAAAGGCAAAGCGTTCTTATACGGAAGTATCTTATCAGGAGGACGATTTCATCATGTTTGGCAAGGAGAGTGCCGGTATACCGGAGGAGCTTCTTACCGAGCATGAGGATTCCTGTATCCGGATTCCGATGCTTACTTCCATCCGTTCGCTGAACCTGTCTAATTCCGTTGCCATTGTGCTGTACGAAGCCTTGAGGCAGAACCATTTTGCAGGGATGCAGACAGAGGGGCAGCTCCACCGCCTGCATTGGAAAGAATAGGAATTATCATAATTAAAAGCTAATACAAAACTAAATAAATCTTAAGAATCCTTTCCCGGGAATTTGTTATAATAGACGAAGATGACAAAAGATATTAAAAGGAAGAATGTACTTATGGGAGAGGTTCGGGAAGAGAAAGGGCTTCAGCTTGAATTAACCAGAATGAGAAATCCGTATTTGGAGGAGGAGCCAAAAAATACATCGCGCAGGCAGAAAGGAACTGCCTCGGGAAGCGGAATGCGGACAGAAGGAAAATTTGTAGAGGGAAAGGCGTACCCGAAAACGGCTCCAAGGAGCAGGGAAAGACTCATGGAGGCGGAAGCTTACCCGCGGGCTGCCGGACAGGGCAGCAGGAAGCGTGTAGAGGCAGATATGTATCCAAAGAGTTCCGGGCAGAGCAGCAGGAAACGTGTAGAGGCAGATATGTATCCAAAGAGTTCCGGGCAGAGCAGCAGAAGACGCGTAGAAGCGAATACATATGTGCAATCCGCCAGAATACAGGTGGAGACAAATGTGCGGGTACAGCGCACGGAAGCGGCGAGAGAGAGACAGAAACGCCTGCAGCAGCTACAGCGCAGAAGAAAGCTGTCCATCGTCCTGATTGCTTCTTTTGCAGCAGTGTGTTTGTTCTGGTGGCTGACGGGTCTGTTTTTAAAGAAAGGATCCGCACAACCTGTCAATGCGGCCGGGACCGTATCCGCAGGTGACTATCTGCCACAGAAGGAAAAACAGGTGTATTCCCCGCCCGTGAAGCCGGACTGGACGGAGGATTATCTGACGCCGAATGCGTATTCCAGACCCGGGGAAGCATTGGAAAAAGTTGACAATATTTTTGTACACTATACAGCGAATGTGGAAACGAGCGCTGCACAGAACAGAAGTTATTTTGAGCAGTTGAAGGATACGCACGAGCGTTATGCCAGCGCACATTTTATCATTGGATATGAGGGAGAAATATTGCAGGTAATTCCTTTGGATGAAATTGCCTGTGCCGTGCAGACGAGAAATTATGATTCTATTTCGATAGAGTGCTGCTATCTGGCGGAGGATGGTTCTTTCACGAAGGAGACCTATGAATCCTTGATAAACCTGCTTGCATGGCTGTTGGAAACCTATGATCTGGAGCCGCAGGATATCTTAAGACATTATGACTGCGGCGGCAAGAAGTGTCCGCTGTATTATACAGAGCATGAGGATGAGTGGGAGAAACTGAAAGAAGACGTGGGGGAAAGGCTTGCAGGAAATGGACAATAAAAGGGAGGAGATGCGGTATACGCACCTCCTTTTTTAAACGCCGCCGGTGTTTCCCCAGTACTTGGTGAATGCAGCCTTCACGTCTTTGATGCGGTTTCGGCTGACTATCAATTTGGCGTCATTTGCCATTGTCACATCATAGGCGGCGCAGATTTTGATGTATCTGACGTTCACGACAGCTCCCTTGTGAAGAAAAACAAAATTGTTGCCGCCGGTTTCCGTATAAAGTTCTTTGATTGTTTTGCGCACGTTGATTATGCTGCCGTCTTTTAAATAAACATCGCATCTACGCTTGTTTGTTTCAAAATACATAATTTCGGAAATTTCGATATTCATGATCCCATTGGGGGATTTTAACATGATAAATTTCTCGGCGCGGTTTTCGATGACCTGTAATGCAGATTCCAATGCGGGCTTCAGCTCCCTTGCCGCATATTCCTTGCGGATATATCGGAAGGGCTGAAAACTGAACGCATCAAACACATATTGTTCGTGCATAGTGTAGAACATCAGAATAATATCGGGGTACTGCTTCTTTAATCTCTCCGCAATTTCAAAACCATTTATGTTTGGGATATCTATGTCGAGAATCACAATATCGACAGCTTCCTTTTGACCGGTCATTGCATCCGAAAGCATCTGTGCATTGTTAAACGTATCCAGCTGAATTTCTATGGATTGACTGCCGAAAAAATCATTTACGATTCCACGCATGATTTCAATCCACACCGGTTCGTCATCGACCACAGCTATTCTGTATATCATATCATTCCTCCGCTACCATTCAGTTTCATTATTGAGATATACCATATATAGAAACCTGACTTCTTCGATTTAAGTCAGAATTATTTCGCATAATGGTCCATACACTAGAAGTTATTATAAACAATACATTGGCTTTCGTCAAACGATACCTCTTTCCATGATGTGTCTGCAATTCATGAAAAAAGCTGAAAAAAGCTCGAATAAGAACAGTTTTTGGAACTACTTTCCAATCTTTCGACAAGTTACGCAAATTCGCCTACCAATTACGCAAAATCTGCCCGTAAAAAATTTTTTTGTGATATATATATTTATAGTTAACGGAAAATATTTTGAACAGGAGAAAAACCATGAATAGAAAAAAGAAAATGCGTGTCCTTGCCGCGATTTTAATGGCATGCCTTGTCCTTGCGGGGTGCGGATCTGCTGAGCCTGAAACAAAGGATGGCGGCGATACGTCAAAAATGGAGTCCCAGAACGCAGATGAGAAAACAAATTCTTCGGAATCCCCGGATGAATCCTCCACGGATTCCGCAAAGCAAGATTCATTGCCTGATTACGAACCGGTCACGATTGACTGCTCCGAAATAGAAAGCAGCGGTAATATGCGCTATTTTGAGCTTATATATCAGTACGGCGATGCCTGCACCATAAGGATGAGATACCTTTACGAGAATGAAATCTATAATGGAGGATTAATCAAGATTGAGCCCGGCACAGAGACCGATTTGGCGGCAATCATAAATAACGCGAGTGTGCTTGAGGGCGGTAGTCCTTCCTACTTTACCGAGGTGATAGATGGATGGACTATGAACTATGAAGCGTCCGAAGAAGAAAGTGCATATATGAATTCGTACAGTATAGAGGATATGCGTGTGCTTTCCTGGGGAATGTCGCTTATGGCTGCAGGATATTCTCAGGAAGAGGCAGAAGTGATTGCCGGCGGGGCAGGCGGGCTTGAAGCGCCGTCTGGCAGCGACGAACCATCAGGCTTCACGCAGAGCGGAGTCACCCTTGAAGATGTGTCGTATATGCTTTTCGGCGCAGACGGAACGACGATTTTTTTCAGTGCGGACTATGCCGGTGAATTCACGATAGAGGAGAAGTTTTTGTTTGATTCAAACGGCGACTTCGAAAGCCTTGAAATCACGCTCACCACAGGCAGTGTTTCGGACACTGACGAGATATTTGCGACGTTGAAAGTGCTGTATGGAGACAGCTTCGAGCCGGACGATTACACGCTGTCCGAGCAGTCGGAGGGGAAATATATAATGTGTGACAGTGTTCCTACGCGTTCCTTTTTCCTTGGAAGCGACCTCGCGGGCGTGGACGGAGTCACATACAGCGTGGTCTACTCGGTTCTGAGCGATGCGCTTTCATAAGGTGTGGTATCTATAAAAATACACATAATTTTATAAAATTCATTCAAAAGGAGGAAATGAAAGATGGAAAAAAGAGAGAAGAGCGGAATGAGGGTGAGACGTGTGGCCGCGGCAGGGCTGGCAGGCTGCCTTCTTGCAGTAATGTGTCCGCCCCTGAATGTGTCTGCAAGTGAGACTATTACAAAAGAGAATTTTGATTATGTACGCTATGCGGACGACTATCAGGATTTGAAGGAGGCGTTCGGCTATGATGCAGAGGCGCTCTACAACCACTATCTGACATGCGGCATATCGGAGCAGCGTGCGGCCTACAGTGTTGTTTCATCTGATGAGTTTGATTATGTACGCTATGCTGATGATTATAAGGATTTAAAGGAAGCCTTCGGGTATGATGCAAAGGCGCTCTACAATCATTATCTGAACAACGGCAGAGCAGAAGGCAGAAAGGCTTATCGAAACGATGGAAGCGCCATCGGAAGTCAGGCAGGAACAGATAATACGAGTACGGCAGCTAAAACAGAACAGACAGGTAAGAAAGTTTTGACGCCGCAGGAACAAAAGCTGGTTGACGAAGGCTGGGAATGGAATAGCAACTGGGGAATGTGGGTCAGATAATTAAAATATAAGTATTTGATATAAATAGAATTTGTAAGTATAATGTAAGTGCAGGAAGGGAGATAAACTCCGCAACTGCACTTACATTTTTTTTCGGAGGTATCTGCCATTGGGACAGACAAAACCTTGCGGAACAGGGAATGAAGTGATATGCTTTAGATAGACCTTATGGGCATTATACGCGGGGGATGAGCTATGAGAAACATATATACGACATTACTGTTAATCTTCGCGGTTGCTATTTTTATCTGCAGTTGTGTAATTGGCAGGAGGGATAAGAGGCCGCTGACGAAGGCGATACGTTACATCATGATTGCGGCACCGTGTACGATGGCAATTTATGCGGCGGCGTTGATTGTGCCGACGCAGTTTTTAGCGGAATTGATGTACGCGATATACTATACGGTGTCGGATGTGCTGCTGATTTGCATGCTGCTTTATGCGTTGAAGTACACCAATGTCTATGAGATACGGGCTGTGCAGAAGGCGGCTCTTTATTTGGTGGTTGCTGTGGACGGTCTGCTGATGCTGCTGAATGTCTTTACCGAGAAGGTATTTATTTTTCAATGTGGCCTGATGGAGGATGCGGGCACTTTCTTTTATGGTATTGCGGAACGCGGCGGACTGTATAATTTTCACCGGCTGATTATATACGGGATGGTGGTGCTGATCGTGCTGCCGCTGGTGGTAAAGATAGTGAAATCGCCGGCGATGTACCGTGAGAAGTTCTGGCTTACTTTAATCAGCCTTATGATTATTATAGCAGCCAATGTATGTTATCTTGTAATGGGTCTGGAGATAGATTTTTCGGTGCTTGCCTATGGCATCATGGCGATGGCAATTTATTATTTTAATGTGATATATGTCCCACAGGGACTGGTAGAAGGCCTTCTGTCCTCCAGTATAAAGAATATGGATGACAGTGTGGTGTGCTTTGACATTGAGGGAAGTTGTGTCTATGCGAATTCTGTGGCGTATGGCTTTTTTAAGGCGGAAAGTGCAGAACCCTTTGAGGACTATTACAGGGAGTGGATGAACGGCAGACAGCTTTCGGAGGCGGAGGACTCGGAGTGGAAGGAGACTAGAGAGGTAAATTCCACAAAGAGATATTATGATGTGAGTTTTAAGAGGCTGAGTGACCGCAATAATAACTATGTTGGCTGCTTTTTTAAGATGCACGATGAGACAGCGGAGGTGGAGAAGCTGGCAGCGGAGCGTTTCCGCGCCACCCATGACCGTCTCACGGGGATATATAATAGGGAGCACTTTTATGATGTCGTGAGGGACGTGGTACGGGAAGCGGAGCCGGGCACTTATTGCATGGTCTGTTCCGACATTAAGAACTTTAAGCTTGTGAATGATATTTTCGGAATCAATGTGGGCGACGAGGTGTTGTTAAATATTGCAGATGCACTTAAGCAGCTGGCAAAACCGGGCTCTGTCTACGGCAGACTTTCGGGAGACAGATTTGCCATATGTATGCCGAAAGAACGCTTTGACCCCGATGTTTTTTCTAATGAGATCAGGCGCATAGGAGAGAAGAGCGGCACGGAAACTTACCGCATCTGCGTGCATTTGGGCGTCTATGATATTGTTGACAGGGACATAGCGGTTTCTGTTATGTGCGACAGAGCATATATGGCGATAAAGACTATCAAGGCAAGTCTTGCGGATGTGATAGCGCATTATGACGAGGGAATCCGTGAAAGCAGCGTGAGCGAGCAGAAGGTGTCGGGAGCGTTTGGCAACGCTCTCGAGGAGGGGCAGTTCTGCTTTTACCTTCAACCACAGATTTCCGTCCGTGGGGAGATTCTGGGCGGCGAGGCTTTGGTGCGATGGATTCATCCCGAACGCGGCATGATTTCGCCCGGAGAGTTTATCGGGATTCTGGAGAATACGGGACTTATCTGCAAGCTGGATATGTACATATGGGAACTTGCCTGCAAGAAGCTGCGTGAATGGAAGGACAAGGGGCTGACGGATTACCATATCTCCGTGAATATTTCCCCGAAAGACTTTTACTTTGCGGATATTTATAAGGTATTTACCGGGCTTGCGGAGAAATATGAGATCAGACCGCATAATCTTCGGCTCGAAATCACGGAAAGCGCCATCATGAATGATTTTGAAAAGCAGCTTGTGCTGATTCAGCGGCTGCAGGAGTATGGCTTTATGGTGGAGATGGATGATTTCGGAAGCGGCTATTCTTCTCTTAACATGCTCAAGGATATGCCGGTGGATACGCTCAAGGTGGATATGGGCTTTCTGAGGCAGACGAATCATGAGGAGCGCAGCAGGACGATTCTCAAGATGATTATCTCTCTGTCAAAGCAGCTTGGCATGGAGGTAGTTACGGAGGGCGTGGAGACCAGAGAACAGGTGGATTTCCTGACAGAAATAGGCTGCGATACTTTTCAGGGTTATTATTTTGCAAAACCTATGCCGGTCAATGAATTTGAGCGAAAATATTTTGAAAGATGAAAAACATGCGCTTTACCAATAAAGACTTAAAAAACATGATTGTGCCGCTTTTCTTTGAACAGCTGCTTGTGATGCTGGTGGGAATCGCCGACACGCTTGTCATAAGCTATGCGGGAGAAGCCGCCGTATCGGGGGTATCCCTTGTCAATCAGTTTAACACAATTTTTATTTATATTTTTACAGCGCTTGCCTCCGGCGGCGCTGTAGTAGTCAGCCAGTATATCGGGAGCAGGGATACGGATAATGCAGAAAAATCTTCCGGCCAGCTCTTGATGTTTTCCATCCTGCTTTCATTGGTGATTGGGGCATTGGTCCTTATCGGGAACCGCGCAATGCTCGGCATATTATTTGGCAAGGTGGAAGATTCCGTTATGGATGCCTGTGTCACGTATCTGCGGATTTCGGCTTACTCTTATCCCGCACTTGCAATTTATAATGCGGGAGCGGCAATTTACCGAAGCCTTGGCAAGACAAAGGTGACAATGAACATATCCATTCTGTCCAATATCATCAACGTAGTCGGAAACATAATCGGCGTGTTTGGGCTGAAAGCGGGAGTGGCAGGCGTGGCTTACCCCTCCTTGATTGCCAGAGCATTTTCGGCAGTCGTAATTACGTTTTTGTGTTTCAGGCAGGGTTCGGAGCTTCGTTATCGAAGCAAGTGGATTTTTGTGTGGGATAGCGACATGCTTAAAAAAATCCTGAACATTGCTGTTCCAAACGGAGTTGAAAACGGGCTGTTCCAGTTGGTAAAGGTGGCTCTGAGCAGTATTGTTGCATTGTTTGGCACTTATCAGATTGCGGCAAACGGTGTGGCACAAAGCCTCTGGTCGCTTGCCGCCCTGATGGGAGTGGCTATGAGCTCGGCGTTTATTCCTGTAATCGGTCAGTGCATGGGTGCCAATGAAACAGACGAGGCGGAATACTATTTTAAAAAGCTGATGAAAATCACGGTGATTGCTTCTGTGGCATGGAATGTCATTATCCTTGCTGCCACGCCGCTTGTGATGATGGCATATGATTTGTCGGCGGAAACGAAGAGTCTGATAATCTGGCTGGTAGTGATACACAATGCATTCAATGCATTCGCGTATCCGTTTTCCGGGCCGCTTTCGGCAGGATTGCGTGCGGCAGGAGATGCAAAATTTACAATGGTTGTTACCGTGATATCTACAATCGGAATCAGGCTTTTGCTTTCTGTACTGTTTGGCATTGTACTGAACATGGGCGTGATTGGCATTGCGTTTGCCATGTGCGCCGACTGGCTTTTCAAAGCGGTGCTCTTTGAAATCAGGTTTCGAAAGGGTATGTGGAAACAACTTAAAGTGATTTAAATATTTCACAAACAGCAATAGCTGGGAAGGGGTATCATGAAGAAAAAAAGAAGATATATTGTCTGGCTTGCATTGGTAATGGCGATAGTGCTTGGAGGCTGTGCAAAGAAGGACGAGGAGTCGAACGGGATGAGAAAGATTACTACTATGGAACTGGTATGCGATATGGGTATTGGCATCAATCTGGGCAATACCTTTGAATCTTGTGGAGACTGGATTGCGCAGTGGGGAGACGGTTCCGTGCGCTCTTATGAAACGGCATGGGGCAGTCCGATGATCACGCAGGAGATGATTCAGGGGTATGCAGATGCCGGATTTGGCGTGCTGCGCATACCGGTTGCATGGTCCAATATGATGGGGGAGGATTATACCATCAACGAGGACTATCTGGCTGCGGTGAAGGAAGTTGTAAACTGGACACTGGATGCGGGAATGTATGCGATTATCAATATTCACCATGACAACTGGTGGATGGCAGATTTTCCGACGAATACAGAGGAGTGTATGTATCACTACTCCCGCATTTGGATGCAGGTTGCAGATGCTTTTC
This sequence comes from Lachnospiraceae bacterium, assembly GCA_014804445.1. Lineage (GTDB taxonomy): Bacteria > Bacillota > Clostridia > Lachnospirales > Lachnospiraceae > Acetatifactor. Next base: position 32,675 of record JAAUZU010000014.1, on the reverse strand, counting down.
AGGATTATGGGGATCATCTGGTGTTTGAGTCTTTGAATGAGGAGGGATGCTGGGATGCGGTCTGGAATCGGTATGCTGGTTCTACTAATGGCAAGGAAGAAGTATTTTCCCTGTTGAATGAAATCAATCAGACCTTTGTAGATATTGTCCGCAGTTCGGGCGGCAACAATCCCGAGCGGCACCTGCTGATTGCCGGCTATGCAACCGATATTGAGCTGACCAGTGATGAGCTTTATCATCTGCCTGTTGATCCGGCAGGCAGATGTGCGGTTTCTGTTCATTATTATACGCCTTCCGTTTTTGCCATTCTGGAGGAAGATGCGGACTGGGGAAAATGCCGCAGTACATGGGGAACGGAAGCGGATTTTACAGAACTGCAAAAGTACATGGAAATGGTAGAAACGAATTTCATTGCGCAGGGGATTCCGGTTATTCTGGGAGAATACGGCTGCCCGAAGAACAATAAGGATGAGGAATCCGTCAGGCTCTTTCTAACATCTGTATGCAAAGAGGCATATGACAGGCAGATTTGTCCTATACTCTGGGATACCACCGGTTTGCATTATGACCGCTATTCCTGTCAAATGATAGATCCGCTGCTGCTGGAAGGCCTGATGGAGAGTTTGGGTGCAAACAATCCATCCTGACAGCGTTATGAAAGCTTTCTATGTTTTATGTGCTTTCCTGTATTGCAGAGGAGATATGCCATAATATTTTTGGAAAGTCTCACAGTAGTAGCTTGCCCCGCAAAACCCGTATTCATAGGCGATATCCGCAATGTTTTTATCGGAATCCAATAAGACGGCAAGACTTTTTTGCAGTCGCAGCTTTGTGATATAAGCGATGGGAGTTTCGCCGAGGTATTTTTTAAAAAGAAAAGAGCATCTGCTTTTACAGCAGGTTCCTGATGAAGCTATATGTTCAAGCGTGATACGCTGTGCAAAATGTTCTTCAATATAGGCAATCATACTTTTTAAAGAAGTCAGTTCATTTGATTCTTTTGCCGTGCCATGCGTTTTCACATCTAAATTTTCGTATAGTATCTGCATGATGGACAGAAATAAGTCCATCATTGAAAAATAGGGTAACTCCTGGCACGGCTCTGTCGGAAAAAATGCATATAGTCTGTTTATTTTTTCTAAAATAGCGTTCTGCCATTCTTCTTTCCCGAGATACAGATAAGGATATAAGGGGTTTTCTGTGACAGGTTCAATATAATTGTGATAAAACCATTCATTTCCTGACAGCAGTTTTGGTAAAAGCAAAATGCAGATAAATTCGCATTCTTTGTGTTCGGGCGAAAAGCCATAATGTAATTGCCTGCTGTTTACCATGATACCGTTTCCTTCATGCAGGTCGATCAGTTCCCCGTTTACATTGTAAGTCATGCTCCCCTTTTGAATCACAACAAATTCTAAATCGTTGTGCCAATGGCTGACAGCAGAGTAATCCGGATAAGAGGACAAAATACCATGTCTGACATAGGCCGGAAACAGGGGGTTATTATACGCCACTGTCTCGGAAGAATCTAAATTAAAGGTAGAACAATATGTGGTCTTGGCATTCATACGTATTTCCTCCGCAACATTTTGTCGTATCTGTTAAAAGGATAGACATCACTATCTAGCGCGCCCCACTGAATGAAGAAGATTGTTATAAAAATATACCATATTTTGAAAGAATTTCAAGTAGAGATATGGTATTGTTAAAAAAGGAGGGCGTAACATGGAAGCTGCAGAAGCATTACATAAGAAGATGTTCCGATTAGTCCTGCCGATTTCGTTTCAATATTTTATGTCGGCGCTCATTATCGGGGAAAATATGTTTGCAGCCCAGTATTATGGAAAAAAGGATTATGCCAATATTTCAAAGATTTTCAGCTTTGTCCTGCGGATTTCCTGTCTGACAGCAATTCTGTTTTTGATAAGTTCGCTGTTTTTTTCTGATAAACTCATGTATATTTTCACTGATGAAGAAGATTTGATTATCATGGGAAGCGAGTATTTGCGGTATGTAGGGATTTCCTATCTATTCTCTGCAATATCGCAAGTCTGTCTGACAATCATGAAAAACTGCGGGGCAGTCAATCAAAGTTCTGTTATCAGCAGTATGACGGTTATTTTAAATATTATACTCAATGCGGTTCTCATCTTTGGGCTTTTTGGTGTTCCTGCTATGGGAATCAAAGGGGCGGCACTGGCGACAGTAATGGCAACGGCTGTACAGATGGCTTTTTGCGTTAGTCATATTCAGATAAAAATGAAGCAGTTGAAAGTCCGTTTATTAAAGAAAAACTATAATCTGGAAAAGCAGTTTTGGATAAAGGTGACGCCTGTACTGTTTAACGAGCTGATATGGGGGTGCGGTTTTAGCATGTATTCGGTTATTATGGGACACTTGGGGGCAGATGCAGTGGCGGCAAACAGTATTGCAAATATTTCCAAAAATCTTGAGGTATGCTTTTGCCTTGGACTTGGAAGTGGAGGCAGCATTATTGTGGGCAATGAACTTGGCGCCAGTCATTTTGAGGAAGCAAAAAGAGTGGGCGGGATACTGACAAAAGCCTCTATTGTAGGCGGTTTTTTGTCAGGCTTGTTGTTGCTGGTATTGTCGCCTGCCATTACGGGAGTGGTGAATTTGACACCGGAAGCAAAAAAATGTCTAAGCGGAATGTTAGTCATCTGTGCCTATTATCCTATTGGTAAGTCAATAAACAGTATGATAATAGGAGGTATTTTTCCGGCGGGAGGGGATTCCCGGTTTGGGTTGTTTTGTGATATGGTGACTCTGTGGTGTATTACCATTCCGCTTGGATGCTTATGTGCATTTGTATTTAAACTTCCGGTATTAGTCGTTTATTTTGTGTTAAATTTAGATGAAATTGTAAAACTACCGGCGGTATATTGGCATTACAAAAAATATGGATGGGTAAAAAATATAACAAATGGAGGCGTTGAAAATGAGTGATATGAAAGAAAGAATGCACACAGGAGAGCTTTATTTTCCGGATGGAGAAGAAATCACAAAGGAACAGAGGATTTATCAGGATTTGCTGTTTGAGTACAATCAGACCAGACCGTCAGAAGGAGAAAAAAGAGCGGAGCTGCTCAAAAGGATGTTAGGTGACTGCGGGGAAGGGGTGTATATCGAGGCGCCTTTTTATGCTAATTTCGGTGGCCATCATTGTCACTTCGGCAGGCAGATATATGTGAATTACAATCTGACATGCGTGGATGACACCCATATTTATATAGGTGACTATACCATGCTTGGTCCGAATGTGACGATTGCAACGGCGGGACACCCGATTTTACCGGAGCTTCGCCAAAAAGGACTTCAGTATAATATGCCGGTTCATATTGGCAGGAACTGCTGGATTGGAGCAGGTGCCATCATTATGCCGGGTGTAACTATTGGCGATAATGTGGTGATTGGTGCGGGAAGTGTTGTAACAAAAGATGTTCCTTCCAATGTGATTGCGGTAGGAAATCCTTGCAGAGTTATGCGTGAAGTGGGGGAGCATGACCGGAAATATTATTTCAGGGACAGGGAAATAAATCCAGAGGAATGGAAAGATTTATAGTATGAAAATTCGTACTATGTATAAAATTTCTGCGTACTTGATTGTTTTTTTGTATCCTGTATAATTGTCTTGTAGGTGAATAGAGAAAGGGATAAAAGAAGATGTATGACATTCGTCTTGAATCCCGAAAATCATTTCAGGGAAGCGAACCGGAGAATGGCGGATGGCATCCGGTGGACCTTAGATAAAAATAGGATGGGAGCAGGAAGAAGTGGAACGGAATGAGAATACGACGCCGGCGCATATCAAGGTGCGCGGGGCAAGGGTACACAATCTGAAAAACATTGACGTGGATATTCCTTTAAACAAGATTGTCGGGATAGCGGGGGTATCCGGTTCGGGGAAATCTTCTCTGGCACTGGGAATCCTGTATGCGGAGGGTTCCAGACGATATCTGGAAGCGCTTTCTATCTATACAAGAAGGCGTATGACGCAGGCGGAAAAGGCACAGGTGGATGAGGTGCTGTACGTTCCGGCCGCGCTGGCACTTAGACAGCGTCCGGGTATCCCGGGAATAAGGAGCACTTTCGGTACGGGAACAGAGCTTTTGAACAGCTTGCGTCTGATGTATTCGAGGCTCGCCGAACATCGCTGCCCGAACGGGCATTATGTGAAACCATCTTTCAATGTTGCGGCGGGTCAGGAGTTGATCTGTCCGGATTGCGGTGTGCATTTTTTTGCACCGGGTGCGGAGGAACTGGCATTTAACAGTCAGGGCGCGTGCAGGCGCTGTGACGGGACAGGCATTGTCCGGACGGTGGATGAATCGACGCTTGTGCCGGATGAGTCCCTTTCCATTGATGAGGGCGCTGTCGCACCGTGGCAGACGCTGATGTGGTCTCTTATGAAAGATATTGCCCGTGAGATGGGAGTTCGGACGGATGTGCCGTTTAAAGAACTGACAGAAAAAGAGCGGGATATTGTATTCCACGGACCTGCGGTCAAGAAAAATATTATCTACCAGAACAAGACCAGCGGCGCGGCGGGAGATATGGATTTTACCTACTTCAATGCAACCTATACTGTGGAAAATGCGTTGTCCAAGGTGAAAGATGAAAAAGGAATGAAGCGGGTGGAGAAATTCTTGCGGCAGGGTGTCTGTCCGGACTGCGGCGGAACCAGGCTTTCAGAGGAGGCACGCGCGCCGAGGCTTCGCGGAATCTCACTTGCCGAGGTATGCACGATACCGCTTTCCGATTTGACGGTATGGGTTGAAGGCGTACCGGATTCTCTGCCAAAGGAAATGCGCCCTATGGCAGAAAGCATCTGTGAATCTTTTCAGAGCGCGGCAAAACGACTGATAGATTTGGGGCTTTCCTATCTCACACTGGACCGTGCGGCATCTACGCTGTCTACGGGAGAACGGCAGAGGATGCAGCTTGCAAGGGCGGTCAGAAACCGCACGACAGGTGTGCTGTATGTGCTTGACGAGCCGTCCATCGGGCTGCACCCTTCCAATATGGAAGGGCTGACAGGCGTCATGCATGACCTTTTACAGGATGGCAATACGGTAATTCTGGTGGACCATGATACGCATGTGCTCTCCGAAGCGGACTGGATCATAGAGCTTGGACCTAAGGCCGGTGCGGGTGGAGGCACTGTTATCGCGCAGGGAAATCTCGAAGAGGTAGAGAAGAATCCCAATTCGCGGATTGGCGGATTTCTCACGGGCGAGGCGGTAATTGATGTTGGAAATCATATCGCTTCGGAGAGAATGTTTGAATTGGGCACGATTCATTTGTCTACTTCCGAAATTCATACGGTGCAGCCATTGGAAGCAGACTTTCCGAAAGGAAGGCTGATTGCTGTGACAGGGGTATCCGGTTCCGGAAAGACGACGATGGTTCTGGAAAGCCTGATTCCTGCGTTGGACGCTTTCATAAAAGGAGAAAAGCTTCCGGCACATGTGCGTTCTGTCTCGGCGGATGATATCCGCCAGGTCAAGCTGATAGACGCGACGCCAATCGGAATGAATGTCCGCTCCACGGTGGCGACCTATGCCGATGTGCATGATGAACTGCGAAAGATATATGCGAGGACGCCGGACGCAAAGGAAAGAGGATATAAGGCGGGAGATTTTTCCTATAACACGGGTAATCTGCGCTGCCCGGTCTGCGATGGCACGGGCTCCATCAGTCTTGACGTGCAGTTTTTACCGGATGTGGAGATTACCTGTCCGGATTGCGGCGGCTCGCGGTATGCGAAGGAAGCAAGTCTGATACGGCGGATTTCCAAAAAGAAAAACAGCGCGTATACACTTCCGGAACTCATGGATATGAGTATTGACGAGGCTTTGGTGGCTTGCGAGGATATTCCGAATGTAGAGCGGAGACTGCAGGTGCTGCATGACCTTGGCCTTGGATACCTGACGCTGGGAGAAGAAACACCGAGTTTATCCGGCGGAGAAGCGCAGCGGCTGAAACTGGCAAGTGAGATGGGGAAGGGGCAGTCCGATTCTGTATTTGTTTTTGATGAACCGACCATTGGTCTGCATCCGCTGGATGTGGAGACGCTCTTACAGGTGTTCCAAAGACTGATTGAAAAGGGCGCGACTGTCATTGTGATTGAGCACGATTTAGATGTCATCCGAAATGCTGACTATGTAATCGATATGGGACCGGGAGGCGGTATCCACGGCGGAAGGATTATTGCNAAGGGGACGCCGCAGGAGATTTGCAATGATGAAAACAGTCTGACCGGAAANTATCTGATGAGAGAANCATCACCTGAAATGANAAAGAATCNGANTANATAGAAGANNNAGTGGAGGCNCGGTATGATATTTGAAAAGAATTACCTTCCGCAATTCAGGGATGCAGACAGAGACGGCCTTGTGGGACTGCGCGGATATATGAATTATTTTCAGGACATGGCAACCCATTTCCTGCACAATGTTCATAAGGGAAACGATACGCTGCCGGAAGAATACGGGATTGTCTGGATGTATACAAAGTATCGAATGCATATAAGCCGCAAAGTTGATTTTACAAAAGAGCTGCATATGAAAACGTGGATGCCGGAGGAGAAATCCCCCGCAATCATCCATCAGCACCTGCTGATTTCCAGAGATGGTGAAGAGTGTGCAAGGGGATGTGTGGAGAGCTGTCTTTATCATATTACGAAAAAAAGNCTGGTACGGCTGAAAGACATTGATTTTCCGGCGGAGATAGCAGAGCGNCAGNAATCCGATANGCANAAATTTCAAAAACTGCCGGTGGACTTAGAGGGNATGGAATATGTGTATACCCATCAGGTCNGATATACGGATTTGGATAAGACGGGACATATGACAAATTTGAAATATGTGGATTTGTTTTTGAATGGTTTTGACAGTAAGTTTTTNGAAGAATTCGAGATTGGGGACTTTGAACTTCATTTTTTAGACCAATGTTTTGAAGGNGAATCCATTCATGTTTATAAAAAGATATCGGATGGGNGAATTTTTCTGACNGCGGTGCATGACAATAAGGTTCCCTGCGCTGCGGCAGGTATTTGGAAAAGAGCGATTCCTGTCTGACCCTCTTGCCTTAGACGGGAAAATCGGTTAATATAAGAAATATATAGGAATTTTGCCTTCTGAGGTTTGAAGTAGAGGGAGTATGGTNTTATGAAATTGTTAAAAGAATTTAAATGGAAATTGATTATGTATGCAGTATTGTATATTCTGATGGGTATTGTGCTGCTGTTGTTTCCGGAGACTACAAAGAAGATATTGTGTTATGCCGTTGGCGGCGCTTCTGTGGCAGTCGGCGTCGTTACAGTATGTATTTACTTGTTTCGGGATGCGGNNAAAAATACTTACAGAAATGATTTTGTGACCGGTCTTGCGGCGATTCTTTTGGGCATTTTTCTGATTGTGCGGGTTGACCTNATAATGGTTCTGATACCTTTTGTGCTGGGAATCGCNGTTATGNTNAGNGGCTTTATGAAACTGCAGGACTGCATTGACGTGCGGCGTATGGGGTATGGCAATGGTCTTGTTTTGTTTTTGCTGGCGCTTGTCAGCATTGTTCATGGCATTGTCCTGATTGTCAATCCGTTTCACGCCTCCACCGTGCTGATGCGGCTTGTCGGTGCGGGGCTGCTGTTTTGCGGCGTATCAGATTTGCTTTCTACCTTGTATATGTCCCGCAAGATAAAGCATTATATTGAAAGTGCAGGAGAACTTGGTGATACATTGGATTTGAATGCTAGGGAGATAAAAGACGAATGAATATTTTGGCACCCTCNATTTTGGCGGCAGATTTTGCCGTATTAGGTGAACAGATACGGNCGGTGGAAGAAGCCGGAGCGCAATATATACACATAGATGTAATGGACGGGATTTTTGTACCGTCCATTTCCTATGGAATGCCTGTTATTAAGTCCTTGAGAAAAGTTACGGACAAGATGTTTGACGTGCATCTTATGATTGAAAAGCCGGAGCGGTATATCGGTGCGTTTGCGGATTGCGGAGCGGACAGCATCACATTCCATATTGAGGCGACGGACAAGGCGGATGAGATTTTAGAAGATATCCATGGCAGGGGACTTAAGGCGGGAATATCCGTGAAACCGGACACACCGGTGGAAGTGCTGCGCCCGTATCTGGACAGGCTTGACATGATACTGGTCATGACGGTGGAGCCCGGTTTCGGAGGGCAGTCTTACCTCGATTTCTGCACCGGTAAAGTAGAAGAGGCGAGAAAGCTGGCGGATGGGACGGGCAGAAGCATTGACGTACAGGTTGACGGCGGCATCACGCTTGGCAATGTAGAGACGGTTTTACATGCCGGCGCCAATGTGATTGTGACCGGCTCCGCTGTATTCAGAGGCGATATTGCTGCCAATACAAGGGCGTTTTTGGAGAAGCTTCAGCGTACCAAATGAAATATTGTGTTGGAATTTCAAATTAAAAAGCAAATATCCTTCAATGATTTATTGAAATATATGGAAAATAATGTTATACTTTCTCTATGTTTTTAAAAATGGCGGTTAAACCGCCCGACACACGTATGTTACTTTAGGGAGGTAAAGCATATGGAGAAATTCTTCAAATTGAAGGAGAATAACACAACTGTCAGAACTGAGATTGCAGCAGGTCTGACCACATTTTTTGCAATGGCTTACATTGTATTTGTAAACCCGAATCAGGTTGCGGCAGGCGGCGGAGCTGGCTGGCTTGCGGCTCTCGGGGCTGACGGAGCCGTGCTCGGACAGATTTGGAATGCCGTTTATATTGCTTCTGTTCTGGCGGCGGTTATCGGCACTCTGCTGATGGCGTTTGTGGCGAAGCTGCCCTATGCGCAGGCATGTGGAATGGGACTCAATGCATTCTTCTGTACCTGTTTTGTTTCGGGAGCATTCTTTGCAGGCGTAGATTTGATCACCGGATATCATTCCGGACTGGTCATTATCTTTGTATCCGGTCTTGTATTCCTGCTTCTTTCTGTTACAGGTCTGCGTACCTATATCGCAAAAGCGATGCCAGACTGCCTGAAAAAAGCGATTCCGGCAGGTATCGGTCTTTTCATCGCATTCATCGGTTTCCAGAATGCAGGCATTATCCAGACGAACCAGTACACGCTGGTGCAGTTTGTTGATATCAACGGCGCAATCAAAAACGGAACCTTTAAGGAGACGGCGCTTCCCGCTATTATCGCTCTGCTTGGACTGCTTATCATCGGTATCTTGGGCAAGCTGAAAGTAAAGGGTAACGTGATTATCGGAATCATTGCTTCCACAGTTTTGTACTATCTGTTTAGCTGGACAGTACCCAGCTTTGACCTTGGCAATGTGGGACAGTCCTTCAAGGATTTTGGCAGCGTAGGTATAGCAGGTCTCTTCAACGGTGCAGCATGGACAAATGCATTTACCGGCGCACATGTGGGAAGCATTTTCAATGCGATTATGCTGATTATTACTTTCTGTCTGGTAGATATGTTCGATACACTCGGAACACTTTACGGTACGGCGGCGCAGGCTAATATGCTGGACGAGAACGGCGACCCTATCCGCGTGGACAAGGCTATGCTTTGTGACTCTGCGGCAACGGTAGCCGGTGCGGTGCTTGGTACTTCTACCTGTACGACCTTTGTGGAATCTTCTGCAGGTGTTGCAGAAGGCGGAAGAACAGGATTAACCAGCGTTGTAACGGCAATCTGTTTTGCGGTATGTCTTTTCTTAAGTCCTTTGGCCAGCATTGTTCCGTCGGCGGCGACGGCTTCTGCACTGATTTATGTAGGCGTACTGATGGTAAAGAGCTTTGCAAAGGTAGATATGGACGACCTTCGCTCTGCGCTTCCGGCGTTTGTGGCACTTATCATGATGCCGATGACCTACTCGATTGCAAACGGTATCGGACTTGGCAGTATCACCTATGTTATCATGACGGTCTGCACAGGCAAATACAAGAAGAAAGACATCGTGGTAACGATTATTTCACTGCTCTTTGTACTGAAGTTTTTATTTGTCACAATGTAATGCGATGATTGGGTATTGACTATGGAACTGCAAATTTTACATATGCTGCAGGAGTTACATGCAGAATGGCTGAATCCGGTGATGATACTGTTGTCTGCACTGGGTAATGCCGGACTAATATGGATTGCACTGAGCGTTGTTCTGGCAATTCCGAAGAGAACGAGGCTTTGCGCCTTTACCATGATGGGGGCGATGGCATTGTCCTTTCTGTTGGGCAATATAGTGATAAAGAACATAGTGGCAAGACCCCGTCCCTTTGCGGTGGACGCTTCGGTTACGCTGCTGATTCCCCAGCCCGGAGAGTATTCATTCCCATCAGGCCATACGCTGAACGGCTTTACGGCGGCAACGGTAATATTTTTGTATTATAAAAAGGCAGGCATCCTTGCCCTGTTGTTTGCGGGCACGATAGCTTTTTCCAGAATGTATCTGTTTGTACATTATCCAACGGATATTCTTGCAGGTATGCTGCTGGGCATAATGGATGCAGTGATCATGTATTTCATTGTAAAAATGATAATAAAGAAGAGGGAAGAATAAAATCAAAGAAGAATACTGGGAAGAACTGTAAAAAGTTTTTCCCAGTATTTTATTTATGATAATAAATGTATAAAAATGTGTCAAGCAAAATTCGCTTCTTAATAATTTCGAATGCAATTTTATTTGAGTTATTGCATTTTATGGGGTATTGAGTTGTAATATCTACGATTATATTGACTATTTAAACTATATATTTTATTATAACAATAAAAACGTTAAATTTTTAAAGAGGTACGGTCATGACTATATCAGAACAAATAAAAGTACTATGTGTGAGAACAAATATCAGTGTTTCAGAATTGGCTCGTAGAATGGGTATGTCACCACAAAATTTAAATGCAAAATTAAAGCGAGAAACTTTTACAGTATCTGATTTGGAGCAGATTGCCAAGGTGACCGGAACAACTTTTGAACGAAAATTTGTATTAGATGATGGAGAGTCTGTCTGATGGAAAATTTTAACTTGGAAGAAAAGCATTCCTTGGAAAAGGTATATGAACAATACAAAGATAACCGAGATGTGATTTCATTGTTTTCAGGGGCGATGGGATTGGATATCGGTCTTGGGAAAGCTGGACTGAATATTGTGATAGGGCAAGATTTTGAACAAGCATGTATAGAAACGATGAAAGCGAATGGGCATAAGGTTCTTGGGGGCGACATCAGAGAAATAAATCCCAAAACACTTTTAGAGCTAACAGGGCTGCACGTTGGGGAACCGTTTATGATTTGTGGAGGTCCGCCCTGCCAGCCATTTTCCACAGCTGGGAAAAGGCTTGGAATTAATGATCCTAGGGGAAGCCTTTTTATGGATTTTATTAGGATGATAGATTACATACGTCCGCGCTTTTTTGTAATGGAAAATGTAAAAGGCATAGTTTCTGCACCGTTGAAACATGTTCCAGCGGCTGAAAGGGAAAAGGATGATCTAGAGCAAAGACTGGGAACGGTTTTAGATGTGATTTTGTCTGAATTTAAGAAGCTGGGCTATAAGACTGTTTATGGTGTTTTGGATGCTGTAAATTACGGCGTGCCTCAGTTCCGTGAACGTTTTGTGTTAATAGGAAGCAGGGATAGTGAGGATATATTTTTGCCGATGCCGACACATTTTCAGATTCACCAAAATCCAGATTACAGATGGAAAACAGTAGGTGATGTAATAAAAGATTTAGAGGACGCTCCGGGAGAGTATACACCATTAAGCGGCGATAGAAAAAAATATCTGCATATGGTTCCGGAAGGTGGGAACTGGAAGGATCTGCCCCAGGAAATTATTCCTGTCGCTATGGGAGGGGCTTATGAGTCTGGCGGGGGCAAGGTTGGGTTTTATAGAAGACTGTCATATGCACAGCCTTCCCCCACAATTACCACATCCCCGGCTCAGAAGGCTACAATGCTTTGCCATCCTAAGCAGGACAGGCCATTAAGTTTAAAAGAGTATGCCAGAATTCAGCAGTTTCCGGATGATTGGGAATTTACCGGAACGATATCTGCGAAATATAGGCAGATTGGAAATGCAGTTCCTGTGGGTTTAGCTGAGGCTATTGGCAGGGCAATCATATCGACAGCAAATAGGACATCAACTATAGCAACAAAACGATTTAGGGGAACGGGTGTGCATAATAGAATAAAAAATGCAATGGAATTAGGAGGAAGTTCATATGGCGATTAATAATTCGTATGATGAGGAAGCAGTAGTGCAGGCAATAGCAAAAGCGTTGGAAACATTTTATGGTACCTTGATTGAAAAGATTGATGCGCTTGATATCAAGAAAGTGATTAAGAGAAAGAATCCATATTTGTATCGCGCAAAAGCAATGGAAAACGCTTCAGAGATTGTGGAGTCTGTTTTAAGTGCTTTTGTAACATCCAGCGAGGAAACAATTTTTGGCAATTGCTTTTTCGAGCCGATTGCTATTGCGGTAAGTGGTGGAAATAAAGCACTGGCAGAAGGCATTGATCTGATGATACAAGATGATGTCAGCAATACAATTTATGCTATTGCTGTCAAGAGCGGTCCTTCAGTATTCAATGCGGACAGTAAAAAACGTCAGGAACAGAATTTTATGGCGGCATCTAAACTCGCACAGCAGGCAAAGGCGAGATATGAGGCTTATATAGGATATTGTTATGGTAAGAAAAAGGACAGTGGCAGGGGAAAGCCAAAGATGTATCAGGAATTGGCAGGTAAACAGTTTTGGGCTGAACTTACAGGAGATGAAGATTTTTACATTAAGATAATTACCTTTATGGGAACAATGCCAGAGCAATATGTCGCATCCTATAAGGAGAGCTACAATAAGGCAGCGAACAGGTTGATTAGGGAATTTTCAAACAGTTTCTGTAAAGAGGATGGGGCTATTGATTGGGAAAAGCTGGTTAAATTTAATTCCGGGGATTAAGGCGTTTTATGAGCAATGAGTGGAGGACGTATGAAAACTGCTTTAGATTTTTATGAAAGAGGAAAACAAAAAGAAGTAAATGCAGATGAGTACGACCGATCTCGGGATTACAGTAGAAATAGGTTTATCTGCCCGGAATGTGGGGAGGCTGTTTATTTAACAGGAAACAAAGATAGTAATCATTTTGCGCATTTTAGGCAAAGTGATGTATCTGCTGAGTGTGACAGGCGTGTTGATAGTAGTCCTACAGATTCTGTTTATGAACGAATAGGATTGCCGATTTACATGAGACAGAATGCTTCTGGTGATTTCAGTTTATATATGGGATTTAAAGCATTGCCGCGTATACTTATGGAACAGGCAATCAAAGAATCAATATCAATAAAAATCGATGGGAAAAATACATATAGGATAAATGAGGAAAGATTTTCATGTGAAAGCACATCACTAATACCATTGGATTATATTCCTTTGTCAGGCTCAAAATATAGAATCCGATATGAACCTGCAAATAGGTCATATGCTATGTCACAGCATTGGTCTGACTATGCGGATGGTTTTTCATTTGAGGGTGCTATATTTACAGTATCTGAACAGGGTGGGAAGAAAATTCGTCATGGGGATTCAATAACAACAGATTTGGATTATTATTGGGTACGTCGTCAACCTCAGCTTCCGAGTTATATGCCGGGAATCATAATGGAGAAGTGTGGTCGGCTTATATTGAAAGACAATATCTTAAATGTGTTTCGGGGGTCATTTTCATCTGATATATCAGATACAGAGTTTAGTTATCTCGCATCCTATTTGCGGACAAATTTGAAAATACATCTCCTTGAGAAACAACCAGAGTTTGTACCAATATGGCCACCTGTTATAAAAACAGAAGAGGGATATATTGTCAATAATAATGAACAGAATATTTATGGATATGTTGTATCGGGGAACGATATACCGAAAGTATATGCTTATCATGGTATTAGCAAAATCCCTGATGAGATAGATATGAATGGTCATTTAACATGTGTCAGAATGTGGGGGCAAGATGTATTTATTAATATAGACAGAAAATATGTTTCAAACGGAACACTGCTTTTAAAGAGACAAAGAACAATTATAGCGAATAAGCCGGAAGTTTATATTTGGAACGATGACGTATACATTCCGGTGGAAGAATCCAGTACATATAAGAATTGTACTAAGGTATTGCTTAAGTCGAGTCATCGTACAGAATTTATCTTGGTTCGAAAAAATAGGCAAATAGAAAAGAGTAGTGATATTGGAGAATATTCTTTTGATAACCTTCAAGATGGAGATTTAATATATGTGTTACAGCATAGAAATCTTAAGGGTATTATTACGGTGTCTATAGAAAAAAGCACTGGAAATGTGACGATTTCTGATGAGCAGCTATATTGGCTGTTCAAAAAATATAAGGGCAAAAAAAAGGTAAAACTACCTTATAAATTAAGGATTCAAATATATGAGGTTAAAAATCAGATTGTATTGGCAAGAGAGTTTCTTAACGATATATTAAAAAGCAATAGCATATCTACGGTAATGATAAAGGTATTGGAGGAAATGCTTAATGAGCAAAAGTGATATCAGATTTAAATTATTAGATCTTTTTAATGAAGATGAAATAAGTATTGTCTGCAAAAATACGGATTTAAATCTTTTTCTGATACCGATCAAGGAAAAGAGATATGCTAAATATGCAAAGATGCTTGGAAGGTTGGATAAAAAATCCATATCAGTACAAAAGTTACTTCCGAAAATTGCGTTTGATTTATATAAAAAGGGCGAACCCCCCTTTAGGGATGCTGTTGCAGCTCAGTTGGAAGAGTATGGTGAGAAATTTATTGAGGCAATATCAAAGGATGTGAAGCCGGAAGTATGTATTGATGATATAAAAGGATACGATGCCAGAGCTATGGCAAATTTATATTTTATAATTTATGATTTTTTTGCAGTGGATATGTCTTTTGAATTGTTTTTGATTATTCTTAAGGTGCAGAATATTACGGTCGATGAGGGTATTCGTACCGAGATAGAGAAGGAAATTGCTATTATCAGGGAGAGCAGATGCATTGCGGAAAAATATAAGGAGAAACTGTTTGACGAATTTAAGGAACGGGAAAAGAAACTGAATGCAGAGCTTGAAAATCAAAAACAGGAATTAAAAAAACAAATAAATAATGCCAGAGAATCAAACAGGAAAGCCCAAGAGAAACTGCGTGACACTGAACAGAAGTTGCAAAAATATGAAAGTATGACGCAGGATGAAAGAAAAAAGCTTGAAGCCGAATGGCTTTCTGAATATGAAAAGAGTCTTGAGGTGAGAAAAGCGTCAGATGATTTGAGATGGAAAACTGCTTTGGAAGAAGCAGAAGCCAAGCATCAGAAATTATTGTCTGATCTTGAAATTGATGCGGAGAGGCGGCGAGCAGAGCTAGAAGAAAGTTATCAAAAACAATTAATAAGTTCTAAGGAAAATTTGACGGGTGAACTGGCAGAACTTACATCACAAGTGGCTGAATTGGCAGAGAAAAAGAAATCATTGGATGCCCAGATTAATTCTCTTGAACAAAGGCAGTCAGAACTTAGTAGTTACATTCATGAGTTAGAAAATATAGAAGAAAAATACTTTGAATCATTTGAACAGAGAATGATTGAGAGAAAGATAGAGACCGCAATATTTAAAAAACTAGGATTTGAAAAACATGACAATCAGGAAAATGCCGCTGTTACTGTGGCAAATACATCAAATGCTGTTGTTGTACCGGCGAATATCTTATCTGAAAATGTAGAATATGGGGAAGATGTTGACTGTATTGAAGATTTTTTTAATGATTATAAGGAAAATATATCATTGAATTTTGAAAATGAAACTGAAATTGCAGGAACTGTTCTGGCTGGCGTATTGAAAGGAATGGGAATAATTGCGACAGATATGGTTTGTGATTGTTTATCCAATGCTCTTGCAGCATTGTTGTGTTTAAGCTCACCATTATTAATTAATATTGATTCGGAAAAGGAGAGTTTAAAGGGGCTTGTGGACATCATCAACGAAAATAAATCTCAAGTAGTATGTATTAAGGGGATTCTTGATAATTATAATGAAATTTTGTTTACAAGAATATGTGAAGTATGTAGGGGAAAATATCTGTTTTTCTCCATATCTGATTTGGAGAATTTAAAAATGATGTCAAAGGCTATTATGACATATGCGACTGTTGTAGATGTTGAGAATGAACTTCATTTTCCAACAGATGATTGTATTCTAATAGGTAATCATGATTTAACTCCGTTTGTTCCGAAAATGGAGAGAAAGAGAAGCCAGGAAATATATAAAAATACTTTTCACAGGTTGGTTATGAAAGGATATATGAAGAAGTCAACTGCTATAGAATATAGCGATTTTTTACAATTGTATTTTTCACTTGTGGATGGAACGATATTAGGTGAGGTTGTCCAAAAGAGTATTATATGCGCATGCGATTTTCGGCTCGACGATGAAAATTTGTCCGATGTACTAAATAAAAGCGGAATAACCGTTTCTGTCGAATAGGTATATGCGTATGGAAAATAATGCTTTATTTAAAATGCAACAGGATATGTGTATAAGCCGATATGAGGGAGAGCCACAGGCTAATTATATCGGAAGAATCATTTATTCTGCTTTATGTCATTGGATGAGATATATTGTTATGGATGAGACAACTCAAAGATATGATATAAAAAGCAAGGCATATGTTTTGAGCAGGATGAGAGAATTGCTGAGTATTATGGCAGAGTCGTTTCCGATAAGTAAAAGATGGCTTTTTGGAAATTTGAGTAATCCTGATGATTGTGATGAGCTGATTCGCACATTAAGAGATAAAATGTTAGTTGCGGGAGAATTGTTAGAGGTAGATGAAACGCTAAATATTGGATTGCCAATGTATACAAAGAGTTTGTGTGCTGATGGTTATGTAAGAATAGTTGGATTATCAGAAGAAATTACTAGACCGGAGCATGTTGGTGTTACAAGAGTGATCCGTAGTGAAGGAAATAGTGATAACAAAGTTCTGATTGATAAGGTTGTTATTGATGAATATCTTGACTGGATATACGCAGGGGCTTTATGGAATGAATGTCATAGTTTTGAGGCTTTCGAGTTCTTTGATCCGTTCAACAGGAAGCCGCCATCTCAATCATGGACGAATGTAATTCCAAACAGGTGTGACAAAATTCTGGCACGAGTGACGCTATATAATAACATTCATGAGTATTACTTGATAAAAAGGGAACATGATAAATATTGGAATGCACCGATTACTACAGTGCTATCTGAATGGAAAGAAGAAAGAAGAGTAATGTTGGCGATCCGAAAGCATGTTGGGAATAGGATGCAGGCTACTTATGATAAAAAGGCTACTGTTTGTATTTTAAATTTGTATTGTGGATTACCCTTAAGAGAACAGGGGATAATTGATACATATTGCTGGCCGTTAAATTCAATGGGCGATAAATATAATTATGTTGTGCCTGAGTTTATATGGGAAGATATAAAAAGTATTATTATAGACAATTTAGGCATTGAACTTAAGGAGAGAAGAACTAATGGATGAATATAGTATTGAAAATGCGCATGAGGCATTAAAACAGAGATTAATTGACTATGTTGAAACAGCATATTTTGGAAAGAATGATGAATTGCGTGAATTGTGTAGAACCGAATTGGAGGCTCAGGGTGTAATGTGGAAAGAGCCCTACATAGAGGCAAATCCAGCGTATAAAGCACTTCAAAACGGTATAGAAGAAGCTAAAATTCCAGTGAATATAAAGATGATATTAAGGCGAATGATTGAGCGGCATATGGGCGTGTATGATAGTCCTTATGTTCATCAGGTTCAGGCATTGGAAGGATTTTATAAACAGCATGATTTGTTTGTGGCAACAGGTACGGGTTCCGGAAAAACGGAATGTTTTATGTGGCCAATGGTAACAATGCTGGTAAATGAAGCAAAATGCAATCCGAATTCTTGGAAACAGCGTGGTGTTAGGGCTATGATGCTGTATCCAATGAATGCGCTTGTATCGGATCAGTTGGGAAGATTGCGCCGTATGATAGGAACAACATCATTTTATGATATGTTTACAGAATATACAGGCGTTTCCAGACGGCCGCAATTTGGAATGTATACCGGCAGAACCCCCTATGCAGGGGAAATCAGGAGAGAGCAGGATAAGGATCTTTCTAATACATTACGTTCTAATTTGATTGCACGAGACGAAGAGACAGTAAATCAATTGAAGAAGATGGGAAAATTTCCTGCGAAATACAATATGGAAAAATTCATAGACAATTTGCTTGAGGGACGGCATATTACCGATAACCGTGATGCGGAAATGATAACCAGATTTGAAATGCAGGATAATACACCGGATATTTTGATCACGAATTATTCCATGTTGGAATACATGCTCATGAGGCAGGAGGAGCAGAAGATTTGGGAAGATACAAAAAACTGGCTTGCTCAGGACGAAAATAATAGATTATTATTTATTATTGATGAAGCTCATATGTATAGAGGCGCTTCTGGCGGGGAAGTTGCGCTGCTCATAAGGCGGTTTCTGCACAAATTGGGGGTAAAGAGAGAAAAGCTACAGTTTATATTGACGAGTGCGAGTATTCCTCAAAACGAAAATAAGAAAGTTGAAAAATTTATTTGTGATTTAACCGCTGTAGATAATCTGGAATTACATGAAATTCAAATTATTACCGGTGAGCGTGAGAAAATTCAATATGAATGTAGTTATGATGTAAATCCGAGACAGATTGCCTCGTTTGATATTGATTCATTACATTCAGAAGACAAATTGACAGCTATAAAAAAATTTGGAGAAATTGTTAGTTTAGATGTTGATAAATGTAACTTCTTAAAGGAAGAAGATGTGGAACAATGGCTGTATTCCGAATTGGTAAGACTTAAGCCGTTATTGATGATTATGGAAAATTGTCGCGGTAAAGCAGTTTCTTTTGCAAAACTTGCTTCAAATGTTTTCCCAGAAGTCACAGAAGAAATCGCGCAAAAAGCAGTCAGTGTATTATTGTCTGTAGCTCCGCTGGCAAAGAATAAAGAGGGGCAGGTATTATTTCCGTCAAGGTTACACATGATGTTTCGGGGAATTAGAGGAATTTACGCTTGTGTGAACCCCAATTGTTCTGAAAAACATCATGCATCAAATGTACCTCTTGGTAAGATATATATTGGTAATCATGATGATGTATGTAAATGTGGTGGAAAAATTTATGAATTATTGAATGACAGAACTTGTGGGGCATTGTTCATAAAAGGTTATATTGATGAAGATGAACCCCAGGCTCGCTTTGTATGGAACAAAAAAGGTGTTGTCGCAGATAAGACTTTTAAAGAAATACACTATTATCTCATTCCTCCCAATATTCAATTCAAAATAAAAAAGGATGTTAGGACGGGATGGTTAAATTCTATTGCAGGACGTCTTGAGATGGACGACTTCCATGCAGGAGAGCCGCAGTATGTGCATGTCGCTTTTACGTTGAAAAGTCCGAAAGATTCTCCTAATGTGTATACTTTTTCAACATGCCCTCGATGCGGGAAAATGCATTTACATACAACAGATTTTTCGACAAAAGGAAATGAACCATTTTTTCATCTTGTTTCCGAACAGTTAATGATTCAGCCTCCGATGATTACTGATCCAGAGAAACTGGAACTCACACCAAATGCCGGAAGAAAAGTATTATTGTTTTCAGATAGCAGACAAAGAGCAGCTACATTGGCGAAGGAACTAACTTCTGTTGCTGATGAAGATGCAATGAGAAAAGCATTGACGGTTTCAGCAAAAGAACTTCAAGAGTGGGCTGAAAGCACGGAACGTGAAGCCAGTATGGATTTGTTGTATGTTGCATTTCTGAAAGTAGCATTAAATAATAAACTGAGGTTTTTTTATGGTGAAGATGAAAAGGATCTTCATGACCATCTTCATGAGATGAAAGAGGTTATCAATAGACAGGCTCAGAGAGGTGGCAGAAAAAATCGAAGAATAGATTATAAGGATTTGAAAGATCAGAGATTTGCAACTGTACCTGAATTGTATTCAAGATATTTGCTTAAAATCTTATGTAGTAATTTTAGGTCATTTACAGATTTGGGGTTGTGTTGGATTGAACCATGTAATGGAACCTTGCTAGATGAGGTTTTGGAGGATATTGAGCGAGATGATGCAGGGTTTAGTGAAGAACAGTTCTTTGCGTTATTTGCGGCATGGGCGGCTGAAATTTTAACAGACAGTTATGCATACGATCAAGATATAAATAGGAATGTACGAAGAAGTCTGACAAATGTTCCTCGTTTTGGTATTGAGATTGACGGAAAACTTCCTACGCGATTTGAAAAACTATTAAAGGCGAACGGAATAGAGACAGATAAACAGAAAATGATTTACAAAGGTCTGTGCAGGTTTACTCAAAAAGGTAAGGATGATAGTGATAGGTTGTTTTTGAATCCACATGTTATTACTCTGAACTTTGATTCTGCCCATATCTGGTATAAGTGTCCGGCTTGCGGACGTGTATTTCCATATACTCTTTGGGATAAGTGTGTCTGGTGCTGTGAAGGAATACCGGAAATTATGACGAATAATGAGTTTGAAGGGCTTGAGTTTTGGAGACAGCCAATTCTTGATGCTGTGGCAGGAAAGAAAGATGCGCTGATGACGAGGATTAATACCGAAGAACATACAGCACAGTTGTCTCATAAAGATCAAAGAATTGATATGTGGTCTACTACAGAAGAATATGAATTAAGGTTTCAGAATGTCTATATAGATGATAAGGGTCCTGTTGATGTTCTCAGCTGTACAACAACGATGGAAGTGGGTATTGATATTGGATCTTTAACTGCTGTAGGGCTGAGAAACATTCCGCCGATGCGTGAAAATTACCAGCAGAGAGCAGGACGTGCCGGTAGAAGAGGCTCTGCTATATCAACAATTATTACCTATACGGATAATGGTCCGCATGATAGCTATTATTTTAATAATCCGCAAAAAATAATAGCAGGTGAACCACGCTATCCATCAATAGATACCGATAATAGAAAGTTAATATATCGGCATTTGAATGTTATATATGTAGCGGAATTTCTTGATATATATAATACAGCGGCAAATACAATAGGCATCATTGAATTTTTCCATTTGTATCAAGATGAATTTTTGGATTATGTACGAGTAAAAAGATTTACAGATGATGAGATTAGTTCTTTGATCCCTAAGACAAAAAGAGGATTTATTGATGAGCAGAAACAAGAGTTCATAGATGCAATAAAAGCATTATCTGACAAGGTAGAAGCTTTTAAGGATGATTACTATGTTTCAAATGAAAATAATTCGAGTGATAATGAAAAGAAATTATTAGATGTGTTTTTGGAGGAGGGAATATTCCCAACATATTCATTTCCTAGAAATGTTGTAGGCTTTAGCATTGAGGATGTCAAAGGAAGTAAAATTGAACAGGAGCCGGATAGAGCGTTAGATATGGCAATCAGTGAGTATGCTCCAGGCAGATTGATTGTAGTAAATAAGAAGACATATAAGTCGGGTGGCATATATAATTTTCATTCAAAATTTAAGGATGAAGATAAAGAGCATCCGGCAAGAAAGTATTTTGAGAGTAAAGAGTATTATAAATCACTGTTCTATTGTGGGAATACTGCATGTAATTGGGTAGGATATGACGATCCAGGGAAGAAATGCCCATTCTGTCTGCAGGAAAGCATAAAATTTCAGCATGTCATAAAACCTTGGGGCTTTGCACCGATAGACGGAAGCAGTATACGGGAAGCCGAGGCGGAGGCAGAGATGTCATATGCTGAATTGCCAAGCTATGCATCCCCTATAAAAGATAGCGAAATGAAGCAATCCAGCGATTATTCCTTGGTTAGATATAGCCGTTTGATTGACCAGCCTCTTACAATATTAAATCAAGGGCCAGAAGGGGAAGGATTTACAGTTTGTGAGGATTGTGGAGCTGCTATTCCAGGAGACAATAGATTTGAACTTCAAAAAATACGACCGCCGTATAGGCATCCGAGATTAAGGACTCGCTGTACGCATCCGGATAGCAGGATTACAAATGCGTTTTTAGGACATAGTTTTTTGACAGACATGATATTGATAGAAATAAGTTTGGACCCGAAAGTTGTTAATACCAGGCCGGATGCTCTGTGGATAAAGGGAGCTGCACAAACACTTTCCGAAGCTATGGTTTTAGCAGCTGGACAGCTGTTGGATGTTGAATTTAATGATTTAAAAAGTGGATATCGGTTGAGATATGCGGTTGATAGAGTATGTGTCGATATTTTCCTTTTTGATAGTTTATCAAGCGGAGCAGGTTATAGTTCTATGCTTGCAGGGCGTATCACGGATTTGATGGATGAAACATATAAGGTTTTGGAGTGTAAAAATCATTGTGCAACTGCTTGTCATGATTGTCTGATGCATTATTGGAATCAAAGGGTACAAAATATACTTGACAGGCATTTGGCTAAACAGTTGCTTGACTGGAGCAGGAATAAGAAAAAGGCAGATTCTATTCCTTATGACAGGCAGACAAATCTTATTAAAGGAATAAAAGAAATGGCTAATCTGGAAGGTGCTGGTTATGATATTGTTTTTGAGAACAGCAGAATATACAAGGTAAGGGATGGTAGAAAAAAAGAAATCTATGTGCATCCTGCTATGTGGAATCCAGATGATGAGTTGATTCCTAACGGGGCAATTCCAATATCTGATAAAATAGTTGTAAATTCTATGCCATATGCATACTCGATTATTAGAAACAATTTATGAAAGTTAAGTAGAAAATAGAGGCTTTATTGAGAATTTGTAAATAGCTTAAGTATAGGTTTTGAATAAAAATTTCAGAAAGTTCCCGCCTACTTATTGATATTTACAGATTCGCAAAAGNNCTNTTTCTCAAAAAATCNAANAGGAAACTTGTACAAAATAACACAAAAACAGTGCAAAAAAATGGGTTGCGGGAGACTGCGNCAGACAGTAGAATAGAACTACAAAACAGAAAGGTAAATGCNCAAAAATATGNGCAGAAAAGGAAATTGGGATAGTATGAGCAGAAAAAGGTTACTGAATGACAACTGGGAATTCGTAAAGACGCCGTATGGGACGGATTTGGAAGGGCTCTCGGCGTGGGGGAAGGATTTTAAGCATGTGGATATCCCGCATGACTGGCTGATTTATGACACGGNAAGGCTCTATGAAACAGGAACGGGNTGGTACCGCAGNCATTTAGAGNTGGCGGAGGCAGANGATNTGGTNAGACTGCTTCGTTTTGANGGCNTCTATATGGATTCTAAAGTATACATAAACGGACAGCTTGTGGGNGAGTGGAAATACGGATATTCTACCTTCGAGTTTGATATTACGAAATATCTGCAGGCAGGCGATAATGTGATTATGGTGCGTGTGGATCATCACGAGCCGAATTCCCGCTGGTATTCCGGCGCAGGCATTTACCGCAGTGTATGGCTTAAAACGGTGCCGGCGGTGCATTTTGTTTCCGATGGCATCTATGTGGCAACCAAAAGGCAGGGAGAGGATTTTATTGTTGAAATAGAGGCGGAGATTGCAGGCACTGCAGCGCAGACAGGAACGGCACAAGGCGGAACGACTTTGGGCAGTTCGGCTGCGGCAAGGATATGGCAAGGCGGAAATCTTGTTGCACAGGGGCAGCTTACGGGCGAGGCAGACGGTGTACTGTTGAAGGGNACTGTTTTAGTGGAAAAACCCAAGNTGTGGGATGCAGAGAATCCGAATCTCTATGAGCTGGAACTGGAATTGGGCAACGGAGAGGTGGAAAAGACGGTTTTCGGTTTCAGGGAATTCGTTTNNAGTCCCGAGAAGGGNTTTATTGCGAATGGAAAACNGGTAAAGCTNCACGGCGTCTGCGAGCACCANGATTTGGGNTGTCTGGGGGCGGCNTTTAACAAAGCGGCGATGCGCAGAAAGATGGTGACNTTAANGAAAATGGGCGTCAATGCGATTCGNACCTCGCACAATATGCCTGCGCCGGAGTTTATGGAGCTGGCTGACGAGATGGGATTTTATGTGGNTTCGGAAGCNTTTGATATGTGGGAGGAGNCAAAGACGGAATATGATTATGCCNGATTTTTCCCCGAGTGGGCGGCNAAGGACGTCGCAAGCTGGATAAGGCGCGACAGAAATCANCCTTCTGTTNTCATGTGGAGCATCGGCAATGAAATNCATGATACGAATGTGCCNCGTGGNNTNGAGGTGGCAAAGATGCTGGCGGATTATGTGAAGGAGCATGACCCTAAGGGCAATGCCAAGGCGACGATAGGTTCCAACTATATGCCGTGGGANGGAGCGCAGAATTGTGCNGATGTGGTAAAGCTTGCCGGCTACAACTATTTGGAGCGGTATTATGANGAGCAGCACGAAGCGCATCCNGACTGGATGATTTATGGCAGTGAGACTTCTTCGGCGGTACAGAGCAGNGGNGTCTATCATTTCCCGNTNGAAAAGTCGATANTGACGGAAGACGACGAGCAGTGTTCTTCCCTTGGCAANAGCCGTCCGAGNTGGGCGGGCAAGTCTGTGGAATACTGTATCTATATGGANAGAGACAGGGATTTNGCNGCAGGNCAGTTTTTGTGGTCGGGGCATGANTACATTGGTGAGCCCACGCCNTATCANACCAAAAACTCTTATTTTGGGCAGATTGACACGGCGGGCTTCCCGAAAGATACCTANTTTATGTATCAGGCGGAGTGGACGGATTACANAAAAGCGCCNATGGTGCATCTGCTTCCTTACTGGGATTTCAATCCCGGACAGTTGATTGATGTGCGTGTGTGCAGCAATGCGCCTTCGGTGGAGGTTTTTGTCAATGAAANNTCTCTGGGCAGAGTGGAAATAGACCATGCGCACGGNAAAGTNCTGTTNCCNAGNTTTCAGGTTCCTTATGAAGCCGGCTNTATCAGAGCGNTTGCCTANGATGAAAACGGNACAGTGATTGCAGAGGATATGCACAAGTCNTTNAAAGACCCTGCGCNCATCACGCTGAAGGCGGACAANACNGAGATGAAGGCGGATGGCGAGGATTTGATTTTTGTAGAAATCNGCATGGCAGACGAAGACGGGAATCCGGTGGAAAATGCCATGGATTATGTNGAAGTAAGCGTCACGGGNGCNGGACGGCTTATCGGGCTTGACAATGGAGACAGCACGGACTANGACCAGTATAAAGGNACCGTNAGAAAGCTCTTTAACGGAAAGCTTCTGGCNGTTATCGGGGCNAAGAGTGAGGCGGGAGAGNTTACCATGACTGTCCGTCCGCTGCAGGGAGACCGCGTCCCGGTGGAGACACTGCAGTTGAGNGCGGTAGAAGCAGAAGTCAGGGAAGGNNTTTCTGNNNCTGNAGAAAANAGCAGNNNNGCGNNNGTGACGGGNGCTTCCGGCATGATACCGGTGAGAAAGATTGAAATTGTCAGCGAGAACGGGCAGAAATTTGANGAGAATAAAAAGGANATTGTGGTNGGNGCNNATCTGTATCCGGCAGGCGCAGAGCAGAAGNTANCGTTTTTTCTGTNGTAAACGATATGGGAATCGAGTCAAANCTGGCNGANGTGGANATNNTNGAGAGNGTATCNGACAGAGGTGGCNGGCAATCTNGNNGTNGNTGGCTCGCATAATTACTGCCCTCTGGCNGCNGTACTGNTGTATCCATGCAAAGGGAGACGGCGACTTTAAGCTGCGTNCTTCCGTTGACAACGGCACGGGAACCATAAAGTTNATTTCCCAGCTTGAGTTTACGGTGGAAGGGCTTGGAGANGCCTATCTCAATCCNTATGAATTTGTCTCGGGTGCATTGTATAATCTNTCTGTGGGAGANGTGGGCGGCTTTAGTGAAAAGAGCGTGGCGATGGCGCAGGAGGGTGTGAGCGAGGTCGGTTACAAGGGACTGGACTTTGGTGAGTACGGNTCCGANGAGATNACCCTGCCGATTTTTACCCANAACAATGACCCGCATTATNTNCAGATATGGGAAGGNATGCCGGAGGATGANGGCAGTGAGATGCTGGCNGATTTGGTTTATCAGAAGCCGAGCATCTGGAATGTGTACCAGCCGGAGACCTATAAGCTGAAACGNCGNATTAAGGGTNTTACGACGCTTTGCCTTGTGGCGAAGNANCAGCGCTATTTNATCAAGGGCTTTACCTTNACAAANCTGCAAAAAGCATATGAAAAGCTGCAGGCGACGGAGTATAACAAGATTTACGGGGATACCTTTACGGTGACACCGGATGCGGTTGAGGGCATCGGCAACAATGTTTCGCTGGAGTTTGAGAATATGGATTTCGGAGAGAAGGGTTTTGAGAAGATTACCATCTGCGGGCGCAGTACGCTTCCGACGAACTCCATTCATATCCGGTTCTTTTATGAGGACGGGGAGTCTGTGAATCAGCTTGTGGAGTTCCCGCGCAGTGAGGAATACACGGAGATAACCTTCCCACTGGAAAGCTGTAAGGGAAAATGCCGCGTCGGTTTTATTTTCCTGCCCGGATGCGATTTTGATTTTAAATCGTTCAAATTTTCATAAATATTTACGGATTTATGCCGATATAATAGTTAACCCTTATTTTACCAAAATGGCCGGTAGGTGAGGGAGCAGCTATTGTGGGGAAGGAACCCCGTTTAAAACGCATATATGCGTTTTCACACGCAACAAGGAGGTGCGGCATGAAAATTACACAAAGCGCCGTCGCAATGGCGTCGGAGCGCGAGGCATCGCGGATCTATGACCTTAGCGTAACTGCCACGGGTGACAGGTTCTGGGTGAACGGCACAAACTCGGGAGGAACGACGGACAAAGAGGCGGAAGCCTTTTTGGGCTGGTCAAAGCAATCAGCGTCCTTAGAGCTTTCGGAGGAGGCAAAGACGTTAGAGACCTCTCGAAAAGCAAAGGAAGGGCAAAGACCGGGACTGATTGACGAACTGGCAGACCAGTCGAAAAAACAACCGGATTTGGAGCCGGAAGAAAGCTTCAAATTGAAGCTGATGAGGCAGCTTTTTGAATCTTTACGTTCTGTAAAGGGCAATAAGCATCCCAACTACATGGGCTGGGGTAAGAAAAACCAGCAGACTTTGGGCGTTAGTATGCAGTCCTGGCAGCAGACTTCGTCCTTTACTGCGTCGTCTGTCGTAAAGGCTTCCGCGAGCAGCAGAGTGACGACGGCAAAGGTAGGCGTTGGGCATTGGGAAGAGCGTGTCACCATGTCCAAAATCTTTACGGACAGAGAGGTTACGTCATTTTCCACAATGGGAACGGTGGAGACGGCGGACGGAAGAAGCATCAATTTCAACCTGAATCTGGAGATGTCCAGAGAGTTCACGCAGTCGGTTGGAATGGAGTACACCAGAAAGACTTTCTGTATCGACCCGCTCGTTATCAATTTAGAGGGGAATCCGGCTTCTTTCTCAGACCAGACATTCTTCTTTGACTTGAACAGCGACGGTAAGGTGGAGGAATTGTCCTCACTGGCAGCAGGCAGCGGTTTTCTTGCGCTGGATTTGAATAACGACGGCGTTATCAATGACGGCAGCGAGCTTTTCGGCACGAAGAGCGGCGACGGTTTCAAGGACTTGGCGGCGTATGACAAGGACGGAAACGGTTGGATTGATGAGAACGACGAGGTATTCAAACACCTGAAGGTGTGGACAAAGAATGCGGATGGAAGCGACCGTCTCATCGCGATTGCGGATGCAGGAGTCGGAGCCATCTATCTCGGTCACGTATCTACGGAATTTTCTGTAAATACGTTAGATACAAACCAGACACAGGGCATTGTTCGCAGCACAGGCGTTTTCCTGAAGGAAAGCGGCGAGGTCGGAACAATACAGCATGTAGATCTGGTGGTTTAAAAGAATGATGTAAGCGTAATGCGAAAGACTTCCGGCACGTTTAAGGTGCCGGAAGTTTTTAAAGTATCGGATGAGGTGCCGAATCCGTAATGTAAGGAGTCATAGAATGGAAAATGGAATAACAAAAAAGCAGTCTGCGATTCTGCAGGGAATTGCGGTGTGGATGCTAGTGTATCATCACATGTATTCTTATGCGGAGACTTACAATACTCTGCTTCCGTTTATGCAGGTGGGTGTAGTGCAGCGGATAGCATGGTTCTGCAAGATTTGTGTGGGAATATTTGCGTTTGTCAGCGGCTATGGTATGTATCATGTGATGAGCAGGAAGCCCGCGGAGTGCTTTTTTGGCAGGATGATAGAGGAATACCGCTATGTGTTGGCGCGGATTCTGCGTTTGTATGGAAAACTCTGGCTGGTTATATTGATTTTTATCGTAATTGATTTTCCGATACTGGGCAGGCAGTTTGTGGCGGAAGAATTGTGGGGCAATCTGACGGCTTTTCAGCCTACCTGGAACGGAACATGGTGGTATGTGGAGCAGTATGCCAAAATGCTGCTGGCATTGCCTTTTCTTGATTTGCTGCTGACCAGATTTGAGCGTCAGGAAGAAAAAAAGAAGTGGATATTTTTTCTGGCGCTGGCAGGCGTGGCGCTGATAGGAATTTTGCTGAGTCCCGTGCTGTATGAACTGCTGCTGGCGGCAGCGAAGGGCATGCGCCCCAGCTTTTCCCTGATTTTTATTGCAGGGTATATCGTATCCCGCTACGGGCTGTACCAACGAATTGACAAGCTGCTGAAGTGCGGGGGCGTCTGGCTTTCCGTGTGCACGTCTGTGATTCTGGTCTGTGCAGCAATCGTTGTCAGGGTGTTGTTGGCCACGGGCGCAGCGTGGAGTGAATTGGACTTTTTACTGGTGCCGGTTCTGGCGTATGGGATGCTGACGCTGCTTGATTATGTAAAACCTCTTGGCGTTTTTCTGGCATGGTGGGGAGACCAATCCACCTATATCTGGCTGACACATATTTTTTTCGTAGGGTGGCTGCTTTCGTTTGTAAGCCGCCAAGTGCGGCTGGATATTCTGGTGTATCTGGCGATGATGCTTTTCTCGGTCATGGCTGCCATACTGTTAAAGGGTGTAGAAACCGGTATACAGAAGGGTGTGTTATGGCTGCTTAAGAAAAATGTAAAATATACTTGACATTTAAAGTAAAGCCTACTATACTTTTGAAGTAAAGTAAGCTTTACTTTTTATTCTGACGAAAGGAGGTATTATGCATACGAAGATACAAGAGCTGCGGAAGGAGCGCAGAATTACGCAGAATGAGCTGGCGGACGCTGTCAATGTTTCGCGCCAAACCATAATATCTCTTGAAAACGGCAGGTATAATGCTTCACTGGTGCTTGCACATAAAATTGCACAATTTTTTGGAGTGACAATCGAAGATGTTTTTATTTTTGATGAAGAGGAGGAAAATTTATGAAAGGGCTTTTTTGTGCGCACTGTAAGGCAAAGAACAATGAGGAGTATAGGAAAGTATTGAAAAAGCGCCTTATCAGGGTCAGGCTGATCTGTCTGGCAGGAGTACTGATCATCCTGAGCGCGGCAGTGCTTTTTCATACAGTGCTTGCGGAAACGGGTGATTACCATCAAGGCGTTACGTATGGAATGGGAACGGGACTGATACTGGGTTCTATAGTAGCCATGCTGCGTATTCACAGGACTTTGGCGAGTGAGGAAAAGCTAAAGGAACAGCGCCTTAAGGAAACCGATGAGAGGGAAGTGGAAATCAGCAATATGGCGCTTAGGCAGACGGCGAAGCTTTTGTTGGCAGTGCTCTATCTTTCGATGGTTTTCGGAGCTTTAGTTTCAGAAGAGTTATTGGACCTATGTTGTTTACTAATCGGTATTTTTCTGCTAAGCTATATAGGATTTCAGAAGTATTATGAAAACAAAGTATAAACAGATAAAAATGTAAGCTGTCAGACAGCGGAAAGGAAGAATATGGAAGAGATATTAAAGGTGCAGGGTTTGAAGAAAACCTTTAAGCTATCTGCCAAGCAGCAAAAAATTGAAAAGACCAATGAAAAGATAAAGGTGGCGGTGAATGATTTGTCCTTTACCGCATACAGAGGAGAGGTCTTTGGACTTTTGGGTCCCAACGGCGCGGGCAAGACGACGACACTGCGTATGCTGGCAACCCTGATTAAGCCGGACGAGGGCGACGCCGTTTTGGACGGCGCAAGTGTGGTGAAAAATCCGGAGGAGGTTCGCGGTAAGATTGGATTTCTGACGAGTGAGTTGAAGCTGGAAGAGTTCTTTACGCCGAATTTCCTATTTGATTTCTTTGCGGATTTGCATGGTGTCGGCTCAGAGGAAAAAAATGCCCGCAGGAAGGATTTGTTTGAGCGCTTTGGCATTGACAAATTTGCAGAGGTGAAGGTAGGAAATCTTTCAACCGGTATGAAGCAGAAGGTATCGCTGGTGATTTCCCTGGTACATGATCCGGATATCATTATTTTTGACGAGCCGACCAACGGGCTTGATGTTCTCACCGCCAAGGTGGTGACAGATTTCCTTGTGGATTTGAAAGAACAGGGTAAAACCATTATCGTATCTACACATATTTTCAGCCTGATTGAGAAAATCTGCGACAGAGTCGGTATTATTGTGGAAGGACAGATGGCAGTCTGTGATACTTTATCGGCAATTACGAGGGATAAGAGTCTGGAAGAAAGATTCTTTGAAATTTACGAAGAAAAGGTGGGTAGCATCGCATGAATAAGGATATGCTTACAATTATAAGAAAAGAGTTTGCCCGGTTTTTTAAAGACAGAAGTCTGGTTATAACGACCATTCTGATGCCCGGTTTTTTGATTTTTCTGATTTACTCCTTTATGGGAGACGGCATGATGAAAGAGTTCTCGACCGACGAGAATTATGTGGCGAAGGCTTATGTGCAGAATATGCCGAATGAGCTTTCCCCTGCATTTGAACAGTTGTCTGCTGAGTGGACTGTGGTTTCCGATTCGGAAATTGAAGATACGAAAGAATTGATTCAGAATAAGGAAGCAGATGTTCTGGTTGTTTTTCCTGAGGATTTTATTGCAAGAGTTTCAGCCTATGATGTAAAGAGCGGAGAAGCCGCTCCCAATGTTGAAATTTATTATAATTCCACGGAGACGGAGTCCGCCAACCTGAGAAGTATTCTGGTGGATATGCTGGATCAGTATGAGGCCTCCATGGCAAACAAGTTTGACATCAATGCGGGTGACGGCGTGTTTAACCTTGCTTCCGAAAAGGATATGACAGGTCAGATTTTTGCCATGCTTCTGCCCATGCTGCTTATGACCTTTATGTTCAGCGGCTGTATGTCCGTGGCGCCGGAGTCAATTGCAGGTGAAAAGGAGAGAGGAACGATTGCGACGCTTCTGGTAACGCCCATGAAGAGAAGCGCACTTGCCTTAGGAAAGGTTATCAGTATAAGCTGTATTGCCCTGTTATCCGGTCTCTCCAGTTTTATCGGAACCATGCTCTCCATGCCGAAGCTGATGGGCACGACAGAAGGTGTGAGTGCTGCTGTTTATGTGATTACGGATTACTTGATGCTTTTGGGAATTATCCTGACAACGGTTTTGGTGATGGTATCATTGATAGCCATTATCTCGGCTCTTGCAAATAGCATTAAGGCGGCTTCCACAGCAGTGTCGCCCCTTATGATTATTGTTATGGTAATCAGTCTTGTGCCGATGTTCGGCGGAGACGGAGAAAAGAGCCTTGCGATGTTCTTTGTGCCACTCTATAACAGCGTGTTGTGTATACATGGAATTTTCTCTTTCACGTATCAGCCGTTGCAGATTGTGATTACTATTATTATGAATCTGTTATACGCAGGAGCTCTGTCATGGGTGCTTACCAGACTGTTTAACAGCGAAAAGGTTATGTTTTCTAAATAGGACGTAAGGGATTGTGGCGAGGGACGCGCGATGAGGGGCGGTATGTCCGTGCAGACGCGCTCTCGCTCGGATAAAAACGCAGCGGCACGTAAGGCGCCAAAGGACGGCGCCTAAATGCCGGCGTTTTTATACGGTCTGCACGGACATACCGCTCCTCTCCGCGCTGCGTGTCGCGAAAAGTGCGCTTACGTCCTATGTGGTGTTGCGGAAGGTGGCTTGCGCGCTCTATGTGGTGTTGCGGAAAGTGTACATATGCCCTATTGTGTTGGATAAAAGCATGGTAACGAGGGGGATTTTTGATGGAAGGCACGGTAAGTGTAACGGTATGGTTTTTGGCGATTTTGGTGTGGGGGTGGTATGCGCCGAAATGGCCGCCTTTTACGCGGAATGTATGTGCCATTGTCCCCTGCGCTGCTGACCTTGTTCTGTTTGTGGCTTTGCGGCGGTATTGGAAGTTGTCCCTTGTTTTTCTTGTTATCGGAGCAGGCGCGTACTGGCTGACGGAGCGTTTTCCCAAACAGCCGGAAAAGCGGGCGGAAAGGCGTGAGAAAGTCAGCTTTTTGCAGGATATGATGTTCTGTGCGGGAGGGTTCTGGCTGAGTATGCAGGTGTTTATGTTTTGCTCATAAGGGAGAGTATGAGTTTGCAGCGAGGGACGCGTGGAGAGGAGCGGTATGTCTGTGCAGACGCGCTCTCGCTCGGATAAAAACGCAGCGGCACGTAAGGCGCCAAAGGACGGC
>JAAUZU010000013.1 GCA_014804445.1 Lachnospiraceae bacterium | reverse complement strand
TGCCCAGAAATATTTATCACCTCGTTAGGAAGCAGACTACATAGTGCTGTGTGTGTTAATTCATCATATTCACAATCACATTCATCAATAATGCCTGTTTTACAATCAACTAAAGTACACTTCTGTGATGAGATACAAAGTAATTTATTGTAATATTCTTTTGAAAAGCCAATCCACTCCAATCCACCAACAGAGAATTCCTTAACACATTCCCAATTTGTTAATCTATCAATAGCTATCAACATATTTTCTATCCCTAAAATCCCAATTTTTCCAATCCTACAAACTTGAGTTAACTCTGTAGCCATATATCCATTTCATTCCTGTCAAGCTTTTCAAAAGTGGAATTCAGCTTCGTTCTCAGCTCGTCAATATCAATGCAATGCAAGAGTTATTGCAGCAACAGATGGAATAACTGCTTTGTGTTCTTTTCTTAACATTTCAGCGTAAATTCTTTTGCCACTGCATAATTTCCCACACACCAGAAAGACCCTTGCCATAAAAAGCCCCCTCAAATTGTCTATTCGTAAATAGTTGAAAAATTTATTTTTCCGTATGCCCCAATATCCTCTGGTCCGGCACGTTCCATAGCGGATAATAAACTGTCCTCTGATAAATTACTCTTCCACTGCCAGCAGCGCCAGCCTGATACAGCCCATAACGCCCTGATTGTCATTTAAACTTGCCGGTACAATATAGTGTTCCACATCACGAACCTCTTCTGTTCTGATATAGTCAGCCAGCAGTTCCGTGAATTTTTTCCGAATCAGGGGAATCAGCGAAGGCTGTTTTAACACGCCGCCACCCAGTACAATGCGCTCCGGTGACAGTATCATACAGTAATTTACACATGCCTGCGCAATATAGTAGCTTTCTATTTCCCAGACCTCTTCCCTGTCCGTCAGGGTATCGCCCTTACTGCCCCAGCGCTTCTCCAAAGCAGGACCGGCAGCAAGTCCTTCCAGACAGTCTTTGTGAAAAGGACACCAGCCCTCGTAGGTATCATCCGGATGCCGCCTCATCAAAATATGTCCCGCCTCCGGATGCATCATGCCGTGCAGCAGTCTTCCTTCTGAATAGACACCCACGCCGATACCTGTGCCAACTGTGATATAAATGCTGTTTTGCAGTCCTTTTGTGATGCCGTAAAACGCTTCTCCCAAAGCAGCGGCATTGACGTCCGTGTCAAAGCCCACCGGACAGTGAAGGGCTTTTTCAAACTCTCCTACGATGTCATAGTTCTGCCATGCCAGTTTGGGCGTGGAAGTAATATAGCCATAGGTTTTGCTTCCCTTTTTCGGGTCGATGGGACCAAAACAGCCGATGCCCAGCGCCTCCACCTCTTCTCTTTGAAAAAATGAAATCATCTGCGGCATGGTCTCCTCCGGCGTAGTGGTGGGGAAAACCTCCCGTTTTAAAATTTCTCCGTTTTCATTGCCGACCGCGCACACCATCTTGGTTCCGCCGGCTTCCAACGCTCCTATCCTCATAAGACTCCTTCCCGCAGCTTTTTCTGCTGCCCTTTGTATTATCTCAACAGGCTTATTTATCACAAGGATCGAATAAAAAACACAAAACAAACGCACAGCGCCACGGATACAATGCTCAGCACAAGATTCAGAACCGCCGCTATCCGCCAGGTTCTCTCCGCTTTTCTTTCTTGATCCGCCATTTCCTGCCCTTTTGCAGACGAAGAACCGGAAGTCACCACATCATATTTCCGCTTCAGCACCACACTTGCAATTCCCGTAATCAGCCCCGTAAGCGGCGCTATAAACGAAAGTGCCATAAACAGAATCCCTGTCACTACTCCGGCACGCAAAAAAGCCGGCTGTGTTAGGTGAAATATCTGCCCCACACACCAAAACAGGGCAATACCAAGCATCAGACCATACATGCCAAGCGGTACTAACAACAATTTGTAGTGCGTTTTCTTTTTCATCCGTGGTTCCCTAGACATATTTATCGCTCCTTAAACATAAAGAGTTGTGGTAACTTGCAATATTTGACATTTCCAAAAGAATCTGCTAATATATATGCATATGAAGGGCACTGCCGATAGACGGTTAGCCCAAAGTTAGATGACTTTACAGGAAAGTGACCTTACCTTTGGACGGGGCGGTCACTTTTTTGTGTGGTCTATGTATGCGATCAAAATCGTTACAATAATTCCGAGAATCATTAGTACGATGGAGAGCAGTTCAAAGTCACTCATAAAGCAAGCCCTCCTTTCCTAGATTTCCCTTTGCAAGGATTTCTATGTGATCAGAGGGTCACAGTCCCTCTGTTGAAGGACTAACCGCCTACCCGTTATGGCAGCACCCATGTGAATATATTATCAAAAAATATCTTATATCACAAGAAGTATCATTTATAATTTTCCATTAAAATTATATCTTCCCCCAAAACAGCTACGAAGCAAACTTCCCCGTATAAAGCTGATAATACTTACCTTTCTCCGCAATCAGCTCCTCATGGTTTCCTTTTTCAATGATGCGTCCCTGCTCCATAACCATGATACAGTCGGCATTTCTGATGGTGGAAAGCCTGTGGGCAATGACAAAAGTGGTCCTGCCCTGCATCAGGTGGTCCATACCCTCCTGCACCAGCTTTTCGGTACGGGTATCGATGGAGGAGGTTGCCTCGTCCAGTATCAGCACGGGCGGGTCAGCCACCGCTGCCCTCGCAATGGCAAGAAGCTGCCGCTGTCCCTGACTTAAGTTACTGCCGTCACCGGTAAGAAGCGTCTGATAGCCATCGGGCAGACGGGTGATAAAGCTGTCTGCATTTGCCAGCTTTGCAGCGTCAATACACTCTTCATCCGTCGCATCCAGCCTGCCGTAACGAATATTTTCCATAACCGTACCGGTAAACAGGTGGGTATCCTGCAGCACAATGCCCAGCGAACGGCGCAAATCCGCTTTCTTTATCTTGTTGATGTTGATGCCGTCGTAACGGATCTTGCCATCCTGTATATCATAAAAACGGTTAATCAGATTGGTAATGGTAGTCTTGCCCGCGCCTGTGCTTCCCACAAAGGCAATTTTCTGTCCCGGTGTGGCAAACATTTTGATATTGTACAATACCTGTTTTTTCTCATCATAACCAAAATCCACGTCGTCAAACACCACATCGCCCGTCAACGGCGTATAGGTAACAGTACCTTCCGCCTTATGCGGATGCTTCCACGCCCAGAAGCCGGTTCTCTCCGCCACTTCCTTTATCTCGCCATCCGCTTCTCTTTCGGCGTTGACAAGTTCCACATAGCCCTCGTCCGGTTCCGGCTCTGCGTCCATCAGTTCAAACACACGCCTTGCGCCCGCCTGCGCCATAACGATGGAATTTATCTGCTGGCTTATCTGTGTAATCGGCTGGGAAAAATTTCTGTTCAGGGTAAGAAATGAGATAAGCGCGCCCAGCGTAAGGCCCATATAGCCGTTTACTGCCAGCACCGCGCCCAGCACCGCGCAGAGTACATAGCTGATGTTACTGATATTACCATTTATCGGCATCATGATGTTGGCAAATTTGTTGGCATTGTCCGCACTGTCNCTGAGCTGTTCGTTAATCTTTCGAAACTCCTCCAGACTCTTTTCCTCGTGACAGAATACCTTTACCACTTTCTGTCCTTCCATCATTTCCTCGATATAGCCGTTTACCTGTCCCANATCCTTTTGCTGCGCACGGAAATAATATCCCGATTTTTTGCTCAGNCGTTTTGTGGTAAAGAGCATAATTCCCACCATAACNAGGGAAAGCCCCGTAAGCANAATATTGTTGGTNACCATACCNTAAAATACACTGACTATCGTAACGGCNCAATTGACTGTCTGCGGNATNCTCTGGCTGATAAGCTGGCGCANGGTATCCACGTCGTTGGTATAAACCGACATGATATCGCCATGCGCATGNGTNTCAAAATACCGAATCGGCAGCGACTCCATTTTGCTGAAAAGCGCTTTCCGCAGATTCCGCANGGTACCCTGCGTTACATTTACCATAATACGGTTGTAGAGATAGGNGCAAAGAACACCGNCNGCAAAATATCCCGCAAGCTGTNCCAANGCCAGAAAAAGNCCNCNNAANTCAGGNTTTTCGNTGCCAATCGCAATCATCGGCTTAATATGANCGTCTATCAGNACTTCTATNAAGGTCAGCCCCTTTAAATTTGTNAACGCCGCAAGNANNATACACAGCACTACGACAATACAGGAAAATTTATAGTCCTTCCAGACATATCCAAGCACTCTTTTCATCAGNCTTCACCTCCTGCCGNTTCNTCNAAATCTCCGCCGCCCTTTACCTGCGTCTCATAAATCTCTTTGTATATCTCATTGGAAGCAAGCAGCTCCTCATGTGTGCCGAAGCCGTCGATTCTGCCGTCTTCCANCACCAGAATCCTGTCTGCCTCCTGCACGCTCGAGATACGCTGCGCGATAATCAGCTTTGTGGTTCCCGGGATACTTTTTGCAAAGGCGCTCCTGATTTTTGCGTCCGTGGCAGTATCCACCGCACTGGTNGAATCNTCCAGTANCAGTATTTTCGGTTTCTTCAACAGCGCCCTTGCNATACAGAGACGCTGCTTCTGCCCGCCNGANACATTGGTNCCGCCCTGCTCAATNTANGTATNNTACCCATCGGGAAGCTGCCGGATAAACTCGTCCGCACANGCCTGCANACAAGCCTCGCGGCACTCNTCCTCCGTGGCGTCCTCTTTTCCCCAGCGCAGGTTTTCTAAAATAGNNCCNGANAANANCACATTTTTCTGAAGCACCACNGCNACATTGTCGCGCAGCACTTCCATGTCATATTCCCTTACNTCGCNTCCGCCCACGCAGACNGAGCCCNCNGTCACATCATAGAGACGGCTTATCAGNCTTACCANACTGGATTTACCNCAGCCCGTGCCGCCGATAATGCCGATGGTTTCTCCTGACTTAATATGCAGCTCAATATCCTTCAAAGTCTCATTCTCNCTGCTCTGCTTGTAGGAAAANGACACGGCGTTAAAATCAATGCTGCCGTCCGCAACCTCCATAATGGGATTTTCCCCATTCNGCAAATCCGGCTCCTCNGTAAGAACCTCCACAATACGCTTGGCNCTTGCCGTACTCAAAGTCAGCATNACAAAAATCATGGAAAGCATCATAAGNGACATCAGNATTCCCATNATATANCTGAACATGGANGTCAGCTCNCCTGTNGTCATNCCGCCTGCCACTATGTACTTTGNGCCAAACCATGACANCGCAAGNACACAGCCGTAAATCGTCAGCATCATAACCGGATTGTTAAGCACTACNACNCTTTCNGCTTTGGNAAACAGCTTATAGAGATTTTCTGCCGCGCTCGTAAACTTACTNTTCTCATAATCCTCGCGCACATAGGATTTNACCACCCTTATCGCNGTTANATTTTCCTGNACGCTGGCATTCAAATCGTCGTATTTCTTNAACACCACATCNAAAATTTTCATCGCCGTGAGCACAATGGAAATNAGAATNATTCCAAGNAATATGATTGCCACCACGAAAATCAGGCTCATTCTGACATNGATAAAAAAGCACATGAACATACTGCAAATCAGCATAAGAGGNGCNCGCACCGCNATACGAATCACCATCTGGTATGCATTCTGTATNTTTGTAACGTCGGTCGTCATACGGGTGACCAGCCCCGCCGTACTGAATTTATCAATGTTGGAAAAAGAAAAACGCTGTATGTTTTCATACATNCTGTCGCGGAGATTGCAGGCAAAACCTGCCGAAGCCGCAGCCGCATATTTTCCTGCCAGTATACCAAACAGCAGGCTGAACATAGCCATCACCAGCATAATCGCNCCATACCGGTAAACCNCCTGCATATTGCCCCCNTCGATTCCCTTGTCNACAATCGNCGCTATNACATAGGGAATCAGAACCTCCATGATTACCTCCAGCGTTGCAAACAAAGGCGTTAAGAGCGAAGGCTTCTTATACTGCTTTACTTGCTTTAAAATTGTACGAATCATGTTTGTACCTCCGTCCTGCTTTTCTCTCTGTCATAAGACANATTTCACTGTAACGCAAAAAAATTTATATGTAAAGTCAAAATATGTTATAATTAATAAAGAATTTTTATTAAAGACGTATCAAGTACGCAGACAGGAGTCTATATGAACACAACACAACTGGAATGTTTTATTGCCGTCGCAAACACNCTGAATTTTGCGCGGGCNGCCGCCGAGCTTCATATCACCCAGCCGGCAGTTACACACCAAATCAATTCTCTTGAAGCNGAGNTGGAAACCAAACTCTTCAAACGCAGCACCCGTTCCGTTGCCCTCACACAGGATGGNCTTATATTCTGGGAAGANGCCGCGCATATTCTACAGTCCACACACCAGGCAAAGGCAAAGCTGTCCTCNCAGAGNACAGAAGCTTTTTCTTCCTTTTCCATNGGATTCCACAATTCTACGGAGCTTAAGCTCCTGCCCGACATTTTATGTGAATTTATGAAAAAGCATCCCAATGTCCATCCCGTTTTGCAGACAATACCGTTCCGCTCACTGGAAAATCTTTTAGACAACGGCACATTNGATGTGATTTTTGACTTTAAAAATGCAGGCCCCGAAAAAAAGAATATGGCTTATTTGGAATTACAGAAAACAAGGCTTATGTGNGCGCTGCCCAAAGACCATCCCTATGCCGCCGCCAAAACCATCACGACGCAAATGCTTACGACGGAAAAGGTCATTTTACAGGAGCCGCCAAAGCTTCCCCCCGCCTTATTTCCCCTGCAGAAGCCGCTTGCAGACTCNCATGCGCCCAAAGACATTTATTTTTGTGAAAACACAGAGGCCGCGCTTATCTTGGTAAAAGCCGGTCTGGGCATCACCATGGTNCTGGATTTGGAGCAGCTCCGCGAAAAGGATTTATGCTATCTGCCCTTCGAAAATCCTGCCGAGCTCTCCTATGGCATCCACTACAAAAANCTNCAGCAGACCAACGTACTGAAGGATTTTCTTGCCATTTCAAAGAAAAATATCACNCAAAANCAGTGCCTTAGTTAAGCTCCGCTATTTCATGGTACAAATCGGCGTAGCGCCCGTTTGCNGCAAGCAGCTCCTCATGATTTCCACGCTCGATAATCCTGCCATGCTCTAACACCATAATGGCGTCGGACTCCCTGACTGTGGANAGGCGGTGCGCAATGACGAAGGTGGTGCGGTTTTTCATAATGGCATCCATACCTTTCTCAATGTGTTTTTCCGTCCTCGTATCCACAGAGCTGGTGGCTTCGTCCAGAATCAGGATGGGCGCTTTGGAAATCGCAGCGCGCGCAATATTTAAAAGCTGCCGCTGNCCCTGGGAAAGATTGGCGCCGTCATGTTCCAGCACCGTGTCATACCCGTTTTCCAGATGCATGATAAAGGAATGCGCCGACGCCACCTTGGCCGCCTCTTCCACCTCTGCGTCCGTGGCGTCGAGCCTGCCGTAGCGTATATTCTCCCGCACCGTGCCTGTAAACAGATGGGTATCCTGCAGCACCATGGCAATATGGCTCCGCAAAAAGCCCCTCGGTATCTTGTCAATCGGTATACCGTCGATGGTAATGGTTCCNTCTTTGATATCGTAAAAACGGGACAGCAGATTCGTCACCGTNGTCTTNCCCGCGCCGGTNGAGCCTACAAANGCAATCTTCTGCCCGGGCTTCGCATACAGGGAAATNTCATGCAGCACAGTNACCTCGGGNGTATAGCCAAAGCTCACATGNTCCAGCACAATATGGCCTTTCAGCTCCTTCGGCGCCGTGAGTCCTTCCTCGTCCGCCTCCGGCTCACTGTCAAGTACCTCGAAAACACGCTCCGCACCGGCAAGCGCCGCAAACACCGTATTCATCTGCATGGAAATTTCATTTATCGGNCTGTTAAATCGGCGCGTATAATTGACGGAAACCGCAAGCCCGCCAAAGTCAAAGCCGCGCCACACCACCAGAAGACCGCCGATACAGGCTGTCAGGGCATAACTCATGTTGCAGAGCTGATGGGTAACAGGGCCCATAATGCCCGCCCGAAACTGTGCTTTAATCTGCGCCTCACACAATTCCTCATTCAGATAGGCAAATTCATCTATGGCAATCTCCTCATGCCCAAACACCTTTACCACTTTCTGTCCGGTTATGGTCTCCTGCGCAAAGCCGTTTAACGCGCCCAGCGTGCGCTGCTGCCTCGCATAAGCGCCCCTGCCCTTCTTGATAATGATCCGGCTTACCATGGTCAGTACCGGCGTCATCAGAATCGTAATCGTGCCCAGCACCGGATTGGTATAAAGCATAAGGATAATGGTGCCCACAATGGTAATAGCGCCGGAAATAATCTGTATCAGCGTGGTATTGAGCATTTCCCCGATGGTATCGACATCGTTGGTGAAACGGCTCATAATATCCCCCGCCGCATGGTTGTCAAAATACCGTATCGGCAGGGTCTGAAGCTTATCAAACAACTCCTTTCGCATCCTCGCAAGTGACCGCTGGGAGACACTCAGCATAATCCGCGCCTGCATCCACTGGGAAACCACCGAAAGGACATAGACCGCAGCCAGCACTGCGAGCGCGCCCGCAAGCCCGGCAAGCATCCACGATATATCCGCCCCCTCGGGCGCCTCATAAATATATTTGTTGATAATGGGGCGAAGCATGTAGGAAGTGGCAAGCGATGCACCGGTAAACAGCAGCGCCGCCGCCAGAGCAGCAAATAAAAGCTTCTTTTCCTGCGCCAGATACCTGACAAGCCGAACCACTGTCTTTTTCGTATCCTTCGGCTTTCCGCTCATGGAAAGCGCCGCTCCCCTGTTTGCCATTCTGCCGATGCTCATTTCCTTCTGCCCTGCATTTGCCTGCATATTTCCATACTTNTTCTGAAGTCTNTCNATTCTCTGACTATTCATAGCCTCTCCTGTCTTTANGCTGTTTTTCGGTAATTGCGAAACTCCCATTTGCCGGTTCCGAATTGTGCACATGGTATATTCCATAAGCAGACCCTTNCTTACCGTCGGNACNAAAGTCATGCGGGCATGACTTGCGAGGTATTTTNGCAGCTTACGTACCGCTANGGTAAGNTNGGAGCGAAAGCGAGTCTGCGTTGGAATATACCATGTACACAATGACAACGGCACAATTCCTAAGTTTCGCAATCACCTTATGCTTCCTTCTGTGAATAATAAATTTCCTGATAAGGACTGCAGGTCTTAATCANCTCCTCATGGGTGCCAAGCCCTGCGATTCTGCCTTCCTCCAGCACAATAATTTTATCTGCATCCTGTACGGAACTGATTCTCTGGGCNATNACAAGCTTCGTCATGCCGGAAAGCTCCTCGCGGAACGCTTTTCGGATGCGCGCNTCGGTCGCCGTGTCCACCGCGCTGGTGGAGTCGTCCAGTATCAGTATTTTGGGGTGNTTTAATATNGCGCGCGCAATGCAGAGACGCTGCCTCTGTCCGCCTGAAAGGTTACTTCCCCCCTGCTCTAACTCCGTCTCATACCCCTCTTTAAAAGCACGCACAAAGGAATCCGCCTGCGCTATCCGGCACGCCCANGTAAGCTCCTCATCGGAAGCATTTTCATTGCCCCATCTTAAATTTTCCGCAACNGTTCCCGAAAANAGCGTGTTTTTCTGCAAAACCACTGCAATCCCTTCCCGAAGATGCTTTAATGACAGTTCCCTTACGTCCGTGCNGTCTACCAGAACGCAGCCCTCATCTACATCATAGAGTCTCGGAATCAGGGAAATCAAAGTCGATTTTCCACTTCCCGTTGAGCCCACAATGCCCACAAATTCTCCGGCATGTATCTGCAGGCTGATATTGTCCAGCACCTTCTCCGTATTCTTTTTAAAATACCGGAANGACACATTNTCAAATANAATACTGCCCTGTTCAATCTTTTTATCCTGATGTCTCACATTCGCATCATCCAAATCAATTTCCGCGTGCAGAATTTCGGAAACACGCCTGTCAGACGCCGCCGCACGGGTTCCCTGCAAAAATATATTTGCCAGAAAATCCAACGCCGTCAGCACCTGGGTCAGATAGGTGATAAACGCCGTCAGAGTTCCGATTTCCATGCTCCCCACCATAATCTGCTCTCCTGCTATCCAGACTACAGCCAGCGTGGTTACGCTGATGGCAAAGGTGGAAAGCGGCTGCAGTAAAAGCATCATCTTGAGTGCCCTTATACTTTTTTCCATCAGTTCCCCATTGACCGCCGCAAATTTTTCTTTTTCATGCTCCTCCCTGACAAAGGACTTGATAACGTACTCATTGGTTATGGTCTCGTTGATATTGTTGTTGAGGGCATCCAGCCGCTTCTGCATCACCGTATAGCGCGGCGACGCCGTTTTAATAATCAGGGCGATGGCAAACGCCAGAACCGGCACCACGATACAGAGAATAACGGCAAGCCTCGGATTTAACATAAACGACATGGCGATTGCGCCAACGAGCATGACGGGGCTTCGGAACACGCCTCGCAGCAGACTCTGGGAAAAGGTCTGTATCTGCGTAATATCATTGGTAATGCGCGTGATAAGGGAGCCTGTTGAAAAATCGTCTATATTGGCAAAGGAAAATTTCTGAATCTGTACAAAGGTTTTCTGCCGCAAGTCCGCCGCCAGATGCGCCGAACCCTTGATGGCAAAATGTGCGCCGAGCACGCCCGACACCAGCATAAAGAGCGCTATCAGAAGCATATACAGACCATTTTCCAGAATGTACGCAACGTCTCCCACAGCCGCCCCTTTATTGATAATATTTGCATTTAGAAAGGGCAGTATAAACTCCCCACATG
This sequence comes from Lachnospiraceae bacterium, assembly GCA_014804445.1. Classification (GTDB taxonomy): domain Bacteria; phylum Bacillota; class Clostridia; order Lachnospirales; family Lachnospiraceae; genus Acetatifactor. The sequence goes on along the minus strand of JAAUZU010000013.1, from coordinate 27,179 downwards.
CCTCCAGCACCATAAAAAAAGGTCCTAAGAGAAAGCAGTAAAAATATTTTCTGATCGTATCCCGATATTTACTCATTCTTTCCTCCATGGGTCATGCGGACATGCCGCACATTCCCTTTTCCTTTACACTTCCGCCACAGTCTCTTGGGCAATACGCTTTAAATACGCCGCCGAGCGCAGAATACTCTCTTCCTGATTCGGGGCGTCAAAATGCTCTATGGCAAAATAGCCGTTGTACCCCTTCTTTATCAGCTCTTTTACCATCATGCCAATCGGTATGTAGCCGTCACCCACCGCCACCGGCAGCAGACCCTTGTTTATGCCGTCCTGCTTTTGCAGGGAAGGCTCCTCCCCCCTGTCCTTACAGTGCACGTGCGCAATATATGGTTCCAAAAGCGCCGCAGCGGCAAGCACATCCTCGCCGGCATGGGCAAAATTCCCCATATCCAGCGTAAACTTTAAGTCGGGGACCTTCTCTAAAAACCACCGGATACCATACATGCCATTGAGCGGCGATGCGGCATCGTCAAAATCCTCCACCGTCACCGTGACGCCATACTTCCTGCCAAGCGCTGTCATTTCGGCAAGCCTCTCCGCCATATGGCAGACACTTTCGCTCTGCTCCATATAGGCGGCAGTTTCTTCCTCGCTCCCGGCACAGGCCTTTCTTTCTTCTGCCTCCTGTCCCGCGAGGAACCCCGGGACGACAAGGATTCTCTCCGCCCCTGCCTGCGCTGCCGCCAGCACATGGCGCTCTTCCATGGGGGACGCAAGTCCCTTCTCCATTTCATAAAATTCATACAGGCAGCTTACCGACAGCCCTGCCTCCTTTAAAAGCCCCAAAACCGCTTCGTTTTCGAGAAAACAGGAAAGGCGCATTTCCACCGCCTCGATTCCCGACTCCCTCACCTCGCGAAGCAGTGCAGGCAGCGGCTTTCCCGTCTGCTCCGCTGCCTGCAGTATATGGTCGTAAAATACTGAAATTTTCATGTTATCTTTCACCTTTCCAGTCTGCGTTTTTACAGGCTTAGAAATTCTCTTCCCCAAGAATGGCCTTCGGCCATTCTTCACAGCACAGGCTTTTTCTCTCCCCACCCGCCGGTGCGCAGAACCGCACCGCATTTTTAATCACCTGTTGAATCTCAGGTTGACGGTATACGGGATACTCTTCATGACCGGGCTGGAAATAAAAGATTTTTCCCATTCCTCTTGTAAAGGTGCAGCCGCTTCTGAATACCTCGCCGCCGGAAAACCAGCCTGTGAAAACCACATCATCCGGCCTCGGAATGTCAAAATACTCGCCGTACATTTCCTCCCTTGGTATCTCGATAACGGACGGAACGCCCGCCGCAATCGGATGGGTGGGCGCGGTGCACCAGAGTTTTTCCCTGTCGCCGTGCCGCCACTTTAAGGTCATAGAGGTTCCCAAAAGACGCTTCATCACCTTGCTGTAATGCGCCGAGTGCAGCGCCACCAGCCCCATGCCCGAGAGCACATGCTCCCTGACGCGCTCCGCGACCGCATCCGAAAACTCCTCCTGCAGGGCATGACTCCAGAAAATCAATACGTCCGTTTCCTTTAAAACCTCCTCGGTAAGACCGTGCTCCTCCATGTCAAAGGTTGCAGTCCGCACCGTAAAATCCGGCTCCTCTTTCAGAAAATCCGCAATACATCCGTGAATCCCCTCAGGATATACCTCATGAATTGCCGCAAACTCTCTCTCATGTTTAAATTCATTCCATATGGTAATTCTCTTCATACTACCCCCAATCTTTCTTGAGAAGATTCTTCTCACGCTAATACCTCTTAATTCTGTCAGAATATGTATTCAACATGTTCAAAACGATAATGGCAATGATGATAAGTGAAAACGGTAAAAGGATAACGACACTCAGCACATTTCCCACCGCCATGCCGAGCAGCAGCAACGCAAACAGTGACAGGAAAAAATATTCAACTCCCATAATAATCCTGTAAGCAAGCAGCCTGCCGCCTGTGTTGCGATATACAAGCCGCGCCGTCAGAAGCGGAATAAACAGGATCGCCGCTATCACAGCCAATGTAATTGCAACTGTCCAGCACAAAATAACGAGCATAACACCGGTCAATCCTGCAAAACCTGTAATCACAATCCCCCAGCCGTCATCTGTGCTTGCACGCAGGTCATTAAATTGATTGCCGACAGTATTTACCTCATCCGCTATGCTCATCGCCGCACAGCCGCTTGCCACGGCAAATACAACAAGGAAAATCACCACCGCCAGAATCGTAATAAAATTTATATTGACCGGTCGCTTAAAAAACATCACGTTTCCCTCTTTCTATTTCTGCAGCAATTCTGCCTGGGCATCATCCTGCTCCTGTCAAAATTGCGTTTTGGTGATGCCAATCATACATGTCTAATACAAAGCGGCAATCATCTCTAATTCGGATTTCGGAAACCCTAAATACACTCTCCCTGTTTCCTGTTTCGCTCCCAGTTTTTCATAAAAGCCAACCGCCGCTTCATTCCAGTCAAGACAGCTCCATTCCATTTCCGTATAACCTTCCGCAAGCACAGTTTCCGCTATTTTTGCAAGAAAACGCCTGCCAAAGCCGCCTCCGCGAAATTCCTCTTTGATAAATAAATCTTCCAAATGCACGCCGCCTGCTGCGGAAAAAGAACCAAACACAGGATAATACAGCGCATATCCGACCGCTTCTCCCCCATATTCCGCAATGAGGGCTGTCGCAATTTTTCTTTCAAAGAGCCAGTAACTTAACTGCTCTTTGGTACCCGTCATGTCCTGCGGTCTTTTTTCGTATGCAGCCAGACCTTTTATCAAGTCCCGCAGCAATGAAATATCCTCTTTATCTGCTTTGCGTATATGCAGTTTTTCTATGTTCATTTCCTTCTCCTGCCAAATCTGAACTCATCTTTATTATAATTGCTTTTTTAAAAAAGCACAATTTAAAAATTTACCCCTCTGTATCTGTAATAAGGCTGTTTGCTGCCTTACGGTACAAACAACAGAAAAGGCATAAAGATAAAGCGATAACTATAACATTCCCTATCTTTATGCCTTTGCACAAGTTTTCGAAATCGTATTGTACCCTATTTACTTTTATGGTTTATATTCCTCTATAATATCGAGTATATTATTTTGATAAATATTCCCATTCAGCACATCTCCATTGGAAGAAAAACTGATTGTCCTGATATTTCCCGGATTCTCCTCATATGGATTAATATAATCTGTATTCTCATCAAAATATTCACTTAAATACTTGATAGCATTGCCACTCGGGAAAATAACATTGCCTGCGCCCACAGGAATTTTCAAATAAGCAAACGCATCGATAATTTTTCTTGTCTGTACATTATAAGGATTATGATCCGCTTCACTGACAAGCCATGCAGGACTCAATATGATAGAAACTCCGGATTCCACAACACATTCCGCAAAATATTGGACCGGCTCTAAGGGTATTGTTTCCTGATGAAACGCATCAACCGACAAAAGAATCCGGCATACGCCGCTGTCAGCAAGCAGCCCGGCAACTTCCCTGATTCTTTTTCTGTCCTTACGGAAAAAACCATTGGTAATCAAGTCCCTTTGTGGTATCTCCATCTCTGCCGCAGTCCTATGTATCTTACAAACTACTTCGGGATAGAGTAACGGTTCTCCGCCAAAGGTCATCAGTGATTCAATTTTATAATTCCTGCATATTTCACGAACTGCATTTGCTGCAGCATCCGCATCGATATGTCCTGTACAAGCGCTGTGGTCTCCTTCAGAACAATGCCTGCAGCTTCCTGTACAAGCCATTGTCACAACAAACTCAATTCGATTTACATTTTTTACATATTCATTCATAGTAACTACATTCCTTTCAAAAATAAATTTATAATATCTCTTTTTGAACGATGCAGTTCTGACAACATAGGCATTGCCTTACATTAACCTCGATACAACCTGCTGTCAGTATAAGAACTGCATCGAGTAGTTAATTCGTTTTTTCACCACTTTTCTCCCGTATAATAAAGAAAAACTTTTTATCATTTTTCATTTCACCTCTTGACATTTCTTAGCCGGACTTTCCACCCTTATTTGGATTACAATATCTTCAATTACAGTTCAAACAGACGAAAGAATTCTGCCTCATCAAGTTTACCTATGGGCGTGTCAGCTACTATTTTTCCTGAGTTAACTACAATAATGCGTGGAAATGTATTTATTTCGCTCCACTTATGTGAAATGGCAATTACTGTTTTATCACAAAACTCATTTCGGATTATGTTTTGTATCATCTGACTGTTCTCTTCATCCATTGATGCCGTTATTTCATCAAGAACCAAAACATCCGAGTCTGCTAGTATTAATCGTGCAATGGCAAGCCTTTGTTTCTGACCTCCTGAAAGCCTAATCCCGCTATCATGGATTTCCGTATCGAATTTTTGTGGTAGATTTTGTATAAAGCTTAGTAAATTTACTTTCTCACAGGCTTCAATCATTCTGTCTTCACTCATTTTAGGGTTGCTGATCGATAGATTGTCTTTTATTGTCCCCTTTATAAAATGTGGAGTCTGTGGAAGATATCTTATTTTTTTATATATGCTTTTTTCATTTATTTCCCTTATGGGAATATCATTAACCAGAATATTCCCATTTTGGACAGGTTGAATCCCCATAATTGTTCTGAGTAAAGTAGTTTTTCCGGAACCGTTATGACCCGCAATAACAATATGTTCCCCTTTTTTTATTGTCAGATTTATGTTGCTTAAAGCATCTACACACGAATCCTCAAATGAGACCGAAACATTTTGTAATTTGACAGATGAAAAGGACTGTAATATTTTATGCTGAGGAATATCAATATTTATAGTTCGGGCAACATTTTGTATTTGTGGAAGGTTTTGATAATATTCAAATATATTTTCCGATATTTCAGTTACACTTTTTAAAAATACCGCCAAATATCCCATAAATGCAATCAGAGAAACAATAGTGAGTTTATCGCTAAAAACCAATATCCCGCCTATGAAATAGAGACCCATTTCAAGTACAATATAATCCTTAAAGGATATAAAAGCTCTATTTGCAAAAGAGACCGTCTGTTTTTTAAGGATTTTTACGGATAATTTCTGCCAATATATCTCCACTTTTCCTATGATCGCAGAAAAAAGATGGTTATATTTAATAAATTCCCAATTTCCTAATATGCTATATAACAATTTCTCATATTCCCCTTGTGTATTTCTTATATCTTTCGTTAATTGTTCCGCTTTTTTCCCTATTTTTTTAGTTACCCAGAAAGAAATTGGGATGAACATGTAAGCTATAATTGCAAGTATCGGAGACATCACAAATAGCAGTATGGATAATGAAAAAATAGTAATTATCGATAATAGATATTGGAAGATATTCTTTTCTACCAATACTAAAACGGTTGCGGCATCTTCGGTAATAGTTTTTTTCAGATTCCCTAAATCACTGCGCAAAATTTTCCCAATGGGCATATCTAAATATTTATTAAGCATCGCGTTCTGAAGGCTCTTCTCAAAGTTCAGGAAAAATCGATTATGGAATTTCCATGATACTATTTTGGCTATGCCGGACAAAACATAAACAATAAGAATTGATGCAATAACATATTTTAAAAAGTATAATTGATTCTCAACCATAATCTTATCTATTAACTGTATATAAATAAATGGGTTTACCAGAATTAATATTTTTATAAATAACTCAAAAAACGCCCAGATGTACAGATCTGTTTTTCTCTGTGCCATATATGGTGAAAACTGCATAAAATAAGACATTCTATTTTTCATTTGTCAGTTCTCCTTTATTAAGATATTTCACATAATCACTGTTGTCAGCAAGTAATTCTTCATGTTTGCCAACTGCTTCAATTTCTCCGTTTTTAATAAAATAAACCCTGTCTGCTGCTTTTAGAGTCTCAATCCTGTGTGAAATCATAATTATTGTTTTTTGACGATAAAATGTTTGACACATTTCAAGAAAAACCTGTTCGCTCTTCCAATCAAATGCAGATGTAGGTTCATCCAAAATAATGATATCTGTATTTTTCAACAGTGTCCTGGAAATGCCGATCCTTTGTATCTGTCCACCTGACAGATGGGTATTTAGTCCGGATAATTCAGTGGACAATCCATTTGGCAATGAATTAACATACTCAGATAATCCGACTCTTTCCAGTACAAGCCAGATTTCATTATCACGTTCCATATTATCAGAGAATATCAAATTGTATCTGATACTTCCGTCAAAAATAGCTGTTGCCTGAAAAACCACACCTATTTTTGATGACCGATCCATATTTTTATTTTGTTTCATCGCCATATTGCCAATGTAAATAATTCCGTCATCCGGGTTATAAAAATCCATCATCAGACGGGTTATCGTTGTTTTGCCGCATCCACTTTCCCCGGCAAATACCACATGTTCTCCGGGGCTGATATAGAAAGATAAATTTTTGAGAATTTGAGGTCCTTCCTTCTCATATCTGAAACTTATATTTTCAAAACGTATATCGTTTGCAGCAGAAGTAAGTATTTCAGGGACAAAACTTTCCTGAGGCGAGGATATAATATTTCGGACGCGGTCTATTGCCACCATGTTTTCTGTAATCGGATTTGCCCGGTTGGCCATTTCATTAAAAATAGCCAGTGAAGAATTAAAATATTCTATTACCGAGATAAAGTTTCCAATTAATAATTCTTTTTTTATAACCAGAATCGCTGAAACGCTGTATAAAAGAATTTTCAATATAACTGCTGTTCCCTCTATTCCAATCTGCGTAAACGTTTCAATTTTTGTTGTAGATTTTCGAATGCTTATATAATTCTCTTTCTGCTTAAGATAGTCAGAGTTTACTTTCTGTTCCCCGGAAAGTAAACGGATATCAACTAAACTATTAATAATATCAAAAAACCAACCTGACAATTTTCCATCTATTTCTGATTGTTTCTGATAATATTTTTTTGATATTTTTGAACAAAATCTTGGAAGAAGGAAAGATATAGGCATACAAATAATGGTAAGGACTAATAGTTTCCAACTTATCAGCAGAATCAAAATTATCTGTGAAGCAAATTCAAAAATATCCGAAACAGAATAAAAAAGATTGTAATAAATATAATCGAGTATTTGATGAACATCCTTCTCTATTCTTGATATTGTGTCACCTCTGTCCATCTGAGATAAATAATCTGCCGGTTTTGAAAATATATTTTTCAAAGCATCTCTTCGTATATCAAAAAGAAGAGTAGTTTCAAGAGCAGCATACTGTCTTGTATTGATAAAACGCATAAATTGTTGCACCAAGAAGAATGCGCCATACAAACAGAAGTTGCGAAAGAAGAGAACATAATCCCTCCCATATAATAAACTATTGATCATTTTTCCAAGAAAGAAAGGAAAAAGTGCTCCGGATATAGATGTTAACAGGATACTAAAAAGCATTACAAACAATCTGATTTTGTAACTTCGAGCATAAAGCCAGATAAATTTTAAGTTTTCTTTCATAAAAATCTCCTTTTTGGGCATAAAAATAACTTGGGATATTCGTCTCCCAAGCTAAAAGGATTTTTTATCTACTCTGAAAACTAATCAATAGTTTACGAACTTAATTATCACCTTATGAAAAGTGTACATTGCAGTTAAGAAAAAATAATAGTTGTTTCCATATAGATTTCTCCTACTTCATCCATTGCAATAAACTGTAGTGATAAAAAGTATCAATAACTAGAGTTGACTTTATGCTGGGAGCCATGTTTAATTACTATAATATTATTTTTTCTCATAGTACATCGCTCCTTCCATCTTTTAGTCGAACAAATTATATCTCATTTTGTTTCTACAGTCAACTATAAAATTATTTCTTCAAAAAATCCGAATTTTATTTTTAAATTCTACCCTAACCGCCTCTAGATAGACGTTAGTTTTTCACATTAAAGTTTTACCCTTTATATAAAGTTGCTTACATCTTCAGCAGTCCACTTTACGGCAGGACTCACCTCTAATAGTATAATACGTATTCCGCAAAACAGTCAATCTGTGTTAGAATTATGGTGATTGCAACTTCAAATTGCGCAAACGCAAATACAGGTTGGTGGCTGAAATGCAAAAAATGAGTAAAATTTTCTTATGAGAATTAGGAAAGAAGGTGGCATTATGTCATTTGGAGAAAATGTAAAGCTGATCAGAAAAGAAAGGGGAATCACACAGGAACAACTGGCTGAGATGCTGGATGTTTCAAGGCAGGCTGTCTCAAAGTGGGAGTCAGGGGACGGGTATCCTGAAACGGAAAAACTGATTCTGCTCTCCCAAAAGCTCAATGTGTCCATCGACTATCTTGTAAATGAGCAGTCCAATATGGAAAAGAAAGCGGAACCCTGCAGACCTGTCGTTTATGCACCATCAGAAAAAATTGCAATCACTTCTTTTGATAAAAGCCATATTGTGACTTGCCAGGCTGTCAAATCATCAAAGGTTTTTGCGAACGGCAAAGCTCCCGCATACGTGCTTTTAGGCATTGAAAGCGTTACTTTCTGGGGCGAACACAGCATTATTTTAGGCTGGTATCAAACAGCGGATGAAATTCAGAAAGAAATTGCGGCAATCAACGAAGCCCTAAAGCGTGGCAAGCACCAATACGAATTACAGTATTTTACAAAAGTGGAATATAAAGGGTTGTTCGGGCAGCCCCGCATTGTGGAGTAGTGAAACTGCGCCCTCACAAAAACCGCCGGACAGTCTTTGACCTCCTGTCCGGCAGTTCCTCTGCTTTCTCAGCCTTCCTTACAATACAAAGCGACTGCCTGCGACGTAAATTCAGCAGTTCCTTTGCCGCCTGTCTTGTCGATGTTTTCCGTCATGCTGCCGCCTCCGGCATACATTTTGCCAAGTTGCGACAACAATTCTGTACCGGAATACATACAGAATTGTCCCTTTTGTGCCGAAAGGTAAAGTTATAGATTGATAAATTCACATGTATACGATAGAATAAGTTCAGATATGGGAGGTGGGGTTATGCCTGAAAATCAAAATATTGAATGGAAAGAATCTTGGAGAGATGAATATTTAAAATGGATCTGCGGTTTTGCCAATGCTCAAGGGGGTAAAATTTATATTGGCATAGATGATAGGGGAAAGGTTATTGGCATAGAGAATGGGAAAAAGCTTTTAGAGGACATACCAAATAAGATTCAAACAAATTTAGGATTCTTTGCAGATGTAAATTTGCTTTCAAAAGATGGATTAGAATATATTGAAATTGTCATAAGCCCCAGCAGTTATCCAGTTAGCTATAAGGGAGAGTATCATTTTCGCAGTGGCAGTACAAGACAAGTGTTGCGTGGGACAGCATTGACCGAGTTTATATCTTCAAAAACAGGTATTCGTTGGGAAGATACCATTATTGAAGGTGTATCAGTAGAGGACTTAGATAAGGAGAGCTTTGATATCTTTCGCAGGGAAGCTATACGCAGCAAACGCATGACAAAGGCGGATTTAGATATGAGCAATGCGGAGTTGTTAGATAGCTTAGGTTTGTTGAAAGATGGACGACTTACCAGAGCCGCTGTGCTGCTTTTTCATCGGATGCCACAAAAATGGATGTTTGGAACTTATACAAAAATTGGGAAATTCGGAAAAGGATCTGATTTACAGTATCAGGATGAGATTATTGGCTCATTGTTTATGCAGGCAGAACGTGCAATTGAACTGATTTATCTGAAATATTTGACGGCACCCATTACTTATGAAAATATGACCAGAGTTGAAACTTACCCCTTCCCCAAAGATGCGGTTCGTGAAGCTCTCTATAATGCGCTTGTGCATTCTCGATGGAGTGCCGGAATTCCGATTCAAATTCGGATTGAAGACGATGCCATGTATATCAGTAATGAGTGTGCGTTTCCATCAGACTGGACAGTGGATTCCTTATTACAGCGGCATCAATCCAGACCATATAATCCCAAAATTGCAAGAGCATTTTTCAGGGCCGGCTACATTGAAAGTTGGGGGCGCGGGATTCAAAAGATTGTTGATGTTTGTAATGAATATGGTACTTCAAAGCCCGAGTACATTGTACATTCAGAAGATATTATGTTAAAATTGTCTGCGGTTAAAATAATAGATCAGTCCGTTTCAAAGCTTACTTCTAAAGCTGAGTGTTCAGCTTTGAATTCAGCTTTAAAAATGAAGGTATTGAAGCTTTTGGAAAAAACGCCCACATTAACCCAAAAAGAACTGCAAGAAATGCTAAATGAGACCAGATCACACATACAGATAGCAGTCAAGGAATTAGTAAGTGAAGGTGTTATAGAACGTAAAGGCGGAAAAAGGTCTGGATTTTGGGAAATCCACAAATAGATTTTTTAAAGCTGAACCAAAGCTGAAAATCAGCTTTGGTTCAGCTTTAAAAATTTTGCCGATGTCTTTTGGAAGAAGCCTTATATTATCGAGATACCAATTTCCCATGTGTATCAGAATCAATCCGTAATCCTGTGTCCGGACAGGGCTTTGACCCCCTGTCCGGCAGTTCTTCTGCTTTCTCAGCCTTCCTTACAATACAACTCGATTGCCTGCGAAGTAAATGCAGCGGTTCCTTTGCCGCCTGCCTTGTCGATGTTTTCCGTCATGCTGCCGCCTCCGGCATACATTTTACCAAGCTGCGACAACAATTCCTTGGAGCAGGTGTAAAAATTCTCGTTGATAAAACCGTGCAGATATTCCACCTGTTTTTGAACGGCTTCATCGGATGGGCTTTTGTCCATAAGCTTTCCGAAATCTGCAAATATGCCCATCATTTTTTCACTTATGGCAGCTTCCTCTTCTTTCGAGCGGTTCTTGCTCTTTTCCGCAAACTCCTTATACTCCTTTGTCTTTCCGTAAGCCTCTTTTGCCTGTCTCGCATACTCGTCAATCTTCTTTGTGTCAAATACTGAAAATTCCAATGGTCTCACTCCTATCACTGTTATTCCACGGGCAAAGTCAATCAGGTTTTCCAGATGCTCTTTCTTTAGTTCAAGCAGCCGGATTTGCTGCTCCAGCGCCTTCTTTCTGTCAAAGTCGGGGCTGTCCAGAATTTCCTTGATTTCCTTTAGCGGGAACTGTAACTCCCGAAACAACAATATCTGCTGCAGCCTTTCCAAGTCTGTATCGTCATACAGCCTGTATCCCGATTCCGTCGCATTTGCCGGCGACAGTAACCCGATGGAATCATAATAGTGCAAAGTGCGTATACTCACTCCTGCAAGCTGACTTACTTCCTTTATTGTCTTCATGGCGTCTCCCTCCGTGTAAGAACAGCATACAGTATGACGCAGCGTCAAGGTCAAGAACTTTTTATTTTACAAACAGGAAAGAGCCGCTTCGTCAGCAACCACTGTTACGTCATTATGAAGCTGTAAAACGGATGCCTGTACCGCGGGAGAAATCGGTCCTGTCACAACGGCCTTTAAAATCTCTGCTTTGTCCTCTCCGCTTACCACCACTACAATCTTCTTCGCCTGCATAATAGTCTTGATGCCCATGGTATACGCCTGATGCGGCACATCCTCATCAGAAGCAAAAAAGCGCTGGTTTGCCTTCTTTGTAGATTCTGTCAATTCCACCAGATGGGTCTGCGCCTCAAACGCTGTCCCCGGCTCATTAAAACCGATATGCCCATTATGTCCGAGTCCTAAAAGCTGTAAATCAATTCCGCCCACTGCCTCAATCACTTCATTGTACTCACGGCAGGCTTTTTCCGCATCCGCCTCCATACCATCCGGAATAAAGGTTCTCTCCTGTCTGATATTGACTTTGGAAAAAAGCTTTTCCTGCATAAACCGGTAATAGCTCTGGGGATGCTCCTTTGCAATCCCCCTGTACTCGTCAAGATTTACTGTTGTCACGCCCGAAAAATCAAGGTCGCCTTTATTGTACCATTCCACAAGCTGTTCATAGGCGCCTATCGGCGTAGAGCCTGTTGCCAGCCCCAGCACGCAGTCCGGTTTCATAATGACCTGCGCCGATATGATATTCGCCGCCTTTCTGCTCATATCCTTGTAATCCTTCGCTCTGATGATTTTCATAATACTTTTCCTTTCTATGGTAAAATGTTAAGTAATATGGATGTCCTGCTCCAAAAGCGCAATGCCAAGTCCGCCTAATCCCTTAAAATAATAGCCTTCCTCTGCTTTTGCAGCATCTATGGCAGGCAGTACGCTTGCGGGAAGCAGGCGTTCACATTCCTGTATCAGTGCAGGAAGCTGCTGTTCCATATCCGCCCTGCCGGCAAGCACGATTTTTTCCGGGTTAAACATACAGACCAGATTTACTACGACCTGTGCCAGCAGACTGAGAAGGGGCAGTCCCGCTTCTTTTCCGCTCATGATTTCCTCCACGCTGCGCCCGCCGAGCTGCATATATCCGACTTCGCCTGCAAAGCTTGTGCACCCCGGGTAGAGTGCGCCGTTTAAAATCAGTCCGGCTCCGATTTTTTCTCCTTCTGTATACAAATAAACCAGATTTTCTGCTTCTTCATGAAGCAGCCTGTAGCCAAAGGTAGTGGCGTTAATATCGTTTGTAACCTGCACCGGCAGACCGAAGTGGTTTTCCAGTTCGGCGCGCAGCGCAAAATGCTCAAACTCCGGAATCTGGGGAATGGCAAAAACCTCGCCCTCTTTTGATACCGCGCCCGGTACACCAACGGAAATAGCGCCGATATTCGGACTTTTTTTAAGCATTCCACTGAGTATGCTCACGAGCTGTTTCAAACAGGACTGCCTTCTGTCCCGCTTTACCATATCCCGCTGCTCTTCCGCAAGCCCCATATCCACAACTGCCGTCTCAAAACTGCCCTCACTTACAATGATGAGTGCCGCAGACGACTTCTTCAGATTCAGCGCATAGAGCTCCGCCTTGCGTCCGCCGGTTGATTCCGCCGCACCCAGGCTCACCACCGTTTTATCCGCCAAAAGTTCATTTATCAGCAGATTGACCGTGGGCTGACTGATTTTAGTCTGCTTGGAAAGTTCAACTCTGGTTGCCCGTCCGCTCTTTTTCAGCGCATCCTTTAGCAGGCTGATGTTCAGCTCCTTCAATACCGTAGGTTTCCCCGTAATTTCATTTTTATCTGTCATCCGCCTGCTGCTCCTTTACCGCATCAATTGCCAGCTTTACCGCTCCCATAACAGGCGCAGTTTCAGGTATGACGGCATATGCCTTTGGCGCCGTCTCCCACAGTGCTTTCATATACGCGTCGATTAAAAGCGGCTCCCTCGTGCGGAACAGGCTGCCAATCAGCACGGCCGGAACCGGCTCACTGCACATGTCAAGCCTTTTCAGTACCGCAGCGGCATATTTTCCCTCTTCATACCCCATGGAAGAAATCAGGCCGCGTGACACTTCATCGCCCTCTCTTGCAAGCGTAAACACGGTAATGGGAAGCTGATATTGCTGTTCCTTCGTCATAGCTTCATCCCGCAGAATTTCACACACCTCTTCCATGCCCTCCACGCCGAACACCTTGGGAATTGCATCTTCCAGACGGCTCTTCTGCCACGTTCCTTCTTCAGAACGGAAAGCATAATGCAGTGCCTTCTCCTCCAAATCTCCTCCGCCGCCGAAATTCCCCATGATATAATCGAGATTTCTCAGGGACAGCTCCTGTCCGCTATGGTTCCTGCCAACATGCCCCGCGCCGGTTCCGCAGATGGACACCACGCCCACGTAATCTTCTGTTCCCGCGCGGAGACCCAGCCATGCATCGTGCAGAATTTTTACCTGCACCGTCCCCATGATTTTTTTCACAGCAGGGACAAGCACCTCCATGTCCTTCGGGCCGTCTGCTCCGGCAATGCCAAACACCGCATAGGCAACGTCAGCCAACGTAATATTTGCCTGTGCAAGTGCCTCCGAAACTGCCTTCCGCATGGACTCTGACGCCTTTTCAATGCCGCACATCTGATGGTTTCCGCCTCCGCCGAAGCCCCTCCCCATTATCTTTTCTTTTTCATCTGCCACAACACATTCTGTCTTTGTTCCGCCTACGTCTACTCCAAGTACGTACATCACGATATTCCTCTCTGTCTGTCTGAAATTTATGCTTCCCGGCTGAAAAACTGCGGAAGATATTCTTTGTTTGCCTCAAGCATCTCGGAAAGCGCCGCCCTTGCATCCCGCACGTCCCGTACCAGCGGATGATTTAAAAAGGCACGCAGCGCTGTGCCGCGGTCTCCCGAAACTGCCGCTTCAATCGTCAGTATTTCATACGCCTTGACCTGACAGATAAGACCAATGACAGACAGGGGTACATCCGCGTCCATAAGCGGCTTCGCCCCATTTTTTCCGATGGTACAGTTTGTCTCGATAACGCAGTCGTCCGGAAGCTGCGGTATCAGACCATTGTTCATCACATCAACCACCTGCACATCCTGCGAATCATTGTGAATGCTGTCAATCAGGTTAATCGCCGCCTCGGAATACCGCGCGCCGCCTCTTCTGGCAAGTGCCTCCGGCTTCTCCTTAAGCTCCGGATTGCTGTACTGTATAAACAACTCCTTCTCAACTGCCTTGACCTGATCCGCTCTTGTGCCCTCCAAACCGATCGCCTGCGCCGTTTCCTCCTCCAGCATCTGTCTTTCCATATAGAAATACTGCAGGTAGGGAGAAAGCATACAGCCAAGCTCTTTGGCAACCCTGTCCATCTCCTCGTCCTTTTCAATATTTTTCACAACACTCTCACTGTTAAAAACATTCAGTACATCCTGTATGCGCTCTTTGCCGTCAAGATAAGCGTGGTTCATGACGCTCAAATGGTTCAGACCGATAAAACGGCAGTCAAGACTCTCCGCCGGAACCGAAAGACGCTGCGCCGCATCATAGCGCATATTGATGGAGCAGTTGCAAAGCCCGATACATTTTACATGGGTATGCTTCAAAACCGCTTCCGTCACAATACCGGACGGATTGGTAAAGTTAATCAGCCATGCTTCAGGGCAGATATCCTCAATGTCACGGCAGATATCCAGCATAACCGGAATCGTCCTGAGCGCCTTAAAGCAGCCTCCTATCCCCGTCGTCTCCTGGCCTATCATGCCGTATTTTAAAGGAATTCTCTCATCCCGCGCGCGGGCATCCAATCCTCCTACCCTTATCTGCGTAATGATAAAATCCGCACCGGCAAGCGCAGCCCTCCTGTCAAGCGTCCCGCTCACCGCGATGGACAGCCCTGCCTTTTCCATCATACGCTTTGAAAAGGCCGTATTAATCTGCAGCTTTTCACTTCCCGCCTCGATATCCACCAAAGCCACCTCTGTTATGGAAAGGGTTTCGTGATGCTTTATCACGCCCTCTATCAATTCCGGTGTATAACTGCTTCCTCCTCCGATCACTACCAGTTTCATACTTAACGCCCACCTTTCTCTTCTTAATCTTTATTTCTGTTTACATCACTTATTTAAGTTTATTAAATATCTTTTCTACAGCATAACACCTTCTGCCGGAAAATGCAACTGTATTTTTTATATTGTTACAATTCTGTTTCCGGATCAGAGAATATTGACATAAAAACAGCGGTATGGTAATTTAGGTAAAATTAACTGCACCTGAAAATAGGCATGTTTACGCAGAGGAGACGTGGAAATGAAGCACCTTATAAGGCTGACCGATTATGCACCAAACGATATTTATGACATATTCCAAATTGCTGATGAAGTGCAGCAAGGAAAATATACGGATATTTTAAAAGGAAAAAGTATAGTTCTGTTTTTCTCCGGCACAAGTATCAGAACGCGGGTTTCTTTCGAAAAAGGAATTCATTTATTAGGAGGACAGCCCATTCTGTTTCCTACAGAAACACTTGACAAGAAAGAGGATTTAAGAGATGTCTTCGGATACTTAAATAATTGGGCGGACATAGTCATCATAAGGCATGGCAATATCCGGCTCTTGGAATACATAGCACAATACGCATCCATGCCGATTATCAACGCCATGACAGATGTAAATCATCCCTGTGAAATGCTTTCGGATATGTACGCACTTTCCAAAATCAGAGGCGATTTCATAAAAGACAAATTTCTCTTTTGCGGCGCCAAAGGAAATATCGGTCTGGCATGGAAAGAAGCTTCCGACGTTATGGGCTTTTCCTTGGAGCAATGCTGCGGGCATGGTTATGAAATTGACGGTCTTGTGTCTTATGATAATATCAGCGAGGCGATTGCAGGCAAAGATATTGTGTGTACAGATTCTTTGCCCGCAAATGCCCTTGCTGATTTTAAGAACTGTCAGGTTACTACAGAAATGATGCAAAAAGCAAATAGAGGCGCATTATTAAATCCCTGTCCCCCCTTTTACCGGGGAGAAGAAGTTTCCGACGAAGTAATAGAATCTGATTATTTCGTTGGATATGAGTTTAAAAAATACTTACTTGCTGTACAGCAGGCCGTTATGATATATTGCTTCACTCACTAAGTTCCGGTTTATAATTTGTAAATGTGAAGCTTTGGCTCAGGCATGGGCCAGCGTCGGAAACATCAGCCTATCCTCGTTCCAGCGCTGAAAGCCGTCCCCTTTCAGAAACAAAGTTGTGTCCTCCTCCTTCACTTCTGTCATGGTATAGCCCTCTGCATGTTCAGGCGTAAACCCAAGCCGGATTTTCCTGACGCCCCCGCCGAAGGCTCTCGCAGCTTCGGACGGCTCCACAGGTGTCTCGGAAAATACCGCGTGGATAAAAATCTCGTCGCCATCCTCCTCCGCAATCAGGTACGCCTTGTGCTTTTTGCTGTAGTATACATTTTCCTGCATGAATTTTGTCACATAAAACAGAACCAGCCCGCTGTTGCCCATCATGGCAAAACGCCCGCAGGGAACACTTTTCTCCACTATTTTTGCAAATCCGTCCCATACCTGTTTCTCCCGCATAGGAATCTTGTGGATGCTTCTCTCCCTGTCCGCAGAAATTTCCTTTTCGTAACCGTATTCAGAAGCCTTTTTAAATCCGAATTTCGGATAAAAATCCAGCACACTGTCATTGGCAAACAGATAGACGCCATCCACGCCTGCATAATCTTTTTCGACCTCCTCCATCAGCCGCCTGCTATACCCCCTGTCACGGTACCTTTCATCGGTCATAACGGTGCCAAGCTGGATAAAATGCTTTTTGCTGCCATTCCACATAAAGTCCGTTATATTGACGGACACATTTGCCACAACTTCCCCATCCTCCACAACAGAATAAGGAACATACGCCTCCTTCCAGAAACCGTTCTGATACCAGTCCTCAAAATCCAACCCGTAAGTTCTCCCCGCCAACGCATTAAAACTCTTCCTCAACACCCCATTTTCCCTATACGCCTTTACCAATTCCATATCTTCAACCTTTCCTCTCTCTCNATTTAGATAATTACAAAATAACTTCTGCANGTNACGGAAATGTTCAATAGAGACAAAAACGNGCTCCGAAGCGTGGCAAGTCGCCCTTATTTTGTCTCTATTGCCCATTTCCTGTGGCTTGGCAAAGAAACCTCACAAACGTCTATGTACAATTTATCCTTTAGGTAATTGNGAAACCCATCTTTGCCATTTTCGAATTGTGCACATGGCATATTCCATAAGCAGACCCTTGCTTACCGTCGGCACTTAGCNAGGTATTTTCGAGCTTAGTACCGCTACGGTAAGCTCGGAGCGAAAGCGAGTCTGCGTTGGAATATACCATGCGTACAATGACACTTGCTGCATAAAGACTTTCACACTTCCCTACTCTATCTCAATTTCCGTTCCTTCTACATNGTGTTTCCCCATTTTGTGCCGAAGCTTTCTGTTCTCTATGGTATCAAAAATAATNGAAAAATCATAGTCCTCNGGATACANTTNTTCTGCNGCCACGTGCAGGCGCAGCCGCTTATGGCTAATCCAGATTTTTTTGCCGGGAAGTTGTACCCTGAGCACGCCTTTCTCGTTNGCGCTCTGGCAGACGATTCCTATTTTTTTGTCCGGATACACCATCACGCTGTCGCCGCGCTTAAANCGCATTGCCGCCTCCTGCATCCGGTTTGTGCTTTTCTTTTTCTCTATGATGCGCGGCACTGTNTTGGGAATCTCCTGTTTTGCTTCTGTCAGCTTCTGCGGCATATCCGGCGCATTTTCCCCATACGCTGCTTTTGCCGCACANCGCAGCATAAAATCCGGCATACCCAGNCGTCCCGCAATGTAAAAGGCACAACTCTCTCCCGCCTCNCCGATAATCAACCGGTACANGGGCTGCAGGCTTTCCTTGTCAAANGCCATGCGCGCGTTTACCATTTTTTCTTCCTTTTCCGCATACTGCTTCACCTCNGGATAATGCGTCGTCACCAAAAACAGNGCGCCGCTCTTTTTCAATTCCTCCAAAATGGCAATGGCAATTCCCATCCCTTCCGTGGGGTCGGTTCCCGATCCAAGTTCATCCATCACCACAAGGCTCTGCGGCGTCACCCGGTCCAGAATATCCAGCACGTTTTTAATATGCGCAGAAAAGGTGGACAGGTTTTCGGATAAGTTCTGCCCGTCTCCGATATCGCAGAGAAAATTGCTGTTCATGCAGATATCNGCTTCCCCACATGCCACATGCAAACCGCATTGTGCCATCATACAGGTCAGTGCCGCCGTCTTGATGGCGACCGTCTTGCCGCCCGTGTTAGGTCCGGTAATCACGATACCGTTGATCCTGCCGCCGACAGTAAGCTGCAACGGCACGCAGACCGTCCTGTCCATCAGNGGATGNCGCCCGTCCTTTAATACAATCCGTCTTTCCGTGTTGATNCGGGGACAGGTTCCGCCATATTCCATGCTCAGCTTTCCCTTNGAAAANATAAAATCCAGTTTTTCTATGGTACGCATATTCTGCTCCATNACTTCGGCGGCGTCCGCCACCATGGCGGTCAAGGTAAANAGGATTCTCCGCTCCTCATTTTCCGCCTCAATGNTAACCGCCTGCAGNTCCCCNCNGATTTTCGCCACCGAAGCAGGCTCNATAAAGAGGGTGTTCCCNGTNGCAGATTTGTCAATCACACTGCCTGCAATTTTAAATTTATACTCCTTTTTTACCGGNATACACAGCCGCCCGTTCCGCACTGTGCTGAAGCTGTCGGACATACANTCCCTGTTGGCGCGCATCACGGCATCCGCTTTTTCCTTTGCCTTGTCATGAAGCCTCTCCATNTCACTTCGCAGTGACTTCAACAGCTTGGAAGCTTCATCGTCCACCCTGCCGTTCCTGATTTGCTGCCGTATCTGTTCTGCCAGCGGCTCCTGTGCGTCCAGATTTTCCTCATAGTATGGCAGGGAAACTTCATACTGCTTGCAGCGGTTTAAATAGTCCTTCAGCCTCTTCACCGCCGCCAGCGCACTCCCTATCTGCTCCAGTCCGTCGGCAGTCAGACANCCCCCTTTTCCGGCNATTGTCACAAGCTCNTCCACACCGTTTAGGGATACCGGCGGNGGCGTNCCGCCCTTCTCTAACAGCAGCCTTGCCTCCGTNGTNTCCGCAAGCGCATGCAAAAGCACGCTCTCCGACAAAAACGGCTCTGCCTCCCCTATCTTCTCTTTCGCCCACGCCGTATATGCCAGTNCCGCCCATTTTTCCTTTATCCTGTCAAATTCCAGTAATCTCTCCACCTCTCTAATATCCTGTCCCATGGTTTTCTATTCCTTCCTGTTTTTTATCCTTGGANAANTGTGAAACTCTCCCTTGCCGTTTTCGAATTGTACACATGGTATATTCCATAAGCAGACCCTTGCTTACCGTCGGTACNAAAGTCATGCGGCATGACTTGCGAGGTATTTTNGCAGCTTACGTACCGCTACGGTAAGCTNGGAGCGANAGCGNGTNTGCGTTGAANTATACNATGCGTACGCAATGACAACATCCGCATTTCACAATTATCTATCCCAACATTTCATAAAAATCATATTCCACANTCCCTTTTATCCGCGCAAGCGCGCCTGCCCGCANNTCCTTCACCATCAGGCACTCAATATGCGGCAGATGTACCGAGCGTCCCGGCAGAATTCCAAAGTCCGCAGCCGTCTGAAAGCCTCTCGCGTGATAATTTTTNGGATTTCCTTCCACAAGCACAGCCGTATAGCCCATTTTTTCCGCCTGCTGAAATCCATATTCAATCATATCCTTCGAAATATGCTGCCGCTGTAAATCCGTCCGAACCGCCGCAGGTGAAAGCAGCAGCAGTTCGCCCTCGTACCTGCCCTCTATGGAGAAGCCGGAAAACATTACATACCCGATGATTGCTCCTGACTCNTCCAGCGCAACCAGTTCCAGTTCGGGTATATAAAATTTTTTCCCGCGTATTTCCTCCACAAGAGCACGCACCACCCTGCCTTCCGTCTCGTCCTGATATTCGGTAAATACCTTTTCCACAAAGTCCAGCGCTTCCCTCTTTTGTCTCTCTTCTATCGTTTGAATCCTTCTTTTCATATCCACACACTCCTTTCTACTCCATAAATAAAAATGACTATGGGTATCTGCCGGATGGCATAATACTCCATAGTCCAATGTCATTTAGTCAATCGTAAATTTTAAGCAGAACGATTTCCATTTCGTGAATCAATTGCATGCAAAGAAGAAGAGAAGGCATAAAGCAATTATGATAATGACTGACAGAATACTGGTTTTTTTTGCTTCTTTTGACGCGAAAGGATTGGCCGGCTTTATCTCTTCATAAAAAGGCATGGCCGCCAACTCCGCCCGGACGTTTTCCAAAGTCAAAGCTTCGTCCCCCTCCTCCGCCTGCTCCAGAAGCTGCTGCAGATGTTCCTGATAAAGATAATATTTGCCCAGCACCCAAATCAGTTTCTTCTGCTCAACAAGATAGGAACTTTCCGCTTCCTGCGTGGTTTTTGACTGAATGCGCCGAACAGCAGGTTTCTCCCAGACAAAATCCGAAGAATCCATATTCTTCCACCGTATCAGAATACTTTTAATGAGCGCAAATGAGGTAAAGGGAAGGGAGAGAATCCATAACAGACCGGCTACAACGCTTATCATCGTCGGTATCACAGCCCCGGATGACAAAAAACCCATCACGACTGAGACGAAGAGAGGAGCAGCAAACATGATCAGACAAATAAGAACATCCAAACGGATCTGCTCTAGTTTTCTCTCGGCAGAAACAAGCTGAAGCTGCAATTTATCAATTTCAAAATCGAGTTCCTGCTGATAGCTTTTCAACTCATATGTGATCTGTACATCAGTCATGCTTCTTTGCTATATTTGGACATAAGTATAGTAAGCACATGTAAGGCAGATACATCAACTATTTAGTTTTTCGTATTCTCCATTATTACAATGCTTAACATACACGTCCTCACTTTCTGCATTTTATCGTGATAACAAAAAAATTTTCTCCGTTACCGCACGTAAATCATAACACGTTTGTTCCTTCCTGTAAAGAATTTCTTCCCGTCTACCACCGAATCAAATCATAATCAAATCCACTATCCAGTGCGGCCTCTTCTCCCGACCGGAATTTTAATACCCAGCCGGACTCTTCACGCACCAGCCGGATTCCTTCCCTTGCTTCCTCCGATACCCTCCCCGAAGCACTGTAATATCTGGTCGCAAATCCCTTCATACCGTTATTGTCCAGAAAACCAAAATCCACGAAATCACTTCCGTCCTGTCCATCACAACTTACGCTTACGCTGTTATCCTTAAAATATACACCGTTGATGCACCAACATGCTGTATTGGGATAATACAAATCCGCAAGCTTTTCTACCCGCCCACCGACAAAGGTAAACACTGCCATTGTGATGGTATCACCGGCCAAAAGCTCCGGAATTCCATCACCGTCAAAATCATGAATCCCCAGATAAACCAATTGGTCCATCGGATGATACTTCTCAGAATTCATCCTGCTATGATAAGGGTCGTCGAGATATTCCTGCATATTACATATGATGTACAGGTACGCCCTTTGCCACGCGGCTTCCTCTTCCCTTTCAGACAGTCTCTCTTCCCATGCCTGCGTCAATGACACAGGCAGCGCCATTCCCGCGGCAGCCTGCCGCACCGGTGTATTCTCCTGCCCATGCAGATAAAAATTTGCCGACAGATAAGAATGGGCATACAAGTAGGAATTTGCACATGCAGTCAGAAACACACATACAAACAGAAATGTACATACAATCAAAAATACGCTCGCCGATAAAAATATACTTCGGCATGCGGATAAAATCCGCATTGCAATTTTTCCTCCGTCGCTTTTCCGCATGGTTTCTGTCACCGTTCCTTTCCTCTTTCAGTATTTCCCTATATCTATATAGTAGGGAAAAAACGGAAATGGTACAAAAAAGCTGAAAAAACTTGCAAATCTTCTTTGCCCATGCTACAATCAAGAAAAGCATTATTATATCAGAACATTCTATTTTGTAAACCGTCAAATCTTTTTTCTCGGAAACTTCAATGCTTTTATTCCCAAACACAATAAGAGCAGGAGATTTTCAGAGGAAAAGCCTCCTGCAGAAGTGCCCGGCTTTGAAAGAGTATGCAGAGTATGTGGCAAGGGTGAGGAAACACACAAGAGAGCACCCTTTAAACGAGGGAGTAGAGCTTGCGGTAAGTGAATGCATCAGGGAAGGGATTTTAAGGGATTTCCTGTTGCAAAACCGCGCGGAGGTAATCAGCATGAGCATATTTGAATATGACCAGGAAGCACATATGAAGCATCTAAAAAAAGAATACTATGCCGACGGGTGGGAGGATGGAAAAGAGGAAGGAATAACCGCCGGAAGAACGGAAGGTGCGGCATTAACCCTTATTTCTCTTATACAGAACTGGATAAAACGTGGCTTAAAGGATGAAGAAATTATCAATTTAACCGAAGAACCTCGGGAACGGATTCTCCGGCTGATACAGATCATAAAAGAAAATCCGGAAATGGACAGCGAACAGATTCGAAAGGTTTGGTAAAAAGCAGACGCAATGGAAGTGAAATTTTATGAAAGCATAGAGGATTCCCTCTTAAAATTTGCCGTTATTATAGCGCGTTCAGAAGGAAAATGGGTATTCTGCAAGCATAAAATGCGGGATACCTATGAATGTCCCGGAGGACACAGAGAAACCATTTTGCAGCAAGCATCCGCAGATACGGTTTGGGAATCCATCGACGAGACCGCCGCAAGGGAGCTGCGGGAGGAAACGGGCGCTATTGATTTTGACATCACGCCGCTTTGCGTATATTCCGTCATCGGAAAAACACGAGTGAACACTACCGGAGAAGAAACCTTCGGTATGCTCTACTATGCAGATATCAGAAGCTTTGATAAGGAACTGCACAGTGAAATGGAAAAAATCATCCTGTCTGACAGACTTCCCGACAAATGGACCTACCCCCTTATTCAGCCCCTGTTGATAGAGGAATATCTGCGCAGAAACATGGAGCGGCTTCAATTTGTGCACACAGACGGCGGCGATAAGGCATTTATTTCCCTCTGCCATGCCTTGGATGACTTTCTCAATGAGCTTGTGGGCGGGGAAGAAAACAGAGCAGAATATGTGCCATACAATGCACCGGACGATATTCATGACGCGATTGTCATATATGACGGCGATTGCCCTATAGGCTGTGCCGGCTTTAAAAAGTATGACGACACATGTGCGGAAGTCAAACGTGTTTTTATCCGGCAGAAATACCGCGGATTAGGCATATCCCACAGGCTGATGGCGCTTTTGGAAACTGCCGCGAAAGAGCAGGGATACCGCTACTTTATTCTGGAATCCGGCGCTCCTCTCATTGCCGCAATGTCGCTATATACAAAATCCGGCTATGAGACAATTCCGAATTATGGCCCCTACAAGGACATGAAAGAATCCATCTGCATGAAAAAAGCATTGTAGCTGTTATCCTTGCTGCGTTCTTATTTCATAGCGGCTTCTACCACAGTGCGAAGTATCTGCTCCCCTTTGTGAATTTTGTATTGCACAGAGGGGATGGCCGTCTTGGTATAGAGCAGATTGGTATTGGGGTCTGCAAAGATGATATGCCCTGCCGCCGTGCTTCTTTCCGAAGCAAATGTTTCTTCTCCTCTTACCTTACAGTAAGAAACGTCATTTCCTGCACAGGCGCCGGTATCATTCTCTTCACAATAAAAACCAATAGGCTCAAAATCTCCTCCATTCACTGCAAAGCCGCAGTCATATGCCGCACATTCTGTCCCGCTCGTGATGCGGTGCTCCCTGATATGTCCATTCTCTGTCGGCGTCAGCATCGTCTCCACGCAAATCCCGGGATACGGGCTCCATTTAGAATAAACACCCGTCTCCGTAATTTCCGACTTTTCACAGATGCGTCTTACATACACATAACCGTCTATCACAAACGCCAGCATACTGTCCGGTGCATTTTCATGCAGCTCGTAACAGGACTTGGCAATGCTTATGCCAAACTTTGAATCATAGGCAAACTTCCCGTATTTTTCCACAATATGCCCATGTCCGTTCGGACTGTACACCCCCGGAGCAAACGCCGTCACATGACGGTCATACCGGCGCACGTACATATCGGCATACTTCATGGGACATCCCAATGGAAATTCCGCTTTTCCCTCTGGCAGAGGCGCTTCCTCCACCGTCCAGAAAGGATGGTCGTCAGGCAGCATAAGAAACCCAAAGGCTTTCATCGCCCAGTAAGGCGAGCCGGGCGCATTGTAACGCTCAGACATGGTAAGATTGGGATAGCCGTAACCAATGGTGAGGATACCGTCCCTGTCAAAAATCGGGCGCTTCATCCAGCTTCGCAGATGTCTCGCAATCAATCCCTTCATAACATGCACCGGAAACGGTTCGATACCGGCTATCAGGCATGCGCTGAAAAAGCTTACCTGTGAAAATCGGTAGGTAAGAGAACGTCCAAAGGGAATCGCATCGCCGTCCTCATCAAACCAATAAATAAACTGTTTGGCAAATTCACAGGCACGCTCTTTGTAGAGAGCCGCCCGCTCAGGGTCATCCGCCTCCATTACCTTTGCATAAATTAAGCAGTAGAAATGAATGGCAAAAGAAATGTAGTAGTCCTTCTGCCCCGAATCGCCGTCCTGATACCAGCCCTCGCCCAGATAAAAGGTCTCCAGTCCCTTTAAATACGCCTCCAAAACCGTAGGATTGTACGGTCTGTTTACTTTCTTCAAGGCGATATTGACAAGCACGGCAAACAATATCCAGTTGCATACCGGCAGCGGATGCTCATTTATTTTATTCAGGTAGCTGCACAGATTGTCCTTTTCCCGTTCACTGAGAGGCTCCCACAATACTTCGGGGGCAAACATAATACCGTAAGAAATCGCCGCCATCTCCACAAACCTCTGGTCGAAATCCTTACATTCTCCCCAGTACTCCGGATTTTCTGCATCCGTTCCGGCACACAGTCCCTTCCGGCAGATTTCCTCAAAGCTGCCGTCCCGGCCTCCTCCTGCCCAGTAAGGCACCAGCCCCCATAAAGGTCTTGAAAACGCCTCCATCCATGTCGCATTGATATCATAATGCGCCATCGTCCTGCCAAGCGTAAGCCTCGCCTTGCCCTCACTATAATAAGGCTTTAATGGCTCCAATATAGACAACATCAACTCCTGAAAATTCTGTTTCGTATGTAAAATCTCAAATTCATATGGTTTTTTCATCCTTGCTCCCTCTGCGCATTACCAGTACAATTCCCACTCCTTTGACATCCTTGTCAATGCCTCCATATAAAAGTAATCCCCCCACGAATTACACTCGTCCACCCCATAATGGTTACAGGTATTATAAGGCGAATGATTCGAGTAAGTGCTATGAAGCACCAGCCCATTAGAGCTCTCCATATCCTTTACCGCATAATTATCATACACGGACTTCATGATTTGCCCCGCAATTTTCCGGTAATGATCCACTTCCTCGGGCTCCAGATATTTTATCATTTCCAGCATACCGCACGCTGCGATGGAAGCCGAAGAAGAATCCCGCGGCTGGTCGTCCCCATCCGTAAATTCCAAATCCCAGAAAGGCACCAAATCCTTGGGCAGATGGGTTAAAAAGTATTCCGTCACATGCCGGAACAGCTCCACATATTCCTTTCTGCCCGTATATTTGTATGCAAGAGCAAGACCGTAAACGCCCCATGCCTGCCCTCTTGCCCATGCAGAACCGTCCCGATAGCCCTGACAAGTCGCGCCGTGATGCGGCGCCCCCGTCTCCATGTCAAAAAAGAAAGTATGCCACGTGGAATAATCCTCCCTGATGACATTTGCGACTGCCGTATGAATATGTTTTTCCGCAATCTCGCGGTATTTTTCGTCGCCTGTCTCCTCCGACGCCCAGTAAAGCAATGGCAGATTCAGCAGACAGTCAATGATAAGCCTGTAATTTTCCGGCGCATCCATAGGCCCCCATGCCTGAATAAACTCGCCGACAGGATGGTATCTGGTGATAAGCTGGTCCGCCGCCATAATCGCCGCTTTTCTGCCCTCTTTGCTGCCAATCAGCTTATATCCCGCCACACAGGATGGGGAATACAGAAAGCCCATGTCATGATGATCCACTTCAATCTTTTTTTCGATACGGTTTAAAAAGCTCTGAATCTGCGTCTCACCCGCCGCCCGCAGCCTCCCGTCTTGGGAGTACTCATAAGCAAGCCAGATTTCCCCCGTCCAAAAACCGCAAGTCCAGTAATCGTTTTCAATCGGTTCATAAAACCCGTTTTCACTGTATGCCTTCTGAAATTTATCCGTAAATTTCGGCAAATTCCGCAAAATCTGCCGATTACAGAAATCCAACGCCGCCCCTATTTCCTCCTTACTGATTTCCGCATAATCATCAAATCGAATCATAAGCAACCTCTCCTTCCCCCGCCTCCACATTCGTGAGGTCTTTTCTATACACCGCCATTGTGCTAATTGAAAAACTCCTTTCAAGATACAGGGAATGGGCAATAGAGACAAATAAGGGCGACTTGCCACTGCTTCGGAGCCCGTTTTGTCTCTATCGCCCATTCCCGTCACTTGCTGTAACCGTTTTCCAATTACCAGTTTACCCCTTTAGACCCGTAGCCGCAACCCCTTCCACAAAATACTTCTGCAGACACAAAAACACAATCAGTACCGGAACCAGAGACAGCACGGAGCCCGCCATAATCAATCCGTAATCGGAAG
>JAAUZU010000012.1 GCA_014804445.1 Lachnospiraceae bacterium | reverse complement strand
GATGAATGTGATTGTGAATATGATGAATTAACACACACAGCACTATGTAGTCTGCTTCCTAACGAGGTGATAAATATTTCTGGGCAATATGGGGGAAAAATTTCACATTCTACTCAGAAAAATGATAAAGTTAGAATTGAAATCTTCACAGATAATCAGACAGCGGTCTATTTTGCAAATGATTCACAATTTGAAACTGTTATATTTGAAAATTATGGGTTTTATACCTGTGGATTTAGTTATGATGGGGAATATTTCGTGTTTGCGCAAGATGCCGGAATTACTTTGCTAAGAAGAGTATAACTTCAAATTTATAGAGCTGGAAAAATCGGAATTTGGGGAGGAGTAGTACATGAAAACATATCAAGTAAGTCTGAATGGTAAGCAGTATGGTATGTTGGAAAAAATGCTGTGTTCAAGCAGGGCTGAGCAGTTGGCAAAGAACCAATACATAAACGGATATGAACTTTTTTCTGATATGCTGCACGATATATGTTCACCTGTAACAGATGGATGGAGTACATTTGAAATTATATTGAAAGAATCTATCGAAGAATTAGATTTATTAAGAGTGATGACAAAAGTAGTCTATCCGAAAAATGAAGATTATTTTGTAGAACAAATAGGGCAACATTTTCAATGTGAAAAAGACGTTGAATTTCAAATTGATTTGAAATTTTGAAATTCTTGTTTTTGAAGAATTGTTGCATAAGCGCAAATTCAATAATCATATGTAAGAATATGCATTGTGCGCATTGTATATTTCATCGCAGACTCGCTTTCGCGATTTCCAGCCGGCAGAGGAGAGATATGTCCGGTCAGACCGTTTAAAAACATCGGCGCTTAGCGAGGTTCTTTCGAGCTTAGCGTCCGCTATGTTTTTATCCGAGCGAGAGCGTGTCTGAACGGACATATCTCTCCTCTGACGGCGTGACTCGCAGAAGTACACTGCGTCACTTGCAGAAGTACACTGCGTGACGTGCAAATCATTCCTCAATGCACATTTCCACTTGCAATAAACCCCAAAACCGTTTAAAATAGACAATGCTTTGTAAAAACAAGATTGTAACGAAGGACGGCGCGCCGCCCCATGGAGGCAGAAATGGCAATACCCGTAAAACTGGAGGTGTTTGAAGGCCCTCTTGATTTGCTGCTGCATTTAATTGATAAAAATAAAATTGACATATACGATATTCCCATTGTGGAAATCACAGAGCAGTATCTGGACTATATCCGCAAGCTGCAGACGCGGGACATGAATGTCATGAGCGAATTTCTGGTGATGGCGGCGACACTTTTGGACATAAAGTGCAAGATGCTTCTGCCCAGAGAGGTAAACGAAGAGGGCGAGGAAGAGGATCCGAGAGCCGAACTGGTGCAGCGCCTGCTGGAGTATAAAATGTACAAGTATATGTCCTTTGAATTGAAGGACAGGCAGGTGGATGCACAGCGCTATCTGTTCCGAAAACAGCAGCTTCCCAAGGAGGTGGAGGGCTACAGGCAGCCCATTGACTACGAGGAACTGATTGGCGAGATGAATTTGAAAAAGTTGCAGGATATTTTCAAATCCATTGTAAAGCGGCAGGAAGAAAAAATTGACCCCATCAGAAGCAATTACGGAAACATTGAAAAAGATGAGATTGATATGGACTTAAAGACCTCCTATGTGGAGGATTACATAAGAAGTCATAAGAAGTGCAGTTTCAGGCAGCTTTTGGAAAAGCAGCACAGCAAAATGGAAATCATCGTTACCTTTCTGGTGATTCTGGAAATGATGAAGCTTGGAAAAATCAATATTGCGCAGGAGGATATCTGCGACGATATTCTGATAACCTCGAGTGAGGTTGCATAGCGGAAGGAATAGTAGAAAATGGAAAGACAAAAAGCGGAGGCAGTGCTGGAGGCAGTGCTGTTTACCATGGGGGAGTCTGTGGAGATTAGCAGGCTTGCGGCAGTGCTGGAAACGGATACAAAGGAAGTAAAGCAGATACTGGAAGATATGCAGAGACGGTACGAAGAGGAGGACAGGGGCATCTTTCTGCTCTGGCTGGAGGACAGCGTACAGCTTTCCACCAAGGCGGAGATGTATGAATACCTGATCAAGATTGCGAAAACACCGAGAAAAATGGTGCTGACGGATACCGTACTGGAGACGCTGTCTATTATCGCCTACAAGCAGCCTGTCACGAGGCTGGAAATCGAGAGAATCCGCGGCGTAAGCTGTGACCATGCGGTAAACAAGCTGCTGGAATATGATTTGATTACGGAACTGGGGAGGCTGGATGCGCCGGGACGTCCGCTGCTTTTCGGAACCACGGAGCAGTTTTTGCGCTGTTTCGGCGTCCGGTCGCTGGACGAACTGCCGGAGTTGTCCGCCATACAGGTGGAGGAATTTAAGCAGCAGGCGGAAGCGGAAGCAGGGATTCTTTCTTCCGGCGGGGAAGGGGAAGAAGCCTGAAAAGCGTTTTAAAATGCGTGGAAAATACATATACATAGTAGCAACCAAAGGAAAGAATGTTGCTGCTATGTATTTTTTTGTGAAAAAAAGGAAAGAAAAGGGCGGCAGGTTGTGCCTGTTTCTGGCGGCTGTGGTCCTGTTTCAGTTTTTACAAATGACACTTTATGTAAATGGCGCGGAGGAGCCATCCCTGTATGCGACGGCGGCGGTGCTGATGGATGCGGATACGGGGCGGGTACTGTATGAAAAAAACGGAGATGTTTTTATGTCCAATGCCAGCACAACCAAAATACTGACCTGCATACTGGCGCTGGAAAATGCGTCGCAGGATGAAATTGTGGAGGCATCGTCCTATGCGGCGGGAATGCCCAAGGTCAAACTTTTTATGAATACCGGTGAGCATTTCAGGCTGGGCGACCTTTTGTATTCCTTGATGCTGGAATCCCACAACGACTCGGCAGTGGCGATTGCGGAGCATGTGGGAGGAAGCATGGAAGGCTTTGCTGCCATGATGAATGAAAAGGCGGCGTGGATAGGATGCAGGAATAGCTGGTTTATTACGCCGAACGGTCTGGATGCAACGCAGACCATAATCGGGGAAGGCGGGGAGAATATTCTGCGCGAGCATGGCACCTGTGCGGAGGATCTCGCCAGAATTATGGCATACTGTGCCTTTTACTCGCCGGCAAAGGAGGAGTTTTTAAAGATAACGCGGACGGAAAGTTATAGCTTTACAAGTGAAGAAGGCAGGAGTTTTTCCTGCGTCAACCACAATGCGTTTCTGGGCATGATGGAAGGCGCGCTCACCGGAAAAACGGGTTTCACAAACAAGGCAGGCTATTGCTACGTGGGAGCGCTGGAGCGGGACGGTAAGCGTTTTACCATAGCACTCCTGGCATGTGGATGGCCAAATAACAAGACGTGGAAATGGGCGGATTCGCGGGAACTTTTTACATATGGACTGGAAAATTTTATGTACCATACCATAGACGAGGTGTCTGTAAACGACAGCATATTTTCGCCGATACTTGTGGAAAACGGGCAGACGGACAGGATTGGCGGTGCGGCATATACGGAGGTGGAAATAAAAGAGGGGAGCGGCATATACGGGCTTCTGCTTTCTGATGAAGAAAAAATTGAAGTTTCCTGGGAGGTGGAAGAGCGGCTTTCGGCACCTGTCACGCAGGGGGAAACTGTGGGATATATCCGTTACATGACGGGTGGCGTCTGTCTTAGGGAAGACTTGATTGTGACACGGGATACGATAGCGGAAATTGATTTTTTCTGGTGTTTCAAAAGAGTATTGGAAAAATATATCTTGTAATTTGTGCAAAATCTGCAAATTAGTGCTAGTATGATTGTAAATTTTATGCTACAATGATACAAACATTAATCATGGGGCAATAGGCGTTTACTTTACGAAAAGCGAAAAGTCCCCTGTTAATATTGTTCATATTTATTTATTATAAATGGAGGGCTGAAAACATGAGTAGTACTTCAAAAGCGAGTCAAAGAATCAATGCTTTGCTCGACGACAACAGTTTCGTTGAAATTGGCGCCATGGTTACCGCCAGAGCGACCGATTTTGATTTGAAACAGGCAGAAACTCCTTCAGACGGTGTCATCACCGGATACGGAGTGATAGGCGGCAGCCTTGTGTATGTGTACAGTCAGGATGCGTCCGTCATGAACGGAACCGTCGGTGAAATGCATGCAAGGAAGATTGCCAATCTCTACAATCTGGCGATGAAGACGGGCGCACCCGTTATCGGACTTCTGGATTCTGTCGGACTGCGATTACAGGAAGCTACGGATGCTTTGGATGCGTTTGGCACCATCTACCGTAAGATGACCGATGCTTCAGGGGTAATCCCTCAGATTTCTGCAGTGTTTGGCAACTGCGGCGGTGGCCTTGCCATCATGGCAGCCATGTCTGACTTTACGTTCATGGAAGAAAAGAACGCGAAATTATTTGTAAATTCCCCGAATGCCCTTGCAGGCAATACAACTGCAAAATGCGATACTTCTTCAGCTGCATTCCAGAGTGAAAAGGCAGGAAATGCAGATTTTGTGGGAACCGAGGATGAAGTGCTTGCAGGCATTCGCAGGCTTGTTTCCATTTTACCCGCAAACAATGAGGAGAACCTTGCGTTTGACGAGTGCACGGATGATTTGAACCGCCTGACGGCTGAACTTGCCGGCTGCGTGGAGGATACGGCTGCAGCGCTTACCATTATCTCTGACAGCAATGAATTCGTGGAAGTAAAGGCTGCCTATGCGAAGGATATGGTGACCGGCTTTATCAGGCTGGACGGCGTGACAGTAGGCGCGGTTGCAAACAGAAGCGGCGTGCTGGATGAAAATGGAAATATCGCAGAAAAATTTGAAACGGCGCTTTCACCGGAAGGCTGTGAAAAAGCGGCTGATTTCGTTAATTTCTGTGACGCTTTTGACATCCCGGTACTGACGCTCACCAATGTGACCGGCTATAAGGCCTGCGAATGCAGTGAGAGAAAGATTGCTTCCGCTGTTGCACACCTTACATACACTTTTGCAAATGCGACGGTACCGAAGGTAAATGTCATCATTGGCAAGGCTTTTGGCAGTGCCTATATTGCGATGAATTCCAAGGCGACCGGCGCAGATATCACGATGGCGTGGCCGACTGCACAGATTGGCTCCATGGATGCGTCCCTGGCGGCTAAGATTATGTATGAAGGAAAAGGCGCGGAAGTGATAAAGGAGAAGGCGGCAGAGTATGCGTCTCTGCAGACCAGTGCGCAGAGCGCGGCGCGGAGAGGATATGTGGACCAGATTGTAGAAGCTGCCGATACCAGAAAATACATCATCGGCGCTTTTGAGATGTTGTTTACGAAAAGTGAAGAGCGTCCGGTCAAAAAGCATGGAACGGTTTAGAAAGGGAGATACTTAATATGAAAAAATTACTGGCAATGTTATGTATGCTCACCTGTGTATTAGGGCTTACGGCATGCGGCGAAACGACTGTGGATGCGGTGACGGCGGACAAGGCGACGGCTGCATCGATGATTTCGGCCGATTTTGTGGTTCCTTATATGCTGTATGCGTATTATGGCGGCGAGGGCAGTGAGGCTGCAGAAACGGCTGCATTTCACCAGCAGTATTATAACGTGCATGAGCTGGAGGCTGTGACAGAGGACAACCTCAATGCGGCACTGCAGATGGCAACGAGCAGTTATGGCTATTCCTACGGTGTCGATTCCATTGATGTAGAAGGCAATGCGATTTTAAATGGCATTGTGTCCCTTAGCGGCGCATATTCCGACTTGGGCGATGTGACCGTAATCGACAGGCAGAATATAAGCTATAAAGTATCGGGTGATGAAATTATTGTGACGGTTCCTGTCACAGGCTCTGTAACAGACAAGAAGGGCAATCCGAAGACGGCAAAGATAGAGGTTATTTTTACCAATGACATCTTCCTGACGGTGGAGTCCTGTACCCTGAATGTAGATCAGACAATAGGTGAACTGATGGGCAAGGCTGCCATGGACACCTTGATGGGAATGGGAACGGTTTTTGCCATTTTAATATTAATCAGTCTGATTATATGGGCGCTTGGCGGTATTCCCAAATTACAGGAAAAACTTTCCGGCAAGAAGAAAGAAGCAGTACAGGCTGCTCCTGCAGCGGACAGTGCGGCGGTACAGGCCGTTGTAGAAGAGAGCGGCGATGATTTGGAGCTTATCGCAGTCATTGCGGCAGCCATTGCAGCAAGTGAAGGCGCGGCAGGCACCGACGGTTTTGTGGTCAGAAGCATTAGAAAAAGAAGATAATTGGAGGATAAAAAAATGAAGAATTATACCATTACCGTAAATGGAAACGTATATGATGTAGTAGTGGAAGAGGGCGCATCCACAGGCGCTCCCGCAGTAAAGGCTCCGGCGGCACCCAAGGCGCCTGTTGTAAAGGCTCCGGCAGCGGCAAGTGCACCCGCAGCAGGCGGTGCAGGCAGCATCAAAGTAGAGGCTGGTGCAGCAGGAAAGGTATTTAAGATTGACGCGGCTGTCGGCACGGCAGTAAAGAAGGGTGATGCAGTCGTTACCATTGAGGCGATGAAGATGGAAATCCCCGTTGTTGCGCCTGAAGACGGTACGGTAGCAAGCATTGAAGTATCGGTTGGCGATGCAGTGGAAGCGGGCAAGGTTCTGGCTACCTTAAACTAATCGGACTGACAACTGACAGGAGGTCATCAAATGGAATACATATCAAGTACGCTGGGCAATCTGCTCCACCAGACGGCGTTTTTTAACCTGACCGTGGGAAATTATGTGATGATTGCAGTTGCCTGCTTTTTCCTATATCTGGCGATAAGGCACGGGTTTGAGCCCCTGCTTTTGCTGCCGATATCATTTGGTATGCTGCTCGTAAACATTTATCCGGATATTATGCTTCACGCAGGGGATTCGGCAAATGGAGTGGGCGGTTTACTCTATTATTTCTATATTTTGGACGAATATGCCATACTGCCGTCCCTGATATTCATGGGTGTCGGCGCTATGACGGATTTCGGTCCCCTGATTGCCAATCCGAAGAGTTTTCTTTTAGGAGCGGCAGCACAGTTCGGTATTTTTGCCGCATACTTCGGCGCGATTGCGCTTGGCTTTAATGGTAAAGCAGCCGCTGCAATCTCTATTATCGGCGGCGCTGACGGCCCTACCTCTATCTTCCTTGCAGGAAAACTGGGGCAGACAGGTCTGATGGGACCCATTGCCGTTGCGGCATATTCCTACATGGCGCTGGTGCCTGTTATCCAGCCGCCTTTTATGAAGCTTTTGACGACAAAGAAGGAAAGACAAATTAAGATGGCGCAGCTTCGTCCGGTTTCCAAGCTGGAGAGAATTCTGTTCCCCATCGTGGTAACCATCGTGGTGAGCCTGATTCTTCCGACCACGGCTCCTCTGGTAGGTATGCTGATGTTAGGAAATTTGTTCAAGGAATCCGGTGTGGTAAGACAGCTTACAGAAACTGCGTCAAATGCACTGATGTACATCGTAGTTATTCTGCTCGGCACATCCGTAGGCGCAACCACCAGTGCGGAAGCTTTCCTGAACTGGGATACGATTAAAATCGTAGGACTTGGTCTTGCTGCCTTTATATTCGGTACGGTGGCGGGTGTGCTGTTCGGCAAGCTGATGTGCGTGCTGACGCACGGTAAGGTCAACCCGCTGATTGGTTCCGCAGGTGTATCCGCAGTACCTATGGCGGCGCGTGTATCGCAGAAGGTAGGCTCCGAAGCCGATCCGACAAACTTCCTTCTGATGCATGCCATGGGGCCCAATGTTGCGGGTGTTATCGGTACTGCCGTAGCAGCAGGTACCTTTATGGCCATTTACGGCGTATTTTAAAGCTGGGCACAGCGAGTATTTATATATAAAATTCTAGGAGGAATTAGGAAATGTCAGAAGCAAGACCGATTAAAATAACGGAAACCATATTACGTGACGCACATCAGTCCTTAATCGCAACCAGAATGCCGACCGAGCTTATGCTTCCCATCGTAGACAAAATGGACAAGGTAGGCTATCATTCCGTGGAGTGCTGGGGCGGCGCGACCTTTGATGCATCCCTGCGTTTTCTGAAGGAAGATCCGTGGGACAGACTGAGAAAGCTGCGCGACGGCTTTAAAAACACCAAGCTGCAGATGTTATTCAGAGGTCAGAATATCTTAGGATACAGACCTTATGCTGACGATGTGGTGGACAGCTTTGTAGAAAAATCCGTGGCAAACGGCATCGACATCATTCGTATTTTTGACTGTATGAACGACCTTCGCAATCTGCAGGAGGCGGTAAATGCCACCAACAGGATTAAGGCACGCGAGGGGCGCGGGCATGCACAGATTGCCCTGTCCTATACTTTGGGAGATGCCTATACCATGGAATACTGGATTGACATGGCGAAAAAGATTGAGGAGATGGGCGCGGATTCCATCTGTATCAAGGATATGGCGGGACTTCTGGTTCCGTATAAGGCAGCCGAACTGATTAAGGAGATGAAGGCAGCGACGAAGCTTCCGATTCAGCTTCACACACACTATACTTCCGGTGTGGCAGGCATGACCTACTTAAAAGCAGTTGAGGCAGGCGTGGACGTGATCGACTGTGCAATGTCACCTTTTGCAATGGGCACTTCACAGCCCGCAACCGAGGTTATGGTGGAAACCTTTAAGGGAACGCCTTACGATACCGGCTACGACCAGAACCTGCTTGCAGAAATTGCAGATTATTTCAGACCTTACAGGGACGAGTGCCTTGCAAACGGTCTCTTAAATCCCAAGGTAATGGGCGTGGACATCAAGACTCTGCTGTATCAGGTACCGGGCGGCATGCTTTCCAACATGGTGAGCCAGCTTAAGGAGCAGAATGCAGAGGATAAATATTACGAAGTGCTGCAGGAGATTCCCAGAGTCCGCAAGGATTTGGGCGAGCCGCCTCTTGTTACGCCTTCTTCACAGATTGTCGGCACACAGGCTGTATTTAACGTGCTGATGGGCGAGAGATACAAGATGGCAACCGACCAGACCAAGGATGTGCTCAGAGGCAAATACGGCCAGACTGTAAAGCCGATGAGTCAGGAGGTTATCGACAAGGTTATTCCGGGCGAGGAGAGGATTACCTGCCGTCCGGCGGATTTGATTTCCAACGAGATGGAAAAGCTGGAATCCGAAATGGCAGAGTGGAAGCAGCAGGACGAGGACGTGCTGTCCTACGCTTTGTTCCCGCAGGTGGCAACGGATTTCTTCAAGTACCGTCAGGCACAGCAGGAAAAAGTAGATCCTGCACAGGCAGATACCAAAAATGGCGCATATCCCGTATAATACGGTCAGATACAAAAGGAATGGGAGATTTTCCCATTCCTTTTGTCTTTCTGACTTGACGGATTTACAGGAATAGATTAGAATAACAAGTGTTACGGTAATGCTGTCAGGAGATATGAGGAGAATGTACAATGGCGAGAAAAGAATCTGTTACCATTCAGGATATATTGGAAAATGCTTTTGAAATGACAAGGGAAGAAGGCTTTGCCAATGTGACGGCGCGAAAGGTGGCGGCAAGGGTGGGCTGCTCCACACAGCCGATTTTCAGGGTGTATAAAAATATGGACGAGCTGTGGGGAGAAGTTTACAAAAAGGCTGTCCTTTTCTTTCAGGATTATTATGACCTGTTTCCGAGAACCGGCACGGTTCCATTTTCCAATCTGGGAATGGCATACATTGCTTTTGCGAGAGAAGAGAAAAATCTGTTCAGGCTCTTGTTCTTATCAGAGCTTCCGGAAAAAAAGAGCCTGTATGAGATTTTGAACGGTGAAAAAGGAAATGTCCTTTTTGAAATCAATAAAGCGTCCGCAATGGGCTGCGCCAATCCACAGGGCATGTTTATGAGAATGTGGCTGTTTATCCATGGGGCGGCCTGCATGAGTCTGACAGGCGATTACGATTTGACGGACGCGGAAACCAAGAAACTGCTGGAACAGGAGTATGCAAATGGATAATGGTCAGGATGTCATATCAAGAATCAATGCCGGTTACGCTTCGATGAGCAAAAGCCATAAGGCGATTGCAGGATACATAAAGGAACATTATGAACAGGCAGTGTTTATGACTGCGGCAAAGCTGGGCACAGAGCTTGGCATCAGTGAGTCCACGGTGGTTCGTTTTGCTTCCGGAATAGGCTACGACGGATATCCGGAATTCCAGAAGGCGCTGGAAAACTGGGTGAGGGACAAGCTGAGCGCTGTACAGAAGATAGACGTAAAGTATGGGCATAGCAGCCAGTCGGAAATTTTATCCTCCGTGCTTACAGCGGACATCGAAAAGATTCAGGATACGATTGCAAATCTTGACCCCAATGCTTTTGATATGGCGGTGAGCGCCATACTGGAGGCGGAAAACGTATATGTCATCGGTCTCAGGAGCTGCGCGCCGCTTGCGGATTTTCTACACTTTTACTTAAATATGGTGCGCGGTAATGTGACGCTTTTAAACACGACCAGCGTCAGCGAAACTTTTGAACAGATGATTCGGATAGATGAAAATGACGTGATTATCGGAATCAGCTTTCCCAGATATTCCATGCGTACTCTAAAGGCGCTGGAGTTTGCCAACGACAGAAATGCCAAGGTAATCAGCATCACGGATACCATTCATTCGCCCATGTGTCTGTATTCCTCCATGAACCTTTTGGCGAGGAGTGATATGGTTTCCATTGTGGACTCCTTGGTGGCGCCTTTAAGTGTTATCAATGCGATGGTGGTGGCGCTGTGCTTAAAGCGGCCCACCGATGTAAAGCGGAATCTGGAAATGCTGGAAGATGTATGGAATAATTATCAGGTGTACCTGAACGATGAAATCAATTTTATTGATGAGGCGCCGGTGCTGCACAATCCTCTGTGGAAGGCGGACACCGAAAAATAAATTTTACCAAAGGATTGGAATTGTAATTTATGAGTGTAGTAGCGGTAATCGGCGGTGGAGCCGCGGGTATGATGGCGGCGGTTTCCGCGGCAGAGGAGGGCAGAAGGGTTGTCCTGTATGAAAAAAATGAAAAGCTGGGCAAAAAGCTTTTTATCACGGGAAAAGGGCGTTGTAATGTGACCAATGCCTGCGAGACGGAGGAATTGTTTGGCGGTGTAGTAAATAATGCCAAATTTCTGTACAGTGCTTTTTACGGCTTTGACAACAGCCGGGTGATGCAGTTTTTTGAGGATGCCGGCTGTCCGCTGAAAATAGAACGGGGAAACCGGGTGTTTCCGGTTTCGGACCATTCTTCCGATGTGATAAAGGCTTTGAAGAAAAGACTGGACGAGCTACAGGTCACGGTGCGTTTAAACACCACGATTCTTAAGGTGCTGGTGGAAGAAACGGAAGAAGGTGTGAAGGTGCGTGGTGTGCGGCTTGCCTCCGGGAAGGAAGAGCGGGCGGATGCGGTCATTGTAGCGACCGGCGGTATTTCCTATGCCGCGACAGGTTCTACAGGAGACGGTTATCGGTTTGCGGAGAAAACAGGACACAGCTTGACAGAGAGACGGCCCTCGCTGGTGCCGTTGGAGGCGGAGGAAGGTTTTTGTAAAGATTTGATGGGGCTTTCCTTAAAAAATGTAGAAGTGGCGCTTACCTGCAGCAAGAAAGAGCTTTATCGGGATTTCGGGGAGATGCTCTTTACCCATTTCGGGGTGAGCGGTCCCTTGATTCTGAGCGCCAGCAGCCGGTATGTGCAGAAGGCGTATGGGCAGCGAGCGGTGCTTTCCATCGATTTAAAGCCTGCACTTTCCATGGAGCAGTTAGATAAAAGATTGCTGCGGGAATTTGAAGCAAATAAGAATAAAGCGTTTAAAAATGCCTTGAGCGCGCTGTTTCCGTCAAAGCTGATTCCGGTGATGGTCGCTTTGTCCGGTATTGCGCCGGATAAGCAGGTCAATGAAATTACCAAGGAAGAGAGAAAGCAGTTTGCCGCGCTGATAAAGGGCCTGCCGCTTACCATAACAGGCTGCAGGGGCTTTGACGAGGCGGTCATCACGATGGGAGGCGTCTCCGTAAAGGATGTTAATCCGTCCACCATGGAGTCCAAAAAGGTGCGGGGACTCTTCTTTGCGGGAGAAGTGCTGGATTTGGATGCAGTGACGGGTGGGTTCAATCTGCAGATAGCGTGGTCAACAGGGTATCTTGCCGGAAAAGGTGCGGGAGTGTAATAGGTGATTGTGAAACGCAGAAGAGATGCCGTTGTCATTGTGTACATGGTATATTCCAACGCAGACGCGCTTTCGCTCCGAGCTTACCGTAGCGGTACTAAGCTCGAAAAAACCTCGCAAGTCATGCCCGCATGACTTTGGTACCGACGGCAAGCAAGGGTCTGCTTATGGGATATACCATGTACATAATTCGGAACTGGCAGGTGTGAGTTTCACAATGACCTATTAACAGCGAAACTTTCCTCTGCAATACAGGAAATGAGCAATATAGACAAAATAAGGGCGACTTGCCACTGCTTCGGAGCCCGTTTTTGTCTATATTGAACATTTCCGTCACTTGCAGAAGATATTTCGCAATTGTCTGATTCATATAGAAAAACAGGAAGGTGGAAGAAATCATGAGTTTTTGTGTGGCGATAGACGGGCCTGCGGGAGCAGGAAAAAGTACGATTGCAAGGAAGCTTGCCGAAAAAATGGGAATGATATATGTGGACACGGGAGCCATGTACCGTGCCATGGCGCTGTTTATGCTTGAGGAGGGAATCGGACAGGAAGATACCGAGGCCATGAGCAGCCGCTGCAAAGAGGCGGATATCACAATCCGCTATGAGAACGGCGAACAGACAGTTTATTTAAATAATAGAAACGTCAATTCCCTGATAAGGACGGAGGAAGTGAGCAACATGGCGTCCATAAGCTCTCCGCAGCCAAATGTGCGGAAAAAGCTGGTGAGCCTGCAGAAGGAGCTTGCAAGGACTGCAGATGTGGTGATGGATGGCAGGGACATCGGTACCTGCGTACTGCCGGATGCAGATGTAAAAATTTATCTGACGGCAAGCAGCGCCGTGCGTGCAAAAAGGCGTTATGATGAGTTTACGGAAAAAGGCATTGCCTGCGATTTTGATAAAATCGAACGGGACATCATCGAGAGGGACAACAGGGATATGACGAGAGAGGAGTCTCCCTTAAGACAGGCAGAGGATGCTGTTTTAGTGGATTCTTCCGATATGTCTGTCGAAGAAGTGATGGAAGCCATCATGAAAATATGCAGGGAAAAGAAAAGAGGTATCTGATATGGAAATTCTGGCGGCTAAAAACATGGGGTTCTGCTTTGGCGTAAAGCGAGCGGTGGAAACAGCCTACGGACAGATTGGAAACGGAGATATCTATACATACGGCGCCATTGTCAACAACGAGGAAGTGGTGGAGGAACTGCGGGAGCAGGGCGTCAGGGTGATTGAGAACCGTGAGGAACTGCAGAAGGTGAAAAAGGGAACCATCATCATACGGGCGCACGGTGTTGCAAGAGATATCTATGCGCAGATAGAAAAGCAGGGTCTTTCCATTGTGGATGCGACCTGTCCGTTTGTCAAGAGAATCCACGGCATAGTGGAGGAAGAGAGCAGGAAAGGCAGGCAGATTGTGGTGATCGGCAACCCCGGGCATCCCGAAGTGGAAGGCACTGTGGGCTGGAGCATGACGCCCGCAGTTGTCATAGATACGTTCGAAGAGGCTGAAAATTTTGTGCCGGAAGAAGGAAAAGAAGTATGCATTGTGTCTCAAACGACATTTAACTACAATAAATTTCATTATATAGTTGAAATTTTCAAAAAAAAAGTCTATAATGTTACTGTTGCGAATACTATCTGCAACGCAACTGAGGAGAGACAGAAGGAAGCAAAGGAAATAGCTGCCTCTGTCGATGCCATGATAGTAATAGGAGGCAGACACAGCTCCAATACGAGAAAGTTGTATGAGATCTGCAGTAAAGAGTGTCCGCATACCTATTTTATACAGACACTGGATGACTTGCATTTAGAACGACCTAAAGCTGTTTCACTGGTGGGTATTACTGCAGGGGCTTCGACCCCAAACAAAATTATTGAGGAGGTTCAAAATTATGTCAGAATTAACTTTTGAACAAATGTTAGAAGAATCATTAAAGACAATACACACAGGAGAGGTAGTTGAAGGTACTGTTATTGATGTGAAGCCTGAAGAAATAGTTCTCAACATCGGATACAAGTCAGACGGTATCCTTACCAGAAACGAATATACCAATGAATCCGGTGTGGATTTGACCACCGTTGTCAAGGTGGGCGACACCATGGAGGTAAAGGTTCTGAAAGTGAATGACGGAGAGGGACAGGTTCTCCTTACCTACAAGCGTCTGGCTGCAGACAGAGGCAACAAGAGAATCGAAGAGGCCTTTAACAACAAAGAGGTTCTGAAAGCAACCGTTGCACAGGTGCTTGAGGGCGGTTTAAGCGTTGTTGTGGAAGAAGTAAGAATTTTCATTCCGGCAAGTCTGGTTTCCGATACCTACGAAAAAGATTTGAGCAAATATGCCGGACAGGAAATAGAATTTGTCATCAGCGAATATAATCCTAGAAGAAGGAGATATATCGGTGACAGAAAGCAGCTTGTCGTTGCGAAAAAAGCAGAAATGCAGAGAGAGCTTTTCGAGCGTATCCATGAAGGTGACGTTGTGGAAGGCGTTGTAAAGAATGTAACCGATTTCGGTGCGTTCGTTGATTTGGGCGGTGCAGATGGTCTTCTCCATATTTCAGAGATGTCATGGGGTCGTGTAGAGCATCCCAAGAAAGCATTTAAGGTTGGCGATAAGCTTACCGTGCTTATCAAGGAAATCAACGGCAGCAAGATTGCGCTCAGCCTTAAGTTTGACGACCAGAATCCGTGGAAGGACGCTGCAGAGAAGTTTGCCATCGGCAATGAGGTTACCGGTGTAGTGGCGAGAATGACCGATTTCGGCGCATTTATAGAGTTAGAGCCCGGTGTGGACGCTTTGCTCCATGTATCCCAGATTTCCAAGGAGCATGTTGAGAAACCTTCCGATGTATTGAAGGTAGGAGATTCCGTAACCGCCAAGATTGTAGATTTCAATGAAGAGGATAAGAAAATCAGCTTGAGCATCAAGGCACTGTATGCTCCTGAACCTGCAAAGGAAGAGGAGACAGAAGAGGACGAGGATGCGGAGGTTGTATCCGTAGACATTGATGCCGTAATCGCTGCTGAAAAAGAGTCCGAGGAATCCGCAGAATAAATTGAGGACGTGAGGTGGCCTGCATGACGTATGACTATGAATATTTTAAAAAGGCTATATATGATTTGACGTCAATCGATTTGAACGCATACAAAGAGAAACAGATGAAGCGTAGAATCGATACACTGATTAATAAAAACGGACTTCGGGAATATGACAAGTATGTCCAGTTAATAAAGACAGATAAAGTGCGGTTTGAAGAATTTGTCAATTATCTGACGATTAACGTTTCCGAATTTTATCGCAATGCGGATCAGTGGATGCTTTTGGACAAGGAAATTATTCCGGAACTGATAGGCCGTTTTGGCAAAAACTTAAAGATTTGGAGCGCGGCATGTTCCACGGGAGATGAACCGTATTCACTGGTAATGGCACTGTCGCGGCATTTGCCGCTGAATCAGATTCACATCATGGCGACTGATTTAGATAAACAGGTGATTGCCAAGGCAAAGGTTGGTCTCTACAGCGAGAAGAGCGTTGCGGCAGTACCGGATGATTTGAAACGGAAATATTTTACCAAGATAGGTCCTTCCTACCAGATTTCTCAGGAAATCAAGGACAGGGTAGAATTTAAGGAGCACAATCTGTTAAAGGATGCCTATCCCACTGATTATCATCTGATCGTGTGCCGCAATGTACTGATTTACTTTACGGAAGAGGCAAAAGAGGACATATACCGGAAGTTTGAAAAGGCATTGAAGCCCGGCGGTCTTTTGTTTATCGGAAGTACAGAGCAGATTATCAATCACAGGGAAATCGGTCTTGAAAGAAAGAATTCTTTCTTCTACATCAAGCCCTTATAAAAGAGCAAAGGTTTGCCTGTAGAAGCGGCCGAAGCAAAATATATGCAAGAATACCCGCTGTTGTCAAAGCAATGGCGGGATTTTTTGTCCAAGTTTGTTTAAGTAAATTATAGTAAATAAAGCAGTTGTGAATTTACATCAGAGAAATTATACTTTTAAAGGAAAGATATGGGAAGGCTGAAGGGTATTAAAAGGATGAAGAAGAAAAAGGAACAGGCGGAGAATCCGCTTCACAGGGAGTATGGAATTCCAAGTAATATCAGGTATTGCTTTCAAAATATCAAAAAGTACAAGCCAATATTGATTCTTTTTATTGTAATCGGCATGGCGGCGAATTCTGTTATGCAGGTGCTCGGCTCTTTTGCCAGAAAGTATGTGATTGATTTGGTGGAGCTGCAGGCGGGAAGCGCGGATAAGGATATTATGCCTTTGGTAAAGCTGATTCTGGTGCTGGCGGCTGCCTACATAGTGGTATGGGGACTGGATGATTTTTCCGAAAACAGGCGGGGCTACTATTTTATTTATGTCCGTATGAAGATGATTACGGAGCGGGTGGCAAAGGCAATCTCCATGAACTATCAGAATCTGGAAAATCCAAAGATTCTGGATATGCAT
Source organism: Lachnospiraceae bacterium (assembly GCA_014804445.1). GTDB lineage: Bacteria > Bacillota > Clostridia > Lachnospirales > Lachnospiraceae > Acetatifactor. The sequence goes on along the minus strand of JAAUZU010000012.1, from coordinate 237,521 downwards.
GAGAAGGCGTGCAGGGCGACAGGCGGCAATGACGAGGGCGTTGAAGGTATGATGCGCGCCTTCTACAAAGTGCTGGTGCAGGCGATGCTGCTTGTGATAAGTCTGTCTGTGGTAATGACACTGGATCTGCGGCTGGTACTCATTATTATAGCAGTTTCTATTGTGCAATACCTCTTTTTCCGCCATACGGTAAAACGGGACAGAGCAGAGGTATGGGACAAGCTGGCGCCTACATGGCGGAGAATGCATTATATGGAGCAGATGACGCAGGATTTCTCTTACGCAAAAGATATCCGCCTGTTCCACATGCAGGACTGGCTTTTGGGGAAGCAGCACGGTGTTCTTATGGAAGAGCAGGAGAAGATGCTGCACAGCCGCAATCTGTGGATTTATAACAGCATATTTGCCCATGGAACGAGTATGCTGCAGACGCTTGCCACCTACGTGGTACTGATTCTCGCCTTTATGGGGAAGGGAATGACAATCGGTAATTTTACCCTGTATTTGGGACTTGCCGCTACCTTTGCGTCTGCGTTGACGGAGGTATTAAATACAGCGGGCGACCTGAAAAAGAAGTCCCTTTGGGTGGACGATTTCCGCTCTTTTATGGCACTTGCAGATGATGATGAAAATGATTGTGTTCCACTGCCTGAGACGGACAGCTATACCTTTGAATTTAAGCAGGTATCCTTCCGGTATGAGGGGGCGGAGGATTATGCCCTGAAAGATTTGAATTTGACTTTAAAGGCAGGGGAGAGACTGGCGGTAGTAGGGTTAAACGGAGCGGGTAAGACCACGCTGATTAAGCTGCTGCTACGGCTTTATGATGTGACGGAGGGCGAAATTCTCTTAAACGGAACCAATATCAACCGCTTTAGGCGGAGGGAATATTTTGCCTTGTTTGCACCGGCGTTTCAGAATGTGGAAATCTTTGCTTTTCCCATCAGTGAGAATGTGTCCATGAAGCGTCCGGAGGAGACGGACTGCGAGCTTGCGGAACAGTATCTGGAGCAGGCCGGGCTTGGGGATAAATTAGCAGAGTTAAAAGACGGTGTGCACACGGAGCTGTTGAAGGTGCTTCATGACGACGGTGTGGACTTATCCGGCGGTGAAAAGCAGAAGCTTGCCCTCGCAAGGGCATTGTACAAGGATGCGCCCATCATCGTGCTGGACGAGCCGACCGCAGCGTTGGATGCATTGGCGGAGTACAGGCTGTACAAGAGCTTTGACGGGATGATTGGAAAAAAATCGGCAGTCTATATTTCCCACAGGCTTTCTTCCACGCGGTTCTGTGACAATATCGCCATGTTCGTGGCGGGTAAGCTGGTGGAATATGGTACGCACGAGGCGCTTCTTGCCAAGAACGGCGCCTATGCCGAAATGTTTGAGATCCAGGCGCAGTATTATAAGGATGAGGAGGTGCAGTTTTATGAAAAAGAAAAATAGCGCCATGAAAAAAGTGGCAGAGACGCTTGCTTTTTTCTATCCTCAGGTGTTTCAAAAATACAAGGGCTACTTTTTTGTCGGGGCATTGAAAACGCTTATCGATGCGGCGGCACCCTTTGTGTCCATTCTGGTACTGCCGCTGTTGATTGACGGACTGATAAACGGGGAAGAAAAGACGTTGCTGCTTCTTTATGCAGCGGTGATTGCACTGGGCGGTACTTTTTTAAATCTGATTGCTTCCGTGCTGGGTGTGACAATGGAAAAGTATGATCAAAAATTTCAGAACCATTTTTCAGAGGAACTGAGCCGCAGAGTGATGGATTTGGATTTTCAGCTTACGGAGGATAAAAAGGCGCTGGATCAGATTGAGGCGGCGCGCACCGGAATGTCATGGTACTCCGGCGGTGTGCACGGCATCTCCCAGTCGTTTTTCGGGATAGTGACGGATTTGATTACGATACTGGGTGTGGTGGTGCTGATTGCGCTTCATGCGCCTCTGCTCTTCGTATTGCTGGCAGTGCTGATGCTGATAACTGCGGTGATCAACAGCAGGAATAACAAAATAGAAGCAGAGGAGTATGCCGGTTTATCTAAGTTTAACCGCATTTTCTCGTATCTTGGCTGGGAAATTGTTGATTTCCGCTATGGCAAGGATATCCGTCTTTACGGCGCACAGAATATGCTGGTAGGAAAATGGGAGTATTATACAGATGGGACGTTGAAAAGATGGGAAAATAAGGCAAACAGGCAGCTTCCGTTGACGCTTTCCGTTACGGCGGTGAACATCATAAGGACTTTGACCATCTATTTTTATCTGGGCGTGCGGGTGATTCTGGGCAAAATTACCATCGGTATCTTTTCGCAGATGTGTGAGGCGGGAAATACCCTGAACAATTCTGTGGGTAACCTGATTTGGCGGGTGCAGGATATCATAAAGAAGACAAACTATGCATATGAATATATTGTCCTGATGCGTTATCCCGTGGCGATTGAAAAAGGGGAGAGACATGTGGAAGATAAGCCCCATACCATAGAATTTAAAAATGTGGACTTTACCTATCCGAACACGGAGGTGCAGGTCTTAAAAAATGTCAACCTGACCTTAAGCGCAGGAGAGCACTTATCCGTTGTGGGGTTAAACGGCGCGGGAAAGACCACGTTTGTAAAGCTTTTGTGCCGGCTGTATGACCCGACGGCGGGAGAAATCCTGCTTGACGGCGTCAATATTAGCGAGTATGACTACAAAGAATACATGCAGCTTTTTTCGCCGGTATTTCAGGATTTCAAACTGTTTGCTTTTTCCATGAAGGAGAACATTGTTCTGGGAGATGATGTGGAAAAAGAAGCGGTTCTGCCGCTCGTAGGGCAGGTAGGACTGGAGGAAAAGGTATCTTCCCTGGAGAAGGGACTGGACACCATGCTGTTTAAATTCTACGAAGAGGACGGCATTGAACCGTCGGGCGGCGAGCAGCAGAAGCTTGCCATTGCCCGCGCCCTGTACAAAAAGGCTCCGGTGGTAATACTGGACGAGCCGACCGCCGCTTTGGATCCTGTGGCGGAGTATGATATTTATCGTCAGTTTGAAGAACTGGTAGGAGGAAAGACGGCAGTTTATATTTCACACCGCCTTTCAAGCTGTAAATTCTGCGATCGGATAGCCGTATTTTCGGATGGGCGGGTAGCAGAGTACGGCACCCATGACGAGTTGTTAAAACTGGGCGGCATCTACGCAGAAATGTTTGCGGCACAGGCGCAGTATTATAGGTAAGGCTACAGGGAGGCACTGAGTATATCAAGGACATGTCCGGCGTAAAGATGAAACGCGGGCTTGTCCTTTTTCAGTTCGTCAGTCAGTTCAAAAAACAGCTCCTTGCTCTTGTAATCCCGTTTGAAGAAGGGCGTAAACAGAGGCTCCCACTGGGGCAGATACTGTGAGTATTTGCGCGTATAGCAGGTGGCGGCGGCAGCCTGTGTGCGGTGCGCCTTATCTACAAAGCCGGCAACGGATTTGTGCAGCGCAATATCTTCTTCGGGCAGATAATAATAGTCCTTATAATTGGCATAAAAATACTTTAATTCTTCTTCGACGATGGGTACCCTGAGACTCGCCGTGTCGCCTTCTCCCTTAAAATAGCAGCCGTTTGCGGAGGAAGATACCGGAACCGGAAGCGGCGTGGGAAGCGCGAGCTTCATAATAAGCTCCTGCCTGCGTCGGCCGGTGTAGTCGGTATAAGAACTTGCCTGCACCTTTTTCACTTTTACGGGCTTGTTGAAGATGTCATAGTAGGCAAGAATCGGCAGAATCCGGAACATGCCGAGTAAATCCTCCTGATTGTGCAGCAAAAGAGAGTCTTTGGCAAGCTCGGTGGGATTTTGTACATATTCCTGATAGACGCCGGCCAGTTCACTGCCGGTGTAGGCGTCCTCACGCTCGTAACCCAGGTACTGTTCGATGGTTTTCTGCTTGCAGTTCGGCAGCTTTACGAAAAATTTGTAGGGCGAAATTCTTTTGTATAAATCGATGCCTTCAAAATCGTCGAAGCTGTAGGGAAGCGCATAGCGGATGCACTTTTGCTGCAGGTAGGGAATATCGAAATTATTGCCATTAAAATGGACAAGGCAGCGAAAGCGGGAAGCAAACCGGAAAAAAGCGTCCAAAAGATCGCGTTCCTGTTCATAGGATTCTGCCATCCATTGTATGGTGTGCAGGGTATTGTTTTCAAAATAGGCACAGCCGATGATATATAAATAAGAACTTTTGGCAGTGAAACCGGTGGTTTCAATGTCCAGAAACAAAATTTTTTCAGGGTCTGCTACCAGCTTCTCAAGCGGATAGTCAAGCGAAAAAGACTGGGGCATATAGGTTTCTGTATGCATAAGATACTCCTTTACTAAATCAGGGTGTAAAAATAATTTGTTATTATCATAGCATATTTTTTTATAATTCTGTAGTATTTTGTTGAAAAAAATAGTATATTAGAAGGAAAGAATGGCAGGAGGTAACAAAATGGCAACACTGACATTTACAGGAGGGATTCATCCCTATGACGGAAAGGATTTGACGAAGGATAAGCCAATCAGACTGGTTCTTCCCAAAGGGGATTTGGTGTATCCGCTGTCTCAGCATATCGGCGCGCCTGCGGTTCCCCTTGTGAAAAAAGGAGACAGGGTTCTCACAGGACAGAAGATTGCGGAGGCAGGGGCGTTTGTCAGCGCGCCGGTACATGCAACGGTATCCGGCACGGTCAAGGCGATAGAGCCGCGCCGTGTGGTGACGGGCGACAATGTAATGAGCATTGTGGTGGAGAATGACGGTCTCTATGAGGCAGTGGAATATGCGCCCGCGCTGGATTTGGAGGCAAGCACGCGGGAAGAAATCATAGAGAGGATTAAGGAAGCCGGTATTGTAGGTATGGGCGGGGCAGGTTTTCCGACCTTTATTAAGCTTTCCCCGAAAAAGCCGGAAAAAATCGATTATGTCATTGTAAACTGCGCCGAGTGCGAGCCCTATCTGACTTCTGATTACAGGAGAATGTTAGAGGAGCCGGAGAAGCTGATAAAGGGTCTAAAGGTCATCTTAAGTTTGTTTCCGAAGGCGCAGGGCATTATGGCGGTGGAAGACAACAAAAAAGATTGTATTGAGTTGTTAAAGAAGATGACCGGCGACGACAACCGCATCAGCGTGAAAGCGTTAAAGACCAAATACCCGCAGGGAGCGGAGCGGCAGCTTATATTTGCCACAACAGGAAGAAAAATCAATTCTTCCATGCTGCCGGCGGACGCAGGCTGTGTGGTCAACAATGTAGATACGGTGGTAGCTATCTACTATGCAGTTTTTGAGGGCAAGCCCCTGATGGAGAGAATTGTAACCGTAACCGGTGATGCCATCAAACATCCCCGCAATTTTAAGGTTCGTATCGGGACCAATTACCATGAACTGATTGAACAGGCGGGCGGCTTTAAGGTAGAGCCGGTGAAAATCATATCGGGCGGGCCCATGATGGGCTTCGGCATTTTTGAACTGGACGTCCCGACCACCAAGACGGCTTCCGCGCTTTTGTGTATGAGTAAGGACGACGTGTCCGCCATGGAGCCGACGGCGTGCATCAAATGCGGGCGCTGTGTGGAGGTTTGCCCGGGCAGGGTGCTGCCGAACAAACTGATGGTGGCGGCAATTCACGGTGACGAGGAGACTTTCCTGAAGCTGAATGGAATGGAGTGCTGTGAGTGCGGATGCTGCAGTTTTATCTGTCCGGCGAAAAGACCGCTCACCCAGACCATCAAGTCCATGCGCAAGATGCAGCTTGCCAAAAAGAAAAAGTAGGAGGAACCGAAAATGGATGAGTTACTGAAAGTATCGTCTAATCCCCATGTCCGGTCGAAGGTAAACACAATGGGAATTATGTTTGCTGTTGTGCTTGCTTTGCTTCCGGCTGCCGGCTTCGGTATTTATAATTTTGGAGTCCGTGCGCTCTTTATTATACTGGTTACGGTGGCATCCACTGTTTTAACGGAATTTTTGTTCGGGCTCTACAAAAAGAAACAGACAATCGGCGATTTGTCCGCCGTGGTGACAGGGCTTCTGCTCGCCCTGAACCTTCCTGTCAGCATCCCCTGGTGGGCTGCGGCGATGGGCGGCGTATTTGCCATTCTGGTTGTAAAATGCCTCTTTGGCGGACTGGGGCAGAACTTCATGAATCCGGCGCTTGCGGCAAGGTGTTTTCTTCTGATTTCCTTTCCGGCGCTTATGACGAATTTTGCAACGGATGCATATACGGGCGCAACGCCTCTTGCCGCGCTGAAAGCAGGCGAGGAGGTCAATATTTTAGATATGGTAATCGGAAAGACGGCAGGTACCATCGGAGAGACCAGCTTAATTGCCATTGTCATCGGCGCCTGCATCTTGCTTTTGCTTGGTATCATTGATTTGCGGATTCCGGGCAGTTACATAGTAAGCTTTGTGATTTTTCTGATTCTCTTTGGTGGACACGGAATCAATCCGGCCTATATTGCAGCGCAGCTTGCAGGCGGCGGTCTGATGCTCGGGGCTTTCTTTATGGCGACGGATTATGTGACAAGGCCGATTACCCCTAAGGGCCAGTACCTCTACGGCATTGTCTTAGGGATTCTGACCGGCATCTTCAGGGTGTTCGGAAGCAACGCGGAAGGCGTTTCCTACGCCATTATACTGGGCAATCTGTTAGTGCCGTTGATTGAAAATATAACGGTGCCGAAAGCCTTTGGAAAAGGAGGCGGCAGATATGAAAAATAAAAAGCAGAATCCATCTGCAGAAATGTTAAAGAATGCAGGTATTTTATTTGCCATTACCCTGCTTGCGGGCATTGCGCTGGGCTTTGTCTATGAGCTGACGAAGGAGCCGATTGCGCATCAGCAGGAGCTTAAGGTGCAGCGTGCCTGTGCGGAGGTGTTTTCGCAGGCGGCGGCATTTAAGGAGGTCAATCCAATGGAGCTTCCCTCTGCTCTGGGGTCAGGTTTGCAAATCGCGGTAGCAGAGCAGCATAATGCAGAGATGGGAACAGAGGTAGGTGAGGTGTACCGTGCGCTTGCACAGGATGGTTCTCTTCTGGGATATGTACTGAAAGTGACCACAAAAGAGGGCTATGGCGGTGATATCGAGCTGATGGTGGGTATCACCATGGAAGGAAGCATAAACGGGATTTCCATCTTAAGCATCTCGGAGACGCCGGGACTTGGCATGCAGGCAGGAGATGTGCTGGTACCCCAGTTTGCAGGCAGGACGGCAGAAGCCTTTGTCTACACCAAGACGGGTGCGGCGGCGGAAAATGAAATCGATGCCATAAGCGGGGCGACCATCACCACGCGGGCGGTGACAAACGCTGTCAACGCAGGGCTTTTCTATTTTGAAACATTGCTGAAGGGAGGTATCTGAAGATGAAAGAGAACAGTGCTTTAGAACGGCTGTACAACGGCATTGCCAAAGAAAACCCGACCTTTGTGCTGATGCTGGGTATGTGTCCCACACTTGCAGTTACTACTTCGGCAATTAACGGACTTGGCATGGGACTTACCACGGCTGTGGTACTTGCTTTGAGTAACCTGATTATTTCCCTGCTCCGTAAAGTAATTCCGGACAAGGTGCGAATTCCGGCGTTTATCGTGATTATTGCCTCCTTTGTGACGATTGTGCAGCTTTTGCTGGAGGGTTATCTGCCGGACTTAAACGAGGCGCTCGGCGTGTATATTCCGCTGATAGTGGTAAACTGTATTATCTTAGGACGTGCGGAAGCCTATGCATATACCCACGGACCGGTATCCTCTCTCTTTGACGGTATCGGCATGGGGCTTGGCTTTACGGTAGCGCTTACCTGCATCGGTATGGTGAGGGAGCTTTTAGGGGGCGGTAAGCTGTTTGGCTTTACGGTTATGCCGGACAGTTTTACTCCCATTGTCATTTTTGTGCTGGCGCCGGGTGCGTTCTTCGTGCTTGCCATGCTCAGTGCCATCCAGAATTTTGTGAAGATTCAGGGTGAGAAGAGAGGCAAGGACATGAGCAAAATCGGCTCCGGCTGTGGGCATGACTGCCTGCACTGCATGGACGAGAGCTGCGCGGACAATCAAAACAAGGCTTTTTCAGAAGACGAGGACAAAGAAGAGACAGATGAAGAGGCAGAAAAAGAGACAGAAGACGTGACAAAGGAAGAGGCAGAGGAAGAGACAAAAGAGGAGACAGAAGAAGCGCCTAAGGCTGTGGAGAATAGCAAAAAGGGAAAAAATAAGAAAAAGAAGAAAAATGAAACGGCGGAGACGGAAAAGCGGACCCGTGGGGAAGAAAAGCAGAAGGAAACAGAAGAGGATAACATGGAACTGATAGACTTGGATGAGGAGGATGAATAAATGGAAAATGTAAGGGAATTACTCATTATACTTGTCAGCTCCTCTTTGGTGAGCAATGTTGTGCTGAGTCAGTTTTTAGGCTTATGTCCTTTCCTCGGCGTGTCGAAAAAAATCAACACGGCAGCGGGCATGGGCGGCGCCATTATTTTTGTTATCACCCTTTCCAGTGCGATAGCCGGCGTTATCTATCAATTTGTGCTGACACCTTTCCATATGGAGTACCTGCAGACCATCGTGTTTATCCTGGTCATCGCTGCGCTGGTGCAGTTTGTGGAAATGTTCTTAAAGAAATTTATCAAGCCGCTGTATCAGGCGCTTGGAGTGTATCTGCCGCTGATTACCACCAACTGCGCGGTGCTTGGTGTGGCTCTGACGAATGTGCAGAAGGAATATGGTATTCTTGCCGGCACGGTAAACGGTTTTGCAACGGCTTTGGGCTTTATGATTGCCATTGTCATTCTTGCCGGTCTCAGGGAAAAAATGGCTTATAATGATATACCGGAATCCTTTAAAGGAATGCCGAGTGTGCTGCTGACGGCAGGGCTTATGGCGATTGCTTTCTGTGGATTCTCCGGTCTTTTGTAAGGAGGATGGCAGATGAATATGACGGGAATTTTGAGCGCTGCTGCACTGATAGGCGGCATCGGGCTGCTTATCGGATTGTTTTTGGGAGCGGCGGCAATTTTGTTTCAGGTAAAGGTAAATGAAAGGGAAGAGGCGGTGCTTTCTGCGCTGCCGGGCAACAATTGCGGCGGCTGCGGCTATCCGGGCTGTTCGGGGCTTGCGGCAGCCATTGCCAAGGGGGAAGCGGAGGTAAATGCCTGTCCCGTCGGCGGGGAAGCGGTTGGAAAGCAGATTGCCGCCATTATGGGCGTGGAGAGCAAAGAGGCGGTACGCATGACGGCTTTTGTACACTGCATGGGCGACTGTGACCAGACTTATGCTCACTATGAATACACCGGTATCGAGGACTGCCGCATGTTAAGCTATGTGCCGAACGGAGGTCCCAAGTCCTGTACCTATGGATGTCTGGGCTTTGGCACCTGTGTAAAGGCATGTCCTTTTGATGCCATACACATTGAAAACGGAATTGCGGTAGTAGATAAGGATGCGTGCCGTGCCTGCGGCAAATGTATTGCGGTATGCCCGAGAAATCTGATTTCCTTAGAGCCGTACCGTGCAAAACATATTGTGATGTGCAGTTCACAGGACAAAGGCATTGATACGATAAAGTCCTGTGTTGTAGGCTGTATCGGCTGCGGTATCTGTGCGAAAAATTGTCCGGCGGGCGCTATTGCCGTCAAGGATTTCCACGCGGTAATCGATCAGGAAAAATGTACCGGCTGTGGTGTCTGTGTGGAAAAATGTCCGAAGCATGTTATTGTGTAGCGACATGTAAAAATGATAGAATGATATTTAGGAAGTAAGCAATAAGCACGGCTTTATTGCTTCAAAAACGGGAGAAAATTTTATTATGAAATTACCGGAGGAATATGACGAGCAGCCGAAAATGGGTCTGACCGTGGTTCGTATGATAATCGGTGTAACCCTATTTATCTCGGCAATTCTGGTGCTGATACTTCTGATGAACAGTGAGAAAATTAAAAAAAGTGTCCGGACGCAGCCTTCTGCCCAGCCGGACGAAAGTGCCGGGCTTGTGGCGGACAATGGGACGGTGGATGAGTTTGTGCCGGGGACGTTGACGCCGGATGATTTTGATTTCTGGGATTTATATCCTGAGGAGACGGCGGAACCCGTGCAGGAGGAAAGCGTAAAGAAGGAAGAGGTCAGTGACCCTGCCACGGACGGAAAGCATACATTGGTTGTCTCAACGGACGGCAAGGAGGAATGGGTTTTAATCAGCCCGTATCTGCCCAAGAACGAATATGATTATACCAAACTGGTCTGCCAGTCTGAGTTGATGAAATATTTTGAAGACGGCAGGCAGATATCCTATGTGGGTGCAGATATCTCCAAATACCATGACTATGTGGATTTTGTGAAGCTGAAGAAGGCCGGCGTCAATTTTGTAATGCTGCGGGTTGGTGCAAGAGGATACGGAACCGGCCAGCTTATGCTGGACGAAAATTTTCTTGACAACATTAAGCGGGCGTCGGACGCAGGACTCGAAATCGGGCTCTATTTTTTCTCACAGGCAGTTTCAAAGGAGGAAGCAATAGAGGAGGCGAATCTGGTACTGGAAAACATCGGAGATTACAAAATCACCTATCCGATAGCCTTTGATATGGAGTTTATTGTTGGGGATACTGCGCGGATTGAAGCGCTGACAAGAGAGGAAAAGACAACCATCGCAAAAACCTTTATGGATACGATTGAGGCTGCAGGATATAAGGCCATGCTCTACGGCAACAAGGAGTGGCTTATCAGACGGGTTGACCTTTCCAAACTGACGTCATATGATATCTGGCTGTCACAGCCGGGTGATATTCCCGATTATCCCTATAAATTTACCATGTGGCAGTATTCCACCACCGCATCGATAGACGGGATTGCGGGATATGCAAACTTAAATATCAGTTTTATTGATTATTCAGAAAAGTGAAGATTTAATATTTTTTCAGAAACCGGCAGACGTGTATAGATATCGGCATACATGCCTGCCGGTATGTTTTCCAGATAGTTTGGGGTATAATTTTTTTTACAGCCGTTCTTTTTCAGGATATCAATCGCTTTATTGTAGGCAATGGCAGCCTCTTCCATGGTTCGGTAGCTGCCGATCATGTAGTTGCTTTTCACATGGATGCGGGCGCAGTATTTGATTCCGTCCTTATCGGATTTGATGAGGACACCGTGATATTTGTTGTGTATCACAAGGTTTTCCCGTCTGAAATCGGTAGAATCTCCGTTCTGGAAGTCGTAATCCCTGCCGGACACGGCATAGTTTTTGATGCCATAGCGGTTCAGAATATTGACCTGCATGCCAAAATCTGCCACAAAATAGTGATTGCCCCGTTTCATGATTTTGTGAGAGGCATAGTAAAATAAATCGTCTATATCAAATTTCAACACAATTTCCTTCGAATAATAATAGTAAAAAAAGTGTGGACGGACATAAATGGGTGTAGAAAAATAGACCTGATTGTTTCTGAAATTAAGCAGAACCACCCATTTCTCGAAAGAAAGTGTGCAGTCGTCTGTGTGTTCCGAGAGTGTACGCGGCTCTTTGGCGCGAAGAAGCAGGGCGGCTTCCTCATAGGCGGCATGCGCCTGCTCGGGAGAGGAAAAACTGCCAAGACTGATATGCTTATTCTGATAGGTGATGGAAGAACGGTAGGAAGTGCTGCCGTCCTTTTTTTGTGTCACAAAAACACCGCTTATTGTTTTCATCTGCCGCCTGCTTTCGTCCGAAACGTCATGCTGTTTTGCCGCTGAAGGATATCGGATTCCATGAGAATTTCACAGGAAAAGTATAGCAGATTTTAGAAAAAAGTACAAATTAAGAAATATTTTCCGGACATACTGTATAAAATATATTATGCAGGACATGCATGCATCTGCAAAAATGTTTTAGAATGGGGAACAAAATGTATAAAAAATATATTTTAGCGCTGTTACTTGTCAATATGATAGCGTTGGCGGCAGTTTTTAACATTACCGGGCTTAAGGTAAATCGTATTTTGGCAACGCCTGCCTTTAAACTGAATCTGCAGGAGGCGCTTGCCCCGCAGGAGCAGGAGAGCCACGACGGATTTGTACCGGCCGTATCCTCCGGACAACTTGTTATTTTTTATGAGGTTTTGGAAAAAGAGTGGAAGTATGAAATTTCGGATGAAGACTACGAAGTACTTCTGCGAATTGTGGAGGCGGAAGCCGGGAGCGAGGACATAGAAGGAAGGATGCTGGTTGCCGGTGTCGTATTGAACAGGGTAAACAGCGAAGCATTTCCTGACACAGTAAAAGAAGTGGTGTTCCAGAGAGAAAACGGAACAGCACAGTTTTCTCCCGCCTACAGCGGAAGATATGACAAAGTAATTGTAAGCGAGGAGACCATAGAAGCAGTAGAACGGGTTCTATGCGGGGAAGACATCTCCGAAGGCGCCCTCTACTTTGCCTCAAGAAAATACGCCAACTCCGACAAAATGCGCTGGTTCGACGAAAAACTAACCTTCTTATTCTCCCACGGCGGACATGAGTTTTTCTATTAATAGATGTAAAAGCATCCTGACAGGGTGCTTTTTTTATGACAATTATTATTTACGTCCCAGAATGAACCATTGACGTTTCTTTTGGTTTTAAATGCAGGCTTATTATTACAATTGTTCTGTGGTGGTTAAATTTTATACAGAAAAAGAAAGGAAAAAGACAAAATGAAAAAAACATGGAATTTTTTGGGGATAATTGTGTTGGGAATGATTTTTTGTGCAGGATGTGGAGATAGGCAGGCAGGTGGGATTTCGAGCGTACAGCCGGTGGAGACAGGAGGGATTAATACGGAAAGTAATGGGCAGAGCGATCGGGAACAGAGCGGTGATAAGATCACGTTGACATTAGGAACATATGAGACCTCTTGGGAGTTGACAAATGCTGTGGAGGCTTATAACGCAAGGAACGGGCAATATTGTGTGGAGATTGTGGATTATGGTCAGAAGTATCAGGATTATGATGTTGCGAAGGAGCGGTTAAAGCTGGATCTGGCTACTTCAGAGGGAACGGATATCATATGGGTGGGCTCTCTTGTTGCGGATGAACTGGGATATGCGGGCGTATTGGCAGACTTGAATGCATATCTTACTCCGGAGAACAGGGAGAAATATCTGACTAATATTTTGGAATATGCACAGACGGGGGATGCTCTTTATGAAATAGCCGCCACTTTCGAGCTTGCGTTCATTGCCGGGGACAGTGGGAAACTTGGTACAGAGACCGGTTGGACGATAGAGGAAATGTTGGAGACGTTTCGTGCCAATAACAAGGATGCCAATGCGCTTGGAGGCGTCGGAGTGTATACGGCGCAGGAGTTAGTTTTACATGCTATAGAAGATTTTGTGGACTGGGACTCCGGCAGGGCAGATTTCTGCAATCAGGAATTTTATGATATTCTGGAGTTTTGCCGGGATGAGAGTGGCTGGGTAATGGCCACTCAGGAAAGCGTGACATCGGGAACGCATCTGGCTGTCCGAAGCGGAATCTCATGTTTGACAGACATACAGTATACGAATTGGCTGCTTGGGGACGATTGGGTGGTGAAAGGGTGGCCCTGCAATCAGGGGACAGGTGTAAAAGTTTCATTTTATAATGCGTTTGCCATTTGTTCTTACAGCCAATGCCCGGAAGGAGCCTGGGATTTTCTGGAGTACTACATAACTTTGGACTGGCTGGAGGAATATGCGGCGCTTCATCCGGATCTTCCGCCAAGAACATATGCACGTATTCATGGTTTGCCATTGAACAGGCTTACGTTTGAGGAAATGCTGGAATGGTCTACAGTGCAGCAGTATTATGAGACAGGAGAGCCGGTTCCTTTTTATTTTGGGGAAGGGAGTGTACCGAATTTTTATGCAAACTCTGAGGAAGATGTGGAAAGAATCAGGGAGATTGTAGCGTTGGCAGATGGGAGAGGGCTGTCAAATCAATCGTTTGTCTTTCAAATCATAGGAGAGGAAATCAGTGGATATCAGACAGGAGGTTTGTCGGCAGAGCAGACGGCGGAAAAAATTCAGAATCGGGTGCAACTCTATCTGGACGAGCAGAAACAGTGATATGTAAAACAGGCTGAGAAGTTTACAAATTTGAAAGGGAGTAATGAGATGAAAAGGAATCGTATCAGAACAGGTATGCTCCCCCTCCGGCGTCACCAGCCTCAAAAAACAAAACCCCACATTTTTGCGTTGCGAAAAAAAATCCATTATGCTATACTGTTTTCAATCACCGCACAAAAGCAGCCGCAAGGCGGCAGAGCGGAAAATAACGGAGGTTTCCTCCGGTTTGGATAGGAGCTATGATGGAAGAGGTATTATATAAAAGTACGAGAAGCAGAAAAGAGCCGGTAAAGGCGTCAGAAGCCATTTTAAAGGGGCTTTCCGAGGACGGCGGGCTGTTTGTGCCGGACCATATTCCGGCGCTGGATAAAAGCCTTGCAGCGTTTTCCAAGATGAACTATCAGGAGACGGCATATGAGGTTATGAAGCTGTATCTGACGGACTTTACGGAGGAAGAGCTGAAAAACTGTATCGCAAAGGCGTATGATGAAAAGTTTGACACAGAGGCGATTGCGCCGCTCACGGAGGCAGAGGGGGCTTATTATCTGGAGTTGTTCCACGGCGCGACGATTGCGTTTAAGGATATGGCGCTGTCCATTTTGCCGCATCTGATGACGACCGCGGCAAAAAAGAACCATGTGAAGGATGAGATTGTGATTCTGACTGCGACAAGCGGGGATACCGGAAAGGCGGCGCTGGCCGGCTTTGCAGGCGTGGAGGGAACCCGCATTATCGTATTTTACCCCAAGAACGGCGTCAGCCCGATTCAGGAAAAGCAGATGGTGACCCAGAAGGGCAGCAATACATACGTAGTAGGCATTACCGGCAATTTTGACGATGCGCAGACCGGCGTGAAGCGCCTGTTTGGCGATAGAGAGCTGGAAAAAGAGCTTGCAGAAGCAGGCTTCCGTTTCTCCTCCGCCAATTCCATCAACATAGGAAGGCTTGTACCGCAGATTGTATATTATGTGTATGCATATGCAAGGCTTCTTGCCGAGGGCAGGATTACCGAGGGTGAAAATATCAATGTTGTGGTGCCCACCGGCAACTTCGGCAACATTTTGGCAGCGTTCTATGCAAAAAACATGGGGCTGCCTATTGGCAGACTGATTTGCGCGTCAAATGACAATAAGGTGTTGTACGACTTTTTTGCGACAGGTACTTATGACAGAAACAGGGAATTTGTATTGACATCTTCTCCCTCCATGGACATTCTGATTTCCAGTAATTTAGAGCGTCTGATTTACCGGATAGCGGGCAATGATGAGGAGAAGACTGCCGAGTTGATGGCAGCCTTAAGCAGCGGCGGAAAATATGAAATTACGCAGCAGATGAGAGAGGCGCTTTCCGATTTCTATGGCAATTATGCCGGTGAGGAGGAGACCGCAGCCGCCATCAAAAAGCTTTATACAGACTGCGGCTATGTGATTGACACGCACACCGCGGTGGCGTCCGCAGTTTACGGCAAATATAAGACGGATACGCAGGATATGACAAAAACAGTGATTGCGTCCACCGCAAGCCCGTATAAATTTACCAGAAGCGTCATGGACGCAATGGGAGAGGGAAGCAGTGATATGGATGATTTTGCACTGGCGGATGCGCTTTCCGGACTTTCCGGAGTTGCGGTTCCCGCTGCCGTGGAAGAAATCCGTACCGCGCCTGTACTGCACAACCATGTCTGCGACAAGGAAGAAATGAAAGAAGTAGTAAAGAAATTTCTGGGAGTTTAACAGAATAGATATAAAAAAGCTCTCCCCATCATCATGCGGGAGAGCTTTTCTGTCGTTTGTCATTATCTTTTATCAATAGCCACATAATCCTTATCTTCTCCGATTGGCTTGTAGGCGGGACGGATAATCTTGCCGTTGTTGGCGAGTTCCTCCAGTCTGTGTGCGCTCCAGCCTACGATACGGGCGATGGCGAAGATGGGGGTGTACAGCTCCATGGGAAGTCCCAGCATATGATAAACAAAGCCGGAGTAAAAGTCCACGTTGATGCTGACGCCCTTGTACATCTGCCTTTCTTCAGCGATAATGGCGGGAGCAAGGCGTTCTACCAAGGAGTACAGGGCAAATTCTTTGAGGAGGCCTTTTTCCTCGGAAAGCTTTTCTACAAAGCCCTTAAACGCCACGGCACGAGGGTCGGATTTGGAATAAATTGCATGTCCGACACCATATATCAGACCGGCATGGTCAAAGGCTTCCTTGTGTAGCAGTTTCCTTAAGTATGCGGAAACTTCGTCTTCATCTTCCCAGTCACGAATCTCTTTTTTCATCTCTTCAAACATCTTTACGACCTTGATGTTGGCACCGCCGTGGCGGGGACCTTTTAAGGAACCGATTGCTGCCGCAATCGTGGAGTAGGTGTCCGTCAGGGAGGAGGTTACCACATGGGTAGTAAAGGAAGAGTTGTTACCGCCGCCGTGTTCCATATGCAGCACAAGGGCAATATCTAAAATCTTTGCCTCCAAAGGCGTGTAGGAACTGTCGGGACGCAGAATATGCAAAATATTTTCTGCGGTGGACAGCTCTGCAAGAGGCTGGTGGATAAACAGGCTGTTTCCGTCGTGATAGTGGCTGTATGCCTGATAGCCATAGATGGAAAGCATGGGGAACAGACTGATAAGCTGCAGACACTGCCTGAGTACGTTTGGCAGGGAAGTATCGTCCGCCCTGTCGTCGTAGGAGTAGAGTGTCAGCACACTTCTTGCAAGCGTATTCATCATATCCCTGCTGGGCGCTTTCATAATGATATCCCGCACAAAGCTGGTGGGCAGGGAACGGTATCCGCCTAAGAGCTGTTCAAATTCTGCAAGCTCTTTTTTGTCGGGAAGCTTGGAAAATAAGAGAAGATAGGCAATCTCCTCAAAGCCGAAGCGGTTTTCGCTTGTAAAGCCCTTTACTAAATCCTGCACATCGTAGCCGCGGTAAAATAACCGCCCGTGAGCAGGTACCTCCACGCCGTCCACGATGTCCTTGGCGCGCACATCGGAAATATGCGTCAGGCCTGCCAGTACGCCTTTGCCGTTTAAATCGCGCAGACCGCGTTTTACATCGTATTTGGTAAATAATTCGGAATCTATAATGCCGGCTTCTTCAGAGAGCTTAGCGAGTCTTACGATTTCCGGAGTGATGTCTGAATATGTATTGTGTTCCATGTCATTGCTCCTTTCTGAAAAAATGCTAGGGTAATATGGGTATATGACCCGGATTCTACTAACAGGTTATGCAAAAATTTATTATGATACAACAGAAGTGTATAATATGCATTTTACAAGAAGTAGGTTTATCATATCATGGACAGTAAAAACCTTGCAAGCAAAAAAATATATTTAACAAAGATTTCAAATGAAATTCACAAACTTTTCATAAATTGTGGATTTTTTTGGTGTATCGTATTACAATAAAATCCGGAAGAAAAAGGAAAGCAGAGGAACAGAAAATGACAATACAGGAGATGCTTGCGCATGTGGATCATACACAGCTAAAGGCTTTTGCCACATGGGAGGACATTCAAAAGCTTTGTGAAGAGGCGGTAAAATACCGGACGGCATCCGTATGTATTCCGCCCGCATATGTAAAGAGGGTGAAAGAAGCCTACGGCGATGTGCTTCGTATCTGTACGGTGGTCGGTTTTCCGCTTGGCTACAGTGTGGCGGAAGCGAAGGCAGCGGAGGTCAGGCAGGCGCTTTCGGAAGGCTGTGACGAGATCGATATGGTGGTAAATATCAGTGACGTAAAGAACGGTCTGTATGATAAAGTAAGGGAAGAGATTGCCGGGCTAAAGGCAATCTGCAAAGACCACATACTGAAGGTTATCGTGGAAACCTGCTATCTGAGCGAAGCGGAAAAAACAGAGATGTGCAGGGTAGTGACGGAGGCAGGAGCAGACTACATTAAAACCTCCACGGGTTTTGGAACGGGCGGCGCAACAAAGGAGGACGTGGCGCTGTTTCAAAAACATATCGGAAGCGGCGTCAAGATCAAGGCGGCCGGCGGAGTACAGACGCTTGCGGACCTGCAGGCATTTATAGAACTTGGCTGCGACCGCGTCGGAACGTCAAAAGCGGTATCTTTGTGCGAAGGCGTCCCGTTAGATGAAGACGTGTATTAGGAAATAGTAATAGGCATGGCAATCAAAAAAGAAAGAAGGAAAAGTATGGAAAATTTAAAAATCAAACAGAGGCTGACTGCGCTGCGGGACGTCATGAAAAAAGAAAAAATCGACTACTACATGATTCCGACGGCGGATTTCCACAACTCGGAATATGTGGGCGCTTATTTTACGGTGCGGGAATATTTCTGCGGCTTTACAGGCTCTAACGGCACGCTGCTCGTATGGCAGGAGGGAGCCGGACTGTGGACGGACGGCAGATATTTTATTCAGGCGGAGAATGAGCTTGCGGGAACCGGCGTCACTTTGTTTCGCATGGCGGAGGAGGGCGTGCCCACTTTGCACGAGTTTTTAAAGGACAATATGAAAGAGGGGCAGACCCTTGGTTTTGACGGCAGGGTAGTGCCGGCGGCAGAAGGCGTTCTGCTGGAGAAGAAGCTGGCTGACAAGAAGATTTCCTTTGTATATGACAAGGATTTGGCGGAAGCGGTATGGAAGGAGCGCCCGGCGATGTCCTGTGAAAAGCTGCGTGTGCTGTCCAATGAAATTGCCGGTATGAGCACAAAAGAAAAGCTTGCCTCCGTGATGGAAGAGGTGAAGAAGGGTGGCGCAGACAGGCTTCTTTTGACAAAGCTGGACGATTTGATGTGGCTTTTCAATGTACGCGGCGGGGATGTAGAGTGTAATCCGGTAGCGCTTTCCTACGGGTACATCGGCGAGGAAGAGAGTATTCTTTTTATCCAGCAGGATGCGCTTTGTGAAGAAACAAAGAAGTATCTGGCGGAGAATCATATTACCGTTCGTCCCTATGATACCATCATGGATTTTTTGGAAAAAGAGGCAGGAAAAGACACCAAAATTATGTTGGATAAGAGGCACTGCAGCTACTGCCTTTACAAAAAAGCGGCAGCGGGCGCCAAGGTGGTGGAAGGGAAAAACCCGACTGAGTTGAAAAAGGCGGTAAAAAATGCTACCGAGCTTGCCAATATGGAGAAGATTTATATCAAGGACAGCGTGGCAGTCACAAAGTTTATTTTCTGGCTGAAGCAGAACATAGGCAAAATGGAGATAACGGAAATAACTGCGGCTGACTATTTAGAGGGCTTAAGAAGGCAGGTACCGGAGTTTTTGGATTTATCCTTCCCGACGATTTCCGCCTACAAAGAAAACGCTGCCATGATGCATTATGAGGCGACGCCGGAGAGTTTTAAGGTGCTGGCGCCGGAGGGAATGCTCCTGGTAGATTCCGGCGGACAGTACATGGGAGGAACCACGGATGTGACGAGAACTATTGTCCTCGGTCCCATCTCCGACGAAATCAAATGTCACTATACAGCGGTTGCTGCCGGCATGTTAAATTTAAGTAATGCAAAGTGGCTGTACGGCTGTACAGGGCGCAATCTGGATATTCTGGCAAGGGCGCCGCTCTGGAATATGAATATGGACTATAAATGCGGAACGGGGCATGGCGTTGGCTATATCCTGAACGTGCATGAAGGACCACAGGGGCTTCGCTGGCGTTTTGCGGAAGGCGCCACGGAAGCTGTTATCGAGGAAGGCATGGATGTGACAAATGAGCCGGGCGTGTATATTGAGGGAAGCCATGGCATCCGGATTGAGAATGTGATGGTGGCTAAAAACGATGTGAAAAATACGGACGGACAGTTTATGCATTTTGAAACGCTGACCTATGTGCCGATTGATTTGGATGCCATTGACATAAAATATATGACGGAGGAAACCAGAGTTTATCTCAACCTCTATCACAAAAAGGTATATGAAAAAATTGCGCCGCACTTAAATGAAGAAGAGCGTACATGGCTGGCAGAAGCAACGAGGGAAGTGTAAAATCATTATAAAATTTAGCCGTCCAATATTGACTTTTCATGGGGGCTTTGAGATAATAAATGTGATATGGGGAAACGCGAAACGGCATTGCCATGAGGCGGTATTCCACATAAAAAAAGGCAGTATGCCGTTACTGCGGCAATACAATAATAGATACTTATTGAAGGAGGACGTAGTATGTCAACAAAAGCGTATTATCCAATTTCCGAAATCGGCGCCGGCAAGGTAGGGTTTTCCAAGACCCGTTCCATTATTGAGGCAGCTTTCTACGGAAACAATGTAGTGAAGGTAAACACTTTGAAAGAGGCCTATGAGCTGGCAAAGAACTCCCCGGGAACTGTTGTGACAGACATGCCCGTAAAGGATGGCGAGACCTTTGGTCTTGAGAAGGATGCCAAGGTGCTTCTTTTTAACGATGGCGCCGTAACAGGCCGTTATGCAGCAGCACGCCGCATCAAGGGTGAGCCCGGTGTGGATGAAGCAAAGCTGGATAAGGTGGTTATGGATGCAGTTTATGAGACACGCTGGAAAACCATGTACCATGCAGAGTGTTTCGTAGGCCTTGACCCTGAGTTTATGGTAAAGGCACATCTTCTGATTCCCGAAGGCGAGGAGAATATTCTCTACAACTGGATGATTAACTTCCAGTATATGTCTGACGAGTATGTAAAAATGTACAAAAATTCCAAGCCGGTAGGCGATGGCAATGAGCCGGATATTTACATTTTCTCCGATCCGCAGTGGGTACCTGGCAACAGACCGGACGTTGATTACAGTTGCTTAAGCGATCCTTTGACACTGTGCTATTTTGATACCAACCAGAACTGTGCAGCGATTCTCGGTATGAGATACTTTGGCGAGCACAAGAAGGGTACACTGACCATGGCATGGGCACTTGCAAACAGAAACGGCTACGCTTCCTGCCACGGCGGACAGAAGGAATACCTGCTTCCCGACGGCAAAAAGTTTGTTGCTTCCGTATATGGTCTGTCAGGTTCCGGTAAGTCCACGCTGACCCATGCAAAACATGGCGGCAAATATGAAATCAAGGTGCTGCATGACGATGCATTCATCATCAATACCGACACCTGTGCTTCCGTTGCGTTGGAGCCTACTTATTTTGACAAGACTGCAGATTATCCGACAGGCTGTCCTGACAACGAGTATCTGCTTTCTGCACAGAACTGCTCTGCAACACTGGATGAGAATGGCAAAATCCAGCTTGTGACAGAGGATATCAGAAACGGCAACGGACGTGCCATCAAGTCCAAACTCTGGTCTCCGAACCGTGTGGATAAGATTGACGCTCCTGTAAACGCTATTTTCTGGATTATGAAAGACCCGACCATTCCTCCTGTAGTGAAGCTGAAAGGCGCTGCGCTTGCTTCTGTTATGGGCGCAACCCTTGCAACCAAGACCTCTACAGCAGAGCGTGTGGCAGCAGGCACCGATTTGAACGCACTTCGCATCGTACCTTATGCAAATCCGTTCAGAACCTATCCGCTTGCAAACGATTATGAGAAATTTAAGAAGCTGGTAGAAGAGAAGAACGTTGACTGCTACATCATCAATACCGGAGATTTCATGGGCAAAAAGGTAAAACCGGCTGATACCCTTGGTATCCTGGAGAGCATCGTGGAAGGAAAGGCATCCTTTGAGAAATGGGGACCTTTCTCCGATATCGAAATCATGAACTGGGGCGATTTCAACGTAGATTTGTCCGACAAGGATTACGCTGAACAGCTCAAGAACGCTATGCAGAACCGTGTGGATGCAGTAGAAGGCTTCGCAACCAAGAAGGAAGGCTATGACAAGCTTCCCGACGAAGCACTTGAGGCATTGAAGAAGGTAGTTGCAGAAGCAAATACCCTGTAATAAATTGTATAAATTACCTATATTTTTGTCTTGTAATCGGCACGATTTTTGACTATAATATAAGTAACCTG
Source organism: Lachnospiraceae bacterium (assembly GCA_014804445.1). Classification (GTDB taxonomy): domain Bacteria; phylum Bacillota; class Clostridia; order Lachnospirales; family Lachnospiraceae; genus Acetatifactor. Next base: position 215,568 of record JAAUZU010000012.1, on the reverse strand, counting down.
AAATGTTCGATAACTCTTGTTAATTTTGAACCTACATCTACTTTAAATGGGATTCCTATATCGCCATGCGGCTGTCAAGCCTCCACTCATATGAGGATTGCAGGGGAAGGCAAAAACATGGTTGCGGTTGCCCACCTGGCTATGGCTAGGAGTCAAAAGGCAAGAGCCGGCATTTTGGGGTTATACGACAGATAAAAGAGAGCAGCTTTTCGGCTGCTCTCTTTTCAAAATCTGAAAGGGACAGGATAAGAATTTGCAAATATGGAATCATATGCCGGACTGGAATAAATCGCAAAGAATGCAGATAAAAGCAGTCTTATGTCTGGTGGGAATCGGGCTTATCATTCTCATCGCCTTTTCCCTTGTGCTGGCGAAAAGCGGGAGCGGGGAAAAGAAAAAGAAGGGAGAAATGCCGCCGCAGGCTTCCGTGACGGAAGAACTGTATAACGTGTACATAACGGAGGCGGCGGATACTTATATTGGGGTGTTTGACGGAGAAAACAGAAGATATCCCTATAGCGGAGACGGAGTAGACAGCAATATAACAGATTCCTTTGCATTCTATGCAGGACAACTGGCTGACTTGACATTGACCGACGGCGCCGTGAGCCGGATTTTTGTAAAGACGGGCGAAAGGGTGAGCGGCAAGGTGATAAGCGTGGAAGCGGAGAAAGGTGTGGTACTTGAGAATCTGGGGCTTGTTCCTTTTGACGAAAATGTCAGATTTTATATGCTGTATGGAGAGCTTCGGGCAGGTACGGAACGGGATATCCGCATTGGCTACAGCTATGCGGATTTTGTCATGGAGGACGGAAAAATCTGCGGCGTGCTGATGACCAGGGACGAAACCATGCAGTATATACGGGTGCAGATAAAAAACAGTGATTATGCAGGTTCCTATCATGAGGCGGTAACGCTTTCCTGCGACGCTGCATATACCATTTACTATGGGGAACCGATGGCGGGAGAAGTGTCAGCGGGCGATGCAGATGTGCCGAATACTGCGGGACGGGAAGAACATGCGGCGGGAGAAAGCATTGAGATAACGGCGGGCAGCCATTATTTTTCCGGAGAGAATGGAGGCAGCCGTATTTATGTGATACCTTCATCACTGACCGCAAAAATCAGCCTGTCGTCTGTAAACAGAAGTCAGGGGACGCCGGCTTACAGAGGGACAATGGAAATCAGTCTGACAGAGAACGGGCTTGTGGTCATCAATGAAGTGCTGCTTGAAGAGTATCTCTATGCAGTGGTGCCGAGTGAGATGCCGGCGGGATATCCGCTGGAAGCCCTGAAAGCGCAGGCAATCTGCGCCAGAACCTATGCTTACTCCCACATGCTGTCCCCGGGACTGCCTGATGTGGGTGCCCATGTGGACGACAGCACGGGCTATCAGGTGTACAACAATATCATGGAGCAGAGTGCCACGACTACGGCGGTAAAGGAAACGGCAGGACAGCTTTTGTATTACGAGGGGATGCTTGCCAGCACTTACTATTATTCTACCTCCTGTGGCTTTGGTTCCGATGAGCACGTGTGGCGTTCCCAGACTGCGCCGGAGCTTTTCTATCTGACAGCACGCTCTGTCAGCAGGGAGGGATATGAAGGATTGGAATCTGTCTATACGGCGGAGAGCATGCGCGATGAGGCCGTATTTGCACAATTTCTGGAGACACCGCCGGAAACAGATTTTGAAAAAGAGGAGCCATGGTACCGGTGGAGCTATGAGGTATCCCAAATTGACAGCAAGAAAATCCTTCAGATTCTGCAAAACCGGTATGCAGCGAACCGACTGCAGGTTCTGACGCTTTCGGGCGGGGAATATGTCAGCCAGAAGCCGGCAGAGCTCGGAGCGATTAAAAAGATAGAGATTGTATCCAGAAATGCAGGGGGCGTGGCGGAGGAACTGGTGATTGAAGGGGAAAAGGCAACCTATAAGGTGATTACCGAGCTGAATATCCGGTATGTGCTCTGTGACGGTGTGACGAAGGTATACAGGCAGGATGGGAGCAGCGTGGAGATGAAGAGCCTTTTGCCAAGCGGTTTCTTTACGATTTCGACTGTTCAAGAGAATGGAAATGTGGTAGGATATAAACTGTCCGGCGGCGGCTTCGGGCATGGTGCGGGTATGTCCCAGAACGGAGCCAAAAACATGGCGGAGGCCGGTTATACGGCACAGCAGATTTTGGAATTTTTTTACGGGGGCTGTCAGGTGTATTAAAAGTTTTCACAACGGAGGATTGCGGTGATACGAAAGCTGTACATAATACTGGGTGATTTTAAAAAGCAGATGAATCGGAAGAACATAGGCGCCTTTGCAGCGAGCACGGCTTTTTTTATGTTTTTGTCGCTGGTTCCCATGCTGATTATGATTTGTACGATTATTCCCTATACGCCTTTGACGGAAGAAAATCTTTTGATGGCAATTACGGAAATCATGCCGACTGTACTGGAACCGCTGATGGTTTCCGTGGTGTCGGATGTGTATGAAAAATCGGCCGGCGTATTGTCGGTTGCGGTGATTGCCACACTTTGGTCCGCCAGCAGGGGCGTACTGGCGCTTATGCGGGGACTCAATGAAATCAATGGTGTAGAGGAAAAGAGAAATTATTTTGTGGTGCGTGGCATCGCCTCTTTTTACACACTGGTTATGCTGGCAGCGCTTTTGCTGTCGCTTATTATCAATGTGTTTGGCAACGTACTGCTTGACATGATTTTTGCAAGAGTACCGCAGACGAGACGGTTATTTGATTTTTTCATGAATTTCCGCTTTCTCATTATATGGCTGATTATGACGCTGATGTTTGCGGCGGTTTATGCCTATGTACCAAACAAAAAGCTGCGATTGGGCGCGCAACTGCCGGGAGCGGTGTTCACAGCGATTGTGTGGAGTGTCTTTTCCTGGGGTTTTTCCATCTATGTGGAGAGAATCAATAACTTGAGCACTTACGGCAGCCTTTCTATTATTGTCATCATTATGCTGTGGCTGTATTTTTGTATTTACATTATCCTGATAGGCGCGCATATCAACCGGTATTTTGGCCCTGCGTACAAGGTTCTGTACCGGAAAAGAAAGGAAAAAAGGGAGAAGGCGCAGCATACAGAAGTATAAAAGCAATTTTTTCTTGACTTTTTCTTTTGGGTTCATTACAATAGCCTTAGTTGAAAAAGGCTGTGAAGGTGTTTAGTAGCAATTCGTTTTCTAAAAGAGAGAGGAAGCCACCGGCTGAAAGCTTCCTTAAGTTCAGGCGAAGCGTGAATTTCCCACCGGAGCTTCCGTCTCAAATTTTGCAGAGGCACACGCAGAAGAGTAGGATTGGACGTACGCGCGCGTTAAGCGTTTTGAGCGCCTGTCACTGACAGGAAACCGGGTGGTACCGCGGAGAATCTTCGTCCCTTGCATACGCAAGGGACTTTTTTGCGCGTATAAGCAGAGCCAAGTGTCAGCAGCATTTTCCGTCTGCACGGAGGCTTGCATACGTGCAGACGGAAAATGCTGCTGACATTTGGCGAGCAACGCGAACCTGAAAATGCGAAGCATTTTCAGGTCTGCTTATACGCTGCAAGCCGGCAACAGCGAGAAAAAAGAAAGGAAACCATGTATGAAAGAGAAATTAAGTCAAATCAGGGCGCATGCCATTGCGCAGATTGAAAACAGCGATGCGTTGGAAAAGTTAAATGAAGTGCGGGTCAATATTCTGGGAAAAAAGGGAGAACTGACCGCCGTGTTAAAATCCATGAAGGATGTTGCGCCTGAGGATCGTCCGAAGGTGGGACAGATGGTGAACGAGACGCGGGAAGAGATTGAGAGGCTTTTAGAAACGGCAAAGAAGAAGATGGAAAGCGCCGCAAGGGAAGCCAGAATGAAGGCTGAGGTCATTGATGTGACGCTTCCGGCCAAGAAAAGCGTTATCGGCCACAGGCATCCCAACACGATTGCGCTGGAAGAGGTAGAGCGTATTTTTGTGGGCATGGGCTATGAAGTAGTGGAAGGACCCGAAGTAGAAAGGGATTATTATAATTTTGAGGCGCTCAACATTCCGGCGGATCATCCGGCGAAGGATGAACAGGATACTTTTTATATTGTGGGGGACATTCTGCTGCGTACGCAGACGTCTTCCATACAGATTCGTGAAATGGAAAAGGGAAGAGTCCCCATCCGTATGCTTGCGCCCGGCAGGGTATTCCGCGCGGATGAGGTGGATGCGACCCATTCCCCCTCATTCCATCAGATAGAAGGACTTGTCATCGACAAGAATATTACCTTTGCGGATTTGAAGGGTACGCTTGCTGAATTTGCGAGGGAGCTGTTCGGAGAGGAGACCAAAGTAAAATTCCGTCCCCATCATTTCCCGTTTACAGAGCCGTCTGCAGAGATGGATGTGACCTGCTTTAAGTGCGGAGGCAAAGGCTGCCGGTTCTGTAAAGGCAGCGGCTGGATAGAAATTTTAGGATGTGGTATGGTACATCCGCATGTGCTGGAAATGTGTAATATCAATCCGGAGGAATATACGGGCTTTGCGTTTGGTGTAGGTCTGGAGAGAATTGCACTTCTGAAATATGAAATTGACGACATGCGGCTGCTCTACGAGAATGATATCCGCTTCTTAAAGCAGTTCTAGGGAAATGCTTTTATCGCGTTTTCTGACACAGCAATTTAGAAAGGGCAGGCGAAGCGCTGCCTGAAAAATAGAAAGGACGGAGTTTATGAATACAGCATTATCATGGATTAAGGCATATGTGCCCGAATTAACCTGCGCGGATCAGGAGTACTGCGACAGAATGACCCTGACCGGCACAAAGGTGGAAGGGTATGAAAGATTAGACAAGAATCTGGAAAAGATTGTAGTAGGGGAAATTGTTAAAATTGAAAAGCATCCCGATGCGGATAAACTGATTGTCTGTCAGGTCAATATCGGCAGCGAGGTGATTCAGATTGTGACGGGCGCTCCCAATGTAAAGGAGGGAGACAAAGTTCCCGTGGTTTTAGACGGCGGAAAAGTGGCAGGCGGGCATGACGGCGGACCGCTCCCTGAGGACGGAATCCCAATCAAAGCAGGAAAACTCAGGGGTGTACCTTCAAGCGGTATGATGTGCTCCATCGAAGAACTGGGTTCTTCCCGTGATATGTATCCGGACGCACCGGAGAACGGCATCTATATTCTGGATCAGAATGCGGTGCCGGGCGAGGATGCCATTGCGCTTTTGGGACTGCATGATACCGTGTTTGAGTATGAAATTACCAGCAACCGTGTAGACTGCTACAGTGTGCTCGGTATTGCGAGGGAGGCTGCGGCTACCTTTGACAAGCCTTTTGTGCCGCCCGTTGTAGATGTAAAAGAAAATGAAGAAGACGTAAACGACTATATCAGCGTGGAAGTACAGGATACGGATCTCTGTACAAGGTACTGCGCCCGTGTGTGCACCAATATCAAAATAGGCCCTTCTCCGGAGTGGATGCAGAGAAGGCTTGCGGCAAGCGGCATCAGACCGATTAACAATCTGGTGGATATTACCAACTACGTGATGGAAGAATACGGACAGCCCATGCATGCGTTTGATTTGGATACGATTGCGGGCAAGAAAATTATTGTGCGCCGTGCAAAGGATGGGGACGAATTCCAGACGCTTGACGGGCAGATGAGAAAGCTTGACAAGGATATTCTGATGATTTGTGATGCAGAGAAGGAAATCGGCATCGCCGGCATTATGGGTGGAGAAAACTCCAAGATTACCGATGAGGTAAAGACGGTTCTCTTTGAGGCTGCATGCTTTAACGGCCCCAATATCAGAAAGTCGGCGAAGAGAATCGGTCTTAGAACCGACGCTTCCGGCAAGTTTGAGAAGGGACTGGACCCGAGAAACGCGAGAGCAGCGATTGACCGTGCCTGCCAGTTGATTCAGGAATTGGGCTGTGGTGAGGTGACAAAGGGCTGTGTCGATGTGTGCGAGCCGTTAAAGCCGCTTTTGCTGCTTCCCTTTGAGCCGGACAAATACAATGCCCTTCTGGGAACAGAGGTGGAAAAGCAGCAGATGCTTGACATCTTTGAAAAATTGGAAATCAAACCGATTGCCAATAGCTGCGGTGATATTGCGCTGGAGATTCCTTCCTTCAGGCAGGATATTTTAAGGAACGTGGATTTGGCGGAAGAAGTGGCAAGATTTTACGGCTATGACAAGATTCCGGTTACGCTGCCGAACAGTTCCTCAACCACCGGTAAGCTTTCTTTTAAACTGCGTATTGAGCAGAAGGCAAGAGATATTGCGGAATACTGCGGATTTTCTCAAGGTATGAGTTATTCCTTTGAGAGTCCTAAGGTGTTTGATAAACTGCGGCTTGCAGAAGACGATATGGCGAGAGAAGCCATCACCATTGCCAATCCTTTGGGAGAGGATTTCTCCATTATGAGAACCATTTCCTTAAACGGCATGCTGACAAGTCTTTCTACCAATTACAACAGGCGTAATAAGGATGTGCGTCTTTACGAACTGGGAAATATTTATATCCCGAAGGCGCTTCCGCTGACGGAGCTTCCTGATGAGCGGATGCAGTTTACCCTTGGCTTTTACGGGGATGGAGATTTCTATACGTTAAAAGGCGTGATAGAAGAATTTCTGGAAAGCATTGGCATGAAAGAAAAGTGCATTTATAATCCGGATGCGGGAAAACGCTTTTTACATCCCGGCAGGCAGGCGGCAATCAGCTACAAAGACGCGGCAATCGGTTATCTGGGCGAGGTGCATCCGGAAGTATGCGACAACTATGATATCGGCACAAAGGTTTATGTGGCAGTGCTGGATATGCCGGTGATTCTGCCGTTTGCAAGCTTTGACAGAAAATATGAGGGCATTGCAAAGTATCCGGCAGTGACTAGGGATATTTCCATGGTAGTGCCCAAAACAGTGCTGGCGGGAGAGATTGAAGCGGTGCTTGTGCAGCGCGGCGGCAAGCTTCTGGAATCTTACAGGCTGTTTGACGTTTATGAAGGCGGGCAGATACAGGAAGGCTGCAAATCCATGGCGTATTCCGTATCTTTCCGCGCAAAGGACAGGACGCTGGAGGAAGCGGATATTACCGGCGCAATGAAAAAGATTTTGAACGGGCTGGAACAGCTTGGTGCACAATTAAGACAATAGTGTGAGAAGTACGAAAAAACAGAAGGAGTGAAGAGTAAGATGGAAAAGAAAAATTTGTGGGAAGTTTACAGTGAAAAGCAGTTAAAGGAGCTGGAGAAGCTTTCAGACGGATACAGAACCTTTTTGGACAATGGCAAAACGGAGAGAGAATGTATCGACACGATTGTCAATATGATAGAGGAGGCAGGCTATGTGGAACTGGAGAAAGCGGCTGCTTCCGGAAAGAAGCTGAAAAAGGGAGACAAGGTTTATTCTGTATGGATGAACAAATCCATTGCCATTTACCGGCTTGGCGAGAAGCCTCTTACCCAGGGAATGAATATTTTGGGAGCCCATATTGATTCGCCGCGCATGGATGTGAAGCAGAATCCTTTGTATGAGGAGGGCGGTTTCGCCTATCTGGATACGCATTATTACGGCGGCGTGAAAAAGTATCAGTGGGTTACTCTGCCTCTGGCAATCCATGGTGTCATTGTGAAGAAGGACGGCACCACCGTGGAGGTGGCAGTCGGCGAGGACGAAGATGACCCTGTATTCTTTATTTCTGACCTGTTGATTCATCTGGCAGCAGAGCAGATGGAGAAGAAGGCGGCAAAGGTAATCGAGGGCGAAGCGCTGGATTTGATTGTGGGCAATAAGCCTCTTGTCATAAAAACAGAAAAAGAGGGAAAAAAGGAAGAAAAGGGTGGAGCAGAAGCAGCGAAGGAAGCCGTAAAGGCGGGCGTGCTGGATATTCTGAAAAGCACTTATGACGTCAGCGAGGAAGACTTTATTTCTGCAGAACTGGAAATCGTACCGGCAGGAAAAGCAAGGGAAGCCGGATTTGACAGAAGCATGATTCTGGCTTATGGGCAGGACGACCGTGTATGTGCGTATACTTCTTTAAAAGCTATGCTGGATACGAAAAAAACGGAAAGAACCGTGTGCTGTATTCTGGTAGACAAGGAGGAGATAGGCTCCGTGGGCGCGACGGGCATGCAGTCTAAATTCTTTGAGAACAGTGTGGCTGAACTGATGGAGCTTGCCGGGGAATACAGCGAGCTGAATCTCAGAAGATGCCTTTCCCGTTCCTGTATGCTTTCCTCCGATGTGAGCGCCGGTTTTGACCCTTCCTATGCTTCTTGCTTTGAAAAGAAAAATGCGGCATTTTTGGGAAAAGGAATGGTATTCAACAAATTTACCGGTGCAAGAGGAAAATCGGGCTCCAATGACGCCAATGCAGAGTATATGGCGCATATCCGCGGCATTTTTGATAAGAAAGGCGTGCAGTTCCAGACAGCAGAGTTGGGCAAGGTAGATGTGGGAGGCGGCGGAACGATTGCCTATATCCTTGCTCTTTACGGCATGAATGTCATTGACAGCGGCGTTGCGGTTCTGAATATGCATGCACCGTGGGAAGCGACCAGCAAGGCGGACATCTATGAAACCTACAGGGGCTATAAGGCGTTTGTTGAGGGAGCCTGCCTGTCATGACAGCATTGAAAAAATCAGACTTTTTTTTTGAACTGCCCGAAGAACTGATAGCACAGGATCCGCTTGCAGACCGTTCCGCTTCAAGGCTTCTGGTTCTGCATAAGGACAGCGGTGAGACGGCGCATCGTATCTTCAAAGATATTACACAATACCTGAAGCCCGGGGACTGCCTTGTGCTCAATAATACCAAGGTCATTCCCGCAAGGCTGATCGGAAAAAAAGAAGACACCGGTGCAGCGGTGGAGGTATTGCTGTTAAAGCGCAGGGAAAAGGATGTCTGGGAAACGCTGGTAAAGCCCGGAAAAAAATGCAGACCGGGCACAAAACTGGTTTTTGGGGAAGGCGTTTTAAAGGCAGAGGTTTTAGAAACGGTGGAAGAGGGAAATCGTCTGATTCGGTTTTCTTATGAGGGGATTTTTGAAGAAGTGCTGGATAAGCTGGGCGAGATGCCGCTTCCGCCGTACATTACGCATAAGCTTACAGATAAAAACCGCTATCAGACTGTTTATGCAAAGTATGACGGCAGTGCGGCGGCGCCAACGGCAGGACTGCATTTTACGGCGGAGCTGTTACAGCAAATAGAAAGCATGGGGGTAAAGACAGCTTATGTTACCCTGCATGTCGGACTTGGCACCTTCCGGCCCGTTAAGACGGATAATATTTTAGAGCATCACATGCATTCTGAGTATTATGAGGTCAGCGAAGAGGCGGCGGAGAAAATAAATCTTACCAAAGCAGAAGGCGGGCGGATTGTATGTGTTGGCACTACAAGCTGCCGGACGGTGGAAAGTGCGGCAGGGGAGGACGGCAGGGTCAGCGCAGGCTGCGGCAATACGGAGATTTTTATTTATCCCGGGTATCGTTTTAAGGTGCTGGATGCGCTGATTACCAATTTTCATCTGCCGGAATCCACGCTGGTTATGCTGGTTTCTGCGCTGGCTGGCCGGGAAAAGGTGCTGGCGGCTTATGCAGAGGCCGTTAGGGAAAACTACAGATTTTTTTCTTTCGGAGATGCTATGTTAGTGATATAGACGGCGCGCCCTTTTGCGGGGCGCGTTAATAGGAGATATATGAGGAACCACCTATGAAAAAGAAAAAATCTTTACAGGAAATCATTTATGCCGCTTTTCTTTTAGCGGCCATGATTATTTTGTTTTTCTGGTTTACGTCGCAGAACAGCAGGCGGACGGAGGAGCAGAACAGAGAGTATGCGGCTGACTCCGCGCGAATGAAGTCTGAGCAGATTGATGAGGAGTTGAATAATGCGCTGGGTCGTATCAGGACCTATGCGTATTTTGCAGGGGAGGGGCTGACGGAGCCTGTCATTACGGCGCAGATGCTTGCAATCATGGAAGAAAACTCCCAGTTTGATGCCATTTTGTTCACAGATCTTGACGGTATGGACTATACTTCCGACGGACGGATTTCCGATGTGACGGAGCGGGGCTTTTATATGGATGGTCTCAAAGGAAACAGCGGTATTGAGGTGGTATTTGAACCTCATTTTTTTGATGAGACAATGGTGTGTTTTTATGCGCCTGTCTATTTTGAGGGCGAGATTATCGGTGTACTGCGCGGAGCCTTTCTGGCTGAGGAATATTTAAGAAGCATGCTTGCCACGACATATTTCGGAGAAGAAGCGCAGGTATTTTTGTGTGTGCCGGACGGCAGAGTGATTGCAACCTCCGACGGTACAGTTTATGAAAAGCCTCTTCTTGATGTGTTGACAGAAACAGGCATGATTGACAAAAAAGCTGCCGGTCAGGTCCGGCAGGTATTTGATAACGGAGGAGAAGGCGCTTTCGCATGTGCTTCTTCCAGTAAGACGGACAATATCTGCGTCACCTATCTGCCGCAGAATCAGTATGTTTTTGTACAGACATTTCCGCAAAATGTGACGCGGCGCATGGTTGCAGAAGAAAACCTTGTGGGGATTCAACTGGAAGTCATGCTGATTGTGCTGTTTGCAGTCTATATTGTTATCATTCTGATTCGTGGCGGGCACAAACGGAAACATCTGGAGACGGAAAACCGGGAGATGGGGTATATTATAAGCGGCGTCAACACACTGTTTACCCGGTTTGCCATGGTTGATTTTGAGGAGGACACCTATCAGTATCTGGCAGGGACAAAACCTAAGGACGCAGAAATTGCGGAAAGAGGAAAGTATCAGGAACTTGTGGCATATCTGGCTTCTTATGTGGAAGAAAGCGGTCGTCAGAGCCTTGTTGAGTTTATGGATAAAGAGTCCATTATCACGGCTATGTCAAAACAAAATGACCTGCGGCATGAATGCTGTGTGATACGGGAAGGATACACAGAATGGGAGCACATGAATGTGATCTGTCTGGAAAGAAAGGGAGGTAAGGTCTCCAAAGTTTTATTTATCCGTCAGAATGTAACAGAGTTAAAAGAAAAAGAACTGCATATACAGGCAGAAAGGTCTCTTGCAAACCGTAAGGAGAGGCAGTACCAGATAGCGCTTATGTCCAATTCACTCTGCAGCTTCGAGTTTAACTTAACGCAGGATAGGATTGAGCAGGATATCATCAGGACAATAGACGGACAGAAAATATCGTTACTTGAGCGGGTGGGATTGACAGCACCGTGCAGGGCGTCAGATTATTTCGGCAAATGGAAGCAGTTTGTTCTGGCGGAATCCATGGAAAATTATGCTGCCACTGTAGACAGGGAGAATTTAATCAGATTCTTTGAACAGGGTGACAGGGAAGTCATCGCCGAGTATTGGGAAGAGGCTCCCGGTCAGAAACAGATGTGCGTGCGTCAGTCCTTTATTATGACCGGGGATGGGGAAGACAATACAGGTGATATCATGGTTATGGTGGTATCGAGAGATATCACGGAACAGGTAAGGAAACAGAGGGAGCAGACGCAGGCTCTTCAGGATGCGTTGATGCAGGCACAGCATGCAAACAGGGCTAAGACTACGTTTTTGTCCAATATGTCGCATGATATCCGTACGCCCATGAACGCCATCATAGGATTTTCCACGATTGCCGTCAGCCATATTGAAAACAAAGCACAGGTTCTGGACTGCCTGCAGAAAGTTCTTTCTTCCAGCAACCATCTTCTCAGCCTGATTAATGATATCCTTGACATGAGCAGGATTGAGAGCGGAAAAGTCCAGATAAAAGAGCAGGAATGTAATATTTCCGAACAGATGCACAATCTGGTGAATATTATTCAGCCCCAGATAAAAGCAAAGCAGCTTGAATTATTTATCGATACCTTTGAAGTTGCCAATGAGGATGTGATAGCAGATCCTTTGAAATTAAATCAGGTATTTATCAATCTGCTGAGCAATGCGGTGAAGTATACGCCGGCGGGCGGCACGATTTCCTTTCGGATTATGCAGAAGACCACATTCCGGCACGGATATGGTGATTATACATTTATTGTGAAGGACAATGGCATCGGAATGTCGCCGGATTTTGTGGAACATATTTTTGAGCCCTTTGAGCGGGAATCCACTGTGACACAGAGCGGGATTCAGGGGACGGGCCTGGGTATGGCGATTACCAAAAATATTGTGGAAATGATGGGCGGCACCATCAGCGTTGAAAGCGAGGTGGGCAAGGGCAGTACGTTTACGGTAGAGCTTGGGTTAAAACTGCAGGATACGGAAAAAACGGCGCAGCAGATTAAGGAACTGGAGGGACTGCGGGCACTGGTTGTGGATGACGATTTCAACACCTGCGACAGCGTCTGCAAGATGCTAAGGCAGATTGGCCTGCGCTCCGAGTGGACAACTTCCGGCAGAGAAGCGGTGTACCGCGCGGGAAGTGCCTATAAGGAGGGAGATTCTTACCATACGTATATTATTGACTGGCAGATGCCGGGACTCAGCGGAGTGGAAACCACAAGACAAATTCGTGAAACCGTCGGCAATGAGGCGGCTATTATCATTTTGACTGCATATGACTGGACGGATATTGCGGAGGAAGCAAAGGCTGCGGGAGTGACTGCTTTCTGTGCAAAGCCGATGTTTATGTCCGACTTAAAGACAGTGCTGCTTGCCGCTAACAATCTGTTGGAAAAACAGGAAGAAATTCCGGAATGGACGCTGGCGGATTTCAGTGGAAAACGCATTCTTTTGGTGGAAGACAATGAGTTAAACCGTGAGATAGCGGAGGAGATTCTGGGAGAAGCAGGCTTCCTTGTGGACACGGCACCGGACGGAACCGATGCGGTAGCCATCATGGAAAAGGCAGAAGAAAATTATTATGATGCGATTTTGATGGATGTGCAGATGCCCATTATGGATGGCTATGAAGCCACCAGAACCATTCGCAGACTGCCCAGAAATGATGTGAAGGATCTGCCTATTATTGCAATGACGGCGAATGCATTGGAGGAGGATAAGGAAGCGGCATTGATGAATGGAATGAATGCCCATATAGCCAAGCCTATCGATATGGATATCTTTATATCTGTACTTAAAAAATTCCTCGGGTAAAGCGGTCTTGCATTTTACAAACGGCATTGCCGTGAGGAGTGTTATTTTTTCTTGACAGCATAATATTGGTTACCATATAATGAATGTAGAGTTTTTATGGAGGGTGTTCGCCGGAATAGAAGCACGCAAAAGGGTTATAAAATACATGTGGGAAGGTGATTTTTTTGGAAGAAAGAAGAAAAAGCAAAAGAACAAGGCTGCAGTCTAAAATTGTGCTGAAGCAGATAAGCGGTGAGACCGAGGAGGAGGTAGACATTGAAGTTGTGGATGTCTCCAAATCAGGGGTTGGCTTTAACTGTGACAGGGTGCTGTCTATTGGCGCAGTATATGAGGCATATCTGACCATCTGGACGAGGGAAGTGCTTCATGCCATCATAGAAATCATACGGATAGAAAAGAAGGAAGATACCATAGCCTACGGCGCTATTTTTGTCGGGATGCCTGAAATAGATGCCATGCGTATTTCCTTGTACCAGACGATGGAAGAACTGAGTGATGGAGAATAAAAAGAAGCGCGGAAAAGCAGTCATATGTAAAGTATTGCTGCTTTTTCTGTATGCCGTGATTTTTCTTTTTTCGGCACAGAACGGGGAAACGTCAAGCGGCATCAGCACGTCGGTGTCAAAAAAGGGAGTCTGGCTGCTGGACTTTTTGACAGGCGGGCATCTGGCAGCAGAAAAGCTCGCGGAACTTGTTGCGGCTATAGAGCATCCTTTGCGTAAAATGGCTCATTTCGCTGAATATGCGGTGATGGGCATATTGGTATTCCGCATCCTGTACTGCCATATGGAAAAGGGAGCAAAGCGGTATTTTGCGGCAGTTTTGTGGGTGTTTTTATCAGCGGCGGCTGATGAAATACACCAGTATTTCGTGCCGGGCAGATGGGCAAGTGCAACCGATGTGCTGTTGGATACCTGCGGCGGCGCAGTGGGAGCGTTCCTATGCCTGTCGGTGCTGTATTTATCAGAGAAACGTAAAATAAAAAAGCAGAAAAACTGAGAAACGTTTTTCTGCTTTTTGTATGTACTGAAACCGGACTGGCGTCAGTCCGCGCCGAGAAGCTTTTTGGCAGTAAGTAGTGAAGCTTCATCATAAAATTCAATCCGCATCACACCTTCCTCTGACTCTCTGTTATGTGTAATACCGATGTTTTTTATGTTGATATCATGGGAAGCCAGAAGGGAAACAACACGAGAAAGGGCTCCCGGCTTATCGTCAATATCAATACGGATGTCAAAAATGCGTTTGATGGGTCCGCTGGAAGTGTTGATAAAGGATTCCCGATAAATCCGCGCCGAGTCAAAAAGAGAATAAAGCGCATCGGCGTTCCGCTCATCCAGTGCCTTCTTTGCCTCAAGCAGCGTATCAATGTAGGCTTTCAGGAGACAGGATATATTTTCCGCGTTTGTCAGACAGATTTGCTGCCACATAACAGGCGAAGAAGAGGCAATCCGTGTAATATCTTTAAAACCGCCTGCGGCAATCTGTTTCATGATGCCGTCCGCAGAATCGGTATCTTTTACCAGATTGACTAAGCTGGAAGCGACTACATGGGGCAGATGTGAGATGCCGGCTGTTACAAAATCATGCTGATTGGGGGACAGTATCAGCGGAATAGCACCCATTTTTTCTACCAGAGCGCGGTATGCGGACAGCTTTTCCGGTGAAGTCTGTTCCGTGGGCGTCAAAATATAATAGGCATTTTCTAAAAGCAGCGCCTTTGCATTCCGGTAGCCGGTGCGCTCGCTTCCCGCCATGGGGTGTCCGCCGATAAACTGATGGGAGAGACCGGCGTCATCTACCGCTTTGTGTGTTGTGCTTTTGACGCTTCCCACGTCAGTCAGAATACAGTCGGGAGACAGTATGCGCCTGATTGCGGACAGATTTTCGTCATTGTGTGAGACAGGCGCGCACAAAAACAGGTAATCACAGGCAGAAAAATTCTCGTCGATGCCGTCTGCCGCAATGTCTGCGATACCTTCCTGCCTGGCGAGAAGAACGCTTTCCCTGTTGATATCATATGCAATAATCCTTATGGACGGTTCCGCCTCCTTCAGAGCTTTGGCAATGGAACCGCCGATTAAGCCAAGACCGATAAAACCACAGGTTAATGTAGACATGTGGATACCTCCTTTAAACAGGGATATTCTAACACGTTGAAGTGTGAAAGTCAATGTACACAATAAAATGTGAAAGTTGATGAATATAGCTTGTAATATGTCTGGAAATTTAGTAAAATATACCTATGGTGTTTTGATGACAGGAATTGACACGGGCATAAATACCAATAACTGAAAAGAAAGGACATAATATCTATGAAAGTTTACACAACCGACAAAATCCGAAATGTGGTTTTACTGGGACACGGCGGTTCCGGCAAGACCAGTCTGGCAGAAGCGATGGGGTATCTTTCAGGAATCACCTCCCGAATGGGTAAGGTGACAGACGGCAATACCCTGAGTGATTACAGCAAAGAGGAGCAGAAGCGTCAGTTTTCCATTTCGACTTCTGTGATACCGATTGAGTGGGAAGGCTGCAAAATCAATATTCTGGACACGCCGGGATATTTTGATTTTGTGGGCGAGGTAGAGGAAGCAATCAGTGCAGCCGGCGCTGCCATTATTGTAGTAAACGGAAAGTCCGGTATGGAAGTGGGGACGGAGAAGGCATGGGAGCTTTGCGATAAGTATAAGCTGCCCCGCTTTGTGTACGTAACCAACATGGACGTGGATAACGCATCCTTCAGACAGGTTGTGGAGGAGATGACGGAAAAGTACGGCAAGAAAATAGCGCCTTTTAACCTGCCGATTCGTGAAAACGAAAAATTTGTCGGTTATGTCAATGTCATTGCAGAAACCGGTAACAGATGGCAGGGCAAGGAAGTGGTTCCCTGCGAGATTCCGGAATATAATAAGGCAAACTTGCAGATATGCAGGGATACGCTGATGGAAGCGGTTGCTGAGACCAGCGAAGAGATGATGGAGCGTTATTTTGGCGGAGAGACCTTCTCGGAGGCGGAGATACGTGCAGCGCTGCGTACCAATGTCTGCGATGGTACGATTGTTCCGATCAGCATGGGTTCCAATACGCTGTGTCAGGGCGTTTATACCCTGCTTGACGATATTGTGAAGTATATGCCAAGCCCTGAGAACCGCAAGATAGCGGGAATCAACATGAAGACCAACGAAATATACAATGCCGACTATGACTTTGCCAAGGCAAAATCCGCATACATCTGGAAGACCATGGTGGATCCTTTTATCGGCAAGTACTCCCTGATTAAGGTAAACTCCGGCGTGCTGAAAACGGACGACGTGATTTACAATGTTGACAGGGATATCGAGGAGAAGATTGGTAAGCTGTATGTGATGCAGGGCAATAAGCCGGTAGAGGTGCCTGAGCTTCACGCAGGTGATTTGGGCGCGCTGGCGAAGCTGACCGCGGCGAGAACCGGCAACAGCCTCTCCACCAAAACGACGACAATCAAGTTCGGAAAGTGGGAGATTTCCCAGCCTTATACATACATGAGATATAAACCGAAGGATAAGGGCGATGTGGATAAGATATCACAGGCACTGCAGAAGCTGACCCATGAGGATACCACCCTGCGTCTGGTAAATGATTCCGAAAACAGGCAGACACTCCTTTATGGTATGGGTGAGCAGCATCTGGATATCATCGCCAGCAGGCTTCTGAATGAATATAAGGTTGAGATAGAGCTGGAAAGACCTAAGATTGCCTATAAGGAAACCATTCGGAAAAATTCTGACGTGGAATACAAATACAAGAAACAGTCCGGCGGACACGGACAGTACGGACATGTCAAAATGCGGTTTTCACCGTCCGGAGATTTGGAAACGCCCTTTGTGTTCGAGCAGGAAGTAGTGGGCGGTGCCGTTCCGAAAAACTACTATCCGGCTGTAGAAAAAGGTCTGCAGGATTCCGTGGTAAAGGGCCCCATGGCGGCTTATCCGGTTGTCGGCGTAAAGGCTGTTTTATACGATGGTTCCTACCATCCGGTAGACTCCTCGGAAATGGCATTTAAACTGGCGACGGTTCAGGCGTTCAAGAAGGGCTTTATGGAGGCTTCACCGGTATTGTTAGAGCCGATTGCTTCCCTTAAAGTAACCGTACCTGATTCCTACACCGGCGATATCATGGGCGATTTGAATAAGCGCCGCGGCAGGGTGCTTGGCATGACACCTATTCCCGGCGGCAGGCAGATTATTGAAGCCGATATTCCGATGAGCGGTTTATACGGATACTGCACGGATTTACGCTCCATGACAGGCGGCAGGGGCGAATATGCTTACGAATTTGCCCGCTATGAGCAGGCGCCTTCCGATGTACAGGAAAAGGAAGTAGCGGCGAGAGCGGATAAGGTAAGCGGCGGAGAAGAGTAGTTGACAGTATTATATGTGTGGGTTATGATATAAATGTAATTTTTATTTAAAAAGCAGCTTATCATGAAATGAATAAGTGCGGGCGATAGGAAGATACAGTAGGGGAAAACAATATCTGATGAAAATAGCCGGCAGCATCCCGCTTGCCGGCTATTTTAAAAATCTTATAACATTTTTTATTTCATCTGACATTTCTAATATTCCTTACTGACAGATAATCCCGGACCGGACAAAGTACGAGGTAGGTATCATTTTTCAATCATCCATAAGGAGATAGGCGATATGAAAAAACAAATAATGATATTAGGATTGCTGCTGATTTTTCTATGCAGTTGCGGCAGTCAGGGAAAAGAACCTTCTGACAAGGATGCTGCCATTTCTTTACAGGCGCCGGGTACTGTAGCAGAGGAGAAAGACATTCAGCAGGTAACCGTTACGGAATATCCACTGCCGGAGGAGATTGCAGCATTGGAAAAACTGGATTTAATGGATATGGGCCTCTATGCGGATAAAGAGCAGTCCATGCGAAATTCTAACCTGTTAAACTTTGGATATTTGACCACGGATGAGGAAGGCAACGTTTATTTTATGGATGAAACACAACAGGCGATTTTTATGTGTGGACCGGAGGGTGACAATAAGGAACTGCTTTATGAAGGAATTGGAGTAAATTTACAAGTTTCAAATGGATATCTGTATTTTGTACTGTATTCTGTGGAGGGTGATTTTGCGGCGTTATGTAGTGACAGCATTGTGAGGATTGATATTAACACGAAAGAAGCAGAAGTACTGTATGAGAATCAACCCGGGCAGATTTTGCTTATGCAGGATATTCTGTACAGTAGTGATTATGGTAGTGATTATGGGCTTGTCAGCATGAAATTAGAAGAACCGGACGGAGGCTTTACCGGATTATCGGAAATAAAATGTGCTTTTTTGAATACAGATGGCAGATATCTACTCTACAATGAATCAAGTCTGGCGTATGAAAGAGGGTATCTTCTGGCTTGGGATATTGAGACGGGAACCAATTATTTTGTAGAAAGTAAAATAGCCTATCCCTTGCTTACCGGCAGATGGTTTTCGTACTTGGATTTCAGCACAAGGACTCGCCATGTACTTGATTTGGAAGCAGGGACGGACACGGACTTGGGATATCAGATACAACATGCGGTGGGAGATGGAAATAAGTTATATTGGGCAAACCAGACGCGAGGAAGTTTTCAGATTATGGTATGGGATGGGGAGGAGGTGCAGGAATTTCTGACGGTAGAAGGAAAAGAAGGAGTATATGGCGATGTATCTCTGTATTTGACAGAAGGCTATTTATACTGGATGCTTGAATCAGAAATTTTTAAGGAAGCTGACTGGGGCTATTATCGGTTTTCGGACGGTGAAACGGGAAGGCTGAATTAGACTGTTAAAATTTGGGAGATTCCAAGAGACAAATAATCCCATTTTGGATACAAAGGAGGTCATATTGGTATGCGGTTTGTACAAATATCGCATACCTTGTGATAAGGTAACCATTTATTTTCAATCATTAATAAGGAGGAAGCAAAATGAAGAAAAGTATTAAAACATGCTGCTGTCTTGGTTTGACGCTGCTTTTGGCGTTAAGCGGGGCAAGAGAGGTCAATGCGGCGGACGGACATTGCGGAACCGTTAAGGTTGCGTGTGGAAGCGCGGTCGCAAATGTTCCGGTAGAATCGCATCAAGTATATGTCTCTAGTAAGCCAGTAACTTGTCAGAGAACGAAAGAAATGCATTTGCATACAATCTCTTGTACCGGCTGCGGCGCTGTATTAAGATCCAATGTAGTAGGAACCTGCATAATAAAACATACTAGTACTTGTCCTACGGAAGTTGGCGATTGTCAGAGTCTGCGGTAAGCGGCAGAAAACAGGGCAGGGTAATACCCTGCCCTGTATGAGAAGGAGGCAGGCAATATGCGAAAACAAATATTAGCATTAGGATTGGTACTGATTTTTCTATGCAGTTGCGGCAGTCAGGGAACAGAACCTTCTGACAAGGACGCTGCCATTTCTTTACAGGCGCCGGGTGCTGCAACAGAGGAGAAAGACATTCAGCAAGTAACCGTTACGGAATATCCACTGCCGGAGGAGGTTGCGGCACTGGAAAAGCTGGATTTAATGGATATGGACCTCTATGCGGATAAAGAGCAGTCCCTGTGCAATTCTAACCAGTTGAGCTTTGGTGATTTGACGACGGATGAGGAAGGTAATGTTTATTTTGTGGATTTTACACAACATGCAATTTTTATGTGCGGACCGGAGGGTGAAGATAAGGAACTGCTTTATGAAGGAGTCGGAGAGTTTTTACATGTTTCAAACGGATATCTGTATTTTGTGGAGATTGACGTTGAGACGATATACTGTGTCGGTATTGTGAGGATTGCTATTGACACGAAAGAAGCAGAAGTACTGTATGAGACTCCGTGTGGGGAAATTTTGGTCATGCGGGATATTTTGTACAATAATGTTCCCGGTCTTGTCAGCATGAAATTAGAAGAACCGGACGGAGAATTTACCAGATTATCAGAAATAAACGGTGTTTTTTTTAATACAGATGGCAGGTATCTGCTCTACAATATGGTAACAGATGATACGGGATTTCTATCTCAAAGAGGTTATCTTCTTGCCTGGGATACGGAGACGGAAACCAATTATTTTGTAGAAAGCAGGAAGATGTTCCCGCTGCTTGCAGGAAACTGGCTGTCATATGTTGACGTATGGACAGGCAGCCGCCATGTATTGGATTTGGAAACAGGGACAGATACAGATTTGGGATATTATGCACAGCATGCGGTAAGCGATGGAAATAAACTATATTGGGTAAAACAGTATACGGGAAGTTTTCAGATAATGCTGTGGGATGGGGAAGAAGTGCAGGAATTTTTAGCGGTAGAAGGAAAAGAAGGTGTATATGGCGACGTGCTTCTGTATCTGACAGGAGACTATCTATATTGGATGTTTGAATCCGATTATTTGAAGGAAGCTGACTGGGGCTATTATCGGTTTTCGGACAGTGAAACGGGAAGGCTGAATTAGACTGTTAAAATTTGGGATATTCCAAGAGACAAATAATCCCATTTTGGATAAAAAGGAGGTCATATTGGTATACGGTTTGTACAAATATCGCATACCTTGTGATAAGAGAACTATTCATTTTCGACCATTCATAAGGAGGAAGCAAAATGAAGAAAAGTATTAAAACATGCTGCTGCCTTGGTTTGACGCTGCTTTTGGCGTTAAGCGGGGCAAGAGAGGTCAATGCGGCGGACGGACATTGCGGAACAATCAAGGTTTCGTGCGGAAACAAGGTCGCAGATGTTGCGATAGAACCGCATCAAGTATATGTCAATGGTAATATAGTGGCTTGCCAGAGAACGAAAGAAATGCATTTGCATACAATTTCCTGTACCGGCTGTAAAACTGTATTAAAATCCAATGTAGTAGGAACCTGCATAATAAAGCATACTATCTGTCCCACTGAAACTGGCGATTGCCAAAGTCTGCGGTAAGCGGCAGAAAACAGGGTGGGGTAATTCCCTGCCCTGTATGAGAAGCAGGCAGGAAGTTTCCGGATTTTTAAACTAGATTTAGACAAAACAGGAGCTTGAAAATGCGCAATAAGATTGGAAAGATTTTTTTACTTATGGCAATGTGCTTTATTGTCTGTGCATGTGGCAAAAAAGCAGAGGAAGAGAAGGAGCAGGCCGATAGAACAATCAGCCGTTATGAGATGCCGGGATTGTTGGGATACTGTGTGGACGAAGCAGGAGAATATTTATATTGTACGGTAAAAGGCAGCTCTTCCATTTATCAGTATGGCACGGACGGTTCTTTTATACAAGAGATAGCAGTCGTGGCGGATGCGGAAGTGGAGGATGTGCAGGTATATTCGGACGACCTGACAAGCCTTTGTATCCATGGAAACAGCCTGTATTGCTTCAGGGAAAGGAACGGCTGTCTGATTGAGATCAATACGGAGACCGGGGAGGGACGCGTATGCGGCAGACTGACGGGGATTCCTAAGATCAGAAAAATGGCGGCGCAGCAGGATACGCTGCTGTTGTTTATGTATCCGGAAATGGGAGTGGGGATTCTTCGGACGGTTCTGCTGGATCTGCAGACAGGGGAATTTATGACTCTTGCCATAGAATCCCCTATTGCGATTGCTTCCGGAGCGGAAGGTGACTATTGGATTGAAGCGTGCGACGACAATGGCTTCTATTTTCAAAAATACAATACGGATACCAACCTTTTTTCGGAACAGTACCGAACGAATTTTGTGGAGGAATTGTCGGATATTGCCTATGTGAAGGAGGAAAACGCTATATACGGCTATATGCCGGCGGAGCTTCAGTATGTAAGGCTTGTGCCGGAGCAGGCGCTGATCGCGGCAAGATTTCCGGCGCAGCGGTTATACTGGTATGATAGCAATATGATGATGGCGGGCGTGCGTCTTTTTGTATCAGATCCCGAATTGGGGAATATTTACAGCTTTGAACCGCGGGCTTATGTAGAGGATAATACGCCGTTAAAGGGGTATGTTCTGGATTTGGCAAATGTGCCGGACTGGAGCGGCTACAACATTGATTTGGAGGAAATGACATGGGATGCGCTTGCGCTCAAGGTGCTTGCAGGGGACAGCGATTATGATTTTGTGGTGCTGAATACGAATATGGCGGAGGCGATTGCCATTCGCGATGCCATGGCATATTACCCGATTCCGGAGAACCGCATTGCGCGTTATTTGAAGGAGTGCTATCCATTTGTCAGGGAGGCAGCCACCTACAGGGGAGATATCTGGATGCTGCCGGTCAATCTGTATGCATCGGGCGTTGTTTACCGGGAGGATAATTTGGCGGAGTATAGTATCCGCATGGAAGATATTAGGACGTATGAAGAACTTTGTGTGGCTGCAAGAGCGCTGTATGATGCGGGGCAGAGTGACCGTTTTGACATCGGATTTCCGAATTCTGCACTGTTAAAGGAATATATCCGGTTGAACCGGAAAGAAGGAACTGTTGATTTCGACACGGAAGAATTCCGCAGACTGTTGGATTTCGTGAAAGGGGAATATGGTGCCAGAGCCGAATTTCGAAACTCCGGTATAAAGATTAACTATATGGATTATCTGGAGTTTGATAGGTTGGATGTAGATCCTGTAGAGCGGAATGAACTGATATGGACTGCTTTCCTGAAAACAGTCTGCTTTGAACAGGTAATCGGCTATAACTGGGACTACGAAAAGTATGAAGGAAAAGAAGGCTTTCATGTCTGCGGTGTGCCAACGCTTTCCGGTGAGAAGGGTACTTATCCGGTTTTGGCGGATATTATCATTATCAATCCCAATGCGCCCAATCTGGAAGCCGTGCTTGATTTTGTGGAGGATATGTCAAACAATTATATAGCAGTTCCGGGCAGGCATCTGTCGGCAGAAAAAAGCATTTATGGGACAGATGCATTCAGCAGGGATGTTTATGCGCTTTACGGCAATGGGGAAATTGATTTTGAACTGCCGGATGAACTGTTTACAAGCTATTATTCTTACATTGCGGGCGAAATAACGGATAAGGAAAAAGTAATCGCAGAGTTGAACCGCACAGTCAATATGTATTTTGGGGAATGATGGAAATGCCTGTTTGGGAAGACGGATTGGAGCAGCCATGAAAAGGAAATATGGATTCAAGTTAAAGCTTTGCGTGCTGCCGGCGGCAGCGGGACTTCTGGTATTTTATTTCCTGCCCTTTTTGAAGGTGATTTATTATTCTTTTATTAAGGGGCAGTACCAAAAAAGTTTTGTGGGATTTGCAAATTATATTGATGTTTTGAAAAATAAGTATTTTCAGATGGCATGTATCAATACGCTGAAAATGATTGCCTGCTGTGTGCCGGTTTTTCTGGCGGCAGCAGTGTTGCTGTCCATACTGTACTGCGGCAGCGGGGCAGTTGGTAACTTTTTGCGGAAGCTGACAATTCTGCCGCTGCTTCTGCCTTCTGTCAGCGTGGTGGCAGCTTTTGTGCTGCTGTTTGCGGATGTGGATTCCCCTTTGCCGGTATATGTCTTGTTTTTGTGGAAATATCTGGGTATGGGCATTGTCATCGTTTCTTCGGCGCTTACGGCTGTGGAGCCGCAGCTTTACGAGGCGGCGCGCATGGACGGCGCCGGTTTCTGGGCGCTCCATGGCAGGATAACCCTGCCGCTCTGTGCCCGCCCGATTGGGTTTACTGCGGTTTTGGGCGTGGTATACTGCTTCAGGACCTTCCGGGAAAGTTATCTGTACTATGGAAGCAATTATCCGCCGGATTACAGCTATACCCTGCAGTATTATATGAACAACCAGTTCCTGAAACTGAACTATCAGTCCATGGCGGTCAGTTCGATTCTGATTACGCTGGTGCTGGCGGCTTTTATTGCCCTGTGTACGGGAAGCAGGAAAGAAAGAAGCGGAGACCGCTGAAGCGGACAAGGGGGTAAGCATGAAAAAGCAGTTCGGGAAAATCATTGCGGTTATGTTGTTGCTTATGGTATCGGGCGTCCTGCTCCTGCCGGTGGTTTTTATGGTGCGTAAGGCGGCGCCGGGTGATTTTTATCTTCTTTTAATTGAAAAATTCTGGTTCTATCCCAAGTTTTGGAATTCCCTTCTGTATGCGGCGGGGATTGGAGCGGGTGCTTCCCTTTTGTCCCTGCTTGCTGCTTTTGGGCTGACCAAAGGCGGATTCAGACATGGAAAAGCAATTTCTTTTCTGTTGCTTCTTCTTATGCTGATGCCTTTGCAGACGACACTTTTACCGAATTATATCGGACTGAGGGATTTGGGTCTTTTAGATACCAGAAGGGCGCTGGTTCTGCCCATGATATGTTCGCCTTTTGCCATTTACCTGATGTGCAGGTATATGGAGGGGATGCCGGACGAGAACTGGGAGGCGGCAAGACTGGAGACAGGTTCTTTGTTTCAGATATTGTTTCATGTTGTGTTTCCGCAGATGCGCGCCTGTGCAGCAGCCGTGTTTGTCTTTATGTTTGCGGAGGGTTTTAACATGATTGAACAGCCCATGTACTATGTCAAACAGGATAAGCTGAAGCCGTTGTCCATCATTACAGACAGCATGCAGGCAGGAGAGGAGCCGCTCATTTATGCAGTCGGAATTGTCTGCATGATACCGCTGCTTTTCCTGTACGGGTTTTATGAAGAAGAACTGGCAGACGGTCTTGGCATGCTGAAAATGTAAGCCTGCGGAAAAAGCAGGATACTGCTTGTGTGACAGAGGGAGGCAGATGGATGAAGAGAAAAATCCTGTTTGGATTAACGGCTGTATTTTTTGCATTGATGCTTTTTGGTACTTTTTTTCACCGGAAAATAGATTCTCTTTTCAGAGTCAGGGTGCAGCTTGCCGCAATAGAGACGGGCAGCGAATACGTTACCGTTCCGGGGACGATTGACGGGCGGGAAACAGAGATTATGTGGGAAGAGCAGTTTTTGCTGCTTCCGGCAGAGGCTGTAAGGGACAATATGGTATATGTGGTGGAACATGTGACGGTGCCTTACGGAAGTTATGATGTCGTAACGCTGCGGGTGGTGCAGACGGCGGGAGTAACGGAAGGAAAGGTGAAGATTACGGGCGGCCTTTCGGAAAGTGAAAATGTTGCCGCGGTATATGACGATTCCCTTTACGACGGCATGCGGATCGTGGTAGAGGGGCAGCACTGAATATGCGCTGCCGCTTCCGAAAAAGTAATTGACAATGCAGGGACAAATGTTTACAATTAGCCTAGTTATAATCGGGAAAAAATGGCGGCAGGACAGGCAGAATTTCCCTGCTGCTGATAGAAAGGCATGGTAAAGATGGCAGTATTGTACAATCACAGAGAAGTAGAGACAAAATGGCAGGGCGTATGGGATGCTGAAAAGGCGTTTGCCACTTCAGAAGACTATTCCAAACCCAAATATTATGCATTGGTTGAGTTTCCGTATCCTTCGGGACAGGGGCTTCATGTAGGGCATCCGCGTCCTTACACGGCGCTTGATATTGTGGCAAGAAAAAGGAGAATGCAGGGGTATAATGTGCTGTATCCCATGGGCTGGGATGCATTCGGACTGCCCACGGAAAATTATGCGATTAAAAACCACATTCACCCCAGAATTGTGACCAAAAACAATGTGGAGCGCTTCAAAAATCAGTTAAAGGCGCTCGGTTATTCCTTTGATTGGGACAGGGAAGTCAACACCACGGATGTGGATTACTATAAATGGACACAGTGGATTTTCTTAAAGCTGTTTCACGCAGGTCTGGCATACAAGACGGAGATGCCAATCAACTGGTGTACCTCCTGTAAGGTTGGTCTTGCCAACGAAGAGGTGGTAAACGGCGTCTGCGAACGCTGTGGTGCGGAGGTTGTCCGCAAGGTAAAGAGTCAGTGGATGCTGAAAATTACGGCATATGCGGATAAGCTCTTAGAGGGACTGGATACCGTGGACTATATTGAACGGGTCAAGGTATCCCAGAAAAACTGGATTGGCAAATCAACCGGTGCGGAAGTAGATTTCATTTTAAAAGGGAAGGAAGACAAGCTTACGGTCTATACGACCAGACCGGATACCTTATTCGGCGTTACCTATATGGTAATGAGTCCGGAGCATCCTTTTATTGATAAATATAAAGAGGATATTCAGAACTGGGACGCAGTGACGGAGTATCGCGAGATGGCGGCAAGAAAGTCGGATTTTGAGCGCACGGAGATGGCGAAGGACAAGACCGGCGTTATGCTGGACGGTCTGACGGCAGTGAATCCCGTCAATGGAAAGGAAATCCCTGTGTGGATATCGGACTACGTACTGATGACTTACGGAACGGGCGCAATTATGGCGGTTCCGGCGCATGACGAGAGAGACTGGGAATTTGCAAAGAAGTTTAACATGCCGATTATCGAGGTGGTTGCAGGAAGCCCCGTGCCTGTGGAGGAGGCAGTGTTCTCCGATGTGGCAACCGGAACGCTGGTCAACTCCGATTTCTTAAATGGACTTTCTGTTGCAGAGGCAAAGAAAAAGATTACGGCGTTTTTGACGGAAAAGGGCATTGGCCATGAAAAGACCAACTTTAAGCTGCGTGACTGGGTATTTTCCAGGCAGCGTTACTGGGGAGAGCCGATTCCCATTGTAAAATGTGATAAGTGCGGTTATGTGGCGCTTCCGGAGAGCGAGCTTCCCTTAGAGCTGCCGGAGGTGGAGAGTTATATGCCGACGGACAATGGAGAGTCCCCCCTTGCCCATATGACGGACTGGGTAAAGACGACTTGTCCTTCCTGTGGCGGTCCTGCCATGAGAGAGACGGATACCATGCCGCAGTG
Organism: Lachnospiraceae bacterium; assembly: GCA_014804445.1. GTDB lineage: Bacteria > Bacillota > Clostridia > Lachnospirales > Lachnospiraceae > Acetatifactor. The sequence goes on along the minus strand of JAAUZU010000012.1, from coordinate 188,700 downwards.
GGCCGGTTCCTCCTGGTACTTCCTGCGCTATACGGATCCGCACAACGATAAGGCGCTGGCAAGCCCTGAAGCATTGAAGTACTGGCTTCCGGTTGACTGGTATAACGGCGGTATGGAGCATACCACGCTGCACCTTTTGTATTCCAGATTCTGGCACAGGTTTTTATATGACAAAGAGGTAGTGCCCTGTCCGGAGCCGTATCAGAAGAGAACTTCCCATGGCATGATTTTAGGCTCAAACGGTGAGAAGATGAGCAAATCCCGCGGCAATGTGGTGAATCCCGATGATATTGTGCGGGAGTATGGAGCCGATACCTTGAGAACCTATGAAATGTTTATCGGCGCATTTGATTTAAGTGCCTCCTGGTCGGAGGATGGTGTGAAGGGCTGCCGCAGGTTTTTGGAGCGCGTGTGGAAGCTGCAGGACATTCTGACGGAAGAAGAAGGCTATTCTGCCGATATGGAAACGAAAATGCATCAGACGATCAAAAAGGTCAGCTCTGATTTTGAGAATCTGAAGTATAATACGGCGATTGCAGCGATGATGGCGCTGATTAATGAATTTTACAAAAAGAACGCTGTGACGAAGGGCGAGTTTAAGACCCTGCTTACCCTCTTAAATCCGGTTGCACCGCATATCACAGAGGAACTTTGGCAGCTTACCGGATTTTCAGGCAGGCTGTATCAGACGGCATGGCCGGAATATGACGAGGCGAAAACAGTGGAGTCCACAGTGGAAGTAGCGGTACAGATTAACGGCAAGACAAAAGCCACCGTATGCATTGCAAAGGACGAGGAAAAAGACAAGGTGATTGCAATGGCAAAGGAGGCTTTGGGTGCAAAGCTTGCAGGGACAGTGGTAAAAGAAATTTATGTGCCGGGCAGGATTGTAAATATTGTGGTAAAGCCGTAATCACGGAAAAGAAAAATGTCAGGTTAGGATAACAATCCTGCCCTGACATTTTTGTCTGTGTATGTTCTGCTGTAGAAATGATATGCTGCGCGTTACTGCTTTGGTGCCTGCTTCATGATTTTATCAATCTGTGCAAGTTCTTCCGGCGTGCTGTGATTTTTGATTGCCGTCACCACAGCGGCAATATCGGAGGAAGAAAAACTGATATTGTCGGCTTTGGCCTGTTTCATCTTCAGCATCATATAGGGCATGGCTTCTTTTTGGCTTTTTCCCCTGCCGCCCACAACCAGATCATTCAAAAATTCCAGCTTTTTTTCCTCTATATTTTTGACGAGAGGGTCGTTCATCCATTCGGGTTTGTTTTCCATTGCGTATCATACCTTTCTGCATGGTCAGGAGTTATTTGTTAAACATCTGGAACATCTGCATGATGTCGGGGGCGGAAGCATTATCATTGTCCTCGCCGAAGGAGAAGCCGTCCGGAAACAGCTCTTTCATCATGTTTATGGTTTCCATCATTTCTTTTGCATTCTTTATGCCGGCAAACAATTCCGCAATTTTCTCAAGCTGTGCTTTTTCCGAAGAGGAGCAAAATGGGGCAAGCTCACTGCACATTGCCGCTGCGTCAGGCTGCGTCTCCCTTGGCATTGACGCGTGGGGATGCAGCTTGAAATAAGTAAGTGTATATTGAAATTCCATGTACTTGATGTAGACGGCAAACTGCTTCTGCAGGGAGGGGTCTAAATAGGGGAGAAGGATTTTGTACATTTGAATGTGGTTGTTGGTAAAAAGTGTATCAAAAGCCTGTATTTTATCAGGCTGTTCCCTGCCATCCCTGTCCATGCATAGTTTCTCCGGTTTCTCGTATTTTTAAAGCATATGAAAAATTGTCTGTAAGTATGCGGGAACAGGCTCTGAAAGAGCCCGCCCCGCAAAACAGTTTAGTGATTAGCCGCAGCAGGAATTGTTATTTCCGCATAAGCAGGAAATAAGAAGAATCCAAATCAGCCATTCACAACTGTTGTTTTCATTATTGCAGCCGCAGCCGCCATTGTTGAACAAGCTGGTATTGCCGCCTCCGAAGCAGGAGAATAACAGGATAATCCAAATCCAGTTGCAGCTATTGCCAAAGAGATTGTTCAAGGAAGTGCCGCAGCCATTGTTACAGCCGTTGTTGCAGCCGCAGTTAGCAGCAGTTAAATCGCTCATTTTAAATGCCTCCAGGTTTTGTTATGGTTTATCTTATGTGGGTATGCATGTCAACGTTTCCACTTTGATGAAAAAATTCCCGGAAAATTTTCACGGAAAAATTTTCATGCACAAACTATAGGAAAAGACTTGCATAAATTTCAAGATATAGTAAAATAAGTATGTATGAAGAAAATCAGGAGTATTATGTAAAGCAGACGGATGGTGTGGATATGGAAGCGAAAGTGCGCACGGTTTTGGGGCGGCAGTTTCGAACCGAAGCCGATTATCAGGCGGCGCAGAAGGACGCCGCATATATAGAGAGTATTAAAAAAAGATACGATTTGGATGGGGAAGAAGGAGTAAAACAGCTTTTAGAGGATTTAAAAAGCGGCAAATACCGTTTTCGGACCATATTGGGACAGGACTTTAAGGAGGAAACGGAGGAAGCTTACGCAAGAAAACAGGCAGAGGCAGATGGTAAGAGCAGTTCCCTCAAAGGAAAAACCGGAAACCGGAAAAGAAAAGCAGAAAGTGCGGCAGGAAAAAGAGCAACAGGCACAGCCGGCAAAAAAAATACCAGTTTGGAAGATTATGACGAGGATATGCGCAAGTTCATTGTCAAGGAACTAAAAAAGCGCGAGTGGATACGGCGGATTTTGATATCCGCATGTATGTGCGTGGCGGCAGGCTGTTTTCTCTATCTGGGCATATACTATTATCAGGTAAGGCGGCTGGACGCTTATGCAGGCAGACAGCAAAAGCTCAAGGGCATGGAGACGGAAATAGAGGTAACGCCGGAAACGGTGGTGATTCACTACGACAATCAGGAGATTGTGGTTCCCGATATTCTGGAAGAATATAAAATGCTCTACAGTTTGAACCAAAAACTAATCGGATGGGTTAAAATTGACGATACATATATAGATTACCCTGTTTTGCAGACGAGCAACAATGATTACTATATAGATCACAATTTTGACCAGGAACAGGACAGGAACGGCAGTATTTTTTTGGATGCGGACTGCAGCATACTGCCGAGGAGCACCAATCTCATTCTATATGGGCATCATATGAGAAGCGGGCGCATGTTCGGGCAGCTCAATAAGTACAGTTCGGAGAGCTTTTATGAGGAACACAAGCTGATACAGTTTGATACCATATATGAAAGAGGCACATACGAGGTTATGTTTGTATTTCGCTCCAAGGTATATGAAGAGAGTGAAATTGTTTTTAAGTATTATCAGTTTATCAATGCGGCTTCGGAAACCGAGTTCAATTCTTACATGCGGGAAATGGCAGAAATGTCATTGTATGATACCGGTGTGACCGCTGAATACGGCGACGAACTGCTCACATTGTCTACATGTGATTATTATACGGATTACGGCCGTTTTGTGGTTGTAGCGAAAAAAGTAAAATAGAACGCGGGCGTAAATATCGGATAAAGGAGATGCAACATGGCGAAAAAAGAAGCAAAGAAAAAAAATCTCAGACTGAGAAGAAGGATTAGAAGGACATTGGGTTCTATCTGCCTGATAACAGCGCTTTTAGTGGCGGCGATACCGGTGCCGGAAGCAAGGGCGGCAACTGCCACAGAAAAATTCACATGGAATGATGAAATTTTTCACAATGGCATTAATAGTACAAGTGAAATTCCCACAGTGCCTTCCGATTACGATAAAATATATACATATTATGAGGACAACGCAACTTTTGTGTGGGCATTTGTGAATGCAGGTACCAGTACATGGGTAGCGGTTATTTTGGGATACAGGATAACAGGAGCGTTGGCAGATGCGACGCTTACAATACCGGATACGGTGGACGCCTATGCTTTGTATAATGAAAACCTCGGAGATTCCGACCAGAGCCATGTGGCGGTAGGAAGAAATTTTGAACCGCTATACTATGTGTCAAGATGGGACCCTGTGCTTGATGTTTCCGGCAATGATACCGGAGAAAGGGTAGCCGGGGCATATTCTCCCTGTACCTATGGCGACAGAGCTAACTGGGAAAATTTAAAAGAAGATGAATTTTACTATAAGAGTGGCGACAAATATATACAGACGACGACTTCGAATGAACAGTGGATTAAAGGAATTCCGGTCGTATATATCGGCAATCAGTCTGTGACAACAAATTTGAACACCGGAGGTTCAGGCGTTCAGCAGGAATGGCTGATAGCGCAGAACAGCAGTTCTTCCAACGTCCTGACAAGAACGGTATCCGGTGGTACGCACTACCTGAATAATAACCCGGATATGGGTGTGTTTGCTAACCAGACCAATATCAGAAGGCTGATAGTGGGAGGAAATCTGATAGGCATCGGCAATTACGCTTTCTATAATTGTACAGAGCTTAGGGAAATTGTGCTTAGTAACAGTTTGGTAGAAATAGGAAAAAATGCGTTTCAAAAGTGTCGAAATCTGCAGCAAGTAGGATTTGGCGGTAATTCTTCCTATGGCATCAGCAGATTGACATATATATCAGATTATGCATTTGCGGAGTGCGAATCCCTTTCCAGCTTCAGTCTGACGACCGGTGTGACCAGAATCTTTGACCATGCTTTTGACGGCTGTACTGCGCTGAAAAGTGTGTCTCTGTCCGGAGCGGCAGACACCGTGGGAAGTCTCTCGGAGTTTGGATATTATGTGTTTGCCAACTGCACCTCTTTAGAGGAACTTACTTTGCCGAGTTCCATTGGCAACAATACGATTCATTTGAATAATTTCCAGAACTGCAGAAACCTGAAGCATGTTATGGTGGAGAGTTTCCAGACAAAGCTGGAAGCAGATAATGGCGATGCTGCGACAGACTATACGGCAGAGAAATTCATAAGTGAGGTGCATACAGATTTCTATTTTGAATCAGAGGAAACATCAGGAACCCATGATTTCACGAAGGAAAATGCCATTGCATTTAAGTATGCCGGAAAAGATTTATATGAAATTATTACGAAGGAAAAGGATGCTTCGGGAAATGAAATAGCAAGATTGACCTATCAGGTAAACAGCTTGCAGGAACTGCTGTTCTTTGCCATAGATGGCACTGTGACGGAAGTAGAAGTGCCGGCTAAAATCGGACCTTTCGGAATTGCCTATATTGAGTCCGGGTGCTTTTCCGGTGTCTGTACATTGAAAAAAATCACCATTCCGGCAACGGTAACACAGATTCGATCAGATGCCTTTAAGGGCTGCCACAATCTTGAGGCGGTGATTTTTGCGGATGCAACAAGAATCACCTCCATTGGACCGGGGGCGTTTGCCACACAGGTGGCATCTGAACATAGACATTGTCCAAATGAAAATACTTATCTGACGAATACGCCTGTACTGAGTTTTACAGGGGCGGTAGGCGACAATGTAGTATTTAATTATGCAATGAATAAAGACAGCAATATCAATGCCGGTGCACAGCCGCTGACGTATATCACCTATTACAGCGGATGGCCCAGCAATTTGGAAATTAAATATGTGCCGGAAGACTTACAGACAAAAGAAGGCAAAGCAACTTTGGTGGATTATCCGCGCTATGTGGAGCTTACCAAATATACGCAGGCAAAGTATCCGTATTTGACGGCGGAGCAGGCGGACGCAGCAGCGAATGCAAAAACGGATTATGAAAATTATTTAGCCGGCGGTGCGATGCCGAAGACGGATGAGTGGGATTTGATTAACGCTTCGTTAAATCCGCAGATACCGGTTGGCGTGAAAGCGATTCAGACAGGACTGTTTTCCGGTGTTACCGGTGTGCAGGATGCCGATGGCAATTATAAGGTAGAGTCGGTAAGCGGACAATCGCCTGACTTAAAGATTCAAAGCGTTACCTTTGCTGATATTGAGGAATATGAGCCCTACACCTTCAGCGGCTGTGTGAAATTGAATGCCATTAACATTACCGGCGGAACTGCAAAAATTGATGATTATGCTTTTGCATACGCGTTTGATGTGACGACCAGCGGAAATGATGGTACGGGTTCCCAATCAGCGCTCACAACCTTTAACATGCAGGGTGGCGGGGGCAGCATTGGAAATTATGCGTTTTGTAATAATAAAGACTTGAAGTATGTAACGATTTCACCGGAGGTCTCTGAGTTGGGAATCCGTCCGTTCAGGGCGTGTACGTCACTTCAGGATGTTGATTTTTCAGGAGGTCCTTATTTTACAACAGGACAGTCCATTATCTATGGATTGAAAGATGGAAACAGAGATGTTTTGGTAGAATGTCTGGAGAGCAGAGGCGGTTTGGAAAGCAGTACGCCGAATGCAATAAGCCCTACAGAGGTTGCCGGAATCACATCAATTATGGAAGAGGCGTTCATGGATTGTGTGGATGTTACTTCTGCAGATTTGACGACGACTTATATCAGCGGTATTCCGGAGAATGCTTTTAAAAATACAAAAAGACTGAATGACGTGGAACTTCCTACCTCCTGCCGATATATCAGGAGCGGCGCTTTCAGTGACAGTTATGTCAGCAAAGTGAGCATTCCGGACAGTGTAACCAATATTGCAGAGGCGGCATTTAATACCTATACGACACCAAATTCAAATGGCACATGTTCCAGGATCACTTTCTATTGTAATGAGGGCAGCACTGCCGCGGACTATGCAGCGGAAAGAGGACATGGAAATATTCAGCGTGAGGATTGGGACGGTGTAGACAATACTGTTTACAAGGTTTATTTTATGGACGATGAAGACAATATCATCGAAGTACAGGAAGTGATTGTCGGTCATGATGCAACGCCTCCCACACCGCCTGCAAAAGAGGGAAAGGAATTTGTGAGATGGCTGGGAAATTATACGAATATCCATGCTGATACAACTGTCTATGCTTCCTACAGAAATATAGACTCTGATGAGACCAAATACCTTGTTGAGTTTTTTGACTATACCAGTGATGAAAAACCGATACAAACTTATTTAGTGTCACCCGGAGAGGATGCACCTGCAATTGTACCGCCCGCGAGAGAAGGCTATACTTTTGTAGGCTGGAGACCGGCAATTACGAATATCCAGAGCGATACGAAGACTTATGCGCAGTATGAGCGAGGAACAAGTAGTGATCCGAATGACCCGAACAACCCGAATAATCCGAACAACCCGAATAATCCGAATGGCGGAAATGGAAATGGAAACGGCAATGGCAATGGTGATGGAACAGTAAGTGGTAACGGTACGGCAACCTTGTACACACTGACAGTGCGAAACGGCAGTGGATCGGGAAGCTATGCAGCGGGAGCTACGGTTATTATTATAGCCAACAATCCGGCAGCATCACAGCGGTTCAGCAAGTGGACGACGGATAACACTGCTGTTAAGTTTGCAAGCAGTGAGGTATCGGCAACCACAATCGTTATGCCGGCTGAGAATGTAACGGTAACAGCAAACTTTGTTGCCGGTTCCTCAAATGGAAGCGGTGGCGGTTCCGGTACCGGTAACGGGTCTTCTGCCTCAGGTGGAAATGCGAATAACAATAAGACCGGTTCAACGGTTGTGATTGACAAATATGGTCTTTCCAATACCGGCGTTGTGTCTGTCACCATCAAAGGATCTTCTGACAATTTTGTGGTAAAGATTACCGAGGATCAGCAGGCAACCGATGCGGTGCTCAGAGCACTGATAGAGGAATATGGAAGCCTTGATAATATTAAGTACTTCCCGATGGATATTTCACTGTATGATTCCACGGGCAAGACGAAGATTACAGATACTTCGGGGCTGAAAATTGAAATTACGCTGCCGCTTCCGGATTCTCTGATTACTTACGGCGGTAACAATATGGTAGCCGGTGTGGTGAATGATAAGCTGGATAAACTTTCTCCGAAGTTTACCACGATAGACGGTGTGGCGTGCGTAACCTTTACGGCAGAGCATTTCTCGCCTTATGTTATCTATGTTAAGACTGACAGTCTGCAATCGAATGGCGTAGCGGACAGCTCGCCGAAGACGGGAGATATTCACCCGAAATGGTTTGCAGTCGTTGCACTGTGCTGTATTTCTGTGGTACTGTTTGTAAAAAAGGATAAAACCGGTAAAAAAGTTTTGGTGAAGGCATAACGGAGAACGTTTGATTGCGATATGCGCGGGGTATAAATATGAAGAGATCAATCAAAATTTCCGTGAGCGCGCTGCTTTTGGCATTGGCATTGGCGGTGACGCAGATACCGGCTCCATCGGTGTCTGCGGATACGCCGACATACTCTTCGGATGCGGATTTTCAAATGAATGGAACGATACTGGTAAAGTATACAGGCACGGCAAAAACCGTGTCTGTTCCTGCTTCCGTAACTGCGATTGGGGCGGAGGCATTTGCCGGCAACACCGATATGGAGATCCTTCAGTTTCGCGGAAATAGTGTGGAAACCATTGGATACAGGGCATTTGCTGAATGTACAGGACTAAAGGAAGTGCAGCTGCCGGACTCCGTGACGGAAGTCGGAAATGGAGCTTTTGGGGATTGTACAGCGTTAACAACAGTGACATTGGGCAAAGGGCTTGATAAGCTTGGTATCGGTGCGTTCACAGGCTGTTCGGCGTTGAAGAACTTGAAGATAACGGAAGGAAATACAGCATTTTCTTATGCTGACGGCTGTCTGTACAATAATGACAAGACCAAATTGTATTTTATGCTTCCTACAAGAGAGCGGGAGTCCTATAGTATGCCCTCTACGGTCACGGATATTGCGGAATATGCTTTTTGGGGCTGTAACAATGTAAAAAGTATTAGTCTCAGCAATAATCTGAAAGAGATACCGGACTATGCGTTTACCAACTGCAAGTCCCTTGAAAGTATGTCCATTCCTTATTCTGTTAAGAGAATCGGAATTATGGCGTTTGCAGACTGCGTCAATTTGGGCACGGTATCGGTGCCATCCACAGTGGATACCATACACGATACCGCTTTTAATGGCTGTCCCAGACTGGTGATTTCAGCGGATAAGGGGACAGCGGCATATAAGTACTATATAAGATGGAAGTTAATGAATCAGGCAGAGTATGAGGATACAGGAAATGCAGAGCCCGATGTTCCGGCAGATGAACCGGATAATACGCCATCGGAGAACAACGGACAGAACAACGGTCAGGACAATGGACAAAATAATGAACCCTATCAGCCGGATGACGGCAGTGTGTTGGGAAGCACCTATGTAGTGGGAAACAGTGCGTTTGTTTTTATGGACAATTCTTCTGCACCGGTATATGGGAATAACGAAACGTCTGTCAGTGCAAATGGGAACGATGATGCTGTCACACTGCCTGGAAACGGGTCCACAGGAACGGATCTGCAAAAGAGCACAGAGGTTCCCAAGTACAGGATTTTCGGCAGTATATTGGCGGATCAGGCTTTTTATAACAGCAGGGAGGCGGTAGGCTACACGATACCGGATGGAATTACGGAAATCGGCGAGTTTGCTTTTGCAAGAAGCAATCTCACGACAGCAAATATCCCAAGCGGCGTAACGACGATAGGATATGGTGCGTTTTATCACTGTGATTATCTCAGGGAAGTGAAGATACCTTCTACCGTTACGGATATTGAGCCCAAAGCGTTTGACCAAAGTCTGTGGCTGAAGAGCTGGCTGAGCGGAAGCGGTACGGAAGAATACTTGATTGTCGGAAGTGGTATTCTGTTAGCGTACAGAGGAAACGGCGGCAATTTGGTAATACCGGAAAATGTAAGAAAGATTGCGCCGGAGGTTTTTGCGGGCAATGAGAAAATTGTGTCTGTGCAATTTCCCGATTCTTTGATTGACATTGGAGAAGGGGCGTTTTCTGATTGTAAAAATCTGCATACCGTTACCGGCGGGGAAAATGTGCGTGTGATACGGGATAGAGCGTTTATGGGCTGTCCGCTGGAAACAGCGCATGTGTGGGAAAACGTTGAATATTTGGGACTTTTAAGCTTTGACTTCTCTGATGCACCGTTTAGTGATTCTGAAAAAATTGTTGTTTTTGACAGTCTGAAGCTGCCTGCACCGTGCCATGAACTGACGGCAGAACGGCTTTCTAACGAAGCGTCAAGAGGATTTATACTGGGCGATACGCAGATTGCCATTGTAGAAAGAGAAATGAAGGAGGAGGAGCTAGCGGACACCATACTGTCGCCTACAGGCGGTGATTTTCAGGGAATTATCGCATATATCAGTTCCAACGACAAGAGAATTGTAACATGCTTTGCCACTACCTATACGGAGGCGGAACTTGCAGGTATTTATATTCCGGAATATATTATTATTGATGGCAAAAATTATCAGGTAATCGGCAGAGAAAGTATTTCCATATTCGGCAGTGACAGGGACTATCCGACAGGCAGTATTGCAGTAGAGAATACAAGCACGGTGCTGTCTGGAGATATCAGTGCTGAGCTGGAAGGAAATACAGGGTCTTATTATCTGCAGGTGTTTGACAGTCTGGATGCATACACGGCTTTGAACGCAGGTTACGAGGCGGTTTACAGGGAAGCGCTTCCGGAGGCCAGTGTGTGTGTGGACATGGATTTGGTGGACAGTAAGACCAGAGTGCCCATTTCAAAGACGGGAAGCAGAAAACTCAAAGTAACGGTTACGCTGCCGGCAGGTTTTGCAGCAAGCGGACTTCGCGTTTACCAGACAGACCGGAACGGGCAGCTTACAGGGCTTACCTATAAAATAGAAGGAAATCAGGTGACCTTTGAAACTAATATGCTTGCACCGGTTGCTATCTGCAGGACGGCAGGTGCGGTAACAGGACGCATGGACGCTTCTCCGGATACCGGCGACAATATACAGCCTAAATATTTCTGGGCGGCGGGTCTTGCAGGCATGGCAGTCGCAGTATTACTGATAAAGAAGAAAAAATAATAGGTAACAAAAAAAGCCCTCGGCATATGATAGAGAAAAAGCCGGGGGTTTTTTGCGTGTACAGAGTGAGAGAACAGACTGGATGCAGCAGTGTGGTACAGTCTGGCGGAGGAAAAGGCATTACCGTTGCCGTGTTGGACACAGGAGTGGCAAAGCATCCGGATTTGGCAGACAGGATTCTAGACTTCAAAGATTTTATCAATGGCAGCACAGCAGTGTATGATGACAGCGGGCATGGGACGCATGTATGCGGGATTATTGGCGGAAGCGGTTATCTGTCCGGAGGAAGATATCGGGGAATGGCGCCGGAGGTGGGACTTGTAGTCGGAAAGGTGTTGGACGAGAAAGGTGACGGAACTGTGGACGCCATGCTTCAGGGCATCGACTGGGTGCAGCATAACAGTGAACAATACAAAATCCGTGTTTTAAATATATCCGTTGGAATCGGTCAGTTGATAGAAGAGGAGAAGGAGGAGCTTTTAAAGGAAAAACTGGAGACATTGTGGAAGAAGGGAATTCTTGTAGTGTGTGCGGCAGGAAACAACGGGCCTGCATGCGGATCCCTTTCCGCTATCGGACGAAGCCGTCTTCTGATTACGGTTGGCTGTCATGATGGGGCATATTTTCAAAATAAACCAAATCGCTGTGCATCTTATTCCGCAAGGGGTGGGCGTTTTGATACCATGAAAAAACCGGATATTGTGGCGCCGGGGACTGAAATTATATCCTGCAACGGCGCATGCCGAAGAAGCAGAAGGGGCTATATAAATGCTTATATTGCGAAAAGCGGTACCTCCATGGCGACGCCGGTGGTATCCGGCGCACTGGCGCTGCTTTTGCAGAAGCATCCGGAATATGACAATGAGACGGCAAAGAGAAAGCTGTTGTTTAGCGCGGATGATTTACAGGAGCCGTGGTATCAGCAGGGCTGGGGCATGATTAATGTAACGGGAATGATGGAAGGGTAGCTTAACTGTATATAGTACTTGACATACCTCGTATGATTGTATACAATTATACGAGGTAACTATTTGTACATAGAAGAGGGCCTTTGAAATGAAAAACAACGATATGTTTCAGTACAGACCGATTAATATGAATTCGAGAAATAATCTTCTGGAAATAGAGGAGCACATGTACATATTAGACGATGTGGAAAAGCCAAATGTTTTCCGCAACATGTTCCCCTATTCGGAGATCCCCAAAATTCCTTTTAACGACAGGATTGTGCCGCACAATATGCCGAAGGAAATCTGGATTACGGACACGACTTTCCGTGACGGTCAGCAGTCACGGGCACCCTATACAACGGAACAAATTGTGACGATATACGATTATCTGCATAAGCTGGGCGGTCCCAACGGCATGATTCGTGCCTCCGAATTTTTCCTGTACAGTAAAAAGGACAGGGACGCCGTGTATAAATGTATGGAGCGGGGCTACCAGTTCCCGGAAGTGACAAGCTGGATTCGGGCGAGCAAGGAGGATTTTAAACTGGTCAAGGAAATCGGTATGAAGGAAACCGGTATTTTGGTGAGTTGTTCCGATTACCACATTTTTTTAAAACTGAAAATGACAAGAAGACAGGCAATGGAGCATTATCTGAGTGTCATTCGGGAATGTTTGGAGGAGGGCATCAGCCCCCGCTGTCATTTGGAGGATATTACAAGGGCGGATATCTATGGCTATGTCGTGCCTTTCTGCACAGAACTGATGAAGCTGCAGGAGCAGTACGGGATACCGATTAAGGTACGTGCATGCGATACCATGGGCTATGGGGTCAACTATCCCGGCGCCGTAATTCCCAGGAGTGTGCAGGGAATCATCTACGCCATCCACACGCATGCGGGCGTGCCGCATGAAAATATTGAATGGCATGGGCACAACGATTTCTATAAGGCAGTATCCAATTCGACTACGGCATGGCTGTACGGTTGTGCCGGTATCAACACTTCCTTGTTTGGCATTGGGGAAAGAACCGGGAATACACCTTTGGAGGCGATGGTGTTTGAATATGCACAGCTTCGCGGCAATTTAAACGGTATGGATACCACAGTGATTACGGAGCTGGCAGAGTACTATGAAAAAGAAATCGGCTATCGCATTCCGGAGAGAACGCCTTTTGTCGGCAAGAATTTCAATGTGACAAGAGCCGGTATTCATGCGGACGGACTGCTGAAAAATGAAGAAATCTACAATATTTTTGATACGGAAAAGTTTTTGAACCGGCCGGTTTTGTGCGCCGTTTCCAATACTTCCGGGCTTGCGGGCATTGCCCATTGGATGAACACCTACTATAAGCTAAAAGGAGAAGCGCAGGTGGACAAGGGCAGCGAGCTGGTAAAAGAAATAAAGCAGTGGGTTGACGAGGAGTATGCCGGCGGCCGCGTTACGGTGCTGACCGATGAGGAACTGGTAGGCGTGATTGGGAAAACCTGTGATAAGCTGGGAATGATTTTGGATGAAAATGGATGCAGGAAGTTGGCGGAGGAAGCATAGTGAGCAGTTATGATGTAAAGCAGGAAGTGACGGATAAGTATTCGTTGCGGGGCAGGGTGTTTCATAAGCTTAGGGACGATATTTTAAATGGTAAATATGAGGAGCATGAAGAGTTAAAGGAAGTTACCATCGGGGAAGAGCTCGGAGTCAGCAGAACACCGGTGCGCGAGGCGTTCAGGCAGTTAGAGCTGGAAGGACTGATTCAGATTATTCCCAACAAAGGCGCTTACGTGACGGGTATTACCGAAAAGGATGTCAAGGATATTTACATGATACGTTCCCTGTTAGAAGGACTTTGTGCCAGATGGGCGACGGAGCATATTACCAAAGAACAGCTTGAAGAAATGGAGGAAAACGTATATCTGGCAAAGTTCCATGCTGCCAAAGGGCATATGGAGCAGATTGCGGAGTTGGACAACCGCTTTCATGAGATTCTGTACGAAGCCTGTAACTCCAAGATGTTAGAGCATCAGCTCAGGGATTTTCACGCATATGTGCTGCGCGTCAGAAGAAAGACGCTTGCCAATCAGGTCAGAGGCGCCGCTTCCAACGAGGAACATGAAAAAATCATGGAGGCAATTAAGGCGGGCGATGCGGACGGTGCGGAAAAACTGGCACATATGCATATGATAAACGCATATGAAAATATGGTGAAAAACGGCTTACATGAAGCATACGAAAACAACAGGGAAATTTCAGAAACATGACAAATGTTGATAAAAGAGAAAATGGAGGAAAAAGATGAGCAAAATTCAGATGACGACACCGCTGGTTGAGATGGACGGAGATGAAATGACCAGAATACTCTGGACGATGATTAAGGAAGAGCTTCTGCTTCCCTTTATCGATTTGAAGACAGAGTATTATGATTTGGGGCTTGCGTACCGCAATGAGACAGATGACAAGGTGACGGTGGATTCTGCCAATGCCACCTTGAAATATGGTGTGGCAGTCAAATGTGCGACCATTACGCCCAACGCGGCGAGAATGACGGAGTATGACTTAAAGGAAATGTGGAAAAGCCCGAACGGAACCATCCGCGCGATTCTGGATGGTACGGTTTTCAGAACGCCCATTGTGGTGAAGGGAATCGAGCCCTGTGTGAAAAACTGGAAAAAGCCGATTACGTTGGCGCGTCACGCCTATGGCGATGTGTATAAGAACACGGAAATAAGGGTAGAAGAGGGTGGTAAGGCAGAGCTTGTTTTTACCTCTGCTGACGGAAAAGAAACCCGTGAACTGATTCATAACTTTGACGGCGCAGGCGTTTTACAGGGTATGCACAATACGGATAAATCCATCGAAAGCTTTGCAAGGGCATGTTTCGGCTATGCCATTGACACAAAGCAGGATTTATGGTTTGCTACAAAGGATACCATTTCCAAAAAGTATGACCACACCTTTAAAGATATTTTTCAGGAAATCTATGATGCGGAGTACAAGGAGAAATTCGAGGCTCTGGGAATTGAGTATTTCTACACGCTGATTGACGATGCTGTTGCAAGGGTGATGAAGTCGGAGGGCGGTTTCATCTGGGCGTGCAAGAACTATGACGGCGATGTGATGTCGGATATGGTTTCTTCCGCATTTGGTTCCCTCGCTATGATGACTTCTGTTTTAGTATCTCCCAGCGGCGTATATGAGTATGAAGCGGCTCACGGCACAGTGCAGAGGCATTATTACAAGCATTTGAAGGGAGAAGAAACCTCAACCAACTCTGTGGCAACCATTTTTGCATGGACGGGCGCCCTCAGAAAGCGCGGCGAATTAGATGGCATCAAAGAACTGGTGGAATTTGCAGACAAGCTGGAGCAGGCAACCCTTTCCACCATTGAAAGCGGCAGAATGACAAAGGATTTGGCGCTGATTACGTCGCTTGAAAATGTGACGGTGTTAAACAGCGAAGATTTTATTAAAGAAATCAGAAAGACCTACGNGGCTATGTAAAACGGAATGGGGAAACNGCGGCGGAAACGCTGTCGGTTTCCCCATTAAAAACATACCATGNCGATTCCANCTAAATTCTCNAAATAAGGGATGNNATTNCNNTANAAAGAAAGNTATTCTTCCATTATATATGTAAATNAATGGAGGTAAATCAAATGAACCAACTAACCACGGGAAAATTTATANCANNNAAAAGAAAAGAAAAAAATCTGACACAGGAACAACTGGCTGAAAAACTCGGNGTTTCCAATAAAACCATCTCAAAGTGGGAAACNGGTAAATGCATGCCGGATTACGGAGTCGTAAAAAGTCTGTGTGAAGAATTAGAAATGACTGTCGCTGAACTGATGGATGGTGAGGAAGCNGAAGAAAAAAGTGTACGCGCATACGATGATGAGCAGATTATGGATTTGTTAAGGCGGACACAAGAATTNGAGAAGCAAAAAAATCTNTTATATGGAATTTTGCTCATCGTAATGGGAATTGCTTTACNGGCACTTTCCTATACNTTCGNNGGTTCTCAGGTAAAAGACTTCTTTTCGGGTCTTCTTTTGGGGATATCAATCGTCGAAATGCTGGTTGGCGTTTATGTGCTTGGAAGAAGCTTGTCCGGGCGATGAATTCCGACAGAAGAGGGCAGCGCCGGAAAGCCATTCCGGCTCCACAGCCAGAGCGGCGTATGAACGTCGATAGGATTGTATCCGGTGTTTTGCAGCAATTCCTGCCACCTGTTTATGACAATTTGCTGCACATTGCTGGATGCAAATTCGGCCTCGCTGATTAAGCCCAATCTGTGCGTTGCCTTGCACACATGCGTGTCAGGGGCGACAGTCAGGCTTCCGATATTTTGATAGGTTCTGTCCGTATACTGATGGATGACATACAACCAGTAATTACAAATCTTGGTTCCCGATAAATAAGGGAACCGCTTTTTNTTTTGNATCTGNACAAAATTCCTGATTTCGTCCACATCNTTATGACACATNTCAAAGAGCTTTCGNATATCGCCGTCAAATAATGCCATAAAAGTATGGCACAAGGATAACCANATTTCAGTCTGCTTCTGTTTTTGCAAAGCAACCTTATATTGNGTTAAAGCACACTGAACCTCTGCGAAAGTTTTTGTCAGGCAGACTGCAGGATNGAAGACAAATCCTGTCTCTGTATCACAATATGTCTTGCATGCACTTTCCCAAAGCATATAAGAATTCCGCTGGTAATTCAATGCCATTGGCAAAGTAAAATAAAGATAGTTCNCNGCACAATCCCGCTCCAAATGCGGATTTGCNTCCTCCGGCATAACCTCCCCGCCTAATGCGCCGTTTTGGTGCATTGCGATGAGAGCGTAAACTTTATCTAATATTTCGGACGGTTTTACATTGGTTTCCATGATAGTCTCCATGCAGTTGTCATTGTACNCATGGTATATTCCAACGCAGACGCGCTTTCGCTCCGAGCTTACCGTAGCGGTACATAAGCTGCNAAAANACNNCAGCTAAGTACCGACGGTAAGCAAGGGTCTGCNTATGGAATATACCATGNGTACAATTCGAAATCTAAGTGACGGGAATGTTCAATATAGGCAAAAACATCTCCGAAGCGTGGCAAGGCGTCAATATTTTGCCTATAGTGCCNATTTCCTNTATTGCAAAAGGAATTTCGCAAATATCTGGAAAAGTTCCGGCCGGAAGAGAGAAGTACTGCTACAGTCGGAAAAAAGAGGCAATGTTACAGCCGGAGAGGAGAGCCACCTGTCTTTGCAGACCGTATAAAAACGCTGGCACAAAGTCATGCCTTGCATGACTTGGCGAGGTNTNTCACGAGCCTAGNNTCCNCTNCGTTTTTATCCGAGCGAGAGCGCGTCTGCAAAGACAGGTGGCTCTCCCCAACGGCGTCACTTGCCAATTNACTNTANGAAAANGNGGTANATNACTCCGCCAATNNNTCCCACATTTCATANAGCGCACCCANTTCCGCNTCNATNNCTNCNTGTTCTTTGGAAATCTCCTGCAGCCTTGCCACATTGGTCGCNACATCGGGCTTTGCCATTTCTTCGTCCANTTCCTGNTTGCGGTTTTCCAGCTTTTCGATGCGTTCCTCGCATTTTTTTAAGTCATTTTCACGCTTCCTGAGGCGCGCCTGTTCTTCTTTCTGCTGTTTCCAGTCAGTTTTGCTTTCGGAATCGGCAGTAGAAGCAGTTTGCTGTGCGGCCGGCAGGGATACTGAAAGAATGTCCTTTTTTTCCAGATAATAGTCATAATTGCCGATATAATTTACAAAGGTCTGTCCGGTCAGCTCCAAAATGCGGGAGGCGGTTCTGTTGATAAAATATCTGTCGTGGGAGACGTAGAGAACCGTTCCTTCATAGCGNTTTATGGCNTCCTCCAGAATTTCCTTTGACATAATGTCCAGATGGTTGGTCGGCTCGTCCAGAATCAGGAAGTTGGCGTTACTTAACATAAGCTTTGCAAGACTTACACGTCCTCTTTCCCCGCCGCTTACATCGCAGACCCGTTTAAATACATCATCGCCGGTAAAGAGAAAGGCTGCAAGCACATTGCGGATTTCCGTGTTGGTGAGATAAGGATAGTCGTCGGAAATTTCATCAAACAGCGTTTTTTCGGAGTGGAGCACATGATGTTCCTGATCGTAATAGCCGATTTCCACATTTGTNCCCAGACGAAAGGAACCTGAATCTGCGGGCAGAAGATCATTCAGGATTTTCAACAGGGTGGTCTTGCCGGTGCCGTTGTCTCCGATGATGGCGACATGTTCACCGCGTTTGATTTCAAAGCTGACGTTCCCAAAGAGAGTCTGGCTGCCAAAGGCTTTGGAGAGNCCGTCCACGACAAGGACGTCGTTGCCGCTCTTAATGCGGGGTATCAGGGACAGGTGCATGTCCGCGCGTACTTCCGTGGGTTTTTCCAGTACTTCGATTTTGTCCAGCATTTTTTCGCGGCTTTCCGCTCTTTTGATNGATTTTTCCCTGTTGAAGGAGCGNAGTTTTTCTATGACCTCTTCCTGATGCCGGATTTCACGCTGCTGGTTTACATAAGCATTCCATGCGGCAATCCGCAGTTGTTCTTTCTTTTTGGCATAGTCAGAGTAATTACCGGAAAAAACCGTTGCCTGACTTTGATCCAGCTCAATTATTTTGCCGGCTATGCGGTCCAGAAAAAAGCGGTCATGAGAGACAATCAAAACAGCGCCCTTGTAGTTGAGCAGGTAAGTTTCAAGCCATGCGATGGACTGCATATCGAGATGGTTGGTAGGCTCGTCAAGGATAATCAAATCCGGTGACAGCAGAAGGAGCTTGCCGAGCGCCACACGGGTTTTCTGTCCGCCGGAAAGCGTTGCGATGGATTTGGAAAACTCCTCTTCACAAAAACCCAGTCCTTTTAATACGCCGGTCAGTTCGCTTTTGTAGGTGTAACCGCCGCCGGATTCATATTTATGCGTGAGAAGACTGTATTTTTCCATCAGGGAAGAAAGCGCCGATTCGCCGGCGTCCTTCATGGCAAGCTCNGTNTCCCGAATCTGCTGCTCGAGAGTAACCAGATTGCTTTTGACGGAAAGTAACTCGTCATAGATGCTGTTTTCACTCTGCAGGCCGGCATTCTGCGCAAGATACCCTAAGGTCCTGCCCTTGGACAGGATGACCTGGCCGGAGTCGGGGGCAAGATCACCTACAATAATGCGCAACAGCGTGGTTTTGCCGGCGCCGTTGATACCTACGACGGCAGCCTTTTCGTAATNCTCAATATGAAAGGAAACATTGGATAGTACAGTATTTTCAATAAATGCTTTTGTAATATTCTGGCAGGATAATATCATCGGTAAAACTCCTTCATTCAGACATAACCAAAGAAACGTTTTCTAAGCGTTTCCTTTCAATAGTTTAAAGGCAGCGCTTCGGGTTGTCAATTCCTTCATTGACATTATTTTAACATTTATATATAATAAGAATGAATATATTCGGGAATGAAAAGGCTTGCGAGGCAGGAGGAAGAAGAGTGGACGAGAAGGGGATTTCACAGGCTGTAATTGGACGTTTACCCCGTTATTTCAGGTATCTTGGAGAGCTTAGGGACGAGGGTGTGGAAAGGATTTCTTCACAGGAGCTTTCGGAACTTATGCATGTGACGGCGTCGCAGATCAGACAGGATTTTAACAATTTCGGCGGGTTCGGTCAGCAGGGTTACGGTTATAATGTTGAGTATCTATACCGGGAAATCGGCAGGCTGCTCGGGCTTGACAAGACCCATCATCTGATTATCATCGGTGCAGGCAACTTAGGGCAGGCACTTGGAAACTATATGAACTTTGAACGACGGGGCTTTATCCTGAAGGGGATTTTTGATAAAAACCCTGACCTGTACGGGCGCAAAGTGCGTGGGATAGAGGTACAGCCCATGGAAATGATAGAGGGCTTTGTAAAAGAAAATGATGTGGACATTGCGGTGCTGACGATACCGAAAACAGGGGCGGTTGCCGTCGCGGAGATGCTGGTTGCAAACGGGATTAAGGCAATCTGGAATTTCGCCCATGTGGATTTGAATGTACCGGAAGGGATTCAGGTGGAAAATGTACATTTATCCGACAGCCTGATGAAGTTGTCCTATAATCTGGAAAGATACAGCCAGATGAAGGAGAAGGAATAGATTTGCCGTTATCTTTGGTTTGGGAGGCGAAGTACTTATGGGACGAAAAGAAGAGGAATATGAGTATGCACTGCAGAACAAAAACATTCCTTTGCTGACACTGGATAACAAGTGGCATATGCTGTTTGGCACTGCGGATACAACCTTAACCATCAAAAGGCTGGAGGAGCAGTTAAACAATCTGTTAAAGCGACAGGGAAAGCTGAATACCGAGTCAAAGGATATCAGGCGTTTAAAGAAAAAACTGATGGATGAAATTGTGCCAACAGTGGATGAACTGGAGAAAAGGTACGATGCCTCTTTGGAAAAGAAACTGGACGACAACAAACGTTTGATTAATGACTGCAATGATAAACTTGCCGGCTATAAGGACGAGCTGCTGGAGCTCCCGAAGGAAATAGAGCAGGTGAATTACAAGTTGATGCTTGCCACAATGGATGCCTGCTATGAAAAGCTGAAGGAAAACACGGCAGAAATAGATGAAATCGGAGAATGGATTACAAAAATCCGCGTGGAACTGAAAAAGAAAATTATCAGAAAGCAGGAAAAGGAGCAGCAGAATCAGGATTTATACCACTATATGCACGCCATATTCGGCGCGGATGTGATTGACATATTTGACATGAAATACAATCCTGAGGAGCGTGCTGCTAAGATTGCGGCAGAAAAAGAAAGAAGAATAAGGCGGGCACAGGGAAACGGAGATGAGGAATGACTTTTGCCGGCCTTCAGGCTGAAGGGCTGTTGGGACGCAACAGTCCTTTGTTATATCAGAGAATAGGAGAAAATATGGAATATCTTGTAACAGGAAGTGAGATGCGGGCATATGATAATGATACGATACATCAAATCGGAATCCCCGCACTGGTATTGATGGAGCGCGCTGCGCTTAAGGTTTCCTGCTGTGTGGAGGAAGAACTTATCAGGCGGTGCGGCAGCGCGCATAAGGGAAAAGTATTATGTGTCTGCGGTACGGGAAACAACGGCGGGGACGGGCTTTGTGTGGCAAGGCTTCTGGCTGAAAAAGGCATATCTGCGGAGGCTGCTCTTCTGGGGGAGCGGGAGCGGATGACGGAAGAGACCGGGCGGCAGTTGGCCATTTTAGCGCATTATGACGTTGTAGTGCACAGAACAGTGCCTGAAGGAGCGTATGACGTGGTGGTGGACGCTCTGTTCGGTACGGGGCTTACAAGAGAAATTACAGGAGCCTTGCGGGAGGCGGTTGAGGCGGTAAACAAAAAACAGGCGTGCCGTATTGCCGTGGATATTCCCTCCGGTATTAATTCCGACACGGGAAAAGTGATGGGGGTGGCGGTAAAAGCGGATAGGACGGTTGCTCTGGCGTTCCGAAAAAGAGGGCACTGTCTGTACCCGGGCGCACTTTATGCGGGAGAAATCACGGTTGCGGATATCGGTATCACAGAAGTAAGTTTTGGGGGAAATGCCCCCGGCATGTATACTTACACGGAAAACCCGAAAAGGTATCTGCCTGAAAGAAAGCCGGACGGCAATAAAGGAACTTTTGGGAAGCTTTTGCTGATTGCGGGCAGTGAAAAAATGGCAGGCGCGGCGCTTTTGGCCGCGAGAAGTGCATACAAGGCAGGAGCCGGCATGGTAAAGCTCGTCATACCGGAGAAAATCAGGGAAATTGTACAGGTCAGTCTGCCGGAAGCGTTAATCCAGACCTACGAAAGCCATCAGAAGATTACGGAAGAGGAAGAAAGACTTTTTGCGGAAAGTATGAAATGGGCGGATGCCATTGCCATCGGGTGCGGGCTGACGGTGTGTGAAAGCGGAAAAAGGCTGCTGGAACTGGCTATTGCACAGGGAGAGCTTCCGCTTGTAATAGACGCGGATGGACTGAATATACTGGCATATGAGGAGAAACTGCGAAAATGCCTTCGGGAAAGCTGCAGGCAGGGAAGAAAGGCGGTTCTGACGCCCCATATGGGAGAGCTTGCCAGACTGCTTCACAGACCGGTAGAGGAGATTGTTGCAGCAGAGACGGAAGGCACAATGCAGGCCGCAAAAGAAACAGGCTGCATTGTGGTGGGAAAAAGCGCAAGGACTTGTGTGTGTCAGGAGGATGCACCTTTGTTTTTAAATACGGCAGGCAATGACAAAATGGCTACGGCAGGGAGCGGCGATGTGCTGACAGGAATGATTGCGGCGCTTGTAGTGCAGGGCATGGAGCCGCGGGAGGCGGCGTGCGCAGGCGTCTATCTGCATGCCTGTGCCGGAGATGCAGCCGTAAGGACAGCGGGCAGTGCGGTCCTGACCGCAACAGATATCATAGAAGGGCTGTGCGCTCTTTAGGACGGCAGAAAAGACAGGAGGCGGCGCATGAAGTTTTCACAATATGCCAGAGGATATGCGCAGGTGGATTTGGATGCCATCATATCCAATGCAAGAAATATCAAGGCACACATAGGATCGGAGACAAGGCTGATGGGTGTTGTCAAGGCGGATGGCTACGGACATGGGAGTGTGCCGGTTGCAAAGGCGCTGGAACAGCATGATTGTATGTACGGTTTTGCAGTGGCGACCGCTGAGGAGGCGTTTGAACTGCGGGAGAACGGTATCACGCTGCCCATACTGGTGCTGGGGTATACCTTTCCGGGAAGCTTTGAAAGAATGGTAGCGCTTGACATAAGACCGACCGTATTTACCCTGGACGCTGCCATAGGGCTTTCGGAGGAGGGGTACCGGCAGCATAAAAAGGCCAAAGTACATATTAAGGTGGATACCGGAATGGGAAGAATCGGCATTATGCCGGACGAAAAAGGCTTTCAGTATGTCAGACTGCTGCATGCGCTTCCCAACCTTTCGATTGAGGGGGTTTTTACCCATTTTGCAAAGGCGGACGAAGCGGATAAAACGGATTCCCTAAGGCAGCTTTCTCTTTTTAGGGAGTTTACGGACAGGATAGAGCAGGAGCTTGGACTTCGGGGGCTGATTAAGGGCTGTTCTAATTCGGCTGCCATTTTGGAGATGCGGGAAGCGGATATGGACGTGGCACGGGCGGGCATCATTTTGTATGGGATGGCACCGTCGGCTGCAGTGGATAGGGAAAGGATTGCGCTAAAGCCGGCACTTTCCCTGTACAGCACCATTGTCTACATCAAATGGCTGCCGGCAGGTTCGCCCATCAGTTACGGCGGAAAGTATGTGACGCAGAGAAAAACCCGCGTTGCGACCGTTCCATTAGGCTACGGGGACGGCTATCCGAGAAGTCTGTCGGACAATGGCTATGTGCTGATACGCGGCAGGAAAGCGCCCATTCTGGGAAGTGTCTGCATGGATCAGTTTATGGTGGATGTGACGGATATACCGGAAGCCATGGAGGAAGACAAGGTAACCCTGATAGGCAGGGATGGGGAGGAAGAAATTACGACAGAAATGCTGGGAGAGCTCTCCGGCAGGTTCCACTATGAGCTGATATGCGGCTTGGGGAAAAGAGTTCCCAGAATTTATACAGGCGGATAGACTTTTTTGAATACCTTCGGATAAGCTGGCAATACTATTACCAGATAAGCCGTCAAAAACGGTGTAAGAAGGGATGCGTGTTATGAAACGAGGAGATGTATATTATGCAGATTTAAGACCTGTAGTGGGTTCTGAGCAGGGCGGCATCAGACCGGTGCTGATTGTGCAGAATGACGTGGGAAACAAGCACAGCCCTACGGTAATCTGTGCAGCCATAACCTCTAAAATGAATAAGGCAAAGCTGCCGACCCATATTGAACTGTCCACGGAATTGTACGATATGGATAAGGATTCCGTCATTCTGCTGGAGCAGCTTCGGACAATAGACAAAAAACGTTTAAAAGACAAGGTATGCCATTTGGATTCCCAAATCATGCAGCGTGTAAACAGAGCCTTGATGGTTAGCTTGGAGCTTGATACATAAAAGGAACGCCAAACTTGACGAACAGGGCTGTAAATGATATATTTTATTTATAATAACACAAGAGGAGAGAGATTATGTCAGGACATTCAAAATTTGCGAATATTAAGCATAAAAAGGAGAAAAATGACGCTGCCAAGGGCAAAATTTTCACTATAATCGGCAGAGAAATTGCAGTTGCAGTAAAAGAGGGCGGTCCGGATCCGGCCAATAACTTCAAGCTGGCACAGGTGATTGCAAAAGCAAAATCCAACAATATGCCCAACGATACCATCGAGCGAGGAATCAAAAAGGCGGCCGGAGATGTCGGCAATGTAAATTATGAGTATGTTACATATGAAGGCTATGGACCTAACGGTATCGCCATTATCGTGGATGCGCTGACTGACAACAAGAACCGCACGGCGGCAAACGTCAGAAGCGCTTTTACAAAGGGACAGGGCAATGTGGGAACGCCGGGCTGCGTTTCTTTTATGTTCGATAAGAAGGGACAGATTATCATTGATAAAGAGGAATATGAAACCGACGCAGACGAGCTGATGATGCAGGTGCTTGACGCCGGAGCCGAGGATTTTTCGGAGGAAGAGGACAGCTATGAAGTGCTGACAGATCCGGATTCCTTTGAGGAGGTCAGGAAAGCGCTTGAGGAAGCAGGGATTCCCATGATGAGTGCAGAGGTTACCATGATTCCCCAGAATTATGTAAAGCTGGAAGATGAAACAGCAGTCAAAAACCTGCAGAGGACATTGGATCTGTTGGAAGATGATGATGATGTACAGGCAGTGTATCACAACTGGGATGATTAAGCTGTATTTTGGACAAAAAAGAAAAGGCATGAGGATACAATGAGAAAAGAGACGATTTGTGTACAGGCTGGCTGGCAGCCGAAAAAAGGAGAGCCGCGGGTGCTTCCGATTTACCAGTCAACGACCTTCAAATACGAGACTTCTGAACAGATGGGAAAGCTGTTTGATTTAGAGGAGAGCGGCTATTTTTACACCAGACTGCAGAATCCGACGAACGACTGTGTCGCGGCAAAAATCTGTGAGCTGGAGGGCGGTGTGGCAGCGATGCTGACCAGTTCGGGGCAGGCGGCCAACTATTATGCCATATTTAATATCTGTGAGACGGGCGACCATGTCGTACTTTCTTCCACTGTATACGGAGGCACTTTTAACCTTGTCACCGTTACCATGAAAAAGATGGGAATTGAATGTACGGTAGTCAATCCGGATGCGCCCGATGAGGAGTTTGACGCTGCGTTTCGTGATAATACAAAATGTGTGCTGGCGGAAACGGTGGCAAATCCGGCGTTAGTGGTTCTGGATATCGAGCGCATTGCCAAAATTGCGCACAAACACGGGGTTCCCCTTATCGTGGACAATACGTTTGCAACGCCAATCAACTGCAATCCTTTTCAGTGGGGCGCAGATATTGTAACACATTCTACCACCAAATACATGGACGGACATGCCATGTCGGTAGGAGGCGCCATTGTGGACTCCGGCAATTTTGACTGGACGAGGTACCCGGACAAATACCCCGGGCTCTGTAAGCCGGATGAATCCTATCATGGCGTAGTCTATACGGAGCGGTTTCAAAAGGGAGCTTACATAACCAAGGCGACGGTGCAGCTTATGCGGGATTTGGGTTCCATTCAGTCGCCGCAGAATGCATTTCTTTTGAATGTCGGGCTGGAGACACTGCCCCTTCGTATGGAAAGGCATTGTGCCAATGCGCAGGCGGTTGCCGAATATCTGGAAAAGCATCCGAAGGTGGCATGGGTCAATTATCCCGGGTTAAAAGGAAATAAATACCATGAACTTGCGAAGAAATATATGCCGAACGGTTCCTGCGGCGTTATCAGCTTTGGGCTGAAGGGCGGCAGGAAAGCGGCCAGTGATATGATGGATCAGTTTAAGCTTGCGGCGATTGTGACGCATGTGGCGGATGCAAGGACCTGCGTGCTGCATCCGGCAAGCCATACGCACCGCCAGATGACGGATGAGCAGCTTTTGGAAGCAGGAGTTGCACCGGATTTGATTCGTTTTTCTGTCGGACTTGAGCATATAGAGGACATTATTGCGGATTTGGAGCAGGCGCTTGCCTGCATTTGATGGGGTGTAAAATGGATAAACTGGCAATCGTGGTTCCCTGCTATAATGAGGAGGAAGTGCTTCCGCTTACGTCGGACACTCTGCGGGGTGTGCTGGATGCGCTGATTGAAAAGGAAAAGATTGCAGAGGACAGCTTTATTCTTTTTGTCAACGACGGGAGCAGGGACAGAACATGGGAGCTGATTGAAAAAGAACATGCGAAGCATAGTCAAATACGCGGGCTCAAGCTTGCCGGCAATGTAGGGCACCAGAACGCGCTTACGGCGGGGCTGCTTACGGCAATGGATATGTCCGATGTTACGGTTTCCATCGATGCGGATTTGCAGGATGATGTCAATGTCATTGAAGAAATGATGGATAAATTCCATGAGGGAAAGGATATCGTTTACGGCGTGCGGAGCGGCAGAAGCACCGATTCTTTTTGGAAGCGCACTACGGCACAGGGATTTTACCGTTTTATGTCCCTTATGGGCGTAAAGACCATATATAATCATGCGGATTTCAGATTGATGAGCAGGCGTGCGGTAGAGCAGTTTTCACAGTATGGGGAGAGCAATTTATTCCTGCGGGGCATGGTTCCTTTAATCGGTTATGAGACGGACTCCGTCTATTATGAGCGCAGGGAGCGTGCGGCGGGAGAATCCAAGTATCCGTTAAAGAAAATGCTTGCACTTGCCTTTAACGGCATCACCTCTTTTTCCATAAAACCAATTAACCTGATTACCGCGTTGGGAATCCTTATGGTAATAGGCTCTGTGCTTGCAGCAGTTTATGCCTTTATCTCTTATTTTACAGGCAACGTGGTACCGGGCTGGACTTCTCTCATTCTGTCTGTCTGGTTTATAGGCGGTGTCCAGCTTTTGGCGATTGGGCTGGTGGGGCAGTACATTGGTAAAATATACATGGAAGTAAAGCACCGACCACGTTACAATATTGAAAAAATATTGTAGTGTACAGTAAAAGGAGCCGGAATGACTTACAAGAAAAATTGGATTGGCGTCTGTCTATGGGCATTTTATGCACTGGCTGTTTTTATAGGCTATGCGAAAGCCCTGTACGATGTACTGCAGGCGCCTCATGTGACAAATCATTACATACAGTTTGGCATTGTGTTTTTGTCCTTTGCACTGGTGACGGCAGTCTTTATACAGATTCGGAAACTGGCGAATCTGTTAAAGCGTCCGGTTCATGTGCTCTGGGAGGCGCTGCTTTTTGTCCTTCTGTTTGCCACAGGCGTGTTTCTGCGTATCTATTTTATCGGCAGGGGCACGGAGCATGCTGCTTATTTTGAAACAGCCATGGTAAACGGCAGTCCTGTTACCACGCTGGCACATGGCGCGCAGTATTTTTATGTGCTGCTGCTCAGAGGGCTGTTTCTGCTTACGGGCAATCACTTTATGGCAGGCATTATATTACAGATATGCTTACAGATGCTTGCCGCCATTGTATGGTATCTGGCGATTAAAAGGCTTTCGGGACGCACGGCTGCGTTGGTTTTATTTGGCGGTCTGATGCTTATACCCGCCAGTATATGGGAAGGCTTATTGTATTCTCCGAAGATGCTGTACATGCTGTTGTGCGGTATTGTACTCTTGATGATAGGGCGCATGTGCAGAAGGCAGGTTCGAAAGGAACCTTTTAAATGGCATGCATGGCTGCAGACGACTTTTACGGGCGTTGGGATCGGTGTACTGGCCTATCTGGATGTGACAGGAGTTTTGTTTTTAATACCTGTTCTTTTCCTTCCTTTTCTAAACGGGGAGGTTTCGGAAGAGGATACGCCATCAGGCGGGAAGAGATTAGGCAGGGCGATGTTACAGCTTTTGCTGGTCGTGCTTCTTGCCTTTGGCACTTTTGTTTTACTGTTGTCTATGGACGCCATGCAGAACGGTGCAGGAATTCAAGAAGTGTTTACTACATGGGGCATCCTGTTTTCCTACAAGGAAATCAGCGCTGTTCCCGGAATTTTGAAAGCCGGAACGCTTCTGGAAGCGTGGATATTAGTGGCGGTGGCTTTTTTCATGCTGATTGGTGTCCTTGCCTTTTTTATCCGCCGGAAGGAAGAGGTACAGATGCCGTGGCTGTTTTTTGCGGTGGCGGCAGCAGCGCTGTATGCCGGTGGTTTTTGCGCAGAGAGTATGGATTGTGAATACATGCTGCTGACAGCGGCGCTTCTGCTGGCGGGCACAGGGCTGCAGGCAGCGTTCTGTAAGACGGCAGATGCAGAAGGGCAGGAAGATGGTACAGAGCTGCCGGACGGAGAAACGGGCACAGAAGAAAAGCCGTCAGAAGCAGAGGGAAAAGAGAGGCCGGAAGAGCAGCCGCTGTTAGAAGCATTGGCAAAAGAGCAGCCGCAGGAGCAGCCGCTGTTAGAAGCATTGGCAAAAGAGCAGCCGGGAGAGCGAGCAGACGCTATTAGAAGCATTGGTAAAAGAACAGCCGGAGGAGCAGAAAGCGTCAGAAGCAGTCACACAAGGACAGTCCCGGGAAGAGAAAGCGGCAGCAGGGACAGAAGCAGCAGAGCCGGAGACGGCATACGTACAGTATGGAGTGAATGTCCTGTGGGGACCGGAGAATGTCCAAAGCAGGCAGGATACAGAGGGGCAGAAGGAAGCAGTACAGCAGTCAATTGCAGAACAAAATCAAACAGAAGGCGGTGCGAGTCAGATGAGCTACAATTCAGAGTATGGAGAAGGCATGAACCAGGGCGAACAGGATTCCTTGTGGGCACTGTTTGCAGGAGATGATGGGGCGGCAAAGTCAAACAGTGAGACTGGAAAGTCTGCCGGTAAGAAAGCGGAAGCAAAAAAGGCAAAGGAAAAAGAAAAGAAAGAAAAAGAGAAGAAGGCGAAGGAAAAGAAGGCAAAAGAAAAACCGGCTAAAGCTGCCAAAGAGGAAAAAGCGGCGGCGGTGGCGGCTGCGCCTCCCGTGCAGGAAAAAGCGGAAGAGAAAAAGAAAAATTATATTGAGAATCCATTGCCGCTTCCTAAAAAGCATGTTCCCAAAACGATGAATTACCGAACAGAATTGTCACCCGATAAAATGGATTTTGATATAGATATTCCGGAATTTGATGATTTTGATATTTAAATACAGGAATCAGCTCTTTTGTATGAAACGCAAAGTTTGGAGCACAATAGTAAGGAACTGCATTGCGGTTCCTTATTTTTATTGTTTTACCTGACATGCAACCAAACTTTGAAGGAGGATTCCGATGAAGGAGGAAAAAACAGAAAAGAAAAACGAAGAAAAGCGGGAAGAAGAAAAATACAAAGATGCCCGCATAGAACAGACGGGGCAGGTGCTTTTAGACAAAAACAAGGAAAAGCAGAATGTACACCTGATTACTATTATCGGTGAAATAGAGGGTCATGACAATTTAAACAGTTCTGCCAAGACGACAAAGTATGAGCATATCCTGCCACAGCTTGCGGCGATAGAGGACAGCGAAGAAATCAAAGGCGTTATGGTGCTTCTCAATACAATGGGAGGCGATGTGGAGGCCGGACTTGCCATTGCCGAAATGCTTTCGTCCCTGTCAAAGCCGACGGTTTCACTTGTGCTCGGCGGCAGCCATTCCATTGGCGTTCCCATTGCTGTCAGCACGGATTATTCTTATATTGTGCCTACCGGAACCATGGTCATTCATCCCGTCAGAATGAACGGCATGGTGATTGGAGTTCCGCAGACTTTTGATTATTTCAAGCAGATACAGGACAGAATCACCGGTTTTGTGTGCAGTCACTGCGGAATAAAGAAGCAGCGGCTGGAGGCGCTTATGATGGAAACCGGCGTGCTGACAAAGGATGTAGGAACCATTCTTGTGGGACAGGAAACGGTGAACGAAGGGATTATCGATGCAGTTGGCGGCATCAGTGCGGCAATGGCGAAGCTGCATGAACTGATAGGGGATGTGGAAAACAAAAACAAAGAAAATAAAAACTAAATTGTACATGATGACAAGAACGGGGAAAAATGATATAATGATTAAGGTTGCCATTTTTGGCATTACAATAAGGTAGAAAAAATAACCGTATAAATCGGGAGTATAGAGCGATGGCGGCGAATAATAAAGGAAAAAAGACTTCATCCTCAGGACAAAGTTCCACAAGAGGAAAGACAAATACAAATGCAGGTAAAGGATACTCGGAGCAGGATAGCGCCCTTTTTCATGAGGTGGTGCTTATTCTGCTGTTTGCGGCGGCTGTGATTCTGTTTTTGTGTAATTTCGGCGTGTTGGGAACAGTCGGAAACGGAATCAGCAGTGTCTTGTTCGGGCTGTTTGGAACTCTGGCATATGTGGCGGCAATCGCCGCTTTTTTAGGGGCTGCGTTCTGGTCTGCCAATGGAGGCAGTCCGGCGGCGACCAGAAAAATTGCGGCGGGGATAATATTGTTTTTGATGGCCGGCGTTATCTGCGAACTGATATCAGGATATGCCCTGCACATGGAAAGTTACAGTCTTGCCGAGCTTTACAAGTACGACAGCGAGGCGAGAAGGGGCGGCGGCATCATAGCGGGAAGTATTGCCTATCTGTGTTATCATTTTTTGGATACGCTGGGAACGGTTCTCGTTGTGATTATTTTATCCCTGATAAGCCTTGTGCTGCTCACGGAGCGTTCTCTGGTAAACAGCATGAAGAACGGCGGCAGGCGCGTGGCGGAACTGTCCAGAGAGGACGCAGAGAGGCGGCGCGAGCAGGCAAGGCTGCGGCGTTCCGATATAGAAGAGGAGCGGCAGCGCAGGGAAGAGGAAAGAGCAAAGCGGCTTGAGGAGAAGCGGCTTAAGGCGGAGGAAAAGGAAAACGAAAAGATACTTCGCATGGATAAAAAAGTAAGCGGCGTCATGGCTGACACAACGCTGACACCTGTACAGGAAAAGCGTGTGCGCGATGACATGCATGAAATCATATTAAATGCGGAAGAAGATTATGTAGAGCCCGAACCCGAGATGTCTCAAATGCATGAGATCAGAATCAGCGGCGCTGTACCCGAGCCGGAAGAAGTACCGGCTATGGAAGAGGTGTTTTTCAGGGAAGAGGAAATAGGCAGTGAAAGCTGGGAGGAGGATTATCAGCAGGAGGAACCACAGGAGCCTGTTGTTGTCAGCCCCGTCGCCACACAGCCTGTTAAAACGCCGGCTGCGGAGCCTGCGGCAATACGCCGTCCGGTTGCAAAGCTGCCGGAGAAACCAAAAGAAAGCAGTCAGGATATGATGACGCCCGAAAACGCTTCTGTTTCGGGAAAGCTTCCGGGCAAGTACATATTTCCGCCTCTTTCCCGTCTGCAGAAAGGAAAAGGCGGCGGCGGTGATTCTGCAAAAGAACTGAAAGAAACTGCCATGAGGCTGCAGCAGACGCTTGCAACCTTTGGTGTTAAAGTGACGATTACCGATATCAGCCAGGGACCGTCTGTGACAAGGTATGAGCTGCAGCCGGAGCAGGGCGTGAAGGTAAGCAAGATAGTAGGCTTGTCCGATGATATAAAACTGAACCTTGCGGCAACGGATATCAGAATAGAAGCGCCGATTCCCGGAAAAGCAGCCATTGGCATCGAAGTGCCCAACAAGGAGAATATGGCTGTTGCCCTGCGGGATTTGCTGGAGACGAATGAATTTAAGGAATTTCCGTCCAATCTTGCCTTTGCGGTAGGCAAGGACATCGCCGGCAAGGTGGTGGTGGCGGATATTGCGAAAATGCCCCATATGCTGATTGCAGGTGCGACCGGATCCGGTAAATCAGTCTGCATTAATACATTGATAATGAGCATTTTATATAAGGCCCACCCTGACGATGTCAAGCTGATTATGGTTGACCCTAAGGTGGTGGAGCTTAGCGTATATAACGGGATTCCGCATCTGCTGATTCCGGTAGTGACGGACCCGAAAAAGGCGGCGGCCGCGCTCCACTGGGGTGTTTCCGAGATGACGGACCGCTATAAAAAGTTTGCGGACTTTAATGTCCGTGATTTGAAGGGCTACAATCAAAAAGTAGAAAGCATGCGGGAGAACGGGGATGAGACGCTGTCAAAGCTTCCGCAGATTGTGATTATTGTAGACGAGCTTGCGGATTTGATGATGGTATCCCCGGGCGAAGTGGAGGAGTCCATCTGCCGTCTGGCGCAGCTTGCCAGGGCAGCAGGGATTCATCTGATTATTGCGACGCAGCGGCCTTCCGTTGACGTCATTACAGGACTTATCAAGGCAAATATGCCAAGCCGTGTGGCGTTCAGTGTTTCGAGCGGTGTGGATTCCCGTACCATTCTTGACATGAACGGCGCTGAAAAGCTTTTGGGGAAAGGCGATATGCTCTTTTATCCGCAGGGCTACTCAAAGCCGGCACGTGTGCAGGGTGCTTTTGTCTCTGACAGGGAAGTGTCCGATGTGGTGGATTTCCTTAAAAATCAGGCGATAGGCAATGTGTATGCCGCAGATGTGGAAGAAAAGATTCAGAACATGGGCGGCAGCGGGCAGGGCGGCGCTGCAGGCAGTGATGGCGCAGGATCTTTGGACGAGTATTTTGCTGATGCGGGCAGATTTATCATTGACAAGGATAAGGCTTCCATTGGTATGCTGCAGAGGATGTTTAAAATAGGCTTCAATCGGGCGGCACGGATTATGGATCAGTTGAGTGAATATGGCGTTGTGGGCGAGGAAGAGGGAACAAAGCCCAGAAAAGTGCTGATGAGTATGACGGAATTTGAGCAGTTGCTGGAGGAAATATAAGGATGAAGACAGATATTGAGATTGCACAGGCTACAGAAATGAAGCCAATCACGGAAGTAGCCGGACAGCTTGGTATTGACGCAGAAGAGCTGGAACTGTATGGAAAGTATAAGGCAAAAATATCGGATGCATACATAAAAAGGATTTCCGGCAATGCTGATGGAAAACTGATTTTAGTTACCGCCATCAATCCGACGCCCGCCGGTGAAGGAAAGACAACGGTTACGGTAGGTCTGGGAGAGGCATTTGGGAAATTAAATAAAAAAGCAGTGATTGCCCTGCGTGAGCCTTCGCTGGGACCATGCTTTGGCATCAAGGGAGGCGCTTCCGGCGGCGGATATGCGCAGGTGGTGCCCATGGAGGATTTGAATCTGCATTTTACCGGTGATTTTCATGCCATTACCGCCGCAAACAATCTTTTGGCGGCGATTTTGGACAATCACATTCAACAGGGCAACGAACTTAGAATTGATACAAGGCAGATTGTGTGGAAACGCTGCATGGACATGAACGACAGGGTTCTTCGGAACATTGTGGTAGGTATGGGCAGCAAGACAGACGGATTTGTCAGGGAAGACCATTTTGTAATTACGGTTGCAACAGAAATCATGGCGGTACTGTGTCTGGCTGAGGATATGAAAGATTTAAAGGAAAGGCTGTCCCGCATGGTGGTGGCATATGACTATCAGGGACGGACCGTGACGGCAGGGCAGCTTGGCGCCGTGGGCGCTATGGCGGCGCTTTTAAAGGATGCGATGAAGCCTAATCTGATACAGACTCTGGAGCATACACCGGCGCTTGTGCACGGCGGTCCTTTTGCCAATATTGCGCATGGCTGTAATTCTGTCAGGGCAACCCGTACAGCGCTTAAAATGGCGGATTATGTGGTAACGGAAGCCGGTTTCGGTGCGGATTTGGGAGCAGAAAAGTTCTTTAACATCAAGTGCCGCATGGCGGGGCTTAAGCCGGATGCGGTGGTGCTGGTGGCGACGATCAGGGCATTAAAATACAATGGCGGCGTAGAGAAAAAAGATTTAAACGAAGAGAATATGGAAGCTCTTGCGGCAGGGATTGTCAATCTGGAAAAGCATATTGAAAACCTGCAGCTTTTTGGCGTTCCCATTGTAGTTACCTTAAACGCTTTTGTGTCGGATACACAGAAGGAGACTGCCTTTGTAAAAGAGTTCTGTGAGAGCAGGGGCTGCGAGTTTGCCATTGCAAAAGTATGGGAAAAGGGCGGAGAAGGCGGTATCGAACTGGCAGAGAAGGTGTTAAGCGCGCTGGAGAAGGAAAGCCGTTTTCAGGTGCTCTATGAGGACTCGCTTTCTGTTACGCAGAAGATAGAAGCGGTGGCGAAAAAGATTTACGGTGCGGGAAGCGTAAGTTATACGTCTGCCGCCATGAAACAGATAGAGAAGCTGGAATCGCTCGGATACGGCGCACTGCCTGTCTGTATGGCGAAGAACCAGTATTCCCTTTCCGACGACCCGAATAAGCTGGGCAGGCCGACAGGCTTTGACTTGAGCGTGAGAGAGGTTTATGTCTCGGCGGGAGCCGGCTTTATCGTGGTGCTCACAGGAGCGATTGTGACGATGCCGGGACTTTCCAAGAGTCCGGCGGCGTACGGCATTGATGTGAATGAAGACGGCGTGATTACAGGGCTTTTTTAGCGATTTTCAGAAAAAACAATGGCCTTCCGGGCAGAATGAGAGGGAATATGGCACAGATTATTGACGGAAAAGCAATATCAGCGCAGATTAAAGATGAATTGAAGCAAAAAGTAAGCGATATCAAGGCGCAGGGAAAGGAAATTACCCTTGCGGTGATACAGGTGGGGACGGATCCTGCTTCTACGGTCTATGTGGGCAACAAAAAGAAAGCGTGTGAGTACATTGGAATCCGCTCACTGGCATATGAACTGCCGGAAGAAACTACGGAGCAGGAGCTTCTTGCGTTAATTGACGGCCTGAACCAAAGAACAGATGTAAACGGTATTCTGGTGCAGCTTCCGCTGCCGGCGCATATTGATGAGGACAAGGTAATCAGGAGTATCGCACCCGAAAAGGATGTGGATGGCTTCCATCCGCAGAGTGTGGGCGCGCTTTGTATCGGCGAAAAGGGGTTTGTATCCTGCACACCGGCGGGGATTATTCAGCTTTTAAAGCGAAGCGGCATTGAAATCACAGGAAAGGAATGTGTGGTGGTCGGCAGAAGCAATATTGTGGGCAAACCCATGGCGCTTTTGCTGCTCCGGGAAAACGGTACGGTTACGGTGGCACATTCCAAGACAAAGGATTTGGCTTCTGTCACAAAAAGAGCCGATATTTTAGTTGCCGCCATCGGAAAGCCAAAGTTTTTTACCAGAGAATATATAAAAGAGGGCGCTGTTGTAATCGATGTGGGGATTCACCGCATGGAAAGCAAAAAACTGTGTGGGGATGTAGATTATGATGATGTGGCTCCGGTCTGCAGTGCGATTACGCCGGTGCCCGGCGGCGTTGGTCCGATGACTATCGCTATGCTGATGAGTAATTGTGTAGAGTCTGCTTCCATGCAGTGGTAAATGACACAATAGAAATACAGGAAGGTCAGGTTTTCCTTATGAAATGTCCAAAATGTGGGACAGAGCTGGAAGAAGGGCATCTTTACTGCGAAAAATGTGGTGAAGAAATACATATTGTTCCAGACTTTGAGCCGGAAATTGAATATAGTATGCATGAAACGCTTTCCGGCATTGTGGAGGACGTTCTGGCAGAGGTTCCGAAAGAATCCGATAGCAGGAAGAAACGTGCCGGAAAGCGGAAAGGTATTCTGTTAGCTGCCGTAGCCGTTGTTTGCGTGCTGCTTATCAGTGGCATAGTGTGGATTGTAAATGCAGTTTCCCAATACCGTTATAATTCTTCAGGATACCAGATTTCCAAAGCGGAAGCCTGCATAGCATCAGGTGATGTGGAAAAAGCAGTACAGTATTATGAGAGGGCAGTTGAACTGGAGCCGGAAGAGGTTTCTCTGCGTTTTTCCCTTGCGGAGCTTTACAATATGCTGGGACGGGATCAGGCGTATACGGATTGTCTGGCTGCGGTTCTTACATCGGGGTATGCGACGGAAGACGAAACGGAAAATGCCTATAAAAAATTGATAGCCTTTTATCGGGGGAAGGAGGATTATGCCTCCATCAATACCCTGTTAATCAATACAAGCAATGAAGAAATCCGGACAGCATATCAGGAATATATGGCAGTGCCGCCGGAATTCAGCTATCAGGAGGGAACTTATACCACAGTGGTACCGCTGAAGCTGACTTCCAGTATACAGGGAACCATATATTACACACTGGATGGCACATTACCGGACGAAAACAGCGAAATGTACACCATGCCGATTTTTTTAGAGACCGGAAAATATGAAATTTCCGCCATGTTTGTCAATGAATACGGCATACAGAGCGAAGTGGTGGCAAAAACCTATATCATAGATATTATAAAGCCGCCTGCGCCGGAGGTGGATAATTACAGTGGGGATTACACGACGCCGACCATGATAACCGTACAGGTGCCGATGGATTGCACCGTGTATTATACTATGGATGGTACCATTCCGACAGAGCAGTCGGCAATGTATACAGGTCCGGTCCCCATGCCTTTGGGAAAAAGCACCTTTAAATTTATCTGCTACAATGAGGAAGGTGTGGCCGGGGAATGCACCACAAGGCAGTTTGATTTGCAGCTGCAGACAGATTTTACGGAAGATATGGCGCTTGCAAGGCTTATGGAAATCATGGTGGCAAACGGCAAGATTCTGGATGGAGCGGGAACGCCGGCGGGCAGCCTGAGCGGGCGGTATCTGTATGCGTTCCAGTATGCGCTGTCAATCCCGTCGCAAGGGGATTTTTATGTGATTTATGAGATATATGAGGATTCGGCGGGCGTGCAGAACCGGACGGGAACCAATTATGCCGTCAATGTCTACACACAGGAATATTTTACTTTGTCAAGAGATGCTTTGGGCGGCTATGTGCTGGAAGCACTTGAAGAAATGCCGGAGGGGGAAGAAACTCCGGAATCATAAATGGAGGATTACTATGTATAAGATTTTAAGAGCAGAGGAACTGGCAGACAACATTTACCTGATGGAAGTGGAGGCAAAAAGGATTGCTGCTGCTTGTAACCCGGGGCAGTTTATCATTGCCAGAAAGGACGACGAGGGGGAACGTATTCCGTTGACTATCTGTGACTATGACAGGGAAAAGGGAACGATTACCATCGTATTTCAGATTGTGGGTGCTTCCACCCAGATGATGGCTTCCTTAAAGGCGGGAGATTCCTTCAGAGACTTTGTCGGTCCGCTGGGCTGTGCTTCCGAGTTTGTGGAAGAGGATTTGGAGGAGCTTAAGAAAAAGAAGATGCTCTTTGTGGCAGGCGGTGTTGGAACCGCTCCGGTTTATCCGCAGGTGAAATGGCTGCATGAGCACGGCATTGATGTAGATGTGATTGTTGGCGCTAAAACCAAGGATATGCTGATTCTGGAAAAGGAGATGGAAGCGGTAGCCGGCAATCTCTATGTCACCACCGACGACGGTTCCTATGGCAGAAGCGGTATGGTGACACAGACCATAAAGGAACTTGTGGAATCCGGAAAGAAGTATGATACCTGTGTGGCGATTGGACCTATGATTATGATGAAATTTGTCTGTCTGTTGACAAAGGATTTGGGAATCCCCACTATTGTCAGCTTAAATCCCATTATGGTGGACGGTACGGGAATGTGCGGCGCATGCCGCGTCAGCGTGGGCGGCAAGGTAAAATTTGCCTGCGTGGACGGACCGGAGTTTGACGGGCATCAGGTGAATTTTGATGAAGCGATGCAGAGGCAGCAAATCTATAAAACCGCAGAAGGACGCGCTTTCTTAAAAGCAAAGGAAGGAAGCTCCCACCATGGCGGATGCGGAAACTGCCGGTAAAATTGAAATCATAAGAATGAAGGAGATAAAAAATGGACGTTTTGAAGAAAGTACCCGTTCGTGAGCAGGACCCCAAGGTACGTGCAGCGAACTTTGAAGAAGTATGTTTTGGCTATGATAAGGCAGAAGCCATAGAGGAAGCAGGACGCTGCATCGGCTGTAAAAATGCACAGTGCGTAAAGGGATGTCCTGTTGCGATTGATATTCCGGCTTTTATCGGACATGTCAAGACAGGTGATATCGAGAGCGCTTATCAGGTTATCAGCGAATCATCGGCGCTTCCGGCAGTCTGCGGAAGAGTCTGCCCGCAGGAGAGCCAGTGTGAAGGAAAATGTATCCGTGGCATCAAGGGCGAGCCTGTTTCCATCGGAAAGCTGGAACGCTTCGTTGCCGACTGGGCAAGAGAAAATGGTGTAAAGCCGGAGGGTGCAAAGGAGAAGAACGGCAAAAAGGTTGCGGTTATCGGTTCCGGACCGGCAGGACTTACCTGCGCAGGCGATTTGGCAAAGATGGGCTATGAAGTTACCATTTTTGAAGCGCTTCACGAGCCGGGCGGCGTTCTGGTATATGGAATTCCCGAATTCCGTCTGCCAAAGCAGGATGTCGTGGCAAAGGAAATTGAAAATGTAAAGGCGCTTGGCGTGACCATAGAAACGAATGTGGTGGTGGGAAAATCCGTTACCATCGACGAACTGCTTGAGGAGGAAGGCTTTTCGGCAGTCTTCATCGGTTCCGGCGCAGGACTTCCCAAATTCATGGGAATTCCCGGGGAAAATGCAAACGGCGTATTTTCTGCAAATGAGTACCTCACCAGAAGCAACCTGATGAAAGCATTTGATGAAAATGCCAATACCCCTATTATGAGAGGAAAGAAGGTTGCAGTAGTCGGCGGCGGCAACGTTGCCATGGATGCTGCAAGAACGGCACTCAGACTGGGCGCGGAGGTACATATCGTGTACAGGAGAAGTGAGGAAGAGCTGCCTGCGCGTGTGGAAGAGGTACATCATGCAAAGGAAGAAGGGATTATCTTTGACCTTTTGACCAATCCGGTGGAAATTCTGGAAGATGAAAAGGGTTGGGTAACCGGTATGAAATGTATCCGCATGGAACTTGGCGCACCGGATGAATCCGGCAGAAGACGTCCTGTGGAAGTACCGGGCTCTGAGTTTGTGATAGAGGTGGATACCGTTATTATGTCTCTGGGAACCTCCCCCAATCCGTTGATTTCTTCGACTACAAAGGGACTTGAGGTCAACAAGTGGCAGTGTATCGTTGCCGAGGAGGAAAACGGAAAGACGACAAAGGAAGGCGTTTATGCGGGCGGCGATGCCGTGACGGGCGCAGCGACGGTTATTCTGGCAATGGGAGCCGGAAAAGCAGGCGCAAAGGGAATTGACGAATTTTTACAAAAGAAATGAGAAAATCGTGAAGTATAATGGGATGGAGGGATAATTTATGCCACAGGGCCCAGAGGAGAAGGTTGAAAAGAAAAAGATGACGGCAGAAAATGAAAATGCAGCGGGAAAAACACCGCTGCAGCCGTCGGCTGTCTATGAAAACAGCGCTGCAAAAGCAGAAGACAATAAATCGTCGGCTTATTTGCTGCTGCTTTTTGGCGTTGTGGGCATGATTATTATGATTTTGGGCATTGCTGGCGTTCTTCCCATTCGGTTGAGCGGCACCACCAAATACATGACGTATGGCGTTATGAGCGCATTGTTCCTGCTCTTTATTGTCATGGGCATGATTTCCATGAAATCCTACCGGATTTTTGCCAAAAAAGCAGAGTCGGAAAATTCTCTCCGCGGTACGATGGAGAAATGGTGCCTCAGCCATTTTGAAGCCAAAAAACTGGACGAAGAATTGTTTGAACAGGAAAATGGCTGTGTATCAGAGGAAGCGCCCGCATCCGTCCGTGAAGAGTGGGAAAATATGCCGGAGGAAGAAATGTATTTCAAAAGAGTGTCTCTTATGAAAGAAAAAATCCAAAAGCAGTTTTTAAATCTCGACGAGGGCTTTCTGGAGCATTTTGTTGACGAACTTTACGGGGAAATTTTTGAACAGTGAAAATATCAATCGTATGTGTCGGAAAAATAAAGGAAAAGTTTTATAAAGATGCGGTAGAGGAATACTGCAAGCGCCTTTCTGCTTACTGCAAAACCGAGATAGTCGAGGTCGCAGATGAAAAGACGCCGGATGGGGCCGGCGCTTTGGCGGAGGAGCAGATTAAGAAAAAAGAAGGCGAAAGGCTGCTCTCCAAAGTGAAGGAGGATGCTTTTGTCATTGCCCTTGTCATCAAAGGGCAAAAGCTGGATTCCGTTGCATTTGCAGAATTGCTGCAAAAAACAGGGCTTTCCGGAAAAAGCCATATACAGTTTGTCATTGGAGGCTCCCTTGGGCTGCATGAAGCAGTCATAAAGAGAGCCGATTTTTCATTGAGTTTTTCGGATATGACCTTTCCCCATCAGCTTATGCGTGTGATTTTGTGTGAGCAGATATACCGCGGCTACCGGATTATAAGCGGGGCACCGTATCATAAGTAAGGGCGGAACAGTCTGATGTATCTTTGAAGGGAGAACGGCATTCTTATGATAACAAAGAGCGAATTCCATGAACATGCGGCGGCGCTGCTTCGCTTTTGCGAATATCCGGCAGTACAGTATAAGGTGTTGTTTCAGTTTCTTGATACTCCATATGAGGATACGTCACTGTCCGCGCTGCGCAAGGCGTTTTTGGAAAGTGACATTGTGGAGGAAATGTATCAGACACAGGATATAAACGGCGGCTGGGGAAAGCTTCGCTCCAAGGATTATTCCGTGAAGGCAAAGATTCCCACCTCCGGCGTTGGAATCGAGCGCTGTCTCTATATCGGTCTCACGATAGAGGACAGGGATATTCTGTTCATGGCAGGTGAGTATCTGCAGGATATACTGCTTGGCAGGAGTAAGGAAGGAGTTTTTGAAAAAAATGAGCGTGCAATCCCCTGGCAGAAAGCGATAGTCTGCAATTTGCTGGAGGCAATCACACCCGGGTCGCCGCTTTGTGATGAAACTTACTATCAGTGGCTGTATATCGCAAATAGGGCATATGAGGACGGAGAGTATTCCTATGAAAAGGATAAGGCGGCGCAGCATGAGATATTTCTGACGAGGGAGAATCGGTTGGTGCCCATGCAGAGTGACTTACTGTTGAAAAGGCGTTGGGAAATATCGGATGCTTTGGAAGCGGCCATGCTGAGGCATCTGGGAGGCCATGCCAATGAAAACGGTTACTTTTGGGAGAAAACGCCCGATAAGCTTCCGGATAGCTTTGTTTTCAGACAGACAAGGCGATGGTTTGAAACCTTTCACTATATAAATCGGTTCAGGGGTTCCAAAATGTATCTGGAGAATGCTGTGGAGTGGCTTTTGGAAAACGCCCGCGAGGACGGGTTGTGGGATTGGGGGCCTCAGGTGAAGGACCCATGGGGATATTTCAAATACTTTTCCTGTAACAGACACTACAGCCATAATCGTGTTGTGGACTGTACCATAGAGGTGTTAAGCTTTTTAAAACAATATATGGAAAACAATTTTAAATTGTAATTTGCGATACCGCTGTGTATAATAGGACTGTAAGAAATGCAGAAGAAATTCGGCGCAGAGCGGTCTGACACGGAGGACATGAAATGCAGGAAACGGCAACCTACAGGAATGTGGCTTTTGAAGAACTGGCGGTGGAATTATTTGCACATTTTCAAAGGCATCAGGTAGTAACAAAATGCTGGCGCAAACGGAACGGAGAGTGGGCAATTCAAGACGCTCCTTTTGTGGATGACTGGGGCGAGGAAGAATATAAGATATTGGTAGGCTGCCTGAAAAATACACTTACCACAGGCGGTCTGGTATATGGTGCATTTCAGGAAGGAAAGCTAAAAGGCTTTGTTTCCGTGGAGGCGGACTTCTTTGGAAAAAAGAAGGAGTATCTGGATTTGTCCGCCATACATGTATCAGAGGATTTGCGCGGACATGGAATCGGCAAAAAGCTCTTTGCAGAGGCAAAGCGCTGGGCGAAGGAAAAAGGCGCGGGGAAGCTGTATATTTCAGCACATTCGGCAGTGGAAAGTCAGGCGTTTTATCGAAGCCTTGGCTGTACGTGGGCTGAGGAATGTAATGCTGCACATGTAGAAAAAGAGCCGTTTGACTGTCAGTTGGAATGTATACTGTAAAACAAACAGGCTCTTAAAGATAAAAATGGAGGGATAAAATGGATAAGCTATTATTAAAGGCATGCCAGAACGGACAGAAAGGCGTTGTGATGGCATTTTTGAAGAAGGACGGCATCAACATAAATGCCGTGGATGAAATCGGTTTTACACCGCTTCATTATGCATGCAAAAAAGGGTATCGGGACATTGTGAAGATGCTTCTGGAAAAAGGGGCGGATGTGAGCCAGATTTCCAACACAAGCGTTACGCCGCTGCATATGGCGGCCGTTTCCGGCAATAAAGAAATCATAAAGCTTTTGACAGACGAAAGCGCTGATATCGATGCCGCTGACAAGGAGGGCAGAACCGTTCTTATTTATGCGGTGGATGCAAAAAAGGCAGAGGCTGCAAAATATTTGATTGAGCTTGGGGCGGATACAACCCTGATGGACGGCAAAGGCAGAACAGCGCTTGACTACGCCAATGCCATGGGGCTTGTGCAGCTTGTGGAAGCCGTGTCGGCAGGAAATACAGGAAACGTGGATTCCTTTGGCAATACGGCGCTGCATCAGGCATGCTACAACAACCAGAGCGAGGTGGTGAAAGCCATGCTGGCGAAGGGAGAGGTGGATATCAATGCCTGCAACGATGAAAAGCTTACGCCGCTGTACATTGCGGTTGCGGAGGATAATCTCCTGATTGCAGAGCTTTTGATGGAGAGCGGTGCTAAGGTCAACATCAGTGACAACTATGGCAATTCTCCGTTACATATTGCAGCAGAAAAATGCAACGAGCATTTGGTGAAAAAGCTTTTGGAGAGCGGCGCTAACATCAATGAGCGTAACGGAAGTGGCGAGACTGCGCTTATCATTGCGGCAAAGAGCGGAAGCAATTATATCGTAGGTGTGCTTTTGGAAAACGGGGCAGATTTTACCTGTGCAGATATGGACGAACATACGGCGCTTTACTATGCGACGGAGAACGGTAACAATGATATCGTGGAGAAGCTGCTGATTGCGGGTGCAGAAAATTAACAGGATAGGTGAAAAGTATTATGGATATCAAGGAATTGACAGCTTTGCTGGTAAAATCAAGTGAAAGTGTTCACAGAAAATACATTCCATGGTGGGAGGATGACTTTGAATACTGTACCTATCGATATGATATTTTCAAAGAGGAAGAGGTGCAGGCAATTGAGGCATGTGTCAGCGAGACAGGATCGGACGCGTTCTTCGAACCGGTGGGCTCTGTCGGGCTTAATCTCTTTGCACTTCTTGTATGGCATAATCTTTATGGTGCGGTAAAGAAGCTTTTGGAAGACGGGGCAGAGGTGAATTGTACGGATGGAAAGGGCAAGGGAATTACGCCCCTTATGCTGGCTTGCTGCTGCGGCAATCTAAAGATGGCGGAGCTTCTGCTTTCGCATGGGGCAAAAACAGATGTTTCCGATGCGGCAGGAAGAAACGGCTATCATTATCTTGCTTATCCCCGCATTGAAGGCATGACAAATGTGTATGCAGCCATGGAGCACAATGTAGAACAGAGAGCGTCGATTGCCGGCCTTTTGGGGGAAGGCATCAACCAAAAGGACAGTACGGGAATGACGCCATTGGTTCTGATGCTGCACAGTGACTATTCGAATTGTTCCTGGGCGCTGACGGATATTTTTCTGGAAAGGGGCGCTGAGACCGATTATATCGATGAAAAGGGCAATACACTTCTGCTTACTGCTATAGTAAAGCGCCATATGACGGCGGCATTTCGTCTTGCGGAAAACAGCAGCCTGGTGAATCAGGCGAATGAGGAGGGCAGGACGCCGCTTTCGATAGCCATGGATTATCGAAATGAGGCGCTCTGTATGGTGCTGAAGGAGCATGGCGCAGAGGGAGACTGCGACATCATCAGGCTTGACATGAACAATTTTGCGCGGATTACAAGCAATGCGTTTGCGATTCCGTCAAATGACATTGACAAAATAACGCCGGCTTTGTATCTCGCAAAGAGGCTGATTCGGCAGATAGATACCGATGATGATGATGAGCTTTACTGCATTCTGGGTATTCTGCACAATGCGTTCAACAATGATAAAGACTG
Organism: Lachnospiraceae bacterium; assembly: GCA_014804445.1. Taxonomy (GTDB): domain Bacteria; phylum Bacillota; class Clostridia; order Lachnospirales; family Lachnospiraceae; genus Acetatifactor. The sequence goes on along the minus strand of JAAUZU010000012.1, from coordinate 144,657 downwards.
CAGAGTGCTTGATTTGTGCAAGGAAGCAGGTATAGATTTTACGATGCCGATTCACAGAAGCGGAGAAGTGAAATGTCTCAGGGATGCATGTATCGGCGGCAATTATGGAATCAGGGTGATTGAGAAGCTTCTTGCGCTTGGCGTGGATGTCAATGAAGCTGTGGTGCAGGGCAGGACGCCGGCCAATATTGTGGCTTCCCTGCAGAAGCGAACCATGCTTTTTGGCGGACAAAAAGATGATTATTATGAAAAAGCCGCAGAATATTTTTCAAAAGAATCCATGGAGCAGGTGGATAATAAGGGAACCACGGCAATGCACTGGGCGGCGCGCAATAACCACGCAGAGATGCTGAAGGTTATGATAGATAAAGGTGCGGATATCCATATCACGGAGGATGAACCGGCGGAGGCGGGCAATACGCCGCTTCACACAGCCTGCATATATGGAAGCGTCGATGCGGCAAGGATGCTTGTTGCTTCCGGAGCAGACGATACCATGCAGAACATGAGCGGAGAGACGCCTGCCCATCTTGCTGTTATGAAGAAGAAATTTGGCGGAGACCTGAACTCGCAGGATAGGGAAAAGCTGTTGAAGGAACTGACGCATCTGGATATTCCGAGAAACGACGGCAGCACGCCCCTTATGCTTTTGCAGTATCTGGACCTCAATACCACCAGAGAGCTGCTTCCCCTGTTTTTGGATAAGAATGTGGATGTGAACCGGACGGATAACAGGGGCAATACGGCGCTGATTCTCAATACCCAGAACCAGTGTTACAAAGAAGTGGTAAAGGAGCTTGTCAGAGCCGGAGCTGACGTCAACATAGCAGATCATAACGGCAACACGGCATTGTATCACGCGTTACGATACGGGAATCAAGAGGTTGCCCGTTTCCTGATTAAGAAAGGCGCCGACTACAACCATGCCAACAATCAGGGTGTGACGCCCATGCAGATAGCCGTTGAAAAGGGATATGACACGGTGCTGGAACTTATGATTTGAAAGGAATGATTGTGCACAAATGAAAAAGACCGAGCTTGCTTTGGAAATCATAGAAAGACTCAAAAAAGAGTATCCGAATGCCGGTTGTACGCTCGACTACGATATGGCATGGAAGTTGCTTGTCAGCGTGCGGCTGGCGGCACAGTGCACGGATGCAAGGGTCAATGTCGTGGTGGAAAAGCTGTATGAAAAATATCCCGACGTCAATGCGCTGGCGGAGGCGCCTGTGGAGGAGATTGAAAAAATTGTCCATCCCTGTGGGCTTGGCAACAGCAAGGCGCGGGATATCAGCGCCTGCATGAAAATGCTGCGCGACGAGTATGACGGGAAAGTGCCGGATGATTTTGACAAACTGCTGGCTCTGCCCGGAGTTGGCAGAAAAAGCGCTAACCTGATCATGGGAGATGTGTTCGGCAAGCCTGCCATTGTGACGGATACCCACTGCATACGTCTTGTCAATAGAATGGGACTGGTGGACGGCATAAAAGAGCCTGCGAAAGTAGAAAAAGCGTTGTGGAAAATCATACCGCCCGAAGAGGGGAGTGATTTCTGCCATCGTCTCGTGTATCATGGCAGGGAGGTCTGTACTGCACGGACAAAGCCTTACTGTGATAAATGCTGTCTTGCAGACATTTGCAAGCGTGTTGGCGCAGAGTAGCAAGGTGAGTGCTTACAGCGCGGAAGATAGAAACTTATTGTAAAATAGAATCCCCTGTATTCATAGTGATATGAATACAGGGGGATTTTTTTAGCAGATATTTTATTGATTTGCAAGCGTGCACAGTTCGTCTAACATCTTCGGCAAATCTGTCTCCATGTTTTCAGAGGTAAACTGGCAGGTGCCGACTTTTTTGTGACCGCCGCCGCCGTATTTCAGCATAAGGCTTCCCACATTGACATCGCAAGTCTTGTTTAAGATACTGTAACCTACTGCGGCAGAGCAGCCCTCGCCGCCTTTGCCGTTGACAATCCATGCAGAAATGTTCTGCTCAGGATACATGCTGTAAATCATAAAACGGTTTCCGGTGTAAATCGGGTCAACGCCACGCAAATCCGAAATGATGACATTGCCTTTTACCTGCGTATGTGCCGTTACCATCTCTTTGAACTTTTCGGTCTGCTCATTATAAATTTCAATACGCTCCTTGATATCCGGCAAAGAAAGGATTTCATCGGTAGTCATGGTACGGCAGGCATCGATTAACTTTTCCATGAGCTGGTAATTGGATATGGTAAAGTTGCGGAAGCGTCCCAGTCCTGTTCGGGGATCCATCAGATATCCGATTAAAATCCAACCCGTTGGATTTTGAATCTCGTCGATGGTCAGGTTGCCGGAATCCACCTTGTCAACGGCTTCCATCATATCGTCAAACTGCGGGAATCTTTCCCGGCCGCCGTAGTACTCATAAATAATTCTGGCGCAGGAAGGCGTAATACGGCTTTCCCCTTTATATTTTCCGGCAAGCTGAAGCCTTTCATGCTCACTGGAGTGGTGATCGAACCACAGGCCGCAGCCCTCTACATAAGGGACATTGGCAAGGCAGTCGTCCTCAGTTACCTCTACAAGACCGTCCTGCAAATCCTTCGGATGCGCAAATTTCCAATGATCGATAATGCCGGCTTCCTTTAACAGTGCGCCACATGCAAGCCCGTCAAAATCTGAACGTGTAATTAACCTCATACAAAACTCCTTTTTCACAATTTATTTTAAGGCAAAATGCCTGATGAAACTATACCACATTCCATTATAGACAAGATTTTGATTTTTTTCAATATATTCAAAAAACTTTTCCGTGTTTAGATCATTTTTGAGGTTACAATTGTGAGATGAGGGGTTTTCTGCTATACTTTTAAGGTGAAAATTTACGTGAGTGAGAGCTGCCTGGAGATAAGAATCATGATGAAGTTGAGAATAAAACATATGGCATTGCTGTTGGCGCTGGTTTTGTGGTTTTCGGCCTGCGCAAGCCCTGAAGAAGCAAAGCCGAATCTGTGGGAAAACAAATATAAAACGCCGGAAGTAAATCTGCAAGAATGGGTCGGGCATTATTGGCGCAGCGGGAATATCGAGAATAATGGCGGTCTGACCATGAATTTTTTTCTCTATGAGGAACAGGGGAAGTTTTATGGCTATTTGTCGATAGACGAATGGGAATACATGGAGGTGGATGGGGAGTACCATACCTACAGGACAAAACAAAGAATGCTTACCACGGTCTCGGTCAAAGGCGAAGAGGTATTTGTGTATTTTTATGAGGATATTCCAATGGACTTTTCTATGGAGAACGAATGGGAGGAAGCTTACTTAGGCGCGTATGGCCGGGGAGATTTGCTGTTTTCCATGAAAAGAGAAGGGGAAGATATTATCACCACATGGGAGAAGCCGTTTCCCGCTGAGACAGAGGAAAGTCTTGCGGAAAGAAAATTCAGCGAGAGGGACCTTCTATCGTGTGAACTGGCAGGAGAGAAGGACAAAGAAGCCTTTCTTACGGCAAGGGGCGTGCAGGATGCAGAAAAGCCGTTTTTTGAATATTACGATGAAGACGGAACCCTGCTGCTTACCGTTTATATGGATGACCCGGCAGAGGGCGGAACGGGAATCTATTATTTTTACACTATGGCAGGCAATCTTTACGTACAGGGGTTTGGAATTCCGGCGTGTGAGGAAGCAGAGTGGGCTGACAGGCGCTTTGATGTGACAAAGGATGGAGACAATGGAGATGGAAGCGGCGTTGAGGATTACGAAGAAAGCTATGAATACAACGACGGTGGACAGCTTGTTCGTTTTTTGTCAGAGGGGACATTAACGGATATGGGAGAACCTTATCAGGATAGGATTATTGAAGTAACCTATTCTTACAGAGAGGATGGCACACTGAAAAAGAAAGAAGGCTTTTACAATGCCTGGATATTTGGCACAACAGGCTGTTCGGAAACCTGTTTTTATGATGAGGAAGAGCGTCTGACTCATTCTTATGCCTATATTACCCATGGCAGCACGGAGGATTTTTATATTTATCTTGGGGACGGTTCCAATCCCGATTACCGGCTTATGCTGGATCATTTCGGAGCGGATACCTGTGCGCTGGCATTGGTACATTATACAAACTGAAAGTTTCACTTTTATGAAAAGAATATTAAAAAAGTGCAAAAGTATAGTCATAACCGGAAAAAACATGTTATCATAAGCAGTAAGCACGGCTTGGCTGCTTCAAAAATATGACAGGAAAGGCATGAAGCAAATGTACAATGATTTATTTTCCATCGGACCCTTTACCGTTCACAGCTACGGTCTTATGATTGCAATCGGCGTTCTGGCGGCGCTGTTTATCGCGGAGGCAAGGGCTAAAAAGCGTGGTATAGACGCGGATGCGTTGTATCCGATCACTGTAATATGTGTGGTATTTGGCTTTGCAAGTGCAAAGGTGCTGTTCTGTATTGTAGAATGGCGGAGTTTTCTGCAAAATCCCCTGCGGCATCTGACGGGAAGCGGTTTTGTGGTTTACGGCGGCATCATCGGCGGCGTGCTGGCGGTGATCGCATACTGCAGGTTAAAAAAGCTTAATTTCTGGGATTATTTTGATATCGTGCTGCCCAGTGTGGCGGTAGCACAGGGATTTGGACGCATTGGCTGTTTTATGGCGGGCTGCTGTTATGGACGGGAGACGAATTCCTTTGTGGGAATCGCGTTTACCCATTCCGATTACGCGCCGAATGGTGTGAAGCTGATTCCGACTCAGCTTTTTTCTGCGGCAGGCATGTTTCTGATAGCAGGTCTGTTATTTTGGTACGCCAAAAAAGAACGGGCGAAGGGGCAGGTCGGAGCCTTGTATCTGATTTTGTACAGCATCGGCAGATTTATCATAGAATTTTTCAGAAATGATTACAGAGGTGCGATAGGTTTCCTCTCCACATCACAGTTTATCTCCTTGTTTATTTTGGCTACGGGAGTTCTTTTATTCAGAAAAAGGAGCGTGGAAAAAGAATGAGTGCTTTTGTGGAATTTCGAAATGTGAGTAAAATTTACAAAACCGGTGAAGTGTCTATTCAGGCGCTTCATGACGTCAATTTTGAAATCGGAAAGGGCGAGTTCTGTGTTGTCGTCGGCGCATCCGGCGCGGGAAAGACAACGATTCTCAACATTTTAGGCGGAATGGACACTCTTACGGGCGGACAGGTTTTTCTGGACGGGGAGGAGATTTCGGCGTACAAAAAGAAGCAGCTCACAACCTATAGGCGGCATGACGTAGGGTTTGTGTTCCAGTTTTACAATCTGGTGCAGAATCTGACGGCGCTTGAAAATGTGGAGCTTGCGGCACAAATATGCAAAGACCCTTTGGATGCCGCCCAAGTGCTTGACGAGGTGGGATTGAAGGATCGTATGGCGAACTTTCCGGCGCAGCTTTCCGGCGGCGAACAGCAAAGAGTTGCCATTGCAAGGGCGCTTGCCAAAAATCCGAAGCTGCTTTTGTGCGACGAGCCTACGGGAGCATTGGACTACAATACGGGAAAGGCGGTATTGAAGCTTTTGCAGGATACCTGCAGGGAAAAGGGACGCACGGTGATTGTGATTACGCATAACCAGGCGCTTACCGCCATGGCGGACAGAATCATTACGGTAAAGAGCGGCACCGTGAAAAGTATGGTTCTCAACAAAAATATTGTAAATGTGGAAGAAATCGAATGGTAAGGAAGTGACAGGAATACGCCTATGAAATCCATGATGGTAAAGACAACATTGCGTGAAATCAAACAAAGCCTTGGACGGTATCTGGCAATTCTGGCAATTGTCGCGCTGGGAGTGGGATTTTTTTCAGGACTGAAAGTGACAATGGATTCCATGGTTGTGTCTGCGGACAACTATCTGTCAGAAGCGCAGCTTTTTGATTACCGGCTTTTGTCCACCCTTGGCTTTGAAGAAGAAGATGTGGAAGCACTTGCCGCAAAAGACGGGGTAAGGGCGGTGGAAGGCGCATTGTCGGTGGACATTATTTTTATCAATGCACAGGGGAATGAAAGCGTCATAAAAGCACACTCTCTTTCGGAGAAGATCAATAAAGTAGTGCTTACGGCGGGAAGGCTTCCGGAAAGCGGCGATGAATGTGTGGTGGACGGCAATCTTTATGGGGAAAGCGCCATTGGGAGCAAGGTGATTCTTGCTGAAAGCAACAGTGAGGAAGATCTTGATAACTTTACATACAGGGAATATACCATCACCGGCATTGTGCAGGCATCTTACTATATTCAGTTTGAGCGGGGAAATACCTCCCTTGGAAACGGCCGGGTAAGCGGATTTATGTATTTGCTTCCGGAAGGTTTCCAGATGGATTACTATACGGAAATTTTTGTAAAGTTTGATACGGATTACCTTATATATTCGGAGGAATATAAATCGTTTATTGAGGAGAAAAAAGCTGTTTGGGAGAGTTATTGCGAAGCGCAGGGACAGCGCAGGTATGACGCCGTTTTAAAAGAGGCGAACGAAGAACTGGCGGCTGCAGAAACAGAGCTTGCAGACAAAAAAGAAGAGGCGGAGACAGAACTGTTTGATGCGAGAAAGGAACTGGAGGAAGCAGAGGAAAAAATTGCGGATGGGGAGGCTGAACTTGCAGACGGGGAAGAACAGCTTGCAGACAGCAGAAAACAGCTTGCAGATGGCAGAAAGCAGCTTGCAGACGGCGAAAAGCAGATAGAAGAAGCGGAAGCGGAGCTTGCAGAAAGAGAAGCGGCGCTTATGGCGGCAGGGGAAACGGTGGCGGAAAGTGAAGCTGCGTTAGAGGCCATGCGGCAGGAATACGGCGCTTATGCACAGGTTCCGCAGATAGCGGCACAGCTTGCAGCAGCAGAACAGGAGCTTATGCAGGCAAAACAGCAGCTTACGATAGGCGAGGCAGCGCTTGCGGCGGCGAGGGAAGAGATAGAGACGGCAAAGAAAGAGCTTGCGGATAATCGCAGGGAGCTTGCCGATGCAGAGAAAGAGATTGCAGAAGCAGAAGAAGAGCTTGCCGATGCGAGGCAGGAGCTTATAGATGCGAAGAAAGAGCTTGCCGACGGCTGGCAGGAATACAACGATGCTTACGAGGAGTTTGAGACAGAGATTGCGGATGCAGAGGAGAAGCTTGCCGACGCAAGAGCAGAAATAGAGGATATCAAAATCCCCGATACTTATGTGCTGGGAAGGGATACCAATGTGGGCTATGCCTGTTTTGAAAATGATTCCAGCATTATAGATGGGATTGCCAATGTATTTCCCGTGTTCTTTTTTCTGGTGGCAGCGCTGGTATGCATGACGACCATGAACCGAATGGTAGAGGAACAGCGGACGCAGATCGGTGTTTTAAAAGCGCTTGGCTATAGTGAGGCTTCCATTATGGGAAAATATCTTTTCTATTCCGGAAGCGCAGCGCTGATAGGAAGTGTAGCGGGCTTTTTTGTCGGTACGATCATGCTTCCCTATGTTATCTGGGTGGTATATAAGATTATGTACCGTCTGGGCAGTTTTTATTATGTATTTGACGCGAAACTGGCGCTGATATCCCTTTTTGTGGCAATCTGCTGCACGATGGGAACCACATGGTTTTCCTGCCGTCAGGAGTTTAAGGAGGTTGCGGCGAGCCTTATGCGTCCCAAAGCGCCGAAGGCGGGAAAGAGGGTTTTTCTGGAGCGCGTATCCTTTGTGTGGAAGCGGTTAAACTTCCTGCAAAAGGTATCTGTCAGAAATGTATTCCGGTATAAAAAACGGTTCTTTATGATGATAATCGGCATCAGCGGCTGTACGGCGCTTCTGGTGACAGGTTTCGGTATTAAGGATTCCATTAAAAATATTGCAAGAAAGCAGTATGAGGAAATCCATGTGTATGACCTGAGTATTTCCTTACAGGAAGATTACAGGGCGGATAAGGAAAAAGAAGCGGTTCGGGTTATAGAAGAATACGGACTCACCTATCTTCCGGCTTATGAGACGACTCTGGATTTGGAAATCGCAGGGCAGATAAAATCTGTCAATCTGGTGGTAATTCAGGAACCGGAAAATCTGGATGGTTTTATCAGCCTGCACACAGGAAGCGGGAAAGCCATCGAATATCCAGAGGCGGGGGAGGCCGTAATAGCGAAACAGATTGCGGATAACTATAAAGTCGGCATCGGCGATGAAATATGGCTGTATGACGAGGACAGGAACGCCATTCGTGTTACCATATCCGGCATCTGTGAAAATTTTGTATATAACTATGTATATATTGCATCTGAGACTTATGAAGCGCAGATAGGAGAGCCGGACTATAAAACGCTGTATGCCAATATCCCGGAGGAGGCAGATTTGCATCAGACAGCCGCATCCGTTATGCAGATAGAAAACGTATCGACTGTATCAGTTAACGAGGATTTCAAGGAACGCTTTACCAGTATGATGGGCAATCTGGATTATGTGGTGGTGGTGATTATTTTGTGTGCTGCGGCACTGGCTTTTATTGTGCTGTACAATCTAAACAACATCAATATCACAGAGCGCCTCCGCGAAATTGCAACCATAAAGGTACTGGGTTTTTATCAAAGAGAAACGGCAAAGTACGTATTCCGGGAAAATACGGTACTGGCAGGTATCGGCTGCGTAGTAGGATTGTTTTTGGGAAAACTGTTGCATGCGTTTGTCATGCAGGAGGCAAAAATCGATATGGTGTCCTTTGACATCCATATTCAGTGGACCAGTTATCTTTACAGCATTATTTTGACCTTTGTCTTTACATGGCTTGTCAACAGAATGATGACGGGCAAGTTAAACCGTATCAATATGGCGGAGTCTTTAAAATCCGTGGATTAAGGGGGTAAAAGCGTATGAATATGAGAATGAGTGATTTAATCGTCAAAAAAAGAAACGGCGGGACGCTCACAGGCGAAGAAATCGGATTTATGGTGGAGGGCTATACAAACGGACGTATACCGGACTATCAGATGTCAGCCATGATGATGGCAATCTATTTTCAGGGTATGAACGAGGAGGAAACCCTGTCTCTTACAATGGCAATGCGTGACAGTGGAGAAGTGCTGAATTTGAAAGCAATCGATGGGATTAAAGTGGATAAACATTCCACCGGCGGCGTTGGGGACAAGACTTCTCTGGCGCTTGCGCCCATGGCAGCCGCCTGCGGCATCCCTGTGGCAAAGATGAGCGGCAGGGGGCTTGGACACACCGGGGGCACGATTGACAAGCTGGAAAGCTTTTCCGGTTTTTCCACAAGCATTCCCGCACAGAAATTTATTGAGAATGTAAACCGCATCGGTATCTCCATTATGGGACAGACTGCGGATTTGGCGCCTGCGGATAAAAAACTCTATGCGCTCAGGGATGTGACGGCGACCGTGGACAATATGTCCCTGATTGCAAGCTCCATTATGAGTAAAAAGCTGGCGGCGGGCGCTGACGCCATCGTGCTTGATGTGAAGACGGGAAGCGGTGCGTTTATGAAAGAGGAGGAGGATTCCTTTGCTCTTGCAAGAGAGATGGTTAAGATTGGAAACGGTGCGGGCAAAAAGTGCGTTGCAGTCGTATCGGATATGGATCAGCCCTTAGGCTTTGCAGTCGGAAATGCACTTGAGGTAAAGGAGGCAATTGAAACGCTTCAGGGCAGGGGACCCGCAGATTTTCTGGAACTTTGCCTGACACTCGGCACACAGATGCTGCTTTTGGGCAAAAAAGCAGAAACAGAAGAAGAGGCAAGAAAGAAACTGCTTGCCGTGATAGAGGATGGCAGCGCATTACGAAAACTGGCGGAATTTGTGGAAGCGCAGGGCGGCGACTCTGCGGCAGTCTATGATACATCGCTTTTGCCGAAAGCTTCCCTTACAAAAGAAATAAAAGCCGATAGGGACGGCTTTGTGGGACATATCGAATGTGAAGAGGTCGGCATCTGTTCCCTGCTTTTAGGCGGCGGCAGGGAGACCAAGGAAAGCAGTATAGACCTTTCTGTGGGAATCATGCTGCAAAAAAAGGTGGGAGACAGTGTTCTTTCGGGGGATACACTGGCCATCCTGTATGCAAATGACGGCAAAAAACTGGAAGCGGCGGCAGAACGGCTTTTGCGCGCTTATCGGATAACGGACGAGGAGCCGGAAAGGAGAAGTCTGATAAAAGGCGTGGTAAGCTGATTTTCCGTAACGGAAACAGCAGGTGACGACGTTTTCGCTCAGGCAGAAAAAAAGACAGGTATCAGCAGGCAGGCGGCAGAATATAGTATAGTATGAAAAAGAAAATGCTGAAAAACACTGCCGTACAAAAAGAATCAAGAAAAGAACTGCTTGTGGAATCCTTAAAACTTCCCAAAGATATGATGATGGGGGCGTTTATGCTGTCCATGACGGGAAACAGGGAAGCTTTTATAGAAAATTACAGGGGAATACTGGAGTATACCGATACCTGTATTCTGCTGCAGACCAAAACGGGACAGGTGCGATTTACAGGCACGGGACTTGTGATTGAATATTATACCAATGAAGACATGAAAATCGGGGGATGTATTACGAGTGTAATATTCGAATAAGGAGCGTTGTCTGTGATTGGAATACTGAAATTTATAAGAGGTTACGTGCAGATTAAAATCTGGGGATTTGCCCCCGAACGGTTTTTAAATCTGTGCAGCAACAAGAATATTCTGTTGTGGGACATCAGGCGGGACGGGGACACTTACTATATGTGCATCAGTCTTGCCGGTTTCAGACAGTTAAAAAGCATTGCACGGAAAACCAAAACCAGGGTAGTCATTCTGAAAAGATTTGGACTGCCCTTTTTGATACCGAAGATATTTGCCCGCAAGGTCTTTATCGCAGGGTTGTGCGCAGCCTGTCTCTTCTGGTTCTGGTCCTCCCTCTATATTTGGGAAATAAAAATTGACGGCAATATTGCCATTACCGATGAAGTATTCACGGATTTTCTCAAGGAAAACGGAGTTTATGTGGGAGTCAGAAGCGGCAGCGTGGATATCGAGCAGCTCGAGAAGGATATCAGAAGAGAGTTTGGGGAGATAACCTGGACTTCCGTTAAGCTGTCAGGCACAAGCCTGATGATATCGGTAAAGGAAAGCGATGCCATATTGTCTCCCGTGCAGGAGGATATAACTTCTGATTTGTATGCGGAAAAGGAAGGTGTTATCGTATCCATGATTGTCCGTTCCGGCGTGCCCATGGTGAAAATCGGGGACAGCGTGGAAATGGGAACACTTCTGGTTTCCGGCAGGGTGCCGGTCTATAATGAAGATGCCACCATACGCCATTACCAGTATACCCGTTCAGATGCAGATATTTACGTGGAGAGAATCCGTCCTGTCTACGAGGTACTGCCGTTTTATTACATAGAAAAAGTATATACCGGAAGAGAAGTGAAAAAATATTATATTACGGTGGGCGGAAAAGATATTATATTCGGCGGCGCACCCCATTTTACCTACTACGATACCGTGATTCAGACTCGGAAAATCAGTCCGCTTGAAGGGCTGACACTTCCTTTTTCGTTTGGTACTTATACCTATCGGGAATACCAGAATACGGAGCGTGCCTATACGCTTGAGGAGGCGGAAGAGCTGTTAAAAGAAAAATATTTGATATTTCTTTCGGATTTAGAGGAAAAAGGGGTACAAATTATTGAAAAAAATGTTAAAATAGATACTGGCAGCGGTATCTGGATATTGGAAGGAGAGTTGACAGTGCGTGAAAAAATCGGCACAGAGCTTCCTTTTACGGAAACAGAAGGGGAACCGCCTGCCCAAACTACGGAATCGGAGTAACAAAATGAGTGTAACAACCTATACCATGGATATGCCCGCAGAGCATATGCAGAAAATTTTCGGGCAGAATGACAGGTATTTGAAAAAGCTGGAAACAGACTTTCAGGTAACCATTGTAGACAGGAACGGCGCGGTCAGGGTAACAGGAGAAGAAGCGCAGGTAAAGCGGTGCGTCAGCATATTGTCGCAGCTTTCCGAGGTCTCCGCCCGCGGCAGCGAGATAGAGGAGCAGAAAGTGGATTACGCAATCAGTTTAGGACAGGAAGAAAAAGAAGAAAGCCTTGTGGAAATCGACAAGGAGGTAATATGCCATACCATAAGCGGCAAACCGATTAAGCCCAAAACGCTGGGGCAGAAACAGTATGTAGACGCCATCAAAAACAATATGATTGTATTTGGCCTTGGACCCGCCGGAACGGGAAAAACTTATCTGGCGATGGCGATGGCAATTACCGCTTTTAAAAGCGACGAGGTGAGCCGTATCATCCTGACGAGGCCGGCCATAGAAGCAGGGGAAAAGCTGGGCTTTCTGCCCGGCGATTTGCAGAGCAAGGTTGACCCGTATCTTCGTCCGCTTTATGACGCCCTGCATCAGATTATGGGGCCGGAGAGCTTTGCCAAAAATATGGAGAAGGGACTGATTGAGGTTGCGCCCCTTGCCTATATGCGCGGGCGCACGCTGGACAACGCCTATATTATTTTAGATGAGGCGCAGAATACCACACCGGCGCAGATGAAGATGTTCTTAACCAGAATCGGTTTTGGCTCCAAGGTGATTGTGACGGGAGACGCTTCCCAGAAGGATTTGCCGCAGGGAACCCGCTCGGGACTTGACGTGGCGGCGAGGGTGCTCAAAAATATAGAGGACATTGCGTTTTGTAATCTGACAAGCCGCGATGTGGTAAGGCATCCACTCGTACAGAAGATTGTAAAGGCATACGATGATTACGAAGAAAGTGAAAAGCGGCATCAGGACAAAATGAAAAACAGGGAAAACCGGAAAAATGGAAAAAATAGCAAAAGATAAACTGAAATACGGAAAAAATATATGCCTGTCTGCAGCAGTCATGTTTTCAGCCACCGTGCTTTCGGTGTGTGTATTCAGCTATCTGAAAGGGCTCGACGGTGCGGATGTGATCCGCAATACGGTGATGAGCGGCATCGGCGTTTTTACTGTGCTGCTTTTTATGGCGCAGGCAAAGGCAGGCAGCCTCTTCGAATATGATAACGGAGAGCATATGCTTCGCTTTATGGCGGTCTATTTGATTTGCCTGGCATTTGCGTTTGCAATTGCGTATCTGCCGGCGGCCGGCTGGCCTTATCTGGCGGTCTTTGTGTTTCTTACGCTTTTTTCCAATCTGCAGATCGGTATTTGTGCAGGAACCATTCTGCTTGCCGTTTCCATACTTCTCTCAGGAAACGGCGCGGAAATTTTCATTCTGTATTTTGTCTGTGGTTTTGCCGGTGCAAGTCTTTTCAAAGGATTAAATGAAGCCTACAAAATCGGGATACCGGTAGCTGTTTCCCTGATGTTTCTTTTGACAGGGGAAACAGCATGTGTGGTGTTGTACGCCAATGAAACCTTAAAGCCGGAGTTGTTTTTGATTCCGCTCATCAATGTGATTGCCTGTCTTGTGCTGCTTCTGATTATACTCAGAGTTTTTTCCGCCCTTGTGATTTATAAACACAGGAACAAATATATGGAAATCAATGACCAGGAATATACGCTTCTGGTAGAATTGAAGGAGAAGTCAAAGAAAGAATACTATCAGGCGGTACACACGGCGCATTTCTGTGAAAGAATTTCCCAGACGCTTTCCCTTGATGTTAATGCCTCAAAAACCGGCGGCTATTATCGCCGTATCGGGATTCTGCGAGGGGAAAATACATGGGAGGTGGTGTCGGAGATTGCTGCTGAGCATGCCTTCCCGCCGGAAGCAGTACGTATATTACGTGAATTTCTGGATAAAACAGTCCCCATAAGGCAGAAGGAAACAGTGGTACTTCTGATGTCGGATGCTGTGATAAACTCCATTCTGCAGGTAAAAAAGAATGAGAAGCCGGATTACGATAAGATTATTGAGACGATTTTTAAACGGAAGATGGAGTCAGGTGTGCTGAAGGACTGCATTGTAACCATGGAGGAGTTAAACTGGATGAAAACCATTTTTAAGGAGGGGAAGCTATATTATGACTTCTTACATTGAGAATGAAACGGAAGTAGAATTTCCCTTTGATATAAAAGAAACAGCAGACAAAGTAATCGCAGCCGTGCTGCGCATGGAAGACTGTCCTTATGAAGCGCAGGTCAATCTTCTGCTTACGGACAATGAGGGAATCCGAACCTATAATGCGCAGTTTCGACAGATTGATAAAGAAACGGATGTGTTGTCCTTTCCCAATGTGGACTATGAAAAGCCGGCGGATTTTTCGGGGCTTATGGAACATGAGGCGGACTATTTTGACCCTGAGAGCGGGGAACTGCTTTTGGGCGATATTATCATATCAGTGGACAAGGTAAAAGAGCAGGCGGCAGCGTACAATCATTCCGAAATGAGGGAATTTTCGTTTCTGGTTGCGCACAGTATGCTGCATCTGTGCGGGTATGACCATATGGAACAGGCGGAAGCTGCAGTGATGGAAGAAAAGCAGGAGGCCGTTTTAACGTCACTTGGCATTACACGAAAGAACTGAGCCGGATTTGTCTGTAGACAAGCCGGCCTGCAGGTACAAAGCAGGATGGGAGTAAGTATGAATCAAATGGAAATCAGAAAGAAGCAGGTTGGTATTCTGGGCAAAATTTTGGGATTTGTTGTTGCAATTATGCTGGTAAGGCTGATTGGTGACCTGGGAATGGCATACTTTGCCGCGGCCCTGGAAGTATATATATTGCTGCAGATGCTTTTTACTGCCGGAATACCTGACTGTATGGCCCGGCTGATTCGGAGCCGTATGATGAAGGGCCAGTATAAAAACGCGGGCAAGGTGACCAAAGCCGCACTGATATACTGTCTGGTAATTGGCATAGTGGGAAGCCTTTTTCTGTTTTTGTCGGCGGATTCCCTGATGGGGCTGTGTAAGCTGCCGGAAGCGGCGCTTACTTTGAAAATACTTGCCGCCGCTTTTTTCCTGCAGTCTCTATGCGCTATGATGCAAGGCTATTTTCAAGGAATGGGAACGGCTATGCCGTCCATGATATTCGGTATTATCAAGCAGATATTCTGTCTGTCTTTTTCGCTTTTGTTTGCCCACATGATGCATGATTACGGCGAAAAAGTAACGGCGCTTTTACACAATGAAAAATTTGCAGGTATGTACGGCGCGAGCGGCGCAGCCATCGGTTTTCCCTGTGCGCTGCTGCTTTCTTTCTGCTTTTTGTTTGCGATTTATATCAGTGCGGAAAGAAGAGCGCGGAGAAGAAACAGGGACGGCATGCGTCTGACGGAGGATGGGATAGAAGTGCTGCGGATTTTGCTGGTTTCTCTGATTCCCATGAGCGGCATCCTGTTTTTCTTCAGGCTTCCGGTTATGGCAGGAATGGTATTTTATCAAAATAAGGAGCAGGGCGATTTGGCTGCATTTTCGGCTTACGGCGCATACTATGGCAGGTATCTGACGCTTGTCGGATTGTTCTCCGTGCTGGCGCTCTTTGCTGTTGCCGGAGTTGAAAACAGGGTTCTCTATTCTGTCAGAAAAGAGGAGTCCAAAAATGCGAGAAGTTATCTGGCAGGCGGTATGCAGGCGTTGTTTTTGCTGTCAGCCTGCTTTGCCATGTTTCTGCTTGTGCTTGCGCCCGGCATGCAGCAGTTATTTTTCGGTAAAAACGCAGGGGAGCAGGCAGTCGGCTATCTGCGAAGCGGTTTTGCCGTGGTTTTGTTTTTGCCCATGGGTATCTATTTCGCAGATGTTTTGACAGGAATCGGGAGAATGAAAACGGTGCTGTTAAACACACTAATTTCCTTTATTCTCTTTTTACTGGCGGCAAATATAGGTCTGCAGGCTTTAGAGGGCAATATTCTTGCGCTGGTATATGCCATGCTGGTATTTACGGCGGCAAACTGCCTTTTAAACGGCTTCTTTCTGCTGCAGGCCCTGCGCTGCAGTCCGAAATGGCTGACTTTGCTTGTACTGCCGGCGGCTGCGGCTTTTGTGAGCGGAATCTGTATTTTCCTGCTGAATAAAGTGATTGCGCCTGCAGTCGGAGATGCGCTGTCAACCTTGTTCTGCATTCTTTTAGGCGGGGTGGTTTATCTGATTCTTCTCTTTGTACTGCGCTGTATCAGGGAAGAGGATTTGGATGTGCTGCCGGGCGGCAGTATTTTACAAAAAATAGGGATTTTGCTGCATCTTCTGTAAAAATTGAATAAAAATAAAAGATAGGCTGATACTGATAAGAGCAGGAAAAAGTTCGCTGCCTTGGAGGTTACTATGAAATTTTTAAAGGGTGTCAGTTTATTTTTTATTTATCCCTGTATTCTGTTTGGGTCCGGCATATATATCGGCATTTTGCTGAACAATTATTTTTATCCGAGACAGGTACAGTATATAGAGGTTCCCGTTCCCATGCAGCAGGCGGAAGCGACGGCTGCACCAAAGGAAGATGAGCCGCCGGCAGAGAGTGTGGAAGCAGCATCGCAAAAAAAAGAAGTGATTAATGCGGACACCGAGTATATTGTAGAAGAGTATGATACCAGACGGGATACGCTGGTGGAAACCGTGTGGAATATACCGCCCAAATATCTGGGAATGGATCGGGACGCTTTTGTGACGGCCATGGAGCTCTATGCCGCATCGCCGCCTCTTTCGGAACAGGAGCGGGGGTTTGTCGGACTGGAGGTGCGTTCCTTTTCGGCAAGCCGTGTGGTGGTCCGTATGAATTATGCTTATGTGGAACCGACAAAGAGCTTTTATTTAAAGGTGGCGGACAATAATATTGTTGTATACTGTGACGATGGGGAAACCATTTATATGTACACAAGCATCTCAGCGCTGACGCTGCCGGAAGCAGTTCAGACACAGGTGGTCAAGGGCATGTTTATCGAGGATGAGGCAGAACTGTATCAGTTTTTGGAGACCTATTCCAGTTAGCGCGGATAAATAGGAAGGACGAAAGCTATGGAAAAGAAAGTAAAAATTGCAGTGATTGGCGGCGGCGCCGCCGGCATGATGGCTGCGATTACCGCCGCAAGAAAGGGCGCGGCGGTTTTTCTTTATGAAAAAAATGAAAGAGTAGGAAAAAAACTGCTTGCTACAGGCAACGGCAAATGTAATTTTTCCAACAGAGATTTGCGCATAGAGTGTTACCATGGTGAGGACAGGGAACGGGCATGGCAGATTCTTTCCGAATTTGATACCGAAGCTGCAGTCGCCTTTTTTGAAGAGGCAGGCATGATGGTAAAAGACAAAAACGGCTATCTCTATCCGGCCTCAGGACAGGCATCCACCGTACTGGATACTTTGCGGCTTTTGCTGAAAAAGGAAAAGGTATCGGTGCGGACAGACTGTCCTGTTTTACATATCGCAAGAGAAAAGGACGGCAGGATCAGGGTGGATACGCAAAACGAAAGGCAGGCATATGACAGGGTGATTATTGCTTGTGGAGGAAAGGCGGCGCCCAAAACCGGTTCGAATGGCGACGGATACCGGCTTGCCGCTTTGGCGGGACATACGCTGACACCGGTAGTCCCCGCCCTTGTACAGCTTCATTGCAGCGAGACTTATCTGAAAGCATGTGCCGGCGTGCGCACGGAGGCAAGGCTTACGCTTGTGGAAAACAGAAAGCCGGTTGCAAAAGAGCGCGGTGAACTGCAGTTTACGGAGTACGGTATTTCCGGCATTGTGGTATTCCAGTTGAGCAGAATGGCAGCGTACGGTCTTTTGCAGAAAAAGAAAATGGAAATGTACATAGACTGCCTGCCGGGGTATTCCGCCGATGCCTATGCAGATTTCATAAAGAGAAGAAAAACCGGCAGTCTGGCTGAAACTGTGGAGGAGTTTTTCACGGGCATGCTCAATAAAAAGCTGATGCTGCTATTTATCAAACTGGCGGGCTTAAAGCCAACGGATTCCTATAAGCGTGCAGAAGAAGCAAAAATTGACATCGTATTTTCCCTTTGCAGGCGGCTGGTGCTCTCCATAAGCGGCTATTGTCCTTTTGAGCAGGCGCAGGTCTGCGCAGGCGGGATTCCCCTGCGGGAGGTTTCCCCTTCTCTGGAGTCCCTTTTTTGGAAAAACCTGTATATGGCGGGGGAAATGTTAGACGTGGACGGTGTCTGCGGCGGATACAATTTGCAGTGGGCATGGGCGTCCGGCTATGTGGCGGGAAAAAGCGCCACAAAAGGAGAACCGAATGATTCGCATTGAACAGATAAAACTAAGACCGGAGCAGAAGGAGAAGTTTTTGTATCAGGAGGCCTCCGGCATTTTAAAAATACAGTTACAGGATCTTCTTTCCCTGCATATTGTGAAGCGCTCTTTGGATGCGCGAAAAAAGCCTGATTTATTCTACAGCTATATCATAGATGTAGAAACCAAAAAGGAAGCGGCAGTGTGGAAGCGCCTTGCAAAAGGGCGGAGCGGCCGGATAGCCGCGGGGAAGCATTTTATATCTTTACAACAGCCGCAGGACTACATATTCCCCGTAAAAAGGACGGAAGGCAGAAAAGAACGTCCCATTGTGGTGGGGATGGGTCCTGCCGGTCTGTTCTGCGCTTATTTTCTGGCAAGGGAAGGGTATGAGCCGATTTTGCTGGAGCGGGGAAAGGATGTGGATGAGCGGCAAAAGGATGTGGAAGCGTTCTGGGCGGGCGGCTGCTTAAATCCGGAGTCCAACGTACAGTTTGGCGAGGGCGGAGCAGGGACTTTTTCTGACGGCAAGCTCAATACGCTGGTAAAGGATACCCACGGAAGAAACAGGGAGGTTCTCCGTCTTTTTGTAGCGTTTGGCGCGCCAGAGGAAATCTTATTTGACAACAAACCCCATATCGGCACGGATATCCTGCGCAGCGTTGTGAAAAATATGCGCGCCGAAATCATACGGCTTGGCGGTGAGATTCATTTTAAGAGTCAGGTCACAGACTTAAAGATTGCGGATAACAGGGTAGANGGCGTTGTGGTAAACGGAGAGCAGTTTTTGCCGGCAAAGGCGGTGGTNCTTGCCATCGGACACAGTGCGCGGAACACTTTTGCCNTGTTATTTGATAAGGGAATTCCNATGGAGGCAAAGCCTTTTGCGGTGGGCTTCCGTGTGGAGCACAGACAAAAANNGATNGATGAGAGTATGTACGGGGCGGTTTCGGATATGACTGCGGACTCCCTTCCTGCGGCCGCCTATAAAGTGACGGCAAAGGCGGAGGATGGCAGGGGCGTCTATTCTTTCTGCATGTGTCCCGGCGGCTATGTGGTGAATGCCTCTTCGGAGCCGGAAAGGCTTTGTACGAACGGCATGAGTTACAGCGGCAGAGATGGGGAAAATGCAAACAGCGCCGTTATCATTGCGGTAACGCCCGAAGATTATGGGGACAGTCATCCCCTTGCCGGCATTGCTTTCCAGAGAAGGCTTGAGGAAAAAGCATATCTTGCCGGTGCGGGACGCGTGCCGGTACAGACCTATGGAAGCTTTCGGAAAGGNATGGAAAAAGGAACGNCTGTGAGNCCGGATCAAGATGCCGCTTTTTTGCCGGCAGTCAAAGGAGAATATGTTTTTGCCGATATCACGGNGATTCTGCCGGACAAACTGAACAAGGGAATTGTGGAGGGCATGGANCAGTTTGGCAGGCAGATAGAGGGCTTTNACAGACCGGATACACTGCTTTCNGCTGTGGAGAGCAGAACTTCTTCTCCGGTTAGAATCCTNCGGGACGATGCGTTACAGTCAGAAATCCGGGGGCTTTTTCCCTGCGGCGAGGGNGCAGGCTATGCGGGCGGCATCACNTCGGCGGCGATGGACGGAATCAAGGTGGCGGAAGCTGTNGCAGNAGAATTAACCGGTATGGGGAAATAGCCTGCGGCNATTGACGAACNGCGGAAAATAAAGTAGAATAGAAGCCGTGAATTACAGATAAAAACAGCGGAAAAGTGAAGGAAAAACATGACGGATTACAGAAAAGCATTACAGNATAAAAAAAGAATTGTAATTAAGATNGGCTCTTCCTCCCTGCAGCATAAAAGCACGGGGGATTTGGATTATATCAAGCTGGAGAAGCTGGTGCGGGAATTGTGTGATATCCGCAATCAGGGCAAGGATGTGGTTNTGGTTAGTTCGGGCGCAATTGNNGTAGGAAAAAAGGCAGTAAAGCCATATAAGGGCGGCGCGGGAGAAGAGGCTTCGCCTCTTGCNTTCAAGCAGGCGTGTGCCGCTGTCGGGCAGGCAAGGCTGATGATGACNTACCAAAAGCTGTTTGCNGAATACAACCAGATTGTGGCGCAGATTCTGATGACCAAAAATACGGTGGTGGACGATTTAAACCGCTACAATGCCCATAATACTTTTTCCGAGCTCCTGCGCATGGGCATTATCCCCATTGTCAACGAGAACGATACCATTGCAACCTACGAGATAAATGTTGCCGCGGACAANGATACGCTGATTGGCGATAACGACACNTTGTCTGCAATTGTTTCGGCGTTNGTGGAGGCGGATTTACTGATANTGCTTTCCGATATCGACGGTNTGTATACGGACGANCCGCGNCGCAGCAGTGANGCTTCCTTTATCGAGGTGGTGGAAGAACTGACCGACGAATATATGCACATGGGGAAGGCGAGTACCGGAAGCAGTGTGGGAACCGGCGGCATGAATACCAAAATGACAGCGGCGAAGATTGCCACAAGCGTCGGTGCAGACATGGTAATCGCCAACAGCAAAGATGTTGGCGTGCTGCATCGCATTTTAGATGGGAAAAACGAAGGAACACTTTTTGTGGCGCATAAGGATGAGGCTTTCGAGCTTGCGGATTTTGTGGAAAACCTGCACAGAAATGAGGATTCATTATGAACATGGAAGAACGGATAAAGAGAATCAATGAGCTTTATCACAAATCAAAGGCGGAGGGNCTTNCCCCCGAGGAAAAGGAAGAAAATGAAAGGCTGCGTGCGGAATATATCCAGAATATCAGGAGTAATCTGCGGGCACAGCTTAACAATATTGATGTTGTGAATGAAGANGGCACGGTAGAAAANCTGGGNGATAAGTACGGCGGCGGNAAAANGCATTGAGGAAAGTGCTATGGAGAGCAAAGCGCAGATACGAAAACGCATATTAGAGAAAAGAAATGCCCTGACGCCGGCGCAGAGAATGCGTTCCGAGATTNTGGTGACGGAACGNATTTTGGGGCATCAGTGGTATTATAAGGCCGGGGAAATTCTTCTTTTTGCAAGCTTTGGCAGTGAAATCNGCACAANNGATATTATGGAGGATGCTTTTGCNGGCGGGAAAAAGGTATATCTGCCCAGGGTAGAGGGCGAAGATATGCATTTTTACCAAGTCCTTCCTGATGAACCGCTCATAAAAGGCTATGGCGGCATTTTAGAGCCGTCCGGCAATAAGGAAAGGCTGTTTGTCTATGAAGAAAGCAAAAAGGAGACTGTGCTGATGCTTATGCCGGGAGCCGCTTTCGATCCCACGCGGAATCGTATCGGTTATGGCAAAGGATTTTATGACAGGTATCTTGCGGATAAGCGCAGCCTGCATACCATAGCGATTGGCTTTGACTGCCAAATGACTGCGGAAATTGAAAGCTGTGAAACCGATATAAAGCCTATGCAGGTGATATGCCTGTGACGGCAGTGGATTTTTATATGGAATGGAGACTAGTGTGAAAAATCACACTGATGTGCTGATTTTTCACACGCAAATTTGTGCCGGAGCGTCACAAATTTGTTTGATGGCAGACGCAAATTTGAGATTTGCGTCGCCCCGTCGCGTAAAACGCTCAGGAATGGAGAATAAAATGAATTTACAACAAATGGGTGAAAGGGCTGTAGCGGCGAAGTACAGCCTGCAGGGAAAGCGTGCGGAAGAAAAAAATGCGGCGCTCCTTTTCGTTGCAGAAAAGCTTACGGAAAATACGGAATTGATTTTGAACGCCAACAGGGAGGATGTGGCTGCCGGGGAAAGAAACGGGATGCATCAGGGAATGATAGACCGCCTGCGTTTGACGGAGGAACGGATTCTTGCCATGGCGGAAGGGCTCAAACAGATAGCAGCGCTTCCTGACCCGATAGGAGAGGTTTTGGAGCAGTTTACGCCTCCAAACGGGCTTGCCATTGAAAAGCGCAGAGTGCCCATGGGCGTGATTGGCATCATCTACGAATCGCGTCCCAATGTGACGGTGGATGCGTTCGGTTTGTGCTTTAAGACAGGAAATGCCGTGATACTAAAGGGCGGAAGCGATGCGCTAAACTCCAACAAAGCGATTGCGGACGTCATCAGGGCTGCACTTTCAGAAAAGGGCATCACACCTGACGCTTTGCAGCTCATTGAGACGACGGATCGTGCGGTGACGGCGGCATTTATGAAGATGAACAATTATGTGGACTTACTGATTCCCAGAGGCGGCGCGGGTCTAATCAAGAGCGTGGTGGAAAACAGTACCATTCCCGTGATTGAAACGGGAACGGGGAACTGTCATGTCTATGTGGACAAGGAAGCAGACTTGACTATGGCGGTCAACATTATTCGGAATGCCAAAACCCAGCGGATTGGGGTGTGCAACGCCTGTGAGTCCCTGGTGGTTCATTCGGCAGTCAGGGAAGCGCTATTGCCCATGCTCGCCGAAGCGCTTGCACCCTATGCGGTGGAACTGCGGGGCGATAACAGAATAAGGGAGATCCTGCCGGATTGTACGGCTGCGACAGAGGAAGACTACGGGAAGGAATATTTAGATTATATCCTTTCCATGAAAACGGTTGACAGTGTGGAGGAGGCAATCGCCCATATTAACAAGTATAACACCAAACATTCCGAGACTATTATCACAGAAAATAAAGAAGCGGCGGAAGCGTTCTTGGATGGCGTGGATGCGGCATGTGTCTATGTCAATGCATCCACGCGTTTTACGGACGGCTTTGAATTCGGCTTTGGCGCGGAGATTGGCATCAGCACACAGAAACTGCACGCCAGAGGCCCCATGGGGCTGAAGGAGCTGACCTCTTACAAGTATGTGATTCGGGGCAATGGACAAGTCAGAAAGTAGGGGATTTTATGAGCAAAGCAGGTAGTTCGATAAAGAAAGCAGCAAAGGCTGCTTTGTGGATGGCACTCCTTTGTACAGGGCTGTCCCTTTTAGGCTGCGCTGCCGCATCCAAAGGGAGCAGTGTAACGGCGTCAGTGGCTTCCGCATGGCAGAATAGCGGAACACAGAACATTTTTACCGTTCTTGCAGAGTTTGAATCTGAAACAGAAGCAGCGGCAGAGACGTTTTATGCAGAAGCATCAGAGCGGTATGAGGCCTGTGTGCCGGCTCTGGAGGAAGCGCTTTCGGCTTATCGGGAAGACAGGGATTTCACGGTGGATTATGCCGCGTATGACAGGTATTTCTATTTTGATTCCTTCAGTCTGCCGGAGGGAACGATTGCCATACTTTCAAGAGACAATACTTGTATGGGCTTTCGCATGAATCTGCGCTGCAGGGAAGAGTTTGATGGCGGCATCATTTCAAGTACTTTGCCTGACAGGGAAATTTTGTGCGAATATTATGAAATCGGCGATATCCGATATTTTTCTTATGTGGATTCTGATTTGTCCGATACGGCATTTTCCATTCCCAACTTTATGTGTATGACGGACATGGAACAGATTTATGCAATTGACAAGGAAAAGGAGTCGTGGACGGTATACCGGAACGAATTTAATCCCTTTGGGGAACAGGGATTTTTCTGGGAGGCAGAAGCAACAGGACTTTTGCGGGAATATATAGAAATGAGCGGCAGTCTCTATCGGATAGACAGGGAGCAAAAGGCGCTCTTTCCGGTAAATGCACCTGAATGGACGCTTCCTTCGGGCACACCGGCTTTAGCGGATTATGTTTACCGGAGCTGGCTTTACAAACAGAAAGAACTCTGCCAGAACCTTTTGTATAAGGTGGCGGTTTCAGCAGAGGATGTGGAAGCGGTTCTGCCGGATGGGTATATGCTGCGTTGGTCTGATGACTATACAGTGTGCGATATCAATGGGGACGGTACTTTGGACGTTCTCGCCCTTATCTGTCCCGTGCTGGAGCAATATGATACCCAAAATTCTTATTATGCGGAGGATTCCCCCTACCGGAAGGTGCCGGAATACTACTATCAGGAGCTCTGGCTGTTCACTGGGCAGCCGGATGGAAGCTTTTTGGGGGAATGTTTGATGGATTCGGACTTGGTTGTATGGAACGATACCTTTAGTCTGACCAATATTACAGGGTTTCCCGGCGGTTGCTTTATGGAATATTTTGTCGGGCGTTCTCCTTTCGAGACAGTACTTTTTAAATATGTATATGACGGTGGTGAGTGGAAACCGGTGGGGCGGTATGGAAATGACAGCTATTCTACGCCGGCAAGCTTTTATGCATATACGGAAGATATTTTTGCAGCAGAAGAACTGTATAAAGTTTCTGTAAGAGATTATGTGCATGAGCAGTATGCGGCGCTTTTGAGTGAATCCGGTTATACGGATTACGGTTCTCTGTTTCAATTGCCGGACGAGGCGTTGGTCCAGCGTATCAACGAAACCCTGCGGGGAGAGATGGACAAACTTTTTGGTGCCATGGAAGCACTGGATGAATGTCATGATGTCCTGCTGCAGAATGATTTTATTTTTTTGAACAGCAGGGTTGCCGTATTGGAATTTAAGTTTATGGACAGAACAGCAGATGGTGTTTCAGTGGAACGGTATCTTCCGGTCAGCATAGACCTTGCGACAGGGGAAAACATCGATTTCAGGGACTACATCACCGCAGAAGAGCTCGGCAGATTACTTGCCTGTACCAATCCGAACTGCAAAACGGAGGAAAATCTTGCGTTGTTTGATTTGTATGACGATTATGAAACCCTGTTAAAGGCGGGCGGTGATTCCATGACGCTGCTTCTGGTGCATGAGGGGCTGCTTATCCTGAATGCAGACGAGTACTGGCCCGATTGCTGCCTGATACCGAGATGCCGGCTGCTGGACAGCCCGCTGGCAGTATTCTGGGACGATTGGAATTAAAAAGAAAGGAGAACTATTATGTCAAGTGTAATCGATTTATTTTTGGAATATGTGAAACTGGATACACAGTCTGCGGATGAGAGCAGCACTACGCCGAGCACGTCAAAGCAGCATGAACTGGCAAAGCTTTTGGTAAAACAGCTTACGGATATGGGAGCGTCAGAAATCACCTACGATGAGGCGCACTGTTATGTGTACGCGTCCATTCCCGCTGCTGAGGGCTGTGAGGATGCCCCTGTTCTGGGATTTATTGCCCATATGGACACCTCGCCCGCCGTATCGGGTGCAAACGTGAAGCCGCGTATTGTCCATTATGACGGTGGGGATATTGTGTTGAATGAGGCGGAAGGCGTCGTGATGAAAAGGAAAGATTTTCCAGATCTTTCCCTGTACGAAGGGCAGGATTTGATTGTGACGGACGGAACTACGCTCTTAGGCGCGGATGACAAGGCAGGCATCGCGGAAATTATGGCGATGGCAGAGCACTTTTTAAAGAATCCGCAGCTTCCGCACGGAAAAATCAGAGTCGGTTTTACACCGGACGAAGAGGTCGGGGCAGGCGCGGATTATTTTGACGTTGCACTCTTTGGTGCGGATTTTGCCTATACGGTGGACGGCGGCAGAGTCGGAGAGCTGGAATATGAAAATTTTAATGCGGCGGGCGCAAAAGTAAGCGTGCGCGGCAGAAGCGTACATCCCGGTGATGCAAAGGGGAAAATGATTAACGCCATTTTAGTGCTGCAGGAGTTCCAGTCGCTTCTTCCCGTGTGTGAGAATCCCATGTACACGGAAAAATATGAGGGCTTTTACCACCTTGACAGCATAAACGGAACTGTTGAGGAGGCGGCAGCGGACTATATTATCCGTGACCATTCCAAGGAAAAATTTGAGCAGAAAAAGAAGCTTTTTGCGCAGACGGGTGATTTTCTGAACCTGAAGTACGGAGAGGGAACCGTGACGATTGCATTAAAGGATTCCTATTACAACATGAAGGAAATCATGGAGCAGCATATGCATTTGATTGAAAATGCAAAAGCGGCAATGGAGGAACTTTCGATTACGCCCATCGTACAGCCTATCAGGGGCGGCACCGACGGCGCAAGGCTCTCCTTTATGGGGCTTCCCTGCCCGAATTTAGGAACCGGCGGACACAATTGCCACGGAAAGTATGAGTACGCCTGCGTGCAGTCCATGGAGCAGAATGTGAAACTGCTGGTTCGGCTTGCCGGAAAATATCAACATAAATGACAGAAAGGGAAAAAAGTCAAGAGAAATGTATAATGAGACTGATTTTGACAAAATAGATTTACATGCAGAACCACCCACAGAAGAACCTGCCAGACAATATTATTTCATGGCAAAATGCCGAAACCGGGTGTTGGACTTTAAGCAAAAGAACGGCTGTTTTCCCAAGGCGTGTGTTGTCAATATGGGCTGCCAGATGAATGCAAGGGATTCGGAGAAGCTTACGGGTATCTTAAAGCTTATCGGCTATGAGATGACGGAAGAGGAAAATGCGGACTTTGTTATTTTCAATACCTGCACGGTGAGGGACAATGCCAACCAGAAGGTTTACGGAAGGCTTGGGGTGATGAAGGGCTATAAGAAAAAGAACCCGCAGATGAAAATTGCCCTGTGCGGCTGTATGATGCAGGAAAATACCGCGATTGAAAAAATCAAGACAAGCTATCCTTTTGTGGATTTGATTTTCGGCACCCACAATATCTTCAAATTTGCAGAGCTGCTAAGCGCTTCTTTTGAGGCGGAAGGTATGCTGATTGATATCTGGGAGGATACGGACAAGATTGTGGAGGACCTTCCCGTGGAGAGAAAGTATCCCTTTAAGTCCGGTATCAACATTATGTTTGGCTGCAACAATTTTTGCAGCTATTGTATTGTGCCCTATGTGCGCGGCAGGGAGCGCAGCCGCAGTCCAAGGGATATTCTCAGGGAAATCGAGAAGCTTGCAGCAGAGGGCGTTGTGGAAATTATGCTTTTGGGACAGAATGTCAATTCTTATGGCAAAACTTTGGCAGAACCGATGAGCTTTGCACAGCTTTTACGGGAAGTGGAAAAAATTGACGGCATTGAGAGAATCCGTTTTATGACTTCCCATCCGAAGGATTTGTCTGAAGAACTGATACAGGTGATGAAGGAGTCAAAGAAAATCTGCCGTCATCTCCATCTGCCGCTGCAGGCGGGCTCCAACCGAATTCTGCAGGCAATGAACAGAAGATATACAAAGGAGCAGTACATAGCGCTGGCAAAGCATATCAGGGAGGAAATACCGGACATTGCACTGACAACGGATTTGATTGTGGGATTCCCGGGCGAGACGCTTGCAGATGTGGAGGAAACCATCTCCGTGGTAAAGGAAGTGGAGTACGACAATGCCTTTACCTTTATCTATTCCAGGCGAACCGGCACGCCCGCGGCAGCCATGCCGGAACAGGTGCCGGAGGAAGTGATAAAAGAAGGCTTTCAAAAGCTGTTAGAAACGGTGCAGGAAACGGCAAGGAAGCGGGTTGCACGCTACGAGGGACAGGTGTTGGAGGCGCTTGTGGAGGAGGTCAATGAACACGATTCCTCTCTGTTGACGGGCAGGCTTTCCAACAATACATTGGTGCATTTTCCCGGTGATGTTTCCCTGATTGGAAAAATCGTTAAAGTCAAACTGGAACAATGCTGCGGCTTTTACTATGCCGGCACATTGGCTGAACATACATAGTACTAAGGAACTGCCAAGGCGAAGAGGCATATGCTGCCGCTTTTGGCACGGAGGGTGGAGATGGAGAAATTAAAACCAAAGTTGTTTTCTGTTATGAAGACTTACAGCAAGGAGCAGCTTGTGAAGGATATTGTGGCCGGCGTTATCGTGGCGATTATCGCGCTGCCTCTGTCCATTGCGCTGGCGCTTGCTTCGGGGGTAACGCCTGAAAAAGGTATTTACACAGCGATTGTGGCCGGCTTTGTCATTTCCTTTCTTGGCGGAAGCAGGGTACAGATAGCCGGTCCGACGGCGGCATTTGCCACGATTGTAGCGGGCATTGTTGCAAAAAGCGGTACGGACGGGCTGGTAGCTGCCACCATTATGGCGGGTATCATCCTGATTATCATGGGGCTTTGCAAGTTCGGAAGTCTGATTAAGTTTATCCCCTATACGATTACCACGGGCTTTACCGCCGGTATCGCCGTGACCATTTTTATAGGACAGATTAAGGATTTTTTGGGGCTGACCATTGTGACGGACGAACCACTGGTGGAAACCATGGATAAGCTTTCCGCCGTGGCTGCCTTTATCGGCACCATCAACTGGTGGGCGCTGTTAATAGGCTGCATCTGCCTTGCCATCTTAATTGTCTGGCCGTATCTGCCCGGCTTTTTAGCAAAGATACCGGGTTCCCTGATAGCGGTGCTGGCAAGCAGCGCTTTGGTTGCGCTCTTACAGCTTCCGGTTAATACCATAGGCGATTTGTATACCATTTCCGGCAGCCTGCCGACGTTTGCGATACCGCACATGGATTTTGCCATGGTGCGGACACTGCTACCCGATGCTTTTACCATCGCAATTCTGGCAGGCATTGAATCTCTGCTTTCCTGCGTGGTTGCGGACGGTATGATTGGCAGCAGACATCGATCTAACATGGAGCTTGTGGCACAGGGCGCAGGCAATGTGGCCTCCGCGCTGTTTGGCGGAATTCCTGCTACGGGAGCCATCGCTCGTACTGCGGCAAATATCAAGAACGGCGGACGCACGCCCATAGCCGGTATGGTACATTCCGTGGTGCTTTTGCTGATTTTAGTGGTGCTTATGCCATACGCGGCACTGATTCCCATGCCTGCCATAGCGGCAATCCTGTTCATGGTAGCGTATAATATGTCCGGATGGCGGGAATTTGCAGATTTGTGCAAAACGGCGCCGAAGAGCGATATTATCGTGCTTTGCCTCACTTTTTTCCTCACGGTTGTCTTTGACCTTGTAGTTGCGATTGAAGTAGGCGTCGTGCTGGCAGCCATACTGTTCATGAAGCGCATGAGCGAGGTGACGGAGGTAGAAGGCTGGAAATATACAGAAGACGTACAGATGGGCGGCGATTTGATGAAGGTGCCGAAAAATACGCTTGTCTATGAAATCAGCGGTCCCATGTTTTTCGGCGCTGCGGACAAGCTTTTGAAAATCGGTGTCAAAGACGGAACAAACTGTCTGATTCTGCGTATGCGGAGCGTAAATGCGATTGATTCCACGGCGATGCGCAATTTTGAAAAGCTTCTTCTGTCATGTCAGAAGAAAAACGTGACGCTTATCTTTTCGCACGTGGACGAGCAGCCCATGTCCCTTATGCACAAGGCCGGATTTGACAAAAAAGTAGGGCTCGAAAATTTCTGCGCGCATATTGACGACGCAATTGCGCGCGCCGAATCATTACAATAATACAAAAAGAAAAGCCGTGTTGCGGCTTCAAGGAGAGAAAAAGTGGCTGAATTTACTCCCATGATGCAGAAGTATCTGGAGACCAAGCAGGAATATGCGGACTGTATTCTTTTTTATCGTCTGGGTGATTTCTATGAAATGTTTTTTGAGGATGCGCTGACGGTATCGAAAGAATTGGAGATTACCCTGACGGGAAAGGATTGCGGGCAGGAGGAGCGCGCGCCTATGTGTGGGGTGCCTTATCATGCCGTGGAAGGGTATTTGAACAGATTAGTGAGCAAGGGCTACAAGGTTGCCATCTGCGAGCAGGTGGAAGACCCGAAGCTTGCCAAAGGACTTGTGAAGCGCGAGGTCGTCCGCATCGTGACGCCGGGCACCAATATAGATGTGCAGGCGCTTGACGAGTCAAAGAACAGTTATCTGATGTGTATCACTGATATGCAGGCAAAAATCGGCATTTCCCTTGCTGACGTTACCACCGGGGATTTTTTCCTGACGGAGGTGGATGATTTAAAGAAGCTGACAGACGAGATCATGAAATACCAGCCCAAGGAAATTATCTGCAATGACGCCTTTTTGGTGAGCGGCATGGATATGGAGGATTTAAAGGGCAGGCTCGGCATAACCGTGTATGCGCTGGAGCCGCATTTTTTTGATGATGATGCCGCTAAAAAATGCCTGATGAAACATTTTCATGTCAATACGCTGACAGGGCTTGGCATCGATGATTTTCCGATTGGACTGATTGCGGCGGGCGCGCTTCTTTTGTATCTTTATGATACGCAGAAGACCTCTTTAAGTCATATCAGTCACATTTATCCCTATATTACAAGCAAGTATATGCTGCTTGACAGCTCTACAAGACGGAATCTGGAACTGTCGGAAACCCTTCGGGAAAAGCAGAAGCGGGGTTCTCTTTTGTGGGTGCTTGACAAAACCAAAACAGCCATGGGCGGGCGCATGCTTCGGAATTATATGGAACAGCCTCTGATAGAAAAAGAGGATATTGAGAAACGCCTTGACGCGGTGGAGGAATTGTCAAAGGATTCTGTTTCCCGCGATGAAATCAGGGAATATCTGAATCCCATCTATGATTTGGAAAGGCTGCTTGGGCGCATCAGCTACAAAACGGCAAATCCAAGGGACTTGATTGCTTTTCGCAACTCCCTTCAGATGCTTCCTCATATTAAGACGGTGTTAAAGGGCTTTGAGAAGGAACTGCTTGTCGGGATTCGGGAAGAGATGGACTCATTGGAGGATATCTGTGGTCTGATTGAAACGGCAGTCGAGGAGGAGCCGCCGGTCTCCGTCAGGGAGGGCGGTATCATAAAGGATGGCTTTGACGAGGACATCGACAAGCTCAGAAGCGCCAAAAGAGACGGGAAGAAATGGCTTGCCGAGCTGGAAAATGAGGACAGGGAACGGACGGGTATCAAGAACCTGAAAATCAAATATAACAAAGTTTTCGGCTATTATTTTGAGGTGACAAATTCTTACAAAAATCTGGTTCCTGAGGATTATATCAGGAAACAGACCCTCGCCAATGCGGAGCGTTACACGACGCCGCGCTTAAAGGAACTGGAGGATACCGTGCTGAATGCAGAGGACAAGCTCTGCACGTTGGAATATGACCTTTTCTGCCAAATCAGGGACGCCATTGCGGCAGAGATGGAGCGAATTCAAAAAACGGCCAAGGCAATTGCAAGGCTTGATGTGTTTGCCTCGCTTTCCCTTGTGTCGGAGCGTAACGGCTATGTGCGCCCAAAACTCAATGAAAAAGGAATTATTGACATCAAGGATGGCAGGCATCCGGTGGTGGAAAGAATGATAGAGCATGATATGTTTATCACAAACGACACCTATCTGGACAATAATAACCGCCTGATTGCCGTTATTACCGGTCCCAATATGGCGGGTAAATCCACCTATATGCGGCAGACGGCGCTGATTGTACTGATGGCGCAGACAGGATGTTTTGTGCCTGCAAAGAGCGCCAATATCGGTATTGTGGACAGAATCTTTACGAGAGTGGGGGCTTCTGATGATTTGGCGAGCGGACAGTCCACTTTTATGGTGGAAATGAATGAGGTGGCTAATATTCTGCGGAACGCAACTTCCAAGAGTCTGTTGATTCTGGACGAAATCGGAAGGGGAACCTCTACCTTTGACGGGCTTTCCATTGCATGGGCGGTGATTGAGCATATCAGCAACCGAAAGCTTCTGGGCGCAAAGACCCTGTTTGCCACGCACTACCATGAGCTGACCGAACTGGAGGGAAAAATAAGCAATGTCAACAACTATTGTATCGCTGTGAAAGAGCAGGGGGACGATATTGTATTTTTGCGGAAAATCATCAAGGGCGGCGCAGACAAAAGTTATGGCATTCAGGTGGCAAAGCTTGCCGGCGTTCCGGATGTGGTTATCGGGCGGGCAAAGGAAATTGTGGAGCAGCTTTCCGACAATGACATTACCGAAAAAGTACAGAGTATTGCCGTTGACACGAAGGGAGACGGCAGAGCGAAAAAGGCGGAGCATTTTGATGAAGTGGATATGGCGCAGATGTCGCTCTTCGATACAGTTAAGGATGAAGATGTGCTAAAGGAATTGAAGGAAGCCGATATCAGCAATATGACGCCTTTAGATGCGCTGAATACGCTCTATCGGCTGCAGAGTAAGTTGAATAACCGATGGTAAGTGTGAAGAGAATTTCTAAGGCGTCAAAAAACGCCGCCTAAGAAATTCTACAGCTTCACGCAGAAGAATGACCGGAGGTCATTCTTCGCAGGGGCGAATGAAGCGAAAAGAAATTCTCATGGTGTGTTGTTACTGGCAGCATGACGGAAAGCTTTATGAAGAGTGTAACGTCATGGTGGCAATGTAAGGAGATAAGAAGTATGGCGAAGATACAGGTGCTGGATGCGGGAACAATCGATAAAATTGCGGCGGGCGAGGTAGTGGAGCGGCCTGCAAGCGTGGTCAAGGAGCTGGTGGAAAATGCCATCGATGCAAAAGCTTCTTCCGTTACAGTGGAAATCAAGGAGGGAGGTATCTCCTTTATCCGCATTACGGACAATGGGAGCGGTATCGAGGCTTCTGAGGTCAGAAATGCCTTTTTGCGTCATGCGACAAGTAAAATCACGACGGCCGAGGATTTGCACAGCGTAAAAAGCTTAGGTTTTCGTGGTGAGGCTTTATCCAGCATTGCCGCAGTTGCAAAGGTGGAACTGATAACCAAGACAAAGGATTCGCTTACCGGCGTCAGGTATCTTTGCGAAGGCGCAGAAGAAAAGGAGTTTTCTGAGGTAGGAGCGCCGGATGGCACCACCATTATCATACGCAATTTGTTTTTTAATACGCCTGTCCGCAGGAAGTTTTTAAAGCAGCCGCAGACAGAGGGCGGTTATGTCATAGATTTGATGGAGCATATGGCGCTTTCCAGACCGGATGTAGCGTTTAAGCTTACGGTAAATAACCAGCTTAAGTTTAATACCTCGGGCAATGGAAACCTGAAAGAGGTTATCTACCGCATCTACGGCAGGGAAACGGCTGCGAATCTGGTGGAAATACAGGCAGAACGTCAGGGGATTGCCGTATCAGGATACCTTGGAAAGCCTGTGTTAAACCGTTCAACCCGCAGCTTTGAAACCTATTTTTTAAACGGCAGATATATCAAAAGCAATGTGATGGCAAAAGCGATTGAGGATGGCTTTCGCCAATATCTGATGCAGCACAAATTTCCTTTTGTGGTTTTGCATTTTGCGATGGACACAGCGCTTGTGGATGTAAATGTGCATCCCACCAAAATGGATGTCCGCTTCACGGACGGTAGCCGGATTTATGAATTTATCACGGAAGCAGTCGCAGAGGCATTGCAGGAAAGAGAGATGATTCCGGAAGCGGTACTGGATAATCCTGCGGCGAAAAAAGCAGATGATGCTGTGCCGAAATCCGTTGCCGGCAAAGTTTCATTATCGCCAAATGTAACAGAAGAAAAAACTTCTGTTCCGGAACCCAAAGTCTCTGTCCCAGAGCCTAAGGTTTCGGTGCCGGAACCTTTTGAGGTAAATAGGACGGCGCAGTTTCGGGTTATGGAAGAGATGAAATATGAGGCAGATAAGCCCAAAATGCAGGACTTCATGCAAAATCCCGTGTGGGAGAAAATGTCTGAGCAATCATTTGGCGCGAAAATGCAGGAAAATGAAGGGATTCTTGCAAGTGAGCCTGCAAAGGGAAATTCAGAAGCGCCGTCAAAGCCTGTCCAGATGAATCTCTTTGAAGAAAAACTGCTGACGCAGGAAAACCGCAGGGAATACCGGATATTAGGACAGATTTTTGATACCTATTGGCTGCTTGCCTTTCAGGATAAGCTGTTTATTATCGACCAGCACGCGGCGCATGAAAAGGTAAAATATGAGCGTCTGATTCACCGTTTTCAGGAGAAAGAGATCGTATCCCAAAATCTGGTTCCCCCTATTGTGGTGACGCTTTCGGCGAGGGAGGAACAGACCTTTTCTGCGTATCAGGATGTGTTTGCAGGACTGGGCTTTGAAATCGAGGAATTTGGCGGAAGTGAATATGCCATCAGAAGCGTTCCCACAGACCTTTACGGCTGTCAGGAAAAGGAGCTTTTTTTAGAGGTATTGGACGAACTTTTTGACGGCCCTCTGTATAAAAATCTGACGGTTGTGGAGGAAAAGCTTGCTTCCATGGCATGTAAGGCTGCAGTAAAGGGGAATCATGCGTTCAGCACGACAGAGATGGAGGCTTTAATTGACGAACTATTGACGCTGGACAATCCCTATAACTGTCCGCACGGGCGTCCGACTATTATTTCTATGAGCAAATATGAAATTGAAAAGAAGTTTAAGAGGATTGTGTAGATGGAGCAGAAAAAACCATTGGTCGTACTGACGGGACCCACCGCTGTGGGCAAGACAGGGCTGTCCATACGGCTTGCAAAGGCAATCGGCGGAGAAATTATTTCGGCGGATTCCATGCAGGTCTATAAGCATATGGACATCGGCTCCGCCAAAATCAAAAAGGAGGAGATGGACGGCGTTCCCCACCATCTGATAGATGTTTTAGAGCCTGCAGAGGCGTTCAACGTCGTAACGTTTCAAAAGCTGTGCAGACAGGCGATGGACATAATCTATGCAAACGGCAGGATTCCCATACTGGCAGGCGGTACGGGCTTTTATATTCAGGCTGTGCTGTACGACATTGATTTTACGGAAAACGAAGAAGATAATGCCTACAGGGATAAGCTGGCTGCACTCGCAGAGCGGGAAGGCGCACAGTATCTGCATGATATGCTGAAAAATGCGGATCCCAAAGCGGCGGAAGCCATTCACCCGAACAATATCAAACGGGTTATCAGAGCGCTGGAATTTAACCGCCAGACCGGTATGTTTATTTCGGAGCACAACGAGGTAGAACGCCAGAAGGAAAGCCCCTACGCCGCCGCTTACTTTGTGCTGAATGACGACAGACAGAAGCTTTATGAGCAGATAGAAAAGCGGGTGGACGGTATGCTCGCCGAAGGTCTTGTGGAGGAGGTCAGACGGCTGCAGAGTATGGGCTGCAAAAAAGATATGGTTTCCATGCAGGGGCTTGGCTACAAAGAAATTTTTTCTTTCCTTGACGGGGAATGCAGTCTGGAAGATGCCGTGTACCGGATAAAGCGGGACACCAGACATTTTGCCAAAAGGCAGCTTACGTGGTTTAAACGGGAAAAAAACGTAATCTGGGTCAATAAGCCGGATTTTGGCTATGACAACGATGCAATGCTGGCATTTATGCAGCAGAAAATAAAAGAGGCAATCTAAACAGCATAAACAGAGCGAAATGGACGGAGATATCGTATGAATATTTATGAAACATGTCCCATACTGGAAAACGAGAAATTTTTATTGAGATTGGTTGAAAATGAAGATTGTGATGATCTGCTGAGCGTTTACAGCGACAAGAATGCTCTGCCTTTTTTTAATAGTGATAATTGTGACGGAGATAATTTTTACTATGCAACAAAAGAAAGAATGAGAGAAGCTCTTGGCTTTTGGAATTTATCATATCAAAACGGCTGGTTTGCCAGACTTTCTATTGTTGATAAAACAGTATCCAATGTGATTGGCACAATTGAGCTGTGTCTGCGGGTTTCCGAAGATGCATTTCATAATATGGGCATTTTACGAGTTGATGTACGAAGTGACTATGAAAAAGAAGAGGTATTGTATGACATTGTAGAGCTTATAACACCGCACATTTCTGAAATGCTGGGGTGCAGGGGAATCATCACGAAAGTTCCCATGTATGCCGTAGAAAGAATGAAGGCGATTCAGAAAGCAGGATTTACGAAGTCAGATCATTTGCTGATAGGGAAAAACGGATACGCTTATGACGGATATTGGACGATGCAATAATTTTGACAAATCTGATAAAAGCAGCCGGTGGAAGTGATGGAAGCCAAAAAGGAGAACATAATGATAGCATATTTAACGAGCCATATAGGCGGTTCCTACAAACAAAACGGAACGAGAATACCCATACAGTTGAATGCAGAGAATGGTTTATTAGACAGTTTGAAAAAGCATTGGAAAGATAACGCAAAAGTTTTGATCATAAGTGCAGATGCTGATGATATAGAAACAAATGACAGCATATTGCGTATTTTTACGGCATCGTTTCCTATGAGTGGATTAGCAATCGACCAAATGTGTATATGTGATAAAAGAAATGAAAAACTTGTGGATGAAATTGCCGATTATGATGTCCTGATACTTGCCGGTGGACATGTTCCAACGCAAAATAAATTTTTTAAAAGAATTCATTTAAAAGAGCGTCTGCATGATTTTGACGGAATTTTGATTGGCATCAGAGCCGGAACCATGAACAGCGCAGAGGTTGTATATGCACAGCCTGAACTGGAGGGTGAAAGCATTGATAAAGAATATGAGAGATTTTTATCAGGATTAGGCATTACAAAATTAATGATTTTACCACATTATCAGGACTTAAAAGATGATATTTTAGATGGACAACGCCTATTTGAGGATATTACATATCCGGATAGCCATGGCAGGGAATTTTATGCGCTGGAGGACGGGAGTTATTTTGTGGTTGAAAACAAAACGACAACATTATGTGGGGCGGCATACCTTATCAAAGACGGTAAGATAAAGCAGATTTGTGAAAAGGATAATATGATAAGGATGTGAAACAGATACGCTCTGTGGGAACGAAAGAGGCCATATTATGAAAATAAGATGTGTATGGGAACACAACCACAACGATAGTATGCTGTATTCTGACAACTTTGTAGGAGCTTTTACGAGAGGGGAAACGAAAGAGGCGGCAATTCAGAAAATGCCTTCCGAGATTATGTCCTACCTCAAATGGAAAGGTGAAATGGTTCCTGATTCTTTTGAATCCGTAATCGTTCAGGAAAAAGAGTCCGAGCTTACTGTTTCTGACGCAGATTCAGATGTTCTTTTTGAAGAAGAAAAGAAACCGTTAAGTATCTCTGAATATGAAGAATTAAAAGCACTTGCGCTCAAATCAGCGAGGGACTTTCAAGCATTGTACGATGCAATACCGGATAAAAATAAAAGCTGTCTGCCGGTCAGAACAACTTTTTATGGTCAGATTCCCCGCACAGCATTTGAAATGTATGTGCATACAAAAAATGTCAATGATTATTATTTTGGCGAGATTGGTGTTGAGGCAGACCATGAAGGGAATATTGTGGAATGCAGACAGCGCGGATTTGCAGTATTGGAAAGCCGGGCAGATTTTTTGAAAAATACCGTTTACCTTGGCAGTTATGACGAAGAATGGTCTTTGCGTAAAGTTCTAAGGCGTTTTATCTGGCATGATAGGATTCACGCAAAGGCAATGTATCGGATGGCAGTTAAAACATTCGGTGATGATGATATTCCGAATGTATTCCATTTCATTCTGTAACGTCCTCAGTGTTGCATTTTATAATTGCCTGTACAATTCGAAACCAGCAAAGGTGAGTTTTTCAATTGCCAAAATATCACCTATACACTTACAGAAAAGGAGCATTTATGAATACAGAAAAAAATTCTGACTACAGTATAAAAAACATGTATCTGGAAAGAGGCATCTCCGAGGAAGTATACGCATTTGGAGAGCAGATTCTTGCAGACCTTTCCGAGCGGTTTCAGAAAATTGATGAAAACGCTGAATACAATCAACTGAAGGTGCTGAAAGCGCTTCAGGACAATCAGGTCAGTGAAGCGTGCCTTTTAGGAACGACCGGTTATGGATATAATGATTTGGGAAGGGATACGCTGGAGCGTGTCTATGCGTCCGTATTTCACACGGAAGACGCGCTGGTTCGTCCCCAGATTACCTGCGGCACACATGCCCTTGCGCTGGCGCTTATGAGTAATCTGCGTCCCGGGGACGAGCTGCTTTCTCCGGTCGGCAAGCCCTATGATACGCTGGAGGAGGTTATCGGCATCAGACCCTCCAAGGGCTCTTTGCAGGAGTACGGTGTAAGCTACAGGCAGGTGGAGCTTTTGTCTGACGGCAGCTTTGATTACGAAGGCATAAAGGCTGCCATCAATGAACGGACGAAACTGGTGACAATACAGCGCTCCAAGGGTTATCAGACGAGACCGACTCTGTCAGTCGATAAAATCGGGGAGCTGATTGCTTTTGTCAAGGCGCAAAAGCCTGATGTTATCTGCATGGTGGATAACTGTTACGGTGAATTTGTGGAAAGAACAGAGCCGTCGGACGTAGGAGCCGATATGGTGGTCGGTTCGCTTATCAAAAATCCCGGCGGCGGACTTGCTCCCATCGGCGGCTATATTGCCGGAAAGAAAGAATGTGTGGAAAATGCGGCGTACCGCCTTACCTCGCCGGGACTTGGCAGAGAGGTTGGTGCTTCCCTTGGGATTTTGAGCGCCTTTTATCAGGGCCTGTTTTTGGCTCCTACCGTAACGGCAGGTGCGTTGAAAGGAGCCATATTTGCCGCAAATATTTATGAGAGACTGGGCTTTCGGGTGGTGCCGGACGGACAGGAAAGCCGGCATGATATCATACAGGCAGTGGAGTTCGGCTCGCCGGAGGGCGTGATTGCTTTCTGTGAGGGCATACAGGCTGCGGCGCCCATTGACAGCCACGTGGTTCCCGAGCCATGGGCTATGCCCGGCTATGATTCCGACGTGATTATGGCGGCAGGTGCATTCGTCTCCGGTTCCTCCATCGAGCTTTCCGCAGACGGTCCGATAAAGCCGCCTTATGCAGTGTATTTTCAGGGCGGACTGACGTGGCAGCACGCCAAATTCGGCATTTTAAAATCCTTACAGTCTCTTGTGGACAAGGGAATTGTGTCGAAATTTTTTCCATAAATTTTATATACAGAAGCGGCAAATTGTGATAAAATTAATTCCATATGTGAATATTATGTATTTTAACAAAAGAGAGAAGCGAGGACAGGGTTTTGAAAAAGTGGAACTGGACATTGGTACTACTGGTACTCATCGGATTTGTGATTGGCCGCTTTATCGGCACATACTTTGAAGGTACATGGCTAAACTATGGACAGGCTTTCGGTTTAAGCGAACCCGTTGCGCTGGATTTGGGATTTATTCTGGTGACCTTTGGCCTGAAAATCCAGATCAATATTGCGAGTGTGCTCGGCGTTATTATTTCGCTGGTTGTATACCGCTTTATCCGTTAATATTCACAAGGTTTACCAAAAGAGGAGTTCATACGTAAAAGAAGGCTCTGTGTGCAAAAGGAGTGCGTATGAACAGAAAAAAACAGGAACAAAAGGAAAACCAGGTACACCTGCGCCCCTATGAAAAATTTATGCAGTTTGGGGCGGAAAATCTGACGGAATGTGAGCTTTTGGCGGTTCTGTTAAGAACCGGAAGCCGCGAAGAAGGGGTGGAAGAGTTAGCCGCCCATATTTTAGACATTGCCGCAAACGGCAGGCAGGGGCTTCCCGGGCTGCACAGGCTGAGTTTGGAACAGCTTCTTCGCATCAAAGGAATCGGAAAGGTGAAGGCAATCCAGATCAAGTGTATTGCCGAGTTGTGCACCCGTATGGCGAGGGCAACGGCAGGGGAGAGTCTTACCTTTGAGCGTTCCGGCTCTGTGGCGGCATATTACATGGAGACGCTGCGGCATAAAAGCAGGGAATGTGTGTATCTTCTGATGCTGGATGCAAAGGGACATCTCATCAGGGAGACAGAGCTTTCCCGTGGAACGGTAAGGTCCTCTCTTTTATCACCGCGGGAGGTATTTATCGAGGCGCTGCGGGCAGAAGCTGTCCACATGATTCTGATTCACAATCATCCGAGCGGGGACCCGGCTCCCAGCCGAGAAGACATGTCAGTGACCAAATCCATTTATGAAATGGGCATGAAACTGGATATTCCGCTTATAGATCACATCATAATCGGGGATAACAAATATATCAGCTTCAAAGAACAAGGTTACCTGTAGAAAGGGGTTATTCATTTGGCGAACAATGCATTCGGTATCGACTTAGGTACCAACAATATTAAAATTTACAGCAGGAACGACGACAGCATCATGGTGGAGAAAAATATGATTGCCGTCGAAAATAAGAACAATATTTTTGCCTATGGTAATTCTGCTTTTGAAATGTATGAGAAAGCACCCGCAAATATTCATATTTCTTATCCGCTCTGCAATGGTGTGATTGCCGATATCAAGAATATGGAAACGCTGGTGCGCTACTTCCTGAGCGATCTGACGAAGGGCAATATGCGTCCGGCAGACTATTATATTGCGGTTCCCACGGATGTGACGGAAGTGGAAAAGAGAGCCTTCTACGATTTGATTCGGGATGCCAATGTCAGGGCGCGCAAAATTATGGTGGTGGAAAAGGCGGTTGCAGACGGCCTCGGCATGGACATCGACGTCAAAAATTCGCAGGGCGTGCTTGTGGTAAACGTAGGCTACGATACGACGGAAATATCGATTCTCTCCCTGGGCGGCATCGTTTTAAGCCGGCTGATTAAGGTGGGCGGACTTAAATTTGACGATGCAATTAAAAATGCCGTCAGAAGAGAATTTTCCCTGATTATCGGCGGAAAGACCTCTGAAAATGTCAAGATAGCGCTGAAATCTTTGGAAGAAGAAAATACCGGCGCCGTGGTTTATGGGCGGGATATAGTTACCGGACTTCCGGTGGAGCGGGAAATTCCCACTTCACTGGTCAATGAATCTTTGGAAGAGCATTTCAACACCATCATTGACAACATAAAGGTGATTCTGGAGAGAACGCCGCCTGAGCTTGCCGCAGATATTTACAGACACGGCGTTTATCTGACCGGAGGCGCATCGCAGGTAAGCCATCTGGGTGAGAAGATTGCAAAGGGTACGGGACTTAAGGTCAATGTATCTGAAAATCCTCTGGAAAGCGTGGTAGTGGGACTTTCCAAAATCATAAAGGATGAAAACTATAAAACCGTTGCATACGCCATTGAAGGAATGAGTAAATGAGCCCAATAATCAAGAAAAAAGGGGAGAGGTTTACGATACCCGGTAAATATCTCCTTTTTATTTTAACGGTTCTGTGTACCGCCATGATGTTAATTACTTTCAGCACGGATATTTTTAATAAACCGCTGAATACCATAGTCGGATATGTGATTGTTCCCTTTCAGAAAGGCTTAAGCAGCGTAGGAAGCTGGCTGTCCGCGCGCTCTGATGAATTGGTGCAGATCAGGGCGTTGTTGGAAGAGAATGAGGAGTTAAAGCGTCAGGTGGCAGAGCTTACACTGGAGAATACCCAGCTTCAGCAGGGGTGGTATGAATTAAACACGCTCAGGGATCTGTATAAGCTGGATGGACAGTATGAAGAATATGACAAAATCGGGGCGCGGATTATCGCGAGGGATACCGGCAACTGGTATCATTCCTTTACCATCGACAAGGGGGAAGAGGATGGCCTTGCTGTAGATATGAATGTGATTGCCGGAGGAGATAACGGCGGTCTGGTGGGCAGGATTGTTTCCGTCGGTCCCAACTGGGCAAAGGTTACCTCCATCATCTCGGACAACTCCAATGTGACCGGTCAGATGCTGGCTACAGGAGATATGCTGATTGTCTCAGGCGATTTGTCCATGATGCAGAATGGCATGATTCGTTTTTCCCAGCTTTTGGACAGCGCCGGTGTGGTGGTGACAGGAGATAAGATTGTAACCTCTGATATCAGCGACAAGTATCTGCCGGGGATTCTTATCGGCTACATAGGAGAAATCAACCTTGACTCCAATAAGCTGACCAAATCCGGTTCTGTAACGCCGGCTGTGGATTTTGAGCATTTAGACGAAGTACTGGTGATACTGGAGTTAAAACAGACGGTGTCGGAATAAGAAGGGGTATTGATTGAGACGTAAAATTACGGTAGGATTTTTAATATGGTTCTGTTTTCTTCTGCAGAGCACTGTTTTTCAGGGAATTGCATTTAACGGTATTGTGCCCAATCTGCTGATTGTACTGACTGCATCCTTCGGTTTTATGAGAGGAGAGAAGGAAGGGCTGATAATCGGTTTCTTCTGCGGACTGCTCTGCGATATCTATTTCGGCGATGTAATCGGCTTCTATTCGCTGGTTATGATGTACATCGGTTTTTTGAACGGCAAATTTTCCGTCGGCTTCTATCCGGAGGATATCAAACTTCCGCTGGCTTTGATTGTGGTAAGCGATTTGTCATACAGTATTATTTGTTACATATGCATGTTTCTGCTTCGCGGAAGGCTGGATTTTTCCTATTTTTTTGTCCATGTCATTTTACCGGAGGCTGTATATACAACGATAGTAACTCTCCTTTTATACCCATGTATTCTTTTTATCAACGTGCGGCTGGAGAATAGAGAAAAAAGAGGTGCT
Organism: Lachnospiraceae bacterium; assembly: GCA_014804445.1. GTDB lineage: Bacteria > Bacillota > Clostridia > Lachnospirales > Lachnospiraceae > Acetatifactor. Next base: position 102,361 of record JAAUZU010000012.1, on the reverse strand, counting down.
CAAAAATTTGTTTGAGAGAATTAAGGAACGGATTATTTTTATATTGACAAGCCGCCTGACCGTGATGGCGTTGGTTGTTTTTGCGCTGGGCGGGATTCTGGCGTACCGGTTATTTAATCTGCAGATCGTCAGAGGTGCGGATTTTCTGGAGGATTTTATCCTGCAGAGCAAAAAGACGAGGGAAGTGGCGGCTGCAAGAGGAAATATTTACGACAGAAACGGGGAGCTTCTGGCCTATAACGAGCTTGCCTATTCCGTAAAGATAGAAGATGTCTATGAAACCGGAAGAAACAAAAACAAACTGTTAAACGCCAATATCTACAAGCTGATTAAGATGATTGAAAAAAACGGTGACGATGTGGTTACCGATTTTGGCATCGTGTTGGATGAAAACGGGGAATTTGCTTTCAGCATGACGACTGACACCAGAAGGCTGCGTTTTCTGGCAGATGTTTACGGAGAAAGCTATGTACAGGATTTATCCTTAGAGCAGCAGACTGCGACGCCGGACGAAGTGATAGAAGCGCTTGGCATACGCTATGCAATCGGTGAGTATGAGGATCCTGACGACAGCAAGAGTAAATTTATTGTCGGACAAGGATACACCAAAGATGAACTGCTGAAAATGATAACTATCCGCTATGCCATGAGTCAGACTGCTTTCCAGAAATACATAGGAACCACTGTTGCCAAGGATATCAGCGAAGAGACAAGGGCGGTTATCATGGAAAATCTGTCCGACTTAGACGGGGTGTCCATAGAAGAAGATCATGTAAGAAGGTATGTGGACAGCATCTATTTTTCACAGATTATCGGTTACACAGGAAAAATCACCTCTGAAGAGCTCGAAAACCTGAACAAACAGGATTTGGAAAACGGCGGAGACGGCACTCGTTACTCCGTAAATGATATTGTCGGCATATCCGGCATTGAGGCCTACATGGAATCAGACCTGCAGGGAATCAAAGGAATAGAAACGGTTTATGTCAACAATACAGGGAAGGTTATCAGCATCGACGAAGATGAGTCGTGGGAACCGGTGGCCGGAAACGATGTATATCTGACCATAGACAAGGATTTGCAGATTGCTGCCTACAAGATTTTGGAACAGAAAATTGCGGGTATCATTTTAGAGAAGCTTCGCAATACAAAAGAATATACAGGCACCTCCAATTCCAGCCAGGAGCTTTATATTCCGATTTATGACGTATACTTTACCCTGTTTGACAACAGCGTGATTGATTTGAAGCATATGGCTTCACCGGAAGCCGGCGAATACGAGGCATATGTTTACGAGCAGTATCTTGCCTATCGGGAAACAGTGTATAATACGCTTCTTTTGGAACTGACGGAAGAAAAAACGCCCTACAATAAGCTGAATAAGGAATATCAGGTGTATGAGAGCAATATTGTGGATTACTTGTTAAAAAGAGGCGTACTGGACGAAAGTCTGATTGACACATCGGATCCCACTTATATAGCATGGAAGACAGAAGAGACTATCAGTCTCTGCGAATATCTCCACTATGCCATTGCCATGGGATGGATAGATGTGACTAAGCTGGATTTGGACAGCCGGTATGCGGATACGGAAGAAATTTATCAGAAGGTGATTGACAGTATTTTTCTGATACTGGACAATACCAACGACTATCAGAAAAAGCTTTTCAAGTATATGCTGAAAAGAGATGTGATAAACGGTAAGGACGTCTGCTTTATATTGTGTGAGCAGGGACGGGTTGAAATTGCGGAACAGGATATTACACTTCTGTATAACGGAAAGCTGTCGGCTTACGATTTTATCAAAAACCGTATCAGCAATCTGGACATTACGCCTGCACAGCTTGCACTTGACCCCTGCAACGGTTCGGTAGTCATCACGGACGTCAATACCGGAGAGGTGCTGGCCTTGGTGTCCTATCCAAGCTATGACAACAACCGGATGGCAAATTCCGTGGATGCAGAATACTTTGCGCAGCTTCAGTCAGACCGTTCCAATCCGCTGTTAAACTATGCTACACAGTATAAATCGGCACCGGGTTCCACTTACAAAATGGTTTCTGCGACGGCAGGGCTGATGGAGGGATTTATTACAATAAGAACGCCAACGCTCTGTACCGGAAGTTTTACAACCGTTACGCCGCCGCCGCGCTGTTGGACTTATCCCGGTGCGCATGGTTCTTTAAATGTGACCGGTGCTATCCGCAATTCCTGTAATGTGTTCTTTTACCAGCTGGGCTATGACATGAGTTGTGTAAACGGCTCTTACAATGCGGAAGATGGACTGGAGATTCTGGCAAAATATGCGGATATGTACGGATTGACAGAGCGTTCCGGAGTGGAGATTTCAGAATACGCTCCCGATATCTCCGACGAATTGCCGATACAATCAGCTATCGGGCAGGGAACAAACAGCTTTACCACTGTCGGACTGGCGCGTTATGTGACGGCAGTGGCAAACAGCGGCACCTGTTACAATCTGACGCTGATTGACAAGGTAATGAGTCCGGATGGAAATGTGATTATAGAATATGAGCCGGATGTCCGCAATACCATAGATTTGCCGGAGGAGTACTGGAATGCCATTCACACAGGTATGCGGGGTGTGGTGGAGAATATGTCCTACTATAGCAACCTTGGTATGGCGGTCGCGGGTAAGACAGGTACGGCACAGGAGAATACCAGCAGGGCAAACCACGCATTGTTTGTGGGGTATGCGCCCTATGAAGAACCGGAAATTGCTATTGCAACCCGTATTGCATTTGGTTATGCGTCCGGTTTCGCGGCGCAGACCAGTCGTGATATTATTAAATACTATTACAATCTTGCGGATGAAGAGGAAATTATAACCGGAGAGGCTGACAATATAGACAATGTTGTTTATGGAGACTAGCCTGTTTCATATTTTGTAAAAAGGAGAGAAACATGACATGAAGGATGCAGTAGTAATAAAAAGCTATCATAACGGTATTTCCCTGCTGTTAAATCCGGAAGTTTCTTTTGAAGAGCTGCTGTCTGAACTGGCTTTCAAGTTTACGGAATCGAAAAACTTTTTCGGGGATGCGAAAATGGCTCTCTCTGTCGAAGGCCGGCAGTTAAACAATGCGGAACAGCTTCAGATAATCGAGACCATAAGACAGTGCAGCAATTTAAACATTATCTGTATCGTGGGGAAAGATGAGGAAACCGAACAGCATTTTATCAAAGCGCTGGAAAAGGTGGACAGGCATTTCTCCCATGAGGATGCAGGGCAGTTTTATAAGGGGACACTGAAAAACAATCAGGTGTTGGAGACAGAGTCAAGCATCGTCATATTAGGGGATGTATATCCCGGCTCTGCCGTTATCTCCGCCCACAATATCATTGTGCTGGGCGGGCTTTACGGGGAAGCTTACGCCGGTGGTAACGGCGAGGTGGATCATTATGTGGTAGCGCTTGAAATGGCGCCGGAAAGATTAAAAATCGGCGATTTCAAATATAAAAGCTCTAAACCGGCAAAATGGGGCATAAAACCCAAGGTACAGCCGCAGATAGCCTACATTAAAAATGACAGGCTGGTTCTGGAATCCCTTACAAAAGAATTGCTGAGTGCTTTTTAGCCGGATTTCTAAAGGAAAACGGCTTGAGTACTGGTGGACGAAGAAATTATTTTACGCCGGATACGGCAAAAGGAGGCAGTATGAGTGAAGTAATCGTCGTCACATCAGGAAAAGGCGGTGTGGGTAAGACCACCACATCTGCAAACGTAGGTACAGGTCTGGCACGTATGGGAAAAAAGGTTTGTCTGATTGACACAGACATCGGGCTGCGCAATCTCGATGTTGTCATGGGTCTGGAAAACCGGATAGTGTACAATCTTGTTGATGTTGTTGAGGGCAACTGCAGGGTAAAACAGGCATTGATCAAGGATAAGCGCAATCCTACCCTGTATCTGATGCCGTCGGCGCAGACGAGGGATAAATCGGCCGTTACACCGGAACAGATGGTGAAAATGATAGGGCATTTGAAGGAACAGTTTGACTACATAATCCTTGACTGTCCCGCGGGTATTGAGCAGGGCTTCAAAAATGCCATTGCCGGAGCCGACAGGGCGCTTGTCGTAACGACGCCGGAGGTTTCCGCCATCAGGGATGCCGACAGAATCATAGGGCTTTTAGAGGCAAGTGAATTCAAAAAAATTGATTTGGTTATTAACCGTCTCAGGTATGACCTTGTAAAAAGAGGAGATATGATGTCTTCCTCCGATGTCGTGGATATTCTGGCAATTCCGCTTATCGGCATTGTGCCGGATGATGAAAACATCGTGATATCCACAAATCAGGGAGAACCGCTGGTGGGGAACGGTACACCGGCAGGCATCGCCTTCCAGAATATCTGCCAGAGAGTTTTAGGCAAAGAAGTGCCTTTTATGGATTTCCAAAAAGGAATTTCATTTTGGACAAGGGTAACCGGGATTTTTCACAAAGTATAAGGAGGCGGTTGGTAATGAAGCATTTTTTCAGAAGAAAAAGTTCAAAAGAAATAGCAAAGGACCGTTTAAAGATACTGCTCATATCGGATAGAGTGAATTGTTCACCCGAGATGATGGAAATGATAAAAGCAGATATCGCCAAGGTCATTTCAAAGTACATGAAGATAGATGCCAAGAGTATGGAAGTACAAATCAGCAAGACGGGAATCAAAGGCGGCAGGAACATGAAGACACCGACCCTGTATGCCAACATTCCCATCATTGACTTGAATCAGTGATAAGAAAGGCTGCGTATGTTCAAGCATTACCGGATACGGGATTACGATTTTAAGCTTATAATCATGGTGCTGGCTGCATCAGTCATAGGAATACTCGCTATTGGGAGCGCCAAGGAGTCCCTGCAGAGCAGGCAGCTTGCAGGTATGCTTCTGGGATTTGTTATGATGATTGTGATTTCCTTTATCGATTACAGCATGCTTTTAAAGCTGCACTGGCTGATGTATGCTGGCAATCTGGTGCTTTTGTTTGCCGTTCTCTTTTCCACGGCGGGAGATTCCGCCAACGGCTCCCAAAGATGGCTCGAATTCGGAGGTTTTCGGTTTCAGCCATCAGAAACTGCGAAAATTATATTGATTTTATTCTTTGCACAGTTTATTATGAAACATAAGGAGCATTTTAATACGTTCAGGTACATCATGTTGTGTGTGATTCTTGTGGGGATACCATGGGTATTGATTTACAAGCAGCCCGACATGTCCACCAGTATTGTGGTGCTTCTGGTGTTCTGTACCATTATGTTTGTAGGCGGCTTAAGCTACAAGGTTATCTTCGGGATTCTGGCAATCATTGTACCGGCACTGCTTATTTTTTTCAGCCTTGCACTGCAGCCGGATTCCATTCTGGTGGAAAAGGAGATTATTAAGCCGTACCATCAGAACCGTATTCTGGCTTTTATCAATCCGGAACAGTATGCCACCAAAGAAGCTTATCAGCAGCTCAATTCCATCACGGCAATCGGCTCCGGCCAGCTTGACGGAAAGGGTTACAAGACCAATGAAATCAGTTCGGTTATTAACGGCAACTATATATCGGAACCGCAGACAGATTTCATTTTTGCTGTAATCGGGGAAGAATTCGGATTTAAAGGAAGTCTTGTTGTGGTAGTTTTGCTTATGCTGATTGCACTGGAGTGTTTTCTGGTGGCGGGCAGGGCAAAGGATCTGGCCGGAACCATCATTGCCGGCGGGGTGGGCGGTCTTGTGGCGTTCCAGAGCTTTATCAACATCGGGGTAGCGACCTTTATTTTACCGACTACGGGTCTGCCGCTTCCATTCATCAGTTATGGACTTACCTCTTTGGTGAGTTTATATATAGGTATGGGGTTTGTATTAAATGTAAGGCTACAATGTAAACGACAGTAACGGGGATACTAAATAAGAGAGGGTTGTAGTATGAACATTGCGTTGATTGCACATGATGCAAAGAAGAAACTGATGCAGAATTTCTGCATCGCTTATAGGGGCATACTGAGCAAAAATGAACTGTATGCAACCGGTACGACGGGAAGGTTGATTGAGGAAGTAACCAATCTTTCCGTACACAAATATCTCGCCGGTCATTTGGGCGGGGAGCAGCAGATAGGCGCTCAGATTGAGCACAATCAGATAGATTTGGTTATTTTCCTGCGGGACCCGCTGACGCCCAAAGTGCATGAGCCGGACGTCAACAATGTCATGCGTCTGTGCGATGTGCACAACATTCCGCTGGCAACAAATTTAGCCTCCGCAGAGTTGTTAATCAAATCACTGGACAGAGGAGACCTTGAGTGGCGTGAAATGTACAAATAGGAAAAAGAGAATTTTATCTGTCTGTCTTGCCTGTATGGCACTTATATGTTTTTCCGGCTGTGCAGGGAAATCTTACAGTTTTCCCTACGATGCGGAATACGGTGTCAGCAGTTTTCAGATAGTACAGACGGTCAATGCATCCCAGGCAGTGCCTTTTGCAAACGATTTGTGCATTGTGGAAGGGGATGTCAGCAGCGGCGATGCAGATTTGTCCGAGGTGGGTGCAGCGCTGCTTTGTGATGTCAATACAGCGACTGTGTTATATGCCAAAAATGCACACGAAAGAATGCATCCGGCAAGCCTGACAAAGGTGATGACAGCACTGGTTGCCTTGAAATACGGCTCCATGGATCAGGTGCTTACCGCCACAAGCGATAATTATATTACAGAGAGGGGCGCAGTGCTTTTAGGATTGAAGGCGGGCGATACCATGACGCTTTCTCAGGCACTCTATATTCTGCTTGTGTACTCGGCAAACGACGTCGGTATGCTGATTGCGGAAGGAGTCGGCGGCAGTGTGGAAGGGTTTGTGGAGCTCATGAACGAGGAAGCGAAAGCGCTCGGGGCGACCAATACCCACTTTATGAATCCCCATGGTCTGACGGAGGACAACCATTATACAACGGCGTACGATTTGTATTTGATTTTCAATGAAGCTATCAAATATGAGACTTTTCGTGAGATTGTCCATACGACAACCTACAGCACCGTATACTATGACAAGGACGGGAACAGCAAGGAATTTTCAAAAACAACGACAAACTTATATTTCAGGGGAAATTTTGAGCCTCCCGAAAATATAACCATTGTAGGCGGAAAGACCGGAACCACCAACGCCGCAGGGCACTGTCTGATTCTGCTTTCCCGCGATACAACAGGGGCTCCGTACATATCCGTCATTCTCAGAGCGCCCTCAAATGACGTTATGTATCCGGAAATGTCGGATTTACTAAATGAAATAGGGAAATAGTGGTTGTTTTTTGCGCGAGATTATTTTATAATAAAAGCAGACGTAGCAAACAGGTTATGTCAATTTACTTTAGGAGGGTTTACCGATGGTTCAATTAATAGCAGGCAGGAAGGGTAAAGGCAAGACAAAACACTTATTGGATAAAGTAAATGAGGAAGTAAAAAATATCAATGGTAATATTGTTTATCTTGACAAGAGTACCAAGCATATGTACGAACTGAATAATAAAGTGAGATTAATCGATGTATCCGATTATCTGGTAGAGGACACAGATGAATTCTTAGGATTTGTCAGCGGCATCATTTCTCAGGATCATGATTTGCAGCAGATGTATTTTGACAGCTTTTTAAAGATTGCCCATTTGGAAAATGGTGGAGATATTCTGCCGGCTATCGATAAACTGGAAAAAATCAGCGGTAAATTCGGCGTAGATTTTATACTCAGTGTTTCCGTAGACGAAAACGAACTTCCTGAAGCAGTAAAATCAAAAATAATTATCTCTTTATAATACATAAACGCATCAGATGAAGCCTCGGGACCTCCGGGGCTTTATTGTGCACGGGCGCATAAGGAAATGAAAAACGGAGGTATGCCGGTGGCAGGAAAAGGCTCTTCAAAGGTGACAAAAATCAAAAAATACAGAAAGCCCCTGAATATCAACATTGGTATGGTGATTTTCGCGGGTATCTTTCTCTATGTGTGTATCTGCATCAGTATGTATTTTAAGGACAACCACATCAGACCTTACGAGGTAAGGGAAGGTTCTCTTTCTTCCGAAAACCTCTACACCGGAATCATCATACGGGAAGAAAACATCATCACGGCAGAAGCTTCAGGATATGTCAATTATTATGCCAGAGAAGGCGAACGGGTTGCCGTCGGCAATCTGGTTTATACGGTAGACGAAACCGGCAGGCTTTCCGACTATATTAACAGTGAAGAACTGGGAACAAATGTCCTTTCCGATTCGGATTTACTCCAGTTGAAAAGCGAAATCGTCAATTTTGTGCATGGCTTTACGCCGGAAAATTATGCTTCCACATATAGTTTTAAATATGCAGTCAAGGGAACGGTGTTAAAGTTTGCCAATGTATCCCTGATGGACAGCATAAACGATTTAAACAATGGGGAACTGCGCAGTATGGTGACACTTGCCCGCGCACCACAGTCCGGTATTGTGATGTACTGGACGGATGGGTATGAAGCGCTGAAACCGTCTGAAGTAACTGCCAATATGCTGAAGACTTCTGACTATGAAAAAAACCAGTTGCTGAGCAATGAACTGATAGCAACGGAAGATGCCGTTTATAAAATCTGCAGCAATGAAAACTGGTCCCTTGTCATTCAGGTGGATGAAGCAAGGGCGGCTGAACTTGAGCAGGCAGAAGTGGTCAAGGTACGTTTTATGAAAAACCAGAATGAGTCATGGGCAAACATTTCCATTCTGTACAACAGTGACGGCAATATTTACGCGCAGCTTTCCTTTACCAATTCCATGATAAGCTTTGTGAACGACCGTTTTCTGGAGGTGGAGCTGCTGCTGCATGAGGAAACCGGTTTAAAAATTCCAAACAGTTCCATTGTAGAACGGGAATTTTTCCTGATACCGGAGGCTTATATTACCAGAAGCGGCTCTACGGATTCTTATGGCGTTTTGCGTGAAACCGTGCTGGAGGATGGCACGCCGAGCTCTGCGTATATAGAGGTCAGCATATACAGTCTTGTTGATGGAGAGTATTATGTGGATGCGGGGGCGCTGCAGAGCGGAGACCATTTGTTTATGCCGGATTCCACAGAAACCTACACTGTCAGCAAACGTGATACCCTGACGGGTGTCTATAACATGAACAAGGGCTACGCCGACTTTAAGCAGATAGAAATCCTGTATCATAACGAAGAGTATTCCATTGTAAGATCCAATACGGAATACGGGCTCAACGTATACGATTTGATTGTGCAGGATGCCTCCAGTGTGACGGCAGACCAGTTTATTTACAAGTAAACATTTTCTATTTGAGCATACACGAGCAAAGCTTGTGATGCAGGGGACTATTATGATTACAGAAAATATTGCATTGGTGAAAAAGAATATGGAGACGGCATGCAGGAAGGCGGGCAGAAATCCGGATGAGGCATCCCTGATTGCCGTCAGCAAAACAAAGCCCATCGAGATGCTGCGAGAGGCTTATGAGGCAGGCTGCAGAGATTTTGGTGAAAACAAAGTGCAGGAGATTATGGATAAATACGGACAGCTTCCGTCCGATATCCGCTGGCATATGATTGGGCATCTGCAGCGCAATAAGGTAAAATATATTGTGGATAAGGTGTTCCTGATTCACAGTGTCGATTCTTACAGGCTGGCATGCGAAATCAGCAAGGAAGCGGTTAAGAAGGGGATTGAAGTTAATATTTTAGTTGAAGTGAATGTAGCGGAGGAAGAGAGTAAATTCGGGGCACATCGGGAAGAAGTGCTTGAATTAATAGAAAACATTGCAGTTTTGCCGGGGATTTGTGTCAAAGGATTAATGACGATAGCACCATATGTAGAAAATGCAGAAGAAAACAGACAATATTTTGTGAATTTGCGCCAATTATCTGTTGACATAATGAGCAAAAACATTGATAATGTCAGTATGGGGATATTGTCCATGGGGATGACCGGAGATTATGTGGTCGCTTTGGAAGAGGGCGCCACTTATGTAAGGGTCGGCACAGGCATATTCGGAGACAGGAAATAGCATTTGTACCTGCAGTTACAAAGTAATAAGCATTGGCTTTGCTTCAGAGTGCAGGCTGCGGAAAGGCATGGTAGCGCATGGGAGTGATGGATAAGTTTTTAAATTATATGAAACTGAATGATGAGGACGATTATGACACGGATGATGATTATCTTGATGATGATGATTATGTAGATGAGCCTGTTAAGAAGTCCTATAAAGAACAGGATATGGAGGACAAGCCGGCGGCAAGAAAGACGGCGTCCAAGGTAACACCCATGCCCAAGAGCAATACCAGAAGAATGCAGAATTCGAACGGCATGGAAGTATGCGTGATAAAGCCGACTTCGGTGGAAGACGCAAGGGAAATTACGGAGACGCTTCTCGCCAACCGGACCGTTGTTTTGAATCTGGAAGGTTTGGATGTAGACATTGCACAGAGAATCATTGATTTCACCTCCGGTTCCTGCTTTGCCATCAACGGAAATCTGCAGAAAATATCTCATTACATATTTATCATTACACCTGCCAGTGTAGATATTTCCGGTGATTTTCAGGATATTTTAAATGGTGGCGGCAGTTCCTTTGATGTTCCCATCAACAACGGTTATTAAGGATTACAGGAAGGGCAGATTCCGTATCTGTCCTTTTTATCATTCAAAACAGAGACTGATATGCGGAGGATACACATGGAGACACATATGGAAACCGACAGAATGGAAATCATGTACAACAAAAAACCGTGCTATGATATTGTGTATGAGCTTTCCTTTGATGCCCTGACAAGAGAGCTTTCAGCGCTTGAAGTTGGACAAAAAAGGCTTTGTATCATAACAGATTCCACAGTAGAAAGACTATATGGAAAGGATTTGCAGGCGCAGCTTTCCGGAATCTGTAAAAAGGTAGTTCTGTTTTCTTTTCCTGCAGGAGAGAGCAGTAAAACGCTGGACACTGTAAAAAAAGCCTATGAATTTTTGATTCAGGAGGGATTTGACCGCAAGGATTTGCTGCTTGCGTTAGGCGGCGGTGTAACGGGTGATTTAACCGGTTTTGTGGCAGCAACTTATCTTCGCGGAGTTGATTATGTGCAGATTCCCACCACGCTTCTGGCGCAGGCTGACAGTTCTATCGGCGGAAAAACGGGTGTGGATTTTGATTCCTATAAAAATATGGTGGGCGCATTTAAAATGCCCCGTCTGGTATATATGAATGTATCCGTCTTACAGACTTTGGAGGAGCGCCAGTTCTATGCAGGTTTTGCGGAGATTATGAAGCATGGCCTGATAAAGGATGAAGCGTTTTATCTCTGGCTTTTGGACAATATGTATGAAATATGTGACAGAAATCCGGAAACACTAAAGGAGATGGTATTTAGAAGCTGTCTTGTAAAAAAACAGGTGGTGGAAAAAGACCCGGAAGAGAAAGGAGAGCGTGCTCTTTTGAATTTTGGGCATACCATCGGACATGCCATTGAAAAGGCAAAGCATTTTTCTCTGTATCATGGGGAATGTGTGGCGCTTGGCGCTGTGGCGGCGGCATATATTTCCTACAAGAGAGGGATGCTTGCCATGGAAGAATATTATGAAATAAGAGATATGTTTGTGCCGTTTAACCTTCCTATCAGCGTGGAGGAAATCAATCCCGACGAAATTGTCCGATTGACGCGCTCAGACAAGAAAATGGAGGCAGGGCAGATTAAATTCGTTCTGTTAAAGAAAATCGGGAAGGCAGTCATTGACAATACTGTGACAGAACAGGAAATTCTGGAAGCCGTCAATGAAATTTACTTTAGTGAAAGGGATGCACATGAATAAAAAGAAAACAAAAGTAAAATGGATGCTTCTGTTCTTCTGCATCATGTTTTTAGCTATTTTGGCGGATCAGTGTACCAAAAATCTGGCGATAGAGCGTCTGCAGGGCAAGGAGGCATTTCCTCTGATAAAAGGCGTTTTGGAATTTCAATTCTTTTCTAACACCGGCATGGCATGGAGTCTGCTGGAGGGACAGAGCTTTTTTATTTTATTTATCGGCATCATATTCCTTGCTGTTATGTTGTTCTGTATCTTAAAGCTGCCGGAGGAAAAAAAGTTTCATATCTTATACATTTTCGGCGGTATTTTGGCCGGTGGTGCAGTCGGCAATATGATAGATAGGCTGCGTTTGGGATATGTAGTGGATTTTATTTCTTTTTCCCTGATAAATTTCCCCATTTTTAATGTGGCGGATATGTGTATTGTCGTGTCCATTATTGTATTGGGGTATCTGTTCCTGTTTGTATACAAGGAGGAGGATATGTCCTTCCTCAATTTCAAGCAGAAAAAGTTTCGTGAGGTCAAATAGGAATTTATGAACGAGTTTCATTTCACCATAGAAGAGGACATGGAAGGGCTGCGGATTGATAAATGTATCAGCACGGCGTTTGATTCTTTATCACGCTCGTATATTCAGAAGATAATTAAAGAAGAAGCCGTGATGGTAAATGGCAGCCCTGTAAAAAGCAGCTATAAAGTAAAGGTCTCTGACGAAATCGCTTTTTCGGTTCCGGAAGCCGTTGAACCGGATATTCTGCCGGAAAATATACCATTGGATATTTTGTATGAAGATGCGGACGTTATTGTAGTAAACAAACCAAAGGGAATGGTAGTTCATCCTGCGGCAGGGCATTACAGCAAAACACTGGTCAATGCCCTGCTGTATCACTGCCATGATTCACTGTCCGGAATCAACGGCTGCCTGCGTCCGGGCATTGTGCACAGAATCGACAAGGATACCACAGGCTCCCTGCTTGTGTGCAAAACAGATGCAGCGCACAAGGCAATTGCGAGACAGCTAAAAAAACATTCCATTACCAGATGCTACAGAGCTATCTGTCACGGCGTTCTGCCAAAGGACAAGGGAACCATAGACCGTCCCATTGGGCGTTCTCCTGCGGACAGAAAGAAAATGGCGGTACTTACGGAAGGCGGCAAGAGAGCGGTCACGCACTACAGGGTATTACAGCGCTTTGATAACTATACCTATATTGAATGTACACTGGAAACCGGACGGACACATCAGATTCGGGTACATATGGCAAGTATAGGATATCCCATTCTGGGTGATCCGCTGTATTCCCGGTTGAGTTCTCCCTTTAAACTGGAGGGACAGACGCTGCACGCAAAGACACTGGGATTTATCCAGCCCAGGACAAAAGAGTATATTGAAGTAGATGCACCTCTGCCGCAATATTTCCAGCACCTTTTGGAAATTTTATAGAAAATGGTAAAAATAACTAAAAAGATGATAAATTACTGGAAAAATGTCAGCAAAGTGTATATAATATAAGTAATGGCGAGAGGAGTTGTGCGCCAATTTAACGAGAGGCAGGTGTTTCATATGAATACTGTAATAACAATCGGAAGACAATTTGGCAGTGCAGGCCGTGAAATCGGAGAAAAGGTTGCGGAATATTTTGGTATTCGCTGTTATGATAAGGAGCTGCTGTCGAGAGCAGCAAAAGAAAGCGGATTTTGCGAGGAGATGATTCAGAATCATGATGAACGTCCTACCAATTCTTTCTTGTACAATCTGGTAATGGACACATATTCTTTTGGATATAATGCATCTTCCTTTGTGGATATGCCTATCAGCCATAAAGTGTTTCTTGCACAGTTCGATACCATCAAAAAAATTGCCGACGAGGGACCCTGTGTGATTGTAGGTCGTTGTGCGGACTATGCGCTTGCAGATTACAAGAACTGTATCCACCTGTTCATTTACGGCAATGAGGACACCAAAATCAAGCGAATCATGGAACGCTACCAGTTGAATGAAAACAAAGCCCGTGATATGATAATCAAAAAGGATAAACAGCGCCAGAGCTATTATAATTACTATTCCTCCAAGAAGTGGGGGCGCGCCGACAGCTATGATTTATGCATCAACAGCTCTGTCTTAGGCGTGGAAGGTACCGTGAAACTGATTATCCAATATATTGAAGATTTTGAAAAACGAGGGAAATAAAACTTGACAAGGCACATGCCTGATGGTATGATATTTGAGTATGCCGCATAACGAGGTATAAGTGCGCAATGCCACCAAAGTTAGCGAGTAATGTGGACTTTATGTTCATAAATAAGGAGGTGCCTTATGTACGCAATTATTGCAACAGGTGGAAAGCAGTACAAGGTTGCTGAAGGCGACGTGCTTAAAGTAGAAAAGCTGGACGTTGAAGCAGGAAGTACTGTAACTTTTGACCAGGTAGTCGCAGTAAGTGACGGTTCTTTAAAGGTTGGCGAAGACGTTGCAAATGCAACTGTTACCGCAACTGTTATCGAACAGGGGCGTGGCAAGAAGGTTATTGTATACAAGTACAAGAGAAAAACCGGCTACCACAAGAAAAACGGTCATAGACAAGCATACACTCAGGTTAAAATCGAAAAGATTAATGCATAATACCTGCATCATGAGATAATGTGATTATGACAAAGATTGTAATTTGTAAGGATTGTAACGATGCTTACAGGCAGTTGACCTGCTTTGGACATGCCGGTTTTGCAAAATACGGCGCTGATATTGTCTGTGCCTCTGTTTCCGTGCTGGTAATCAATACCATTAATGCGCTGGAACAGCTTGCCGGAGAGGTTTTTGAAACCTCCGTTGATGAGGAAGAAGGCTTTATTCGTTGTGACTTCACAGGTCCACTGCAGGAACGTTCCGTTTTTCTGTTGGATGCCTTGGTTTTCGGACTGCAGAATATCCAAAAGGAATACGGGAAGAAGTATTTACAAGTTAAATTCGAGGAGGTGTAGACCGATGTTAAAAATGAACCTTCAGTTTTTTGCTCATAAAAAGGGAGTTGGTTCTACCAAGAACGGCAGAGACTCCGAATCCAAAAGACTTGGAGCTAAAAGAGCCGATGGCCAGTTCGTAAAAGCCGGCAATATCTTATACAGACAGCGCGGTACCAAGATCCATCCCGGCATCAATGTCGGAATCGGCGGAGATGATACCTTGTTTGCCAAGGTAGATGGTATCCTGCGTTTTGAGAGAAAAGGCAGAGACAAAAAGCAGGCTTCCGTATATCCTGTAGAAAAATAAGCGATGCGGACACGGGCTTCAAACGGTTGTTTGAAGCCCATTTTTAAAATATAAGGAGTTTTTCAATATGTTTGCAGACAGAGCGGCCATTTATGTAAAAAGCGGAAAAGGTGGCGATGGCCATGTTTCCTTCAGACGGGAAAAATATGTTCCAAACGGTGGACCGGACGGCGGTGACGGCGGTCACGGCGGCGACGTAATCTTTGTGGTGGACGAAGGCTTGAATACCCTCACGGACTACCGGCATATCCGCAAATATCAGGCACAGAGCGGTGAAAATGGCGGAAAAAAGAACTGCCGCGGAAAAGACGGCGAGGACATCATCTTAAAGGTGCCTGCGGGAACCGTTATTAAGGAAGCGGAAAGCGGCAAAGTGATTACAGATATGTCCGGCGACAATAAAAGGATTGTATTGTTAAAGGGCGGCAGAGGCGGCAATGGCAATCAGCATTATGCAACATCCACCATGCAGGCGCCAAAATATGCCCAGCCCGGTCAGCCGGCAAAGGAACTTAACTTGATATTGGAGCTTAAGGTAATTGCCGACGTAGGGCTGGTCGGATTTCCCAATGTGGGAAAATCTACCTTTTTGGCAAGGGTAACCAATGCAAGACCTAAAATTGCCAATTACCATTTTACAACCCTGAATCCCAATTTGGGTGTGGTGGATATGGAGGATGGAAACGGTTTTGTCATTGCCGATATCCCGGGGCTGATAGAAGGCGCTTCAGAAGGAATCGGACTGGGACACGAATTCCTAAGGCATATTGAGCGAACCAAGGTCATGATTCATATGGTGGATGCCGCAGGTTCTGAAGGCAGAGACCCCATAGCAGATATTTATGCCATTGACAAGGAACTTGAAGCCTACAATCCGGAGATTGCAGCGAAGCCACAGGTGATAGCTGCCAATAAGGTTGACTTAATCTATGAGGGCGAAAATGAAATCATTTCGAAGCTTAAGGCGGAATTTGAACCAAAGGGCATTAGCGTATATCCTATTTCTGCCGTAAGCGGAAGGGGTGTAAGGGAGCTTTTATATCATGTTAAGAATATGCTGGAAGCTTTAGATGATACGCCTGTCATTTTTGAACAGGAATTTTTCCCGGAGCAAATGGTATTTGAGGATGAACCTTATACAGTAACCTACAATGAAGAAAATAATGAATATGTGGTGGAAGGGCCACGCATCGAGAAAATGCTGGGGTATACGAATTTGGAGAGTGAAAAAGGCTTTACCTTTTTCCAGAATTTTTTAAAGCAGACAGGTATTCTGGACGAACTGGAAGCGCTTGGCATACAGGAAGGCGACACCGTCAGAATGTACGGACTGGCATTTGATTATTACAAATAAACGATTACATCTTGTAAACTTCAAAAGTAAAAAGAAAGGTATAGACTTAAAATGACAAGTAAACAGCGTGCATATTTAAAGGGACTGGCAAGCACCATGGAGCCGGTTTTTCAGATAGGCAAATCCAACCTGACACCGGAGGTGACGGAAGCAGTTGCAGAGGTTTTCAATACCCGGGAACTGATTAAGATAGCCGTGCTGAAGAATTGTATGGAAGAACCGAAGGCAATCGCGGAAATGCTTGCAGACAGGACACAATCACAGGTCGTGCAGGTGATTGGGAGGAAAATTGTCCTCTACAAAGAAAACCGAAAAAACAAGAAAATTATACTGCCCGACTAAATATAGTAGGAAAACAATTGTAAGCGCATGACAGCATTGCAGGAAAGGTGTGATTCTGATATTATGGATGATAGGAATAGCTTTCAACAGGATATTGGAAAGAAAAAAACAGGTATCATGGGAGGAACCTTTAATCCGATTCACATAGGACATCTTTTGCTCGCAGAAACAGCATTATCTGCTGAAAAGCTTGACAATGTTATGTTCATTCCCAGTGGACAGCCTTATATGAAAAAAAAGGAAGAGGTTATGCCGGCAGACCGGCGTCTTAAAATGGTAGAATTAGCAATTGCGGACAATCCTCATTTTATCGTCTCCGACATGGAGATAAAGCGTGAAGGAAACACTTACACCTGTGATACCTTAGCGCAGTTAAAACGGGAACAGCCCCAGACGGATTTCTTTTTTCTGATGGGTGCGGACTGCCTTTTTTCTATTGAAACATGGAAAAATCCGGAAGAAATTTTTGCTGCCTGTACCGTACTGGCGGCGGTCAGAAATGGTGTGGATTCCGCGCTTATGCAGGAGAAATGCAGTTATCTTGCAGAGAAATACCGTGCAGACGTGAGGCTGCTTCCTTTTCCCGAAACGGCAATTTCTTCAACCGATATCAGACGGCTTACGAAAGAGGGCAGAAGTATTCGCTATATGGTGCCCGAGACAGTCAGATTATTTATACAGGACAACAGACTATATAAATAGGAGAGGGTGGACGGTATGAAAAACACTGATATCAGAAAAATCAGAAGGGCAATGGAAAAATCTTTGGCGGAAAAGCGGTATGAGCATACTTTAGGCGTCGCTTATACTGCGGCGGCGCTTGCCATGCGGTATGGGGCTTCCATAGAAAGCGCAGAGCTCGCCGGTCTTTTGCATGACTGTGCCAAGGGCATGGAAGAAGAAAAGAGTATTTCTTTTTGCGAAAAGCATCATATTGGCATCACGGATGTGGAACGCAGAAAGCCACAGCTTCTCCATGCAAAGGTTGGCAGCTTTCTGGCAATGAATACCTATAAGGTACGCGATAAAGATGTGATCAATGCGATATTAAACCATACCACAGGCAGACCGGCTATGTCTCTTTTGGAAAAAATTATTTTTGTAGCAGATTATATTGAACCCGGCAGAAAGCAGGCTCCGCATCTGGATGAAATCCGCAGGATTGCCTTTCAGAATCTGGATGACGCTTTGTTGCGGATCCTTGAGGATACCATAATATACCTGCAGGATTTCCCGGATGACATCGACCCCATGACAGAAAAAACTTTGGAATATTACCGTAAAGAAAAGCGATTGGAAAAAGAGGAAAGTGAGGCATCATAATGGATATTAATCAATCAAAAAATATGGCAAAACAGGCAATTAAGGCTTTGGAAGATAAGAAGGCAGAAGATATTCATGTCATAGATATCAGTGAGGTTTCTGTAGTTGCGGACTATTTCATTATTGCAAACGGCAGCAACCGCAGTCAGATTCAGGCAATGGCGGATAATGTACAGGAAGTGCTCGGCAGGGCAGGCTATGCGATGCGGCAGGTAGAGGGCTACAATACCGCAAACTGGATATTAATGGATTTCGGAGACGTCATTGTGCATATCTTTGATAAGGAAAACCGCCTGTTCTATAATCTGGAACGAATCTGGAGAGACGGCAAGGCAATAGAGTGTTCGGAATTGTGATGATAATTGTAAAAGGAGTCCCCTGAAAACAGATGGACTCCTTTTTGTTATAATCAGTATCCTGTTATCAGACAGAGTTGTCTCTGCATATTTTTCCAAAGAAGCTGAAAAGATACAATCCACAAAGTCCGACAACCACATAGACAATCCGTGAAGGCCAAGTCATATCCCCCAATAAAAAGGCAACTAAATCAAATCGGAATAAACCGATAAGTCCCCAATTTACTGCACCTATTATGGTAACGACTAAAGCTATAATATCAAGCCATTTCATTCTCATATCTTTCTCCTTTCCATACATAATCACATATAAGCGTTTGTGAAACGCCGGAAACTACACTAATCCCAAGGACAGTGTTTACCTTAATTATTCTGCGTAGCAAAAGCGCAAAATATGTATGAAAAGAAGGCTGCTTAAAATTGGCAAAAATTAATGATACAATCTGAATACGCCAAATACCTTACCTAAAATCTGGCAGTCATCAACAATAATGGGATCCATGGTATCATTTTCAGGCTGAAGCCGGATATGCCCGTTTTCCTTATAAAAAGTTTTTACGGTTGCAGAATCATCTACAAGTGCAACTACCGTATCACCATTATGCGCAGTGCTGCAGCTCTGTACAAAAATCTGGTCGCCGCTGTAGATTCCGGCATTTATCATGGAGTCACCTTTTACTTTTAAAATGAAAGAAGCTTCTCCGGGCGGTACTACCTCTGCCGGAATCGGGAAATAACTCTCGATGTTTTCCTGCGCCAGAATAGGCTGTCCGGCAGCTACAGTTCCTACTATGGGAAGACTTACCATCTCGGTTCTTACCATCTGAAAGCTGTCGTCACAAATCTCAATGGCACGAGGCTTCGTCGGGTCCTTGCGGATATATCCTTTCTTTTCCAAAGTCTCCAAATGAGAGTGGACAGAAGAGGTTGACTTTAAATGAACCGTCTCACATATTTCCCGTACAGTGGGCGGATATCCCTTTCTCAAAATTTCATCTTTAATATACTCCAAGATTTCTTTTTGCTTGGCTGATATTTTTTGTTCCATGCTGATACCTCCATTGGTGTTTATGGTAAATTGTTTTTAATTTATTACAGTATAGCACACCTAGTTGGAAAAAGCAAATACATGTTCAGAAAATATGTTCGGAAATTTTCGAAAAATCTATTGACATTCGAAAACATGTTCTGTATAATACAGATAAATGAACAAGTGTTCACGAACATATATTCAAATTATATGTTCGTTGAAAGGGATGAGATTACAATGGACGAAAGAGTTTATGAAGCATTTTTAAATAGTGAATACCGCAAACAGAGAAACAAGATGAAAAGACTCCGTCATTTTCGCCGGCAGTGTTTTCTTGTCCTGCTTACCGTTCTGCTGATATTGTTTTTGACAGTTTCCTACCATGCGATTCTTTCCAAAGCAACCTCTAACGAACCGGTTTCTTACAAATACTATACGAGCATTGAGATAGTATACGGTGATTCACTCTGGTCCATAGCCGACAGATACGCAGGAGAGGAGTATGCTGCAAAGGACGATTATGTGCATGAAGTGATGAAAATCAATCATTTGCAGGAGGAATCCCTGATTGCAGGTCAATATTTAGTTATTCCTTATTATTCCACGGAATTCAAACAATAACCGCAGTCCGGAAATCCCTGTTCTGATTCTGACAAGCCAAAGATGATATCCTATGGCTTGCCGGTGTTTTCCTCGCGAAGTTTTACTACCTTTGCCGCCATTCTTCTTCTTTCGTCTTCCATAGTCGCATAATGTTTTCTGGTAGTATTGACGTCCTTGTGACCAAGCACATCGGCTACCAAATAGATATCGCCGGTTTCCTGATAAAGAGTAGTGCCGTAGGTGCTTCGAAGCTTATGCGGCGTGATTTTTTTCAGTGTCGTAACACGAGAAGCATATTTCTTAACCAGATTTTCCACGGAACGGACCGCTATCCGCCGATTTTGCATGGAAAGAAAAAGTGCATTTTCGTGGCCGGATGCCGGGATGATATGTTCCCGTTCTTTCATGTATTCCCGCAGCGCGCTTTCCACTTCATCACCGAAGTACACCACCGCTTCATAACCACCTTTACGGCGGATTTTAATCCCGTCATTTTCAAAATCAACGTCTTGTAAGTCGAGTCCCACACATTCCGATACACGAATACCTGTCCCTAACAAAAGCGTCAGTAGCGCCATATCGCGAACCTTGGTTTTTTCATGGTAGGCAAGTTCCTTTTTTGTCAGTTTAGCGCCTGCCTCTACCTGATCCAGCAGAGTTGCCACTTCGTTTGGCTCTAAGCGGATAATGGCTTTCTCATGCAGTTTGGGTACGGGAACAAGCTCTGCAGTATTCTTTTCAATGCGCTCATTCTGAAAGTAGTAATTGTAAAAACTGCGCAGGCTGGAGAGTTTCCGCGCCTTGCCACGCTCGGTGTTGGTAATTTCGCGCCCTTCCTTCTCATAATAACTGATGTAGGAAAGATATTCTTCAATATCCTGCCTGGTAACCTGGTTTAACACTTTGATTGGAATTTCTTTGATTTCCATTTTGGCACAGGACGGATTTGTCTCATGCAGGAACTCAAAAAACACCCTGATGTCATAGGCGTAGGCAAGCCTTGTTCTTGTAGAGGTAGTATCTGCGATTCCGCGGAAAAATTCCTGACAGAAGGGTGGAAGCGTATCCAATACGGCACGCAGCTTTAGAATATTTTGTTTGTTTTGCGCGTCATGATAATTATCTGTGTTCATCCTTTTTCCCATCCTTTCAGGCTTCCGGTCTGTATTGCCGTAAACATTCTCTCCTTAACCCCCGGATTTTCACGGTTCAACTGCTGTAAAAGCTGTTTGATATATTCCCGTTTGGTATGTCCGTCTGCCGGACAGGGGCTTTTCACAACCGGAACATCATATTTATTGATAAAACCAATTACATCTGCTTCGTTCATATACATTAAGGGGCGTATCACAGTTAAGTCCATTCTGTCCAGATAGGTGACAGGAGAAAAAGTGTGGAATCTGCCCTCATAAACCAGTGACATCAGCATGGTCTCCACCACATCATCTTTATGGTGCGCATAGGCAATTTTGTTGACTCCGGCAGCTTTAACTGCTTCATTTAATGCACCTTTCCGCATTTTTGCACATAGAGAACAGGGATTGCTTTCTTTTCTGTCCTCGAAGATAATCTGAGCGATATCTGTCTTTATGATTTTATATTCTACTTGTAATTCTTCACACAGTGCGCTTATTTTGGATAAATCCAGGTTTTGAAATCCCAAATCTACCGTAACTGCCATCAGTTCAAATTTTTGGGGGTAGAAGCGTCTTAAACCGCTTAATGCATACAAAAGCGTCAGACTGTCTTTTCCGCCTGATATGCCGACGGCAATTTTATCACCGTCCTCAATCATATGATAATCCTCCACTGCCTTGCGGACAATGCTGAATACCTGCTGTAGTTTCATAATAAATATCATGCCTTTCCGATTCCTGTTGGTTACAGGTAACTCTTCTTATTATACATTTTTTTTGTAGTTATTTCATCTGTTTTTAGAAAAATCATCTGTTTTTCTTCCGCTATTCGTGCTATACTCTTTGATAGATAAGGATTTTCGTTTTGTTAAAGTGTATGGAACAGAATAGATATAGAAACAGATAGGAGCATATAGAATGAAACTGAAAATGAACAGCAAATATTTTAAATGGGGCATTACGGCGTTCTCCGTTATAGCGGGCGGCATTTGCTTTTACTATTTAATATTTCATATTTCTGAGTTTACACAGAATGTCAAGTCATTATTTAGTGTAGTCATGCCGGTGGTTTTCGGATTAATCATAGCGTATTTGCTTACCCCGATTTTAAACTTTATTGAGCAGAAAATCCTCCATCCTTTATTTGACCGACTTAAAATAAAAGAAACAGCTCGCAGAAAAAAAATAATCAGGGGAATTGCGGTTATTCTGACTTCCCTTTTAATGATTTTTGCAATTTATGCATTAATTGCCATGCTGATTTCACAGATTGTACCAAGTATTCAAACCATCATTTCCAACTTTGACGGTTATGTTGGAGATCTTTCCACATGGCTGAATAATCTGATGGAAGATAATCAGGAACTGAAAAATTATGTGATGCCGCAGGTTACAAAGCTGTTTTCCAGTCTGGAAACCTGGCTTGACGATACGGCGAATCTTCTGGAAAAATCCGGTGAAGTATTAAAAACAGTTTCTCTCAGTATTTTAAGCTTTTTAAAGGTAGCATGGAATTTTATCATAGGCTTTATCATTTCCATATATGTTCTGGCAAGTAAAGAAACCTTTTCTGCACAGGGCAAAAAAATGATATACGCCATATTTGAAACGGATTCTGCAAACGCTGTACTAAGTTCTCTGCGCTTTGTGCACAGAACCTTTATCGGCTTTATCAGCGGAAAAGTGTTGGATTCCGTAATCATTGGTCTGCTTTGCTTTATTGGAACCACTTTGCTCGGTACGCCATATGCCGCCTTGGTCAGCGTAATTGTCGGCGTAACCAATGTCATTCCTTTTTTTGGCCCTTACCTTGGCGCAATTCCCTGTGCCTTTCTGATATTAATTGTGGACTTAAGTCATCCCATGAACTGCGTGACTTTTGTTATCTTTATTCTTATCCTGCAGCAGGTCGATGGTAATCTGATCGGACCAAGAATTTTAGGAGATTCCACGGGCTTATCGGGTTTCTGGGTTATCTTTTCCATCACATTGTTCGGCGGATTGTTTGGCGTGCCCGGAATGATTGTCGGCGTACCCATTTTTGCCGTATTCTTTGCTGCGGTAAAAGGGCTTGTCAACCGTTCTCTGCAGAAAAAAAACCTTCCGCTGCAATCCGGTGTGTATTTGGATATGGAGTATATCGATGAAAATGGGGAAGTACACAAAACAGAGGCGGATGATGGCAATAGTACCAGACAGAAGATGAAAGAAAAACATAAAAAAATATCCGAAGGCTTCCCATTCAAAAGAACCTTTAAGAAAGCTGCAGATATGTCTTCTGATAACAGCATGGAAAAGCAAACGAAAACAGAAGATAGAGAAAAATAACCGTTCAAAATTTTAAGGGAGAACAAAATAAAAATGGAACAGTACAAGCTTCTTTTGTTTGATTTGGATGGCACATTACTCCGCAGTGATAAAACAATTTCATCGGGAACTTTGCAGGTGTTGCAGAAATGCCGGCGGAACGGTATTTTAATCGGCGTGTCTACCTCCAGAAGCGAGCAGAATGCGTTGTCTTTTATCAACGATTTACAGCCGGATATCTTGATTACAAGCGGCGGCGCGCTGGTAAAATACCGGCATGCATACATATATAAAGCGGAATTTTCCAAAGAAGAAACCCGGCAGATGATTGCCGCCGCCAGAAAAGTATGCGGCATAGATTGTGAAATCACCATTGATACCGTTGATTCCCACTACTGGAATTATAAAACAGATCCTAAGAAACAGGATAAAAGCTGGGGAGACAGCATATATACAGACTTTGTGGATTTTGACAAAAGTGCCTTGAAAATGTGTGTGGAAATTTTTGATGATAGACAGGCTGTACAATTACAAGAAAGATTGCCGGATTGCGACTGTATACGCTTTTCAGACGGGTACTGGTATAAATTTACTAAAAAAACAGCCACAAAAGAACATGCTATTGCAAAAATATGCGCTGCCTGTGAGATAGAAGAGGAAGAAATCATAGCGTTTGGTGACGACTACGCAGATATCGGAATGTTACAATTATGCGGAAAAGGCATTGCTATGGGAAATGCGATTGAAGAGGTAAAAGCCAGTGCAGACCTTGTCATTGGCAGCAATGATGAAGAAGGTATTGCCGATTTCTTAGATTGTTATTTTTTTGTCAATTAAAGTGGAAGAGAAGTGTCCGGATAAAAAGAGGAAAAGTGGAAACGGGGTAAAAAATGCGTTTTGTAATTCAGAGAGTCCGTTCGGCGGCGGTTACTGTGGAAGAAAATATGGTCGGACAAATTGAGAAAGGTTTTTTGGTGTTTGTCGGCATCAGTCAGACTGATAATGAGCAAATTGCTGATAAAATGGTCAAAAAGCTGATTGGTTTGCGGATTTTTGAAGATGCGGAGGGAAAAACCAATTTAGATATTAAGACCGTTTCGGGAAGCCTTTTAATGGTATCGCAATTTACACTGTATGCAGACTGTAAGAAAGGGAATCGTCCATCCTTTACCCATGCAGGCGCACCTGACAAAGCAAACGCTTTGTACGAATATATTCTGCATTTATGTAAGGAAGAAATCCCTGTTGTGGAAAAAGGTATATTTGGCGCAGATATGAAGGTAAGCCTTATCAATGATGGTCCCTTTACCGTGATACTGGATTCTGATGAAATAGGCATTTTGCCATAGCAACTGTTCGTTAAACTCGCATTTTGCGCATAGTTACATATCGCTTATATCACAATGAAAGGAACTCAATCTATGAAGAAACTCACCCACGAAAACTTTATGAAAGCACGTGAATACATATTCTCTTCTTCTGATGATATCAACCACGCGTGGTTTCGTTATAATTTTGAGAATAGCGACACAGATGCGTTTATGCATGTTCTCGCGAAGTATCAGCACGATAACGGTGGATTCGGCGGTATATATTATGAATTTGATTATCAAGGACCATGTTTGAAAAGCACCGAAATCGCTATTAAATATATTCTCAAACTAAAAGTAAAGCCCTCTGCCGCCCACCCTGTTATTCAAAAAATGATGAATTATATTTTGGAGCGTTACCACCCAGAAATCGGAAATTGGGGCGACCCTGCTGTGCCAGAGGTGAATGACGGAGTTTATAACCATTGGGTTAGATACAGGGGAGACCCTATTATTCCAATTGCCAGTGTGGATGAACGAATAGAAAAATATGATGCCAACGAAAAAGTGTGTTTTGCGGCTTTTGTTGCGCTTTACTCAGAGCTTGTCCCGGAAGAATTGTATCGCGATATTATCAAATATCCAATAGAATATATCTTTCGATATTATGATGAAAACTCGCCGGATTATAGAAGAGATATTTTTGACGAAGGTGTACCATATGATTTCGAATATTTTCAATGGTTTGTGCCATGCCTGAAAGATAATGATACTGCCTATAAACTGATATCGATTCTGCGTCAAAATCCAACTGCCTTTATGGAGCTTGACTTTTCAAAATCAGATTATGAATATGTTCATTTACCTTGTGATGCGATAGACTCTCCGGACAACATCATATATCCTGCAGTGAAGGATTTAGTAGATGATTCGTTAGAATTTCGCATAAAACAGCAGAGCAATGATGGCAGATGGCCGTTGGGCTGGACGTTTGGCGAGGATGAAGGGCTTCGCAAGTTGCAAACTCTTTACGAGGCACACCGAACGATGCTGATATTAGCGGCTCTGGGGCGATTTGGGCGGATTGAAATTTAAGTATTCTTGAAAGATTTATATGGGGTCTGCACCGATAGAAAAAAAGTATGCCGCCATCTGTGCCCTGGAACTGAATTCCTCCGTTTCCAAGAGCTCTGCCACTTCTTCACGGCTGTATAAGCTGGCTTTTATTTCTTCATTTGGAGAAGTATGGTCGTCGCCCGGTTCGCCTTCCACTTCCGCAAAGACAATATAGGTCTTTAAGTCGGAAATAGCCACTGCCGCATAGGAAGCCGGCAGGATTCTTTTTACCTTTTTCAGTTTCAGTCCGGTTTCTTCGTACAGTTCCCTCTCAATGCAGGCTTCCAGCGTTTCGCCATCCTCCAGCATACCGGCGCAGAGATTAAAGACGTCTTGGTTGATGCCCATTCGAAATTCTCTGAGCAGCAAGAGTTTGTCATTACAGGTGGCAACAATGGAAATACCGCTGGGATTCTTTCCGAGGTCGGAAGCGTTTTTCAGTTCTCTTCTGCTGACAATTTCATAGGTCTTTTCACGACCGGCTTTGTTTAGATAAGTCAGTTCATAATTTTTCAGATATTTTCCATCTTTTACCTTTTCCAGTTTCAGGAGTTTCATTTGCATACCCAGTCTCCTTTCTCGTCTTGTTGAAACAGTTCTCTAAGCGGTTTATTGATTCTCTGGCGGGTGATTTCGACAAGTCCCAGAGGCGTGATATCGACCACTTCTGTTTTGACAGAATCCATGGCAGCCAGTTTTCTCAGCCTTTCCAAAAGCTTCTCTTTCATTTCATCCGAATCCATATTGATAAAATCTACAATAATGATACCTGACAGATTTCGCAGCTTCATTTGCAGGGCAATCTCCTGTGCTGCTTCCATATTTACGGAAAAAAAAGAATCCTGACTTTGCATGTTTTTTTTCAGAAACCTGCCGGCATTTACGTCTATTACAGTCATTGCTTCCGTAGGTTCAATGACCAGATATGCGCCTGATTTCATCCATACAGTGCTGTTTAAAGCTTCTCTAAGCCGCTTTTCAAACTGATATAGCTTACTCATGGGGTATTCGTCCTGATAAAGCCGTATTGGCGGCAATAAGGCGCCTAAAGCGCACTGCTCTTCTTCATAATGCTTCAGATCCTCATAAATATCTTCACAATCGGTGACAATCTCATCGATATCCTCTGCATAATAGTCCTTTAAATCCTCAAGATAGGGATGCTGCGCTTTCTTCAGGCAGGAAAAACAGGTTCTGTGATGTGCCTCGGCAAGAAGCCGGTCTTTTTCTTCACAAAGCCGCTCCCACTCCATCAGTAAAGGCGAAAAGTCCGTCAGGCTTCTGCTGTTGGTTCTGACTATGATATCCCAGGTATCTAAGGGCTCGCCTTCCCGAAAAGTATCACTATCAGCCAGCTTTCTATGGGGGAACAGAATCACGCGTTTGCTGTTAATGTATCCGGCTTCATGCAGAAACTCTCCTATCTCATACTGCTTTTCTTCGGAAAGTTTTTTAGAAAAACGCAGTTTGCCTGTGCCGACCGATATGGCAAGATATCTGCCGGAAAGGGCAAAATCTGTGGTTACAACCGGTATTTTTGTTTTGACGGCATCTTTTGAAACCTGTACAATAAGTTCATCTCCCTCTATCAGTCTGCCGTCGTAGGGACGATTCAGCATATACACCGACTTTAACGGCCTTTCAAGGGAAAGAAAGCAGTTAAGATCTTTCTGGACATCTATAAATGCGGCATTGATATTATGACGCAGATGTATGATTTTCCCAATATATATATTATCCTTTATTGCAGTATCAGCCTCATCATATACCTGAACGGAATGAAGCCGTCCTGCGCCTATCCGCAATACTACTATTTTGTTTTGATCTTTATACAACAGTAATTTTTTATCACTCATATGCCGTCTCCAGTCCTACGGCCTCAAGCGGCACAAGTTTTGGCATATCGGGTGTGCCGATATTGGTATAGGTTTCCTCCCTTGTAATCAAGAGTGCGTTTTCCTTTAAGGTATCCTGATTATCAGAAAGAAACGCTTCTATTACCATCTGGGGCTTTATATTTCCCGCACTGCTTGCATCAAGCAGCATATACAGCGCATCTCCACGGAGTTCCATCGAAAAGATTCCCTGTTTTAAATCGATTTCTGCCGTACCTTTCTTCGTTTCCTTTGTAACTGGTATGGATTCCCTTCCATAAAAGGATGTAATTTTATTCTGCCAGTCAAATTCCGGTTCCCTGCCCTCGCGAAAACGTACCGTATAGCCTGCCGCCGCTACGCTTGCCATGGCGTTGCCGGCTTCCTTTGGCAGGACCACGGCGGAAAGAATGTCAATCCCTTCTACAGAAGCCTGATTCAGTCTTATCACGATGTCCTGACAGTCCGTGAAGCTGTTTAATTCCATATCCATGTATTCTCCATTACTTTCCAGACCGACGCCCAAAGGAGCCGCAAAGGACATAATCTGATGCGGCGAGAACCCTGTTGTATAGGCAACATCAATCCCCGCTCTCCGCACAGCCTTTTGGAAAAAACGCTGCACATCCAAATGTCCGATATATTTTAGGTTGCCGTATTTTCTGAACTTAATTCTGATTTTCATACTAAATCATACCTTCCTAAAGCCATACCACCTGAAATTATGTGTAAGCTTTTTCTAAAGCCTTATCAGCCCGCACTTCTAGGACCAGCACGGCGTATTGTCATCATAGTGCTCCTCAAAGCAGACACCGCAGCCAAAACGGATGGCGCCGCAGCCCTGACATTCCTTGCGGCAGTTATAGCTAATCTCCTCTTTCTGCGCCTTAAGCCATTCCCGCTTTAAGAAATCCTTTGATACGCCGCAGTCTATAAAATCCCATGGGAATATTTCATCCAGTCCCCTTTCCCTTGTGGTATAAAAATCAATGTCAAGCCCACACTCTAAAAAGGCGGAAAGCCACTTTTCGTTGTCAAAATATTCACTCCACGCATCGTAAATGGCGCCTTTTTCATAAACCTTTAATAATACCTGTGAAATCCGCCGGTCTCCCCTGGCAAGCACACCCTCCAACACAGAAGTATCCGCCTCATGCCAGTTATATTTGATGCTCTTCTGATTGAGCTGCTCCTTAATCGCGTTTCTCGTCAGATATGCCTTATCAATATATTCGTCCTTGGTACACTGCCTTGCCCACTGAAAAGGAGTAAAAGGCTTGGGAATAAAAAATGACGTACTCGTCACAATTTGCACTTTGCCATTGACACGTTTGTCTTTGGGGACTGTCTCAAAAAAGGTGGCGGCAATTTTATTGGACAATTCCGCAATGCCTCTGATATCCTCTTCCGTTTCTGTGGGAAGTCCCAGCATAAAGTACAATTTTACCCTTGTCCAGCCGCCTTCAAAGGCAAGCGCCGCGCCATTTAAAATATCTTCCTCTGTCAGCCCTTTGTTGATAACATTTCTCAAGCGCTGGCTCCCTGCTTCCGGTGCAAAGGTGAGGCTTGTCTTTTTGACATCCTGTACCTTTTGCATCACATCCAAGGAAAAGGCGTCGATTCTAAGGGATGGCAGAGAAATATTGACATGATTTTTGCTGCAATCCTCAATCAGAAAGTCAATCAGTTCAGGCAGCTTCTTATAGTCGCTGGAACTGAGCGAGCTTAAGGATATTTCTTCCTGTCCTGTATTCTTTAACATGGCAGTGGCATATTCCTTTAACATGTCAAGGCTGCGCTCACGCACGGGACGGTAAATCTGCCCCGCCTGGCAAAAACGGCAGCCTCTGATACAGCCGCGCATAATCTCCAGCACTACCCTGTCCTGTGTAATCCGCATAAAGGGAACCAGCGGCTTTTTCGGATAGTAAGTGGAGGACACTTCTTTTTCTATTTCTTTTACAATCACAGAAGGGATATTCTCTTCCGTCGGGGTAAAGGAAGCAATGGTGCCGTCCTCATGATAAGCGGTCTCGTAAAACATAGGCACATAGATGCCCGGAATTTGGGCGGCCCGCCTTAAAAATTCCTTTCTTCCAAGCTTGTCCCGCCGGCACAAACGATAAAGGGAAATCAGTTTTTCATACTGGGTTTCCCCCTCACCGATATAGAATAAATCAAAGAAGTCAGCAATCGGTTCCGGATTGTAGGCACAGGGACCGCCGCCTATCACAATCGGTATATCCTCTCCTCTGTCCTTTGCCAGAAGGGGAATTCCCGACAAATCCAGAACCTGCAGGATGTTTGTATAGCACATTTCATATTGCAGGGTGATGCCCAACCAGTCAAAATTCCTGACAGGTTCCTGCGATTCCAGTGCAAACAGGGGGATTTTTTCCTTTCGCATAACGGCGTCTAAATCCACCCACGGAGAATAGACTCTCTCGCACCACACGCCGTCAAGTCTGTTGAACATATCATATAAAATCTGAATCCCTAAATGGGACATTCCGATCTCATATACATCCGGAAAGCACATGGCAATCCGCATGTCCACCTCATCTTTATTCTTAACCACCGCATTGACTTCCCCGCCAATATACCTTGCCGGTTTTTCTATCTTCATTAAAATATCATCTGACAGCGCCAGTTTATTCATACGTCCTCTCATTCCGCCGCAGGGCTGTTTTCATTGTCTAAAGTATACGTGATTTTATCCATAAAATCAATTATATTTACGGTGTAATTTTCCTTAAGACAGTCGTTTATGGTATTCATGTCTATGGGCAGCCAGTCTGCTTCCAAATAGTCCATAATAATGAACAGGGAAAGCAATACTGCCGCAATAATCGTCCGCAATACCAGAGTGGATGCGCGGGCCGGCGCTGCCGGCAGTTCCCCGGTATCCTGCATGGGTGCTGTATCATATTCCCGCCCATATAAAATATGCTCCCGGTTTTTCATACGCATTCTGTTTTTTTGATTTTCTTCCCTGATATTGCGGATTAACTCCAAACGCCTTTCGGCTGTCACATCACTCATACCTGCAATCCTTTCATCTGCAATTTTTCATAAACAAGAGCAAAATGAAGTGGAAAAAGCAAGAAGCATACATAATATGATTTATTATGTCAACCTCTTGCCTGTTTTCGGATTCCATTTTTAAATTGTATGATACAAGCCGGTCAGATATGCGGATTTTCAGCGTTTTGCCAGTTCTTCCGTAATTTCCTCCCACGTTACTTCTTTCTCTGCCATAAGCACCATCATGTGGTAGAGAAAATCAGCGATTTCATATTTTATTTCATTGGCATTCGGATTTTTCGCCGCAATGACAATCTCGGTGGCTTCTTCTCCGAGCTTCTTTAAAATTTTGTCGATACCCTTGTCAAAAAGATAATTGGTATAAGACCCTTCTTTTGGATGTACGCGCCTGTCCTGTATGACGGCGAATACCTCTTCAAAAACCTTAAGGGGATTTATCTTTTCTGTCTCCTCTTTTTTTACCACTTCATGAAAGAAACAGGATTTGGCGCCGGTATGGCATGCCGCGCCTATTTGGGAAACTTTTGCAAGGATAGTGTCCATATCGCAGTCTGCCGTCAGCGCTTTCACATACTGATAATGTCCGCTTGTAGCGCCCTTCAGCCATAATTCCTGCCTGCTCCGGCTGTAATAAGTCATTTTACCGGTTCGAAGCGTATTCTCGTAAGCTTCCTCATTCATATAAGCGACCATCAATACCTCAGAAGTGATATGGTCCTGTACGACAACCGGAACAAGACCCGCTTCATTTGTTTTAAAATCCGCCCATTGATAAGCAGCTTCAAGCTGCTCCACTTGAATGCCGTTTTCTTTACACAAATCCTTAAGCGCCAAAAGTTCCTTTACATTACAATTGATGGTATTGCCCGTAATGCCCGCCACATTATCGTAAGCCAGAAATTCCAGAAGCTTGTTTAAAGCAAGCTGGTTAATCTGCACAATCAGGGGCAATGCAGTCACTTCCGCCGTCTCCCGTATCATATGCGCGTTCATCAGCAAAAGACAGGACACATACTTCTCAACAAGCTCCTTGTGCGCTTCTATCACTTGGTAATCATTGTAAGCTGCTATTATTTTGTCCCTGCCGAATTTTAAGGAAACTTCCTCGGTGATGGCAATATTGTCCGGTTTATCATAGTTGAGCACCGCCTTTTTACAGCCGGCATAAAGAAGTTTCTTAATATCCTCCATCCGGTGTACATTGCCTGCGCCGTACACTTCCGTTCCCACACAGTTACAGATTTCCTTTATGATATCCAGTGCTTCTTCATGCTCTGTATCACTCTCTGACATATCAAAGACAATGAGTCCGTCCACATTGTGCTCGCTGTAATATGCCGCCAGACGCACAGGATCCGTATCCACGATCGTCATATCCTTCAAATTCGTTACCGCATGGCCATGGTACAGGTAAATGCACACTGTAAATTTCTTCGTATTCATAAATTTATCCCTCTGCCTTCTGCAGCACAAGTGTGCGCTACAGACTTCCTTTTGTACTTAAAACGTCCTTAATCCGCCCGTCAAAGCAGAGCGCTTCGTCCAATGCCTTGGCAAATGCCTTGAACATAGCTTCTGCCATATGATGATTATTTATGCCGGAAAGCATTTTCAAGTGCAGATTCATGCCCGCACTGTAGGATACGGCATAGAAAAACTCCCGAAACAGTTCCGTATCCATCTCCCCTAGGCGATCCGTGGTAAACGCACATTCATAGCTGAAATAAGGTCTGCCGCAAAGGTCTAAGGCACACAGACATAAGGCGTCGTCCATGGGCAGGATACAGGAACCATATCTCTTGATGCCCTTCTTATCTCCAAAAGCCTCCCTGATGGCATTTCCCAGCACAATACCGGTATCCTCCACCGTATGGTGCGCGTCAACCTGAAGATCTCCCTTCACTTTTAGCTGCAAGTCAAACAGCCCGTGTTTGGCAAAGCCTTCCAGCATATGGTCAAAAAAGCCGATTCCGGTATTTACCGCTCCGTTTCCTTCCCCGTCCAGTGCAAGGCTTAAGGTAATGTCCGTTTCTTTTGTTTTTCGTGTTATTTCACTGCTGCGTGCCATAGGAATCCTCATTTCTTTCAAATCTTACTTTAATCGAATTTGCATGTGCCGTCAACCCTTCGCTTTCAGCAAAAGCTTCAATGTCCTCATGCGCTTTTAAAAGTGCTTCCCGCGAATAGGAAATAATGCTGGTTTTCTTCACAAAGTCGTCCACGTTTAAGGGTGAGAAAAACTTTGCAGTGCCATTGGTTGGCAGAATGTGATTCGGTCCTGCAAAATAGTCTCCCAAAGGCTCGGAAGAATATTCTCCCAAAAAGATTGCGCCGGCGTTTTTGATTCTTGTCATCACATCAAACGGATTTTTTGTCAAAATTTCAAGGTGCTCGGAAGCAATTTCATTTGCTGCCTCTACGGCTTCTTCCATATTCTCCGCCAAAAGGATATAGCCGTAATTAGCAAGCGAAGCATTGATAATTGCCTTTCGGGACAGCGTTTCGGTAAACTTCTCCACTTCTGCGGATACCGCTTCGGCAAGCGCTTTGGAAGTGGTGATCAGGATAGCCGACGCCAGTTCGTCATGTTCAGCCTGTGACAACAAGTCTGCCGCCACATACCTCGGATTGGCGGTATCGTCCGCAAGAATCAGTATTTCACTGGGGCCTGCAATGGAGTCAATACTGACATGTCCATACACAGCCTTTTTTGCGAGCGCCACGAAAATATTGCCGGGACCCGTGATTTTATCCACCTTGGGAACTAGACCGGTGCCAAACGCCATCGCCGCAATTGCCTGTGCCCCGCCTATTTTATAAATAACATCCACTCCCGCAATGTCAGCGGCAACCAGCGTTCCCGCATTTACTTTGCCCTCGCTGTTGCAAGGCGTTGTCATGATAATCTGCTCCACGCCCGCCACCTTGGCTGGAATCACATTCATCAGCACACTGCTGGGATAAGCTGCCTTCCCGCCGGGCACATAAACGCCAGCACGTGAAATGGGAATCATGCGCTGCCCTAAAATAGTGCCGTCCGGTTTGGAATCAAACCAGCTTGTGCGGAGTTGCTTTTCATGAAATATCCTAATATTCTCCGCCGACCGTCTGTAAACAGCAATTAAATCCTCGTCCAATGCACGATACGCTTCTTGGATTTCTTCCTCCGTCACCCGTATGTTTTCTGCTGTCAAGTCAAATTTATCGAACTGCTTTGTATAGGCAAATACCGCCTCATCTCCTTTTTCCCTGACATTCCCTACAATCTCCGCAACAGTCGCTTCATACGCGCCGTAATTGGAAGGACTTCTCTTCAGAAGGTTTGTCAGGATATCCTCCCTAGTTTCCTTTGTCAGTTTTATTGTTCTCATGTCGTTTATCTCCTTTTTACGTTGAACCTATTTCTGAAGCGCCTCCTTCAGATTCGTTATCAGACCGGTAATCCGCTCTTTTTCCATCTGCATGCTTACTTGATTGACAATCATGCGGGCGGACAGCGGACAGATTTCCTCCAGCACGGCAAGTCCGTTTTCGTGCAGAGTGGAACCTGTTTCCACAATATCTACGATCACATCGGAAAGTCCCACTAAAGGACCAAGCTCCACAGAGCCGTTTAATTTGATGATATCCACCGTCTGATGCTTTTGGTTATAAAAATAATCCTTTGCAATATTGGGATATTTGCTGGCAACACGGATTCGCTCATGATGCTTTAAAAGATCCTTGGCATGTTCAGGTCCGCACACGCACATGCGGCATTTGCCGAAACCAAAATCCAGCACCTCATAAACCCTTCTGTTTTCCTCCATAATGGTATCCTTGCCTGCAACGCCGATATCCGCAGCCCCGTATTCCACATAGGTAGGGACATCCGGTCCTTTGGCAAGGAAAAACCGAAGCTTTAAATCTTCATTTACAAAAATCAGTTTGCGGGAATCCTTATCCTTCATCTCTTCGCAGGTAATGCCAAGTGTCTCAAACAATTCCAGCGTTTTTTTGGCAAGCCTGCCCTTTCCCAGTGCAAATGTCAAATATCCGTCCGTACTCATTATTCCTCTCATTCTGCCGCCCTGCGGCACAAAAAATTATGAAATCTTTGTCATGACAACCGAAGCGCCTGTTTTTCTCAACTTCTGTGCTTCCTGCAATACCTGCCCGTAGGTTTCATCTGTATAGAAAAGCTCTTTTTTCTGCTCTGGAACAGGAATTTCTTTTCCCTGGCGTGACAATGCTTCTAAAATATCATCCACGACCGCGGCAAATCCGATTGCCGGCGCATCCTTTCCAAAGTGCAGGAGCAGGGAATCATACCGTCCGCCCTTTACAATCGGCTCACCAATGCCATAGGTATACGCCTTAAAAATGATGCCTGTGTAATACTGGTATTTGCTGAGCATCCCAAGGTCAAAAGACACATACCCTTCCGTACCATAAAGGCAAAGCGTCTTGTAAAGCTTTTCCAGATGGGCAAGCGCCTGCACGGAGCGCACATTTGACGCCAGCTTTTTTGCTTCCCTCAAATCTTCAATACTGCCGTAGGTATCCATAGTCTTTAAAAACAGACGGCTGTACTCCTCCGACACGCCTGCCGCCTGCAGAATATCTGCCGCCGCATAGTCATTTTTGGCGGAAATACATTCCCGAAGCCGCAGTTCCGTCTCCTTCGACAGCCCCGCTTCCTCGCATAAGCCTTTAAAATACTCCACCTGTCCGATGCTGACCTGAAAATCGGTAAGACCGACGTTTAAAAGCGCCTCAATCACAAGATTGACCAGCTCCGCGTCTGCTTCCACAGAAGGGTCTCCGATAAGCTCCGCGCCAAGCTGCGTTACCTCCTTCAATTTGCCCTGTAAATGAGAGGTATTGGTAAATGTATTGCCTATGTAACAAAAACGCAGGGGAACATTTTCCTCCATAAAATACTTTGCCGCACATCTGGCAATGGAAGGCGTAAAATCCGGTCTGAGAACCAGCGTATCCCCTTCCTTATCAAAAAACTTATACAAATCCCTCGACGCTGTAGTCCCTATCTCATTGGAAAAAACATCAAAATATTCAAAAGTCGGCGTCTGTATATCCTCATATCCAAAAGAAAGCAGCTTACCGCGCAGCTTCTCCTCCACCGCAAGCTTTTTCAAATATTCCCTTCCATATATATCCCTCACGCCCTCAGGCGTGTGCAGCAAAACCTTGTTCATGAAATCTCTCCTACCTTCGCCATTCACTTTATCACTTCAACGTGCTACCATAATACCGTATTACCACACGAAACTATTAGCAGTATACTAAATCCCCCCGCCATTGTCAAGCCTATACCCTAAGTCAAATAAAGAACCACTTTCTGTTGTCCTTTTTTATCCTAACTTATTTTTGCGGCAACACACACCTACCACAAATGCATATTTGCCACAGAGTTCATATTTGCCACTATCAGCCAGCAACGCACCCTATGTCTCGTCAGACCGTATAAAAACGCCGGCGCTTAGCGAAGTATTTTTGAGCTTAGCGTCCGCTGCGTTTTTATCCGAGCGAGAGCGCGTCTGACGAGACATAGGGTGCGCCGCCGGCGTGACTTGCCGCAAATCCAAAATCGTGACTTGCCGCAAATCCGAAATCACTCCCGATCCTCCAAATCCTTCTTCACCACTTCCAAATAAGGCACCGCCACACCGCTCTTTTTCGGAATGACATAATCCGGATTCAATTCCTCATAGCGGAAGCTTTTCCTGCCTCCGTTCTTTGCCCTGTCCCAGAAATAGCGGAGCATTTCGTAGGGAAGATAGTAAAAAATGTCCCGTTTTGTATAATATATCAGAAAAAAAGCAATGCCCCCCTGCTTTTCAAACTGCTCCATAAAGCGCACCTGATGCTCGTGGATATTCTGCAGGGCAAAGGTATCCACTGCACATTCTTTGGCGTCAAAGCAGATGGGGATTCCCTGCACCGCCCCGATATAGTCTACCGTACTTTTCTGTTCAAAATAGGCAAGTGTAATGTGACGGTGTTCCTTGTCTATTTTAATCGGTGTAATCGGCGTCGGGATTTTTTGAATCAGGGCAAGGCCATTCTCTAAGTATTTTTCATTGGTTCTGTTTATCAGTTCCTCCAGTGTAGAGCCTCGCAATCCTCTGGAATTCCATGTTGCCATGCCTGCATACCTCCTTAAAAACCGCCGGAAGCGGCGCTGTAAAGACCCTGCCGCTCAAATCGGCAAAGCCTTCTTTCAGTACGGGGAACTCTACTCTCGCAGCGTGCAAAAGCTGACAACGCACGCCGTATTTTTGACGGCAGTCTGCGTTAAACGCTGCATCCCCATACTTCATATCTCCCATCACAGGATGTCCGATGGACGCCATATGCGCTCTGATTTGATGGGGACGCCCTGTAATCAGCTTTACCTCAAGACATGTAAAGCCGTCCTCGACAGCAAGCGGTCTGTAAGCTGTTTTGACAGCCCTGCCATCCACTTCCCTTATCTGCACCTGATTCTTCTGTTCATCTTTGGAAAGAAAACCGGAAAGCTCGCCTGCTTCATCCATTCTTCCTCTGACAATCGTAATGTAATATTTATTGAGCTTTCTGCTGCGAATCAACTCTGACAGCATTTGGCTGCCGGACAACGAAATGCCGCAAAGCACGATGCCGCTGGTATTGCGGTCCAGACGGTTCTGCACGGACGGATGGAAGGTTTGCAGCGTATCCTCCGAGAGCCTGCCGTTGTGGAGCAGATAGCCGATAACCCATTCGTTGAGGGATGGCTGTCCGCTGCTGTCCCGCTGTGTCAGTATACCTGCAGGTTTGTTTACAGCCAGAATGTTTTTGTCCTCATAAAGAATGGTAATTCCTCTGAGTGTGGCATATGCCTCCCTATAAAGCGCAGTTCTGTCCTGTTGGCAGACATAAGTCTCCCTTGTATGCCTTTTTGAATCGCTTTCAGGCTTTGTATGATGCGCCTCTGTCCCACCCGCAACCTGACCGGTGAAATGACAAAAGGTTTCGTCCGAAAAAAAGAAAGAGACAGTATCCCCTACTGCCAGAATTTCTTTTCCTTCTGCTTTTTTTCCGTTCAGCACAATATTTTTCTTGCGCAGCATCTTGTACAGAAAGCCGTTTCCCGCCGCCGGCATAAACTTATGGAGAAACTTGTCAAGCCGCTGTCCTGCCTGATTTTCTCCAATTTGAAAAGACTGCATGATAACCTCCTACAAGGCAATACTTTTTAAAGTATCGACAATCCCCTGCGTTATTTTTTCCTCCGCATCCGTGGGCTCCTTCATCTGACTGAGCCTTGCTGTATATTTGCGGATATCCTTAAAAATTTTGACAGTAACATGACTATAATTGTCAACCTTAAGGCAGGTTGTGATATGTGCGGCACAGTCGGCATCCGAAAGCTTTTCACTTGGCATGTAGCCAATAACGGTATTTTCACAGACTGTCATATGCAGCACCGGATAAGTTTTCTCTCTTGTGGTAAATACCAAATCATACAGGCAGGTAAGCCCATTCGCTGCCGCTTCTATCTTTTCCGCATCGTCCTCGGAAAGGCTTTTATATTTGCCATACATAATTGCGGAAACCAGACTTTTACTGGCAGGCAGACATCCCAAAACGGCAACGATGGTCAAAAGATTGTTGCGCGTTTTAGTTGCGGCAATACCGGCCGCAAACAGGGAGAGCGAAATTAAAAAGTATATGGCAGTCCGAATAATCTCGTATTTTTTCTGACTGTTGATATAATTTTTCCGCCCCTTTACCCCCGCTGTGGTGAATAAACGTTTAAAATCCATTCCGCATCCAGCCTTTCTACATTTCAGCTTCCCCGTTCAGAACCGGTGCAAAGCCATCCGCAATCATTTCCAGCATATACCTGACAATATTTTTGTCAAACTGTGTTCCCGCATGTGCTTTCAGTTCATTGACAACATGATCCATCTCCAGCTTGCCGCGGTAGCATCTCGCACTGCTCATGGCGTCAAAGGAATCCGCCACGCAGATAATACGGGCAAACAAAGGAATGGCATCGCCGGACAATCCGGCAGAATAACCCGTACCGTCATATCTTTCATGATGATACATGGCTCCTTCTGCAATCCCCGGAATGGAATTGAAATCCTTCAAAATTTCGCCTCCGATTACAACATGCTGCTTGATGCTTTCACGCTCTTCCACTGTCAGCGCCCCCGGCTTTGTCAGTATAGAGTCGGTAATGCCGATTTTTCCGATATCATGAAGCAATGCTATGTAATACAACTGGCGGCAGGTTTCTTCATCCATGTTCATCCGCCGGGCAATTTCCCTTGAATAATAAGCAACCCTCTGTGAATGGCCTCTCGTATACTCATCCTTTGCATCGATAATATTGGCAAAGGTTTTCAGCGACTGTTCGATAATACGGCGGTCTGCCTCCTGACGCAGATTATATTTTCTGATTCTGATGCTGGAAACAACATACGCCAAATCAGCAATAAAAAGTGCAAACAGGAATATGCTTAAAACCCAGAACAGCGGATGCTGCCAAAGCTTATTTTCCCTGTAGAAAATAATGGCGCAGTCCTCCACATGAAAAGTAGAATTATTAGGCGTCATAAGCACAAAACCAAAGGAAATATCAGCCGCCACCTCTATGGTCTGGTTATAATCAAGCGGCTGTATGGTAATGACATCATTTTCGTAGTTACATTCGCCGCTCCAATAGCTGTCCAGATAACTTCCCTCCGGCACGCTTACCAGCATCGTCCAGTTCAATATGTCTTTTGCCGAATCATTGTGAAAAACAAAGTCATACTGTGCGCCGACAATCCCATTTGCTTCATTCTCCAGCCACTGCTTTGCAATACTGACCTCCAGCCGGCATTTCGGATTTGCCAGAAATGCCCCATCTGCCAGTGCAAGCCCGTCCGCATATTTTTCCCGATATTCCTCCGCAGACAGGGACACACTTTCCTCTTCTGAAATATCGGAAGCGTTTTCGTCCTCTTTATTTTCGTTTTGGCAAAAAGCATAAAAAGGCTGTTTCTCCATATGCTGTAAATAGGAAAAAAGCGTAAGACCGATTATCAGCACCGCCAATATAGAAAAAATGTTTATCATAAGTAGTTTGTTTTTTCTGTGAAACATTCTTTTTCTCCTAAGGCACTTCTGCTATGGCAAAATGCCAATCTGCACTTCAGACTGTACAAAACAGCCGTTCTCTTTTTGTATCATTATACTGTATCTGTCTAAAAAATGCAATGCAGCAATCTATTGCAGCATTGCCAGTATACGGAGAATCCCCTCCTGCGGCAAAAGCTTTGTGGCAAGCAGGAATGCCTTCATGGGAATACCGGGAACTGCCATATCACGCTTGTGGTAAGAAGCGCGCAGCGCTGTGGATACACATTTTTCTGCCGTAATCATAACCAGCTTCTTTACGGCAAGCGTACTGCCATACTGCTCCGCAATGTCAAAAAATTCCGTGTAAACCGGTCCGGGACAGACCGCAGTTACATAAATGCCTCTGTACCGAAGCTCTGCATTTAACGCTCTTGACAGGCTGAGCACATAGGACTTTGTCGCAGCATATACGGCAAAGTCGGGCTGCGGCAAAAATGCGGCAGAGGATGCCATCTGAATAATTCTGCTTCCCCGCGCCATATAGGGCAGCGTAATATACGTCATTTTTGTCAGTGCTTCGCAGTTGACATAAAGCATTTCCGTCTGTTCCTCTAAGGGAATGTCCTCAAATGCGCCCAGCAGGCCAAAACCGGCTGCATTAATCAGCATACGAACCGTTACATCGGATTCCTCCAGAAGCCGTTCAAAATCGTCCATTGCGTATTCGTCCGATACATCCATGGTAATCAGCCTTGTTGCATGCTCCATAACCTGCGCAAGTTCGAGAAGTCTGTCCTCCCTGCGGGCTATCAGCCAGAATTCGTCAATATTGGAAAACGCTGTATCCATCTGCAATGCAAATTCCTGACCGATTCCGGAGGATGCCCCCGTGATAATAATAATATTTTTCATCATGATTCCACCTTTCTTTTCTTTTTGTGAATATTTCTGATTGTTTTTTTCGGTTTCACCCTGCCTGATTTCTCCTGCTTCGGCGGGACGCTCTTTTGTTCTGCTTTTCTCTGTGAGCCATCCTTCTGCACTGTTTTTTTCGGACGCACAAGACACTGTTTCCCGAAACCGATTAAATCCTCTCTTTTTGCGGCACGCAGCGCTTCGCATACCAAATCGTAATTTTTCGGATTCCGGTACTGAATCAAGGCGCGCTGCATGGCTTTTTCATGCGGATTGCGGCACACATATACCTGACTCATATCCCGCGGGTCTATTCCGGTATAGTACATTACCGTGGAAATGGTTGACGGCGTAGGATAAAAATCCTGCACCTGTTCCGGCATGTACCCCAAATCCCTGAGATACTCCGCAAGCTCCACAGCCTCTTTTAAGGTAGAGCCCGGGTGGGAGGACATCAGATACGGCACCAGATACTGCTTTAATCCGAACTGTTCGTTGAGACGTTTATACTTTTCCGTAAACCGCCTGTAAACTGCATTTTCCGGTTTTCCCATGCGTTTCAGCACCTTGTCGGAAATATGTTCCGGCGCCACTTTAAGCTGTCCGCTGACATGAAACTGTACCAGTTCCCGAAAGAAGCTGTCGTCAGCATCGGCAAGCAGATAATCAAAACGGATGCCGGAACGGATAAACACTTTCTTTACGCCCGGCAGTTCTCGCAGTTTGCGGAGCAGGGCAAGATAATCTGCATGTTCAGCCCTGAGGTTTTTACAGGGCGAAGGGAAAAGACACTGCCTATTTTTACAGACGCCGCATGTAAGCTGCTTTTCACAGGACGGATGCCTGAAATTGGCGGTAGGGCCGCCTACATCGTGAATATATCCTTTAAAATCCTTGTCCTTTGTCAGAAGCTCGGCTTCCGCAAGAATGGATTCGTGACTCCTTGTTTGAACGATGCGCCCCTGATGGAAGGTCAGGGCACAAAAACTGCATCCGCCAAAGCATCCCCTGTTGCTGATTAAAGAAAACTTAATTTCCGAGATGGCCGGCACGCCCCCTTCCTGCTCATAGGAGGGATGGTAGGTGCGCATATAGGGAAGCGCATAAATTTCATCCATTTCCGCCGTGCTCAAAGGCGGCTGCGGCGGATTCTGTACCACATAGACACCGCCCGCGTATCCTTCCACCAGCACCTTTCCGGTGAAGGGATCCGTATTTTCATATTGTATGGCAAAGCTTTCTGCATATTTGGCAGGATTTTCCTTCATGGCGTCATAATCAGGAAGCCACAGTCCGTCGTAAATATTTTCCGGCTTCTTTGTCTTGTAGACGGTACCCTGAATAAAGGTAATGTCGGAGACGGCAATTCCGCTGGCTAAGGCATCCGCAAGCTCTACAATGCTTTTCTCTCCCATTCCGTAAGAAATGATGTCCGCCTGTGAATCCAGCAGAATGGAGCGCTTGAATTTATCGGACCAGTAGTCGTAATGCGCCATTCGTCTGAGACTTGCTTCGATACCGCCGATGATAATCGGGACGTCTCTGTAGGTTCTGCGAATCAGGTTGCCATATACGACTGTTGCATAGTCCGGACGTTTCCCGCTTTTTCCGCCGGGCGTATAGGCATCTGTACTCCTTCTCTTTTTGGATACGGAATAATGGTTTACCATACTATCCATATTGCCACCGCTTATCAAAAATGCAAGCCTCGGCTTTCCCAACAGGGTAATGCTTTGATCATCCTTCCAGTCCGGCTGTGAAATGATACCGACACTGTAGCCGTGCGCCTCCAGAACCCTGCTGATGACAGCATGCCCAAAGGAGGGATGATCTACGTAGGCGTCGCCTATGATATAGACAAAATCTAACTGCTCTATCTTTCTTTCTTCCATATCCTGTCTGCATATGGGTAAAAAACCTTCGCTCAAACCAATTCACCTCCCTGCGAACCGCTTGCATTGCTTACAAAAGCTCCGCGTAGCTTTCTATAAAAAAATCTGCAAGCCTGCGCTTTTCTTCCCTGATATCTGCGGAATATGCATCCTCCACCGCGCAGACAGACATACCGGCGTTTCTGCCGGCCTGAATACCCGGCAGAATATCCTCAAACACCAGGCATTTTTCGGGATTTATCCCCAGCTTTTTCGCGACAGCCAGATAGATATCCGGCGCGGGCTTTCCTTTGTTTACCTCGCATGCCGTCATGATACAGGAAAAATACCGGTGCAGGGAAAGTGCCTCCGCTGCGTTCTCCACCAACTCTTTTGAATTGCTCGTGGCAATGCCTAACTGAATGCCGAGTTCTTTACAATATTCCAGAAATG
Organism: Lachnospiraceae bacterium; assembly: GCA_014804445.1. Lineage (GTDB taxonomy): Bacteria > Bacillota > Clostridia > Lachnospirales > Lachnospiraceae > Acetatifactor. The sequence continues at coordinate 59,146 of JAAUZU010000012.1, read as the reverse complement.
CCTGTGCCTTTTCCTTAAAGGGCACTTCGTTTCTGTATTTGTGACAGGCCATTGCGTTCCAGTCAGACTTGATGGTCTCAATGGAATCCGCAAGTTTAAATCTTTCTTTAAAATAAGCAGCCGTCTCGGAAAAACTCATGCCTTCAATTTCATTCTGCAGATTCTTTGGCAGCGCAATGCCAAAGCGTCCCAGATATTCAATATCAATTTTTTGCCACATCCACATGGAATCTACCAGTGTGCCGTCCAAATCAAAAATAATGGCTTCGTATCCGGCAATTCTTTTCTTTAACGGATTTTCCTTCACCTGCATTACTGTACCTTTCTTTCGTTTTGCGGCTTACACGTGCTCTCCCGCAATTCTCTTATCTCTTCTTCTGTAAGCTCCCTGAACCCTCCTGCCTGCAAATCTGTCGGCAGTCTCAGTGTTCCCATGGAGAGGCGCTTTAAGTAAACTACCTCGTTGTCTACAGCACTTAACATCCGCTTAATCTGATGGAAACGCCCTTCCCTGATGGTAAGCTCTATTTCCGTGGCCGTAAGCCGCTTTACCGTGGCCGGCAGCGTTGGCTTTTCTTCTCCGATATCGACGCCTTCTGCAAGCCTTTCCAATGCTTCTTCAGACATCGGCAGTTTTGTCCGGACCAAATAGGTCTTGTCCACATGTTTTCTGGGGGAAAGCAGCCGATGTGCCAGTTCGCCGTCATTGGTAATCAGCAAAAGACCTTCTGTGTCCTTATCCAGCCTCCCCACCGGGAAAAGATCTCTGACGTCGATTCCCTGCAGCAATTCCATGACAGTGCGCTCCCTCTTATCTGCAGTTGCCGTTATCACACCGGACGGCTTATGTAAAAGATAATAGCGGAATTTTTGATAGGACAACGCCCTACCATAAAGCGTTACTTTGTCATATTCTTCTATTTTTCTGTCCGCAGCTTTTTCCACTTCGCCGTTTACGGCGGCGGCGCCCTTTCTGATAAGCTGCTTCACTTCGCTTCTCGTGCCCGCACCCGCGTCACACAAAAATTTATCCAGCCGCATTTTGCGCCCTCATTTCCTCATTTCTTTTCTTATCGCAACATAGAATATAGTGAAAAAGCTGTCCCAAGGATATTGCTGTGAAATTTCTCTTTCATAAAATCATAAAACCCGCTTTTTTTCTGCTGCTGTTTGCCCTGATTCTCTTATATCCGAAACAAAGCCTGTATTACGCCGCAAACGGCCTGAGGCTCTGGTTTGACCGCATGGTTCCAACACTATTTCCTTTTATGCTTCTCTCCACGATTATGATACGGCAGAACCTTACGGAAGGCTTCGCCGGAAGCATTTACCCAATAGCCGGCAGACTGTACCGTATGAGCCGCAACTGTGTTTACTGCCTGCTCCTTGGATTCTTGTGCGGCTTTCCCATGGGAGCAAGAACCATCGCGGAAATGTACGAAAGGAAGCAGCTAACCAAAAGAGAGGCTGAATTTCTGCTTGCTTTCTGCAACAACATCGGGCCTGTCTATTATATCAGCTTTTTTCTGCCCGTTACAGGACTCTCCCAAGGAAACTTGGGTAAGCTGCTGTTGCTTCTCTTTGGCATGTACGGGATTCCCCTTGTATACGGTATCTTCGTCCGCTATACCGGCTTTCTGCTTCCCCAAGGACAGTTTATGACCAAAAGCGGCAGGATGCCGGAACAACAGCAGGAAAGCTTTCAAAAGAGCCTTGACTGTGCCATGCAGAGCGCAATCGCCGGGATTACCACACTGGGCGGCTACATGATTCTGTTCAACCTGCTGAATCTTGTGCCCCATGCAATTTTTCAGCTTTTTTCCATTTCAGGGCAGGGGCTTTTCTCCGCTCTGATAAACTGTATGCTGGAAATCACAAGCGGTCTCATGCGGCTGAAAGACAGCGCTCCGCTTGCGGCGCTGATTCTGCTTCCCATAGGCGGGCTTTCCTGTCTGGCACAGACACGAAGTATGATTCAAAATACAGACCTCTCCATGGGCAGGCATTTCTTACATAAAACGATACAGACCGGTGTAACAGCAGTTTATTACCTTCTTCTTGGCGGTTTTCTTTTCTGACGTCGTTTTTTTGCTATCACCAGATTGGTGATAAATATCGCAACAAGCAAAACACCTGCAGCAAGGAGGCAGAGCTTTAAGAAGTCCCAAAAGGATGTATCCTTTTCCCGCGGCGCTTTCGGCTCCGGCCGTGTAAAACCGGCGGCGGGACGGTTTTCTGAAACATCCTGTCCGCTCACCGAAGCTTCTTCCGTCAGCATGTCGTCTTCCGGATTGAAGATTTCCTCCGGCGTACTGACAAATACGGGAAATCCTGACAAAAGATTACTCTCGCTGTATCTGTCATACTGGTTGATGCCCCTCACAATAATGGCCGGACTGACACTGTCGGGAACCGGAATTTCAAAGGTAAAGGTATCAGGACTGTACCCCGCCATAATATCCGTCTCAGGCCATGCAAGATAAGGCGTATAAGTGATACCGCCGTCTATGCTGTAGGAATAGTACAGCATAGGGGAATCATAGTCCTGTGCCGTAACCGTAACGCCGATGATTTGTCTGTCAAGATCAATATAAGCTTCTTCAATTACGCAGATATCCGGGTCCGTGGTATCTGCCTGCACATACACCTCGCCGGCATTGACCGCAGGCATACTGTCATAGCTGCTATAGTCCACACCCAGACTTTCGCTTCTCAAACCAAAATATTTTGCGACGGAGGTCGCATCCGCAATGCCGAAAGCAATTAAATCCTCCTCAGAATCGCAGAAGCCCACGTCCGTATCATGGTCAATATGGCAGTGCTCAATTAACGCCGCCGGAATATTGTATTCTTCACAGAAACGCAGGATACCGTAATAGTCGCTTCCTCTCTCATTAAAACGGGTCTTGACACCGCGCAGGAATAAACCCATGTCCTTCATCGTCTCCATCTGTACGCAGCCGAAGCGGTAGCCCTCTCTGTTCTCGTCGCCAAAGGCGGAAACCCAAACCTCAGAGCCAAACAGCTTGTTGTCGGGTGACATATTAAAATGGAGGCAGAACAGGAAATCTGCGTTGACCGAAGCGGCAAAATCAGCCCTTGCCTGTATGCTCATATCCGTATCCGTGGAAGTATGCGTCATATAGACGGTGATGCCCTCGTACTTCGTCAATTCCTCATACATGGCGTTCGCAACCGTCATGTTCATTTCTTTCTCCAGAAAGCCATTGTAGTCGGCTCCTAAATTTTTTCCGCCATGTCCCGGGTCTATTACAATAACAAGCTCCCCATCCGTATCCAAAGGATATCGGAAGCTGTCCGCCCGAGAGACACTGGAAAAAACCATGAATAGCCATATAAAAATAAAAACTGCCGCAAATAACTTTATTTTTTTCATAAACAAATTCCCCATATACAATCAAGAAAACCGGTTTCCGGCAACATGAAGTCTTCCGGAAACCGGTCATTATTCCCTATGTAAACTTATATTACATCTATATGGTCACCCTGTCCGTCATAATCCACTTCAACCAACTCCTCCACCGGATGCAGTTCAGAACGGTTTGTCTGAATGATTTCATGATAGTGGTTCAGGTTGCCTATGAGCGTCTCGTAATCAGAGGCTGCAGTCTGTGAAGAGGCTGCAATGATATTTTCAAGGGTTGCCAGCATGTCGTCCATGTACTGCATGGCGGACATGCGGACATTGTTCGCCTCTATGGTCGCATTGTCCAGAATCTCCTGCGCCTGTCTGGTTGCCATGGTTACCACTTCGTTTGCCTGCGCATAAGCCTGCTGCATGATTTCATGCTCATTGATAAGCTGGTTTGTCTGGATGGTCGCTTCCTTTACAAGAGTCTCCGCCTTTGTACGGGCATCATTTAAAATAGCCTCTTTGTTGCTGATGATTTTCTGGTAACGCTTTATCTCATCAGGCGTTTTCATCCTGAGTTCACGAAGAAGCTCGTCTATTTCATCCTTGTTGACAACAATCTTTGTACTGGAAAATGCCTGTGGCTTACAATTATCAATGTACTCTTCGATTTCGTCAATTAATTGTTCAATTCTGCTGCTCATCTTAAATATCTCCTCTGCCAGCCATGTTTACTCTCCCGTATGCCGTTTGATTCCATACCTGTCATATACCATATCCGCCACGAACTTCGGTACACAAAGCGAAATGTCCCCACCAAAGCTGGCAATCTCTTTTACGCTGGATGAACTTAAATAAGCATATTCCAGACTTGTTGTAAAAAACATGGTATCCAACTGCTCTTTAGATAATACCCTGTTCGTCTGCGCGATTTGCAACTCGTATTCAAAATCGGTAATCGCCCTGAGTCCGCGGATTGCCACATGAATATCATTGCTGCCTGCATAGTCAATCAGAAGTCCGCTAAAGGAGTCTACCTTTACGTTGGGTATATCTTTGGTTGCTTCCTCTAATATCTTAACACGTTCTTCTACAGAAAACAACGGCTTCTTTTCTTTATTATTGAGTACACTGACGGTTAATTCGTCAAAAACCGACGCTGCCCGCCTGATTACGTCAAGATGCCCGAAAGTTACAGGGTCAAAGCTCCCCGGATAAACAGCACGTTTCATAATTCCCTCCCTCATCTGGTAAGACGCAAAAACATATGCTTGTTTGTCTTATACTTTTTCTCTTTTACAATTTCGTAGCCCAGTTCCTCCGCATAGGAAAAATCGGTCTTGATATCTGCTTCCACGATAATCAGCGTTTCTTCTGTCACATAGCGGTGGTTTCTTAAGACAGAAAGCATCTGCTTTTCCAGCTCCTGTCCGTAGGGCGGATCCATAAAAACAATATCGACTTCTTTCTCAAATATGCTGTTTAACGCGCTGATGGCATCCTGCTTTAAAATAACCGCGCGATCTGCAAATTTGGTAAAGGCAAGATTTGCCTCGATACAGCTTACCGCCGCCTGTGCATTTTCAATAAAATACGCTTTTTTGGCGCCCCTGCTTACTGCCTCTATCCCGATTGCGCCGCTGCCGCTGAAACAGTCCACAAACACACTGCCCTGCGTGTATGGCTGCAATATGTTAAACAGCGTTTCCTTGATACGGTCGGTGGTCGGTCTGGTATCCATTCCTTTCGGACATTTCAGCGGGAGGCTGCGCGCCGTTCCTGCAATCACTCTCATATGCTATCCTCTTATTTTCGTTCCCTTTCCGTCTCTCTTGCCGGGTTTCAGGTTGTTGAGTATGAGTTTCTTATTTTTATATTTGATGGAGGATTCTACTGCGTTCTGCGTGTAATAAACTGCCTCCAGCGAATCCTTTTCGCCTAATTTCATGCCTCTGACGCCGATTGCCCCCTTTTTCTTTTCTGGGATTTCTTCAATCGGAAAGCGGAGGAAAAAGCCTTCTGCGGACTGTAATACAATGTTCCTCTGCTCGTTTAAAATGGAGACATCTAACACCTCATCCCCGTCTCCCAGCTTGGTTGCAGCCACAAGGCGTTTGCTCACGTCGAACTCTCCGCCGTCCACTACCTTCAACATTGCCTGTTTTGTGACAAAGAGAATACGATAGAGGTTTAATTCTGTCTGGCTCGCCACACAGAGGATCGTTTCCTTGTCTGAACTGTAATTACTAATATTATCGACAGGAATCCCCTTATCCCTGAACTTTCCAAAGGGAATATCCGTCACTTTGATGGTGTGAAGCTGTCCGGTGTTGGTAAACAGACAGATTCTGCCCGTATTTTTGCATTTCACAATATATTTGTTTTCCGCGTCCGCTGCTTCCTTGTTTCGCTCGTAAGTTACCAAATCCACGGTTTTTGCGTAGCCGAAGCGATCCATCAGGAAGATAACTTCCATCTCTTCTATCTTTTTCTCCTCGTAAACAGCTTCCTCCGCATTTTCTATTACCGTTCTTCGCGGCCTTGCATATTCCCGCTTGATGGACTCCAGTTCATTGATGATCACCTGCGCCATGGCATCCTTTCTTGCAAGGATATCCTCATAGCGGTAGATATTGGCGAGCGTCTCCTCATGTTCGTTAATCAGAGCCTCGATTTCCAGTCCAATCAGCTTGTAGAGACGCATGTCCAGTATGGCGTTCGCCTGTTTTTCCGTAAACATAAGCTGCGTCGCCATGATTTTGGACTCTTTGGATTTGAAGCGGATGCCGTCTATCTTGCCTTCCACAAGACATGCTTTTGCCATGGCACGGTCCTTGGAACCGCGCAGTATTTCGATAATCAAATCGATGACATTGCATGCTTTTATAAGGCCTTCCTGCACCTCCCTGCGCTCCTGTTCCTTTTGTAAAAGCGTGGTGTACTTTCTGGTTGCCACCTCATACTGAAAATCAACATTAGCTTTCAAAATCTGCTTTAAGCCCATGGTTTCGGGACGCCCGTCCGCAATGGCAAGCATATTGACGCCGAAGGTATCCTCAAGACGGGTTTTCTTGTAGAGCATATTGGTAAAATTCTCTACATCCGTGTCTTTTCTCAATTCAATGACAATGCGGATGCCTTCCTTGGAAGACTGGTTGGAAATATCCACAATATCAGCGGTTTTTTTGGTCTCTGACAATGCCGCCACGTCAGAGAGGAATTTGGCGATGTTGGCACCTATCATGGGATAGGGAATCTCCGTGATTACAAGATTTACCTTGCCGCCCTTTGCTTTCTCTACTTCCACCTTGCCGCGTACTTTGATTTTTCCGACGCCGGTTTCGTAAATCTCTAAAAGCTCATCTTTGTTGATGACAATGCCGCCTGTAGGAAAATCAGGTCCCTTTAGGTATTTCATCAGTCCGCGCGTGGAAATGGTATCGTCCTTCATGTAGGCTTTCATGGCATCGATTACCTCAGAAAGATTGTGAGGCGGAATGTTGGTCGCCATGCCGACTGCAATACCCTCCGAACCGTTTATCAGCAGATTGGGAATTTTGACCGGAAGCACGGACGGTTCTTTTTCGGTTTCGTCAAAGTTCGGGACAAAGTCCACGACATCCTTGTCCAAATCCGCCAAAAATGCCTCCTGTGTGATTTTTTCAAGTCTTGCCTCCGTGTAACGCATGGCAGCGGCGCCGTCGCCCTCAATATTGCCGAAATTGCCGTGACCGTCAATCAGCGGCAGCCCTTTTTTAAAGTCCTGCGCCATCACCACCAGCGCATCGTAGATGGAGCTGTCGCCGTGGGGGTGATACTTACCCATGGTATCCCCGACGATACGCGCGCTCTTCCTGTAGGGTCTGTCGTACCGGATCCCCAGCTCATACATATCGTAAAGTGTACGCCTCTGTACCGGTTTTAGGCCATCCCGCACATCGGGAAGCGCTCTTGCCACAATTACACTCATGGCATAATCAATAAAGGATTTCTGCATTAAATCGGAATATTCCGTCCGGATAATCCTGTTGTCGTCCATTTTCTAACCAAACCTTTCTGAAACAGTCCCGCTTATTGCTTTAGATGTCAAGCTCCGCGTCATGCGCATGCTCGTGGATAAAAGCCCTTCTCGGCGCCACGTCCGTTCCCATCAGCATACCGGTGATTTCGGAAGCCATGCGGGCGTCCTCTATCTCAATCCGCTTTAACAGACGGGTCTCGGGATCCAAAGTAGTTTCCCACAACTGGGAGGCATCCATTTCACCAAGACCTTTATAGCGCTGCAGGGTAAAGGGCGTCTTGTGTTTCTTTCTGTATCTTTCCAGCGCCTTGTCGTCATAGAGGTATTCCTCCTCGCCCTTGCTCGGCATCGCTTTATAGAGAGGCGGCATCGCCTGGTAAACATGTCCCTCATAAATCAGTTCCGGCATGAAACGGTAGAACAGGGTAAGCAGCAGATTGCTGATATGTGCACCGTCCACGTCGGCATCCGACATGATGATAATCTTGTCGTAACGCAGCTTTGAAATATCGAAATCATTGCCGTAACCCTCCGAAAAGCCGCAGCCGAAGGCATTTATCATCGTCTTAATTTCTGCGTTGGCAAGCACCTTGTCAATGCTGGCCTTTTCCACGTTCAGTATTTTACCCCTGATGGGAAGTATCGCCTGAAACATACGGTTTCTTGCCATTTTGGCGCTGCCGCCCGCACTGTCTCCCTCTACGATGAAAATTTCACATTTGGACGGGTCTCTGGACTCGCAGTTGGCAAGCTTCCCGTTGGAGTCAAAGGAAAACTTCTGTTTTGTCAAAAGATTTGTCTTTGCCTTTTCCTCCGTCTTGCGGATTTTAGCCGCTTTTTCCGCACAGGAAATAACATTTTTCAAGGTTTCTAAGTTGCGGTCAAAAAAGCGCACCACTTCGTCGCCCGTCACCTTGCTGACTACTTTTGCCGCGTCCTGATTGTCGAGCTTTGTCTTGGTCTGCCCTTCAAAACGTGGGTCCGGATGCTTGATGGACACCACCGCAGTCATGCCGTTTCGCACGTCGGCGCCCGTAAAATTGACATCCTTCTCCTTTAATATACCCAACTCCCTTGCATAGGAATTGATGATATTGGTAAATGCACTCTTAAAGCCCGTCAGATGGGTGCCGCCCTCTGCGTTGTATATATTGTTACAGAAGCCCAGCACATTTTCATGGAATTCGTTGATATACTGGAACGCTACCTCCACAGTGATGCCGTCGCTTTCTCCGGTAAAATAAATCACATCATGAAGCGTTTCCCTTGACTTGTTTAAATCCTTGATAAAGCCGTTGATTCCTTCCGGCTCATGGAAGGTAACCTGCTCCGGCTCCTCCTTTCGCCTGTCTTCATACAGAATCGTCAGGCTGGGATTTAAGTACGCTGTCTCATGGAGGCGGCTCTTTACTTCATCTTCTTTAAAACGTGTTTTGTCAAAAATCGTATCGTCCGGAAGAAAGTTGACAATGGTTCCTGTCTCCTTTGTCTTTCCGACCACAGGCAAAAGCCCGTCCACTAATTCAATGACGGGAACTCCTTTTTCATATTTGTCCTCAAATATCTGTCCGCCGTGTTTGACTCTTACGGTCAATCTGTTTGACAGTGCATTTACCACGGAAGAACCGACTCCGTGCAGTCCGCCGCTGGTTTTATATGCGCTGTTGTCAAATTTGCCTCCGGCATGAAGCGTGGTAAACACCAGTCTCTCCGCGCTGATTCCCTTCTCATGCATCCCAACGGGAATGCCTCGCCCGTTGTCCTCCACGGTTGCAGAACCGTCCTGCTCCAAAATCACTTTAATGGTGTCGCAGAAGCCGGCCAGATGCTCGTCCACCGCATTGTCCACTATCTCGTAAATCAGATGATTCAGTCCCTTGGTGGATACACTGCCGATATACATACCCGGACGCTTTCTGACAGCTTCAAGTCCCTCTAAAACGGTAATGCTTGACGCGCCGTAGTCATTTGCTTTCGCCATTTTTTCTAACCATGCCTTTCTTATCACTGCAAAAAAAATCTTTGCATACAATACTAGTATATCATATATTTAGTATGTATGCAAAGAAAAATATACAATTTATGGTAGAGAATCCAAAGTTTTGCTATATATTTAAGATTCCTACGGATGAATCTTTTTGCAGCATGCTACTGCCAGTGCACCCGGTCCGATATGGCATGCAACGCTTAAGGAAAGCGGGTCTATATGGATATCGTAGCCCGGGAAAACAGCCAGAACCTCGTCCTTCAACTGTTCCGCCGCTTCTCTGTTGTAGGTATAGGCTATCTCCAGCCAGATTCCCTTTTCTTCCGTCAGTCCGCCAAAACGATTGATAATGTCGTTTTTGATCGCATTAATCATGATGGACTTTCCCTGTGTGCTTGTCCTTGCCTTGGCAAAGGCATCCAGCTTTTCGCCCTGTATCTGAAGTACCGGTTTCAGCCTTAAAATAGTACCCAGTGCTGCAGCCGCAGGCGTAATCCTGCCGCCTTTTTTCAGGTAGTAGAGCGTGTCCAACATAATGTAGATGCTGCTGTTAAACTTATCGTTTTCAAGGAACTCTTTGATTTCTGCGCCGCTCATTCCTTTGTCCGCCAGCAGCATGGCATCCAGCACGGACTGTCTTTGTGTAACGGATATTCTCTGGTTATTTACCACATGCACCTTACCTTCAAATTCGGGCTCATTTGCCAGCATCATCGCGCTCTGGCAGGAGCCGGACAGCCCACTGCTCATGGGAATGTGGACAATTTCGTCATTCTTTGTAAGAAGCTCTTTCCAGAGGTCCATCACCGATTCCGGCGAGGGCTGGCTGGTGCCGATATCAGCGCCTTCGGCAAGCTTCACATAAAACTCCTCCTGCGTAAGGCTGATATCCTCATAGTATGTATCTCCGTTAATCATAAAAGGCATGGGCAGAACGGCTATGGACATCTCCGCCGCCTGTTTTTGTGTAATACCACTGTTTGAGTCTGTTACAACAGCTATTCTGGGCATAGTTCCCTCCATAAGGTAATCATAAATTTAATCGTAAAATATATCTGTTATTTTACATTCAGATGGTCGTAAAGTCAATACAATTCAATGTTCCTTCTTTTACCTGTTCCAAATACCGTTGCACCAGCCCGCTTTCCTGAAATGATGCCGCGCCCGCTTCCACACAGTCCGCCGCCTGCTTTAACACAGCCGCATCCTGATAAATATCCCCAAGCTTAAACTGCATCTCTCCGCTCTGGCGTATGCCAAACAAATCCCCCGGCCCCCTGAGCCGCAGGTCTTCCCCTGCAATATAAAAGCCGTCGTTGGAGCGGTTTAGGATTTCCAGTCTCTCCTTTGTCTCCTTGCTGTCATTGGTACTCACAAAAATACAGTAACTCTGATGCGACCCGCGACCCACGCGTCCTCTAAGCTGATGAAGCTGCGCAAGACCAAAACGCTCTGCATTTTCCACCAGCATCACCGTAGCGTTAGGTACATTGATGCCCACCTCGATAACCGTGGTGGAGACCAGAACGTCAATCTGTCCTGCCGCAAAGGTTTCCATAATGCGGTTTTTGTCAGCAGGACGCATCTTGCCATGCAGGTACGCAGTTTGAACAGAGGCAGGAAGCGCTGCCCTGAGCTTTTCCGTGTAATCAATTACATTTTCCAGACCGTCCGTCTCTCCCTCTTCCACCATGGGACAAATACAGTAAACCTGTCTCCCCGCATGTACCTCCTTGGCGATAAAGTCATATGCTTTCGGACGCCAGTTTGGCCCCACAACGCAGTTTTTGATAGGCATTCTGCCGGAGGGAAGTTCATCAATGATGGAAATATGCAAATCCCCATACAAAATAATGGCAAGCGTGCGGGGAATGGGCGTTGCGCTCATTACCAGCACATGGGGGTGGTTTCCTTTATCTTTCAGGTTTTCCCGCTGTCTTACGCCGAAACGATGCTGCTCGTCCGTAATGACAAGGGCAAGTTTTTGAAAGACTACCTTTTCCTGAATCACAGCATGGGTTCCCAGCACCAGATTGGCGCTCCCGTCCGCCAGCGCCGCATAGGCTTCTTTTTTTGCGGCGGCTGTCTGTGATCCGGTTAAAAGCACCGGTTTAAATGGCAGATGATACTTTTCAGTCAACTCCCGGATACTCTCATAGTGCTGTCTCGCAAGCACTTCCGTCGGCGCCATCATGGCTCCCTGATAGCCGTTTGATACGCATAAAAGCAGCGCAAAAATGGCAACAATGGTCTTTCCGGAACCAACGTCTCCCTGCACCAGACGGCTCATGACATATTCGCCCGTCATATCGGCAGTAATTTCCTCTATCACCTTTGTCTGCGCCTTTGTCAGCCTGTACGGGAGCGCCTCTAAAAAACGCCCTGTTTCTGCCGTCTCTATCATGGGCGCATGGTTTTTTTCCTGTTCTGCAGCCGCTTTGCTGTCCCTGAGCATAAGAATGAAGAAAAAGAACTCGTTAAACACCAGACGTTTTCTCGCTGCAATCAACTGCTCCCTGTTCTCCGGAAAATGGATGGCACACAGCGCCTCCGCATAGCCCATCAACCCCTCTTCTTCCAGCAGTGTTTCGGGAAGCAGTTCTTTCGGCATGGGACAGAGGCTGAGCACCTGCTTTATGGCTTTTGCCACCGCCTGATTGGTGATACCCTTTGTCAGGGAGTACCGCGGCTGGATAAAGGACATCAGGCTTTTGTACTCTTCTTCTTTATATATTTTTGGCTGCTCCATGACAAGCGCAGGCATGCCAATCGCCGGTTTTTCTCCTTCTGCATTTTGGCTTCTGTGATATTTTTCCTGCACCATACCGCGGAACAGATACATCTGCCCGCTTTTTAAAGTGTTTTTTAAAAATGGCATATTAAAAAAGGTAAGCTGCATGGTTCCGGTGGCATCCCGGACGGTCACCGTCAGAATCTTTAAACTCCTGACCTGCTTTACAAGCGGCGTTCCCATTACCAGCCCGCGAACTGCACACACATTTCCGGCGTGTGCATCGCTGATATAAACCGGCTCCTCAAAGGTTTCATAGTCTCTGGGAAAATAAAGCAGCAAATTCTTCAGCGTTTCAATATGCAGCTTACGAAAAAGAGCGGCGGATTTCTCCCCCACTCCTTTCAATGTGGTAATATCTGATTGCAGATTCATAAAAATTTCCCTATTCAGCAGAAATGATATAGTAGTAAATCGGCTGTCCGCCGTACTGCAGCTCCACGTCGCAGCCGCTATATTTCTCTGCAACAGCCGCTCTGATCTTCTCCGCATCCTCTTCCCCGACATCGCTGCCATGATAGATGCTGATGAGTTCTACGCTGTCGTCCATCATGGAATCCACCATGCTGAGCGTAATCTCTGACAAATCTGTGCCTACGGCAAGGATTCCTGCATCGCCGATGCCCATATAATCGCCCTGTTTGATGGTCTTGTCGTCAATCTGCGTGTCACGTACCGCATAAGTAACTTCTCCGGTCTTGACATTTTTGATTTCCTCCGACATTACAGAGGCATTTTCCTCTGCGGATAAATCCGGCACGTAATTGATGACTGCAGTGATACCCTGCGGAACGGTCTTTGTGGGAATCACAATAATTTTCTTGTCATTCGTCATCTTTGCCGCCTGCTCGGCCGCCAGAATGACATTTTTGTTGTTCGGCAGGATATATACCGTATCGGCATTGACCTTTTCAATGGCGTCGAGCATGTCTGCCGTAGCCGGATTCATGGTCTGTCCGCCCTCGATGATATAGTCAACGCCAAGTCCTTTAAAGATTTCATTCATGCCGTCTCCGATGGATACCGCAACAAAACCGGCGGGCTTTCTCTCAGCCGGAACCTGTTCTTCAGGCGAAGCCTGTGCAGCCTGTTCTGCCGGCTGACCTTCCGTTTTCTGCTTTTCAGCCTCTTTGAACAGCTTTTCCTGATGCTCGAGACGCATGTTGTCTATTTTCATATTGGACAATGCACCATACTTCAACGCCCTCTGAATGGCAAGACCGGGGTCGTTGGTATGTACATGCACCTTGACCACATCATCATCCGTGACGCATACAATAGAATCTCCGATGGACTCTAAGAAAGCTTTAAAATCCATTTCCTGTTTGATATTAAAGTTCCTGTTCAGCATAATGATAAATTCCGTACAGTAACCGAATTTAATATCCGCCTGTGCCTCCGTCTTTGCGCCTGCGGAAGCCGCAGCAGGCGTCTCCGAAATGGTATAATCAATTTCTTTTCCTAAAAATGCATCGTAAGCGCCGGCAAGAGCCTCCACAAGACCCTGTCCGCCGGAATCCACTACGCCTGCCTGCTTGAGCACGGGCAGAAGCTCCGGCGTCTGGCTCAGCACATAGCGGGCATGTTCAATGACGGCTGCCAAAAATTCACCCATATCCTCCACGCCGTCCTCATAAAGCGCACGTGCCTTTTCCGCACCGCCTCTGGCAACGGTCAGTATCGTACCTTCCTTGGGCTTCATAACAGCCTTATATGCAGTCTCAACCGCCTTGTCAAACGCATCTGTCAAAGCGGGGATATCAATGGTGTCCAGTTCCTTGATGCTTCTGGTAAAACCGCGTAACAACTGTGAAAGAATAACGCCGGAATTACCTCTTGCCCCCCTTAAGGAGCCTCCCGAAATCGCTTTGCACAATTCCTTCATATTGGGATTGTCACCCAGGGTAATTACTTCTTTGGCAGCGGACATAATTGTGAGCGTCATATTGGTTCCGGTATCCCCATCGGGAACAGGAAACACATTGAGCTCGTTTATCCACTCCTTTTTAGATTCCAAACTTTTTGCGCCGGCTAAGAACATCTTTGCAAGCATCTTAGCGTCGATTGTATTTAAAGCCACGATAAATCCTCCTTAATCAATCACTCTCACACCTTCGACAAAGATGTTTATTTTTTCGATTTGTATACCGGTAAACTCTTCCACCTTATACTTTACGTTGGCAATCAGATTGTCGGAAACAGCTAAAATGCTGATTCCATAAGCCACGATAACGTGGAAATCCAATGTCAGCTTATTGTTTTTGATGGAAACGGCAATCCCTCTTGTAAGATTGTCTCTTTTGAGCAGCTTGGCCAGACCATCCCTTGCAGAATACCCTGCCATGCCAACAATACCAAAGCATTCCATTGCAACGCTGCCCGCATACTGCGCAATTACTTCACTGTCAATCGTAACGTTACCCATGTGAGTATTCATAGAAGAACTTTTCATGTAAAACCTCCTTCTTGCCTGCCGCCGTCCTTGGCGTCAGCATTACATATAGTGTATTATAACTGCTTTCCCTAAAAAATGGAATAAAAATTTTCAAAAAATCAAAAAACTTCAGTTTCTACTTGCAATCCGTTTTTTTTTCTGTTAATATATCAATGTTGCGAGCTTATACAGCTCATAGGAACATAAAAAGAGACTAATGCGGAAGCATTTAGAGGAGGTGTCAAGATGGCTAAATGTGATATTTGTGGTAAAGGCGTTCATTTTGGTAATAACGTAAGCCATTCTAATAGAAAAACCAACAGAATCTGGAATCCCAATATCAAGCGCGTTAAATGCAAAGTAAACGGCGGTGCCAAGAGAATTCATGTTTGCACCAGATGCTTAAGATCCGGTGCGGTTGAAAGAGCATAAGCATAACCAATCATAAAAGGCTTTCTATGATGATTCATAGGAAGCCTTTTTATTCCGCTTTTTTCCTTCTCTCATACTCCCTGTTTATAAGCTGCACCAGCTTTCCATCCCCACACTGGTTGTCCGGATGAAAAATTTTCAGCAAATCTTTATACCGTTTTCTAAGTGCCAGTGGATTGTTTGCACCTCTGAAAAGCACCGCAGCAATATCCTCCGGCTCCCGTCTGCTTTCGCCTTGCAAAAGTTCCTTCTCCACTTGGAAACGCGCCCGCTCTTTTTCCAGCTTTCTTCTGTCCATATCGAGCTGACGGTATGCGTCCTTTAAGATTTCCAGCTTCTGGTCAAAAAACTTATTTTCGTCTTTTAACCGCTTTTGATCCACCTCAATCTTTCGCATGAGTGCATCCGCTTCTGTTTTAAACTGCGTTTTCTCTGATTGAAACTGTTTCTCCTGTTCAGCGAGCTCGCGCAGCTTATCATTAATTCTTATATTTTCTTTAAACAGAAAGGTTTTCAATTCTTTCAGATCTTCCGGTTCATCTGCCGAAAGTATCGCCTCAATGTCCTTCATGTTGCTTCTCCACTACTTGCTGTCAGCAGCTGCTGTAACAGCTATATCCTATAAACAGAAGCAGCGCAATAATGATAATGCCCACAAAATCATTGTGAAGAAACAGCATTATCAACATGCCAACCGCTATAAAAAAAGCCAAAAGCCCTACTAATTTTTTTTTGTCCATGCGGCACAATCCCAAACTGCTATCTATATAAGATATGCCGGGGCGCATGAAAATGTGTATTAATTCGCTTCTTTTTCAGGAAAAGCAATGTCCACTGCTTCCTCGTCGGGAATCATCTCTTCTTTTTTCGTGGTGAACCGATCTACCAAATCCGGAATCATATCCAGTACCTTGGTAACGGTATTCTGGTTCTTAATGTTTACAAGCTTGGTTGAACCGTTCTTTCCTATGACAAGAACTGCGCTCGGCGTCATTTTACCGCCAAGGCCGCCGGCGCCATTCTGGGTTTTTTTCTCGCCGTTTATTCCTGCGCCCGCTCCTACGCCAAAAGATACGTCTACCAGAGGCAGGATAATGGTGTCGCCAATCTGTGTTGCTTCACCGACCACTGTCTTGGTGGACAGTACGGTGTCCATCCCTTTCATCAATGCCTCCACTACTCCGCTGAACTGATTTTCTGCCATCTTTATTCCTCCCTTTTAAGCTGCTTCACAAAAACACGAAGCTGTTTGTCCAGTAACAGCCCGACTGCATGGCGCAGAAGGGTAAACACGGTAATCCGCCCTTTCAGGAAAAACTCGCCCTCCCACACAGCCTCTTCAAAGTCTGCGTCCAGTATTACATTATTGCCCAATACGGGAAGCAGCATACCATAGAGTGCGCAAAGATACCCTGTCGTATCCGGAGAACCTGTGCCGACATGGAGAGAAGCTCTCAATACCCTGGGACGGATGCTTTTCAATACCTTAAAAATCCTGTCCTTCACCCTGCCGTACAGCTTTTCATTTTCCGTCTGCGTGATTACCTCTTTATAATACGATATATTTTCTGCAATTTCTTTGATTGTATCCTTAATATGCTTTATCTTATCACAGAATTTCTGTATTGTGTATATTATCTTTTTGATTTTATCGCGAAAAGAGAGTTTTTCCTTGACTTCCTCTTCTGCTGTATCAGAGGAATCTTCATTTACAGGCTCTGCTTCCGTTTCGGCGGAAGTCTCCTCCGCAATGTCAGCTTTGTCTGTCTTTACTGCATCTGTTTGCGCTTTCTCCGCCTTTGTTTCTTCTGTATCTGAAACTGTTATACCGGCAGAGGCAGTTTCCTCCGTCTTTGCGGCGGCAGTCTCTGTTTCCTGTATCGTTTCATCCTGGCTGTCGTCCGATTTTTGCTTCTTTTTCTTTTTATTCTTCTTGTCGCCGTCTTCCGTTGGCTTTTTTGCCGTATCGAACACTTTGATTCCGAAAAGCCGCGCAATCACGCTGCCGGGCTTCGGATATTCGAAGCGTACTGTTATCATCCTGAGAAGATAACTTACTCTTACCTTCAGCCTGATATCTTCACCGCTCTTGCTTCCCTCTGCCCGATACCGGATTGGGACAAACAGGATCAGAAGGATAAGCAGAATAAGCAGTCCCAATATGCATAACAGTACTATGCCGATTATGGCAAGTATTTGCAGTATTACATGTAACATTTCAGATACTCCTTTAACCGGCAGTTTCCCTGTGCAGCATACGCTTCCTCGGCAATCTTTATCACGAGTGCAACCGCTTCATCATAGCTTCCTGCAATACCGATTACATAAGGCGGATTCTTCCTGTAATATTTCTGGGCAAGATACCCCGCCTTGTGGATTTCAAGCTGGTCGGAAGGGTTTCGCGACAATATAAGCACATAAGCATCTAAAAATTTGTTATGTTTTTTTAATTTATGTATCAGCTTATCCGGATGCTTGATTGACTCTCCGATGTATAGCCGCGGATACCACTCCATAACGCACTCCTCATCTTCCCTGAAAATAAGCTTGCGGTATACCGGTGAATGTAAAAATTCACCGGTCAGTAATACCTTCTGCTTCCCCACAAATTGTTTTTCTTTAATTCCTGATATTCCTCGTAGGCTTTTTCCAATATCTGCTTTTCATTGGGAAATTTTAACAGATGATATGCCTCATGGTACTTATAATATCCGGAATCGATAAAATATTCTTCACGCTGTGGCTTACTGTAATAGCTGTCTGCCATCATCAGATACCAGTGTACTTCTTTTTCCACGACATCTTCAGGTACATAAAAGCTGTATTCACTCTTTCCAATATATTTCATGATCGATGCCTGTGCACCTGATTCCTCCAGCACCTCTCTGAGCGCCGTCTCCTTAAACTCTTCGCCGTTCTCCACTGTTCCCTTGGGCAACACCCATCCTTCGTATTTGTTCTTGAAATTTTTATACAAAAGGAGAATCTTCCCCCGGAAAATAACCACACCGCCGCAACTGGTCGCTTCTATCATTGCAATACCTCCTGCTCATGGTGTGCCAATTACTTGACCTGTTTAAAGTATAGTCTAATCCGCCTGTCTGCGCAACTGTTTTTATCGAATGCTATTCTACGCCCCGCTTTTCATGTCCAAGCGTATATTCCGCATAGGGCGGCTGTCCCAAAATCCCTTTTTGCGCATCGGCAAAAAAACGCAGTATCCTTTCTGTTTCCTGTCCCGTCTCCACAGTAAATGCAAGCCGCATGGGCGTTTTTACTTTTCCCTCCGAAACCATATCGTGCAGGGAAAGGGGAACTGCATTATAAATGACATTATAACAATGTCTGCAGCAGACGGCAGTAGGAAATGCCTTGTGATAGCGATCCTGCAATCGTAAAATTCTGTTCGGTACATTTTCTGCTTCCTTTGTCCCTTTGCGACACTGCCCATATGTTTTTGCAATGCAGTTTGCCGTTATCATCAGCGGAATTCTGCCGTACACAGCCTTTTCCAGCCTGCCGGCGTCCATGCCCGCAAGCAGCCTCCCGCACTCTTTCCGGTTCAGTTCGTATGGAATACAGCAGCCTTCTGCCTGCTCCAGCATAAATTGCAGACTTCTTTGGTTAAAACAATAGACGCCTGCATCCGTCCTTATCCGTCCCTTATACGATATCTCCTCCAGCCAGTCGAGCGCTTCCATATTGCGCAGCAAAACGCCGTCCGCCTCCTCTAAAACAGGAAGCATGGAAGAAAGAACCGCCATATCACCATCCCTGATAATGTAGGGCAGCGCAATGAAAACTGCCGTTTTCTGCCCGTCTCTTACAAATTCTGCTTTCAAGTCTCCTACAAACTCCGCTGTCAGTCCGGACATATCCGATTCCAGATATAAAACGGCAGCCGGAAATGCCATATGCCGCACAGCAGACAACTGCTCCCTTGTCGAGACGCCAACGTGAAAAGACACCGCCTTAACAGTTTCCCCCGATAGCGCCTGCTGATACATTTTCCTGCCGGATTCTTCTGCTGACGGACTTTCCTGCCCTGCTTTTTTTTGCTCCTGTGGGCGCGCCCATGTAGCACAAAAAGCCTGCATAAGAGCTTCCACGCCCTGCCGCCGCAGTGTATTGATTTCTTTCAGGGGATAAAACGCATCCGGTGAAAGCGTCACACAGATATCGCTTTCTTTTGTTGTAAAAAATGTATTGCCCAGTTTTTGCAGACTTATTTTTATATTTTCTGCGGTTATTGGCTGTTTATTCGCTTTTTCCACCATTTCGCCATATACCGTAACTGCAGTATCCGATTCCGGTCCGATACCCGAAAGCGTCAGCGCCGCTTTTTCTCTGGTTTGAAAAAAAGCTTTTATTTGAATCTGTTTTTTGAGGGGTTCGTCAAGATACTGCTCCCGCACAGCCGTAAGTATCCTTTCGTCGCTGCCGCTGTAGGAAGGTGAAGCAAGCGTCACCATGTCCGCTCCGTTTCGCTTAAAATAATAGCCGTCCTGCGTTTCGGAACGCACATACAAAGCGGACAGCCGCTCCAAATCCTCTTTTTCCACAGCGTATCCTGCAGCGCCCTTCTCATAGTATAAATCAATATATTTCCGATAAATTGCCGTTACACCGGCAGTATATTCCGGCTTCTTCATTCTGCCTTCGATTTTAAAGGAATCAATCCCTGCCGCAATCAGCTTTGGCAGAAAAGAAATGCTGCATAAATCCTTCAAACTTAAAGGATAGGTCTCCTTTTTATGCTGCCCGCCTTCCGCAATTTGATATGGCAGACGGCACGGCTGTGCGCAGCGGCCTCTGTTGCCGCTCCTGCCGCCCAATATGCTGCTGAACAGGCACTGGCCGGAGTAACAGTAACACATCGCCCCATGAATAAAAGTTTCCATCTCCAGTCCGGTGTCCTTTTTTAATTTTTCTATCTCTTTCAGGGAAAGCTCTCTGGCCGGCACGATTCGGTCTGCCCCCATTTCCTTCAGCTTTTTTGCCGCATGAGAACCGGTCACCGTCATCTGAGTGCTGACATGCAGCTTCAGCCCCGGAAAGGTATCCCGTATCAGAAGAAAAGCGCCGATATCCTGCACGATAACGCCGTCAAGACCCGCTTCATAAAACGGCTCCAGATAGGCGGGCAGCTCAGACAGCTCAGTATCCTTTAATAAGGTATTGACAGTCAGATAGACTTTTCTGCCGAATAAATGGGCATAGGAAATCGCCCTGCAAATTTCTTCGCCGGTAAAATTGTCCGCATATGCGCGCGCGCCAAACTTTTCTCCCCCCAGATAGACAGCATCCGCGCCCGCCCGCACAGCGCCTAAAAAACCTTCATAATTCCCTGCCGGAGCCAGCAGCTCCACCCGCTTTTCTCTCATCAATCAAATAACGCCGCCCGTTTGACGGACAGCGCCCTTTCTCCTGCTACACACTCTTTAATTCTGTCTCCAGCCGGACGATCCGCTTGGCATTCTCGTTGATTTCCATCTGCAGCTCTTTCGTACGCTTTTCCGTATTTTCCAGCTTTATCTGTGAAGCAATCAGCTCATGTTTTAAATCGTACAATTCCTTTTCTTTTGCCTGCAGTTCCTCTTCCAGAAGGCTTATTTGCTTTTTGCTCTTAAAGTAATCGTCCGCAATGTTAAGCTGCATTAATACAGCCTGTGTATCCAGAGGCTGTCTTTTAAAACTTTCGATTTTGCTGTATTCTTCCAGTTTATTATTGATGTAGGACGCCACCCGCTGCAGATATTCTTCACTCTCATATCCGCTCAGCGTAAATATCTTGCCTCCGATAATTACCTCGGTATCTGTTTTAGAAGACATCCAATCTCCCTCCCTGCTGCAAAGCAATCAATAAAGAATTGTATATATTATATAGCAGAATTGCATTGCAGGCAAGCCTTTTTATAAAATCGGCGTCAGGCCCATGTGAATATACGCCTGTTCTGTCACCACTCTTCCTCGGGGAGTCCTGTTTATCAACCCGTTCTGTATCAGGAAAGGCTCATAGACATCTTCAATCGTGCCGGCGTCCTCTCCGATTGCCGCCGCAAGCGTATCCAGTCCCACAGGACCGCCCTTAAACTTTAATATCATGGTGGACAGCATATTGCGGTCAATATGATCCAGCCCCAGCTTGTCCACATCCATCAAATCCAGCGCCGTGCGCGCAATTTCTTCCGTGATATTTCCGTCATACTTCACCTGCGCGAAGTCCCGCACCCTCTTCAAAATGCGGTTGGCAAGGCGCGGCGTTCCCCTGCTTCTTCTGGCAAGCTCATTTGCCCCGCCGTCGTCAATTTCTACCTGCAAAAGCGCCGCCGAATGTCTGATAATCTGCTCCAGCTCGGAAACGGTATAGAATTCCAGCCGGTGAATCATGCCAAAACGGTCGCGCAGAGGAGCCGTCAGCATACCGGCCCTGGTCGTCGCGCCTATCAGCGTAAATTTAGGAAGTTCCAGCCTGATGGAGCGGGCGGAAGAACCTTTTCCAATCATAATATCAATGGCAAAATCCTCCATTGCAGGATAGAGCACCTCTTCTACCTGCCGGTTCAGCCGGTGGATTTCGTCCACAAAGAGAATATCNCCCTCCTGCAGGTTATTGAGAATCGCAGCAATCTCCCCCGGCTTTTCAATGGCNGGACCACTGGTGATTTTCATGTTGACGCCCATCTCATTGGCTATGATGCCTGCAAGCGTCGTCTTGCCAAGACCCGGNGGCCCGTAAAACAGAGCGTGATCCAGTGCATCTCCCCTCTGCTTTGCCGCTTCAATATATATNTTTAAGTTTGATTTTACCTTTTCCTGTCCGATATAGTCCTTCAGATACTGCGGTCTGAGAGAACCCTCGATTTTCCTATCCTCTTCCGTAAAATTCGTCTCAATCGTTCTTGGCATACTAACTCCGTCCGCCTGTCATGCAGGCTCCTTTCATATNNGNNCAGGTANNTGGCNAAATATCTTNTTGCANGTGACGGAAANNNTCAATANAGACAAAAACGGGCTCCGAAGCAGTGGCAAGTCGCCCTTATTTTGTCTNTATTGCCNATTTCCTGTAGCTTGCAAGAAATTTTCGCAAACGTCTATCACACAAGTTGATAAGCATTGTGAAACTCATATCTTGCAGTTTGCGAATTGTGTACATGGTATATTCCATAAGCAGACCTTTGCTTACCGTCGGTACCAAAGTCATGTGGGCATGACTTGCGAGGTNTTTTCGAGCTTAGTACCGCTACGGTAAGCTCTGAGCGAGAGCGCGTCTGCGTTGGAATATACCATGTACACAATGACAACCGCATAGTTCCTGCATTTCACAACCCCTATCCCACAGNTTAAAACAACTTCTTCAAAGCCGCCTTCAACANNGCNCCACTATCCATAGATTCCGCCTCCGGCACCTGCTTTACCGCCCTCAGACTTTCCGTCTGCCCGTATCCTAATGCCACCAGCGCTTCCACAGCTTCTTTTACCGCACCTTCCTCCGGCAATGTGCCGCCTGCGCCCTGNGCTATCTCCATTCCGATGATGGTGTCGTCAAAGGATACTTTATCCTTTAAATCCAGTATCAGCCGTTCCGCCGTCTTGGCTCCGATNCCCGGCGCCTTGGCAATGGCTTTGGCATCCTTGGANAGAATGGCATATTTTAGTGCATCCGCATCCATGACGGACAAAATTGCCAGNGCGCCCTTCGGTCCGATGCCGCTCACNGTNAGGCACTTTTTAAACANTTCCAAATCCGCCTTTGCCAGAAAACCATANAGCANAAAGGCATCCTCCCGCACCAGCATATAGGTATGCAGNTTTACCGTACTGCCAATCCCGGGCAGTCTCTGCGCCTCCCTTGCNGAAATATGCACATTCATGCCCACGCCGCCTACTTCTATTACNACACTGTCTTCCGTGATTTCGGCAATTTCNCCCTTCANATATGCTATCATAATCCCTCTTTTATCCTCATTTCCACGCACGTTTCGTCATATCATATCTGCGGGNTGCNNAAGTGCGCACAGACACAAATCCCGCTATTCTGCAACTTCTACNGCCNTATTCAGCTTTATAAAATAAATACATAGCAGACAGCCCAAATGTACCAGCGCTGTCAGCGCCCATGATATCGGATACGAAATATACAGGGTATCCAGCGTCCTGTTTTGNGGGAANACCGTATATATCCATANAATNCGAAACAGNCATGCGCCTGTCAGGGATACAANCATCGGCAGAACGGAATGTCCCATCCCCCTTAGACAGCCGACCAGCGTATCCATCACGCCACATAAAAAGTAAGGNCAGCATATAAAGAAAAGCCNNNTNATACCATAGNCAATTACCNGNTCCTCCGNCGAATACAGGTGCAGNAGCNGCCNNCCNGCAAAATAGACGCCGTTGCCCATCACAAGTCCCACAACCGTTACAATACCGATACACATACAGGCGATTTTGCCAATCCTNTTATATTTGTGNGCGCCGTAATTCTGACCGACAAANCTGACCGCCGTCTGATGCAGGGTGTTCATCGCNGTATACACAAACCCNTCCAGATTGCCNGCCGCGGAATTNCCCGCCATGGCAGTGGCGCCNAAGGAATTGACTGAGGATTGAATCAGCACATTGGATATGGAGAANATGGCNCCCTGCAGNCCTGCNGGNNGNCCAATCTGCATCATCATCACAAGCTTGTTCGGCACGATGCGAAGNCNTCTCAAATCCAGCCTGTAGGCACTGTCGCTGCGCACAAGGCAGANNACCACAAGCGCAGCAGAAATCACNTGGGATATGGCAGTNGCCAGCGCAACACCTGCCACNNCCATGGAAAGNCCAANCACAAAAATCAGATTCAAAATCACATTGATAACNCCTGCNNCCGTCAGAAAGTAGAGNGGTCTTCTGGTATCTCCCACCGCACGCAGAATGGCNGCGCCGAAATTATAAANCATCATNGCCGGCATCGCCGCAAAATAGATGCGGATATAGAGCACTGACTGANCCAGCACNTCATCGGGCGCGCCCATGGCNCGAAGGGCNAAAGGNGCNGAAAACCANCCNANAAAAATCAGNATAATTCCACAGATAACNGAAGTCAGNANNGCCGTATGCACCATNTCGGACANTTCNNNCTNCTGNNCCGCTCCAAAANACCTTGCCACAAGCACGTTAGCNCCCACGGATAAACCGATAAACACATTGACTAAAAGGTTAATCAGGGAACCGGTTGAACCGACCGCGGCAAGCGCATCGCTGCCAACCCATCTCCCCACTACAATCATGTCCGCCGCATTAAATAAAAGCTGTAAAATGCCGGACAACATAAGCGGCAGTGAAAACAACAAGATTTTGCCAAACAGCGGCCCGTTGCACATGTCAATTTCATACCGCTTCTGTTTTATGTTACCCTCCATGAAGTACGCTTCCTTTCTCTGCCATTTCTTTCGGGCTTTTTCAACATACTTTGACCATTATACACCCTAAAAAGCAGATTGAAAAGGTGTGTCAACGCTTTCTCTTTTCAAATTCTTTCTCAAACGCCAGCAAATCCTGTCCGGAAAGAGCCCTCTCCAAAAGCTGTGGCAGCATTTCCGGATTGCAGGCAAAACAGGGGATTCCCAGACCGGCAATCCGGTTCGCCATCTGCGCATCGTAGTAAGGTTTTCCCCCGTCAGCCAGTGCAAGCAGGCAGACTGCCGTAACACCGGATACTTTCATTTCCTCCAGACGGCGGAGCAGTCCCGCACGGTTTCCGCCCTCCTCCAAATCTGAAATCAGGAAAAACAAGGTTTTCGACGGATTTTCTATATATTCTTCACAGTAAGCCACCGACTGTTCAATATTGGTTCCTCCGCCCAGTTGAAAACCAAACAGCAAATCCACGGGGTCTTCACATTTTTCCGTCAAATCTATAATATTGGTGTCAAACGCCACAACGCGGGTGCGCAGACTCGCCATACTCGCCAGAATACAGCTCATCACAGAGGAATAAATGACGGATTCCCCCATGGAACCGCTCTGGTCAATGTCCAGAATAACCGTCCACTTGTTTGCCGCAGTCGTGCTGGTTCTGTCAAAAAAATAGTAATGCTCCGGCACGATGGTCTTAAGTTCTCTATTATAATTTTTCAGATTTCTGGCTATGGTGGTCTTGTAATCAAGCGCCGCTGCCGACGGGATGG
The DNA here is from genome assembly GCA_014804445.1 of Lachnospiraceae bacterium. Classification (GTDB taxonomy): domain Bacteria; phylum Bacillota; class Clostridia; order Lachnospirales; family Lachnospiraceae; genus Acetatifactor. The sequence continues at coordinate 33,930 of JAAUZU010000012.1, read as the reverse complement.
GGGAATGCTTTTTCCGGTTGACGGAAGCGGTAACCGCCCTTCGGATATCCTGCTCCAACAGCCGGTTGATTTCTTCTACAATCTTCTTGATATAGCTGCGGACGCTGTCCTTTGAGCGCTTTGGTATCTGCTCCTTTAAAAGCATGATGGTGGCGGCAAGCCCTACATCCGGTTCCAGACTCTCCAAAAGCTCCGGCTCAAAGAGAAGCTGTTTTAAACCACAGCGGTTCACGGCATCCGACTGAATTACCGTCACAAGCTCCTTGTCGAACAGCCGGCGTACATCGCCGAGCCACCGGGTAATCTGCGGGCTGGAAGCGCCGCGCCCGGCACCGCCGCCCTGCATGCCGAAACCGCCGCTTTCCGTGCGGTTATAGATGGCAGCGAGCGCCTGGTCCATCAAATCCTGCTCTTTTGTCAGGGGCGCATTACCCATCTGATTAAAACGGTTCTGGCTGTCCTGCCCCAAAATCAGCCGCCAACGGCGGATTTTTCCTTCTGCTTCCATTTCTGCTCCCTTCCTGGCGCCTATAAATCAAAATCAAAGTCATCCAGACTTTCCACTATCTTCATCTCTTCCTGTCCCAGCGCCGCATTGACTGCTTCGCTGACCTGACTGCCGTTCAGATTCCAGATTTCACCGAGATTTTCCGCAATCTCATCCTTTTCTCTTGCGCCGAAATCTGCAAATGCACGCCGTAAAAATACCAGTGCACGTTTAAATTCCTCATCGTCAAGACTTTCCAGATAGGCATCCAGACTCTCCCACAAAGACAGCCTTGCAATCAGGGCGTACCGGTTTTTCATGGCAAGTCCCTCAAACCAGCCCGCACCCAAATCGGCAGGCGTGCCAAAGGACAGACGGCGCATAACCTCAAGCTTAAGCCTTTCTGTATCCATCTGCCCCCGCTCCAGCAGAATTGCCGCCGCAAAGCCGGACAGTCTGGTATTCAAATCGTCCCTGTCCGCCACCTTCCACAAGGTATCCAGCCACGCATCCTGCTTTAAGAATTCATGGGAAAGCGCCGCCATATTGAGCTGCTGCATGGCGGTTATCACGATATTTGCCGCGCTGTCGTCGCAGACACAGGCATTGGGAAGCAAAAGACAGGCGCGGTAAAAAATCTTTTCCAGAATGGGAAGCAGAGGCGCATCATCTATCTGTCTGATACCGCCGAAACGGATTACCGCAGACAGCCGCTCCGCCGTTTTTGCAAGCTCCTCCAGCGAAACCGCATCCACTGCCCTGCGCGCCAGCATATCCGTGGCATACGCAGCCGCAGCTGGCATACCACACAAAAAAGAGTCCTCTATCATCTGCGCCATGGCGCCGATGCCGCCTGTACTGTCCGCCTGCTCCTTCATCTGAAAGGCGGCCGCCTGCACAACGGTATCCCCTTTTAACGCGGCTTCCACCAGCTCTATCTCCGCCTCCGGTGTCCAGCGCAGAACCCACTGCTCGCCCCATGTGGCATTATCCTGCTGTTTTTTCTTTTCTGCTGCAAAGCTCACGCCCAGCACGCGGAGCCGGTGCAGGAAAAAGGAACGGTGCAAATCCAGAAACGCTGATTTTTCAGAAGTCACATTTCGTTTTTCCCGCAAATCCAGTGCCAAGTCCTGTGCCGTGATATCGCGGTATTTTTCCAGTCTCAGTTCCTTTAGCTGTCGGTAAAAATCCTCCTGTATGCTGGTACGGCTCACGCCATCCGGCAGGCTGCCGATTCCGGTACCAATCTCCGTGTCTGCCACCGCCAGACTGATGGAAGCCATATTGCCGCTGCCCAGACAGGTTACCGCGGCATCCCGCAAATCCCTGAGCGCAGGAATCTGCCCGCCCCGCAGCCGCGCCAGTTCATGGGAAAGGCGCACTGCCTCAATTACCTCCGCGGAGGAAACCGGCGTGCCGCTGTTTCTCTGATAGCCTGCAATTTTGGACAGATAGCCGTAAGCCGTCCGCATGGGGCTTTCTGCCTGCAGCGATTCCCATAAAAGTGCATAATAAGCGGGCGCTTTGTTTCCCGCGCCATAACCGGAGCGCGAGGAAAGCCGGTAATCGGAATAAGGCATCAGCGTGTGGCTTGCTTCCACCCGGGGCATGTTATCCAGCCTCTTTTTTTCTTCCGGTGAAGGCGCCTGATTCCAGCTCTTCAGCCCTTCCACATGGTAGGAGCCAGTCACTACGACAATTTCCTCCGGCTTCGTGCCTGCGCTCACTGCCTCTCTGATTTTTTCCCGCATCCACGCTTCACGAAGCGTAATTTCCGCCCAGTCGCTGTCTTTTTCCTGCGTCAGCTCCCGCAGGCTTTTTCCAAACAGATTAGAACCCTGATGATACCCTTCTGCACTTCCCGCCTGTTCCAGCGTGCGCTCCCAGAAGGTCTCATGCCCGTCCTCTCCGGTCTGTTTGTCCAGTGCGCGGTAGACATGAAACCTGTCCTCCTCGCCCTGGGCGGCTTCGTCTACCGACGGAAGCGCCAGAAATACATCTGTGGGTAAATCCATAAAACGGCACACAGCCCCATTCTCCCCACACCAGAGCACAGCCTGGTATTCCGGCGAATATTCCGCAAAGGGATAGAGAATGGTCCGCACCGGAGCCTCTTTTGTATATGCCAGTACCGCAATCGGCGGTTTTGTGACAGGATTTTGTATATGTACAAGCGTATCCTCCAAATCACAGGGACCCTCTACCAGCACCATTGTCGGACGCTTTTCCTCCAAAAACTGCCGCAGATAAAATGCCCCTGCCGGAGACAGATGCCTGATTCCGAAAAAGAACGGCTCATTGCTCATCACTTCAGCTCCTTATTGATTGAGTTCCCTGCATGCCCGATAAAGCCCTGCCCAGCGGGAACCTCTTTTCTTCATCACGTTCTCCAGATATTCCTTCCATGCAAGGGAGTCCTTTTCCTCCTCCTTTACCACTGCGCCCTGCAGTCCGGCCGCCAAATCGCTGTCGGCAATCTGTCCGTTTCCAAAGCTTCCTGCAAGCGCCATACTGTTGCACAAAAGGGAAATCGCTTCCGCCGTGGACAAAACGCCTGTAGTGGTCTTTACCTTCTGGCTGCGATCCAGGGTTTCCCCGCTTCTCAGTTCCCGGAAAACCGTGCAGACCTTCTCCACTACCTCTTCTGCGGGAAGCGCGGCGTTTAAGTCCAGATTTCCGGCCTGTTGTTCCACTCTGGTCTTTACAATTTCCATTTCGGCATCCAAATCTGCCGGTGCAGGCAGCACCACAATATTGAATCGTCTCTTTAAAGCGGCTGACATCTCATTGACGCCTTTATCCCGCGTGTTTGCCGTGGCAATCACGGAGAAGCCTTTCTGCGCGGGCACTTCCATGTTAAGTTCCGGTACGGAAATCCGCTTTTCAGACAAAATAGAAATCAACGCGTCCTGTACCTCGCTGGCACATCTTGATATTTCCTCCACCCGGGCAATCGTACCCGTCTCCATGGCTGTCATCACAGGGCTTTTCAGCATGGCGCCCAAAGACGGTCCCTGCGCAATCAGCATGGCGTAATTCCACGAATACCGGATTTGTTCCTCCGTAGTTCCCGCCGTTCCCTGAATCACCTTGGTGGAATCCCCGTTGATAGCGGCTGCCAAGTGCTCCGACAGCCAGCTTTTCGCCGTACCGGGTTCCCCGATTAAAAGCAGCGCCCTGTCCGTTACCAGTGTGGCAATGGCAATTTCCACCAGCCGTTCCTGACCGATGTATTTTGGGGTAATTTCCATTCCGCCAACCCTGCCGCCGCAAATGTAGGTGCGCACGGAACGGGGAGACATCCGCCAGCCCGTGGGCACAGGATCCTTTTCCGCCGCAATCAGTGCATCGATTTCTTTTTGAAAGAGCTGCTCCGCAGGCAGTCTCTGTACATTGTTCTGCTCCATTTTTTCTCCATTTCCGCGCAGCTTTGCGCACAACAATTTTTATCTGCAACTTACCTGAAATTACGCCTGCGCTTTTTGTTCCTGTATATAAGCTTCCAGCGTCGCAGCACAGTTGCCCCATCCCTTTATGATTCCCTTTTGCAGCATCAAAAGCACCTGACCTGCCTCTTCTGCTTTCGCGGCGGCGCTTCCCGGAAGCTGCTCCATATAACTTTTGATTTCCCCTGCGCCGACAGTCCGCTTTATGTTTCTGAAATAATGTACCGCAAGCCCTTTGCAGCTCTGCGCGCGGCATTTTCTAAGCGGCGCAAGATAAGGGCGGTTATCCGGTTCCTTCTGGGCACGGATATAAAAATACGATGCAAGCCGGCGGCATAGTGCTTCGTTATCCGGCTGCAGCCATGCAGCCAGCACCATATCTGTCGCCGTATTCTCAAGCTGCATCAGGATACCAAACATTTCCTCCGGAATCGCACGAATAGCATAGCGGATACTTCTTTTTTGCAAATCTACCGGACTGGCGTATGATGCCTGCAGCACATAGCCTCCCGCACCGTCTGCCTGCACGGCAGAAAGCGCTTTCCACACAGCAGATGCCCTTTCTTTTCTCAGCCTTTTGCCAAAAAGCCCTTTTTCTTCCACGAAGTCTTGTAAAAGCTTCAGACATTCCGCACCGTCTCCTTCCCGGAGGACCGCCGCCATGACTGCCGGAAAATACGGCTCCCCATAGGTCTGATACAGCTCCTTTGCAAGCGGAGCAAGTTCTTTTCCCTGCTGCCTGAGCAGATTCAGCCGCAGACTTTCCTGTACCTCACTGCTGAAGGGAATCCTGCTGTAACTCAAATGTTCCGGTCGGAAAAAAAGCATGGCAGAAGTGGCATTCTTTTCTACTTTGCGAGCGTTATCCAGTATCGTTCTGACCGCAGCCGCCTGTCTGTAGCACTCGCAGATTTCCGCGCCGCATTTGCCCGAAAGTGCCAGCAGGCAGGCGTTAAACAGCGATTCCAGCTCGTTATCCGGCTTTCTTTTTCCTCTTCTCCAGTCATCAAGCGCTTGCAGGAACACGCCGGATACCAGCTTTGCCGCTTCCGGCCGCCCGGATTCCTCCAGATAGGTAACTGCTTCCAGCGGTTTTTCCGCTGCCAGCTCCCGAAAAAATGCCCATGTCCTTTCGCCTTCCATCCATGCCAGCGCATAGTAAGCCATTTTCTTGTTGTTGCCCGCCGTCTCGGTCTGACATAGCGAGAGCAGCATATCTTCATTTTCCTGACTGTGGCGAAGCGCATAGATAAGCGCGGTGCGCACTTCTTTTTTCGCTTTCGCAAGCTGCGACACGTAGAAATCATTTGCTTTCGCACCGGCTACATTTTCCATAACCTGCACACGCCGCGCCATTTCTTTCTTGCCCTTCGGGTCAAAATCTCTCTCAAGCAGAAAGCGGATGCCCGAAAAAGCAGTTTCGCTCTGCAGACCGTCTGCAATCAGCCAGCCCGCAACCGCCTCCGCCAGCTCCGCATAGGACGCTCCCAGCGCATCCACCATTGCCGCACGCACCCGGTAATCATTGAAAAGCTCCGGCTGCTCCTTGCGCAGATTGACCACATAGCTGTATCTTCCTCCACCGGAATGTTGTAGTGCATCTAACAGGGTTGACAGCACAGAATACGGTACATTCGCCACATAAGTCTCCCTCTTATCCAAGCAGACTGCCAAAGGCTTTATTTCTCTTTCTTCTTCCACAACGCCCTGCGTGCAGAGCAACGCATCCACAAGAGTCAGCGCCTCTAAAAGTGTCCCTGCCCTGTCCTCACAATTTTCTTCTAAAACCTGTGTAGAGAGCTGCACAATTTTTGCAAAAACCGGAGAAGCTTTTTCGAGAGGCTTCACAGCCTCCACCGCCCTTTTCAGCCTGAAATCCTCCGCAATCAGTCCGGTTCCTGCCACTGCTCCTGTTTTCAGTCTCTCCCGCAGTTCATATACAGGTGTCAAATCCATTTTTCTACCAGCCTTTCTTTTAAACAAACTGCCAATCAATACAAAAGACGGATAATGCCCGTTTCTGTCACAATGCTGAGCGGCCAGAACAAAATCCGCCTTGCCGCAGCATCATAATAAAACCCGCCTAAAAGCGCCTGATTTTCCAAAACACGGGCGTCCGTGAGCAGGCGTAATCTCTCCGTGGTCGGCTCCTTTTCGGGAATATCCCCCAGACGGATGGTGCCGCCATTTTTATCTACAAGCACCAGACTTTCCTCTGTCTGCCCGATTTGCGCAAAAGCTATCAGACGGTACAATACGGGCGCAGCCATAGCATTTTTTAAATAATTTTTCGCCGCCTTTGCCTCCGCTGCCACGGATTCGGCAGCAAACGAACGCACTGCGGCAAGCTCTCCGCCGGTCAGTTCCGTAATCGTACCCTGCTCCCAGCGCACGCGGCGGTTTCCTTCTCCGGGATATATCTGCATGGAGCCCAGCCTGACTGCGCCAAACAGACTGTCCTCCTGCTTTACATATTTCAATGCTTTGACCGGTCTGTAGTTGCAGGTCAGACAGATTTCCCCCGTACCTGTGTCCATCCAACAGCCCATGTCTATGTACTCCCGTCTGGCTTCGTCATATTCCACCCAGAAGGCAAGCTGCACAAGGCACACGTCCTTACGGCTGCTTCCCAAAGCTTCCAGTTCGGAAAGTTTCCAGACGCCTCCCAATTCTTCATAAAGCGGAGTGGCATCCAGCCCATCCTCTTCGCTCTCCAGTTTTTCCTGCAGGTACGCTGTCGATTTCTTAATCAGCGCCCACAACTTTTCCAGCGCATCAAGCGTATTGTCATAGTGACTCTCCTTCTGGTCTGTCTGAAACGCTTCTATCTCCAGTATCAGCCGGTTTAGAAGACGCTGGGGTCCCGGCAGGTAGTAATCTCCCAACTGCTTTGACAACTCCTTGTAGGTAGAAAGAGTGGTGCCGCCCATAGTGCCAAGGCCTGCATCCAAAAGCTCCCGCACCAATTTTTCCGTCAGTGCAAGCCCCTCAAGCTGCTTTTTCCGTTTTCTTGTTCTGGCTGCCTTACCTGCATTGGAAGCCTTTTTTGCCGGTTTACCTTTGTCTTCTGACTGCCCCGAGCCGGCCGCTGTCTCTCCTGCAGCCGCTTTTTCTTCCCGCTGTTTCTTTTTCTCCCGTTTTTTCAGGATATCCTCCGGTATCTCACAGTCCGCAAAATGCTTTCCCGCCATCATTTCATAAAGCAGGGCAAGACTGTGTTTACAGGGAAACTGCCTGCTGGGACAGGAACAGCGGAACACAGGCACTTCCTGCTCGATAAAGTCCGCTGTGGTAATATAGTTGCTCTTTCCGCTTCCCTGACACTCTCCCAGATAAAAGGTATCGTCCGCAGATTTTTCCAATCTGACAAATCCGCCCTTCTGCGATATCTTTTTTCCGTTTGCGCCGGCCGCCGGATTGGGCGCCAGCGCAAGAATCTGCTGTTCGGTAATCTGACGCATAGCTAATCCTTTCTGCTGTTTTTACTCATTCTGCTATATGATTGATTGTACTATATAGGCGGGGCGAATTCAAGCGTTCCCGACACGTAAAAAGAGACCGGAACGCTTTATTCCGGTCTCTGAAAATTGCTTATTTGTGATTGATATAATTAATCAGCCCTTCCGCCTCGATGATTTTCTGCATAAAGGGAGGGAACGCCTGTCCCTGATAGGACTTACCTGTGGTAAGGTTTGTAATGATTCCGGAATCGAAATCCACCTCCACCTCGTCGCCTGCGCTGATGCCCTTCGCTGCCTCGGGACATTCAATGATCGGCAGCCCGATATTGATGGCATTGCGGTAGAAAATGCGGGCGAAGGTCTCCGCGATGACGCAGCTTACCCCTGCCGCTTTAATCGCAATGGGCGCATGCTCCCTCGAAGAACCGCATCCGAAATTCTTGTCCGCCACAATCAAATCACCTTTTTTTACCTTGTTCACAAAATCCTTGTCGATATCCTCCATGCAGTGCTGTGCCAGCTCGGAGGCCTCCGAGGAATTCAGGTATCTTGCCGGAATGATAACGTCCGTATCTACATTGTCGCCATATTTAAAAACATTTCCTTTTGCTTTCATATCGTCCTCCTTGTTATCCTACAACTCTTCCGGTCCCGAAATTTTTCCTGTCACTGCACTTGCAGCAGCAACCGCGGGGCTTGCCAGATAAATCTCGGATTTCACATGTCCCATGCGCCCTACAAAATTTCTGTTCGTGGTGGAAACACAGCGCTCTCCTTCCGCAAGGATTCCCATGTAACCGCCCAGACAGGGTCCGCAGGTCGGTGTGCTCACAACGGCTCCCGCTTCAATGAATGTCTTTAACAGCCCTTCCTCCATGGCATCCATATAAATCTTCTGGGTGGCAGGAATGATGATGCAGCGCATGCCCTTTGCCACATGGCGTCCCTTCAATACCTCTGCCGCAGTTCTGAGGTCGTCAAGCCTTCCGTTGGTACAGGAACCGATAACCACCTGATCGATGGCAATTTCGTCAATTTCGTCCAGCGTATGGGTGTTTTCCGGCAGATGCGGAAATGCCACGGTGGATTTTAGGGAAGCAAGGTCGATGGTATATTCCTCGTCATAAACAGCATCTGCATCCGCCTCATAGATTTTATAGGGACGCGAAGAATGTTCCTTCATGTAAGCAACCGCCGCGTCGTCCACCGGGAAAATGCCGTTTTTGGCGCCCGCCTCGATTGCCATATTGGCAATGGTAAAACGGTCATCCATGGAAAGATGCTGTATGCCGTCGCCGGTAAACTCCAACGATTTGTAGAGCGCGCCGTCCACGCCTATCATGCCGATGATGTGCAGGATAACATCTTTTCCGGAAACCCATTTGGACGGCTTGCCGGTCAAGTTGAATTTCAGGGCGGAAGGCACTTTAAACCATGCCTTGCCGGTCGCCATGCCCGCAGCCATATCCGTGCTGCCCACACCGGTGGAAAATGCGCCCAGCGCGCCGTAGGTGCAGGTGTGGGAATCCGCACCGATAATCACGTCTCCCGCCACTGTCAGACCTTTTTCGGGAAGCAGGGCATGTTCAATTCCCATTTCTCCCACTTCAAAATAATTGGTAATCTCGTTTCGTCTTGCAAACTCTCTCACACATTTGCAGTGCTCTGCCGACTTGATGTCCTTGTTCGGCACAAAATGATCCGGCACAAGGGCAATTTTATCCTTGTCAAAAACGCCCTCCACCTTCATTTTTTCCATTTCCTTGATGGCAACCGGACTGGTGATGTCGTTGCCGAGCACCAAATCCAAATCAGCTTCAATGAGCTGTCCGGCTTCCACGCTGTCAAGTCCTGCATGTGCTGCCAGAATTTTCTGTGTCATCGTCATTCCCATAATGCGTATCCTCCTTATTTTTCATAAATAGTTATTTGTAAATCTTTGCAAGTGACGGGAGCGTTCAATATAGCCAAAAACGGGCTCCGAAGCAGTGGCAAGTCGCCCTTATTTTGGCTATATTGACCACTCCCTGTCTCTTGAAAAAAATTCACAATTTCCCTTTGCCAAAGTATTTACCGTATTGTAATCCAATACCGTTCCAAATCAATGTCCTCCCCCGGCTCGTGGACGGTGCACTCGTACACGCCGCCGTTGGCCAGAATGGTGCGGCGGCTGCCGGGATTGTCCGGCTCACAGGCGATCAACACCCTGCCAAGACCAAGCTCTTTACAGTAGGGAAGGGACAGGCGGAGCATCTCTTTTGCGTAGCCGCGCCGCCGCTCAGACGGGCGGGTGGAGTAGCCGATGTGTCCGGCATACTTCTCCAAATACTCGTTGAAATAGTGCCGAATCTGGATCATTGCCACCACTTTGCCATCCGATTCCCGGACGGCGAGAAATTGAGTGGCCAACACCTTCCCCTCCGGGAGCGTGGCGGGGTCGGTGTAACTGCGAACATCTGCCAGCCATTGCTCCGCACTTTCGACGCGGCGCAGAGGGCCGCAGCCGTCCATGTGACTGCCTGCGTCTATACACTCCTGACGATAAGCCCAGACCTGGTCCAAATATTCCTCCGAGGGTAGGACTAATTTGATGGGGTTGGCTTTTACTTCCATGGTCTAATTCCTTTCAAATAATTACTTAGGTAGTTGCAAAACTCGTTATATAGCAAGTGTCATTGTGCATATTGTACATTCCAACGCAGACGCGCTCTCGCTCCGAGCCAGCCGTAGCGGTACATAAGCTGCCAAAGGACGGCAGCTAAGTACCGACGGCTGGCAAGGGTCTGCTTATGGAATGTGCAATATACACAATTCGAAACTAGCAAAGATGAATTTTGCAAATGCCCATTTTGTATCCTATTAGACGTTTGCGAAACTTTCTTTCCGTCACACCTACCTTATATCCTGTAGACAATTACGAAACGCGCATCCATCGGTTTCGAATTGTGCACAATGTATATTCCATAAGCAGACCCTTGCTTGCCGTCGGTACCAAAGTCATGCGAGCATGACTTGCGAGGTATTTTCGAGCTTAGTACCGCTACGGCAAGCTCGGAGCGAAAGCGCGTCTGCGTTGGAATATACATTGTGCGCAATGACTACAGCATAGCTCCTACGTTTCGCAATCACTTAAATTACTCACTTCGTGCCGCTGATTAACACTGTTGTGGCGATGCGGAACTCCCAGTTTTTCTCTCCATCTTCGTATTGTTTTATTTTTTTGTCGTATCTGCGGTTAATGAAATCCAGTAAAGTCTGATACTCTGTTTTGCTAAGCGCATGGGGAGCCATTTTGTATGCTTTTTCCACGCTGTTGAGTTCCAATACTCTATCCTCGTTTATTTGCAGCCGCGCGGTTTCATCATCTATATTATCGCAGTCCGGGGCATAATTCACGGAGGCCATGGCGTCTATGGAAATGGCATGAAATCCTTGTGCCGCAAGATAGGCAAAATACTTTTCGGTTCGGTTCTCGTACCGCTTGACTTGACTATTGGGGTTGTCATTTGCCGCCGCCCAGACCTTATCAAATAATGCCTTTTCCTCACATGCATCGGTTGGTATCCATTCTTCCGGCTTGTTACTCCTGTCATAGACATCCATAATAATCATTTTACCGCCGGGTTTCAACACCCGATATTGTTCACTTACGAACTTTGTGGGTTCACAGAAGTTTATCACCGTATGAGAATAACAGACATCAAATGAATTATCCGCAAAAGGCAACTGTGTTGCATCACCGGCAATAAAATTACATTTGAGGTTTAATTCTGCGCTTTTTTTCTTTGCAAAATCAATATGTCCGATATCAAAATCCACACCTGTAATTTCTGCACTTTGAAGTCTCTCTTTTAATCTGTGGCAAAGGAGACCGCCGGCACAGCCGACTTCAAGAATGTTCATTCCATCATGCAGTTGCATCACATCTATCCATTTATCCATATTTCCACTATGAAATTTTAAAGCACGGGACAAATAAAGTTCTTCGGTCTTTTGCACATACTCCGACCAATAAGTATTCATTTTTATCCTCCACTATGGACTTTTTTAACAATAATAAAATCATTCTCCGCAAGGCAGGGATTGTGCAATGGAGACAAAATAAGGACGACTTGCCACGCTTCGGAGTCCGTTTTTGTCTCCATTGCACAATCCCGTCACTTGCATAGTCATCATCATCACAAGTTTAGTGTAACATAATATCATCTATTCTTCCAATATATATATTTCATATTTACCATAACTACAAATTATGTTATCTTAATAGTAACAGAACCATAGAAAACAGGAACGCACATATCCATGGCAGAAGGAGGCCGTATGAATCAGCAAAACTTAAGTCTTTACCATATTTTTCATGAGGTGGCCGTCTGTGGCAATATTTCTGCCGCGGCTCGCAGTCTTTTTATTTCGCAGCCCGCCATTTCCAAGGCTATTTTAAAGCTGGAACACAATCTCTCCACCACGCTTTTTCTCAGAAGTTCCAGAGGCGTCAGGCTGACGGAGGACGGAGAGCTTCTGTTCAGGCAGGTGGACGCCGCTTTTCATGCCATCGGTCAGGGTGAGGAGCTTCTCAAAAAGAATCTGGAACTTGGTGTGGGCAGCCTGTCCATCGGTGTCAGCACAACGCTCTGCAAGTATATGCTGCTCCCCTATTTAAAGACCTATATTCAGGAAAATCCCCATGTTAAATTATCGATTTTCTGCCAGTCCTCGGCAGAGACAATTGCCGGTCTTGAAAGCGGCAGGCTGGATATCGGCCTTGTGGGGGAAAGTGATAAAATGGGGGAACTTTCCTTCAAACCGGTGGAGGAAATTCAGGATATGTTCGTCACCACAAAGGAATACATGTCCCACTTACGGGAGCGAAGTACAGGCGGCGATAAAGATTTATTTTCCCATGCCACGCTGATGCTGCTGGACAAAAAGAATTTTACCAGACAATATGTAGAAAAATATCTGCTGCTGCAGAATATCACACCGGAACAGCAGCTTGAAGTCACCACCATGGATCTTCTGATTGAATTTGCAAAACTGGGTATGGGCATAGCCGGCGTTATCCGTAATTTTGTGGAAAAAGAACTCACAGACGGCACCCTGATTCCCTTCCCTGTCGCGGAACCTATTCCAAAACGCAAAATAGGATTCGCCTACAAAATGCAGACAAATCCTACTGCTGCCGTATCCGGTTTTTTAGCGCTTACGGGGAAATGAAGTAACTGCCTTAAATAAGTCCCCGTCATTTTCCAGCATAAACCTGCCGCCCTGCAGCTCCACAAAGCTTTTGACAATGGCAAGCCCAAGCCCGCTCCCTTCCGTATTGCGGGAAGCGTCTCCCCTGACGAACCGCTCCGTCAGTTCGGCGGTATCCACAGTGATTTCCGCCGCCGAAATATTTTTTAAGGAAATCACGATATAATCGTCGGTCAGCGTTCCCCGCACATATACTCTCGTACCCCGCAGGGAATATTTTACAATGTTTGAAAACAGGTTTTCATAAATCCGGTAGGTTTTCTGGCTGTCCAACACCACAAATACCTTTTCCTCCGGAAAATCCATACGGACATCCAGCCCCGCGTCCGCAATCTTATCCGACATTTCCAGTTCCACCTGCTTTATCAGATTGCAAATATCCACATTCTGATAATTTAAAGTGACGTTTCCGCTGGTCGCTTTGCTCACCTCAAACAAATCCTCAATCAGCACTTTGAGACGGAGGGATTTTCTCTCCAGCGTATTTAAGTATTCTATCTGTTTCTCTCTTGAGAGCGTATCGTCCTTCAACAAATCCACATATGTGATAATCGCCGTCAGCGGCGTCTTCAGGTCATGGGATACATTGGTAATCAGCTCCGATTTCATCTTCTGGCTTTTTACCTCTTCCTCCACCGCGTTACGGAAGCCTGTCTGAATCAACAGGAGCTGTTCCTTAAACGGTTCGAACAAACCCAAATCCTCCTGTATCTCCACATTGAGGTTACCCGCTGATATTTCCTGTATTTTTGACAAAAGAATCGAATATCTTTTCTGCAGCCTGCTTACATAAAATTTTAATCCAAAATATAAAAGTATGGAATAACAAATCGTAATAGCAAACCCGCCAAACCAGAGGGAACTGATAACAAAGAGGATGACTGCGTTGATGAGCACTATCTTTAAAATGGTCTTCCCCGCCTTTTTTGTCACATCAATGTGCTCCAATGAGTCATACATTGCCACCAGTCTGCGCTTGCAGAACGGGAAAATCCGGTAAAACAGGCAGTTTTCTTTTATATAATTCAGGATGCCCTTTTCTCTGGCACCCCGCAGGCACAGGCCAAGATACCATGCCACCATAAAAATGGCATACAGCGGAACCATATGGGTATAGAAGGTAAACACCCCTGCCGACTTAAGAGAAATCTGCATAAAGTCGGCAATATCCGCGGCGGTCTGTCCCGTAAGAAAGCGGATAATATACACAAAAAGATCATCGGAAAGCAGAAATACCACAATAACGGCCGCAAGGACTGCCTCTATGGGAATGTTTAAAATCCTGTTTTTGTGAAAAGGCTTCCCCACCAGCCCCCTGAGGGGCAGAAACAGGGCAAGAAGCAGCACGCCCCAGAACACAAGCGTAATATATCCCATGATTCCCGAATCCAGATAATTGTAATATACATTCAGCGGAATATTCCGGTAAGTACCCATTCCTCCCTGATAATAGGCTTCTAAAAGTTCCTGTGTCATGCCGTAGGCAATGCGGCAGTTTTTGGGGCCGTCCCCGTATTCCAGCAGATTTGTCGTGCTTCTGCCTTCATACCCGTGGCTCGTGATCCAATCCTGCAAAAGCTGGTTTTTGGCAAGCGTAAGTTCGGAAGCCCTTCGCATAAGCTGGTCGGCATTTTCCGATTTTGCAGAGGTAATGGCTGCGGAGCCGTTCTCGTCATACACAATTTCCAGATAATATACATACTTATCGAGATTGTCCGCAAGTGTGCCCTGTGCATTGCTGATGGTTACGCCGCTGTTCAAATCCTCTGCATAGTAATCGAAGTACTGTAATGTTTCAAAAGAATTGTCCTCAAGTTCACGGACAAATATGGAATTAAATGCCCGCAGATAGTATTCCTTTTCATCTTCCGTATAATCTCCCAGACTATTTCCCAGAAAGCCTTTCATATCCTTCAAATAAATATCCGTATACTGTACGCTTTTCCCCTCCATTTTTTCCCAAAGATTTTTATACAGCACGTAATTACCCCGAAACAGCCGTCCCAGTACGTTTTCATTGTGCAGAATATCGTCATATGACGACGCTTTATAATTTTTTACCATGCCATAGGTACTTACGATGATGGCGACCGCAATCAAAGGCACCAGTATGGTAATTGCCACAAAAATCTTCCCTTTTCCGGATTTTTTCAACGCTTCCTTTTCTTTCATTCCATTCCCCTTCTCTAAGGCATCAGACATATACTTATTGCTTTTACTGCTTCTCAATTTTATAGCCAACGCCCCACACCACCTTCAGATACTTTGGATTTTTAGGGTCTACCTCTATCTTTTCCCTGATGTTTCTCACATGTACCATAATGGTATCCGTGTTGATTGCCTTCTCATTCCAGATTCTCTCATAAATTTCATCCGCAGAAAAAACCCTGCCGGGATTTTTAATCAAAAGCTGCACGATTTTAAATTCCATGGGCGTCATTTTAACAGGAACGCCGTCCACGCTGACTTCCACGGTCTCCTCGTTCAGCTCCAGCCCGCCGATGGTATAAATATGCTCATTTACCGTGCTGTTCTGCGTCGCGGAAAGATATTTAGAATATCTGCGAAGCTGGGAGTTGACCCGCGCCAAAAGCTCCATGGGGGTAAAGGGCTTTGTCACATAATCATCCGCCCCCATGTTGAGCCCCAGTATCTTATCCACCTCCTCCGACTTGGCGGAGAGCATAATTACCGGAAATTCCTGTCCCATGGCACGCAGTTTCATCAGCATGGTCACACCGTCCATCACCGGCATCATGATATCCACAATACCCAGATGAATTTCCTCCGTTTCCACAACGGCAAGCCCTTCCCTGCCGTTGGCTGCCTGAAATACCTCGTAGCCCTGATTTTTTAAGTAAATTTCAATGCCTTCCCTGATTTCCCTGTCGTCCTCAACCAGTAAAATATGATATTTGTTTTCCATTTTCACGATGTCCTTTTTATGTTGTCCTTATATTTTTTAGCTAAATATCAATATACTGTAATTTATCATAATCTGCAATTCAAAATTTCACGCATAATAAAAGCCAAAGATTTTCTTAAGAAACCCTTTGGCTTTTATGAATCATTAACTCTGCAACATTTTCATTTTATAAAACTCACCCTGAAGCGCCATCAGCTCCTCATAGGTGCCGTATTCCACACAGTGTCCGTCCGCAATGACCGCTATCCTGTCCGCCTCCCGTATGGTTGAGAGCCGGTGCGCCACGATAAAGGTGGTGCGTCCGCGGGTCAGGTTGGAAAGCGCCTGCTGAATAAGTCTCTCGGAAATGCTGTCCAATGCGGAGGTCGCCTCGTCCAGCACAATGACACGGGGATTGCGCACCAGTGCGCGCGCAATGGAAATACGCTGCCGCTGCCCGCCGGAAAGCTTGCCGCCGTGCTCTCCCACCATCGTGTCAAGCCCGTTCGGAAGCGAAGCAACCAAATCCGTCAGATTTGCCGCCTCAATCACTTCTTTCAGTTCCTCCTCGGAGACATGTCCGCAGCCGTAAGTAATATTGTCTTTTATGCTGCCGGAAAAGAGAATCGACGTCTGGGGAACCACCGCCAGATGCTGTCTGTAAGTTCGCAAATCAATTTCCCGCATATCTTTGCCGTCCATCAGCACTTCCCCTTCGTCGGCCAGATTAAAACCGATGACGAGGTTTAGGATGGTCGTTTTTCCGGCTCCCGATTCTCCCACAAGCGCAATCGTTTCTCCCTGCGCCACATGCAGGTTTAAGTGGTTCAACACCTTATTGCCGTTATTTTTGTAGCAAAAGGATACATCTTTAAAATCAAATACACCGTCCACTTCGGTAAGCTTTTCTTTACCCTCATTGTGTTCCACTTCGTCCGAGAGCAGTACCTCACCAATGGAGTTGACAGACTCAATTCCTTTGGTGATGGTGGGCAGAAGCGCCACAATCGCGGAAACCTGATTGACCACGGTTGTGAAATAGCTCTGATACAGCATAATATCGCCTGCTAAAATATTCCCCTTAAAGGCAAGATAAGCGGTAAAGACAAGACAGATAACCTGAAACACCTGGAATATGGCCCATCCGACAGAACCGAAAAGCGCCTGTACCAAATCCAGCTTATAGCCCTTTTCCGCCACGGCAAAAAGCTGTCCGCTCATCTTTTCCACTTCTTCATTCTCCAGCGCATGCGCTCTGGTCACGGGGACAAGCTCCACCATCTCCATCACCCTTGCAGAAGTTTCTTCCATCTCCTTGCGGAATTCGCGGTTTTTATCCCGCATGGCGCTGCGGAAGGTTACCATGGTAATTGCCGCTATGGGCGCTGTAATCAGGAAGAACACAAAGACCACCACGCTTTTGGACACCGTAACGATAAGCGCCACCACGATATTCAGCCCGATATTTAAAACGCTTAAAAACATCTGGGTAGAAAGGGTTTCCACAGCCTCTACATCACGCATAATTTTAGACTGCAGCCTGCCGGACTGCATCTCCACATGATAGGAAATGGATAGCTGCTGCAGCTTCCTGATTAATGCCTTCCTCAGCCCTGTCTCCGCGTAGCGCGTGGCGAGACTTTTGTAGGAAGTATACAGGTAATTCATCGGTATATTCAGCCCAAGCAGCAAAAACATCAGAACTGCATAAAGAAGCACATTGCGGATGGTGTCCGGATTGCCGGCTGTAATATCGTTTATAATATTTGCCGTCACAATGGGCAGCACCCAAACGCAGATATGCTTTAAGAAAAAGCATACCACCGCCAAAATAAACTTATGGTAATTTCCTTTATACAGAGATAGCAGAATCGCGATTGGATGACCCTTGTGCCGCCTGTAGCTTTCAATAAACCAGCTTTCCGTATCAATCTTTTTTCTGGGGGATGTCAGTTCGACAAAATCCTTCATGTCTGCTTCCCTTTCTGTCAGCCGGACGCAATAAAAAGAGCAGATAAAGTAAGCTATCTGCTCTTTGCCTTTTCAAATGTTCTGACAATTAGTTGTTAATCAGCTTGTCTTCACCATTCCAGCTATACAGCTTACGGATTTCCTCGCCGACAACCTCTGCCGGATGCTCGCTTGCAAGCTTTCTGAGTGCACGGAAATGTGCCTGTCCGCCTGCAGCAGACATATCAAGCAGGAAGTCCTTTGCAAAAGTACCATCCTGAATATCCTTCAATATTTTCTTCATGGTCTTCTTGGTCTCATCGGTGATAATCTTGGGACCTGTGATATAATCGCCATACTCAGCCGTGTTGGAAATAGAATACCGCATGCCTGCAAAACCACTCTGGTAAATCAAGTCCACGATCAGCTTCATCTCATGGATACACTCAAAATATGCGTTTCTGGGGTCGTAGCCTGCTTCTACCAAAGTCTCGAAGCCTGCCTGCATCAATGCGCATACACCACCGCACAGAACTGCCTGCTCGCCGAAAAGGTCGGTCTCGGTCTCAGTTCTGAAAGTAGTCTCTAAAACGCCCGCTCTTGCGCCGCCGATTGCAAGCGCGTAAGCCAGAGCCATATCCTGTGCCTTGCCGGTTGCATCCTGATGTACGGCAACCAGACAGGGAACACCTTTGCCTGCCTGATACTCGCTTCTTACGGTATGTCCCGGTCCCTTCGGTGCAATCATGGTAACGTCCACATCCTTGGGCGGTACAATCTGTCCGAAGTGAATGTTGAAGCCGTGTGCAAACATCAGCATATTGCCTGCTTCCAGATTCGGCTCAATGTCCTTCTTGTACATAGCTGCCTGCAGTTCATCGTTAATCAGAATCATAATGATATCTGCTTTTTTTGCTGCCTCTGCTGCGGTAAATACCTCAAAGCCCTGTGCCTCAGCCTTTGCCCATGATTTAGAGCCTTCATACAGACCGATAATCACGTGACAGCCTGACTCCTTTGCGTTCAGCGCATGTGCATGCCCCTGACTGCCGTAACCGATTACAGCAATCGTCTTGCCCTCTAACAGTGCAAGGTTACAGTCTTCCTGATAAAATATTTTTGCCATCTTTCTTCCTCCATCGCATTGCTGCTTTTAGTTTATAACTGACAGGAGGCATTGCCTCCGGGTTATCATATTTAGTTAATAAAGGTTACATTCTCCGTGCCGCGGCAGAGACCTGCGATGCCGGTACGCGCCAGCTCCAATATCTCATAGCCGTCAAGGAGATTGATAAATGCCTCTATCTTTGTCTGGTCACCCGTCATCTCTACAATCAGGCTGTCCGATGCTACGTCAATAATATTGGCGCGGAAAATATCCGCAAGGGAAATCACGCCCTGACGCTCCGCAGCCTGCGCACGGACCTTAATCAGCGCAAGCTCCCTGTAAACGCTCTCCGACGGCTTAAGTTCCTTGATATCACGGATATCTATCAGCTTTGCCACCTGCTTTTCAATCTGCTCTAAAATCTGGTCGTCCCCGCTCGTCACAATGGTGATGCGGGTAAATCTCGGATCCGCCGTCACGCCTGCCGTAATACTCTCAATATTGTAGCCGCGTCTGGAAAACAGTCCCGAAATCCGGCTTAACACGCCGGAGGTGTTGTCAACGAGAAGCTGAAATACTTTTTTCTGCAAAATTCATCCCTCCACAACAAATCTTCTCCTAGTTTCCTATCATAGCAACACTTTATTTTTTTGTCAATCATTCTATTCCTCTCAGTTATCGCTTTCCGCACATTTCGGCAGGGCAAGCGTCCCCGTTCTGGCCACCTCCACAATACTGATGGAGGCCAGCATGGAAATGAAAAGCTTCGTCCGCTCAGGAATATCGCACACCTGTATCATCATCTGATTTTTTGACATATCTACGATATCCGCCTTCATGACTTCACATATCTCCATAATTTCGCGGCGTGTGCTTTTGTTGTACTTTACCTTGACGAGCATAAGCTCCCTGCTTATACTCTGCGCCTCGTCAAAGGTCTTAACCTTGATAACATCCAGCTTTTTGTTGAGCTGCTTTTCAATCTGCTCGATGGTGCGTTCGTTCCCGCTTGAAACAATCGTCATACAGGATACGGCGGCATCGTCGGTTTCCCCAACGGCAAGACTGTCTATATTGAAACATCTTCTTGAGAAGAGCCCCGCCACCTTGCACAATACGCCGGAGCGGTTCTCAACCAGCACGGAATATATCTTCTTCATCTCTTACTCTCCATTCTATTCCTTTACTAAGTCCATGGGATCTATCAGACACTCTAACAGCATGGACTCGTCCTGTGCCAGAAAACGGTCAAGCACCTCTTCCACCCTGTCCATATTTTCCAGTCTGAGGAAAGGAATGTCATAGGCTGCCGAAAGCTTTTCCAAATCAGGACTGCCGGACAAATCCACCACGGAGTAATTGTCCTTGTAGGTATAATGCTGATATTCCCTTACCATACCCAGATAATTGTTTTTCAGCACAATCATCTTGACCGGCACATGGTGCTGCTGCATGGTAGCAAGCTCCATCATGGACATCTGGAAGGAACCGTCACCGCACACGGCAATGACCTGCTTTGTCATGTCTGCCAGCTTGGCGCCCATGGCTGCCGGAAGGGAATAGCCCATGGTGCCCATGCCGCCCGAGGTCAAAAATCTGCCCTCTTTTACCACATGGTATCCGCAGGACCATATCTGGTTCTGGCCCACATCCGCCACATAAACGCCGTCCGGCTGCATTTTCTCGGAAAGTCTTGTAATAAAAGCTGCCGGGTCCACATAGGCAGGATTGGGAGTGCGCTTCTTTTCCATGGTATTGCGGTAGCCGTCAAGCTGCGCAAGCCATTCTTCGTGCTCACAGGTAAATTCCTGATTTAAAAATTCTTCAAAAATATGGGCTGCATCTCCCACAAGGGGAATGGTCGGTCCTGCATTTTTACCGATTTCCGCAGGGTCCACGTCGATATGTACCAGCACCTTATTCTGCGTAATCAAATCCGGCTGGCTCACGGCGCGGTCTGCCACCCTTGCGCCTACCATAATCAGCAAATCAGATTCATTCATCGCCCTGTTGGCATACGGCTTTCCGTTGTTGCCTACCATGCCATAGTACAGAGGATGCTTTGTGGGCATAACGCCGATTCCCATCATGGTGGATACCACCGGTATTTTATGGCGCTCGGAAAAGGCCCTAAGCCCTTTCTCCGCTTCACTTAAAAGCACACCGCCGCCTGCACAGATAATGGGGCGTTTTGTCTTTTCCAGCTCCTTTACCACCTTTTTTATCTGCACAATATGACCTTTGACCGTAGGCTTATAGGTGCGCAGGGAAACTTCCTCCGGATAGCTGTAACGGCTCACGGATGCGTTCTGCACATCAATGGGAATATCGATGAGAACCGGTCCCTTTCTGCCGGAATTTGCAATATAAAAAGCCTCTTTAAAAATACGGGGAATATCCTGTGCATTTTTTACCAGATAACTGTATTTGACAAAGGATTCCACTGCGCCGGTAATATCTGCTTCCTGAAACACATCGCTGCCTAAAAGCTCGCTGTTTACCTGCCCTGTAATACAGATAAGCGGAATACTGTCGGCAAAAGCCGTGGCGATACCGGTGATGACGTTCGTCGCGCCGGGACCGGAAGTAACTGCGCAGACACCGGGTCTGCCGGTCATCCGCGCCATGCCGCTTGCCGCATGGGCCGCGTTCTGTTCCGTTCGAATCAGGACGGTCCTGATATCCGACTGCAAAATACTGTTATAAAAAGGACAGATAGCAACGCCCGGATAACCGAAAACTACCTCTACACCTTCCGCCTCCAGACATCTGACAATGGCGTCTGCTCCTATCATACTCCTACCTCCAATTCTAAACATCGTATTTTCTTATATTAACACAGTAAAGCACTCAAGTTCAATAGTGAATTACTTATTTCAACTGTCCAATCAGCCTTCCCGCCAGTTTCACCGCCTCAGCCGCATCCTTGGAATAGCCGTCCGCTCCTATTTCATTGGCATATTCTTCCGTGATAACCGCACCGCCCACCATGATTTTTGCAGTTACGTTCTGTTCCTTTGCATACTGAATTACCGACTCCATCTGCTTCATGGTAGTCGTCATCAGTGCTGAAAGGGCAATGATGGATGCATTGTGCTCTTTTGCCGCCTCAATAATCTTTTCCTTGGGCACATCCTTTCCCAAGTCAACCACTTTAAAACCATAATTTTTCAGCATCAGCGCCACCAGATTCTTGCCGATGTCGTGAATATCGCCCTCTACCGTCGCGATGATGACAACGGGCAGATCCTCGTCCGTACTCTGTTTTAGCATCAGCGGTTCCAAGACCTCGATGGAAAGCTTCATGGCTTCCGCGCCCGCAATCAGCTGGGGCAGAAAATATTTCCCGCTGTCAAAATAATCACCGACTGTATTGATTGCGGGCAGAAGCACCGTATCAAGAAGTTCCTTTGCCTCCGCGCCCTCTGCAAGCGCATCTTTCGTAATCTGCACAATACCGCTTTTATTTCCCTTTAATACCGCATCGCTGAGTTTCTGTCTCGCGGATGTCTTTTCCCCTTCCTGTATGGCAGCAGTCATGCCGCTTTTTACGCCCGCCGCCTGCACCATGCTGATTTTCGGCGCCGCCTGCACAGCCGCCTGTGCCTGCTCCTGCAGCAGCCGCTTTTCTTTTATCACATCGGCATAGCCAATGTAACGCATGTCCGCCTCTTCTTTGTTGAGCAGCAAATCTGCCGCAAAAGCGCAGCCCATCAAAAGATCCTGTGAAGGATTGGCGATTGCCATTGTCAGTCCAGCCCCGACTGCCATCGTCAAAAAGGCGGTGTTCACATAGCTTCTCTCCGGCATACCAAAGGATATATTGGAAAGACCGCATATGGTGGCAAGTCCCTCTTCTTTACAGTAGCGGATCGTGTCCAGCGTATCCAATGCCGCCGTTTTATTGGCGCCCACCGTATTGACCAGACCGTCCACCACAATATCCTCTTTTGCAAAGCCAAGCTCTTTGGCACGCGCCAGAATCTTGTTGATAATTTCCTTCTTCTCCGTCATATTTTCCGGCAGCCCTACATCAGAAAGCGGAAGCAGGATAAACATGGCGCCGTACTTCTTGACAATGGGAAGCAGGTTTTCAAATTTTTCTTTTTCATAAGAAACGGAATTGACCAGTGCGCGCCCCGGGTATCTGCGAAGCGCCGCCTCCAGCACGGATATATGGCTGGAGTCCAGCGAAAGGGGCAGATTGGTGACGCCTTCTATTTCTGTAAGCGCCTTTAACATCATCTCTTTTTCATCGATGCCGCCCATGCCCATATTGACGTCCAGTATCTGCGCGCCGCACGCCTCCTGCTCCTCTGCAAACGCCTTTACCAGCTCCATGCTGCCCTCTCTAAGCTCTGCCTGCAGCTTTTTCTTTCCGGTCGGGTTAATGCGCTCTCCCACTACCATAAAGCCGTCATCAAGGGAAAAGGAAACCGTCTTTCTTTCCGAGGACAGATAGCGGAGTCCCGTTTTGTATTTTCTTTCTTTGCCGCGGGCCGTGCCGAGCTTGTCCCGCAGTTCCTTTATATAAGCCGGCGTGGTGCCGCAGCATCCGCCCAGAATGGAAGCGCCTGCATCCAAAAGCAGCTTCATTTCCTCTGCAAAGTCTTCCGCCTGCATATCATAACAGGTACGGCCGTCTCCATCCACAAAAGGCAGCCCTGCGTTTGGCTTTGCAATGACGGGAATCTGAACCGCTTCCGCCATCGCGCGTATCACATCGCACATTGCCGCAGGTCCCGTGGAACAGTTTGCGCCTACGGCGTCCGCCCCCAGAGAGGCAAGTACAACCGCCGCTGTCAGGGCATCCGTCCCATAAAGCGTCCGCCCGTCCTTTTCAAAGGTCATGGTCACCATCACCGGAAGGCCGCAAGTCTCCTTTGCCGCGATTAACGCCGCCCTTGCCTCCTGCAGGCTCATCATGGTTTCCACTACCAGCAAATCCACACCTGCCTCCAAAAGCGCCACAATCTGCTCTTTGTAAATATCCACAAGCTCCTCAAAGTCCATTTTCCCCATCGGTGCAAGCTGTTCACCCGTCATGGTAATATCACCGGCAATAAGCGCCCTGCCGCCTGCCGCCTGCTTTGACAGGGATACAAGCCTGTTTGTCATCTCCTGCAGACGATCCTGCAGACCGTATTCCTTTAATTTGATGCGGTTTGCAGTAAAGGTCGGCGCATATAAAATATGGCTTCCTGCCTCCACATACCCTTTCTGCAAAGCAAGAAAAACTTCCTCATTCTCTAAAATCCATTCTTCCGGACAGACGCCCGCAGGCATCCCCGCCTTCATCAGATTGGAGCCCGTTGCGCCATCCAGATAGATCGTATTTTCTTCCGCCCATGCTGCAAATTCTTGTTTTGTCATAACTGTCCTGTCCTTCCCATATGGCGCCTTCTGACGATTACCAATCCTTAAGACGCCGCAATATCATCTATATTATAGGGATTTCGCCCTAAAATGACAAGCATTGTATTGCTTTTACAGCAGAAATATGTTAAATTTTATGTATTCGGTTCATTAAGGAAGGAGGTAGAAATGAAAAATAAATTACTTCTGTTCCTGACAGTGCTTGCTTTTTGTTTGTGGCTGACAGGTTGCGGCGGCGAAGACCCCGAAATAAGTAAATTTATGGAAGACATTGATTCCTTCTGCAGTGAGGTTGCCGCAATTGACGCCGGCATCAACCAGATTGACGCCCAGTCAGAATCGGCGAAGGACGAGCTTTTATCCTATTTAGACCAGTTAGACCAAAGCTTTCAGACATTTGCTGCCATTCCGGTTCCTGCAGATTATGCCTACATGGAAGAGCTTGCAGATGAAGCCAGCAGCTACATGACCACGGCTGTCAGCGCGTACCACGAAGCTTTTGGCGAAAACTCCTACAACGAATATACTGCCGACTATGCCAGACAGAATTATGAACGCGCCTATAAGCGGGTCACCGTTATCTTGAAGCTCTTACATGGAGAGGATATCTCCGATGAAGGCGCTACCATTGAATCTGCAGAATAAAACCAAAGCATAATTTAGGACTAAGCCCTTGCCGGTACTTAGTCCTTTTTATGTGGCTGCCTTTATTTACTTCTCAAATAGTTCCGAGAGCGGTCTGAACTGATAGCCCATCTCTTCCCATTTTGTCAGAAGCTCATCTAATATTTCCCCGTTTGTCTGAGAAGTACTATGCAGAAGTACGATTGCCCCGGGATGAATCCTGCCGGTCAGCTTTTCAAATGCCTCCTCATGGCTTGGCTGCTTATCCTGATACCAGTCCACATAGGCAAGACTCCAAAAGAAAGTGTGATAGCCGAGTTCCTTTGCCATTTTCAGATTTTCCGTACTGTAAATTCCCTGCGGCGGTCTGTAGTATGGTGCAAGTTCCTGTCCTGTTATTTCTTTAAAAAGAACTTCCACATCTTCCATTTCTTTTCGGAAAGATTCCATATCAGATATTTTTGACATATCCGGATGATGGTATGTATGGTTTCCCACCGTATGACCGTCCGCCACCATTCTCTTTACGATGTCCGGCGCAGACTCCAGAAAATGGCCAACCACAAAAAAGGTTGCCGGTGCATTGTGTTTTTCCAGTGCATCCAGAATCGGCTCTGTATTTCCGTTTTCGTATCCGCAGTCAAAGGTCAGGTAAATGATTTTTTCATGATTGCTTCCTACATAATAGGCGTCGTACTCTGCCAGTTTTTCAGCGGAAGCATTGCCGGACGGCTGCGCGCCCTCCTGCCCAAAACCAAGTCCCCAGTTCTGCGCCTCATCCGTTTTTGCAGAAGAAGCCTCCACATAGTGCACCACATATCCTACCGCCCTCCCGACAAAAAACATGGAAGCCAAAAACAACAGCGTCAGAATTTTTTTCATAAAAATGCCCTCAATATCTCATTAATAGAGTATATTAAGGGCATTCAAAAATCATGACTTTTCTACTGTTTTCAATAATTTTGCAGCAGCCGCATGAAGTCGCCGCTCTGAGATAATATGGAAAGATACCAGATAAAGAATCCAACACCTGCCAGAATACCTAAAACGCTCAAAATAATAGCGGCAATGCCAAGTCCTGACTTTTTCGTCGCCTGTCCGATAATGGAAAGCACCAGACCAACAAGCGCAATCAGAGCAGATATCCAACTGAGCAGAATAGAACTTACCAGCCCCAAAATACCAAGTATAAGACCGGCAATCGACAATCCGCTTATCTGTCTGGGCTGCTGGTATACCGGCTGTCCGTACATTCCCTGCGGATATGGCTGTCCATAGCCATTCTGTCCATAGCCATTCTGTCCATAGGGATTTTGATTGTAAGGATTCTGATTGTAGGGATTCTGCCCGTAAGGATCCTGTCCCTGCTGCTGATAAACAGGCGGCTGACCATAGCTATTTTGACCATAGCTATTTTGTCCATAGCCATTTTGTCCCTGCTGTCCTGACTGCTCATATCCGTTGTTAAAATTTTGTCCGTCCATAAAATGAACCTCCCTTCTTGACTATGATATTCTTCTAATCGAAGAATCATTTTAAATGATACCTACTAATTTCACAAAATTTAAAACTATGCTTTTTTCGACTGCCTTGCCGACAGCCACTTCCCTCTTATCAGAATGATACCCACGGGCAGCAGCAAAATACTGATTATCTGTGAGGTTGAAAAACGCCCTACCCCTCCTCTGATAATATCACCCCGAAGCAGTTCTAACAGATATCTGACAATCGCATAGTATACAAAATAAATTCCCAAAAGCTGCCCGCTTCGCATTTTTTTCTTTTTCATCAAGAAAAACAGCACCCCGCACAATATAAAATTCATCCCGGCTTCCATAAGCTGCACCGGCACTCTTGGCACCTCGTTTAATTCCGGTACCAGCTCGTTATAGGGAAACTGTACACTGCCAAAGCCATGGTATTCAATTCCGTAACAGCAGCCCGCCAGAAAACATCCAATCCTGCCAACACCATGAATAAACGGTAAAAGCGGGGCGTAAATATCCAGATACGGGATAAACGGTACCTTATACTGCCTGCAATAACAGTATACACCGAGAATCGCACCGAACAGGCCGCCGTAAAATACAAGTCCGCTGAACGCATAGGAAATGGCATTCAATGGTTCTTCTTTTAATGCCTGTAAATAAATATCAAAATGTATAATAATGGCCGGCAGCTTTGTCAGAAAATACATTGCCTTTGCACCCACCAAAAGCCCTATGATGCCATAGAGAGAGGCGAATGTAATATCGTCCTTGCCAATACCATATGCAGGTCCTATTTTCCTCGCAGTCAACACAGCGATTGCAAAGCCGATGCCGAAAACGGTTCCGTACATAGGCAGCCGGAACAGTCCGAAAATATTCATAACGGGAAACATATCTTTTCCTCTTCAAAAAGGCTGTTGCATAAGCAACAGCCTCTCTTTCAGCTACGCTATTTGTCTAAAACGATTTATTTTAATACCAATCATTAAAAATATTATTCAAATCGCGATAAGCGTTCTTCAGGTCACTCTGTGCCTTACAGTTTCCGCCTACACAGCCATAGCAGGTATAATCACCAAGTCCTGCCGCTTTCTGTGAACAGCCGCAGATACCGCAGCCTGCTGCAAAGATAACAGAGAAAATCAGACCAATGAGAGCACATATAAAAGCAGGCGTACCCTGTGCATTGTTCGTAGCTTTTCTTACACCGATGCTCATTACCAGACCAACAACACCTGCGACAAGGCCAATCATCGCACCGAACATACCAAATAAGATACCACCGAAAACACCAACTACAATACTTACAATGCCTAAGACAAGTGCTATCGTGTTGTTTGTGTTGCCGCCCGGCATACCGCCCATGGCCGGCTGCTGATAAGGCATGCTGTTAGGCATACTATTCATCTGCGGTGCAGCATTCGTCTGCTCTGCTCCCATCGGAGCGCCACAGTTCGGACAAAATGCCTGACCGTCATTTACCTGAGTTCCACATTGATTACAAAACATACTTCTTCCTCCTGAATAAGAAAATTTCGCTAAATACTTTATTATCTTATACCCTGCTAAAAAAGAAGTCAACCTATTTTCGCAAAATATGTCGCAAAAATATAGTAAACGGAAACCACTCTCTTTTCGGAATTGTGTGCATGCCGAAAAGAGATTATAATTATACTGATAAATCATAATTTTGCGGAGGATAATTATAATGCGAGTTGAAATAATTGAAACAGAACGTTTATATTTACGCGGATTTCAGAAAGAGGACGCCGTATTTGCCATCAGTATTTGGAATGATCCGGAAATGGGCGAATATCTGCCGGATGAAGCAATGGTTGAAATCGACGAGGTGTACTTAAAAGAGATAGAAAAGCTGCCGGAGGATGAAGAATGCTGCTATATGATAGCCGAATTTAAAGATACACATGAAAGAGTCGGAACCTGCAGTTTTATACCAAGCGAAGACGGCAAGGTATACGATATTGCTTATTGTGTACATATGAAATATTGGCGAAACGGATATGCGACCGAAATGGCAAGAGGAATGGTAAATTACGCAAAAAAACAAGGCGCAAGCAAAGTGACTGTCCGGGTCAATAAGGAAAACGCCGCGTCTAACGCAATTGTTAAGAAAATGGGCTTTGAAGTTATTGGCGAAACTTCTTACAAAAAGCGGGGAACAGAATTAGAATTCTGCGATTATTTATATGAATTGAATTTGAAATGATCGCAAGTAAACAGCCCGCGCCGCAAGCTATTCCCTCATCACCCTTTAAGAAGCGTTGGCGCTTAGCGAGGTATTTTCGAGCTTAGCGTCCACTACGCTTCTTGCTGAGCGAAAGCGCGGTGATGAGGGAATAGCTTGCGGCACGGGCGTCACTTGCTATAAATATTCAATTCGTTTTTTACTTTAAAGGCGCATACCCCGGCAGATACGCCCGCGTATTTTCAAACATCTTGGAAAACAGCTCTCGCGCCTGCCTTAAATTAAGCTTCGCCGTAATCGGATCATTCAAGAAAGCACAGAACGCAAGCTCCGTATCCCGCTCCAACGCAGCCTTTAATATCATCTCCTGATTCTGCATATGTCTGCCCATCAGAAGCGACACGCCGTCTGGAATCGTCCCCGCCATAACAGGCTTTACGGAGTCTCTGGAAAAGAGCGCATTGGTCTCCACGACAATTTCGTGGGAAGCCGCAAGCTGTCCCCTGTTGGGGAGATTCACATTGGTCACTATCTCGCCAAGACCTAAGAGCGCCTTTATCTGCGCCACACCTTCTTCGCCGGAAGTCTCAATGGGAATCTGCGTCTCACCCGAAGCGTACGCCCTGCTCTTTTCATTTAAATCCTTTTTATTGTCCACACGATAATCTACCGGTGTGAGCGCGTAGCCCCACGCCTCCACATTTTCCGGATTCTGCAGGTATTCCGGCACAAATTCTGCCAGATGACGGTCTCCTGCCGCGGCAATCGCACCATATCTTTTGAACAAATCAAATTTTACTTTGTTCTTTGACATAAAATGGAAATCCATTACCTCACTGCAGATACCCTCTTTATCATGTTTTTCAACAAAACGTGCATATACAGGAAACAAATCTACATCCTGATAGGATGCTTCCGTAATCCAAGTAAAATGGTTGATGCCCACCACATTTGTCCGAAACTTATGCCGGTCAGGCTCCTCGATTCCAAGCTCTTCCTTTAACGCCATCAACAAAACTTTCTGCGTGCCAAATACCTCATGGCAGCATCCAAACGCCTTGATTTCAGGAAATACCTTATAGAGCGCGCCTGTGCAGATGGACATGGGATTAGTATAGTTGATGACCCATGCTTTGGGACAATATGCTTTGATGGCATTTGCAATCACTTCGTACATGGGAATTGTCCGCAGGGCGCGGAACAGTCCGCCGGGGCCAACGGTATCGCCCACCGACTGATAAATGCCGTACTCTTCGGGTGCATGCACATCAGAACGCATCTCCTCAAAGGTCGCCGGCAATATGGAAATAATGACAAAGTCCGCTCCCGTAAGTCCTTCCTCTAACGAGGAAGCTGTCACGAAATTCCACTTGCTCTTTGCGCCTTCATAGGCAAACAGCCGGTTTCCAATGGATTCGTTGGCTTTCGCCGCCTCCATATCAATATCATACAGCCGGATAGTACCCGAAAGCGCCTCCTCCAGATACAAATCGCTCATCAGCTTCCATGCCCAGCCCTGCGAGCCTCCGCCGATGTAACAAATCTGAATGTCACTGCAGTTTTTCCTTTCGTATTCCATGGTTTGCTTTACCTCTCATTCTGCCGTCCTGCGGCTGTTCACTCACATCAAGTTTTATACATCATAACATTGCTTACAATTTGATTATAATCCTCTCTTTGATTTTTGCAAATGTATTTTATCCTTTTGAGATTCCCCTCGCTTTTACGCTTTATATCTGATATAGTTTTTAT
The DNA here is from genome assembly GCA_014804445.1 of Lachnospiraceae bacterium. Lineage (GTDB taxonomy): Bacteria > Bacillota > Clostridia > Lachnospirales > Lachnospiraceae > Acetatifactor. Next base: position 3,872 of record JAAUZU010000012.1, on the reverse strand, counting down.
AGGTTGATAAAAAGGAGTACTTCTTATGCATATTGTGATTGCACCGGATTCTTTTAAAGGAACCCTTTCATCCGAACAGATTATTGAGATTGTTTCCGACGAGGCGCGCCGCCATTTCCCTGAGGCCAGAATTACAGGCATTCCCATTGCGGACGGCGGCGAAGGCACCGTTCACGCGGTTCTTGCCTCACGCAGCGGCATCCTCAGAAATGTCTCCGTCAAAAATCCTCTTTTTGAAACAATTAAAGCTTCCTACGGGATTTTAGAGAATTCTTCCGGCAAGCCATCTGCCATTATCGAAATGGCGGCTGCTTCCGGACTCACCCTGCTTTCGGCTTCCCAAAGAAGCGCTCTTACCACTACCTCCTACGGAACCGGCGAGTTGATTGCGGATGCCTTAAAGCAGGGAATCCGACACATTACGATTGCCATTGGCGGAAGTGCTACCAACGACGGCGGCATGGGTGCTATGGCTGCACTCGGCTTCCGCTTTCTGGATAAATCCGGCAAAGAAGTAACACCTACAGGCGAGAATCTAATCCATGTGTCCCGCATTGACACTTCCTCCGTATTGCCCGAGCTTACGGAAGATATTTCTTTTACGGTTATGTGCGATGTCCGCAGCCCTTTTTGCGGACCGAATGGCGCCACCTATACCTACGGACCACAAAAGGGCGCTGACAAAGAACAACTGGATTTGTTGGAGCAAGGCATGTTACATTTTGAAGAAATAATCAAAAGAGATTTGGGAAAAGATATCCGCGATGTCGAAGGCGCCGGCGCTGCAGGCGGTCTTGGCGGCGCTTTATGTGCTTTTCTCGGCGGCAGTTTAAAGTCCGGTATTCAGACATTATTGGAGCTCGTACAATTTGAAACCCTTATAAAAGATGCCGATATCATCATTTCAGGTGAAGGTTGTGCGGACGGACAGTCTGCACAGGGAAAGGTGCTCTGGGGTATCGGCACAAGCGCCAAAAAACTTGGTGTTCCCGTAATCGCCATAGTCGGCGGTATGCGCCCCGACGCCAAGCAGCTCTACGACTGTGGCATCACTGCGATTGTTCCCGCCCTGAATCGCGCCATGCCCCTGACCGAAGTATTCAGCCATTCCGAAAATCTGCTGCGCGACGCTGCCGAAAGAACCTTTCTGCTGCTCAAAACGGGTATGGCGCTGAAAAACAAATAATAAAAAAGCATCGAGCCGCTGCAGCTTCGATGCCTTTTTATTTTATTGCTTTTTATTCAAACGAAATACACTACCTGTCTCCACGCATATCCGGTTCTTTTACCTCCTGCAATGCGCCAAAATCTATTTTATCCGCCAATTTTTGCAATTGTTCTTCCGTCATGCCCCCGTCTCTTCCCGATAGTACATTGACCGTAATAAAGCACTTTTCAAAATCTCTGAAAATCAGCGCTTTATCCGTCCCCAACGCAAGCAGAACCTGCTCTCCGCCTGCCGTCACATACTGCCATTCCCCATAGTTTTCCGCCTGCCCGATATTCAACACAACTTCATCAAAAGTCCCTTTGACAACACGCCTAAGCTGAAAATATGTTATTTGTCCCTCTTTCAACTCTGTTTCTCCGTCATAGGCAAAGGAGCCATCCTCGTAAATATACCCCCCATAGCTTCCTGCCAGAGAACATCCTACTCTATACTCCAGTTCCTTCTGACTGACCACATCTAACTGCGTGTGAAGCTTTAAATCATATTTTTCTGCAATTTCATCCAGTTTTTCTCCCATCTCATAAGAATAGACATAGTATAAGAACCAGTCTTCTCTGCCTTCCACTACAAAAATATCATTCCCGATGGCATCTAATATTTTGTGGTCCGTGTCATAATTTTCCAAAAAAGCTTTCCATTCTGCCAATGCTTTCGCTTCGGGACTTTCCTGATAGCCGGACAAACTGATAAGCGTCATTTTCGACTTCCCTTCCGGCAGCAAAAGCTCCCTTACTCCAAGCCATTTGCCGGCCATGGCGCCCGCCGGAATCAGGAAAACCAGACAAATGCACGCGGCAATCACGCCCCAGTAAAACTTAACAGACTTCCTTTTCCTCGTCCTTTTTTCCTGCTCCGCAATATCCAAAAATTTGTCATTTAAATATTGGAACGCTTCATTCAATCTGCTATCCCCTCTGTCGTTCCTCATAATATAACACCTTCCTCTTCAAAATAAGCGCGTAGCTGCTTCCTCGTTTTTGACAGTATATATTGGACCTGACGTTTGGAAAGTGCATACTGCTTTGCCAGTTCGTCCACAGAATACGCATAATAATACCTTGCCACAAAAACGGCGCAGTTCTTGCGGTCCAGCGTATCCAGAAATCTGTTAAGCACTGCGCCGATTTCTTTCGCTTCCCATATCTCTTCCATATCACTCTTCCTATCCGGAATACACTCATTCAATTCCACAAAAAGCGCATGCCTTTTTCCGGCATTGAGATAATCCAGCCTGTCAAAAGACAGATTTCTGGTGATGCGCGACAAAAAATACTTCAGACTGTCCGGTCTCGTGGGCGGAATGGCTTTCCATGCTCCCATATACGTATCATTTATAATTTCTTCTGTGTCACAGAGACTGCGCAGAATATGATAGGCAACCTGATGTAAGTAATCGCCGTATTTTTTATCCGTTTTCCAGATAGCCAGCTCCGAGCGGGCAAAATACAGCTCAATAATTTCCGAATCCTCCATATCCATGACCATACCCTTCCAGTCTGCAGAAAGCAGACGTTTTTTCTATAGGACAGTTTTCTGCCTTAGTTTGTATCCGATATTAAAACATATTTTCAAAAACACTGTTTACGTTGTCATCTGTGAAACCATACCAATCGGCATTGCTTTTTTCCTCCTGACTTCCCACAATATGATTAAATTCTTCCTCTGAGCAGGTGTCGCCATTCGCAACATATTGTACGCTAAGTTCGTTATCGGAATCGTACTTAGACTCACTATAATACAGCCTATCGACAATATATCCACTCTCAGAAAATTTCAGTTTTCCTATTCCAAAATCTGCTGCACCGTCGGAGAACAGAAATGTTCCATCCGTTTTCAAATTCATAAATGCCATATAAGGCAGCGTATATCCATAAACAGTTCCCTCTTGATACCGGAGAATTTCAAATCCATAATCCGAAATACCATTAATTTGTATCCAAAGTACAACTTCGCTTTCCCCATCGTTATCTAAATCTATAATCGCAAATTTAGGTATCGTCACTGTAATGCTGTCATCATCTGTAACCACATCTTTTATGTCTGAAAGATTTAAGTTTCTATTTTGCAAATCAGTGCTTATAAAATCTCCATTCTCTAAAAGCACCGTTTTATAACTTTCCTCCACTGAAGAAGATATCACCTCACTGTTTACCCAACTTTCGTTATTTATGTCATTTACAGAGGAATCCTCCACCGAACTTACCGCAGCTTTATCATCTGCACTTTCATCATAAAAAGCACAGGCACTAAGCACACCCATCAATGCCGCTAAAATCATACAGATACATTTTGTAATATTACATTTTCTTTTCATCATTATGCTCCTTTTCTTAAACCAAATAGTATCCCAATATCCTTATACTTATTTAGTAGGAAACAAATTTCAAAAGGACAAAATTCTTGAAAATTTTCTTTACAAATTTAAAGTGACTTGTCTACTTTTGTAATTATGCTTTGCGCTGTTATAACTCTTGTTATCAAGATTTGCAGACACAAAAAATAGCGCCCTTGCTCCGGTAAAGTGATATGTACCCTCTTTACTGGACAAACCAGTAAGGAGGGTATTTTTATGCGTTACTCTTATGAGTACAAAAGAAAATGTGTTGAATTGTACAGGCAGGGGAAATGGCCGGAAACACCT
>JAAUZU010000011.1 GCA_014804445.1 Lachnospiraceae bacterium | reverse complement strand
AGGTTTTTTCAAGAAACAAACATTTTTTCTGCACTTCCATTATATCACGGAATGGGCACAAATGCAGTAAATTCAAGTATGTTCGAACATTTTTTATTGCTTTAAGCAGACATTAAATATTGTATCAAAAATGTCACAAAACGGAGTGGCAGGCTTTTTGCTTGCAAATGGTGCATTGTCTGATGACGGGACAGAGTTAAAAATAAGACAAAGGCTGATTGAAAATGATTTGGTGGAAGCAATTCTGATTCTGCCGAGAAATCTTTTTTATACTACAGATATAAGCGTAACACTTTGGATTCTGAATAAGAATAAAAAAGAGCGCACAGTGGATATGAATGGTGTAGAGAAGCATTATCGTAATAGAGAAAAAGAAATACTCTTCATGGATTTGCGACAGATAGGCAGCCCGTATGAAAAGAAGTATATAGAATTGACTGAAAAAGATAGGGCAAAAGTAGTAGAAACGTATCATAATTGGCAACAGATAGGATACGAAGATACTTATGAAAATATACCGGAATTCTGTTATTCCGCAGGATATGTTGAGGTGGCTGAAAAAGGGTTTACTCTTGTGCCGAGTAGATATATTGAGTTTGTGAACAGGGATGAGAATATTGATTTTGATACGAATATGAGGGCTTTGCAATCAGAACTGAAAGAACTACTCATTGAAGAAGAAAAGTCTAAGGCAGATCTACTGAATGTATTTAAGGAGTTGGGGTATGAAATCGAATTATAAGAAACTTGGCGAATATATTCGTCAAGTAGATATAAGAAATAAGGATTTGAAAGTATCTCGATTGTTGGGAGTAAGTATTAGTAAATTTTTTATAGAGTCTATTGCGAATACGGTAGGAACTGATTTTTCTAATTATAAGGTGGTTCATAAGGGACAATTTGCATATGGACCGGTGACATCAAGAAATGGAGAGAAAATATCAGTAGCATTATTAGAAGAAGATGAATGTATTATCTCAAGTTCATATATAGTGTTTGAGATAGTGAATGTAGAAGAATTATTACCAGAATATTTGATGATTTGGTTTAGTAGACCGGAATTTGACAGATATGCTAGGTTTAAATCTCATGGTAGTGTTAGAGAAGTGATGGATTGGGAGGAAATGTGTAATGTTGAAATTCCTGTTCCTACATATGAAGAACAGCGTAAAATTGTTGAAGCTTATAAGAGTGTGGAGGATAGAATTAACCTTAAACGGAAGGTAAATGTTAATTTAGAAGCAACTATTCAAGCTTGCTTCGATAGATTGTTTTTCAATGCTGGAATAAATCTATCCGAAACCATTATAAAGCAGTATTCGGTTCCAAATGAATGGGTTGACTCAACCATAGCAGAATATGCTACTGTTCAAACCGGTCCTTTCGGAAGTCAGCTTCATAACGAGGACTATGTTGATAATGGGACGCCGATTATTACAGTAGAACACATGGACGGAAAATATATTGCTCACAGAAATCTTCCACTTGTTTCCAACGATGATGTTGAGCGTCTAAAAAAGTATGATCTTCGCATAGGAGATATAGTTTTTAGTCGTGTCGGCTCAGTAGATCGAGCTGTAATGGTCTCACATCACGAGAATGGATGGCTTTTTTCTGGACGTTGCTTACGAGTTCGTCCATTTGATATTAGGATGGGTTGCTATTTTTTATGGTGGTTTAACCAACCTGTAATTAAGCAACTTGTTTCTGCATCTGCTGTTGGTGCAACAATGCCTTCAATCAACACAAGCATACTAAATAATATTAGAATCATCTTACCGCCGGTAGAGGCAATGAAATCGTTCGGTAGCATAGCAGATAATCTTATCGAGATTATCGCAACAAACTTGGAAGAAATCAGAAAACTTGATAGTATGCGGGAATATATTCAGATGTTCCTAAGCCACTAAATTATCATTTAATTAATGGAGGGAAATATGTCACTGGCAGATATTATTCAAATTATCATTGGAGTTTTATCATTAGTGGCAACTATAACAGTTTCATTTGCAATTTATTGGTTACAGTTGCGTCACGAAAAAGAAATGCAAAAAATAATTAAGCAGCAAGAACATAAGGAATTGGAAGAAAAGGCAAAATTGTTTTTGATGGATAATGAGGCAGAGCTGAATTATTTACCTTGGTGCGTCATTGCAGCAAACGTTCATCGGCTTGATAAACATACAAGAGAAATTTATAATTCTTTTTGCCGCTGCCCTGAAGAACTGCAAAATGAAATATTGAAGCAGGCAGGATTTGAAATGAAGTCAATTAAAGGGCAGATATGGGTTAACGATTGTATTGAAGCATTGAAAGAGGATATTCGAAAATATAATTTGGGGAGAGATTATTTATATGAAGGAGCTAAATATTTTCATAGGAGTTATGAACGATATCGAGATTTGAAATGGACTGATACCCCACGAGTCTTTGCACCGATTTGTAAAGATAATTATATTAGAAATTCCTTTGCTATAGACAAACTGGATATTGGAAGTTACATTGATGAATACTTTTATTATTTCATAGATAAACGAATTAATTTTAAGAAAAATAAACCAATGCCGCCAATAGATTATGCGTGGTATTCCCAGAATTTGGCTAAGATCGACGAAGAAATGGTATGTATGTGGATGATGGAGCTGATACGGAATATTGCTATTATTATATACAATAGGAGTGGCGTTGAAAAAATAAATGCAGAAATATTAGAATATACGGATGCACAAGTGGAAACTTATGAAGATAAATATTATGCAACGCTACAAGCACTTTATAACGCTTATTATATAAAACCTATGGATGAGAAAAAAGTATCCCACAAAAAGAAAAAGCAGAAAAGCAGGGAATGAATACGATGGTGAATTTCAACGAACACGCATTAGAAATGTCTATCATAGAACTTTTACAAAGCAAAGGCTACATACATCAGACGGGCAGCGAATTGCTCCGTGAAAAGTCAGAAGTTCTGATAGTAGATGATATAAAAGAATATCTGCGTACCCGATATGCTTCAGATGAACTGACAGAAAGTGAAATTGACAGCATTATTCTTTCCTTGCGTACCGCAGGAGGGACTTTGTATGAAGCCAACAAGGCGGTAATGTCCATGGTAATAGATGGCTTTGTGTTTAATCGTGAAGATAGGGATAAGAAAGATATATTTATTGAATTATTAAACCATGAAGAACCGGAAAAGAATATTTTTAAGATAGTGAATCAGTTAGAGATAGAAGGATATAATTATCAAGTTCGTATTCCTGATGGTGTTATTTATGTGAATGGACTTCCTCTTGTGGTATTGGAATTTAAGACAGCCATACAGGAAAACACGACCATAATGGATGCGTATACCCAGTTGACCGTCAGATATCAAAGGGATATTCCGGAGATTTTTAAGTACAATGCATTTGTGGTTATCAGTGATGGAGCAAACAGTAAGTATGGTTCATTGTTCACACCATATGAATTTTTCTATGCTTGGAGAAAGGTGAATGATGACGATAAGGAAATGGATGGTATCAATTCTTTGTTCACTATGATAGATGGACTGTTCGCACAGGACAGACTCCTTGCGGTAGTAAAAAATTTCATCTATTTTCCTGACTCTACAGATAAAAATACGAAAGTAGTATGCCGTTATCCGCAGTTTTTTGCAGCTAATAACTTATATGAAAATGTGAAAACACATATGAAGCCAAATGGGGATGGTAAAGGTGGTACATATTTTGGAACGACTGGTTGTGGCAAAAGTTACACAATGCTCTTTCTTACCCGTATGATTATGAAAAGCAGTTATTTCAAAAGTCCAACCATTTTAATTATTACTGATAGAACAGATTTAGACGATCAACTGTCTAAACAGTTTGTTGCTTCTAAGCAGTTTATAGGGGATAACAATGTAATAAGCATAGAGTCAAGAGATAAGCTGCGGGAAGAATTACAAGACAAACCAAGTGGTGGAGTATATTTGACTACAATTCAGAAGTTTACGGAAGATACACAGCTTTTGACAGACAGGTATAATGTTATCTGCATTTCTGATGAAGCGCATCGTTCACAGGTTAATCTTGATATGAAAGTAAAAATTATGAATGATGGTGTGAATAGGACTTATGGTTTTGCCAAGTACCTGCATGATTCTTTACCGAATGCAACCTATGTTGGCTTTACTGGTACACCGATTGATGCCACGGTGGAAGTGTTTGGAGATATTGTGGGGCACCCGTATACTATGACGGAAGCAGTGAAGGACGAAATAACAGTAAACCTTGTCTATGATGGGCGGGCGGCAAAGGTAACATTGCGAGAGGATAAACTGCGTGAAATTGAAGAATATTATGATAAATGTGCCAGCCTTGGAACTTCTGAAGAGCAGATAGAGGAAAGTCAGAAGGCGGTAGCTCACTTGGATGCCATTATCGGTGATCCGGATAGGTTAAAGGCGGTGGCGAAAGATTTTGTAGCGCATTATGAAAAAAGACTAGAAGAAGGTTCTACAGTAGCAGGTAAGGCAATGTTTGTATGTGCAAACAGGCTGATAGCTTATGCATTTTATTTGAATCTGATGGAACTTCGTCCTGAGTGGAAAGAAAAGAGTAAAGCGCCGGAGGGTGTGGAATTAACGGAGAAAGAGGAAAAAGAATTAAAACCCATAGAGAAAGTTCGCCTTGTTATGACAAGGAATAAGGATGATAAAAAAGAACTCTATGAGATGCTTGGTACAAAAGAAGACAGGAAGGAGTTGGACAGGCAGTTTAAGAATGTAAAATCCAATTTCAAAATAGCTATCGTAGTAGACATGTGGCTGACAGGGTTTGATGTGCCGTGTCTTGATACGATTTATATTGATAAGCCAATTCAGCAGCATACATTGATACAGACGATTTCCAGAGTGAATCGTGTTTACAAGGGCAAGGACAGAGGATTGATTGTTGATTATATTGGAATCAAGAAGAATATGAATATTGCACTTCGTAAATATACAAATTTTGAGAAAGAAGAACTGGATGATGTTAGTCAGGCAGTGACGATTGTTTTGGATCAGCTTGAAGTGTTAGACCAGATGTTTCATAATTTTAACGCAAAGGATTACTATGAAGGGAGTCCGGTTGAACAGTTAAATTGCCTGAACAGAGCGGTAGAGTATGTTCAGTTGACACAGGAGTTGGAACTTCGGTTTATGGCAGCAGTGAGGAAAATGAAACAAGCATTTAACTTGTGTAGTTCTAGCGAACAGTTTACTGATGCAGATATTGAAAAAATGCATTTTTATCAGGCGGTGCGCTCAGTACTGTTTAAACTGACAAAGGGAGAGGCGCCGGATACTTCTCAGATGAATGCAAAAGTTCGCAAATTGCTTGATGAAGCAATACAGTCCGATGGTATCGAGGAGTTATTCGAGACAGGCAAGCATATAGATGTTGATATTTTCAGTGATGAGTATATGGCACGGATTGAAAAGATTAGTATGCCCAACACAAAAATTAAAGCGCTACAGCGATTGCTGTCATATGCCATTGAGGAGTTTAAAAAGGTAAACAAAATCAAAAGCATTGAATTTACTGAGAGAATGAAGGCGGTTGTTGAAACTTATAATAATCGGAGGAGGGATGAAGCCTTTGCAAATGAGGTTCTTGATGACGTGGCGAATCAGCTTGCAGATTTAATACATGAGTTGAAAGCTGAAAAGAATTCATTTGAAAGCAAAGGAATTGATTATGAAGAAAAAGCCTTTTATGATATTTTGCTCGCAGTGTCAAAGAAGTATGATTTTGAATATCCGGAAGACAAGATGATTGAGCTATCAAAAGAAATTAGGATAGTTGTAGACGATAAGGCAAAATATACTGACTGGTCTACTAGAGAAGATATCAAAGCAGGTTTGCATGTTGATTTGATTATTTTGATTGATAAATATGGTTATCCACCAGTTACGATTGATGATGTCTATAAGGAAGTATTGGAGCAGGCGGAGAATTTTAAGAAGTATGCGAAATAGGATAATAAAAATGCAAGTGGGGATGATAGGATGTATCAGTTTACAACGACGGAACGAAACAATGCTAAGGCTAGTGAATATGAAACGAAATCAATGTTATATCTTTTTGGATGCCGTCACGACAGTAAAGATATGGATGTTTTTATTATTGATTGTTTTAATGATGTATCTGGAGCGGATTGTGATGTTCAAAGATTGTGGGATGTTCAGTCGAAAGGGGTTAAGTCTTTAGACCCTAGAAAAATAGGTATTGCATTAATTACATTGTTCCAAAATTATATTTCAGATATCGAATTTGAACATTATATTTTATTCATACCTAGGTTAAAAGAAATGTATTTGAAGGACGAGAATAAGAAATATTTTCAAATTGATAATTTTAAATTACAGTATGTGGATAAGGTAAAAAAGGGATTAAGGGATGAATATGAAAGAAGAAATCATATTGCACCAATAGATACAGAGCTAGAAAATTTTTTACAAGAGGTAGAATTTGTTATTGCCGAAGAGGATAATCAGGAATATATAAAAAGAATAACATCATTTAGATCCTCCCTTAGATTGGAAAAAGCGTTTTATGATGCAATATTTGATGATATAAGAAATCAACAAACGATTTTAAAGACCAAAAACATAAATGGTTATCAAATTATGAATGCAGTGGATGTTTTGGAATATGAGAAAGTGCTTTGGAAAAAAGATATAGATGCTTTGGTGATTAATAGAATATTAGGAATGAATATTTTCAATTCTAGGCATGTTCCCAATTCGTTCATCGATGAAATAGCGCTATTGGATTTTGAAGAGAGGAAGGATGTAATACAAGAATGCCAATCTGATATAGCTAGATTATTATTTGATAAGAATGGCAGACATATTTTTTGGCGTTTTTTTGGAAAAATGTTGACTTATGATAGCGCTATTAAATTAGAAAAACCAAGAGAAATTGCAGAGAAAATGAAAAGGGATAATGTTATTATTCCTAGAACTTTGAATGAAATGAGCGTAGTGTATTTGATTTCTGCATTGAAAGAGGGGCTGACAGATGGTAATTAAGTGTATCGCATTAGGAAATTCAAACGAGGCATATATAGAAGAGCGATTGACAGATGGCGTAAACATAATATTTAGTGATGATAACAATAAAGGTAAAACTTTGGTTATGCAAGGGATGATGTATGCTATGGGAAATCAGCCAATTTTTCCTAAGGGCTTTAATTATCGTGCAAATTATTTTTATTGTAAAGTAGAAATCGATAAAAAAGAAATTGAATTCCTGCGTAGAGATAGTTCTTTTGTAGTGAAAAAGCAAGAGCGCTATTATACGTTTGATAGTGTCACTGAATTGAAGTATTTTTTGGTAGAAGAGCATATATTTGACATTCCACAAATTATTAAAGAAGACCGTATGGTGGTCGCAGACTTAAATTTATTTTATGAAATATTCTTTATCGGCCAGGATAAGCGAAATCCGTCTAATACAATTAATTCTGGATATAATAATAAGAAAGATTTTGTTAGTATGCTCTGTAGTATGAATGGTTATCCATTAGTAGATGTAGAAGAAACTAGTGCAGAAAACAAACAGAAAATACAACAGTTAAAAGCGGATATAATTGCGACCAAGAAATTGTTAAAATTAATAAAGAAAAGTCCAGATGTTTCAGGGTATGTGGATAAATACGGAGATTCTGCGCAATTTAGTGATTTTCGTATAAAGGTTAGGAAATTGCATAATGATATTGCTGAGTATAAGAAGAAAAGAAGTTTAGAGTTTAATCGTAAGGCTAAACTAGAAGCTTTAGTACAAGAACTAAACTCATTGAATCGTGAAATTGAACAAGGAAATGTTGTTTGTGCTGAATGTGGTAGTGATAAAATAATATATAAAAGCAAAGGGCTGTCCTTCGAAGTAAGTAATGCATATATAAGAAAGCAGGTTATGCATTCTATTGCATATCAAATATCGCAAAAAGACGATATTATTCGTGAATACTCATATCAGCTACAAAGATTGCAGGATGAATTAAAGGAATCATTAAAAGAGGTGCCGGTTGAATTACATAGAATATTGCTTTTTTCAGAGATGATTTTATCAGAAATTGATTACGACAATAAGCTGCGAAAGCTTCGCGAGCAGTTAGAAGAATTACAAGCTAATGATAAAAATATAAGTGATTCAGAAAAAGAAGCAAAGCAGAAATGTAAAAAAATGAAAGAAGATATTGTTTTTCGGATGAATGAGTTATACAGAGAAGTTGATCCATACGGCAGGACATTTTTTGATGATATTTTTACTAAGAGAGATGAGACATTTTCTGGTAGTGAAGAACAAGAATATTACTATTCAAGAATACTGGCTATTAATGATTACTTTAAGCACAAATATCCTTTGCTAATTGACAGTTATAGAAGTGGTGAAGTTTCTACTCAGAAAGAAGATATAATGATAAAAAATTTTATTTCTAGAAAGAAACAAGTTATTATTACCTCAACATTAAAAGAAGAAGAATACAATGCTCAAAAATATGATCAATATAGAGGTAATGCTAATGTTATTGACTATAGTAATAATGAATCGAGTAAACTTTTACAACCTCATTATGTAGGGCGTTTGGAAGCTATTGTGGAATCATTCGGAGTAATGTTTAGGGAAGAGGGATAGTCTGATGTAATGTTTTTAAAAAAGGAATATATGCCGAAATCAAAGGTATATAGAGTAATCAAGTTGGCTTGGTTATAGAATATACACGAATAGAGCACTGCTGTTTAAAAGCCAAAATAGGATTTTAGATTCTACCCCAAGTGGCACTTTAAAATTGGATTAGAATAATGAAGCAATTTTTGAAATTATATATGCTCTGCTAACAATGTAGCAGAAAGAATATGTATTAGAACTTGGCGTGATAATAGACAGGGCAAATACTATTCACGGAAAATGAAAATGTGAGAAAAACATTTGATAAAAGGGGAAGGATTATAATGTTTACTAATTTAGATAAAAATAGAGAAATGCTGTTAGGTGCATATAAAAAAATAAAAAGTTATTATCACTATAATAAAAATTTTGTTTACATGAAGCAGAAGATTGCGAAACTAGAATATGATTATCAACGCATGTTACATACTATTGATGAACTGGCCCAAATATTAGCATTTCCAGATGAAGAGGATAACAGTAAATTAATAAATGATTGGATTCAAAAAATAAGCTTTTATGTTATGCCCAAATCATTTGTAAAAAGTGAAGATAGCAATGCGTTGTTTATTACGGAAGGCTTGAGAGAAAATAAAGCAGTAAATAAAGTGAATTTTTTTATTGATATGCCAATAGAATTGCATTTATTAGATACACTTTGGACGGTTTTGTTAGGAAAACTTGTATTTGAAAAAGATATAATAGCTCCGGAAAGTTATGGAAATTGTATTGATAACTATGTTTTGTATAATAAACAAGAAGATTATTTATCTTCAATAAATTTTAGCAAAAACAAGTTGTTTAAAATATATTTTCCCCAATACTGTAGATGGAAAAATGACGCAATAGAGAAGGTAGAAATACTGCATCATTTAAAAATAAGCCAAGTGCTGTTCTCTCTTGATATCAAAGGATTTTACTATTCTGTTTTTTGGAAATTCTCAATATTGGATAATATATTTAAAGAGGATACTCGATATAAAGAATTAAGATTTTTAACATACATTATTCAAAGAATATTTGAAAGGTATACAAGCATTATTGGGGATTATCGCGTAGTTAATCAAGAAATAGAAAAGCAAGAGTATGTATTACCAATTGGATTATTTAGTTCAATGCTTTTAGCAAATATATACATGGCTGAATTTGATAGAATGATAAAGAATAGTCCTAAGGTGTTGCATTATGGTCGGTATGTTGATGATATTATTATTGTTGTAAATGTATCAGAGTATGAAGAAGAAATTAGTGATAAAACAGCATTTGAGAAATGTCTAGTTGAAAACAATCATATTTTGGAGCATGTAAAAGATGATAGGTATGTACTCTGTAATTACTCAACCTTATTTATTCAAAAAGAAAAAGTTAAAATGATTTATTTTAATAAAAATGATTCACCAGTATTGATTAGTCAGATGAAAAAAACTATTACATATCCAAGTCAAATGAATGTTATACCGGATACAGAATTAAGTTTAGTAGATTTTGAAGAAGCCGCATATGCAAAAACAGGGATTGGTACTGAAACGAAAATAAGAGACATTGGAAAGATAGAAATTGATAAATTTCAACTAGGATGGCACATGTCTCAAATTGTCATGAATAATAGAATCAAAAAACGCTATATTACAAGAGACGAAAAAGTACAAAGACAAAATGAGGGTGACAGTATTCTTAGGTTTTTTACAGGAAGTAAAGCTTTGGAATACTTAAGTAATTGGATAAATGCGATGTATTACTTTTTGTTAACGGCAGACACAAATCAAAATGCCTGGAAACAATTTGAAAGAAATATACGAAGTGCAATTAGGGAGTTAACCGTAAGTCAGATTGAAGATTTGAAAAAAGGGAAAAAAAGGACCATCGTGGCAAGATTAAAAAGAAATCTGGAATTGCATTTTGATATATGTACAGCGACAGTTTTAGCATTACACCCACAGTATAGTAAAAAGGAAAAGAAAGAGGTTATTAAACTTGCTATTCAATTAAGAAAAGCAAATTTATTTAATCACTATTTAGTATCATTTCCTTTGATTAATTATTCTGATAACTTAGATGAAAACTGTGATTTGACAAGTATATCTCCGGAACAGATACGTAATATGGGGCTGAAAATACAAAAAAGTAATAAATCAAAATTTTCTCCAAGGTTTATTAATTTGGATGAGATATACCAATTTGTATTTTTAAAACAGTGTACTAAAGGAGGAAATTATTATCAGAATACAGAAAATATGACAGTAAGTGATAAATTGTATTTTATAGAAGATTATTTTTATGAGGTTAATCAAATTAATAAAAGCACAGCAGGTCATATAGCAATATCAATTGATAATATAAAAAATAATGGGTATGTTTTGCAAAAAATAGCGTTAGGTGATGTGTGCGGCACAAAAGAAAAAGTAAAAATAGCCATTGCAAATATTAAATTAGATACAAAGAGGTGTTGCTTTGGTTTAAAATGCGCTGAAGATGTGACATTAAATAGATTAGATCTTATCGCGTTTATGAACAGAGCCTATGCAGATGGGAAGGAGAAAGTAGATTTCTTAGTGTTTCCTGAGTTTTATATGCCGTTGCAATGGGTATCGGATGTTTTGGCATTTGTAAGAAAAAGTGGAATTACAGTAATTTCAGGATTGCAATATGTTACATATAATGAGCAGGCATATAATAATGTAGCATTATTTGTGCCTGTTAAAACAGGACGCTATTCGAATGCGGTATTAATGGTGAGAGAAAAGAATGACTATGCCCCGATGGAGTGTGAATTGTTGGCAATAGAAAAATACAAATGTAATGATCAAATAGAGCCGGTTTATCAAGTAATAAACTGTAATGGAATAAGATATGGAATTTTTTTGTGTTATGAATTTACAGATATTGTGGCTAGAAGTCTATATAAGGACAAGGTGGATATAATTTTCACTCCAGAGCATAATAGAGATACTTCTTATTTTGCAAATATCATTGAAACCACTGCTAGAGATTTACATGTGTTTATTGTCCAAGCTAACACATCAATTTATGGTGATTCAAGAATAACAGGGCCTTATGGCAGAAATGATAGAAATGTTATACAGATAAAAGGCGGAGATAGAGATGATATAATTGTGGGAACCATTGAGTTGGGAAAAGTGAGAAAATATCAGCAAGAAGAAAAAATGAAGTTTGATAAAAAAATTCAAGAATATTTAGGATTTGACAAAGGTCAAGTTTATGAAAATGAGAAGAAATTGTTTGCGGATCATGAGGTGAAAATAGCAAAGACCTCTGCAAGGTTTGGAAAAGAAAGTATATAGGAATTGTCAAAGGTATTATTTATGTAAAGCGTTTCAAGTTTTGTGTAAACTCAAAATCTGATATAAGATACGTGAATGGTTACTTACGGGTCGGAAGCCGGATTTTCGGATTCCGTCCCGTAACGTATAATAGATTTCGCAGATTCTAATTTCATAAAAATAGACATTAGCCGGATTGTGCCAAGAAAAAATCTTGACACGCTCGCTCTGAAATTTTCCAAAATCAACTTCAGGTTGACTTCCACGTTTTTTTCATAAATATATCTACAATTGTTCTGCTCATGAGTGAATGCTATAATTTCAGTACAATAAAATTCTGTTAAAAAGAGAGGTAAAAGTATGTTCACTCAAAATGAGTTTGGAAAGAGGCTGAAAGAATTTCGCAAACGAAGAAGCCTGACACAAAAAGAAGTCGCAACGAAAATCGGAGTTTCTGAGCAAGCGCTCTCAAAATGGGAGAACGGGACCTGCCTGCCGGATGTCTATAATCTGAAGTTACTTGCACTTGTCCTTAATGTTTCGGTTGATTGCTTATTGGATACCGAAAACGAAACGGCAGAAAAAGTAATTGAGACGATAAATATCAATGGGGCAGTTTTTGAGATAGTGGAAAAACCTGCGACCATTTTGGCGGGAAAGATCTTATATGCAAAAGATTTTTCCGATATAGCTGCCTTTGATTCGGCAATTGAAGCAGTAATGGCGGAGAGCGAACCATTTGATGGAGGGTTATTAAAAGATGTTGTCCTCCCAATCAATGACATTCATTTAAGTGTAAACTTTTGGCTCAGTGAAGAATCCCGTGCATATGGCTTTGTGCGTGAAGTCCTTACTGATTGTCAGCCTAAAGGTATCGATGTATACAAAGTACCCGCTTCATTGTATATACGCGCCTATACAAATAAATCCACAGCACAACTTATGGCAAAAGAACAATGTGAGATATGGGAACTGTTTGCTTATATCAGAGACTATTTTATGCCTGCCCGTGGCTTCCAAATGGCTGAAAACGGTGCACAGGAATTGGAAGTGTTTGACACGTTCGAGCACAAGACAGGCTATGCTTATATGCCTGTAATGCGTCAATAAATACGAAATATGAGATTTTTACAAAGTATTGACATTTTAATGAGTAAGGGGATAAGATAAATATCGAAATTTATCTAATTACAAAAACCAACCCAAAACCCAAGGAGCCCCACACACATTGAAAAAAATAATACCAAAACTACTAAAAATAACAAAAGTTCTACTCCTCACCCTCCTTTCCCTACTCCTCATTTTCCTAATAATCCGCTTTATAGGGAAAGCTCTCAACAACCGAACGCCCAAGGGTGGAATTAACGAATCTATGTATGTCGAAATAAACGGGACTCAGCAGTGGATAAGTATTTATGGAGAGGACATAAATAATCCTGTTTTGCTGTATCTGCATGGTGGACCGGGGTCTTCGACGAGCGCTTATGATTATGCTTTTACGCGGCAGTGGGCGGATGTATATACGGTTGTCACATGGGATCAGAGGAATTGTGGGAAAAGCTATGAAAAAAGCCAAAATGACACGGCGCTGACATATGAGCTTATGATGAGCGACGGGCTGGAAATGACAAAGTTCCTGATTGACTATCTGGATAAAGAGAAGATTACCATATTGGGACATTCGTGGGGGACTTATTACGGGTGCAATTTGGTTTTGGCCTATCCGCAATACTACGATTGTTACATAGGAACGGGGCAGTTGGTTGATATGTATCAGAATGAAGTTGCTTTTAAGGAAATTGCCCGGGAATGGGTAGGCGATGATGAGGAGGGATTAGAGCTCCTTGCATCCATAACGCCGGGGCATTATACGGAAGAATACTTTCGTGCCCGCAATCTTCTCATGCAAAAATATGGATACGATATGCTGCGGGATGGAACGGATTACAATGTGCTGGCAGCAGAAATTTTCAATCCTTATTATTCTTTGCCGGACTGGGTCAAATTGTTAAATTCCGATGCTTCTGTTTATACGGATTTTTTGATGTCGGATGAATTTAACAAATTTTCTTTGCTGGGCAAAACGGAATATGAAGTGCCATATTACAATATTAACGGGGATTGTGATTATCAGACGAATTATGTGCAGGCGCAGGAATATTTTGATGAAATCGACACACCGTATAAAAGATTATACATGATGGAAGACACAACGCATGGGCTGTTAGAATCAAAGTCGGAAGCTTTTTCGGAGATACTGCATGAAATAGCAAAAGAACAAGAGCGGTGATTTTGAAGTTCTTTATAACTTACGAAAGGTTGAAATTGACAGCGGAGTGGTGCAATGATACAATATGAAACAGAAGAAAATATACGGAATCAATCAGGGAATTTGCCCATGTGTGCAGATTCCCGGTTTTTGAGAATGGAGGATATTTATGCCGCGCAGAACAGATATTCATAAGGTGCTCATTATTGGTTCAGGTCCCATTATCATAGGACAGGCATGTGAATTTGATTATTCGGGGACTCAGGCGTGCAAAGCGCTTAGGAAACTGGGATATGAAATCGTATTGGTTAATTCCAATCCTGCAACAATCATGACGGATCCTGAGACAGCAGATGTGACTTATATAGAACCACTTAATGTAGAACGATTAGAACAGATTATTGAGAAAGAACGCCCTGATGCTTTGCTTCCGAATTTGGGAGGACAGTCCGGGCTTAATTTGTGCGCAGAGTTAAATAAGGCAGGTATTCTGGATAAATATAATGTGAAAGTGATCGGCGTGCAGGTGGATGCCATTGAGAGGGGAGAAGACCGGATTGAATTTAAGAAGACAATGAACGAGCTCGGCATTGAGATGGCGCGCAGCGAAGTTGCCTATTCGGTGGATGAGGCTCTTGACATTGCGGAGAAACTGGGATATCCGGTGGTTCTGCGTCCTGCTTACACGATGGGCGGCGCAGGAGGCGGCCTGGTTTATAACAAAGAAGAGTTGAAGGTGGTTTGTGCCAGAGGGCTTCAGGCAAGTCTGGTGGGACAGGTTTTGGTAGAAGAATCTGTTCTGGGCTGGGAAGAGCTGGAACTGGAAGTAGTCCGTGACGCGGAAAATAACATTATCACGGTTTGCTTTATTGAAAACATTGACCCCTTGGGTGTTCATACAGGGGATTCTTTTTGCTCGGCGCCAATGCTTACCATTTCAGAAGACTGCCAGAAGAGACTGCAGGAACAGGCGTACAAGATTGTGGAAGCGGTTAAGGTAATCGGGGGAACCAATGTGCAGTTTGCCCATGACCCGGTGACAGACCGTATCATTGTCATTGAGATTAATCCGCGTACCTCACGTTCCTCGGCGCTTGCTTCCAAGGCGACGGGATTTCCGATTGCACTGGTATCCTCTATGCTGGCGGCGGGGTTGACTCTGAAAGATATTCCATGCGGCAAGTATGGCACTTTGGATAAGTATGTGCCCGATGGGGACTATGTGGTAATTAAGTTTGCACGTTGGGCTTTTGAGAAGTTTAAAGGGGTGGAGGATAAGCTCGGAACGCAGATGCGTGCGGTCGGTGAGGTTATGAGTATCGGCAAAACCTACAAGGAAGCTTTTCAGAAAGCCATCCGCTCCTTGGAAACAGGCCGCTATGGATTGGGGCATGTAAAGGATTTTGATTCTTTGTCCAAGGAAGAATTGTTAAGACGTTTGATAACGCCATCCAGCGAGCGTCATTTCCTTATGTATGAAGCGCTTCGCAAGGGAGCAACCGTTGATGAAATATTTGAAATAACCAAGGTCAAGACGTACTTTATTGAGCAGATGAAAGAGCTTGTGGAAGAGGAAGAAGCCATTATGAAATATAAAGGCGGTCTTCCCACAGATGAAATGCTGATTACTGCCAAAAAGGACGGATTTTCAGATAAATACTTGAGCCGGCTTTTGGAAATTTCGGAGGATGTTGTCCGTAACCACCGTATAGAATTGGGCGTGGAGGAAGCTTGGGAAGGCGTTCATGTAAGCGGGACGGAGGATAGTACGTACTACTATTCTACTTACAATGCGCCGGATAAGAATCCAATCAATGAAGAGAAACCGAAGATTATGATTCTCGGAGGAGGCCCGAACCGAATCGGCCAGGGAATTGAGTTTGATTATTGCTGCGTCCACGCGGCCATAGCGTTAAGGCAACTCGGATTTGAGACCATCATTGTCAATTGTAATCCGGAGACGGTTTCCACGGACTATGACACTTCCGACAAATTATATTTTGAACCGCTTACTTTGGAAGATGTATTGAGCATTTATAAAAAAGAGAAGCCGGTTGGAGTAATTGCACAGTTTGGCGGGCAGACGCCGCTGAATCTGGCGTCAGAGCTGGAAAAGAACGGAGTCCGGATTCTGGGGACTTCTCCTGCAGTCATTGATTTGGCGGAAGATAGGGATCAATTCCGCGCTATGATGGATAAGCTTGGGATTCCAATGCCGGAGTCAGGTATGGCAACTACGGTAGAAGAGGCGCTTTCCATAGCGAAGGGAATCGGATATCCGGTCATGGTTCGTCCGTCCTATGTCCTTGGCGGCAGAGGCATGGAAGTGGTTTATGATGATGAAAGTATGACAGAATATATGGCAGCGGCAGTCGGCGTGACGCCGGACCGTCCTATTTTGATTGACCGTTTCCTGAATCATGCGTTAGAGTGTGAGGCGGACGCCATCAGCGACGGAACACATGCCTTTGTACCTGCCGTTATGGAGCACATTGAGCTTGCAGGCATTCATTCGGGAGACTCTGCATGTATCATTCCGTCCGTACATATTCAGCCTGAAAATGTGGAGACGATCAAGGAATATACGAGAAAAATCGCAGAGGAAATGCATGTGAAGGGACTTATGAACATGCAGTATGCGATTGAAAACGGAAAGGTTTTTGTTTTGGAAGCCAATCCGAGAGCATCACGGACCGTGCCGCTGGTGTCGAAGGTATGCAACATTCGTATGGTTCCGCTTGCAACAGAGATTATTACTTCCGAAATCACAGGAAAACCTTCTCCTGTTCCGAATTTGAAGGAAAAAGTGATTCCTTATTATGGAGTGAAGGAGGCAGTGTTCCCCTTTAATATGTTCCCGGAGGTGGATCCCATTCTCGGACCGGAAATGCGTTCTACGGGGGAGGTTCTCGGTCTGTCCCGCTCTTATGGTGAGGCGTTTTTCAAGGCACAGGAGGCAGTTCAGTCAAAACTGCCGTTAGAGGGAACTGTGTTGATTTCGGTCAATAAGAAGGATAAGGATGAAGTAGTGGAGGTTGCGGAAAGTCTTGCCGGAGATGGTTTTGAAATCATAGCAACAGAAGGAACCTATAACCTGATTACCGCAGCGGGAATTCCGGCTAAGAAGGCAAAGAAGATTTATGAGGGAAGACCTAATGTTGGCGATATGATCACCAATGGTGATTTTGATCTTATCATTAATTCTCCCATAGGGAAAGACAGCATTCACGATGACAGCTATCTGCGAAAGGCGGCAATCAAGGCAAAGGCGCCTTATATTACGACAGTTGCGGCGGCCAGAGTAACGGCGGAAGGAATTCATTATCTGAGAACGCATGAAGGAAGTAAAGTGAAATCTCTGCAGGAATTGCATAGTGAAATCCACGATAAGAGCTTTTGATTAACCCGATTACCTTTGGGAGATAGAGAACATGAAAAAAAGAACAACACGGTTTCTGAACGTAAGCTTTGTTCTGGTATCGTTTTTATGTATATTCATATTTATCGTGCAGGCAGTCTTGGCAAATATTATGGGAGAGGATGCCATCAGAGAACTGGGTGTCTTTTATATGTCAGGAATCAGCGAACAGGTAGCCGCTCATTTCGGAACAACCATTGAACTTCGTTTGTCTCAGGTAGAATCGCTGGTAGATGCCGTACCTCCCGGACGTGTCACGACGGAAAGCGCCATGCAGGTGGCGCTGAATTATAATGCGCGCTCCGTGGGCTTTGAATATCTGGCTCTTTATACGGAGGACGGAACCTTTCATATGCTTTACGGTTCTCAGGTGACGGCGGATGTTCCGGAGGATCTGCATCGTTCCGTTCAGGGAGGCAAATATAATGTCTGTGCAGGAAGGGATGCCGCAGGAACACCGGTTGTTTTGATGGGGGTACCGGCCGTGTACCCCGTGGGTGATGGGAATACGAGCATAGCATTGGTTGCGGGACTGCCCAGCAGTTATCTCAATGATACATTGGAAACCAATATTCAAAACGATATCGTGGAATATTCGATCATCCGCACGGATGGCAGCTATGTTTTGAATAACCATGCCACGGAAGAAGAAAATTATTTTGACCGGATCAACAATCTTTATGAAACCCGTAATGGAAAAGACCCGGCTCAGTATGCGCAAGAATTTCGTGATGCGTTGGAAGCCGGCAGGGATTATACCAGTGAAGTTCTGATTGCAGGCGAATCATGGAATGTCTATTGCACCGGTCTTCCGAATTCGGAGTGGCATCTTGTCCTGAAAATTTCCCATAATACGCTGAATGAGACGGTAAATGTGCTCCAGAGAAAATGGATCTATATTTCCATTGGCGGCGGCAGTCTGATCATCTGCGCGCTGCTTCTTGTCTTTTTCAGATATCACCGTTTGACAAAGTTACATATGCAGGAATTGGAGGAAGCCAGAAAAACAGCGGAACAGGCAATGCTTTTGGCAGAGCGCTCTAACAGGGTAAAAAGTGAATTCCTCTCCAACATGAGTCACGATATCCGTACACCGATGAATGGCATTATGGGAATGACGTCGGTTGCCATCAGCAATCTGGATGACCCGCCCAGAGTGCGTTCCTGCCTGAGAAAGATACATATATCCAGCAGACATCTGCTGGGATTGATTAATGATATGCTTGATATGTCCAAAATTGAGACCGGAAAGCTTACCTTAAATATGGAGCCGCTTTGTCTGCGCGATATCATGCAGAATGTTGAGACGGTCATTCAGCCGATGGTGCAGGAGAAAAATCAGCGTTTCAATATTTATTTACATGACATCTATCATGAAAATGTGTGCTCGGACAGAGTCCGCTTAAGCCAGATTCTTTTGAATGTTCTCGGAAATGCAGTGAAGTTCACGCAGGAGGGTGGCAATATTGAGGCGGATTTGTATGAAGAGCCTTCCCCGAAAGGAAATGAATATATCCGCTCTCATTTGCACATTAAGGATAACGGCATAGGTATCTCCAAAGAATTTCAGGATAAGATATTTGATGCGTTTGCCAGAGAGGATAACAGCCGTGTGGATAAAGCGGACGGAGCCGGAATGGGCCTGACGATTACTAAGTATATCGTGGACGCAATGGGCGGTACCATTACGGTAGAAAGCGAGCAGGGAAAAGGAAGTCATTTTCATATTGCTTTAGATATGGAAAAGACGGCGCAGGAGGAGAAGAAACTGCAGCTGCCGAAGCAGAATGTTTTGGTGATTGATGATGATCAAACAGCAGGAGAACTCGCTGTCTCCTCATTGGAATCCATCGGGCTTAAGGCGGAGACAGCGGCAGATATGCAGCAGGCTTTTCGGATGATAGAGGAGTGCCGCGGCAAGAATGGGAACTATCACATGGTTCTCTTAGACTGGGACTTGCAGGATCGGGATTGGAGCGAGTCTGCAGAAGAATTGTCCGGTCGTTTTGGCCGGGATTTGCCTATTATAATTATCACGAACGGCGAATGGGATGAGTTGGAGATAAAAACGGAAAAAGCCAATATCTGTGGTTTTATTTCAAAGCCCTTGTTCCGTTCCAGTCTTTATTATGGACTGCGTCGGGTGATAGAAGCGGAGGCGCCGCAGCAGGAGCGGGAAGAAGAGGCAGACATTGCATTACAAGGCAGGCATATTCTTATAGCAGAGGATAACGAGCTGAACTGGGAGATTGCGCAGCTGATTCTTTCGGAATTCGGAATGGAAGTGGATTGGGCGGAAAACGGGCAGCTTTGTGTGGAACAATTTGCACAGTCTGCGTCAGGATGGTATGACGCTATCTTAATGGATCTTCGGATGCCCGTTATGACGGGCTTTGAAGCGACAGAAGCGATACGAAAGCTGGAGAGGGAAGACGCGCAGACCATCCCCATTATTGCAGTCAGCGCGGACGCCTTTGACGATGATATTCAAAAGTGTTTTGACTGTGGGATGAATGCCCATACGGCGAAACCTTTAGATCCGCAGAAAGTGTTATCTCTGCTGGGTCAGTATCTTCATTAAAAGCAATCGGATTGGAAAGGTAAGTTTGTGATGAAAAAAAGATGTGCTTTGATAAGCGTTCTGCTCTCGGCAGTTCTATTATCTTCCTGCGGCGGAAAAACCTCGGATGTGGAATCGGAAGGCGCGAACAGCAGTGTCGAAACAATAGAATTGACCTTGTGGACTTTTCCGATAGGAAACTGGGGAAATCCCACGGCAGTGGCCAGTATGCTGAACGATTTTCATAGGGAGTATCCCGGCATTCATGTTTCGGTGGAATACTTAAATTACGATAACGGAGATGAAAAGGTCAATCAGGCGGCAGCGGACGGAACGCTTCCGGATCTGGTCATGGAAGGCCCGGAACGCCTTGTGGCAAATTGGGGAGAACAAGGCTGGATGGTTGATTTGTCCGAACTTTGGGAGTCCGATACGGCCGGTGAGATATATGACAATATCAGAGATGCCTGTCAGCACGGAAACGGAGAGTACTATGTGTTTCCCATCTGTATGACGACACACTGTATGGCTATCAATTATGATATGTTTAGGGAGGCCGGCGCCCTTTCGTATATTGATGAAGAGACGCATACATGGACGACGGAGGATTTTATCAAAGCGGTACAGGCTCTGCATGATTATGCCGCTGCGCAGGAACGGAATATAAGCGCGGGCATCGTATACTGCAAGAATCAAAGCGGCGATCAGGGGACACGTGCGCTGGTGAATAATCTATATGGCGGCACTTTTACGGATGCGGCACATACCTATTATACGGTGGACAGCGAAGAAAACAGAAAAGCCCTGCAGCTTCTTTATGATTTGGAGGGTATCATCTTTGAACCTTCGTTTTCCTCAGGAGATGCAATCGATTTGTTCTGCAGAAAAGAAACTGCCATGTGCTTCTGTTGGAACGGATCTTTGGAAGTACAGCAGACCATCAATCACCCGGAACTGGATTTTGAAGTTTTTCCGATGGCCTTTCCGACAGATCAGGGTAGGCCGAAACTGCAGGGCGGCATCTGGGGCTTTGGGGCTTTTGACACCGGCGATCCGGAGCGAATCGCGGCAGCAAAAACCTTTATCCGCTACATAACAGAAAATGATGCTTCCTACACCCGGGCGGTAAGGGCTTCTTCCTACTGGCCGGTGCGGGATATGGACAATTTATATGAAAATGACAGGCTGATGACGGAGTACAGCATTTTTATGCCGTACATGGGCGACTATTATCAGAACACGCCCGAATGGTCTCAGGCGCGTACCGCATGGTGGCAGATGCTTGCGAAGGTCGGAGAGGGCGCCGATATTGCAGAAGCAGTAAAAGACTTTCCCTCTCCGGAGTGATTAGAAGAAAAAACAAGGCTTCCGAGATTTTCCTCGGAAGCCTTGTTCATCTGCTACATTTCAATGGGCAGCTTCGCCTTGGGCTCGTAGCTTAAAATCCATTTTCCGTCTACCACTTCATACAGCGGCCAGTAACAGGTGTCAACTGCCGCTTTGCAGATATCCATAAGGTCCGAAGGCTCATAGCCCCGGACACCAACAATTTTCGATGATAAAGTTGTGTTCCTGTCGGAAATAGCTTATACTTATTTTATAAATCGTGTTGGAGGGAACGGCATGGGAATTTTCAATAAACTTTTGAAGAAAAATAATGGCAGCGTTATATCTGAAGGTAACAGTGAGAAAAAGAACAGTCATACGCTGAAGGAAGATATTCTTATAGCGTCAGATTGGGTAGTAAAAGCACTCAATTCATCCGGATACAAGGCAGATTATTCCTTGGAAAGTATGAAGGAAATTGACAGATTCTTTGATGAGCAGAATTCTCCAACGGGGATTCTTTCAAAAAATCGGGGTTATATCTTATTTAGCTTAGGCTCGTATATTGGGGAAACAGCCATCAAATTATACGGAGGAGAATGGAATACGGATGATGACGACCCGCAAGGAGAGATAAAGATTTCTGTCCGGCTGGCGAATGGAACAGTCATTTGGCCTGTTATGAGATGCATGAAGAGATACGAAAACGGTGATGAAGAAAGCATTTATGCCTATTTTTTTGTTTTATCGAAATGAACCCAAAATCTATACAAAAAAAAGAGATGAGTATTTACATGAAAACAGGTATTTGTTACGTGGTCGGAGCCGGTGAAAATTATGGTCTGGATTTTATACCTCAGGCAGAGGATTGTGTCATTGCGGCGGATGCAGGGTTCGCAGCTTTGGAGCAGAGGGGGATGCAGATAGATATGGTCATTGGTGATTTTGACACACTTTCCTTTGTACCCAACCACCCGAATGCCATTGTCTTAAACAGGGAAAAGGATACCACGGATATGTTGTCCGCCGTGCGAGAGGGCGTCAAAAGGGGATACGAAAGGTTTCATATTTACTGCGGAACCGGCGGGCGGATAGAGCATACCATCGCAAACATGCAGCTTTTAGCGGAATTGTCACAAAGCGGAAAGTGCGGTTTTCTATTTGGAAAAGATTACATCATAACCGCTGTGACAAACGGAATGTTAGAGCTGCCGGCGCTTGCTTCGGGCTTTGTATCCGTGTTTTCCCATTCTGACAGGGCGGAAGGCGTATGTATAGAGGGGCTAAAGTACGAACTGCAGGAGGCGCTGCTGACAAATTCGTTTCCGCTTGGGGTCAGCAATGAGTTTATCGGCAAAAAAGGAAAGATTTCTGTTGCAAGCGGAACCTTGTGGATTGTGTTTCCGATGGAAGCGAAGGAGGCCGCCTGCTCATAGTTTCTTGTTTAAGTAAATAGGGAGCCCGCTCGTGACTCCCTTTACTTGATTACAATAAATTCTCCGGCACACGTCCGGAGAAGAATTGTAATATTAGTATATGCTTTAAACAGAATAATATGTGTAAATAGAATAAAGGGAACTCGCGCGTAGTTCCCTTACTTGAAAAACTGTACTGATACCCCACTCGTGAGTACCTTACTTGTAGCTTTATATTAACATGAAAAAAGTAGCTTGTCCACTCCTGTTTTAAAGAATTTTCTATGAACTCAATCAAACTTGCAACGTCCGAAAAGTTATATTTTTCCAGTAGGGATTGAAAAGCATCAATTTGGTTCTGCTTATCAGCAAGAGCGTCTTTCAACTTTTCTATGTATTGGAGCTTGTCATTGTAATTATTTTGTAGAGCCTGGTAATAATGGTTTGTAGCAAGAGATAAGGAAATAGCTTTATCCACGGCTTTCATTTCACAGGCAGTAAGATCGGTAATATAGTCACCAAGCCTAGCTTTGCTTACGCAGGTAATGTTGCCAAGAAGAACATTGCCATCAAGTATCACGTTACCGACAGAATCTGTTTTATTTGCAATAGGGACAACAACAGGAAGTGTAGAAGTTGTATGTGTTATAGGTGCGACAATTGTGTTAGGTGATGTTCTGTTAGCAGAATTATACTGAAGAATAACACAAGGTCTTTCTTTAGACTCCTCGCTGCCAATGCCTACACCAAATTTGCAACGGTATACTTGCCCTCTTTGTATAATGCGTCTTTGGGCAGAGAGTGCTGTGGCATTCAAGTACAGCTTGTCTTTGAGCCACTCGAGGTATTGTTGTGTTTTTGTAAGTTCAATATTCATGTGAATCTCCTTTGTGATTGTTGGTAAAGTATATATTTTTGTCCCTTTTCGGAATTGTGTGCCCGTAAAAAATAGGCTATAATTGCACTAACAAATTGAAATTTACAGGGAGAATGATATTATGCAGAACTATGATGAAATATGGAATCAGTATGCGATTAAATTCGCTGATAAATTGGAAAGTGTTAATGGCGGCAACTGGAATAAGCTAGATGAGATTGAGCAAGAAATCGCAGCTCTTTGGAAACTTACAACGGATATGTATAGCGTAGGTTTTGATTATTTTTTTCTGAATTGGGGTTATGAGTGTTACTTTTATGCCATGCGTGGTATTAAGAGAATTGCAGACACTGGTTCGGCTCTGGAAGAAACAAGTTGTAGTGAGGTGTATGAGTTGTTTGATAATGCCTATGCAAAAGTTTTTGCGCGATTTAAAAATGATGAACGTATTAAGGCTTATAGGGATATTGTTGAATATCTCACCGAGGATGACGAAGAAATTCTCGATGATGTTTTTGCTATTTTTGATGATAAACTTTGCTCTCTGCTTTGTGAGAGAGCATATAAATTTTATTGTGAGAAATTGAAAAAGAGGGTATGAACACAAGCAACTGATTTGACAAACTATTATGATTTAGCTAACTTCCGGTTTGTGGAATAATTAATGGGAACACTTTTCCGAAAAGGGAGATATTTTTCAATAAGTATACATCAAGTGAATATATTTTTCAATTATAATATCAGGCAATTTTAAAGGAATAGTCACAAAGCGGAAAACGCGGTTTTTTATTTGGAAAGGATTACATCATAGCTGTGGTGGCAGAATAAAAAAGGGAAAGAATATTGTAGAAATGTTTGCGGCATTGTTACGGTTACAAATTCATGTCATAATACACACAAGGTTAGCCTGATAAAAATAAAGAGAGGAAAAAGGAACGATGAAAAATAATGAATTTGTGACCAAATGGGTAATTGATACCGTAAAGGAAAAGTATGCGGATGACATTGCGCTGGTGATTTCACATACCACACTGCGAATTGATGATAGTGAGCCGGCAATCAGTTATTTTGTGCCAATCACAAAGCGGGGAAATGAACTTGCACGCACGTTTATTTTAAACGGTGAAGGGTTTGATGTGTGGGGGATTCCCTGGGAGCGTCTTGAGCAGTTTGCCGAGCTTGAGGAATACAATATAACGGTGCTTGCAGATAGCGAAATTCTGTATGCAAAGGATGATGAATGGGCACAGCGTTTTGAAATGCTCAAAGCAAGACAGCGCAGCAATCTTGCAGATGTATCAAAGATGCGAGGCTGTGCGCTGAAAGCATATGCGCAGGCAAAAGAATTGTATACGGAAATGCTCTTTACGAAGCGAAGTGATATTCGCATGTTGGCCGGATATGTGTTGGATTATCTGGCGCGCGCCATTGCTTTCAGCCATCACATTTATTTTACAAAGTCCCAGACCGCACAGCTTGCGGAATTGCAGCAATTAGATAAAGCGGGAAAAGTGCCGGAAGGATTTTGTGAACTGTACGTAAGCGTCATCAAAGAGAATGATGAGATAAAGCAGAGGGAAAAATGTCATAAGGCAATTCAGATGGTGCGTGAATATCTGGAAGAAGTTTATCCTGATAATACTTTAAGAGAACACAACTATCAGGATTTGGCGGACTGGTACGCAGAATTGTCTTATACATGGCTCAGGCTTCGGCATTATGCGGCAGCCGGTGATTTTGTTAAAGTCTATATGTGGGGCATAGTCTTACAAAGTGAGCTTAACAGCGTATGCGAAGATTTCTGCCTTGAAAAGCCGGAACTTATGGAATGTTATGATTACGGGAATCTTGATGTATTTATCAGCCGTGCCGATGAACTGGAAAAATGGATACGCAAAGAAATTGAGGCAGGCGGCGGCGTCATTCATGAATACGACAGCAAGGAAGACTTTTTGAATGAAAACGCATAAAAATGCGCGGGATATCCTTCCGGACAGGCTTTTGAGGGAGCTGCAGGAGTATATATCCGGGGAAACCCTGTATATTCCCAAAGCACAGGAAAAGAAACCCTGGGGCGAAACGTCAGGGGCGCGAAGTTATTACAAACAGCGCAATGCAGAGATACGCAAAAAGTATGCAGGCGGAAGTAAAATAGAGGACCTCTGTGAAGAATATCATTTATCTTGTGACTCAATACGCAAAATAATATATGCGGAAGAACTTTGATTTTGTTTCCGCCTCCGTTGGCTTATATTTTATAAAATACCTTTCAGGCTGAAAGTAAAAGCAGCACTACAAGAATAGCGGCAGGCACCGTTACGGTATCATATTCGCTGGGAGAGCAAGCTTCCGTTGCCGCTCCGACGATTGCTCCGGCAAAAATCGGAAATAGTGATTTCCAAAAAGGGAAATGGCAGTACAAGAGAAAGACCGCAAGACCGCATATCAGAGATACCAGAAACATGGCAGCAGTTCCTTCCCATGACTTTTTTCCATCGGCAGGTTTTAGATGTATTTTGTGTTTTCCGAATGGAATGCCAATCAGGGCAGCCGCGGCATCCCCCGTTCCCCACATGAGAATGGCTGTGGCGGCATCATATGGTTTGCCAAAGATTCCCCATGCCACAGCCGTAACAACAGCAAACATAAAGAACAGCATCAAGAGACTGTTTTTAATCTCTCCGGGTTTCTTTTGGACAAACAGGTTATGAAACCAGCTTTCTTTTTCAAGAATGGCAAGCACCGGGTAAAGAAGCACGGCAATCAGGCAGGATGTTAAAG
Source organism: Lachnospiraceae bacterium (assembly GCA_014804445.1). GTDB lineage: Bacteria > Bacillota > Clostridia > Lachnospirales > Lachnospiraceae > Acetatifactor. The sequence continues at coordinate 19,965 of JAAUZU010000011.1, read as the reverse complement.
ACGCCGCCTGCCAGCTCTCGGCAACGATAATCATAAATGTGGTACAGCTGAACGCTACCAGATGCAGTAGTTTCCTGAACACAAATTGCGGAACTTTGGTAAAGAACCTAACGGCTAAAAGGATTGCTATGCAGGGGATAATATACAAGATAAACTTCTCAAGGCACCGCAGTACCGAGACAGCAATCGCAATTTNCGATATGNNNGNCCAGTAATTNANNANCAGCATGGCAGNGCCAAGNACAGTAAGCACTGCTCCNGTCACNAGNCCNACGGTACGNTTTTTNACCCGGTTGGCAAANTGTGCGGAGANNANNGANGCNNCAGTCGCAACAANNATACATATCAGCAGGACATTCCAGCGNTCCAGAATAATTGCNGGGTGGATAAGGATATGNCTGANNGATGCAATAAGCGCCGTAAAAGTCATAATAAAAGTGCTTGTTCCNACNGCAGTTTTCAGTTCCATGCTTAAGAATGCAGTAAAAACNACAAGCATCATCATACCGCCGCCTGTTCCNACAAAACCNGTGCCGAATCCAATGGTCAAACCGAAAAAAAGGGATATGGCTACGCCTTTTAGGTCAAGCTTCTCGCCCTTACCCGCNGTATTTTCCCGTGACGTGTCCGGTTTTATCAGAAAACGGATACCGATGAAAAATGTCAGAAACANNGTAAANCTGCCNAATACCACATTTCCTGCAAGCCACGCCACGTAACTGCCCACTGTACTCATGGTGAGGATACANGTCAGCATGANCCAGCCGCGTTTCAGGTCGATATTTTTATGNTTTCCATATGTAATTGTTGTCACTGCCGAGCCAAGAATATCTGATGCAAGAGCAATGGCAGTAGCCTGATAGGCACCGCTTTCTCCGCTAAAGCTTGGACAAAGTACAATCAGTATCGGCACCATCACGGTTGCTGCTGACAGTCCNGCAAGACCTGTTCCGATTCCTGCCCCAAGTGCNGCAAGAATATACCATATGTATTCCATAGACTTTTCCTNTCCAACTTCNAATCNCTTATTATCCNATANAAACCGCCGCAGAAGCGCCATCCAANGACAAGGATTCTTTGCCATGCGCAGTTTCTTTAAAAAGAGTCCCATCTTCCNNNGTATAGGTAATGGTGTGGTATTNNGTTGTNCTAACGCCATAAGGGATATAGAGCCATTTTAATTTTGAGGCTTTCTCTATCCTCAATTCCTNNGGCGTGCTTGTGATGCCTTCAGGATTGTATACAAGCAGCCGNTCAGACTGCTCAAANTGNATTTCCAGTATTTCNCCGTCATAATGGGTGCGCACAATNTTATGGCAGTTATCGTAAGGTCTGCCGAACCAGTCGCCATAAAAGCACAGGCTGCCGCCCTTCGTTAAAATTNGCAAATNTTTGCAGGGGCGAACAATNTGNANGCGCTTCTTTACGATTTNCTCTGCTTCTGTGATGGCNTCCAAATACGTTTTGGNGAGCCGGATTTTNCGNNGGTTNATATNTAANTGNTAATCTGCTNNCTGNGACTCAACCACACCGGCGATTTCANTTCCCAAGTATATNCGGCATGGCGTAACTGGTCCGTAGCCGTATTCACATTCGAGGTANATGCTTCTCTTGCAGCATGGGCATATGACNGTGAAATTGGCACATGCTTCGATTGAAAANGCNGTATCGCAGTANATACATGTTAAATCTTTTGTCATGGNTTTCTCCCATTTNAGCTGTGTCNGGCGGATTACAAGGNGNTTNTCAGCCACGCCACGGACTCTCGCANTGCCTCCACCGTTTTGGTTTCTATCACGCNCCGGCACCCACATTCTCTTGCGATACCAAGTCTNTGCGNNAGGTNGATTTCACCGGTGCCCAAAGTCNGATGNTTTTTGCGGCCAAGCCCGTCNTGGATATGAAAATGNTGCAGCCTGTCNTTGTGCNNCATAAGAAACGGNTCGTCCACATTATCACAGGTATGGGAATGNCCGATATCCCATGTCAGCGCAAACATACTGCTTTGCAGNAGANAGTCGATTGCCTCTTTTTCAAAGTCCTGATAGCCGTCCGTGTTCTCNATACATATTTTAATACCGGAGTTCCCCGCTGTTNTTTCACATAGTTCACGAAAACGGCGGATTGCCGCCATATATTCGCTGCGGTANTCTTCAAAAAGCCATACCCGTCTGTCGGGCAGGGTAATATAGACGCCGGAGTGCATNTGCATATTTAAAAGCGGNGCGCCGATTTTTTGCGCCACATGCAAAGTCCGCTCNACCGTTTCCAGATAAGCATCTGCCACAAGGGGNTTGAAATCGCATACATTCAGNTTTTCGTCCAGATGAATCGTGTAATAGAGGCAATGGCGTTNTGCCAAGTCTTNCAGATAGTCNGTNTCCTCCAACTGCGGCACCTGATACATGGGGAAATTCATGTTCAGTTCAATAAACTGCAGNNCAAGCTCTTNGCACAGGGCAGCAGTNTCCTCCAGATTTTTGTTTTCAATCAATGTCGGCATACCGAAGTCCATAGNTACCTCCNTNTTCTATTGGATATCNTNNAANACTTTTATNCTTCTTTTCTGCGCTTTTTCCGTTGTGGGGCAGTTCTTGATATCATANCCGTGCATGGTCTGNTNTGTTTCATATAATGTNACAGGAACGCCATGNTCCATCAGNTTCCTTGCAAAATCGANNCCTTCATCATGTAAACAGTCGTATTCTGCGGTTTCCAGATAGGTGGGAGGCATATTGCNNAGGTCNGNTCTTTCATTTGGTGAAATATAAGGATGCTCCCCTAAATAATAGNNCCACATTCTTTTCGTNAGTCCGGAATTCCACATAGGGGTATCTGTATANACTTTCATGGATTGCGTATNCATCCGTTTGTCTAACAGAGGGTAAATAAGCATTTGATAACAGGGCTTCACCAAATTTTTCTGTAGAGCTTTTAAAGTGACGTCAACNGCCAGACACCCGCCTGCGGAATCTCCGCCGACAATAATCTTGNTTGTATCTATTTTTAAANGAGCAGCATTTTTNACAATCCATTGATAGGCACGAAAGCANTCNTNTAANGGAACAGGATATTTATACTTNGGGTGANAGCCTGTAATCAACATACACTACCTTACAATTACTTTCTGCAGCAAANCGCCGGCACAAATGATAATGGCAGGAAGANCCCTTAAAAGCAAAACCGCCTCCGTGAATATACAANAGNACTTTATCCGTNGTGGTCTTGACAGGNTAAAAAATGTACAAANCGATATGACCGCCATCGGCNGTCTNAAGCCGCTTTTTNGCTATTTTTACNNNNGCGTCACTTTTCAGCATTTTGGGAATAAGNCCCAATACGAAAGAGGATATTGGAAATAAAGCCCTGTGAAANGGCGGGGTGAACNTCGCAAATATGCCATATTCGGGACTGATGTTATATTTTTTCATTTTTCTTACCTTCGCCAATCTTGNCAAAGCATTTTAGTGTATTATACCATGAAAGAGTAAATTTAGCTATTTNTGATGNTTGATTTTATTGCTTTTAAAGCGNTCAGCCTATATAATAAANTTATCTATAGNCGGGAGAAAGGAAATATGATATGTATTGTTACAATTTAAAAATATCCATATTTAGTAAAGATACGCATTTGGAAGAAATNATCCGCAGCATCTGTCCGTTAGAGGGTTTTAAGCATGAAATTGAGAGTTCTGATANCGCTGACATTNNCCGACTGCCGGAAANTGATATTTTGGTGTGGGACTTGCCCGGCAGNCCGTCNGCGCTGCGTGAAAACTGCAAAGTAAATGGGGCACTGGTTTTTTGTGCNGATGCAGACTCNATAAGAGATTTCGANATGGCAGAATTAGAGGCNGCAGATGACTTTTGGGAAAGACCGTTTCACTATGACCGGATAGCCATTCGTTTCCGTCANTTGCTGGAAAAGATAAAATTGGCAGAGGATTTGTATCTNTCCAATACTTGNTTAAGTGCAATAACGGATAACATNCCGGATATGTTATGGATTAAGACCCTGGATGGAACGCACACCTTTGTCAACAATGAATTCTGCTCTATTGTAGGGAAAACCAAGAAAGATGTTACCGGGCGGGATCACTGCTATATCTGGGGTGTTTCTCCCGATGATCCAAACAGCGGGGCAGATATATGCAGACAGACTGAAGATGCCGTAATTGCGAAAGGGCATAGGATGCAGTTCACAGAGCAGGTAAAGGGACAAAAAGGGATGCGCCAGTTCATCACCTTCAAATCACCGCTTTATGACAAAAACCATAATGTTCTCGGAACGGTAGGGTATGGGCATGATATTACCGACTTGGAAAATATGTATACGGAAAATAAAATCCTTTTAAACAGTATGCCATACGCGGTTTTGATTCGGGATAATGATGGAAAAATTTTGGAAGTCAATTCTAAATTTGAGGAAGTTTTTAACGTTCTCAAGGAAGATGTGATTGATACTTTTTATAATAATTGGGCAGAGTGCACGTTTCTGTCGGAACGCATGGTAAACAAAGAGGGATTCAGAGAAGCTGTCGCCAAGTTACCAAATAATGACAAGAAGGTAATGGAGCTTCGCCAAGATAATATTTGTGATTTCTTAGGCAATGTGACCGGTCAGATATGTATTTTCCGGGATGTAACAATCGAACGGCAGTTGGAAGCACAAATCGTTCAAAATGCCAATACGGATTTTTTGACCGGATTATACAATAGACGTTATCTTTACGAATATGTTCAGGAGCATTGTATAGGAAAGAAACTCAGTCTTTTGAGTGTGGATATGGACCATTTTAAGGATGTCAATGATACTTATGGACATCACACAGGGGACGAGGCGCTGATGATTACCTCCCGTTTGCTGCAGGAGTGTTTTCCGAATGATTTGGTTGTGCGCATGGGCGGTGATGAATTTTTGATTCTGCGGATAGAAAGCTGTTCTATTCAGGAACTGGAACAGGATGCCCAAACGCTGCTGGATAAATTATACAGTACCTATGCGGCGGCAGAAAACCTTCGCATGCTGTCAGCCAGTGTCGGTATTACACAAAGCCATGACAGTCAGGGAGATATCGATATGCTTCTCAGACAAAGCGATATTGCACTTTATCAGGCAAAGGAAAATGGGCGTGGACGTTATTGGGTCTATGATAAAGGGGAAGGTTGAATCAAAATGGAGCATGATTACGTTTTTCAAAGTCCTATCGGTATATTGAAAATTTGTGAGGAAAACGGCAGTCTGACGAGGCTCTGCCTGCAGCGGGAGGATACGGACAGTATGCTCCCGCTGCAGAATTTTGCGAAACATTCGGATTTGCTGTATGAGGCGTACACGCAGCTCAATGAATATTTTGCGGGAAAACGGGTGAAATTTGACTTGCCGTTAAAGGGGAAAGGGACAGCGTTTCAGCAGCGTGTATGGCAGGAACTGCAGAAGATACCTTACGGCGAAACAAGGAGTTATGAGGATATTGCCGCTGGGATTGGAAACCCTAAGGCGGTTCGCGCAGTGGGGCAGGCGAACGGCAGAAATCCGATTTTGATTATAGTGCCCTGCCACAGAGTGATCCATAAAAATGGCAGTATTGACGGATTTGCCTGCGGCACGGAGGTGAAAAGATTTCTTTTGGATTTGGAAAAAGGAAATGGCGGATTGGCATGAAAAAGTAACGGGAGTGTAATTTTCAGAGAAATTATGGAACTAACAGAAGAATTAAAAAAATTACTATACTGTCAAGGCGCCAATCTGGTTGGGATTGGAGATATCAGCGAGGTTGGGAATTGCAACTATAAAGTAGGAGTGGCCGTCGCTGTTTCACTGCCTGAAAAGATTATTATTGATTTACAGAAAGCGCCAACCAAAGAATATTATGATTTGTATCATGCGTTGAATAAAAAATTAAACGAAATAGTGACGGCGGGAGAAGGGTTTTTGAAAAACCACGGTTTTGAAGCTTATGCACAAACAACGAATCGTGTGAAAGTCGGTCAGAATTATATTTCTGAATTACCACATAAAACGGTGGCTACAAGAGCCGGACTTGGATGGATTGGGAAAAATTGTCTTTTAGTAAATTCTCAATATGGTTCAGCTATACGAATTTCTTCTTTGTTGACAAATGCACCTTTGAAGTGTGATAAGCCGATGAATCGTTCCCGCTGTGGAGGATGTGAGCTGTGCATAAAAAATTGTCCTGCGCAGGCACTAAAAGGGACTTTGTGGGAAGTTGGCATGCAAAGAGAAAAAATGATAGATGTAGAAAAATGTTATAAAAAACAAGTAGAAATTATGTCTGAAACAACAGGGATTGAAACAGATTTATGTGGAAAATGCTTTGCGGTTTGTGCATACACTCAGAAATTTATAAGGAATCAGACCTATGATGCCTAATGGAAAAAATGATGTTTGGAGTAGGAGATGAAGACGAGTGAAATTAAAAAATATATTGATTGTTGTGAAGGACATTGAAAAATCAAAGCAGTTTTATCATGACTTGTTCGGTCTCGACATGGTACTGGACAATGAAGGCAATATGATTTTAACGGAAGGCCTTGTCCTTCAGGACGAAAAAATCTGGAAAGGTTTTCTTGAAAAAGATATTATTCCAAAGAGCAATTCCTGCGAACTGTATTTTGAAGAGCGAGATATAGACGCGTTTGTTCAAAGACTTGAAAAGCTGTATCCTTCGGTTCAATATGTCAACAGGCTCATGACCCATAGCTGGGGACAGAAGGTGGTTCGTTTTTATGATTTGGATGGCAATTTGATTGAGGTGGGAACACCGATGTAAGGAGGAAAATGGAAAGATGAAAAACTTAAATCCGGAAGTAGAAAAGATTATTATAGAACGTTTTGGCAAAGACAGCGTGATTGCACTGGCAACCATGGAAAACGGACTGCCGCATGTCCGCTATGTGAACGGATATTATGAAGATGGAGCTTTTTATGTCATTACCCATGCGCTTTCCGCCAAAATGCAGCAGATAGAGAAAAATCCGAATGTAGCGATAGCGGGCGAGTGGTTTACGGCGCATGGGACGGGCAGCAGTCTTGGATATTTCGGCAAGGCGGAAAATGCTGCAATGGCAGAAAAATTAAGAACAGTGTTTGCGGAATGGATTGACAACGGGCACACTGATTTTAGCGATATCAATACCTGTATTCTCTGTATTACGCTGACAGACGGGGTTCTGCTCTCACATGGAACGAGGTATGATGTTGATTTCGGGCATTCATAATGAAGAGATGGTTTTTTACAAAGCCATTTTCCGAAAGTATGGGAGAAGAAAGAAAAATGAACATAGAACTTGTAAGATTAACCGATGAATATAAGGAACAGTTATTTGAAATGCTGACAGAATGGAAGAACGATATTATCGTAAATCATACGGATATGTCTCCATGGAAAATATGGGCAAATGATTTTCAGGATTTTGATAATTACCTGAAAAAACTTGATACAAAGGAAGGGAATGAAAATGGCTGGGTTCCTGATACAACTCTGTTTTGTCTCGATAAGGACAGAAATATTTTTGTAGGAGCCGTCAATATTCGCCACTATTTAAATGATGAATTATTAAAAACCGGCGGTCATATAGGCGATGGCATCAGACCCGGTGAAAGAAGAAAGGGATATGCGACAGCCATGCTTGCTTTGGCGTTAGACGAGTGTAAAAAACTTGGTATCGACAAGGTCTTGATGTGCTGCGACAAAGACAACATCGGTTCGGCGAAATCCATCGTTCGTAATGGCGGCGTATTGGAAAATGAAGTAGAAGAAGACGGACATATCACGCAGCGTTATTGGATTTCGTTATAGTTTTCAATTTTATGCAACCAAACCATCATAAAATCCTACTTATGGGGTGAAAGGTATTTCCGGAGTACTTTTAAAAAGCACGAATTTGTGCCTGCGGATTAGCAGGTCACGGAAAGGAAGCAATATGATGGACGACAAGGAAATTATAGCAATGTACTGGAAGCGGGACGAAGCCGCGATACGGGAAACTGATGTAAAATACGGAAAGTTGTGCAGCTATGTGGCAAAGCATATCCTTCTCAGTTTGGAGGACTGTGAGGAATGTGTCAATGACACGTATCTGGCGTGTTGGAATGTGATTCCGCCGAAGCAGCCGGATAAGTTTTCTGCATTTGTCAGCCGGATTACAAGAAATCTGGCTTTGAACCGGTTTGATTATCTGACTGCGGAAAAAAGAAATCCTAAGGCGGTATGCTCTTTGGAGGAGTTGGAGGAATGCGTCTCGAGCGCAGACTCGGTCGAGTCTGAACTGATGGAAAAAGAGATTGAAATGGCTGTCAGTGATTTTTTGTGGAAACAGGAGGAAGAAAAGAGAAACATTTTTATACGCCGTTACTGGTATTTTGATTCAATAGAGGAAATCAGCAGGCAGACGGGATTTCCGGCAGGCAAAATTAAGTCCGTCCTGTTTCGTATGCGCGGAAAACTGAGAGCACATTTGGAAAAGGAGGGTATTGCAGTATGAATAGCAGAAAACTGGCAGACAGAATTGGAAATATTGACGAACGTCTTGTGCAGCAGGCACAGAATCTTCCGAACTACGGGGCGAGACGGAGAAACAGGGTGATAAAAAGAATTGCAACGTGCGCGGCCACGCTTGTACTGATGGTGTGCAGTTTTGCGGCAGGAATGGCCGTGTCCGCAAACGAACCCGTAGTGGAGCCGTCTCAGGATTCGGCTCAGGAGACGGTTTTTCTGGAGGAAATCGGTTTGACGCTTATCCTGCCTGATGAGTGGAAGGACAATTATGCGGTAGAAGTAGGTGAGATGGAAGGCGGGTATATATATACCTTTTATGACAGCACCATTCACAGGCAGGGCGGCGAATGGTCGGACTTCGGAATCCTCTTTTGGATTGGAGCGTACGGCGACAGAGCAATGACGGCAGAGGAGCTGGAACAGGAGAATCTGTTCGACGGCGCGATTCCCTATCAGTATCTGTTCTCTAACAAGAACACGAATTATATTCGGACTGATGTTACGGATGTGCAGTGGGATCCTTCCAACCCCGAGATGGAGCAGCACTATTTGATGTTGCTGGAGAGCATCCCTGAAATCCGCTTTATACTGGACAATGTATTATAAAATGAAACCAGAAAAAATGTAACAAATGAAACCTCCTTGGAACTAACCTGATAGAAAGGAGGATAGTCATGGAGTCACTTGATGAAATATATCAAAAGTATTCCCAGAAGGTGTATCTGTTTCTGCTTGGAAAAACGGGAAATGAAAATCTTGCGGAAGAACTGACGCAGGAGACTTTTTTTCAGGCAGTGCAGAGCATCCGGCGTTTCAGAGGACAGAGCAGCGTCCTGACATGGCTTTGCGGAATCGCACAGAACTTGTGGCTGAAATACCTGCGGGACAACAAAAAGCAGGAAGCCATAGAGACTGTGGAGGACGTTGTATATGCGCGCGCAGCGGAAAGCGAGCTGATGGTACAGTGGGACAATGTGGAAATCCTGCGAAGGATACATGAGCTTGCAGAGCCAATGCGTGAAGTGATGTATCTTAGGCTTGTCGGAAATCTGTCGTTTGCTCAGGTGGGCGAGATACTGGGAAAAAATGAAAATTGGGCTCGTGTCAATTTCTATCGGGGAAAAAAGAAAATCATGGAGGAGATGAAGCGGGATGAATGAAGAAAAGGTGTGCAGTATGGTGAAGGACTTACTGCCTTTATATGTGGACGGACTGACATCAAAGAAAACAAACGATGCAATAGAGAGCCATATGGAGGCGTGCCGGTCCTGTCAGGATGAGTGCCGTCTCTTAAAGGCGGATGCGGGAACGGAAAGCCTGACAAGGGAAGTTCCGAAAGAGGTAGATTACCTGAAAAAGGTGAGGAAATATCAGAATGCCAATCTGATTATGGGCGCAGTTATCAGCTTTTTCTTCGGCATGTGCCTGCCGCCTGCCATGATGGTATTGTCCTTTATCAACAGAGGGATACAGGATTATCAGTTGGCAAGGCTTAAGGTGGCGTGGCATATTCTGCTGTTGAAAATGTTTATCTGGGGCGCGGCTGCCTGTGTGCTGTATCTGCTGTGCATGTTTGTTATCAGAATGGTGATTAAAAGAAAAAGGCGCAGGTAGGGTTTTGTCTGCCGAATGTGCCGAAAAGGAGGGCTTTCCATGCTGCGGGTAGCGGTCTGTGATGATGATGAAAAAGCCTTGGGCGAAACCATGGCCATGCTTGAAGATTATAATAAAATCCGGCTGCAGGCGGACGGCTACCGAAGCGGGAAGGCCCTTTTGGCGGCGGGAAAAAAGTATGATATCCTGCTGCTCGACATTGACATGGCGGACATGGACGGCATTGAGACGGCGAAACGGATCAGAGAGACGGACAGGGATGTAAAGCTGATTTATATTACCAATTACAGTGATTACACGATTTTTGCCTTTGCCGTGCATGCCTTTGCCTATCTGCTGAAGCCGCTGAAAAAGGAGGAATTGTACGCGCAGCTTGACGAGGCGTGCGCCTATGGCTTTTCCAGACAGGAGCCGGAACTGGAATTTCAGGCGAAGGAGGGTATTGCACATGTCAAATCGACCCAAATCCTCTGCTTTGAGTACTGTGAGCGGCAGGTGCTTTTACATACGGAAAAGCGTGTCTGGCATCTAAAGAGAAAAATTACGGAAGTGGCGGAGGAGATGGAGCCATATGGCTTTGCCATGCCTCATAAGAGCTTTGTGGTGAATTTGTATGCGGTTGAGAGAATCCATGGCTATGAGCTTACGTTGACGGACGGGCGCAGGATTCCCCTGTCACAAAAGAAAGCCGTGCAGTTTCGGGGAGCGTTGAATCAGTATCTTGCGGAGGAAAGGGGGATGCACAGTTGGAAATCTTAGTCTATCTGGTACTTCCCTGCGTGGGCAGTATTTTTCTTATCAGTTCCATGTTTTACGGCGCTTACCGGATTGCGGGACAGCCGAAGCTGTCAGGGGGGCGCTTGGGTCTTATGGCAGCGTATACGGCAGTCGCTGTAGCGTGTTCCCTGCTGGGAAGCACTTGGGTAAATCTTGCCTTTGGCATCTTGTTTCCCTTTGCGGCAATGTGGATTCTGAAAGCTTCCAAATCCTGCCTTGTGCCGTATTTTATTTTGGTCGTGGCGGTTTTTCTGACGGACGTTGTCGTGGTTACGGGCTATGAAATGCTGATAGTCCGTGGGATTTTATTTCTCAATTCTACAGAGCTTTTGTACATTCTGTTGATGGTACTGGACAGAATGATGGAATTTATGGTAATCTGCCTGATTGCTGTGGTGGCAGGGAAAAGGACGGGAAGGCATATTACGGTGCGGCAGGTGGTACTGTCCATTCTGCTGCCATTGTTCTCTATATTTAATATGTATTGCATGGTGTACCTGATGCAGATTTATATGGTGGAGGGCTCTGTGATTCTTCTGCTGATAAATCTGCTGATGCTTATCGGTCTGAACATTTATTTCTGCGTGCTGGTCGATGTGATGAGCGAGAATCACAAGCTGGAGAGTGAGAAGAATTTCTACCGCAGGCAGTCGGAAATGCAGTACCGTTACTATGCGCGGGAGGAGGAAAAATACGAGGAGTCCCGAAAGCTGATTCACGATATCCGCAACCACATTCTTGCCATGGAGGAATTGTACGACAGTGAAAAGGCGGAAGCGGCGGCGCACTATGCCGGCGACATCCATCAAATGCTGAATAACCTTGGGCAGAAATATTACACTTCGGAAAAGCTTTTAAATATTATCCTCAACGACAAAGTGCGGCAGATGCAGCGCGCAGGAATCAGAGAGGATATCAAAGTGGGCGAGTTGTCTCTGGATTTTATGCGGGATATGGACGTCACCGCGTTGTTTGCCAATCTGCTGGATAATGCAATTGCCGCGGCGGCAGAAAGCCGGGAAGGCTTTGTAAAACTGCGGATAAACAATGTGCGGCAGTTTGTGTCCATTACAGTGGAAAACAGCAGTGACAGAGAGCCGGTAAAGACAAAAAATGGATTCCGCTCAGGAAAGGAAGGGCATGAAGGCGTAGGAATAAGGAGCATTAGGCGGACAGTGGAGCAATACGGGGGCGACGTGCAGTTTGACTGGCAGGAGGGTGTATTTACCGCAAAAGTGATGCTGGCAGCAGAATAATGTGAGAAGAAGTTTATAACGGACTGTATCTTAGGAGCAATATGCCTTACCTTAGGTAAAGCATATTGCTTTTTCTATGGGGGAAATCTAAAATGAGGGTGAGCAAAAAATAGGTGAGTTTTGTAGATACCTGGATAATACCAGTGCAGGAGGAGGCGGGAATATGCTGGCAGCAGGACTGTTATTCGGAAGTTTTATATGCTTTGTGCTGCCAATCGGGGGCGCAGTCATGCTGATGCGCAGAAAGAAAGGCACAGGAAAAGCGTTTCTTTTCGGGATGCTGGCGTTTATCGTAAGTCAGCCGTTACTCCGCCTGCCGCTCTTGCAGCTTGTGCTGCCGCAATACGCATGGTTTGCTGTTTTGCAGATGAACCCGTGGCGCTATGGCCTGTTTCTGGGGCTGACGGCAGGCCTGTTTGAAGAAACTGCAAGGTGGATAGCTATCCGTTTTTTCCTCAAAGAAAAAACAGACATAGAACATGGTCTGTCCTTTGGACTGGGACACGGCGGTGTGGAAGCCATGCTGCTTGTGGGCCTTCAGTTTGTATATATGCTGTTTTTGATGATTATGGGAAAGGGAGCGCTGCTCCCCGTCGGCGCAGGAACGGTTTTTGTCAGCAGTCTGGAACGACTGTCCGCAATCCTGTTTCACACAGGCGCTTCCTTGTTGGTGATGCACGGCGTCAGAAGAAAAAAAGTAAGATATCTTGCCGTCGCCATTTTACTTCATACACTGCTCGATGCTCCAATTGTTGTTCTGCAGGCAGTGTTTGGAGTGGGCATAGCGGGAATTGAAGTGTATGCTGCGCTGGCAGCAGTCATTACGTTGGTTGCAGGAATTTGGTGCTATCAAACGCCTAAAAAGCAAGAATAGAAAATTGCGAAGCGTAAAAAACTATGCTGTTGTCATTGTGCATATTGTACATTCCAACGCAGACTCGCTTTCGCTCCGAGCTTACCGTAGCGGTACTAAGCTCGAAAATACCTCGCTAAGTACCGACGGTAAGCAAGGGTCTGCTTATGGAATGTACAATATGCACAATTTGAAACTGGCAAGTATGAGTTTTGTAATTATCTAAAGAATATATAGCTGATTGCGAAATACTTTCTGCAAGTGCCGGAAGTGTTTAAAATAGACGAAAACGTCTCCAACACAAGGCAAGTCGCTCTTATTTTGTCTATATGCCCATTTCCTGTAGCTTGCAAGGAAGTCTCGTCTTTGCCTGCTTCGAATTGTGCATATGGTATATTCCATAAGCAGACCCTTGCCAGTCGTCGGTACCAAAGTCATGCTTGCATGACTTGCTGCCGTGTTTTGGCAGCTTATGTACCGCTACGGTAAGCTTGGAGCGAGAGCGTGTCTGCGTTGGAATATACCATATACACAATGACACTTGCCGCATAACGAATTTCGCAATCACTTAAAAGCATAAAGATTGAAAGGAACGAGGATACGATGAAAGAAAACGCAAAAAGAATTGTAAACAGAAGTCTCGCAGCAATACTGGCAGCAGCGCTGCTTCTTACGCTTGCAGCCTGCAGCGGCACAAAACTCCCCGCTGGTTTTGATGAAAAAACCGTAAAAGAGGCTGCTACAAAATTTCTCGACTATCTGACCGCCGGAGAGTATGACAGCGGTATGGATATGATGAGTGAAGTCATGGCAGCAGCCTTGTCGAAGGAGGATTTGACTGCCATTATGGAAGATTTAGACAGACAGGTGGGAGCCTTCAAAGAGTATAAAAGCATCGCAGTGGTGGGACAGACTTCTCAGGGCGTCGAATATGCGACAGCAGTTGTCGTGGCTTCTTATGAAAAACGCAATGTGACATACACAGTGGTATTCAATGCGGATATGGAAATTGACGGCTTTTATTTGAGATAGGCAGAAAGGGAGGGTATCATGTTATATGCGTTTTTGATATGGCTTGCGATGTCGGCCTGTTTTGTCATCATGGGCATTTATAATTTTTTCTCTAAAAAGAAGTCGGCGTTTGGCTTCTGGGCAAATGCGAAAGTATTTGAAGTGACCGATGTAAAGGCGTACAACCGCGCACTGGGAAAACTGTGGTGCGTATTTGGCGTTGTGTTTGCCCTTTTGGGACTGCCGCTTTTATATGGGCAGAATTCACCATACATTCTGCTTACCGTACTGGGAGCCATGTTGGAGGCGATTGCCGCAATGGTGGTCTATGTGACCGTGATAGAAAAAAAGTACCGCAGAAAATAGTCCGGAACATACGAAGGTGCTTGTCGGTTTTCCCCGACAGTAGTATAATGCGCTTATCTGACAAGCGCAGGAGGAGAAAAGAGTCAGACTTCTCTTGCTTATACGCGTGTGGGAACACATAGACAGGAGCGGACATGAGCGATAAAATAGCGACACCCTGCAATGAGAAGGCGCAGGATTGTGTAAAAAGAGTCATGCAGTATCTTTCTGATATCACCTATCATCAGATTATCACAGGACAGCACACACAGACGATGGAGCAGGAAGAGCTTCATTACATTGAAACAATAACAGGAAAGCAGCCAGCGCTTTTGGGGTTTGAGCTGCTTTCCTATTCGCCTAATATTAACTATATGGACACCGATGCCGAATGTATGAAGGAAGTGACGGAGAACTACGGAACCTTAAAAAGGGCATGGGAATGGGCGGAGTCAAAGGGGCTTATTACCTTTACTTGGCATTGGTTTTCGCCATTAGGAGGCCGTGCCAAGTCTTTTTTTGCGGAGAATACGGATTTTGATGCTTCCAAGGCCGTTATCAGCGGAATGCCTGAAAACAGGGCGTTTCTCTCTGATTTGGATGTGATGGCAGGTCTGCTCCGTCCTTTTGCGGATAAAGGCGTTCCCATTTTGTGGAGGCCCTTTCATGAAGGAGACGGCAACTGGTTCTGGTGGGGTGTAAAAGGCGCGGATACCGTAAAGAAGCTCTACCGTCTGATGTATGAGCGCTACACCACGGTGCATGGGCTTCACAACCTTATCTGGGTATGGAATGCGCCCAAGGCAGAATATTATCCGGGCGACGATGTTGTGGATATTATTTCAAGGGATATGTATCCGGAAGCGCACACGCACACAAGCCAAAGTGAAAGCTATTATGATTTGATAAAGATTACCGATATGCCCAAACTGGCGATGATAGGCGAGACGGGAACGCTTCCTTCCGCAAAGGCCATCGCGGAAGAAGGGGTGGGATGGGCGAGTTATATGACGTGGTCCCACGAGTTCTGTACAAGCGAAAAATTCAATACCAACGCGGTGCTGTGCGAGCTATATAACAGTCCCTTTGCAGTGACAAAGGAAACACTTCCCATTTTATATTAATATACAATGTAAGGATAAAATGTTGTCAGAACTGTCGATTGTATGGTATACTAAAATATATATTGTGTATATGTCAGCGTATTTTTTTAAAACGCCGGCAGGGAAGACAGAGGAAGAAATATGGCAAAAGAAAAAGCATCGTTGGTTTTTACTAACGACAAGTGTATTGGGTGTAATAAATGTATCAGCGTGTGTAGCTGCACGGGAGCATGTGTATCCCATGAGGTAGACGGAGCAAACAGGATTGATGTGGATGGGAACAGATGTGTTGCCTGCGGAGCCTGCTTTGATGTATGCGAGCATGGTGCAAGAGAGTATAACGACGATACGGAACGTTTTTTTGAGGATTTGAAGCGCGGAGAGAAGATTTCGATTCTGATTGCGCCTGCCTTTAAAGCAAATTATCCGCAGGATTATGAGCGGGTGCTTGGCGGTCTGAAACAGTTAGGCGTGAATCGCATGATAAGCGTATCCTTCGGCGCCGATATCACCACATGGGGATATCTGAATTATGTACAAAAATACAATTTTCTGGGCGGTATCTCACAGCCTTGTCCGGCGGTGGTCGGCTATATTGAGCGCAATCTGCCGGAGCTTCTGCCGAAGCTGTTTCCGGTACAGAGTCCCATGATGTGCGCGGCTATCTATGCGCGCAAGGAGATGGGCGTTACAGACAAGCTTGCGTTTATCAGCCCCTGCATCGCGAAAAAGATGGAAATCGACGATCCCAACAACAAAGGGGTGATTACGTACAATGTGACTTTCAACCATCTGATGCAGTATGTAAAGGAACATCAGGTTTACGGAGCACTCCAGTCTGATGAAATAGAATACGGATTGGGTTCTATCTATCCCATGCCGGGCGGTCTCAAGGAGAATGTTTACTGGTTCTTGGGAGAAAGTGTGTTTATTCGCCAGATAGAAGGCGAAAAGCATATGTATCATTATCTGGAGCATAATAAAAACAGAATTGCGGCAAATAAAACCAAGTATCTCTTTATCGATGCGTTGAACTGTTCCTCCGGCTGTATTTACGGAACGGGCTGCGATCCTGAGAAATCCGGCAATGACGATGTGCTGGAAGCACTTCTGGAAATCAGGGAGTCTTCCAAAAAAGCAGGTTCAAACAGCGCATGGGCGAAGAAACTTTCACCTGAAAAGCGTCTGAAAAAGCTGAACAGCCAGTTTAAAAACCTGAAGTTGGAGGATTATCTGCGCAGCTATACGGACCGTTCTGCTGAGTGTGCTTACAAGCATCCGACGGAAGCAGAGCGAGATGCCATCTTTAAAGAGATGAACAAAAATACGACGGCAGAGCGCCATATCAACTGCTCCTGCTGCGGCTATGACTCCTGTGAGCAGATGGCGGACGCTATTTTCAATGGCTTTAATCAAAAGACGAATTGTATTTATTACATAAAGAAAGAAGTGGAAGAGCAGAAGGCGACGGCGGAGGAGCTGGCGGGCCGGTTAGAGGCGGACAAGCTGCTTATTCAGGAACAGAAGGAGCTGATACTCCAGACGCTTAAGGAAATCAACTCGGAATTTGATACTTTATACCAGTCGGTTGACGATATGGCAAAGGGAAATGAAAACAATGCGCAGGACAGTGCTGAAATCTCGGCGGATATCAAGGATGTGACAGAATTCTGTGAATCCTTGTCGCGTTCTATGGATGAAATCAGCGACTTCCTGCGGGAGCTTTCACAAAATAATGATGAAGTTGTCAGCATTGCTTCGCAGACGAATCTGCTTGCGCTCAACGCTAATATTGAAGCGGCGCGCGCAGGTGAGGCGGGCAGAGGTTTTGCCGTTGTAGCGGATGAAATCAACAAACTTGCCAGCGAATCAAGGGAAACTGCGACCCGCAGCAATGCCAGCCAGGACAAAATCATGAACTCGGTCAGCAGTATTATTACGGATACGCGAAAGCTTTTGGATACCGTTGACGGTGTGAACGGAAGGACCCAGACGCTTGCGGCTGCGGCACAGGAGATTTCCGCTTCTGTCAACATGGTTCTGGGTACGGCAAATAAGATCAAGGAGAAGCTGAAGGTGCTTGGAACGCAGTACTAAAAAGAGAAAAGCGCCCTGTGGCTTCCGGCGGTAAAACGCTTTATAATGGAGGATATCATGCATTATAATTGTCTGCTTGTGGACGATGAAACGGAACTGGCCGCAATGACATGTGAATATTTTAATATGTTTGACACCTCCTGCGCATTTGTGACGAATGTGCAGGGGTGTCTTGCTTTTTTAGAGCAGAATACGGTGGATATTCTGCTGCTGGATATCAATTTATCTGAAGAAAGCGGTTTTGCCCTCTGCAAACGCCTGCGGGAGCAGACCGATATGCCGATACTGTTTATCAGTGCGAGGCAGAGTGATGACGACGTGCTGATTGCACTCAACATAGGCGGCGACGATTACATTAAGAAGCCATATTCGCTGAGCATACTGCTCGCCAAGGTGAAAGTGCTCTTAAACCGGATGCAGCGCAGCAGGGAAGCGGAGCAGGCTGCGGCTGCGCAAAGAGATGCTGAGACAGCGCGTGTGCAGGCCGGAGCAGATGAGAGCAAAAAAGGGAGAGAGGGAGAAGTGCCCCATATGCAGGTAGAAGGCGGTACGGGGCTGTACTTGTCGGAAGAGACGCTTTCCGCTGTGCTGCGCGGCAAAAGGGTGCAGCTTAAGGCGAAGGAGTTTGCCCTGCTCAAATGCCTATATGACAACCGAAACAAAATCGTGACGAAGGAAAATCTGTTTCTGGCAGTTTGGGGCGATGAGTGTTATGGCGACGGCACCCTCAATGTGCATATCCGTAAGCTTCGGGAAAAGCTGGAGGAAGACCCGGGCGAGCCTAAATTGATTCAGACGGTGTGGGGCGTCGGGTACATGCTTTCTGTTACTGACTGACGGCAAAAAGAGTTTCAGCGATTGGTTATCAGTTTGAAAATGGACGAGGGATATTAAGTTGAAAATCAAATATCTTATCTTAGGTCATGCTGCTATGACAGTATGTTTTCTGTTTCTGCTTCTGTCGGTCTTTTCTCAATCCCGATATGCGGCACTGGATACTTTATATTATAACGAAAAGCTGCAAATGCTGACCGAGTGTGTAGGAGAACAGGGGAGAAGCAGTGCGGAGGAAGCGTTTGGATGCAGGCTTCTCTACTTTACCGATGCGGATTACAAGGAACAGATGAATAGGCTGCTCCAGTCGGGCGCAGTTATACTGGACTATTATGAAAATGGAGAAATCGTGGGAAAAGCGGCATGGAACGATCCGACTGCTTCATGGGAGAAGGAGCAAAAGGCGCTTCTTTCAACGAGCATACTTTTTCTTTTTCTGTTTTTTGCTGCGGGCTGTCTGTTGATTTTGGCAGTATGGCACTGGTATGTCCGTCCTTTTGTACGCCTCAAGGCATTTACGGCACAAATTGCAAAGGGTAATCTGGACTTTCCGCTGCCGATGGAGAAGCACAATGTCTTCGGCGCGTTTACGGAGAGCTTTGACATTATGCGGGAGGAGTTAAAGCGCGCCAGAGAGAGTGAGTATCGTGCCAATAAGAGCAAGAAGGAACTGACAGCGGGGTTGTCCCACGATATGAAGACGCCGCTCGCCACGATAAAGGCGGCGTGTGAGGTGATACAGGTCAAGGAAAAGAATCCGGATACCTTGGAGAAGGTGGCGGTTATTGCTGCAAAGGCAGAGATGATGGAAAAACTGACGGACAATATGCTGAAAGCCACGCTGGAGGAGCTTGAGGTGCTGCGGGTGGAACCGTCCGAGGAAAGCTCGCCCGTCATTGTGGATATGTTTGCCGAACTGCGCTATTATGGGGAGATAAGGCTGTGCAATGAAATGCCGGAGTGCCTTGTCCTGATTGATAAAATGAGACTCTCCCAGGTGATAGACAATATTGTCAGTAACGCGTTTAAATATGCAGAAGGCGCTGTGACAGTTTCTTTTAAAGAGGCTGATGGCGGGCTGTATATCCTGATTCGGGACAGAGGAAAAGGCGTGCCGGAGGAAGAACTTGCCCTGCTTTGCGAAAAATTTTACCGTGGCAGCAACGCACAGGGACAGGAGGGCGCAGGACTTGGTCTGTATCTCGCCAAAATGTTTATGGGGCGCATGGGCGGCGGCATGGAGTGCGGCAATGACGAGGGATTTTTTGTGAAGCTGTATGTAAAAAAGGCGGGGTGATGGAAGAGTAAAAAGCCTTATTGACTTCATGATGCTTCACTGTTATAATATGCTTAACAAGAGAGCCGAAAGCTGGTGTACGCCCAGCCGCCGGCAGAGTATATTGCTAAAAGATAAGCGCCTTACTTTGTCAGAGCTGATATGTACCCAGAATTCTGGACACATTCATTTATGAACTAGACACAACGCATGGATGCTTCCCTGTATTTTACAGGAGGCATCCACTTTGTTTTAGCCTGGATTCTCTCATTATTGT